>NZ_AP023055.1:0-1200000 GCF_019703835.1 Thaumasiovibrio subtropicus | reverse complement strand
TGTGTTGCAGATACGCGATAGCTGAGTAACGAAGTTTATTCTTTCTGTAGTTTTTCAATGTCCACAAAATAATAGAATCGCGATGGAAAAATGTTTTTAAAAAGGTCTCTTTATTGCCCGTGTTTGGCCATAACTCTTGGCCAGCCGCGATCCGTTTAATTGCGCGCATTAGCGCTTGATAGAAAGTACGTGTAAAGGAATAGTCAATCCAGACAATGGTATCTGCTTTAGACCATTTAATCGAGTTGGTGCGGTTGTAATTACCGTCAAGCACCCAGCTGTCGGCATCGATGGCGTTCTCAAGCTTTTTAAAAAATACGCTATCGCTTGAGGTTTTCCAGTTGGGCTGCCAAAACAGCTCGTCCATCTCTATATACTTACATCCCATTGCTTGTGAGAGTTTTCTACTGAATGTTGACTTTCCACTACCACTGGTGCCGATCACATTAATGCGTTTCATGGTCTAATTCCATTGTCAGATTATTAAAGAGCAAAACGCGCAAGTCGCGCGTGAATAAATCAAAGAACAACCTTGCTTTGATTTGTGGGGCGGCGATTCTACCGAATTAAATAAAAAAGGAAAGTACTTTTGACTATATTTCAACTTTCTGTGCTTTCCTGCCTAAATCATGCCTTTAATGAGTAAGGAGGCAGTTATATACTCAAGTCAAGTCACCTCAAGATGCAGGCTTCAGAAGCGGACTAGCGCATCGAGTTCAAGGCAAAGGTGTGAAGGAATGGCTTTCCCCTTTCAAATACCTTTAACACAGAAATCGGGGCGCTAGGCGCTTCCCTCTGGGCGAGTTTTCTAGGCTCGTCATCTGTGTTACTGCTTTTCGATTTAGTTCACTAGACCTTCAAAGCAGTGCCTTGCTGACAAGCCTAGAAATTCTCGCTGAACAAGCATCTTGAGGAGACTTGAGTATACTGTCAAGATGCCTAGGGTCGCGGCGTGTTGAATCGGGGAGTCCCTTGAGGCAGGTTGAGTACAAATAAGGCATTTTCTGTCTGAAAGGCAAGCGAGATCTTACGTATTATACTCAAACCACCTCAAGATGCAGGATTCAGAAGCGGCCTAGCGCGTCGAGTTCAAGGCAAAGGTGTGAAGGAATGGCTTTCCCTTTCAAACACCTTTAACGCAGAAATCGGGGCGCTAGTCGCTTCCCGAAGGGCGAGTTTTCTAGGCTCGCCACCGTCGTTACTGTTTTTTGATTTAGTCCACTAGATCTACAAAACAGTGCCTTGTTGACAAGCCTAGAAACTCTCGCTGAACAAGCATCTTGAGGTGGTTTGAGTATATCTGTCTTATCATTCTGCCAACTACAAAGGAAAGCTATGTTGGGTTTTGCCTCTGGTATCGGACGTTACTGCACAGAATTTGTGCGCTACTATGTGTCTGCGGTTGTTGTTCTGGGCGTGACAGGGGAGTTGTTTAATGTCGCGCTGCGGGTCTGGTCTGGCAACCAAGTGTCTTTCTACAGCAACGGATTGTGGCAAGTGACGTGTATTTTAGCTTTCTTTTTGACACTACATACCGGGCTAATGAAACGGTTTTAATCTTAACAAGTACTGCTGCTGGCAGTCGCAGCAGCGAGTTACTTGTTGTCTGCGGCGTTGTTGTGAACGCTACGCATCAACCAAAATTACCGGAACCCCTTGTCGCTTTAAACCTTGTAAGTATTCATCGGGAATGCCCGAATCGGTAATAACCTTGTCGATACGTGCTGTTTCGAGAATCTTATGCAGGCTAATTTTGCCAAACTTAGATGAATCGGTCACCGCGATGACTTCATCTGCGATATCACACATTTTGCGATTTAAACGTGCTTCGTTTTCGTTGTGTGTGGTGATACCCCTTTCGAGATTGAAACCATCCACACCCAAAAACAACTTATTGAAATGATAATGCTCTAAAACGCTTTCGGCTTGCATGCCAAAGAAAGACATGGATTTGCGACGCAGTTCACCGCCAATAAGGATGACGTCGACTTCTTCTGCGGGAAACAGCGCGTTAGCGATATTCAAGCCATTGGTCATCACCACAAGATCATTCGCGGTTTGTAAGGCCTCTGCGATGCAGTAGGTGGTGGTACCTGAGTCCAAGATGAGCGTGTCACCAGACTCGATCAGTTCAACCGCCGCTTCTGCTATCTTTTGCTTAATTGACTTATTGAGCTGATTCTTGTCTGCAACAGAATGTTCAGTCGGGCGTATCTCACTGTCTTGAAGATAAGCGCCGCCATAGGCGCGGGTTGCGATACCTTGCTTTTCGAGTGCCGCTAAATCATTGCGTATTGTAACCGCAGAAACCCCAAATTGTTTAGACAGGTCAGTCACCTGAACGCTGCCATGCTGCTTGAGCAGTGCAATTGTGTGCTCTCGCCTCTCGCTGGTGTTTTTCATTCTTATTATCTCTTTAATCTGACTTGAAGTGATTATAACGACGCAAACAGAAAATAGAAACCCCAAAACCTTTTCTTACCTTTCGGTTTCTTTTTCTTTTCTTGTTGTTACGCCGTTTATGTTAAAAAGCATACGCTTCTTTGTTTCGTTGTCTAGGCGATTGGTCACTTTTGAAGGCTTGTGGTTTCTTTTTGTGATCATTGTTGTGGTTATTGTTTTCTTTTGTTTCCTTTCGTTTGGTGGGGGAGTATGGTTTTTAAAGAAACGAAAACGACAGATTAATGGATGTAAGGAAAAGCAATGAGCTGTCTCGCAGATATTATCAAGGAACACAAAACAGGAAAGGCGACGGGCATCTACTCTGTATGCTCAGCCCATCCGCTGGTGATTGAAGCCGCGATTCAACAAGCCATCCGTGATAACAGCGCGTTGTTAATTGAAGCTACGTCGAATCAAGTGGATCAGTTTGGTGGTTATACAGGCATGACGCCGGCAGATTTTCGCAACATGGTAGAAGGCTATGCGCAACAAGCTGGCTTCCCACTGACGCGCCTTATTTTAGGTGGTGATCACTTAGGCCCCAACCGTTGGCAAGGTTTAGATGCAGAATCGGCAATGAAAAATGCCGAAAATCAAATAGCGGCCTATGTTGCGGCGGGTTTCACTAAGATTCATCTTGATTGCAGCATGAGTTGTAAGGGAGATGAAGTTCCGTTGACTGACTTTATCGTCGCGCAGCGTGCCGCACGATTAGCTACCGTTGCTGAAGAGACGGCATTAGCAACGTTTGGTGAGTCAAATCTACTTTATGTTATTGGTACGGAAGTGCCTGTGCCGGGCGGGGCGGCAGAAGAGTTAGATACGCTAGAAGTGACCAGTGCCAGTGCCGCGGTGGAAACCATCGAAACCCACTATGCAGCATTTGCTGACCTGGGATTAAGTGAAGCTTGGACCCGTGTGATAGGGGTTGTTGTTCAACCGGGTGTGGAGTTTGATCATCAAGGTGTGATTGACTATCGTCCGGAAAAAGCGGTGCAATTGAGCCGCGTGGTAGAAAGCTATCCGAACATCGTCTTTGAAGCACATTCAACAGATTACCAAACCCCGCAAGCTTACCAGCAGCTCGTTCGCGATCACTTTGCCATTTTGAAAGTCGGCCCAGCATTGACCTTTGCACTCCGTGAGGCCTTGTTTGCCCTCTCTTGTATTGAAGAGGAGCTTGTTTCCTCGCGTCATTGCTCAGGTTTACGTCAAGTGCTTGAAGGCGCGATGCATGCAGAGCCGAAGTACTGGCAGGGCTATTACGAAGGGGATGCAGAAGCACAGCGATTTGCACGCAGCTTTAGTTTCTCCGACCGCATTCGCTACTACTGGCCAGACGAAAAGGTCAACCAGTGTCTGGATGTGTTGTTAAAAAACCTCAGCACTCAACCTATTCCTTTGCCACTCATCAGTCAGTACTTACCCGTACAGTTTCAAGCGATTCGGCAGGGAAGCATTAAAAACGATCCCAAGGCAATCATCTTAGACAAGATTGGCGAAGTTACAGCCGTCTATGCCCAAGCATGTCGTCGTTAAGATAAGGCAAACATTATGTATTTGAATATTTCTGAACAGCAGTTAGTAAGTAAAAACGCATTGGCTACGGCGAAAGAAATTTCCCAACAACCTACGTCTTGGCAAAAAGCAATCCAATCATTAGAACCACAACAAGAACAAATCAACCGCTTTATTAGTGAGTTTCTCGCGTTAGAGAATGGCCGTATCGTACTGACAGGAGCCGGCACATCGGCTTTTGCCGGACGTGCATTGGCCCCTTATCTAACCGGAAAAATGAAACGCAGAATTGAAGCGATCGCCACCACCGATATCGTGACTGACCCTAACGAGTATTTCGCAGAAAATAGCCCAACCTTGGTGGTGTCGTTCGCTCGCTCTGGTAATAGCCCAGAGAGCGTTGCAGCGGTAGAGCTGGCAAGCCAGCTAATCGATGACTGTTACCATTTGGTGATCACCTGTAATGAAGACGGTCGCCTTTATCAACGTGCAAAAGATGACAAGCACAGTTTAGCGTTATTAATGCCACCAGAAACAAACGATGTCAGCTTCGCGATGACAAGCAGCCTGACTAGCATGATGGTGACATGTTTATGTGCGCTGCTACCTGAAGAGTTTCATGCAGCACGCTTTACTCCTGTAATGACGGCATGCAATCACTTCTTATCAAACAGCCTCGATACGATGACGACGATTGCGTCACTCGATGCCAACAAGGTGATTTACCTTGGCAGTGGTAGCTTACAAGGCGTTGCTCAAGAATCCGCACTTAAGTTACTGGAGCTGACAGCGGGTAAGTTACTCGTGAGTTTTGACTCACCAGTGGGTTTTCGTCATGGCCCTAAATCCGTCGTCGACGAGAAGAGTATCATTTTTGTCTTTATCTCCAATGACCCTTATACGCGTCGTTATGACCTCGATCTTCTCCAAGAGCTTCGTAACGATAATCAAGCACTAAGCGTTGTCGCACTGACGACGGACGTTGATTCCGTCATCGCTGAAGGCGCGTACGTGCAAATCCCTGAGTTCGACGGTGCGGATGACGCCACCCTAGCGTTTCCGTTCCTGATGTTTGCACAGATTTATGCATTTACACGTTCACTATCGCTGGGAATTGGCCCGGACAATCCGTGCCCAAGTGGGGAAGTGAATCGTGTTGTGCAGGGTGTCAACATCTATCCATTTACGCAATAACAAGAAAAAGGAATGAGTAATGCCAAATATCGTATTGAGCCGTATTGACGAGCGTTTGGTCCACGGACAAGTGGGTGTGCAATGGGTCGGCTTTGCCGGGGCCAACATTATTGTGGTGGCCAATGATGAAGTCGCCGAAGACAGCATCCAGCAAAACTTGATGGAAATGGTGTTAGCCGAAGGTATCGCCATTCGCTTTTGGAGTATTCAAAAGGTGATCGACAACATTCATAAAGCGTCAGATCGCCAGAAGATTTTGTTGGTGGCGAAAACACCAGCAGATTTCCTAAAAATGGTTGAAGGAGGGGTGCCAATCGAAGAGATCAACGTAGGAAACATGCACTTTGTTGAAGGGCGTAAACAAATCCACAAAACGGTATCAGTCAATGATGAAGACATTGCCAGTTTTGAACAATTAAAAGCGCGTAACGTGAAGTGCAACGTGCAGGGTGTCCCTACAGAACCTGCCACAGATGTATTCGAATTACTTTAACGGAAACAAGGAACTGAAAGATGGAAATTGGATTAATACAGGCGTTGATGTTGGGGGTGCTCGCCTTCTTCGCCGGATTAGATCTCTTCAATGGTTTAACGCACTTCCATAGACCCGTGGTACTTGGCCCAATTGTCGGCTTGATCCTCGGTGACTTGCCTACCGGTATTTTGGTGGGTGGTACGTTGGAATTGGTATGGATGGGTCTAGCGCCGCTAGCCGGTGCGCAGCCGCCGAACGTGATTATCGGTACGATCGTCGGTACGACCTTCGCGATCAGTTCCGGGGTTGATGCAGATGTCGCGGTTGGTATTGCGGTACCTTTCGCAGTAGCGGTACAAATGGGGATCACCTTCTTGTTTTCGGCGATGGCGCCAATGATGTCGAAGTGTGACCAGATGGCTGATAACGCCGATACCAAGGGCATTGAGCGCGTTAACTACTTCGCACTGCTTGTGCTGGGTACGTTCTACTTCCTTTGGGCATTCCTACCTATCTACTTGGGTGCGGAGCACGCCAAAGTCGCGGTAGAAGCACTGCCTGAGACATTGATTGATGGCTTAGGTGTAGCCGGTGGCATCATGCCAGCGATTGGTTTCGCGGTCTTGATGAAAATTATGATGAAGAATGCCTACATCCCTTACTTCATCCTTGGCTTTGTCGCGGCGGCTTGGTTAGAGCTACCCGTGCTGGCAATTGCTGCAGCAGCGCTTGCAGTCGCATTAATTGACTTCATGAGAAAGGGACCAGAGCCAGCGGTTGCGGCTAAACAAGAGGAATTTGAAGATGGGATCTAATCAACATATCAATCAATCTGAGGTACAAGACGTGTCTCAAGATGAGTATCAAGATCAGTCAGTGGGTGCAGAGCTAACCAAATCAGACATTAACCGTATGGCGTGGCGCTCACTGTTACTGCAAGCCTCGTTTAACTTTGAGCGTATGCAAGCGGCAGGGTGGTTATACGGCTTACTGCCAGCGCTGCAAAAGATTCACACCAACAAAGATGACTTGTCGAAATCGATGCGCGGTCACATGGGTTTCTTCAATACGCACCCATTCTTAGTGACCTTCGTGATGGGCATCATCTTAGCGATGGAGCGTTCTAAGCAGAATGTCACCTCTATCCAGAGTACGAAAATTGCTGTGGGTGCGCCGATGGGGGGGATTGGTGATGCGATGTTTTGGCTTACGCTGCTACCGATTTGTGGTGGTATCGGGGCTGACCTCGCCTTACAAGGCTCCATTCTCGGTGCGGTGGTTTTCTTCTGTCTGTTTAACGTTGTTCACTTTGGTCTTCGCTTTGGTTTAGCGCATTACGCCTACCGCATGGGGGTCGCCGCAATACCGATGATCAAGGCCAATACCAAGAAGGTGGGTCACGCAGCATCGATTGTCGGTATGACGGTAATTGGTGCGCTGGTCGCGACTTATGTTCGCCTTGCGACCACGCTAGAAATCACCGCAGGTGATGCCGTTGTGAAACTGCAAGCCGATGTGATTGATAAGTTGATGCCTGCCTTCCTGCCGCTGGTCTACACCTTGACCATGTATGCATTGGTTAAGCGCGGCTGGAGCCCAATCAAATTGATTTTGATTACTGTGACCTTAGGGATTGTTGGCCGATTCGTTGGCTTCCTATAAGGCAAGATAAAACAGCAATAGCGGTATCCGGTGATAATGCCGGATACCGAGAAACATCGCATTAGTAACAGTTTTATTGATAACAACAATTTATAAGTAATAAACGGGCAATGGCTGACACCTTGTGACGTTCATTGAAAAGCAAAGAGGGTACGTGATACCCGCTCTGATAAGGAAAACAGTATGTTGAGTGTAATTATTTCGGGTCATGGTGCATTTGCAAGTGGAATGGAAAAAGCCATGCTGCAAGTGATTGGTGAGCAAGAGCAGTGTGTTGCGATCGATTTTCCGCCAGAAGCGACGACTCAGCAACTGGAAGCACAGTTTCAAACCGCGATGGCGGAGATTGGCACTGATGATGGGTTAGTGTTTATCACAGATTTACTCGGTGGTAGCCCTTTCCGACTCGCCTCAACTATCGCGATGGGTAATGACAATATTGAAGTGGTTACTGGCGCAAACCTGCAACTGATCCTCGAAATGATGCTTGAGCGCGATGAGTTGAACTCACACGAGTTTCGTGAGCAAGCGTTACAGTGCGGCCACCGCGGTATGACAAGTCTTTTTGATGAGATGGCGAAAAAACAGCAGGCTGCTGCTGCCTCAGAAGGCATTTAATCGTAACGTTATCGACGAACAGGAGAGAGCCAGTGCATATTCACGCAAAACGTTTGTTAACCGAGCTGGGATGGATCGATAACGCTGTTGTCGTCATTGAAAACGGTCGATTTTCTGAAGTGCGTCGATACACGTTAGAAGACAGCATTCTAAAGATGCGAAAAGTTGACATGCTATTACCCGCCTTGATTGATACTCATGTGCATGGTGGCGGTGGCGTTGATGTGATGGATGCGACGCATGAAGCGTTAAACAAATTGTCTGTGCATTTAGCCAGTCGTGGTGTGGGTGCGTTTTTAGCAACAACGGTGACCGCAACACCAGCAGCCATTGATCATGCGCTGAACAATGTGGCGCACAGTATGAAACGTGGCGTGGATGGCGCCACAATACTGGGTAGTTATCTCGAAGGGCCTTATTTCACTGAAAAATACAAAGGAGCCCATGATGCTGACTTGTTTAGAGAATTAGTCCCCGCAGAGCTCGACCATCTTATCGAAGTCAGTGAAGGCACATTAAAAGCGGTGGCATTGGCACCTGAAAAAGAGAATGCGTGCCAAGCGATTACTCACCTCAAAGCCCGTGGTGTGAATGTCATGCTTGCCCATACCGAAGCAAGCTACGAACAAACGATTGCCGCCTTTGATGCCGGTGCGGATGGCATTGTGCATTGCTTCAATGGGATGACGGGCTTACACCATCGTGAACCTGGCGTAGTGGGGGCAGGGCTAAGTGATGAGCGAGCTTATGTCGAGTTGATTGCTGACGGTCACCATGTTCACCCTGCGGCAATGAAGATTTGCGCGACGTGTGCGCAAGAGCGTTTGGTACTGATCAGTGACGCAATGCGGGCCGCGGGTATGCCCGACGGTGACTATCGTTTGGGCGAGTTAACCGTGAAGATGGAACAAGGGGTTGTGCGCACAGAAACAGGTGGTCTGGCAGGCAGTACGTTAGCTTTGTTCAAGGGCGTCAAGAATATGCATACGCTAGTGGGCTTATCACTTGAAGATGCAGTAAATAGGGCCAGTCTAACCCCGGCGCGTATGTTGGGCATTGAAGAAAACTATGGCTCGATTGCGCTTGGTAAGCTCGCCAATTTTATTATCGTCAATGACCAAATGGAATTAACAGAAACTTGGGTCGAAGGTAGCCAAGTATGGAGCACTTAGCAGTTAACTGATAACGCTTATTCATTTATTTCAGACTCACTGAAAACATTTTTAATTCACTATTAAGGTGATGTGGAAACACATCATTAGGAGAGACTATGTACCTAATTTCTTCTCATGAAATGCTTAAAGACGCACAAAGAAATAATTACGCTGTGCCAGCATTTAATATTCATAATCTAGAAACTGTACAAGTGGTTGTTGAAACAGCCGCTGAAATGCGTTCACCGGTTATTCTTGCAGGGACACCAGGTACATATAAACATGCAGGTGTCGACTACTTGGTTTCTATTTGTCAGGCTGCGGCGAAAAAGCACAAGTTACCTTTGGTGTTGCACCTTGATCATCATGAAGACCTTGCCGATATCGAGTCGAAAATTCACTCGGGTATTCGCTCAGCCATGATTGATGCGTCTCACTCACCGTTTGATGAGAATATACAAACGGTGCGTGAAGTTGTAGAGATGTGTCATCGCCTTGGGGTGTCGGTTGAGGCAGAGCTGGGCTTATTGGGTGGGCAAGAAGATGACTTAATTGTCGATGAAGCCGATGCCCAGTTGACTGATCCTGCTTCAGCGCGTGAGTTTGTACTGCGCACTGGCATTGACTCGTTAGCTGTCGCCATTGGCACCGCACACGGCTTGTATAAATCTGAGCCTAAGCTGGATTTCGATCGCTTGGCGGCGATTCGTGAGTGTGTTGATATTCCTTTGGTATTACATGGCGCGTCAGGCATATCAGATGCAGATGTACGTCGCTGTATCGAGCTTGGTATCTGTAAGGTCAATGTGGCGACTGAGCTGAAAATTGCCTTCTCTGATGCGATGAAAACCTATCTAAGTAGCCATCCAGAGGCGAGTGATCCGCGTCAGTACTTGGTACCAGGAATGAAAGCAATGAAAGATGTGGTGATCAGCAAAATTAACGTTTGTGGTAGTGCAAATCGTATATAGCGATGCCACTTTCGTTTTAACTGTTCCAAGAAGTAGACCCTTGCTTTATCTTACGGTCGCGTTCCCCCTTCCTCACCGCGACCTGATAAAGCATTTCATTGTTGTCTCAATGCTTGCCACCGTAAAGGTGGCTTTTTTCGTTTCTTCAAGTGCCTTATCTTGAATATTAAAATTCAGACTATTCAACAAATAACGATTCTTATGTCAATCAGCAGTCTGCGTTTAATGCACCTGGTTGTGCTCAGCAATGTGTTGCTTACCTAAATTATGGGTATATCTGTACAAAAATGAATCATTATCACACATTTCATTTTCTTTCTTTTGTTTCTTTCGTTATGTGATCATTGATCCGATTTATGGTTTCGATTTCATTTATTGTTTGTCGTGACAATAAAGTGAAACATGGAGTTAATCGTGAAACAAAATAATAAACGACGTGTACAAGAACGTTCGCACTTGAAGCCTCTGCTTTTAGCTGCATCTATTAGTGCAATCCTTTCTGCAAATGCAATGGCGGCCCCCATTGGTAACGCAGATGTCAATACTTTTAAAACACAAGGAGATATTGTTTCCCTGCAAACTGTTGACGGGCAACATATTCAGGTTGATTTTATTAACCCGAAAGTATTTCGTTTACAGGTGAGCAAAACCAACGTGTTTTCCCCCGTTAAAGACGATGCCCTGAAAGATCAGTGCAAAAACTTTGACTGTGATAAAGCCGGATTTGATCGTGATGCGTTACCGGATATTGTTGTTGGTGACCAACAAGGTAATGTGGCAATTAATGTTAATAACAAAGGTAGCTATCACTTAATCAGTACCGAGGGTGCCGCGCTACGTATTTACCACTCGCCACTGAAGTTTGCACTCTATAAGGCTGATAACACCACCATGCTGTGGGAAGAAAAGCAGCCAATTGATTTGGGCGCGACAGTCGAAGCCTTTGATCAAGGAGAGTTGAAGTTCTTCAACGCCAATGTGAAAACGGTTCAGACGTTGACCAGTAACCAAGGTGAGCATTTCTATGGTGGCGGTCAGCAAAATGGTGAGTTTGAGTTTAACGGCAAGATCATGAAAGCCTCATACTCAGGTGGTTGGGAAGAGTTTGATCGTCCTAGCCCAGCACCGTTCTTCATGTCAGATAAAGGTTATGGTGTGATGCACCATACATGGCGAAATGGTGCGCATGATTTCCGTGGTATTGATCAGATTGTCTCTTCTTATAATGAAGACCGTTTTGATGCGTACTATTTTGTTGGCGACACTTTAGGCGATATTGTCAATGAGTATACCAAACTGACAGGGCGTCCCCACTTGATGTCGCGCTGGGCATACTACTTGGGTGATGCCGATTGTTATCAAAACAAGAAGGGCTCCTACCCACAAGGCTGGCCAACTAAGCCGGGCAATACCATAGACGTTGTTGATCAAGTCGGTGTACCTTACCAAACCCATGATATGCCTGTTGGCTGGATTTTGCCGAATGATGGCTACGGATGTGGTTATACCGATCTAGCGGGTACGATTACCGAGCTGGACAAGCTAGGTATTAAAACAGGTCTGTGGACGCAAAAATCCCTCGACCAGATCCGTCAAGAAGTCACTGATGGTGTCAAAGTCTACAAGTTGGATGTGGCGTGGACAGGCCCCGGTAAACTCTATTCGCTTGCAGCGAACAATGATGCGCATGTTGGTTTGATGGATAACTCCGAGACACGCGGCATGATTTGGACAGTGATGGGCTGGGCGGGCACACAACGTTATGGTGTCACGTGGACGGGTGACCAAGCCGCGAGTTGGGATTACATCCGTTGGCACATCCCGACCTTCATTGGCTCAGGTTTGTCTGGTCAGGCTTATGCTTCATCAGATGTGAATGGTATTTTTGGCTCGGGCGCAGAAACTTTTACGCGTGATGTCCAGTTTAAAGCCTTTACACCTGTGCTTATCTCAATGTCAGGTTGGGACAGTGGCGAGCGTAAACACGCTTGGTGGCATGACGGCAAATACAATGGTAAAGCTTATCGCGACATCAATCGTGAGTACCTCACGCTTAAGTCTGCCATGATGCCCTACATGTACACCTATGCGTATGAGGCTGACCGAACCGGTGCGCCGTTGACCCGAGCTATGGTGTGGGAGTTCCCTAATGACGAGCGATTGAAGAGCGAAGAGTTCAAGTATCAATACATGTACGGTGAATCGCTACTCGTTGCGCCTGTCTATGAGCCAATGTCGAAAAATAATGGCTGGTACAAGGACCTTTATTTACCTGAAGGTGAGTGGATCGATTTCTGGGATGGCACACGCACCAGTGTGGCGCAAGGCGGCAAGGTATTAGCTAACTACCCGATTACGATTGACCGCATTCCTGTGCTCGTGCGCGCAGGTGCGATTATTCCAATGTATGAGGGGGCGCGCTCTGACGCCTTGCAGGATAAAACGCATCTGATTGTGCAAGTGTACCCGCATGGCGATTCTTCCTTCACTTTGTTTGAAGATGATGGCGAAACGCGCGCCTACAAAGAGAATAATGCTTACGCAGAAACCAATATTCGCGTGCAAGCACCGCAGATCGGTACGCCGGGTGATATTACCATCTCGGTGGATCCGGCGACGATCCACAACGCTTACGACGGACAAGTGAATGAACGTAGCTATCATTTCCAAGTGAGCTCACTATTGCCACCTCAAGCGGTAGAGTGGGGTAACTCTGTGCTATTGAAGCTTGATTCCAAAGCACTCTTTGATGCGGCCGCAGAAGGTTGGTATTACGATGCCGCCGATAAGAATGGTGTTGTCCATGTGAAGCTTGGCAAGCAATCGGTCACTGAGCTTCAGCAAATCTTGATTGATATCGATGAAGGTGCTGCATGGCCAGATACGGCAGCGTATCCAGAGCCAAGCTATAACACCGAGTTCGATAAGAGCCAAATCAAGGTGATCAAGGCGATGCCAGAGCAACCTGGCGAAGAGTTCGCTAAGGCGCTTGATGGCGATACGTCGAGCTTGTTCCACTCCCCTTGGAACCCGAAAGATGACACTGAAAAAGCTCCCATGGATTTTGTGATTCAGTTGGGTGGTACGTTTAATGTGTCTGGCTTTACTTATCTCCCTCGTGAGAATGCGGGTAATGGTACGGTGACGAAATATCGTATCTATTTATCAACCACCAACGGTAATTGGGGTGAGCCAGTTGCAGAGGGTGAGTGGTTAAAAGACAAAGAGCTAAAAATAGCTAACTTTACTGAGACAGAAGCTAGCTTCTTACGTTTTGAAGCGGTTGCTGCTGCGAATGACAATGTGTCAGCCCTTGAATTCGATATCATCGCGACCAAAAAACGCACACCAATGAAAGAGGTAGAGTTGACCGAAGATCAGTTAAAGATTGACGGTAAAGCAAATATTGGTAGTGCGGTAACGGGAAGTGAAATGAGCATGAATGGCTTGAGCTTCGCTTCAGGTATCGGTATGGAAGCGCCAACAGCCGTGACTTTCAATCTTGATGGGACATGGACGCGACTTAACGCCGATGTGGGGATTGACGATAGCTGTAAAGTGGATGGCAACAAAGTGAAAGCCAGTGTTTATACCGATGGTGTAAAAGCCTGGGAGTATGACCTAGAAGGCCCAGCAGTTGTTAAGCCTGACCTCGATCTGTATGGCGTAAAAGAGGTGGTGTTGCGTGCAGACGATATCGATGATGCGACCCAAGGTGACTGTGTTAACTGGGCAAATCTTCGCTTAACGGGCCCCGAAACGGCGTCGTTTAATGAGTTTGACCGTACGGCAATCACTTACGTTAAGAAGCCCGCGGCGCAACCAAACTCAGAGATTGAGAAAGCGTTTGATGGCGACCCGAACACCATCTATCACTCGCCGTGGTTCCCTAAAGGTGACATTACCTTAATGGCGCCACAAGACTTTGTGATCAATCTGGGTGCGGATTTCATGGTAGAAGGCTTTAGCTACACTGCACGTCCGGGCGCAGGTAACGGTGCAATCGGTGACTACCGTTTATCACTTTCGACAGATGGCGAAACCTTCACTGAGGTGGCAGCAGGACAGTTTGAGCGAAAAGATGGCGTACAGCGCATCGCATTTACGGCAACGCGAGCGACATTCTTGAAGTTTGAAGCCTTGTCAGGTGTGGGTGATTTTGTGTCAGCCGCAGAGTTCGATGTGTTTGCTAAGAAGTATAAAGCTGATCAACCGGCCACACCGGATGAGCCAGCAGCAACGGGGTCGGGCGGTGCGAGTACTGGATTGTTCGGTATGATGTTGTTAGGTCTGGCGGGCTTCTTCCGCCGTCGCAAACAGTAACCTTCCCTAGCCTGTAAATAGCGATATGACCAAGCGGCATCGAAAGATGCCGCTTTTTTATTGCTTTTCTGGGTGTTATCAGTCAACGAGGTATGCTTACTGTGGGTTAACACCTAAGGTTCTTAACACGAGCTCGAAGTTGTCGCGTCGCTCTTTGATGGCATGGACATCACCACTGATAGGACAAGAGCTATCAGGGCAACCACGGTTCACGATACCAGAGATGGCATCAATGAACTCATAGCCGACGAGGCCGCCATCAACGTACTTTTTCAACTCAGTATGGTAGTTCCAGCCTTCGTATGGGCCACCAACATCATTGTAAGTTTGCACCGATGATACCCAATAGAACAAACCCGCGATCCACTTGATTTCTCGATTCTCTTCAGAGCTACAAATTAAGCCCGGGTTTGAACAGAAATCGAGGTCTGCATAGAGTGGATTGGCGGGTGGCGCTTCAACAACAACGCCGTTAACCGTTGTACCAATCGTTGCCGGGTCGAGATGCGAACGGCCCATAAAGTGGTTCAGAGTACCAAAGTTTTGGCGACCCGTAGTTTGTATAACCCCACGGCCCCACCAACCACAGCCTTCTACCGTGCCATTTGTATCTGAGCCATCCCAGATGAAGTGGCCCGCTTTTTGATCCTCATAGACTTTACAATCATCGCGTTCCCAAACCTGCTTAGAAGTATCGATCACGCTCGGTACTTCCATACAGTGGCCTGCATTTGTCCAACGGCCTACATTGCCATTGACGAGCAGCCCTTGTTCGGCGAGTACTGAATCAGGTGCTGCGAAGATAGGCGCAGGCGCACCGTACCATTTCGCATTGGTCAGCGCGCTGACTTCCATTTTCGCATCGCGAGGGCAGGAGTAGGGGTGATCAATGCCCGTGACGGGATCCATACCGTAGTCAGCGTATTTTTGTCCGAGTTGGCCACAGCTTGCCGTCATAGGATAGTCGACAGGCGCACCATATCGAATTTCAGACCAGTTGTTCTCATCACAGGCGTTGTAACGAATGGTTTCTTGCATACTTTGCGATAAGAACGCGGCAATAGCGACTTTGGCGTAAAGTGTGTTCGTTGCGTCATCTGCAGTATCATCAAGTAACCAGAAGGTATTGCCTGCAACGCCAACATTGTGCATTGAGTTCAATCCAGCGAGGAAATCAGCCCATTTGTAGACAGTGGAAGGAATCCATTGAGATTGCGGGGTTTCGAATAAGAACGCTTCATTGTTCATTGCCGTTTCAGCACTTTCTAGTTCAGTGTTCAACGAGGCAATGCGGGTTAGTGGGCCATTCGTAATGTTTTCACCGACATAATAAAGAGGCACTGTTGCGTTTTGGTAATCCAAAATCTTAGCGGCTAAATCCGCGGTCTCCGTATCAAACGTTAGGCCGAAGACATTGCTGTGCGCGGCTTTACGAATATGCCTATCGCCTGTGGTATTCCCCATAAAGTAGTTGGCAGCTTGTGAGGTAGGCAATGATGATAACAAGGCAGGAGATTGAACATAGTCTGTCACTTGTTTGACGTATTCAAGCGCGTTATGCCATTGATCATTGCTTAATGCGGGTGACGCGGGGGATTTAGTAAAGGCGACAAAGTCTGCCTTGGTCAGTGAATCGGGTTTATAGAGATCAAACGAGAAGAGTAGGTCAGAGGTTGCGGACGATGCTGCATTCCAGACTGAACGGCGACCAGAGTGAGTCTCGTAAGCAAAATCGCCAATACTTAAGGTCCAACCAAATGTGGCTTGAGGGGCGAGCGTCGAGATAACGAGATTGTGCGCTAATGCCCAACCTTTAGCATCATCACTGAGTGAATTGATGTCGTTGACATCTATTCTGGCTGCTGTGGCATCGACGGCGGCCAGTAACGCTTGTTTCACCGCGATAACCCCTAAAGATTGGCCTTTATCAAGGGTAGCAACGTCAAGGACATCACTGTTAATAACGATGGTTGAGGTGCTCGCACGATCTGCGGATTCAATCAACGCGATAAACGCGTTAGTGAGTTTAGTGACATCGGATAGATCAGCACTCTGTATCGCATCAATGGCGATAGAGGCTGGCGCGTCTATGCTCGCCGGGCTCGTGACCACAAAGTGATTCGGCCAACCGGCGACTTCAAGACGCACGGGATCCATTGGATTAGGCAAGGACAGTAAAGGTGCGGTACCTGGAGGCGTATTATCACAGTTTAAGTGAAGAGCCCAGCTGTCATCGCTACCAGGGATTGATGTTGTCCAATATTTAGCCTCATACGCGATGTTGTTATGGACCATAATGTCGCCACCCGTTGCATGGTCTCCCCGCGTCCAATCAGGGTAGACGTTGAACTCGACGCAGGGATCATCGACTGGGCCTGGTGTAGGATCAGGGCTTGGGTCGGGTGTTGGATCCGGTGTAGGGTCGGGTGTAGGGTCAGGTGTTGTGGCGCTAACGAGTTGCCAAGGAGAATCCCAATCGTTGCCATAATTATCCGTAGGCCCTTGTCCCGCATTGACCCACCATTTAGCTTCATAGACGTTCCCATCGACAGTGACTTGCGTACCGCCAGCATAGGACTTCGTTGTATCGTATGGTTCAGCGGCATATAAATGACTGCTTAAAACAATGCAGGCCAGGGAGGCCGCTATCTTGTTCATCCTAAACATAAGTTCACCTTTTAATTTGAGTATTTTTTGTATTAGTTTCACGCTGTTTGAAATAAGGGTAATAGCTATTGTTAGATAAATAATTATCTAAAATTAAGTTAGCAGCTCTAGACAGTAATATCTGGTGATTTATCGGTATTCATACGCATATGCGTGTCACATCACGCATTAAAAGACACCTATGTACTTATTATTATTCATTACAAAAGAAGATATGCGTCAGCTTGCTTATTTTAATAAATAGACTATCGCGAGAAAGCTTTGTTTAGTGTTAATATTATTTCGAGCTAGAAAATTTAAAAATTGAGATTTGCAAATGACTAATTAATAAAGGCTAAAATCCAAATTATTGAATTTTTAATGCCTGTTAATTCAGGCTGAAAGAGCATCGGGTGGTGCGGTTTTGCAAAGGGCGTCAACTTAATACTGATAATTCTATTACGTGATGCCGGTCAAGAAAACTATGTAACAACATATCCATTGGTGTTTAACTCTTTGTATTATATGTTTTCTGGTTTTTATTCTTTTGTGGGCGAGGTAGTGAGCCGGGTGAGTGGCATTTTTCTGGTCATGTTTTAACTGTGTCTTTATGACTGAATGAGAGTTCAGGTTAATATCAATCTGAGAGATAAAAGCTAACGGCATTATTGTGATCTTAACCATAATTCTATAACTAAGTTTTCATGTATTTCATTTTCAATTTTGAAAGGTGCATTAATGGAATGAATGGGTTGTGTATTTATTTTTCAATGGGTTGATCCACAGGTTTAATATTGGCGTATATGTTTGTTTTAAATACATTGGTTGATTATGAAATTAAGTGAGTCATCTATTTCTGCCATCATAGAGATGGCTTGGCAGGATAGAATACCCTTTGAGGCAATATTAACCCAATATGGGTTATCTGAATCACAAGTTATTTGTTTGATGCGGTATCATTTGAAAGAACGTAGTTTCAAGCGTTGGCGAATGAGAGTGTCAGGTCGCTCGACAAAGTATGCCAAGTTACGCTAAGTGAACCGTTGAGTACCAAAATACGGTATTACCGCTCTGTCTAGCTTGGTATCAAGGTTGATTGTGTAACATTAGCTGACAGGTCATTAAAATTGGGGGGCTAGTTGGCTTATTACATCACCCCCCTGTCTTCTCGGTGGGTAGTTTACGAGGTTATTGTGAGAAAGTGGTTTTTTGGCGCTGTCTTAGTACTGGTTGCGGGCTGCGGTAGCTACAGCAAAATGCACTATACAGAAAATAGTCTGGCACGAGTAAAAGTAGGCATGTCACTAACTGAATTTGAAAAGCGCTTTCCTGATTTTTGGTATGTAAATGGTGCAGCGATGAATGCTGTTGTAAACGCCGATTGTGGCGTGTATTCACTCTCGGTCATTAATGAAGACGAGAGGGTCGTTGATTACCTGTTTGCCTTTAGTGATGAGATATTGGTGTCTTTCAATACGGTAGAAACGTGGGATGCCTCTATGAACGTTCTGGCGAATTGCGATATGCCTAGCACAACCCTTTGAGGGTGAAAGCTATTTAGTTTTGTGCCGGGTTTTAAGTAAGTTGTTATCTTCATGCTTTACTGCGTTTGAAATATAAGCGGTACACACCAGTAATGCGCCACCTAAAGCAAACATAATGAGCCAAAATGCTTTGATGCCTCCGAACAGATCTAGTCGCGCATCGAAAAAGAAAAACTCACTCGTCATCAAAGAGAGCATAGTACTAAAGAGTAAAACGACGAATAAGGGGAATAGTGGGTGCGCCTTAAACGCATCACTAGGTAAGCCAGGCTCGGGAAGTTGGCTGCCATCTATTTCCAAATGAGTCCCGCACGCAGGGCATTCAAATGTATGCCGATCTGGGCTAACTGATAGGCGTTCATCACACTCACAACATTGACAATACATGTTTAGTTTGGCTCCCTGAATCGTGTACGCGAGATAATTTTTTAAAAGCCCGTTACTAGGCTGATTAACGCATTATTCACACAGGTCCAACGTGTTCAGCGTAAATTCACAGGTGGGCAAGGGTATCGATTGCCAGTGGTGGCGATCGAAATTCTTATTGCAGCCAGCATCTTCCAATAATGCATGATTATCTTCACACACGAGAATGACGGCGTTCGTCTCTTGTACATCGAGCAATAGTGTGTATGGCTCAAAAGCCTGCCTTGCAGCTGGGTGATCCCGCAGCGCCGTCTGTAGTAGCATTTCTTGGGTGAGTTCATCATGGTTTGCAAAGTGAAGATCGTTGGTAATACGCGTGCTTAATTGATGCACTTGTTCTGATAATGGTTGCATAATGGCGCTTTGTTGAATCGAAACTGACTCCGGTGGAGGGCTGCTGCAGGCGGAAAACAGTGCGACTGCAGTTCCTGCCATGATGAGAAGTGGTTTCATTTGTCCCTCAGCGTCTATTGGGCGGCCCATCATCATTAGTGTAGAGCGGCTTCAATGCCAGATCCCGAAAATAGTTTTGCGAGTGATATCGCTAGCTTTCACTTTTTTTCATGATGCCCCCGAACCAGTAGCTCAGTATTTGGCCGACGCCTGCGGTTAAGACACCGAATAGGACTTGAATTTGCCCCATCAACGAGTTTTCGCTCACTATCATGTTAAGTGAGTCGCTAACCTCAATGGCGAGAATGGCAGCCAGCAAAATAAAATAAGCGATCAGAAAAACTGCACTCAGTATGAATTGCGGCCGTTGAAATTGTCGCTCTGTTCGTTGAGCTTGAAACGATGACAACCTACGTGTGTCTATGCCCAAATTTTTCATCTCTTGTTTAAAGTTATGCTCAAGCTCACGGATCTTCGGCAAGCTATTGGGGTCTGTAATTTTATGGTGAAGGGCTTCCTCTGCACCATCTTGGCGATAGTCGACGTCCAGTGAGTCGTAGAGAGAACGTTCAGCCACTTCAGAAAACGGCCCCTCAAGCGCTGCACTTAAGTTGGGCGCAACGTGTTGTAGTAGTGTTGAGTCTTTGTCCATTTCATCTTCCCACAAAACCCATTCTTATTTATTCACGTGAATGCCTATGAGAACTGCTAAAAAAACACCGCGTGGATAAGCCTAACTCTTCCCTTTGAACAACCTTACTCGGGTCGCTTGAGTATAGATCTCATTCACTCTTTTGATGCCGTTCATCGTCACAACTCTGTATGCATACTATGCTTATCGTTGCATTGTACAAAAAATGTTTGTACAATGATCCAAAAATCATTAATAGTTGTACAAAGAGTTATAAATGTACAACTCTGGAGCGAGTTATGTCGATCAATGTTGGTGTAAGTGCCTGTGTTATGGGCGAAAAAGTGAGATTCGATGGCGGTCACAAAATGAACCGCTTTGTTGTGGATGAACTGACGAAGCATTTTACGTTTCGCCCTGTGTGCCCTGAAAACGCCATCGGGATGGGTACGCCGCGACCGACGATACGCCTTATCGACCGGGAAAATGGCATCCGTTTGGTCAGTAACAAAGACCGCAGTGTGGACTTTACCGACGATATGCTGGGTTACACAGAGAAAGTGTTGCCGAGCATGAGTGATTTATGTGGCTTTATTGTTTGCGCTAAATCACCAACCTGTGGCATGGAACGAGTGAAACTTTATATCGAGAATGGAAATACTGTGCCGGGCGGTACCAGCGGACTGTTTACTCGTGAGCTAATGAAGCGCTATCCATGGCTGCCCGTTGAGGAAGATGGCCGTCTTTGTGATGAGTACCTGCGTGAGAACTTCGTCTTTCGCGTTTTCGCGCTGAAAGACCTTTATGACTCGACCAAAGAGCTTACTGCTGGGGCGATAGTTAAGTTCCACTCACGATACAAGTTGGTTTTGATGGCACACAATCAGAAAGCGTATCGAGACCTTGGTCGACTCGTCGCCGATATCGCCAATCACGACATTCAATCGTTTTTTGAGCGTTACCGAAACGAATTTATGGCCGCCATTACCGATCGCGCGAATCGCAAAAACAACACCTGTACCCTGCAACATATTCAAGGTTACTTCAAAAAGTACCTGACCAAAGAGCAAAAGGCCGAGCTCGCTGGTGTCATCATGGATTATCGACATGGTGCCCTGCCGATTTTGGCTGTGATCACGCTCATCAATCACTATTTACAAAGCTATCCTGATGACTATTTGGCATCGCAAGTTTATTTAAATCCTTACCCTAAGGAGTTGAGACTACGTTATGGACTCTAAGCGTTATTTTTCAATCGGTGAAGTTGCAGACAAAACCGGCGTGAATACTGTCACCTTACGCGCGTGGCAGCGCAGATATGGTTTGATAAAACCGATGCGAACAGACAAAGGTCACCGCTTGTATACCGAAGAAGATATCGAATCCATTGGCCATATTCTGTATTGGCTCGAGAAGGGGGTGTCAATCGGTAAGGTGAGGCCGCTACTGGGCTCGCAGCAAGAGGTCGAACTCAATTTCGATGTACCACAAGAGGCGGAAGATCTGTTGCTGCGAATCCGTAAGGGCGATCAGCACAGGGTTGAAGCCTTGGTGAAAGAAGCGCTGAAACTCTACCCACTCAGTTATTTTGAAGGGAAGATTGCCGCCCATATTGATGCCGTTCTCGGCGATTCAGCACTGGTGTCCGTTGAGCGCGCCGTGTGGCGCAATGCGGTTATCGCAGTATGCGCTGCGTTAGCTATTTCTCTTTCTGGGAAGAAGGGTGTGGTTGCAATCGCTAGTGCTCAAGAGGCTGATCATCACATCTGGTTGGCGGCGTTAGGTCTCAGACAACAGGGCTACAGCGTTGTCATTGTCGACCAAATTGATCATTTCAAGTCTTTGTCAGCGACATCTGCTGAACAAATCATTGTCATGGGGCGTAAAAAGCTCTCGAACCAAGCTATACAGGAAATCGCAAAGCTAGATATGCCTGTATATAGCAAGGGTTTGATTTCACAGCTGCACCCTGAATTGACCTTGTTTAATAGCGGTGCAGATGCCTCCTCACTTTTAGAAAAAAGGATGACTAATGAGTAATGCTCCTATCATCGTGTGGTTTAGGCGCGATCTCAGAGTTGCGGACAACACCGCGTTGAGCAAAGCAGCGGAACGTCAACAGCCCATTATTGGACTGTTTGTCGAGACACCGGGGCAGTGGCGCGCGCATCAAATGGCACCGATTCAGGCTGACCTTATCGAACGTCGACTGGTTGTGTTGCGTAAAAAGTTGAACAGTCTTGGTATTCCTCTGCTTGTGACACAATGTGACGACTTTGCGGCTACACCTTCGCTCGTTGAAAAAGTGTGCACGGAGTTTAATGCCAGTGCAGTCCTGTGTAATAAAGAATACCAGCTCAATGAAATGCAACGCGACTATCAAGTGGCAAACGCGTTGAAAGGGGTGGGTGTTCAGATGCAGGTTTATGATGACAGCTGTATTCTTGCTCCTGGGACTGTATTGAATGGTCATGGCGAGCCCTACAAAGTGTTTACGCCGTTTCGTAAATCGTGGTTGCGGGTCTTAAACTCTTATGGCGCACAGGCCATGCCGCGTCCCACTCCGTCTCCACAGTTTTATCCCTTGCAAGGTGATACCCAGCAAGTGGAACCGATTACCTTCGCTTCTGAAAAGATACCGAGTGATGCATATCCGGTCGATGACGGTGCGATATCGTCGCGATTACAGCAGTTTTGTGATGAGTCAGTGCATCAATATCACGAGAAGCGAGACTATCCCGCTGTTGATGGCACGAGCATGCTATCGCCTTATTTGGCCATTGGTGCGCTGTCAGCGCGTCAGTGTTTCGCCATGCTGATGGCCGCAGCGCCAGACTGTATTGATAACCCGAAATCAGGCGGCTTTTCATGGCTGAATGAATTGGTATGGCGAGAATTCTACAACCACTTACTTTATGCCTATCCGCGATTGTGCCGTCATCAAGCATTTACGCCCTGGAGTGAAGCGGTGCGATGGGAAAAGAACAGCGCTGCGCTCAGTGCTTGGCAAGCAGGAAAAACGGGCTATCCCATTGTCGATGCGGCCATGCGCCAGTTGAACGAAACGGGTTGGATGCATAATCGCCTCCGTATGATAGTGGCTAGCTTTTTGACCAAAGATCTGTTCATCGATTGGCGACAAGGTGAAGCGTATTTCATGTCGAAGCTGGTCGATGGAGACTTTGCTGCCAACAATGGCGGTTGGCAATGGGCAGCCTCGACTGGCACGGATGCGCAACCCTATTTTCGTATTTTTAATCCAACAACGCAGGGCAAACGCTTTGATCCTAATGGCGATTTTATTCGTAAGTGGGTGAAAGAGTTAGAAAATTGTCCCGAAACCTTAATTCATGAGCCGCATCTTTGGGCTGGCGTTGGCAATACGGCATATCCTGCACCGATCGTTGATCACGGTGAAGCACGGACTATTGCAATTAGTCGATTCCAGTTGGCCAAAGAGCAGGCTGTGCCATCAGGAAGCGAAATATGATTTTAGATGCGGCATCGCCCATAGCCCACTTTGTCGACCTTTATCAGCGACTAGATAAAGACAATATTCATTTACTGAAAGAGGTCTATGACCCAGATGTCGTGTTTGTTGATCCGGCACACCGCATCGAAGGGCTTGCTGCATTGGAAGATTATTTTGAATCGCTCTATGCCAATTTGAACTATTGCGAGTTTGATGTTCACCATTTTCAAGAAGCGGCGGGCAAGGGCTATTTGCATTGGACAATGCGCTTCTCCCACCCGCGTCTAGAAAAGGGCGAAGCGCGTAGCTTAGAAGGGTGCACCATGTTGACGTTTGCGGGAGACAAAGTGGTCAAGCATCAAGACTTTTTTGATTTGGGCGCGATGCTCTATGAGGCGGTACCGGTAGTCGGAAGCATTATTCGGCATATAAAAGCGAGGTTGGGGCAATGAGTTCAGTATTGATTACAGGCGCGAGCTCAGGGCTGGGGCAGCAGTTGGCGCTGGACTATGCGAAGCAAGGCAAAAAAGTCTACGCGACCGGGAGGAGCGAAGCGCGGTTATCGCGACTCTGTCAACATTCACCGAACATCGAAGCGGTGATTTTTGATGTGGCCGACAAGCAGGCAACAGAAGCCGCCCTGATGGGATTACCTGAAGTCCCTGACCTCATTGTCTTGAACGCAGGAAACTGTGAGTACCTTGATGAGGGAAGAGTCGATACGGCACTGTTTGAGCGTGTTTTTTCTGCCAACTTCTTTGGGGTATTACATTGCATTGAAGCGTTGCAAAGCCAATTTACGTCCAAGACACACCTTGTATTGGTTGGGTCGAGTGCCGCTTATTTGCCGTTACCTCGCGCGGAAGCTTATGGCGCCTCCAAGGCGGCCCTTGCCTATTTTGCTCACTCATTACGTATGGGCTTATCGTCGCTTGGCGTGACCGTGTCACTCGTTAGTCCGGGTTTCATTAAGACCCCCTTGACCGATAAAAATGACTTCCCTATGCCGATGCGAGTGTCTGTGGAGCATGCATCGCGCGAAGTGCAAAAAGGGGTAGAAAAGAAAAAACTCGATATTCACTTTCCATCACGATTTACCGGATTTATGCGTGCGCTGACTCTACTTCCTCTTTCTTGGCGCCTTTCACTTATACAGAAAATGATCGGGAGACAATAATGAAAATTGCCATTATAGGTAGTGGTATCTCTGGCCTTACCTCCGCTTGGTATCTCCACAATGAACACGACGTCACCCTGTTTGAAGCGGGTGAAACATTAGGAGGTCACACGGCAACGGTGGATGTTGAGGTTGATAGTGGGCGTTATGCGATTGATACCGGTTTTATTGTCTTTAACGATCGTACCTATCCTAATTTCGAGCGTCTCTTGGAAGAGATAGGTATCGGGCGTCAGAAAACGCAGATGAGTTTCAGTGTAAGAAACGATAGTAAGGATTTGGAATACAACGGCCATACGATCTCAACCTTGTTCGCACAGAAACGTAATTGGTTCAGTCTGTCTTTTTATCGCTTTCTGTTTGAGATCATGCGTTTCAATAAACTGGCAAAACAAGCCGTTTATGACGACGTTGCACTGGAAGGCACACTGGGTGATTTCTTATCTCGTTATGGGTTTAGTCAAGCCTTAGAAGAAGATTACATTCTGCCTATGGGTGCGGCGATCTGGTCGTCCACCTTAAACGACATGCGCGCTTTTCCTTTGGCCTTCTTTCTGCGGTTTTTCCTCAATCACGGCTTGCTCGATATCAAGGATCGCCCTCAATGGTATGTGGTTCCTGGTGGTTCTCGAGAGTATATACGCCGCATGGAGCCACAGTTGAAGGCCGATATCCACCTAAACACCCCTGTACAGGGTGTCACCCGTCTAGGCCTCGGTGAAGGTAAAGAGGTGAAGGTGGTTGCAGGTGGTGTTGAGCATTTCTTCGATACGGTGATTTTTGCTTGCCACAGCGATCAAGCACTTGCGATGTTGTCGGACCCCACTGCGTTGGAGTTGGATATTCTAAGTGCTATGCCTTATCAGGAGAATGAGGTCGTGCTGCACACCGATGACACGATTCTGCCGACACGAAGAGAGGCGTGGGCATCGTGGAATTACCATATGTCTGGTGGTGATGAAGGCGACAACCCCACGACGTTGACCTACAACATGAATATCCTTCAAGGTATTGATGCACCTGAAACATTTTGTGTTTCTCTGAACTCCAGTGATCGCATCGCCGCAGATAAAATATTGAATATCTTTCACTATTCTCATCCTGTCTTTAATACAGAGAGCGTCGCGGCACAGCAACGACGGGGGGAAATCAATGGTATTCAACAGACCTATTTTTGCGGCGCTTATTGGTATAACGGTTTCCATGAAGATGGCGTACGCAGCGCGTTGGATGTGGTCAAACAGATTCGCAATGAAACGCAAAGTGTCGCGATAGACTCCCCTTTGAAACTAGTGTCTGGAGTAGCGTGATGGAGAGCGCTCTATACAGTGGCTGGGTCACTCATCAACGCTATACGCCGAAAAAGCACGGTTTTAAATACCCGTTTTTTATGCCCTTTATTGATTTGGATGAGTTACCGCATCTTGCCAAATGGTTGCGTGGATTTGGCACCCGTTCTTGGCTGCCTGCCCGTTTTCAGCGCCAAGACTATCTTCGCAACTCCGAAGGGGAGTTAAAGCACGCTGTCTTCGATAAAGTGATGGCGCTGGGTGGCACGCCAGATAGAGAAGGGCGGGTGAAAATGTTAGCGCAGTTACGCTATCTGGGTTTCTACTTTAGCCCACTAAATCTCTACTACCTCTACGATAAATCGGGGCAATGGCAATATCTGTTGGCGGAAGTGAGTAACACGCCATGGAATCAACGGCATTATTACCTGTTACCTGCGAAACAACACTGGGAAGAGAGTCGTTGGCGACACCACAAAAGCTTTCATGTTTCCCCCTTTAATACCTTGCAACAGATTTATGATTGGCGAATCAACGAACCCGGTAAAACCTTAAACGTCCATCTTGATGTGAGAACGGATACGGGCAGCCAAGAGAAAGTGTTTGATGCGACCTTAGCGCTTAAGCGAGAGACATTGGGCCGTTTTTCATTATTGAAAAAAATGATCACCACGCCAGCGATGACAGTAAAAGTGGTCATGGGTATTTACTGGCAGGCGCTTAAGCTTTGGTTGAAGTGCGTTCCTTATCAACCTTATCCCTCCGAAGAGGTTGGCGACGATAAAGCGGATAATCCGCAGCACAACAAAGCGATAACGAATAACAAGAGCGAGAGAAAACACAATGCATGATTCCCAAACTAAAGCAGCGAGTCTTACGATGACAAGTACTGAGCGCTTGGCCCGTCGCGGCGTACATAAGCTGTTATCACATGTTACCGAAGCGGGTATCACGCTAGTAGAAGAAGGGGCGGACACGCACTATTTTGGCGACAGAAATGCGACACTTCAGGCGCAGCTAGTGGTTCGGCATCCAAGGCTCTATTCGCGCATGTTAAAGGGAGGTTCAATCGCCGCCGCTGAAGCCTTTATGGACGGCGATTGGGATTCGCCCGACCTGACGAAAGTCGTTCAGGTTATGGCGCGCAATCTGGTGATGCTTGATAACCTTGAGAAGAAAACCAGTTGGATGACTCGTATCGGGTACAAGCTCTCTCACCTGTTTAATCGCAATAGTAAGAAACAGGCAAGAGACAATATCGCCGCCCATTACGATCTCGGCAATGCACTCTACTCCCAGTTCTTGGATGACAACATGCTCTACTCGTCAGGGATCTACCAACACGATGCGGATACGCTGAGTGATGCGCAGATAAACAAAATGCAACGACTCTGTCAGCAGCTTCATCTGCAGCCTGATGATCACGTTTTAGAGATCGGCACGGGCTGGGGAGCGCTTGCTATTTATATCGCCAAGCACTATGGATGCCGTGTGACAACCACAACGCTCTCACAGGAGCAATACGATTGGGCAAAACGTCGCGTTGAAGAAGAGAATTTAGGCGATCGCATTACCTTACTGCTCGAAGACTATCGCGATTTGACTGGCACCTACGACAAGCTGGTATCGGTAGAGATGATAGAAGCGGTGGGAAAAGAGTATCTTGATACTTACATCAAAAAGTGTGAATCACTGTTAACACCCAACGGTTTGATGGCCATTCAAGCGATCACCATTGCGGATCAACGTTATGATCACTACAGCAACCGTGTCGACTTCATTCAAAAATATATTTTCCCTGGTGGCTTCTTACCTTCAATCACCAAACTGAGTGAAACACTCACCCAACGCAGCGACCTTGTTATCCGTGATGTCAAAGATATTGGCATTGATTACGCGAGAACGCTGAGTGATTGGCATCAGGCCTTCAGTAGCAATGTTGATGAAGTGCTTCGACTCGGTTACGACGAGCGGTTTGTCCGTATGTGGCGTTACTACTTGAGTTACTGCGAAGGCGGGTTCTTGGAAAGAACCATCAGTACGGTGCAAATTGTGGCATCTCGCCCACAATGGCGTTAAACGATGTCGGTTTGATAGAGCTTGAGAAACATAGAGGGAGGCGTGATGAAACTGCTGGCACTGACTTTGGGCTTCAATGCATTTTGGTTTTTGTGTGTTGTTGGGAGAGATGAGTGGCTTTGGCTCACTTTTCCCGTCCTTGCGATACACCTAGCCCTTGTTCCTCGCTCTTTACCGATGGCGCTCTCCGTCTCTATGCTAGGTATCACCCTCGATACATTGATGATTCATTTTGATCTCTTCGCGTTTGATCATGGTGTAATGCCTTTTTGGCTAATGTCTTTGTGGATGGGATTCGGTTTTTACTGCTGGCACTTAAAACCCAGTCTGGCCAACATGCCAATATTGGTGGTGATGTTGGGTGGGGCAACCAGCGCCGCAGCAAGCTATTATGCGGGTTTTAAATTAGGAGCGGTTGATTTTCCCTTCGGCGATTTGCTGACCTTGAGTTTAGTGTTCACTTCGTGGGCGATGTTGTGCGCTGGGCTGCACTGGTGGTCATCGCGGGAGGTGAAATCTCATGAAGCGGTCTAAACATCTAGCACTTGTTTTGGTCTCGTTGACCTACTGGCTCTCACCAATGACAAGCTATGCCTCTTCTTGGCAACAGTGGCAGACCATTGGCAGCGCGACATTTACCTGGGGTTTTTGGCGTGTTTATGAATCAGAGCTGCGGTCGCCAAATGGGCAATATGATGTGCAAGGCGACATTGCATTGACGATAGAATATAAGCGCAGTATCTCCAAAGAGACCTTACTGGAGGCGACCGCCGACCAATGGGAGCATCTAGGTATCGATAAAGCATTGCAATCGCAGTGGTTGGCTGCACTTGCACCTTTGTGGCCTGATGTGAACGAGGGGGACCGCCTCACGTTTACACTGGAGGAGAGTGGCCAAAGTGAGTTTTGGTTTGCAGATGAACGACTGGCAGTCATTGAAGATAGCGATCTGAGTCGCAATTTTATGGCGATATGGTTATCTCCTGACACCGCTTATCCCAAAATGCGAACAGCACTTATTGGAACAGAGCCTTAGCCGCTGTCGACGTCGTGAAGTGAGCTGATGGTCTGCTCTCTGCTTGATGAAAGCGTGCGAAGGCCAACAGGGTATCAGCATGCTTTTTTTATCTCAGCGCCATTTCCATCATCGGCTCGTTCTTTTTAAGCTGACCTCAGCGGCCATAGCTTTTGGTATCTTTATGGCTCTGTTCTCGTCGCCAGCTAGCTCAGCTTCCAGTACCTCGATCACGCCACAAAAAGCGAACAACAAAGAGCTTGTTGATGAAAATCACCGTCAATGCGTGGTGCTACTTCATGGTTTAATTCGCTCCAGTGACTCGATGTCTAAAATGGCTGCGCATTTAACCACCTTGGGCTACCGTGTTGTTAATCAAGATTACCCCTCTACGGATCATCCGATTGATACCTTAACCGAAATTGCGATTCCGCCAGCGATTGAAGCGTGTGGCGATGCTGCGCAGATACATTTTGTTACGCATTCATTGGGCGGTATCTTATTGAGATACTATATATCGCAACACTCTATGCCTAAGCTTGGTCGCGCTGTCATGTTAGGGCCACCCAATCGCGGTAGTGAAATTGTGGATGCGATGGGGGATTGGGCCTTGTTTGGTTGGATCAATGGCCCGGCAGGTATAGCATTAGGTACCCAAGCCGATAGTATCCCTAATCAGTTGGGGCCTGTGCATTTTGAGTTAGGGGTGATTGCAGGGTCGAGGACCTTTAATCCAATGTTATCTCTGCTGCTGCCAAGCCCAGATGATGGCAAGGTCTCTGTTGAAAATACGAAAGTGACAGGAATGAAAGCGCATATCGTCATGCCCGTTACCCATACCTTTATGATGCAAAATCAAGGAGTGATTGAGCAAGTGTCACACTTTCTCGCTCATGGTGAATTTCAGTAATACTCAAGCTTCTTAGGAGGGGCTTGAGCAAATAGGTTGATTGTTGAAAACACTTTCATGTCAACCTTGCAGTAGATTAAGGAAGTAGTATGTCATCGAAGCGAGAGCTTATTCCGCATGTACTTGTTGAGCCAGCGAATGATCCCGATGCCTGTGTCATCTGGCTACATGGCTTAGGTGCTGATGGGCATGATTTCGAGCCCGTGGTACCAGAACTCGGACTCCCCGCTGACGCAGCGGTAAGGTTTATTTTTCCCCATGCGTCAGCCATTCCTGTGACGGTCAATGCCGGGCTGAAAATGTCAGCATGGTTTGATATTTTGTCTGCTGGTGTGAGTAGAACCGTGAACAAGTCGCAGCTTATTGCGTCTGCGCGTGCGATAGAAAATCTGATTGAAGATCAGATAGAAAAGGGAATAAAAGCAAACCGCATCGTGATTGCGGGTTTTTCGCAGGGTGGTGCCGTGGCTTACCATACCGCGTTGGGCTATGACCTTCCATTGGGTGGTTTACTGACGATGAGTACCTATTTCGCAACGCGAGAGGATGTTCAGTTCACCGAGGCGAATCGCCAGATCCCAGTCCGTATCATGCATGGTGATTTTGACCCTGTTGTGTTACCTAATATGGGGCTGGAAGCAAGAGATGCACTCGTTGAGCGCGGTTATGATGTGCAATGGACCACCTATCCTATGGCTCATCAAGTTACGATGCCGCAAATTATTGAAATCGGGCGTTGGCTTTCGAAGGTATTGTGTTTGAAATGACGAGAGGCCATCGCCTCTCTGTTACCGTTGATCGGCTTCCCAACTTAAGTCAGTAAAGGGGTTGTAAGCCACTTCCCAAAGATAGCCTTCTGGATCCTTGAAGTAGCCAGAGTAGCCTCCCCAAAACACGCTTTGTGCGGGTTTAATTAAGGTTGCCCCGGCTGCTACTGCTTGCGCCAATACCGCGTCGACTTCTTCTTTTGTCACCACATTGTGGGCGAGTGTTACGCCGTTATAACCTGTTGGCTTTTCTAAAGGTATCCCAATATCCTCTGCAAGCGCTTGATGTGGGTATAGGGCGAGCCAAGTACCTGACAAGGCGAAAAACGAAATACCGTCACCGTCAAATTGATGCTCCGGAAGTTGAAGACCATCACGATAAAAGTGCGTTGCAGCGTCTAGATTCTCAACGCCTAAGGTAATGATGCTGATTTTTGGCTTCATCAGGATTCCTCTATGCGGTTTGTTGCCCAAATCGCTGCTCTAAATAAGCGACAATATCGCTCGACTCATACATCCAAGTGACTTGCCCTGCTTCTTCTATGCGCAAACAAGGTACGGTCAGCTTGCCGCCACCCTCCAGCAGAGCCTGACGGTCTTCAGCGTTCGTTCTTGGATCGCGTGTTTCTATGTTTAATGATAGTCGCGCCATTGAGCGACGCACTTTCACGCAGAAGGGGCAGGCCGGGAACTGGTACAGTGAGAGAGATGTGGTGGCATTGTCAATCGATTGCTGGTCTGCTTCGCTACGCGTTATACCACTAGGCTTGGTAAGTGTGCTAATTCCAAGAATGAGACGGCCGAGTATCCATCTAATCAGTTTCATGACTTTCCAAATAACGTTTTCTGTATTGATTTGTACCAAGGTACACGAGGACGCGCGTCTTGACCAATGTAATAACAATGCATTAACGTTGAGCGATCAACTGTTTGCGCCTCATTTGTGATTGCATTAACGGTCAGAGATATGTTTTCGGCATACTCGTTAGCCAGACTAAAGTCGATGTTTTGATAGCCTTGCGCAAGCAACCAAAGCTTCGAGATACAAAGCCATTCGGATAAGGAGTCATTGCGAATGGCATTGGCGTCAAGGTACTGGTTTAAGGTTTGCTGCATCTCCATCATGGCATCGGCATGATGGTCTAAAACGGCCTTCTCGTTTTGCCATGTGTCAGTCAGTAAACCTAATAAAATATCGGCTTCTGGTTTATCGTTGAGTCTCTGAGTCAGTTCGGCAAAACGTGTATCCAGTCGAGTGAGAACATGCGAAAGAACTTGTTGTTCTTTGTCCGTCAGCACGAGTAGAGCTGAACCATAAGAGTTAAGTAGGGCGCTTGCGGTCATAACATGGCTAGATCAGGTTGATGTGAGTTTTATGCCTTTTCTTCGTTGAGGGGTCGATATCGGGCATCGCTTAAAGTGAAAGCTTACCATGTTATTGAATCGGCTGCCTGTGAAGCGTTAATTAGAAAGATATCAAGGTAACAAGCGCTTATTCTTGATTTTTGAATATATGCGGGAGGTAAAGGAGAGTTTGATGCAGGGTAAGTTGCAGGAAATTGAGGCAAATGACCCAGAAGGGCTAGCGCTGTCGAGAGCGTGCTTTGCACCTTATCGGCATTGCTATCGCGTTATACATGGTGCCAAGCCTAAGCAAGTTGATATTCAATCATCCTGGCGCTTTTTCGGTTACTTTTACGAAGGAGCGCTTGTCGGACGAGTGGAAGTGAAACTCAGTGTTAAATGTCTATCTATTTCTGCGTTGGCTGTTGATGCCAGTTACCGACGATTGGGAGTGGCAAATGAAATCCTGTCTGAGTTGGCACTTGCTTTTCCAAATGCTGAGCATTTTTCGCTTTGGTGCGTTGAGGAGACGGGAAATAAAGCCATTTTTGAATCTATGGGTTTTAAAGCTAAAGCCTATGAAAAGTCGATGATTTTTGAGCTGCTTGATGGTGGGATGGCAACCGAATGGCAGATGGTGAAAAGGATTAATAGGAGAGAGCATGAGTAGTATGTTAGGTGAGTTAGCGATGCCGATAGAGACCGATCGCTTTAGTTTACGTTTGCCAGAAAGCCAAGACGACCGAGCACTGTTTGCGATTTTCTCTGATCCCGTTGTTATGAAGTATTGGAATACACCGCCATGGCAAGGATTGCATGACGCGACAGCGTTTATTGAGAGCTGCAGACAGGCTCTAGAGAGTAATGAGACTCTGACCTATGTGATCCTTGAACGGAAAACAAAACAGCTGATCGGCAAGTGCATGCTGTTTGCTTATGATGGTGAATCTAAGCGAGCAGAAATTGGCTTTGGTGTTGCTAAACCCTACTGGGGTAAAGGTGTTATCCAAGAAGTAGGTGAAGCCCTTATTCAGTTTGGTTTTAATACGCTTGGCTTGCGACGAATTGAAGCGGAAATTGATCCTGATAATGTTGGTTCTGCCAACGCCCTGTCTCGTCTTGGTTTTACTCAAGAAGGATTACTGCGAGCACGCTGGGAGGTGAACGGGGTCGTGTCAGATTCCGCACTTTATGGTCGACTCGTGACAGATAGTCATTAATTTAGAAGCACTTAACATATTCATCAATTGGATGCATGATAGACTGCAATGAGTTAAATGCTATGGATAGTAAAATGAAAAAATGGTTGTTTGCGCTCATTGCGATAGGCGGATTTGCCTTGATTGTTGTTAATACAGATCGAGGAGAAAGAGCCCCATTAAACCCTCCGTTGCCAGATAGTCCAAATTTCGTCGCTTCGACAACGTTTGATGGTGAATGGAAAGGTGCTCGTAAAGATACGAGTGGGGATAGCATTTGCCTTAAAACGGATATTTTAGGCAGTGTCATTGAAGGGAAAGTGAAAATTCGCCTCACTTATAACAACACAATCTTGGAGGGCTGGATTTCAGAACAAGGCGACCTCCAGCTCTATGCGAATAGCCAACGGTGGGGTTATCGTTTTGCTGGAACAGCGCAAGGTGATCGGATAGAAGGGGAGTGGTCTGTCACGAATGCACCGTGTAAAGGCACATGGTATATCGATAAATTGCCTTCCGAAGCTTAATTGCTGCATCTAAATGCTTTCCTCAGTTGCAGGGCGAATGATTCGCTGCGTCAATAACAGGCTGAGTATTCTATTTTCAACTGCAATTTAATGAACCATCCAGAGCGCCAATGCGGCGCTCTTTGCGTTTTTCGATATGTATTCTCTTTTTGCGTGTTTTATTCGTTTTGTATGAATAAACTGACACTGATGTCCGCACTAAGGAGGTGTCTATGGCTAGGACTAAGTTCGACATCATGACGTCAGGAGAGCTTTACTGGGATGAAGATGAAACAATAACAGATGTCCGAGATAAAGCCGCGGCGTTAGTTACAGCCCTGAATCAGAGTCTGGATATGGATAGTCGAATGACTATTTTGCATCAGTTGCTAGGGGCGTTCGGTTCACAGAGTAAATTGCGTTCACCTTTTACCTGTGAATTTGGTAAAAATATCTTCATTGGCAAGAACACATTGGTCAATATGAATGCAATGTTTCTTGATTGCGCTCGTATTGTCATCGGTGACAACGTGCTCATTGGCCCCAATGCGCAGTTTTACACGGCGAGTCATCCTCTCGATTATCAACAGCGAAGACGATGGGAAACCTATTGTGAGCCGATATTGATTGAGGACGACGTGTGGATAGGCGGTGGCGTCGTGATCAAGCCCGGGGTGACAATTGGGGCGAGGTCAGTCGTCGCAGCAGGTTCGTTTGTGAATCGTGATGTGCCACCAGACACGCTGTATGGCGGGGTACCGGCGAGGTTTATCAAGCATCTGGTAGTGTAGTAAGTTGTGTTGTATTGAGAAGGAGTGTAGTGAGATGCAAATAAGTGAAGCGACGTTAGCGGATCTTGACAGCGTGAAAGCGCTTATCAGCGAGGTCTCTCGCGTCGATGTTCTCTCTGAGTTTACGGATGAAGGTCGGCAATCCTATCAAGCGTTTGTGATCGATGCGCTGGAAGAAATTTTTGATCGTCAAGCCTATGTCACGTTGAAGGCATGTAGCGAGGGCAAGATTGTTGGTGTCGGCGCGATCAAAAACGGCGACTATTTATCACATTTATTTGTCGATAAATCGGTTCAAGGTCAGGGAGTGGGTCATTTACTCCTAAAACGCTTGATGTCGTCGTCGAGCAAACAGAGCATCACGTTACGATCATCGTTAAATGCAGTGCGCTTTTACGAGCGGCAAGGATTCAATGTCACGGGCCCTGAATCTCAGGTTGCGGGGATTCGGTTTATTCCTATGGAAGCCTGTGAGTGAGCTCGTGATTAAGCGATTGTGGGTTCCTCTATCAGCATTATCACTCTCTCGCATAAATTGCCAAGAGTAGAGTAGTGTTAAATGAGACAGACTAAAAAGCCGAGCGAAGATGCTCGGCTTTTGCTTGATGGGTGACTCTAGGCTTAAAGCGCAGCTTGTTTCGCGGCTTCTACCCATGCATCGAAGGTGGCTTGGTTGGCTTTAATCCAGCCATTCGCGTGCGATTCGATATCCGCTGCAGAGTTTTTACCAGTATTCATGATCATGTTTTGCGCACTGACATCATTGATGTTGACTTTGATGATTTCAAACAATTTAGCCGCGGCAGGGTTAGCATCAGCAAAGGCTTTGTTGGCAACAATACGCATTGAGTTCATTTCGAAACCGTAGTTTTTACCGTTTGGAAGGGCGGTGTCGACGTTACTGCGTTCGCCTGGTAGTGCTGAATGCGGCACTTCTAGCCAAACGACATCTTTACCCGGAACCAATACGCCACTCACCCAGTATGGTGTCCATGTGTAGTAAAGGATTGGGTCACCTTTCTTATAGCGTGAAATGGTATCCGCGATAATCGCGGCATAGTTACCTTGGTTATGCGTCACTGTGTCACTTAGCTTGAACGCATCGATTTGGTGTTCGATAACCATCTCACAACCCCAGCCAGGGTTACAACCTGTCAAATCTGCTTTGCCATCGCCGTTAGCATCAAACAGTTTCGCAATTGCTGGATCAGTCAGTTGGCCGATGTTTGTGATGTTGTGCTTTTCAGCTGTCGCCTTGTCAATTAGGTAGCCTTGGGCTGCGCCACTGATGTATTGACCTTTGCGGAAAAACTTCTCGTCGCCACCTGCCATGGTGTATTTATCAGCATGAAGCGGGAACCAACCCACGGTAAGGTAAGTGGCGTCACCTTCAGCGATAGAGGTATAAGCCACATTGTAATCTACTTCTTTAGTTGGCAGCACTTCGTAACCTAAGGCTTCCATTGCTTTGTTAACGATAAGCGTTTGGAATGTTTCTTCGGCTACCGTTGATTGGACGGGTTGAATTTTGATCCCTTCTCCCGGTAGCTTGTCTGCCATTGCAGTTGCAGAAAGCGTGACGGTTGATAGTACGCTTGCTTGTAGCACTTTCTTCCATGAATAGTTCATTGGTTTTCTCCTAGTTAGCAGTACTTGCTTTTGGTTGTTGTTTCTTTTTTAGGAACAGCGAGATAGGGCCAGTGTGGTACCAGCGCTGTTTAGTGTTTTGCGCGTTAACGCCAAGTGTCTGTGTGATGCGGTCAAGCAAAATCGCTAAGATAACAATGCCGACACCGCCAACCGCAGCTAAGCCCATATCAAGACGGCCGATACCACGAAGTACCATTTGTCCGAGTCCGCCTACCGCAATCATTGAGGCGATAACCACCATAGAAAGTGACAGCATTAATGTTTGGTTGACACCCGCCATAATGGTTGGCATAGCGAGAGGCAACTGGATGCGGTAAAGCATCTGTTTACGATTCGCGCCAAAGGAATGACCTGCCTCTATCAACTCTTCTGGAACTTGCTGGATACCGAGAATGGTAAGTCGCACCACGGGAGGTAACGCAAAGATAATGGTGACAACAACACCGGGTACGTTACCAATACCAAATAACATGACAATAGGCACAAGGTAGACAAATGCAGGTGTGGTTTGCATGGCGTCTAGCAACGGCCGAACAAACTTGGCGGCGGTATCGCTTCTCGCAAGCCAAATTCCGAGTGGCAGTCCGATAAGCAAACAGAAAAAGACGGATGTCATGACGAGAGAAAGTGTCACCATCGCTTCTTCCCAAGCGCCAATCAGGCCAATACCGATCAGCGCGGCTAAGGTGGATACGCCTAATCGAATACCTGCCGATTGCCATGCTAATAGGAACAAGATAACCAGCATAAAAGGCGCAGGTGTTGATACAAGCGCTGTTTCGAATGAGCTGAGGATAAAATCAATCGGTACCCGGATGGCTTGGAAGACGGGACGACCATGTTCGACCAACCAGTTAAGTCCGGTTTCTACCCAGCTGTCGAGTGGGAGAATGGCTTCCGCAAAGGGATCCATGATATCAAAAGGGGTTTCTTCCACAGCTTCTGAGGTTAACCAGCTATTTTCCGGCTCAGTATTGGTCACTTGCCCCCAAGGGTCAGACGTTGGCTCTGAAGTCGTTTGAGACCATGGGTCAGCGCTAGATGACTCTGTCGCTTGTGACCATGGGTCTGCAGGTGTGTCAGTGGATTGCGCCCACGGGTCAGTAGTGTCTTGTGTATTCGCCATGTGCTTAATCTCTGTCTAATGTTTGCAGCAATCGTGATTTAGTGATAACACCAAAATAGTGTTTTTCCTCATCAACAACAGGGACGGCATAAGGCACACTGGCGACAGTCCCTAAGGTGTCGTTGATCGGAAGGTGTGGGGAAAGTGTGACACTGTCGGGCAGTAAAGCGCTTGTCAAAGACGCATTGCTTTTTTGCGCTTCACGTAAGGACTCGATAGAGACGATGCCTTCAAATCGATTCAACTTATCGACGACCACACCATAATCACGGTCACTATCAATCAGTATCTGCATTGCGGAGGCAGGACCATCATGTTCAGACTTTTTGAACACGGCTGCGGGTTTCTTGCGGGCAATATCTTTCGCAGAAAGGACGCTGGCAATATTTACGCCTCGGAAAAAGGCTTCAACGTAGTCATTGGCAGGTTGATTGAGGATCTCATCCGGTGTACCAACCTGAACAACAACGCCGTTCTGCATAATGGCAATACGATCACCGATCCGCATTGCCTCATCGAGGTCATGCGAAATAAAGACAATGGTTCGTTTATCATCATTCTGCAAGCGAATTAACTCATCTTGCATTTCGGTTCGAATTAATGGGTCAAGTGCTGAAAATGCCTCGTCCATTAACAAGATATCTGGGTCGCAAGCCAGCGCTCTTGCTAGGCCCACACGTTGTTTCATACCGCCTGAAAGCTCATCAGGGTAGGAGTCTGCGTAGGCATCTAAGCCAACGCGTTCCAATGCCGCCATTGCGCTCGCCTGACGAGTTTCCAAAGCAATACCTGCTAACTCAAGCCCAAATGCGGCATTTTCGATAACCGTCATGTGTGGCATTAATGCAAAGTTCTGAAAAACCATGGAGATGTTGTTGCGACGCACTTGGCGAAGTTCGTCTTCAGAGATGTGGGCGATGTCTTTACCGCGTAGCAGCACATTACCTTGTGTTGGTTCTATGAGACGGTTGAGAAGTCTAACTAGTGTGGATTTACCCGAGCCAGAGAGGCCCATGATAACGAAGATTTCGCCTTCGTTGATGGAGAGGGATACGTCATGAACACCAACAGTCAATCCTGTCTGTTCGAAGATGGTGTCTTTATTTTTTCCTTGCTCTATCAGAGAGAAAGCGCGGTCAGGCTTCTCACCAAATACTTTATATAGCCCTTGAACTTCCAGTATGGGAGGCATTCTTTGTTCCTTTTATGATCTTGCTTTTCGCTGTGTGACGCGAACGGTTAGTACTCTAATCAATTGACTACATAAGATCAAATCTGGTTTTGTAGCAAAGTCGCACGATATATGCGTCAAAAATGCTCGTAATGTAGCGAGTTAGTTGCGTTATCGTTTTTTCTGAGTTGCTAGGAATTCTGGTCAAAATCTATCTCATTGCCACTTCTATTTAGGTTGGTTTTATATTTCAATCGGTTATGTGTGAGAGGGTTTGGAGTGACAGAACTGGGGCCGGAAATCATTTTTTAGACAGGATTAAAGAGGTAATTAGATCTGTAATAGATAACTTTGATCCAATAGAAAAGATTCATTTGAATACAAAATAATGAATGTGAAAGCTCGAGCAGAACAAGATATGGACAGGTGTGTGATATGTAATCAAGGTTGAACAGCATTGCCTGTGCACAAGCCGTAGGCAAACGCTTGAGCACAGGGGCTTTATGATGTTGGTATCAAGCTCCAAAGCGGGTGGTATGCTCGCGCATTTGTTCAGATAGGGTAGCGAGGGTTTGGCTTGAAGTATGGCTCTGCTCTGCGCCAGCTGCCGTTTGGTCAGATATTTCACTGATCGAAGTGATGCTTCAATTTATCTCTTCTGTAATACCAATCTGGAAAATTAACTGGTCAGTTTAATCCAGTCTCTGGTGCACATTTTGGTCACTCTATCTGCACGCTTCAAGAATCGATTCCATGCAGTGCATACTTTCGACACAATATCTTCGTAGTCGGTAAAACTCTGATTGGCAAGATAGTGTTGTCTGAGCCAACTCCACACTTGTTCTATAGGATTTAGCTCTGGTGAATATGGCGGGAGCTTGATGATACTGACATTACTGAACTGTTCTGCAATGTCATTTGTATGCCAGCCAGCGCCATCCATAATGATCACTGCGTGACGACCTTTTTCGGTCACCGCGGAGATCTGCTTAAGGTGCTCAACCATAATGTCCTTGTTAACCCAAGGAACGACCAGCGCCTCGCCAATACCTCTAGCGGGACATACTGAGCCAAACAAATACGCATATTCAAACTGCTGCTGTTTAACTGCTCTTGGTCTTGATCCCCGTTTAGCCCAAAGTCGAGTTGTCGTGTTTTGCTGACCAAATCTTGCTTCATCTTGAAACCAGACATCGACGTTATCAAGCCCCATGTGACCGGGGATCTTAAGGATCGTTTCAATTTTGAATTTTTTTAAAATCGTCTTGGGTTTGCTGGGATTGACGAGGGTGCTTGGAGCGTGATGTTATCCAAGAGAAGCCCATGTGACTAAGCAAATAGTAGATAGAGTCTGGGTGGTAGTGTTTACCAAACTCTTTCACGATATAAGCATGAATATCAGTACCTGTTAACCTCCCCCCAGATGAATCTTCGGCACGTGCCTTTATAAACAGGCTTAGCTGTTCACGTTGCTGAGTATTGAGGAATGCTGGGCGACCCGTTCTTGGTTTCTCTTGCAGCCCTTCAAGCCCTTCTTCAAGGAATGTTTGTACCCACTTATTCACACTCGTTCTGCTTACCTTAAGGAACTTAGCAATTTGGGTTCGAGAGTGACCATCTTTAAAGTGTGCCAATGCGAGCAATCGCATCTTCATCTGAATAGATTTTTGTTGGCTAGCAAGCTTTTTGAAATTAATGGTATCGAGGCTGTCCATAGCGTCTTTTTCATGAAGAAGTAACAGCCTCAATTAGATCATATTTTTACTTAGAATGGTATAAGAGTATAAAGGCGGGTTTGAACTAAAGTTTAATATCACCAATGAGATCAATTTTAGAATTATCATCTACCTCTGTGGCTATCAACTGTCATTTAAATTTCATGATTTGTCATCAATGGCGGGGTAGGGTTCTATTTTGATTCCTTTTCCGTATATCATTGGCTGAAATACGCCTATTAAATTTGGCATGACAGTTTGTTTGGCAAGTGTTGCGGTTGTTTACGTGTCAGGATAATTCACTACTGATAAGGAAATTAATTTGGTTATAAATCTTTAAAAAATGCAGTACTTTGACTTTACTGTCTTGTCGTATTTTCAACAAGCGTAAAGGGAAAGACATTGAATATGAATAAAAAACGGGTCCGCAGCAGTACTGCAGTAGCATTAGTTTCGATATTAGCTCTCTCAGCATGTAATAGTAATACGACTGAAGGTGGCAGCGAAAAACCAGCAGATTTGAATAAAGCGTTGTTTTTTGACTATGGCGCTGAGTGGCGTTATCTCGATTTAGGTGTCGCTCCCGATGCTAATTGGACCGAGGTTATATTTGATGATGCGGATTGGAAACAAGGCTCGGGCATATTTTCATATGGATATGACTATCCGTTAGAGGGAAATACGGCATTAACCGACTATAAAACGCTGAACTGGGAAGGCGAAACGCCGAGCGCTTATTATTTTAGAAAGTCAGTTGACGTTGCAGACATCGAGACGCTACATGATGTCTATCTTAAGATGCGTGTTGACGATGCGGCTGCTATTTATGTGAATGGAGCAGAAATCGCCCGATCGCCTTTGCTCATTCGTGATGAAGCATTATCAAACACAACGTCACCTTTACGTTACTCTAAGTACGCGAATAATGCCGAGAATACCTTCGTGCTTCCAAAGCAAGTGTTTAAAGAAGGTGAAAATGTGATTGCCGTTGCCGTTTATAATCAGGTCTACCATCAAACGAATGATGTGCAGTTTAATGCGGCGTTGAGTGCGTCATTTGAATATACAGGTGAGCCAGATGGTCCTTATGTGACGGTACACGAAGACGGGGTTATCTCAACGCAATCTGTGACTCAGCAGGGTGTGATCATGCAGACATTTAATAACGCGTCTGATGCTGAAATCATTGTTAGTTTACCCGGCGAACTTGGTGAGTTTAAGGTCGAGCTTAAAGATGAGTACAGTGTGCCAGCTTACCGATATGAAAAGCCCGCCAAGTTTTTCGTTACTTCCGATCTAGAAGGCCAAATTGAAGCGATGGTTTATATGCTCGTGCAAGCGGGTGTTATGGATGAAGCGTATAACTGGACCTACGGTAATGGCCATCTCTATCACCTAGGTGATTTATTCGATCGTGGTGCGTTTGTGACTGAGAGTCTTTGGTTGTTTTACCATTTAGAGAACCAAGCCCAAAAGGCGGGTGGGGACGTGCATTTCATTCTGGGAAATCACGATCTAATGAACTTCTATGGTGACTTTCGCTATGTTCATCCTCGTTATTTCGAGAATGCAAGCTTGATGGGTAAAACCTTGTTAGAACTGCATACCAAAGAGACGGTGTTAGGACAATGGTTGCGTACTAAGAATGTAATGGAAGTGGCGGGTGATTTATTGATCGTTCATGCTGGTTTTAACAATGATCTCATTGCTGCAATTCAGGACGGTAGCTTAACGCTGGATGCGGTGAATGAGTACGGTCGTCAACATCTTGATAATGGTTATATCCGCTATGATGATCAAGGCAACCTTATTAAAGATGCCTATTACCTACCTTCACGCTTGTATTGGGATCGTTCGATCCCGGATGGTGCGCTTAGTCAGGAAGCGCTTGAGGCGGGTTTAACCGCATTCGGTGCCTCACAAGTCGTGGTCGGCCATACAGTCTTCGATAAGCCAGCATACCTTTACAATGAACGTGTGATTGTTGCTGATGTAGACCACGGTGATAACTACTACGTTGAAGGCCGTGTTCAAGCGTTAGAGTACTACTATGGTAATTATCAACACTTTATTGCTGATAAAGCGTCAGGTGTCATGAGATTGCCGCTTGAATCTACCACGCCAAGACAATAGCGTGCTTTTTTCGTGAACGATAAGCGCCTCTCGGGGCGCTTTATCAATTGCATCGATGACAACTTGTTATTCGTTGTCGCCTCTATCCATGCTTGGGTTGAGTTGGCCGATATGGTCAGGATTGTCTATGTGGACGGAGTCCCTTTACATGTATACTCAAACCACCTCAAGGTGCAGGATTCAGAAGCGGCCTAGCGCGTCGAGTTCAAGGCAAAGGTGTGAAGGAATGGCTTCCCCCTTTCAAACACCTTTAACGCAGAAATCGGGGCGCTAGTCGCTTCCCGAAGGGCGAGTTTTCTAGGCTCGCCACCGTCGTTACTGTTTTTTGATTTAGTCCACTAGATCTTCAAAACAGTGTCTTGTTAACAAGCCTAGAAACTCTCGCTGAACAAGCATCTTGAGGTGGTTTGAGTATATGGACAATTTAAGGATATCTTGAATCTATTAATGACTGGTTAGAAGAAGCGGCAGCGTTAGAACGCGCAACACCATGGCAAACTTTTCGACTGGTTTTGTTACCGTTATCAGTACCAATTCTTGCATTAGTGTTTAATTTGTCATTTATTGTAGGGGTGATCGAAGTACCAGTAGCATCTTGGTGGCTTGGTGATGTAGAATCCTAAACGTTAGCAGTGGGCATGCAGCAGTAACGCTATTCTCAGCACGATTTGTGGGGGAAGCTTTGTGGCTGCAGCCGTATTATCTGCGTTACCGATTACAGTCGCATTCTTGGTGGCTGAGACGTTCCATGTGGGCGGATCAACAGCAGGTGGCGTGAAAGGATAACAATAACAAAAAAGGCCTGTTTTTCACTTAGGCAGGTTTTTCTCCTCGAGTGCAAACTTTGTGTATTGGTTTGGCCGCCGACAGCACAGAGAATCACTCAAACTAACTTGCGTTACAGCATAGCTGGGTCCTAACTACTGGACTTTTGTAACAAACCCGGTGGCAACGCCGGGTTTTTTATTGCCCGCATCCAACTAACTGCCAATAGCGACATCGATAATCGCATGTGAAGCTAGATGCTAAAACGCCTGTTTCTCATTGTTGGGACATAGTTCAAAGAACTTTACCTAGTGTTAGAAAGAGTGGCTAGGAATATGAACTAATTCTCGGTGACGGGTTTGATCATAGGCTGCACGATGACGCTTGTCGGCACTGTTTCAAGTGAGAAAACAGCCCTTGTAGATAAGAATATTGCAACGATAAATAGGGTAGAGACAACGAAAAGTGGCTAGAAACTCACTTGGTTTCTTCCCGCATGTTTGGCGCGGTAGAGCGCACGATCAGCATTTCTCAATACGGCTTCTGCGTCTTCGCTATCTAAACTATCTGCTAAGCCGATACTGGCTGTTATACGAAGGTGATGGTTGGTCGGGAGCTCGACACTGAGATGGCTAATTCGCTTTCTCAGTCTCTCGAGTGTCTCAAAACATTGCTCTCTGCTGTGGCCATAAAAAAGGATAGCAAACTCTTCTCCGCCATAGCGAAAAGTCGCCGCTTTCTGAAGGCTACTTTTAAGGACTTTACCCATCTCTTCTAACACGATGTCGCCTCCATCATGTCCATACTTGTCATTGATGCTCTTGAAGTGATCGATATCGAGCATGGCAATGGTGAAGGTACCGTAGGTGTGTTGAAGTGCTGCATCTAAAGCACGCCGACTGCCAACACCCGTAAGCATATCGCGATAAGCTAAAACGCGGCTGTGATTGACGAGAATAGAGCAGGTAAGCAGCGCGCATAAGGTATACATCAAACTGAAGCTGAGCGGATTACTCCAAACGAGTGGGGTAGCGTTGATAGTCATTGCGCAGGTGAAAAGCGCGAGACGGCTGACTGAAGGCGATCGTTTGAAACGCCAGAACATATAACTCATTGCTGTCACGCCGAAAAAGATGTTGAGTGCAGAGCAATGCTGGCTATAGATGCGCGGTATCCATATCAAGGTAGTTTCCGGGTTTGGTGCGTCAGCAAGGTGTCCGATGACTAGGGCTCCCCAACCCATCTGTAGTATCAATACTAAGCCATAAAGTGCGCCAGTTTTGGATAGAATACGGCGTTTGGGTTTGCTATCCAGTGCAATCAAGTTGATGTTAGTGATGTAGATAGATAAACCTGTTGTGACAGCGAGGAGTTCGGGCGCAAGGTAATCGTGCACGGCTTCAAGCAAAGCATAGTTCGCGAACAAAAGTAACATGGCAAAGAAGAGTTTGGGCTTGTGAAAAACCGCGGCCATGATGGCGGTCATACCTATCATCAGGCTTGGAATAATGTGGAAGATGCCCGATTCGTAGCTTGGCATCGGATAGACATGTAAAAACGTTAGCCCGAGCAATACCGCAGCCATTTGAATCAATGACCACCTCATTACTGATTTTTCAAGTTGATGCTTCAATGGCATATAACGTCATTGCCTGTGAATAGAGGGTTTTGCGCCTAAAAATATTGTGCTCCATTTTGTGGAATTAATATCACACTATTATTGAGTTTTCACTCAGAATCGTATTTTGGTGATCAACTTTCTGTTTTTTGATCAAAATATTGCTTTCACGAATAGATCTTCTGACGCTCTTGTCAAAATTGCTATACTTGTTTCGTTGCATATAAAAACATGTGTATCCAGCCTCTTTGAGAACAATATTTTTCGCTGAATATGCCGCCACTTGTTAGAGGTGTTGACTGTATGAAGTTGACTAGTTGGTAGCAGCTGTTGTGAATGCGCGTTTGTTGCTCTCTTTATTGATGCAAGGATATGTCTAGGCTAGGGATCAGAGGTAAACAACAATGAACTCGTTATCGATTAGGGGCAGGTTAGTTCTGCTGATATTAGCTGCCGCGTCGGCGTTGGTAATTGTTTCAGTTATCAACCTGCTCGACATTCGCAGTGCGCTGTATGACGAACGCCATCGTGAAACAGAAGTTATGGTTGGCAGTGCGGTTAGCATTGTTGAAGATCTTCATCAAAAAGCGGTGTCGGGTGAGATATCGATGGAGGAAGCAAAAGCTACCGCAACCAATATGATAGGTGCAATGCGCTATGCTCAAACAGGGTACTTCTCGGTGTATGATTCGAGCGCTGTCATGGTGAACCATCCTATTCGCCCGGATTTAAACGGGCAGGATTTGTCTCGACTAGCGGATGAAAATGGGGTGCTTATCGTTACGGATGCGGTGAATGTTGCGGTAAGGCAAGGTGGCGGCTTTGTCGAATACGTATGGCCTAAGCCGAACGAAACCGTTGCGAAGCAAAAAATTGCTTATTCGCAACACTTCGCTCCCTGGGACTGGATTATCTCTACTGGCTTGTATGTTGACGACGTCGAAGAGATCTTTTGGTCTGAGGCACGTACGTCAATGTTGGTGGTTTCTATTGTCATTGCGACTTTACTTATCTGTTCGCTTTGGGTTGCTCACAGCATCGTTAAACCCCTCGATCGACTTAAAGATGGCATTTTAGCGAGTCAAAAGCATCATGACCTTTCGATTGAAGTTGAACTGGAAGGGAAAAATGAAATCTCTGCCGTCGCGCATGCGTTTAACCAACTGTTAATCAGCTTGAGTGCAGCCTTTGATGCGGTGCAAACGGGGGCAAATTCGCTGCTCGCGGATGCCCATTCCCTGCAAAAGTCAGCACGTCAGTTTTCGGAAACTTCATCAGAGCAGCAGGATGCTTCTGCAGCCATGTCCGCAGTGGTTGAAGAGCTGACGGTGAGTATTGATACCATCTCTGGTAACGCGGGTTCGATGCGCGCTCTTTCTCACAAAGCGGGTCAACAAAGTGAGCAAACGGCGGGGTCAATGCAGCAAACGCTCTCTCGCTTAGGTCTCGCGGCTAGCAAGGTTGAGACCTCAACGAGCTTAGTCACGGAGCTGGATGCGCACACGTCACAAATTCAAACGGTGATTTCCGTCATCCGAGATGTGGCAGAGCAAACCAATCTCTTAGCGTTAAATGCGGCGATAGAAGCGGCGCGTGCGGGCGATCAGGGGCGAGGATTTGCCGTTGTGGCTGACGAGGTACGTTTGCTCGCTGAGCGAACGTCTCAATCAACCATTCAAATCGCTGAAACGATTGAAAAAATCCAAGGTGGCACCAGTAATGTTGTCGCTCAAATGCAATCGGTCGTGGAGAGTGTGAATGACAGTGTGAGTCAGGCAACACAAGCAGAAGAGACGGTGAAAGCACTGCAGCATTCTTCAAGTGATCTTGTGAGCATTATTGATGAAGTCAGTAGTTCGCTGTCCGAACAGACAAGCGCGAACAATGAGATGGCTGAACGTGTTCATCGCATTGCAGACGGTGCGCAGCAAAACAGTGTGTCCGCTGACAATGCCTCCGAGGACATTACGCGCCTTTATGAGCTCGCGAAACGGCTAGATAACGCGGCCAGTCAGTTCAAACTCGCTTAAAGGGAAGCGCCTAGCGCCGCAATTTCTGCGGTAAATGTGTGTGAAAGGGGAAAAGATAGTCTTTCACACCTTCTCCTATAGTTCGTGGCGTTAGCCGGCTTCTGACCCCTGTATTTTGAGGTAGCTTGATGGTAAGTCGCTAAAGGGCGCTCCTTGGCGGCTTTTTTAGTTTGAGCTTGACGTTAAGGCGCTTTCCTACGATAAAGGACGATTACTCGGTAATATTTGTAAAACAATGAAGAAACTGACTGTACTCGATGGTGGGATGGGGCGAGAGTTAAAAGCAATGGGCGCGCCTTTCTCACAGCCTTTGTGGAGCGCTCAAGCATTGCTGGAGTCGCCTGAATATGTACTGCAAGCGCATCGTCATTTTATCGACGCAGGGGCAGAGATCATTATTACCAATGCGTATGCTTGCGTCCCTTTTCATCTTGGTGATCTCAGATATCAACAAGCAGGTTTTAGTTTGGCTTCATTGGCTGCAAAACTCGCAAGACAAGCTGTAGATCAGCGCCTGAATGAAGCGAAGGGTACACAGGCATTGCCTTGTGTAGCTGGTACCATTCCGCCTGCATTTGGTAGCTATCGCCCTGATTTATTCAAGCCAGATGAGGCCAAAGATATCTATCAGACGCTGTGCGATGCGCAGCGCCCTTATGTCGACCTTTGGATTGCTGAGACTATTGCAAGTATCAAAGAGCTTGAAGTGATACAGTCTGTGCTGGCTGGTTGCGATAAACCTCGCCATTTTGCGTTCACTTTAAATGATGAAGTGTGCGGCCCTGCACGGTTGCGCTCTGGGGAGTCTGTTGAGGAAGCGGTACGTGCGGTCTTAACCCAAGAGGCAAGTGGTGTCATGTTTAATTGCTCTGTACCTGAAGTGATGGACAGTGCAATTTCGCAAGCACGACATGTCTTCACTACACAAGGTAAATTTCTTCACATTGGGGTGTACGCCAATAATTTCACCCCAATCGAACCGGATCATGAAGCGAACAATGCGCTTATTGAAGACAGAGAGTTGTCTCCTGAGGACTATCTACAATACGTTGCCCGTTGGTACGACTTAGGTGCGGATATTATTGGCGGATGTTGTGGTATCTCGCCTGCGCATATTAAGGCGATAGCCGATTGGAAGCGATCTGAATAACGGTCAGGACCTTGCTGACAAGCCTGCTGACCTCGCGGGACAAGTCTCTTAAGAAGGCTTGTGCATCGTCTATTTAAGCAATGACTGTACAATTTCTACCTTTTTTCTTTGCTTTGTAGAGGGCTTGGTCAGCCGATTTCATCGCCTCATGTGGCTGACTGAAGTCGCGACCATTGGCAACACCGATACTGATTGTCACATTGACTGTCTTACGTTTCGTGGCTTGATTACGCATTTTTTTACCGTCTTTGTCGGCTTCGGGGCGTTTGTCGCCATCGCGCAATACAAGCGGATAGCTGGCGATACGTTCTCGCAACTCTTCCAAAAACTCGACGCTCTGTTCAGGTGTCTTACCGTGAAAAAGCACCGTAAACTCTTCTCCCCCGTAACGATAGACTCTCGCGCCGCCTTTGGTGAGGGTCATTTGTTTAGCGACCAAACGAAGGACATCGTCGCCAGTATCGTGGCCATGGGTGTCATTGAATTTTTTAAAATGATCAATATCGAGCATCGCGATGCTGTACTGGCGGGTAAGGTGTTTCATTTCATCTTCTAATGCCCGTCGACCGGGAATGCTGGTCAATTGGTCGATGAATGCCAACTCGTGACTACTACTGATGATATTCGTGAGTAGCAGTATTGCAGCAACGCTAAAGAAGGTCGACGAGACATAGGGATAATCAAAAAGCAAAAATGTCGACGTGGAAAAGAGTAGACAGATAAAAATGACCTGATCTGTGCCATGATTTCGTTTCGCGATTAAAAGCGCAATAACACTTAATGAAAGGAGACCTAAGACAATAATCAGAATAGGGAGGGGAGACCAAGCGTTGATGGCGTAAAAATACCCATTCCATAGTTGCTCACTATTTCCGGAAAAGGTTTCGATCAGACGTACCCCGGCGAGTACTTGAACCACGAACCAAAGTAGATAGATCGCCCCGTGGCGTGAGAATGGCCTACGTTGCGGCATAACGAGGAGTGCCATGAGGTTAAGTGGTAAAAATATCGCCAGTAGGGTGTAAATCAGACGGTTGTCCCCTTCGTGTAAAGGGACTTGTAAGTATTGCTGAACAATCCAATAAGCGGCGAGCATGAGAAAGGCAGCTTGCGCTGTTCGGCCCTGGTTGAATGGCTGCGCCAACAGAATGGTCAATGCGAAGCCAACGTAGGGCAAAAACACAACCAAGTCTAGATAGGCGCTCGACGCGCTAACAAGGGTGTCCAAACTTAAAAACAGACTCGCAACAGCAACGATCGGAAAGAAGATACGGAACGAGGCGGAGGTAATCAACTTGGTGGGAAACAGGGTCATTCAAACTCACTAACGTATTTCGAGCATCTGTTGCAAAAACGCCATCATATACTCATCCATGTTTAGAAGTAACGACAGAGCGCTGAATTCTTTAATTTTCTTTTGCGATAAAATATACTCAAGCCACCTCAAGATGCTTGTTCAGCGAGAGTTTCTAGGCTTGTCAACAAGACACTGTTTTGAAGATCTAGTGGACTAAATCAAAAAACAGTGACGACGGTGGCGAGCCTAGAAAACTCGCCCTGCGGGAAGCGACTAGCGCCCCGATTTCTGCGTTAAAGGTGTTTGAAAGGGGGAAGCCATTCCTTCACACCTTTGCCTTGAACTCGATGCGCTAGGCCGCTTCTGAATCCTGCATCTTGAGGTGGTTTGAGTATACAGTGATTTCTTCGGGCTCATACAGTGGATGCTTAGCAGCCAGAATGTCGAGGTTATCCGCATTAGAAAGAGAAAAGCCACCGCAAACGGTGGCTTTTATGTTCATATGGCAATTTGAGATTAGTCTTTATCAGACTCTGCGTTCTCAACCAGATCTGGGAAGATCTTGATCGGTTTTGCAACGATACTGCGGGTCGCGGCTTTAATGTCGGCTAACTTGACTTCGATTTGATCACCGAGCTGATACTCTTTGTTCTTGTCGATGTTAATGATGCCTGATTCACCCACACATTCGATACGCGCTTTGTTATCCATAATTAATGGACCTGGGACAAATGCCATGGCACCGTTTTCAAGAAGGCGCACACGCATACCCGCTCGATTAATATCAAAGATCTCAGCGGTGAAAACCGTTTCGTTTTTCAGATCTGCTTGCAACAGTTGAACATACAACCAATCGCCTACATCACGCTCGGCCATACGATGCACGCGACGGTGCAGAGCCATCTCTTCACCCACGGTCTCATCTGGCTGTTGAACGGGTTCTTGGCTCAAGATGACGGCTTTCAGCATACGATGGTTGATCATATCCCCGTACTTACGAATCGGAGAAGTCCACGTGGCATAAACATCCAAACCCATCGCATAATGAGGTAAAGGCTTATTACCAACTTCACTGTATGCTTGGAACTTACGCATACGGTTGTCGAGGTAGCTTGTCTCTTGCTCATTTAGCCAGCGACGTAATGCACTGAAGCCATCAAGGGATTGTAGCTGCTCAGCATCGAATGGCGCATTGAATTCTTTCAGTACGTCCATCACTTCGTTCATCTTCTCTGCATTGAAGCCAGCATGACTGTTAAAGACACCACTGTCGAAGTGTTTTGCTAGCACGCGACCCGCACAAATATTCGCCGTAATCATGGCTTCTTCAACCATGCGGTTTGCGGTACGGCGCGCATCGATGTGAATGGCGACGACGTCGTTATCTTCGCTCAATTCAAAACGATAATCAGGGCGATCTGGGAAGATGACAGCATTCTTGGTACGCCATTCGGTACGCGCGTTAGCGAACGCGTGTAAGTTGGCGACTTGTTCAGCGATGACGTCATTCGGTTGCCATGCATCGCTATGGCCATTTTCTAGATAGTCAGAAACATGGTCGTAAGCTAGGCGGGCTTGTGATTGAATCCAAGCAGAGAAGAAACGAATGTCATCACTTAGTGTGCCATCTGCGGCCACTTCCATCTCACAGACAAGCGCAGGACGTTTTTCATCTTGCTTAAGAGAACAAAGCTCGTCACTTAACTCGCGAGGGAGCATTGGAATATTACGGCCGGGCAGATAAACGGTGAAACCACGTTTGCGTGCTTCCGCATCCATTTCGTCATTGACCGCGATGTAAGACGTTGGATCCGCAATAGCAACAGTGACTTTGAAACTGCCGTCGTCATTTTTCTCGGCATAAAGGGCATCATCCATATCTTTAGTGGATTCGCCATCAATCGTTACGAAAGGAACATGCGTTAAATCTTCGCGAGTTAGCCCTTCATCATGCATTTCCCAGTTTTCGATGCCGGCTGGCTCTGCATCAGGGAGATCATGTTTAGCGAGTGTGACCCACCAAGGCACGCCTTTATCTTCTGAGGACGCAATCTTACGGCTGATTTCGCAGAAAAAGGTTTTGTTATCACCTACCAGTGGGTGGCGAGTGATGTGCGCGACAACCCAATCACCTTCGGAAAGTGAGTCGCTCGCGAGACCTTTACGGGTTTTTGCTTTTATTGCGTCTTTGATTTGCGGGTGATCGGGTATGACATTGAGACGGCCTTTAAAGAGTTTCACGCGGCCAATGAATCGAGATACAGATGCTTCAATTAGCGCTTCTGGCTCAGCGACTTCGCGATCTTTCTCATTGCGGATGAATGCGGAAACTTTGTCACCGTGCATCACTTTTTTCATGTATGACGGTGGAATGAAAAAACTGTCTTTACTGTTGTCGACTTCTAAAAAGCCGAAACCTCGGTCAGTTGCTTTGATGGTACCCTCTTTTTTAGGCAGGGCTTCCTGAAAGTCTTTCTTAAGTTGTGCTAATAACGGATTATCTTGAAACATTATAAACAGGTCTCGGTTCGTTGACGGTCACACTATACGGGGTAGGTGGGATAAAACCAAGTATTGAAATGCCGTCATTATTAAGCGTTTGTAGATACAGATGATTTACCAACAAAAAGTCGGTCCGGTTTGCAGTATTTTTGTTCGAAATTGGGAGATAAAGTCTTAAACAACTGTATGAAAAAATAAAAAATGTGATGAGGTTCATTTTTTTCTAGTAATTGTGATGGATTTGGCGTAGAATCCGCGCCTCATTTGTCGAGGCCCATAGCTGCGGTTGCTGTAGCAGAACCTTTGAGCTTAAGGGGTCTCTATTTTTTTTACGATTATCTATTGGGATCCCAATGCAAGAATCTGTCACAGAATTTCGCCAGTTAGCTCTGGCCGACACTCTATTATCTGCACTTGACGCGATGGGCTTTGTTGCTCCAACGCCAATCCAAGCAGCCTCTATCCCTCTACTACTTACTGGTACTGACGCGTTAGGTAAGGCTCAAACTGGTACAGGTAAAACAGCAGCATTCTCTCTGCCATTACTGAACAAGCTGGATCTATCTCAGCGTAAACCGCAAGCGATTGTCATGGCGCCTACCCGCGAACTTGCTATTCAAGTTGCGGCAGAAGTAAAAACCCTTGGCCAAAACATTAAAGGCCTTAAGGTATTGGAAATCTACGGTGGCGCATCCATCGTTGATCAGATGCGTGCACTAAAATCTGGTGCGCATATTGTAGTAGGTACACCGGGTCGTGTGAAAGACCTTATCACACGTGATCGTCTGCACTTAGATGAAGTGCATACTTTCGTTCTCGATGAAGCCGACGAAATGTTGAAAATGGGCTTCGTAGACGATGTTACCTGGATTATGGAGCAAGCACCAGAATCTGCACAACGTGTGCTTTTCTCTGCGACCATGCCACCTATGGTTAAACAGATCGTTGACCGCTTCCTTCGTGAACCTGCACGTATTGATGTTGCGGGTGAAAACCGTACTGTTGCCAAAGTTGAGCAGCAGTTCTGGGTAGTGAAAGGTGTCGAGAAAGACGAAGCGATGTCTCGTCTACTTGAGACTGAAGAAACGGATGCCTCTATTGTTTTCGTTCGTACTCGTCAAGATACCGAGCGCCTTGCGGATTGGTTATCTTCGCGCGGCTTTAAAGCAGCAGCATTACACGGTGATATTCCTCAGTCTTTACGTGAGCGCACGGTTGATCATATCAAACGTGGTGTCATTGATATCCTAGTGGCAACAGATGTCGTTGCGCGTGGTCTAGATGTGCCACGTATTACACACGTATTTAACTACGACATCCCATTCGATGTTGAGTCATACATTCACCGTATTGGTCGTACTGGTCGTGCCGGACGTACTGGTAAGGCGATCCTATTGGTTCGTACTAACCAAATCCGCATGCTGCGTACTATCGAGCACGTGACTAAGTCACGTATGGAGGAGATTCAACTTCCACTCCGTGACGCAGTAGCAGAAGCGCGCGTTAAGCGTCTTGCTGCAAACCTTGCTGAAGACAAAGAGATGCCTTCTCTAGAGAAATTTGCTGAGCTGGTGGAATCTTTGCAAGAGAGCATCAATGTGGACGCGACGACATTATCGGCAATGCTACTGAAGCGTCAACAAGGTAACCGTCCGTTGTTCTACAACGGTCCAGACCCAATGATCGCTGCGATGGAGCGCGATAAGCAACGTCGTCGTGATCGCCGTGAAGGCCGTGATGGTGGCGAACGTCGTGAGCGTCGTCAATTCAACGCTGCCGATTGGGATACCTACCAACTACAAGTGGGTCGTGAGCAAGGCGTACAAGTTAAAGATATCGTTGGCGCAATTGCAAACGAACTTGGTCTGAACAAAGACAGCATTGGTGCTATCAAGCTTGCACCTGAGCATACTTATGTTCAGCTACCTAAGAAGATCAGCAAAGACGTGACGGAGCAACTTAAGAAGCTGCGTATCCGTCAGAACCAAGTTAATGCCGTTGTCGTTGATGGTGAAGTGATGGCTGATTTCCGTCGTGGTCCACGTAATGACCGTGGTGGTAATCGTGGTAACAACCGTGACGGCGGTCGTGGTCGTCGTGATGGCGAGCGTCGTTTTGATCGTAACCGTGGCGGAGACCACAGAGGAAGTTATCGTGGTGAGCGCAATCACAATGGTGGCGATCGTCGTCGTCGCAATCATCAAGACTAAGTGGCAAGAATCCACTTAAGTCATTGAAAAGATGAAATGAAAAACCTCGGCCTAGTCGAGGTTTTTTTTATGTAACTATGAAGCATAGTCACATAATTGCTGCAACAGAGCTCCCGAAGAATTCATTCTTAGGTTTCAAAGTGGGCTTAAATAAGATATAGGTTACCTAGCGTTAATTGACTAAGATCGACAAATGGATGTGCGTCGGAGAGAAAACATGAACAATCAGCAGCAAGGATCGCGTATTTCACTGGTTGCCGGCGGGGTGAGTGCGCTGTGGCTTCTTGTCAGTGTCATACTGATCTCTCATTATCAAATCAACACGCCTTTAGCGATTGGCGTATTACTATTTTGTCCTTCATTAATCCTTTTCTTTACTTATCACTGGCGCGTCAAGCGCTTAGAGGCATCATTGTCACACCGTGAATCGGAAGCGCAGCAGCTAGAAACGTTAGCACAGCGTTATCAGGCGCTGATCAATAGCCTGCCGGATCTGGCATGGATTAAAGATGATAAGGGGCAGTTTTTAGCCGTGAATGAAAAGTTCGGTGAAGCGTTTGATGTCGAATATATGTCGTTGGTTGGTAAAACAGATTTTGATATTTCAGATCCCCATGATGCTGAGACCTATGTTCGTGAAGACCAGCAGGTGTTAGAAACGGGTGAAACAGTGCGTCGCGTTTTTAATGCACGTCATGTGGATGGCCATTACAACTGGATAGAGTTGATTAAGGTGCCAGTCTATGAAAATGGCAAAATCATTGGCACCGCGGGAACAGCAAGGGACATTAGTGAGCGCAAAAATGCGCAGTTGAAACTCGAGTTTCAAGCAAACTATGATGAACTCACCCGCCTTCCGAATCGCGCTTCGCTAGAGAAAGATGTGAACAAGGCGATTTCTGAGCACAAAGCTGGTGAGTTATTAGCGGTGTGCTTCCTTGATCTTGATAAGTTTAAGCTGGTTAACGACTCAATGGGGCATATTGCCGGTGACAAAGCGCTCACCTTGATGGCAAAGGCTTTGCGACTATCCGTCGACGATCGCGGCAAAGTCTATCGTTTGAGTGGCGACGAGTTTGTGGTTGTTTTCAAGCAACTAAAAGGCATGGCAGAGCTGAACTCTCTAGTGAAGAAGTTACTCGATGCGTCTCATCAAACCTATACAATTTCTAAGTTTGAGTTTGATTTATCAGCCAGCATGGGCGTGAGTTTCTACCCTGATCATGGCGATGATTGTTGGGATCTTGTCCGGGCTGCTGACATTGCCATGTATGAGGCGAAACAAGCCGGTCGAAAACGCTACCATTTCTTTTCAGAGGAATATGCAGGGCTTGCTTTTGAACAGCTGTCGCTAGAGAAGCGACTGAGAAATGCGTTACGTGGCGATGAGTTTTTCCTCAGATTCCAACCTATTGTTGATGTCGATACTAATCAAATGACAGCGGTAGAAGCCTTGGTTCGTTGGAATGAACCTGAAGTCGGTGAGCAAGAACCCGCGTCTTTCATTCCTTTTGCAGAGCAAACGGGTCTTATTACTGACATTGGTGATTGGGTGCTTGAGGCCGCTATCCGACAGCAAGCCCAGTGGCAATCAGAAGGAATTCGCCTTGTGCCTATGTCTGTGAATGTATCAAGTTTGCAATTTTTCCAACCAGATTTCGTTTCGCGGCTGGCGACCTTACTCGATAACTATGAACTTGATGGTGACTGGATTGAGCTAGAGCTAACCGAAAGCATCTTAATGAAACATGAAAAACGTTTAATTTCGACATTACAGCGTATTCGCTCGCTGGGCGTTAAACTGAGTATTGACGACTTTGGGACGGGGTATTCCAACCTATCTTATTTGTCTGAATACCCGATAAATAAGCTGAAAATTGATCGCACCTTTGTTGATATGATTGATCAGCGCCCTGAAAAGGTCACCATCACAAAGAGTATTATTGAATTGGGCCGCAACTTGAATCTTACTGTGGTTGCCGAGGGTGTGGAGCGTGTTCAAGAGCAAGAAGCGGTGAGAGATCTTGGTTGTCGCCAAATTCAGGGCTACTTGTATTCTCGTCCAATTAAAAGTGAAGAACTTCTAGATTGGCAAGATAAATATGCACCGAATTACCCGCATGCGTCACGGAATGCCTAAATTGTAATACATGTTGCATATCAAACTAGTTAGTGTGTCCAGAATATCGCCCAATTAGTTGAAAAAGATCACTGCGCTACCTACACCTAAATAATGATGTCGTTTTTATTATTATTATAGTGTGGGTAGTTTATGAAAATCGGGTCCAGAATAGTGCTCGCTTGTGCGGCACTTTGTGTAGTTTCGGTCTTGTTAACTGGCGGTATTTTAGCCTGGCAATCTTTAAACTTATCCGAAGCCTCTATATCCAACCGTGCTCAGCAGCAACTTATCTCAGTTAGAGCGATTAAGCAGCAGCAGATAGAAGATTACTTTGAAACAATTTCAAAGCAGCTTTTGACACAAGCCGGCAGTTTGAGTGTCGTTGAAGCAGTAGAGTCATTTTCCAGTGGTTTCGATGCTTATGTAAATAATAAAGACAGCGAAATAAGTTCACTGAAGAAATATTATGAAGATGAGTTTCGTGTTCAATACGGTGAGCTAAACGCTGGTCGTTCTGTGAATGTGAATGGCTTATTATCAGGCCTATCACCTCAGGGATTAGGGCTGCAGGCGACCTATATCGGCGCTAACCAATATCCATTAGGTGAGAAATATCAGTTACTTAACCCTAATGATGGCTCGCAATATAGCCAAACACATGAACAGTTTCACCCTTACTTTTCTAAGTTCCTGGACGCCTTCGGTTATTACGACATTTTTCTGATTAACCCAGAAGGGGATATCGTCTATTCGGTTTTCAAAGAGTTGGACTTTGCCACCAATCTTAAGCAAGGCCCATATCGTAACTCAGGTTTAGCCAATGTCTTTAACAAAGCCGTTGGGTTCCCATCGGGCAAAATTGCGTTTGATGACTTTAAACCCTATCTGCCCTCTTATGAAAGCGCTGCCTCTTTTGTGGCTACGCCACTGTATCGAGACAATCAGTTGGTTGGCGTTATCGCTTTCCAAATGCCAGTTGATCGCATAAACGGCATTATGACGTTTTTCGGTAAATGGGAAACGGCGGGTTTAGGGCTAAGTGGTGAAACTTATCTTGTCGGTTCAGATAATTTGCTTCGAAGCCAACCACGAGGCTTGGTAGAAGATGTTGACAGTTACGTCGATATGATTCGTCGTAGTGGCATGGCAAGTGGCGTTGTTAATGAGATTGCTGATAAAGCCTCAGCCATCGGTATTCAAAGCATCACCACCATCGGTGTCCAAAATGCGCTAAAAGGGCAGTCGGGTGTCGCGCGATTTATGGACTATCGTGGTGAAGAAGTCCTGTCAGCGTATACGAGTTTGACGGTATTTGATCAAAGCTGGGCTTTGATGAGTGAAATTGATGCAAAAGAAGCCCTGAAGGATATTGAAGTATTGCAGGTAAGCGTGTGGACTGCGGTCGCGATTACGGCGGCGGTTGTCATTGTACTTGCGCTGCTTGCCGCGTCTGTGGTGGGTAAATCCATTAGTGCTCCGGTTAAACGCATTACTGATAGAGTCAAGTCGATCGGCGCAACCAAAGATCTTACGATGGTGTTAGATATTGATGGTAAAGATGAGGTTGCTGAGTTAGCCCAGTCGTTAAACAGTACGTTTGGAGAAGTGCGAGAAGTGTTGGGTGATGTCGCGACGTTAACAGCGGTGATTGATAAGGAAACCGCGTCTATCTGCCACGAAATGAATGATGCGGTCGGTCTAATGAATACGCAATCATCAAAATGTGAGGCGATGGCGACAGCAAGTAATGAAATGAGCGTATCAATTCAAGAGGTCGCCAGTTTCGCAGGACGAAGTGCGGAGCTTGTTGACGATGTGAATAGGGCAGGGAATGAGAGTGAGCAAATAGGTCAAAACTTGCAAGGAGCGATGAATACATTATCGGAAGAGATGGAGAAAACCACCATATCTATCGAGCGACTTCGTGCTGAAAGTACGTCTATTTCTGATGTACTAGAGGTGATTCAGGCGATTGCTGAGCAAACCAATCTCTTGGCATTGAATGCTGCTATTGAAGCCGCGCGGGCGGGTGAGCATGGCCGCGGTTTCGCAGTGGTTGCAGATGAAGTCCGTACATTAGCCACGCGCACTCAGCAGTCGACTGGCGAAATTCGTACTAAGATTGAGTCATTGCAACTTGAGACACAAGCGACGGTAGAGAATATTTCTCAAGTCAGTGGTCTGATTGAGCAAGGACGAGAAAGTGTGGCTAACAGTAGCGAAAAAATGCATGAGATCAGCGGACTAATTGGTCAAGTGCATGAAATGAGCTCGCAAATTGCTGCCGCGGCAGAGGAACAATCTTCGGTCACAGAAGATATCAGCCACTCCACGACAGATATCGCAGATGGCGCATCACATGTTAGTGGGATTACAGAAGGTATTTCTGGTGTTGTTTCTGGTTTGGCAGATCAATCAACTCAGCTGCATAAAGAGGTGAACAAGTTCACCTATTAAGACGGGAAACTGAACGATAGGGCCACGATCTGTTGGCCCTTTTTTCATTGTAAGGCATAGGAAAACCTGTTCTAGGTAACATTTTGAAACTAGGAGTAAAGATTCGATAAAAACTTGTGACGGTACTCTCAGTGGAAATCTCTTGTTGCTTCTGGATTTTATGTACACTGATTTCGTTTTTATTCAGGGCTTTATTTATGGCAACAGACATCAACGACGTCGAATTTCAATTGATTAAAGAGACGCTATTGCAAAACACGTGTACGTCATGGGGAATCGAGACGTCTAGTGATTTATCTATTCAAGTCAACAACTTGTCTGATGTCTGCAAACAAGAGTTTGTCGCCAACCTAAATAAAGATCTCGCCAGTCAGGCGCACGCTGAGACTTTGTTTACACTGGACGATTATTGGCTAACGGAAGATGTTGTTGGTAACCGCTCTTACACCCTAGATGTCGATGTCACGATTACCCAGTCTGAGCAATGCAATGGCTTAATGAAACTATCCCTGAGCTTTTGGCGAATGAAAGGTCGCTGGTATTGCTCGATAGATTTAAATCTTATCGCCGTGCTTTCTGCTTGTAGAGAACGTGGGATTGGCAAGATATTGGTTGAAGAAGGTATCACGCGTTATGTCAATCCACTGATTATTCGTTGCTTTAGCCAGCTCACTCGCGAAGGCATTCAGTTAGACCTGGTTTTTCAAGCGGACTATTTAAACCCTGCCAGTAAGAAGCTAGGGGAGTTAGCGTATGAGCTGCTTGAGGAAATCGATATCGAACTTTCAACACGTAGCTATCTCGTTGATATGAGTAGCGAGTAACATCGCTGGTATTCTTGCGTTTCATTCCTGTCCGACCGTAAGCAACAATATTGCGCTTCCTTTGTGCAAGCCTAGATAATCTTCCATATTGGCCGCTTTTATGGGTCAATGTCTCATTTTTGTTTCTGAATGAAATAATCCAATCGGACACCTTTTGATTTGTGGGGGCTTGGCTTATATATATAAGAGGTGTTGAATACGAGGCTAGGCTATGCAGGTGAAGGAACAACGTGAATCTGAGTTTGAAAATCCGTTGATTTGGCCAATACTCAGCATCTTAGAAGAGCAACCTTCAGGATGGAAAGTACATACCCTTGCTGAAGCGCTTGGTAAGCAAGACATGATAACCTCCCTTGATGATGACAGCTATTTAGACCTTTTCAAACGCAATTTCCTCATGATGAATGCGCTGTTCCAGTTGCAGGAAATGTTGCTACCCAAACAGTGGCTACAAGCCGAAGCAATGGATATTTGCTTGATGTGGGCGACGGGAGGGGGGCATCAAATCAACTATCAAGATCCTTTACGTGAATACTATCTTGACTGGCAAAATTACGACGCGAGTCATCAGGATATCAAGGTGTTGATGGATTCGTTTTGGAAACGCTATCAGCAGCATGTCAATGAAAACAGGGGGCATGTTGTTGACCTAGATCGCGATGAAGCGCTTGTCGTCTTTGGCCTTCCTATGGACGCATCTGACATGGAAATTAGACGTACATGGCGCAAGTTAGCATTAAAATGGCATCCGGACCGTCAAGAAGGTAATGCTGAGAAGTTTAGAGAAGTCTGCGAGGCTTGGCAGATTCTTAGGGCGTGTTAAATGGTGAATTCGACCATTGACTGGACTTAACGACGGCATCTTTTCTCGTCGGAAGGTGTTAGCTATGGCGTGTTTTCACCCATCTACCGTTTTCCAGATTCGCTTGTGGCTACTTGCTCAAGCCCCCTCAAGATGCTTGTTCAGCGAGAATTTCTAGATTTGTCATTGAGACATTGCTTTGAAGTTCTAGTCGACTAAATCAAAAAGCTATACACTTTTAGCCTCTCGTTATTAATGTGCGCCGAAGGAGTGACTCATGCTGAAGAAATGGCTACTGTTAGTGTTTTTTTATCAGCCATTTGCCTATTCAGCCCAGATTTATTTAGCGTCCTCATTGAGTGAACCAATTGGCAAATTGTTTAATTCGGCTGACTATGCGGTGACGCTGGTGCCGGGTCCATCCTCTTCACTCGCTCGGCAAATTGTCCAAGGCGCACCTGCTGATCTCTATATTTCCGCTCACCCCAGTTGGACAACTTATGTTACTGAGCATACCTCCGCATTAAAGGTTGAGAGGTTTCTTACCAACAAGCTGGTGGTTATTAAGGGGAATAAGGTAGAGAATGACGAGCTAACCCTCAAGGAGATGCTGGGAGGCTCTCATGGTTTGGTCGCTGTCGCGGATCCTAGCCATGTGCCAGCGGGCCTGTATACTGACCAAGTCAGGCGCTCGCTTGAACTTTCGCCGGTATCAGAATGGGTGCCAGCAAGGCATGTTAGGCAGGCATTACGTTACGTTGAAACAGGGGCCACGCCTTATGGTGTTGTTTATAGCACGGACGCAAAGCATTCCGACAATGTCAATGTGGTGCTCCAAATCGATGCTAGCTTGCATCAAGCGATCGAATATCACATTGTTTCTTTCACTGAGAAAGGGAATGAGCTTGCGCATTTTCTAATGAGAGAAGAAAGCAAGATGGTATTAATGGACTATGGATTTGAATTACCTTAATGCTTACCCCATTTGAACAAGCTGCACTTTGGTTGAGTATCAAAGTCTCTCTGGTTGCCATTGTTGGTCTTTTTCCCATCACACTCTGGTTGGGGTGGCTATTGGCTCGAAAAACTTTTACGGGTAAAGCGTTGCTTAGTACAGTGGTGCACCTGCCTCTCGTTGTTCCCCCGGTTGTCATAGGCTATGTGCTTTTGATCACTCTGGGGCCCTCTGGTTTCATGGGACAGCTACTGCAGAGGTGGTTTGATGTTAGCGTCGCATTTAATTGGAAAGGGGCCGCTGTTGCCTCTGCAATTGTATCATTACCTTTAATGGTGCGAGCACTGCGGACCGGTTTTGAATATGTTGACCCAAAACTAGAGATAGCCGCGCGATCGCTTGGCGCCTCCCGGTTACGAGTCTTTTGTACCATCACTTTTCCACTATGTATCCCTGCGATGATTTCGGCTTTCCTCTTGGGTTTTTCACGCGCACTCGGTGAGTTTGGTGCGACGATCACCTTTGTCGCCAATATACCCGGACAAACGCAGACCATTCCTTTGGCCATCTATCAACAGTTAGAGATGCCGGGAGGTGAGTGGCAGGCAACACGCTTATGTGTTCTCTCTGTCTTACTTGCATGTATTGCTGTTGGGGCTTCTGAATATTGTCAGCGTTGGCAGTTACGGAGAGTGAAGTGATTGAATTCGAGATTGACTTTGAACGTGCCGGACAACTCTTTTACTTTAAGGCTTTACTGCCGCCAGAAGGCGTAACAGCGATTTTTGGCCCCTCTGGGGCAGGAAAAACCACGTTAATTAACTTGATCGCAGGCATAGATACACCCAATAAAGGCTTTTTGAAGGTTGGGGAACGCCTTTTTTTTGACACAGAATCTGGTCTGTCCGTTGATCTAGCGAAACGAAACATAGGTTATGTTTTTCAAGATGATCGCTTGTTTCCTCATCTCAGTGTCAAAGACAACATTTGTTACGGTGGTAACAGTACACAACGGTTTGCACAGTTGGTGGAGTTACTCGGCTTGGATAAGTTATTGGCCAAGCGACCGAACAGATTGTCTGGTGGAGAAAAGAAGCGTGTTGCTATCGCTCGTGCATTAATGACGAATCCGACATTGTTATTGCTTGACGAACCCATGAATGGGCTAGATGCACCTAGGCAAAGTGAACTGATCACATATTTAAAGCAGTTGGTAGAGACGGTTAATTTACCCGTTTTAATCGTCACTCATCAGGTGAATGAGATTTTTCAGCTAGCGTCACACCTTGTGGTTATCGACAGTGGGCGCATTGTGGCGAGTGGGGAAGCGAGTAAGACATGGTCAGCCCAGGCTGTCAGGCCATTTCTTGCAGAAGGCGTGCTTAGTGCCATTTTGCAAGCGGAAGTGACGCATTATCATACAGATTACAATATGACAGCCCTCTCTTTGGGAGGTAATGAGCGAGTATGGATTAACGGCCAGACGTTGCCTTTGGGTTCGGCTATCATGCTAAATGTTGCAGCGAGTGATGTTTCCCTATCAATTCACAAAGTGGCATCAAGTGTACGTAATTGCTTAAAAGCGCAAATTGTTGAAATTGATAAAAACTCTCATCCTAATTTAATTACCATCGTTCTGTCTGTTGCGGAGCAACGCTTGCTGGCAAATATAACAGATTGGGCATTGGATGAACTAAAGCTGAATATTGGTGATTTTTGTTACGCAATGATTAAAGGTGTGCGAGTGACCCCAGTTTCGAGTACTAAATAAGCGCTAAATACTAGACAACTTGAAAAAGTGGTATTACTATTCGCTTATAGCTGTTTCTTTCCAAGATAGCGTTTCATCCTCTTCAACATCCTTAAAGACACCTTTAGACGGTGTTGAAGCGTCTGCACCACTTTGGTGTATTACTTTTATTTAATGTGGAACACCCAGTTGGGTTTTACGATCAATGAATGATTTTGAGAAAGCTGAAAAAGCCCTTGCTGCGGCTTTAAATCAAGTTAACACCGGCAAAACCGAAACACGTACAGATTATCGCTCGGTATTACTCGATTTTGCTGATGAAGTACCAGGGCGCCAGAAAGCGGTTATTAAACGTATGCCTTTGGAAAAAGTGAATAATCTTATTGCTGTATTAAATGAGTTTAAAGAAGATTCGCGTCAGCAACGTATAGCTGAAATCAGCGAGATGCTAGCGAAAGATGGTATCGACCCGCGCGATCTATAAGTTAAATATTGCATATCAATAAAGTTATATTCATATAGAAATATCACGCTGTCATACTAAACAGTGTTATTTTCCTTTTAAGTGATGAATTTTATTGGCTTTATTGAGTAGAACACCAATACTTTCTTAGTTTTAAGGAATGTATTGGTGTTTCTCTACGCACTTATACGACAGTATCCGCTAACTCATCCTCTAAGTGCCTAAACACTAGGCTGATATGTTCAAAGCAAGCAACGACTTGGTTTTGTCTATCCCTAATTTCATACGTTGAGCGGCCTCTCTTGCCGTCAGGGTGTACAATTCTCTTTTCAAACACAGAAAAACCGTACTTCTCTTTGATTAACACCTCAAAGTCCATGTATCCTCCTTAATTACCCACTAAAAGTAAGCTTATTAAAGATGCTAAAAAAAGTTTGCCACCAAGATCAGAAACTCATGATTTTTAGTGGCTTAGGAGAGTGTTTTGTGATCTGGTTAAAGCTAAAATTTGGTTAATTACCTGCGTTTCAATGCACTTAAATTGTTAACGAAACCAATCAGTATGCGTATCAACGGGGTGATAAGTCCAAGCAATGAATCGACTGACTTTGTTACCGTGACGCATCTCTATGACGCGGCTATCTGCAACCTTCGTTTTTTCTAATGCCTTTTTAATAGGACGCAGGTTTTCAGATTTTGAGACCAAGCTAGTGAACCAAAGCACCTGCTCTGCGTAGGTTTGACTTTCTGCCACCATATTCAGGATGAAACCTTGTTCACCGCCTTTACACCATAGCTCTGCAGCGTTGCCACCAAAGTTGAGTGATTTAGGGTTGCTGCTGGTCGGTTGTTGGCCGCGTTTGTACTTGTTGTTTTGTAAATTTTTGTTTTTACGTTGCGAGCCTTGTGTTGCTTCCTGTGCTGAGCGATGGAAGGGAGGATTGCACATGGTAAAGGTGAAATAGCTATCTTTGCTGATGACCCCTTTAAAATAGGCGTTTTTGTCTTTCTGATGGTAGAGAGAAATTTTCTTCTTTAAATTCGGATTGCCATTAACGATCTGTTTGGCGGACTTAATCGACGCCATTTGAATGTCTGAACCCCAGAAATGCCATCCGTACTCAGCGCTACCTAAAATGGGGTAGATACAGTTAGCACCAACACCGACATCTAACCCACAGATGTACTTAGCGTTTGGTACTTTCCCAGCGTTACTTTCTTTCAAGAGATCGGCGAGATAGTGGATATATTCTGCGCGACCAGGGATCGGAGGACAGAGGTTTCCCGCAGGGATATCCCAATGGGCAACACCATAGTCGGCGGCCAGCAGTGCACGATTTAGTTCAAGAACAGCATCCGGCTCAGAGAACGGAATCGTTGTTCTACCTGCAGGTGAGCGAGTTAACCAAGGCTTTAGGTTTGGGTTTACTTTGGTGAGTAACTCAAAATTATAACCATTTTTGTGCTTGTTTCTATGATGTAGTCTTACGTTGTTTTTACTTGGTTTCACTGTTCAATGCCATCCGCTGCGTTAGGGCACGGATTATATACGCAAATTGGCGGCAGGTGTTTATTCTGAGTGATTTTCTCGGTTCGCCACCTTTGTTACTGTTTTTTGATTTAGTCGACAAGAACCTCAAAACAATGCCACGATGGCAAACCTAGAAATTCTCGCTGAACAAACATCTGAAGGTGACATGAGTATAGTCACTAGTCAGCATTGATTCATTTGCAATGGGGTATAAATAAAGTGCTCGTTAAACCCGCAGAAAAGGACCGTTCATAGGTCGGGTAGAGCGTCGATGTTAAGTATTTTCTGATAAGGGGATATCTATGATTAGCGAGAGAGTAGAAGGAAAGTCAGTGAAATCTTTTATGCAGTATCTCTTGGCAACATTACTAGCCGTTTTTTCCGGACTTGGTGTGTTTTGGCTTATTATCCAATTCTAATGGGTTGGTGGGGTAGGTCTGTGTGAAGGTGTTTTTGATGTGTTTTGAATACGTTAATCTGATTAAATAAAGCGCAACTAGTACCTATATCCGCGAGGGTATCGCGAAAAAAACGTCATAGCATGATATCGTTTCATCATTGCATGAGTGTGTTAGCAGGAGAGAAGCGATGATTCGAGCAGCGACAAAGGACGACGCGTCAGCGATAAACGATATTTACAATCACTATGTCAATAACACCGCAATCACTTTCGATCTCGCGCCATGGTCGTTGGCCGAGCGTCTTGAGTGGATGGCAACATTCAATCGAGATGATTCGCCCTATAAACTCTTTGTGTACGAAGTTGAATCTCAAATCGTTGGTTTCGCTTACTTCAATCAATTCCGTGAAAAAGCGGCTTACCGACTCTCGGCGGAGCTTACTTTATACTTATCGCCTGAGTACAAAGGTGTCGGCACGGGTAGTGAACTGATGAATCATCTGATTAAAACGATGCAGAAAGATGGCTTTAAGAAGGCCTACTCGGTGATTACTTTACCCAATGCGGCTTCTGTCGCGTTACACAAAAAATATGCGTTTAGTCAGGTCGGCAAGTTTACGGATGTCGGTTTCAAGTTCGATCGTTTTCACAGTGTGGCGATTTATGAACGTACGTTGAGGTTTTCGTAGTGCTTTCTAATGAAGGGTTGCTAGCGCTGGCAAAAGCGAAGATGCCATTTGGCAAATACAGTGGCCGCTATCTGGTAGACGTGCCTGAAGAGTACTTTTTGTGGTTTGAACGCAAAGGATTCCCCCAAAATAAACTTGGCGAACAGATGGCATTGATGCTTGAGTTGAAACGTCAGGGCGCTGATCATGTATTGAGACCATTGGTTGATAGATAGTACCGTTCATCGCATCCATCTAGCGGCTTTGAAAAATATGCACTATATTTTGCGATGTAGTTCATGGAAGGTTAAGGACGATTATCAATGATGGGGCAGCCAGTGTTTCAAGAAAGAGAGTTCGTATTATCGCGGATTGAATCATCACAAGGCATATTTCGCGCAGAGGGCGTTGCGCAAGTTGATGGCGTGCAAGTGTCGTCTATTCACTATACTGAGTTATGGCACCTCGGTGCCGATGGTTGGATAGAGGTGGAGCTCTCTGAACAACAAGCAAGCGCGATGACACATGCGATCTTTGATGACGTGGCCTCGTTGATTATCGAAGAGTTAGCCCAGCCACTTTGAATAATACCAATCTAAGTAAAAATATGATCTAATTGAGGCTGTTACTTCTTCGTGAAAAAAGACGCTATGGACAGCCTCGATACCATTGATTTCAAAAAGCTTGCTAGCCAACAAAAATCTATTCAGATGAAGATGCGATTGCTCGCATTGGCACACTTTAAAGATGGTCACTCTCGAACCCAAATTGCTAAGTTCCTTAAGGTAAGCAGAACGAGTGTGAATAAGTGGGTACAAACATTCCTTGAAGAAGGGCTTGAAGGGCTGCAAGAGAAACCAAGAACGGGTCGCCCAGCATTCCTCAATACTCAGCAACGTGAACAGCTAAGCCTGTTTATAAAGGCGCGTGCCGAAGATTCATCTGGGGAGGTTAACAGGTACTGATATTCATGCTTATATCGTGAAAGAGTTTGGTAAACACTACCACCCAGACTCTATCTACTATTTGCTTAGTCACATGGGCTTCTCTTGGATAACATCACGCTCCAAGCACCCTCGTCAATCCCAGCAAATCCAAGACGATTTTAAAAAAATTCAAAATTGAAACGATCCTTAAGATCCCCGGTCACATGGGGCTTGATAACGTCGATGTCTGGTTTCAAGATGAAGCAAGATTTGGTCAGCAAAACACGACAACTCGACTTTGGGCTAAACGTGGATCAAGACCAAGAGCAGTTAAACAGCAGCAGTTTGAATATGCGTATTTGTTTGGCTCAGTATGTCCCGCTAGAGGTATTGGCGAGGCGCTGGTCGTTCCTTGGGTTAACAAGGACATTATGGTTGAGCACCTTAAGCAGATCTCCGCGGTGACCGAAAAAGGTCGTCACGCAGTGATCATTATGGATGGTGCTGGCTGGCATACAAATGACATTGCAGAACAGTTCAGTAATGTCAGTATCATCAAGCTCCCGCCATATTCACCAGAGCTAAACCCGATAGAACAAGTGTGGAGTTGGCTCAGACAACACTATCTTGCCAATCAGAGTTTTACCGACTACGAAGATATTGTGTCGAAAGTATGCACTGCATGGAATCGATTCTTGAAGCGTGCAGATAGAGTGACCAAAATGTGCACCAGAGACTGGATTAAACTGACCAGTTAATTTTCCAGATTGGTATAACTGAATGATCCCTAAATAAAAAAAGGCGCTTTGCGCCTTTTTTTATTTAGGTGTTGGAAATTTTAAGCTGTTTGAAGTGGTCAAGTGCAGCAACGAAATTTTGTTCTCGAATGGGTTTTACGATGACATAGTTAGCGCCCGCCGCCATAAAGTCATTGTGCGCTTCTTCAAAGGCATCGGCAGTACAGGCATAAATCGGGGTAGTTATATTCAATTCTTCACGGATACGTCGAGTGGTTTCAATCCCCCCCATCACTGGCATATGATTATCCATTAGAATTAAGTCAAAGGCTTTATCTGACAGCATATTGAGCGCTTCCTCGCCATTTTCAACCCAATCGACACTGATGCCAAATTTTTTACAAAACACCTTGGCGACGAAAGCATTGGTTTTGTTGTCTTCAACCAGCAATACGTTGATGTTATGTGGCACAGCAACAGGCTTGACTGTTTCTATAGCGCGTTCAATCGGAATACTCTGCGCGACTTCTTTCATGGGCAGTGAAAAGGTGATAGAAGTGCCAATGCCGAATTGGCTCTCTATCTTAAGTTCCCCTTCAAGTAACTCAACTAAACTTTTTACAATCGAAAGCCCAAGTCCACTGCCTCCGTATTTACGCGTCGTTGAAGGCTCTGCTTGCGTGAAAGGTTCAAACAGTTTTGGCAGGGTGTCTTCATCGATGCCAATGCCAGTATCACGAACATTGAAATAGCAAAGTTTGTTTTCTTTCCAGACTGAAAAGCTGATTTCACCTTGATGGGTAAACTTCACCGCATTACTTAACAAGTTGAACAGAATTTGAATGATGCGAGATTTGTCGGAATAGAAAACGGTGTTTGCCTCAACCTTGCAATCGATATGAAACAGAATATCCTTTTCATCACAAAGCGGTTGATAGACATCAATAATCGGCTTGGTGATCTCTTTTAACGCCATGTTGTTGAACTCAAGGGTGAACTTCCCTTGCTCGATACGAGAGAAATCGAGAATATCATTCAATACGGTCAACAGGTGCTCACCGCTTTGATACAGCGTCTCGACCTTATCTAAATGCTGGGTATTTTTGAGAGAACCTTTCAGTATTTGAGCAATCCCCAAGATACCATTGAGTGGTGTTCGGATTTCATGGCTCATTTTAGCTAAGAAATCTGATTTGGCATTCGCGGACGCTTCTGCAGCGAGTTGAGCGCGTCGACTCTGGCGCTCAGCCTCAATCAAAGCAGTGATATCCTGAGCTTGGCCAATGATTGCAATGACTTGCGAGTCGATAATAAGTGGTGCTAAGTTCCAGTTATAAACCGTTTCCCCATATTGGGTATGTGCGCCACGAATTGTTTCCCCCGTTAAAGCACTTTCAAGCAAGGGGCGCATGGCGGTGCTAAATAGCTCGAACTCAGCAGATTGCGTGGACGAATGCTCCTGATAGTTAAATTGGCTTTTGGCCGCTGGGTTAATGCGTTTGATAGAGCAATCAGCGTCCCAAACGATGGTCGGAGAAAGTGCGATCTTAAACAAATCATCTAATGAGCGTTCTTTCTCAATGAGTGTTGAAAGTGTGGCTTGCAGTGTTGCGCCAATTTGGTTGAACTCTGAAATCGGCGTTCCGCCAAAGGCTTTGAACTCCCTGCGTTCCGTAGCGGAGCGGGTATAGGACATAAGCGTGTTCAATGAGTCAACAATGCGGCTTTTTATATGACGACGAGTCAGCAGAAGAAGCAGGATCGCTGCAAACAGAGAGGCAACCACACTCCAGATAAACTTGTCACGCAATAGCTCAATGTTATCGTTTTTTTCGAGTGTCAGGAACTGGATGTAGGATTCAGTCTCGTTAACATTAAAGGCAGAAACATTGACTAAGTAGTTGTTATCGAGCGACTTGCTCTTGGTTGTCGTGAGCATTTCTTTAACATAAGCATACTCTGCAGTATCGATGCTTAAATTGGTGGCAACAATATTTGCGCCGTTAACGAGAAAGACCGATTCAACGTTAGAGGCGCGACGAAACTCATCGATGAGAGAGAGGTTGTTGTTGAGTACGATGGCGATCGACAAGTAACCAATGACTTTTCCCGTCTCGCGATTGACAACTGGTGTCTGTCGAATCAACAGATCGACAGTGTTAAGAAGACTGTTTTTCTGGACATAGTGCCACTCACGATTGTTATTTTGCTCTAAAATAAGTTCTTTTATTAAGTTATCGTCAATGCCATGAAAAAAGCTCGCACCATCATGCCAAATCAATTCTTCTCCATTGCTAATGAAGCGAAAGTCTGGTGAATTTGCGGCGTCATTTTCTTCCAGTGCGAAAAATAAATCATCGATTGCAGTTAAGTCTTTATTGATAAGGTGATTTTGCAACTCTTGACTATTAACATTTGCTTCCTGACTACTTTTTAAGGCAGCAAGCTTGTAATCTATGATGTTCTGCAATAAACGCGATGTCTGATCTAGATTTCTCGATATTTCACTATTGATGCTGTTAACACTGAAATGGTAGCTCTGCGTAATAATTGCAAGCGTAAGAAAGCTATAGCCAACAAAAAAGAGTCGAACAATTAAGTTGGCTAATGATTGAGGTTTTTTAAAGCTTTTTTCTGTCATTATTATAAATCTGAATAACGGAATGCCCGCTGTTTAAGGGACTCTATTTGTTCTGGTGTATGTTCCTTCGTTACGATTTCAAAATCGCCTGAATAGACCACGGGGACATCACGATTCTCCATGTGAAGTTTAATCGCTTCCGCCATAGCGATACCAGTATCATCGTTCATTCTCATGACGGTCACATCCATAATACCCGCTTGAATTGCCTCAAGTTCAGCACTGCCGCCTCCCCAGCCATTGACCATGACATCTGTTCGGTCTGTCTCGTTAAGCGCGTCAATAGCGCCTAGGGCGATGTCGGTTGCACAGGCATAAATGAAGTCTAAATCTTTGCTTTCTTTCAAAATTTCTAACGTGGCAGCGTAGCCTGTTTCGCGGTTAGCCTTGGTGTAGAAGGAGGCGTTTAATGCGTACTTGTCTGTCGGTATCATTGCATCGATAAACGTATCACCACGCGCTGCACTGATATAGCCTTGAGAGAAGTAGAGCATACTGTAGTTGGCGTTGTCAGGGAACTGGCTTTGGTAGTAATCAGCTAGCGCGACACTGCCCGTTTGATGGTCAAAGCCGACGTAAAGGAACGGCTGATTATTGTCCCAAGCTCTTACTGGCGTCGTGATGTTTTGTAAAATCAGTTTGGTTTCTGGATGCTGTAATACGTGTTCAATGAACTTACTGTGACGGGTTGTATCAAGTGTGAAAACGAGAAAGTCAGGCTTTTTCTGCATCGCTTTGAGCAAGTGTTGACTTTGAGCTCGCATATCCACATTCGGGCGAGAAAATACGCTGTCAATCTCGTAAGGCACGCCAATTTCATTAAGGCGCTTTTCAAATGCCGTGATATTACGACGCCAGTAGTCTGATATTTGTTCTCCGGGGTAAACAATAGAGATCAAAATAGGTTCATTGATTGGTTCAGAAACGTGTTGTGGTAACTGTCTCACCAGCTGACTCAATTGTTCGGTCAATGCTTTTTGTTCCGGGTGAGCATTTAAGTATTCTTGATACGCCCAATAGCCTTGCATCGATGACGTAGCCAATACAGAAAAAGGGAGAAATATCGCCGATAAAAAAAGGGCTCTAAGTCTTTTCATTGGAAGTTACCTAAGTCGCCAAACAAGAGAGTGAAAATTCCTTTTTACTATAGACGACAACTGCCAAACTTGTTGGGATTGGCAGTCGAAAAAGTCTATTTACTTGTTCACGAAAGTATCAATTATGCATCAACGGTTGAGACAGCTTCTGCCCCACGCAGCATTGCGTGAATTAACTCGTCAGCATTAAACTTGGTCAGTGCTTCATGCGCCCCAACTTGCTTTGCCTGAGAGACGCTAATGTGGCTTGAGAGTGACGTATGAAGGATAACGTAGGTGCGGTTAAGCTCAGGGCTATTCTGAACTTCAAACGCCAGCTCGTACCCGTCAAGCCCTGGCATTTCAATATCGCTAACAAGAATTTGCACGGGTGCTCCCCCTTTGGCAGCATGACGCATAATGTTAAGCGCATCTTGTCCATTCGAAGCAACAAAGTAGGGAATGCTAATACTTTCTAGGGCTTCCGTTAATTGTCTCCGTGCGACTGCAGAGTCGTCCACGAGAAGGATCTTGAGTGGGCGGAGTGTTTCGCGTTGCAAATCTGTCAATACTGGGTGTAAAGCATCGTGCGAGTCTGGGTAGATGGTCGAAAGAATGAGCTCAACGTCTAGCAGTTGTACGAGGTTATCACCGACATTCATCACGCCAGTCACAAAGACATTCTCACCGAGGCTGTTAGGGGGAGACTCGATTTGCTTCCAGTCAAAGCTGACGATTTTATCAATGCTACGAACGAGAAATCCGACTTGTAAATTGCGGCAGTCGGTGATGATAATTGAGCAGTTTTCACGCTCTTGTTCTGAAATAGCGCGATAGCCAATGGCTTTTGCCATGTCGATTACCGGAATGGTAACGCCACGCATGTTTGCTGCACCGATAATATTAGGGTGCGAGTGGGGGATTTGGGTTAGATGGCGATAAGGTACGATCTCCTTTATCTTGAGGGTCCCCATGGCAAACTTTTGTAAGGATGAGACAGAAAAAAGTAGCATACCTTGAGATGCATTAGTGGCATTTTTGAGCATAGTGAAGAGAGCCTTATTCGCACATAACGAAGCGCATCATTGAACCGATAGCTCGATCATGGCATCGAATGGCATGCTTTACCACACTTAGACGTAAACAAATGTGTCTTTTTCGAGAATGGTTACAATTCGTTTACAACCTTGGAGAGGTTCTGCCCAGTTAAGATAACTGGGCCAGAAAACACCGGACTATTCTTTAATCGATTTGACGACCCATTCGCCGCAATCGATCTTCCGGTTCAGGTTAGCCAATGAGACTTTACGACGCTTTACTTCGTGGCCGCATAGCCAATAAATGGCACCATCTTCGTATGTGTACTCTGTTTCTTGGCTTAATCTAGGCACAAAGAAATGGACTTGCATAACAAACACCTCTCTTGAAATACAGTTAAATTCATCGCCTAATAGACAGTTTGTTATTACCTCCTGTGATTTGAGATTACGACTATGGACGATTATTTGGCTCGGCTGCACATAAGTCAAATTACACCTGAAGAAACTGTGGAAATACGTCACAAAGTACTTTGGCCATCCCACAATAAGTCATCAGTTATTCTGGAAGAGGATGCGCTTGGGCATCACTTCGGTGCCTATATTGATGGCAAGTTGATCTCGGTAGCATCTGTTTTTATATGCAAAGCGCAATCAAGTGCTCGATTAAGGAAGTTTGCGACCTTACCATCTTATCAAGGGAACGGGGTTGGTTCGGCGCTTATCCACAGTGTATTGGGTTTTCTAAAGGCGAAACAAGTTGCACATTTTTGGTGTGATGCTCGCTTATCGGCCTGTTCGTTTTACGAGAAACTGGACATGAAACCGCGTGGTAAACCTTTTAAAAAGAAAGACGTAGACTATATTGTCATGGAACGAATACTTGGTTAGTTTCTGCTTATCCACAAAAGCCGTGTATAAAGCTGTGGACAAATGCTCGAAGGCTACAAGCAGCCTGAGCTCGGAAGTGTGTCAAGTAGATATCGCATATTTCGCGACGTGAATTAGTATTACCGTCAAATTACTCAAAAGTGTGACATGTTGGACTAATCCAGCGCTTTTTTTTCGTGTAGCGCGTCACTTAAGTTGAGAAATAAGTTCGGATAAGTTGAGAAATATTTTTTCTCAACTTATCCGGTTTCTATTGCGGTTTTATAATTACGCTGTGACGATACTTAACTTGAGATTCTGTCTCATTTCTCAAAGAAGTCAGTATAATCTCAATTTTTGTTGGGTTTGTTTCGAAGTTGGGAATTAATATTTCACTTTTGTTGGTGATTAAATCGACAATTTTGTTCTTGTCTTGATCATATATTTCTAGTCTTGTTTCTACACCGGGTTCCGGGTTACCGCCTTGGTACCAGCTAGTTAATTGCTCTGGCTGGCCGACTTGCGATAATCTGTTACGGTGTAACCATGAAAGTGTTATAGGCAGGGTGGTTTCTTCTGGGTCGTAAGCGCCGTTTAAACGGACGTTGCATACGGGTAAGGGTTTAAAGGCTCGGGCTTGGATGTCGGTGGTGATGATGGTGGCTTGAGGGTCGGGGAGTATCCCTATAGGAGTGACGGTTAAGGCGCGGACTTTGACTTGTTCGCCCTGAATGAATTCGTTATCGATGGCTTCACTTGATAAAGAAGTTAGCCAGCTCATGGCAGGGTGGTGTTGGGGATGGGTATCGAGGACGGCGCGGGTTAATGACGCGATGCCGTTTTCGACTTTTGATACTACCACTAGCTCATCGTTTATCGCGCAAACCATCGGGAGGTCTGCTTGGGTCAGGGCGTTGTCGGTGAGTGTCACCTGAATGGCGTGTTTGTCGATAGCCTCGGTGGTAAAGGATGCTGGGGTGAAGTTTGCACGGTGGCTATATGTCCAACGGTTGGTGTTATCAAAGTAAAGCTCTGCACCTAACGTATCGCTTGTTGGTTTCGCCGCGAGCCAAAGTAACATACCACTATCATCGCCAAATCCAGCTAACTCAGAAGCGTTAAAGGTATTAGCAAGTAACCAATAAGGCGCTTCCATTAAACGCTGAGTCGCGATAGCCATAGGCGGATTTAGAGGACTATCCCAATCGCTCGGTGGTGGTGGCGTATACTCACCGCTTGTCGGGGAAAAGACATCCTCCATCACATCAAGCTTAATCTCAGGTTTTGCCATCGTACCGCGCCGCTTCTTCTGCACACGCATAACATGGTTTAACCCTGCGGGCGGGTATTCTACTTTCACCACATCACCAGGTTGCAAGTGAGTAAAGCGCGTATCGCAATAAATCTCAGCCGTCAGCAAGCGTGAAGAGAGCATTTTGAGCTCTCGCATCGCCACTTTATACGCCAGTGTTGAATCCATAATCATAGGAAACTTCACCGTCTCACCCACCGTTCTGCCCACCGCATTAACCATTGCTGAGTTCATCACAGTAATCGCTGCTTTTTCGTGTGTTGCAGAATCGGTATAGGTGACGGTCAGGGTGTTGATAATGTCAGCTTGGCTTCGTCTTCGCACGTTTCGACATGTCCGAATCTGATCGCTGGTTAACACCTCTAAATCATCAATCACATAATCATCACGGGCGAGCTTGAGCGTGATTTTGCCTGAACTTTCATTGGTATAGACATAGCCATTGATATAGCGACAGATATCTTTGATAAAGTCCTCGACAGGTTGCTGACGCGTCCAGTGGGCATTGAGCCCAAATCGTTCATTGAATAGCTTATCTGCTGCCACTTTAAACGCTGCATCATCGATGTCGCTATTGCCCACACCCCATTCGGGGCACTCAACAAGTTCATGAAGAACGTGAGCTGCGTTGAGCCCTGTACCTGGATTTGCACGCTCAGCATACCAAATGGGATTTCCGTCCCAACCCGTCTTAATGCGAGCAACTTCTACCGAAACAGGCGGAGGGTAACTGGAATTCCCCATTTCTGGGGTCTTAAACACTAACGAGGTGAGATACCGAAAGGCACTCACCACCTTCTTACCGCCTGCCGTTTTCGCGCAATGCTGATAAAGATAGGTATTGGTATCTTGATCGGCATGCCCTAACAAGACATCAATATTACCGACAACACCACCATATTGGTCTCGGTCTCCGAACAGTGTCGGCTTATCGATATGAATCTCGTCGTTTTCAAAGGCATAGCCCGACCAGCCGACCTTCTCACCAAACCAGATTTTTATAATGGCATCCACAGGGCCATGGCAAAGCACCAAATGCTGTCCCCAATACCAGCGATGGCCTACGACTTGCGATTTTTTCTTACCCACGCAATCACATCCTCAACAATTGGATCGTTAATCTCTTCAAGTTCCGAAATCGCAATCCCTTCTTTGACAAAATCAGCCCAACTCAACCCATGCCCAGCAAAGAAAGTACGGCCACCGCTGCAGCAATATCCCGCGGGTGCTAAATCAGAGGGATAGACCCTATTTGCGGATTTCAACACTACGCACATCTCCCCACCAGTAAACCGTCCCACTGCTGATTTTGGCTCGCCCAAACACCACGCCAATCGCCTTTCCTTCCTCGATGACAGGCGCTTTTGGCTCTTGCGCATCAGGGGCGGCAACATCTTGGTTCATCGCGCGATAGCTGACATAGAGAGAGATCGCCGCAAAGACAAACGCTACCCAAATCATTTCAACTCCTTATCTATCAATCGGATCACCCACATAGGGGTTTTTAGTCGGCAAATTAGCGGCTCCACCAAAGTTGGCCGCATTATTAAAGCGCTCGGCGCAACACTGCAGCGTGCGATCGCATCCCTGAACTATCTGCAGCGTTGAACCCACAGCAATTAAGGCTGGGTGCAATAGAGAAACTTGATTCTTAGCCGTTTGTTGGTCGATGAAATAATGATTTTGGCCCTGGCGTAAATAGCCAAATTGATAATGCAGCGGCAGCGATTCATTAAATGTCACCAGCGCTCCCTTACACTGTTTCACTGACACGTTTGTCCCTTGCAACGTCAAGCCACATTTTCTGCTTCCTGGTGTATAACGGCATTGCGGCGAAACCACTTCGACCAAGCCTGTCACTTGCAGCTCGGTTTGCACTGGCGCGACTTCTACTTTCACCCAGCCCTCATTCCATACACCTGCCATGATTCGGCCCGTAAACACGGTCTCATAGCCAAGTCCCTCGGAGCGTAAAATAGTCAGCTTCGGGGCAATGTTAAGTGGCGGATTTAATGCAATATCCGCAAGCTCACTGCCTGCAGCCACATCAAAACTGGTTTCCACTTTCAAAGGGTCATCTGATTGCTCGATATTGCCAGAACGCTCGATTGGCTGCGTTGCCCATCGCCGCCCTTGATAGACAACATCCGCTTGCGCAGAGGTAAACAACCACTCTTCATTGCCAATTTGTACCCGATATAGCTCAACCACCATGCTCTAACTCCCTGATTTCATTATTGGGGACTTCAACCAAAGGCAAGCGAATTGCAGATGTCTTCGCGTTATGTTGAAACTGCCACTCATCTTCTGCAGGGCGCATTAAGCGCATCAGATGCCCACCTATTAGGTCATCCGGAAGCACCGCTTCACTCAGATCGCCCTCGATTTCCAACACCTCATTACCGTGCTCATCGAATCCCGCAGGGATGGCTTTCGTTAACTGACGCCCCGAACGCCAGGCTAAATAGAGGTGAACACCCGAAGGGAAGTAGTCATTGAAGCCGCGTCGACTGACGACAATACGTCCGCGACTGCACTTATCCGCTATCTGAATTTCCTGATGAAAGCTCACCCACCAAAGGGTGTTTAACTGCCCTTTAAGGGGCGATAAACAGCCTTGCAAATGCGCTCTGTCTCTTTCCAAAAGCTCACATTCTGTGCGGTGTCGAGAAAAGTCTTGATTGAGCACATGCACGGCGTTACCCGTACTCGTTGTCTTACTTTTCCAATTAAACGCCACATCATCAGCGATGCCCTCAGCGCGCCCGCGATTAAAAAGTACGGGTCGCCCTAGATACATCAGGGGCCAATCATTGGTAGGGGGGATCAAAGGGGCAGTGTGAGAAAATGTGATGTGTTGCTCAGCGGCTCTCCCGCGCCGGGTCGATTGCAGCCCTTGTTCAGACAGACAAAAGCGAATCGGCAGCAGTACCGCATTGTCATGGTGATAAAGTGTTGGTCTTTTGAGTACAAGCCTATCTGGATGAACATCGGAAATATCGACCATCTCAAAGTCATAAGGGCCGTGATACAGCATGGCAATCTCACCAAATGGACGCTCGCCAATATCCGCTACAATTTCAAACTTACCTTCTGCAACGCTGACATTATTAATGCCTTCTAACCACAGCGGAACCGCAAAAGGATAGCGACCTTGAACAGCGAAACGCGCATCATTGTCGACCGCTTTTGCAGTTAAATGACGGTAGTGATAGGTGAGGCTTTGGAGTGGACTTTCAGCATTGGCTAATCGCTGCTCTTGAGTTCGGGTTTCAATCACCGCCGTTTTCCACTGCCACTGCTCTTCAACGGGATAAACAGGGCGATAGGGCCAAGGCACCAACTTTGTACCAAGCACCGAGAGCTCAGTGCTTGCCGCATCAAACTCCCAATACCAATGCGCATCGATTTTGACATCGACTGCATTGCTCACCCTCAGTACATAATCAAAATGCCCCCCAAACGCAGGAAGAACGGCCTCTTCTTCAGGGCCACTTAGCATCAAGCCACTGGTATTCAATCCGACGAGTCGTGAAAGCGACAGCGGCTTTTCAAAGGTACTCCACAACTCAACCGCATGCTCTGACTCGCCAGCCAAAAAACCAAGATCGATGAGGCTAGGGCTTAGAAATAGAGAGTTCTTAAAGTCTCGATCCCAAAAACTCTTTGTTGGGATTGACTCAACGCTTACCGTCTCGACTCTAAAGTAACGAGACTCTACATAGCCTGTTACCGTTGGCTCAGGAACATAAACAGGTGTTGGAACGGGAAGTGGTGGAGAAGGATAAGCCTCAAACACGAATAGGTTGTCAAACACCCAACCACTCAAAGCAGTCATAGTTTGTCACCTGGTTCAAGGACTATCGCAATAGCTGGATCAACACCTTGACCATGCATAAATGTCCGAAATGGAAAAACAACCCAAGGTGTACCTTGATAAACAACAATCGATGCTACTCCTAAAAACTCCCTAGATGTCAAACGTATTGGTGTAATATCAAATCTAGGGGCAAACCCTCCAACATCTGCCCACCCACTTTGGCTGATGAGCACAGGTAAAAAAACTGAAGTAGCAGATTGACGCAGAACGCCGTGATTTCTCTGGAAAAAGCGATAATCGTAAGTATTGCACCAAGACAGGTTACCAACACTAATTGGTGAACGTGTTGAACCTTTGGATGATCCATACCAACTCCAATGCCCGTCAGAATCACGAATCATTGTTGTTCGCGTCCTTCCCTGATTAGCTGGTGTGTCACTTAGATAGTACGCTTGTTCATTGTATGTTGAGCGAGACTGAGCACTGGCCCAAATCGCATGTCCAGACATGTCAGGATGCGCATCAGCACAAACACCCCCGCCTGCGATTAAGCACAGGTCGGCACTTTCTACACTATGCAGAATAATATGAAAGTGACTTGGAGCCATTAAGACATAGCAAACTGCTGGATAACTGACGGGGTTTGGACGGTCCATAATGGATTCATACATGCTATCCAAGTTCGGGGGCCAAGTAGGAGAGAGATATGCAGTACCTACATATAGTTGAGGTTGCTCTGGCCAATCTGTGGAGAAGTTGAACCCTAAAGCAAGTCGCTCAGTGGTGCTCTCGACAACAAATCGACCATCTACATCATAATTGTGCTGAAACACCCAACCACTATTTGGATTTTCCAAGATTAGCTGTTTCGCCAGTTCAGGAATTTCATTGCAGCTTTGAATTGACGCTCGTAAAATAGCCACTACTTGAGCTCCCATGCCATAAAATCAACATTACTCGTTCGATAGATATTTTGAATAGCTAAAAATTGCCTCTCGCCATCAAAGGAGGTGATGATCGACCACGTTGATGTATTGGCCCCTGAAATGAAAAAGCAGCCAATAAACTCGCCCAACATTCCTCGGCCCCCATCACTTGTCAAACTTCCATCGACTAATGACAAAGGAATCATCCAATGACGCTTAGCGTTATTGCCATTGTCTGAATGGAGCAAACCGTAGGTATACATAGATGGATGAACCAGCGCTGGTCGAAAGTAGTGATTATCAATCCACATAATCTGGCCTGCATAGTTGCTCAATTTAAGAAAGTTCGAGTAACTATCCCCCTGGCTTGCCCAATTTGCATTTGCGCTCGTCCCCTCTCCCCAGCACCCATTTCGCCTGGGCCAATGCCCTAGAGATGCATAACTTCTGATATTACCTAAGTAAGTACAGTGTGTTGTAACGGAGACTTGGCAGGCAATTTTGATATGGTCTTTATCTAAAGAAATGAGATAAGGCATATCGTGCTGCCAGAGATAAAAATAAAACAACTCTGTCTGCTGAGGCTGTGTCTCAAAAGAATCACCGAAGCTGTACTGAAGTGAGCTCATCACTTTTAGGTTATAGCGCTCGTGTGTGACTGAATAATCTGTTTTGAGCCCTACAGTAAAAAACTCTTGCTCACTCCCACCGTTGGTCGACAATATAAGTTCATCATCACCCTCTGGTTCTTGGATCCATCGCTCAACAGTCCACCCATTTGCAACAGCCAAATCATGAACCTTGACCAATAAATCTCGATATCCTTGAGCTACACCCATTTCCCACGCCATGCCCTTCTCCTTAAAAACTGCCACGATTCCGTTGTACGATTTTCACCACCGCCTCTTCTCCAATGTCACTGCGCAGATAAGCCGCCAAATGGGCTTCATTGTCGAGAAAGGCCACATGCACCGGCGCGGGTGATACGTTCACATTTGGTGAACCGCCTCCCTGCGGCGCAGGTTGGCGATAAAACTGTTGTTGCTGCGCCTGCATCTGTTTCATTTGGCTCATTACCCCCACCATCCAGCGGAAGTTATCCGCCTGTTTAGGGTTGAGCACCATCTCATCTTTGCGCAGCATCCAGGTGCCTTCATTGGCGGCAGGTACGCGGTTGATACCGTCATGGGCTTGACCTGCTATCGCGGTACCAGCGACGATTCCCACCGAGGCATAGCCCATGGTACGCACGGCCGCGGCTAACGCAGGGCCAGCGGGGGCTGGATAAGCTGCCATCGCCTTCATTGCCGCTTCTTCCGTCGAAATGATCATCGAAGGGATGGCCGCCATTTTTTGCGCCGCAAACAACACTCGATAGATGCTGGATTGCTCTTCGCCCGCCCCACGCAGAAAGTTGGTAGTAATACCGAGTTGCTGCTCTGTAAACGTCAGTAAGTTATCCGCAACAGTACGCTGATATTCGGCGCGCTCATCAATGGCTTGACGTTCAATATCGGTGAGATTGGCTTCGTGTTCAGCCCGCAGTATTTCCCGACTCGCGAAATACTCGCTTTCTAGTTGATCTTGGAGGGATTGGTTATCTTGGGCTTGGGTATAAGCCCGTTGAAACACAGCAGAAAGACGGCTTAAACGCTCGCCATACGCGTATTCTTCTCGCGTCTTCGCTTCATTTTCACGGTCAGCCATGATCGCGCTACGAAGCAGCCACGCATCATTCAATGCATCGGTTTCCGCATAAAACGCATCAATATGGCGACTGTCTGAGCCTGTCTCGTTCAGTTGGTCTAAACGCGCCGCTTGAAGCAAGATGTTCTCAGCCAGTGACGCGTTAATGCCCTGCAGACTGCCTTTTTCAATCTCGTAACGCACTTTCGCCACTTCACTGCTCACGCCATGCAAAGCAATTTGTTGCTCTAGTTGCGCTAACAAACTATCGCCTTGTCGTTCAAGTTCTTGTTGGCGTTGCTGCGCTTCCAGTGCGGCCGCTTTGTTATCGAGCTTTTGCGCCTCCAACCGCAACTGGTTTTTCAGCGCATCACTGACATTTTTCAGCCCACCTTGCTCTACTTCATAGGCAATTTTCGCCGCTTCACTGCGTTGGCCTAACATCGCCACTTGACGCTTCAAAGTCGCGAGTTGTCGCTCTGCGGCCGCCGTTTGTTCGCTATTAGCACTACTAGAAATGCCTGTCGGCTCACTCGGCGATTGGCTACCCGCTAAACGCGCTTCCAGGGCGGACAAATCGGCTTCAGCTTGCATTAGTTGCTTTTGAATCGCTGATACCGCCTCTGCCGACTCGCGAGCTTCACGGATCTGCCGCTCACGCATTTCGCTGTTACTTTCAAACAAGCGCTGCCATAGGCTTTGGGGGGATGCTGCAGGAGAAAATGCCAGCTTGCGATACTCGCCGCGAAGCTCAGCAACCAAGGTTTTTTGCTTTTCAATCACACCATTGAGACGCGTAGCTTCTAGCGCCTGCATACGCCCTAGCAAACCATCTACTTCATGTTTGAGCTGCTCAGTATCTAACTTCGCACTGTCGGCCTGCATACCAAAATACGCCAACGCCCCCGCGGCCATCATAGCAATACCAAGCGGGCCACCCAGCATTGCCAGCACACCTGTTCCGGCGCGCGCGACGACATTGAGCCGGGCTTGAGCAGTGGTAAGGGTCGTGGTCGCCGCAGTGAGTTGAGCACGAGCAATAGCCAGCGCTTTTTCGCCGCCAGTAGAGCGAAAAATAAAGCCATTGGATAGCTGCAGTGACTGTAAGCGAGCGATCTCTGCACTCGTTACGGCGATGGTTTGCTTTGTCTGTGCTACTAAGGCGAGTTGATGACTGCGTTCGGCGAGTGTTGCGCGAAGAGAGGCCGCCGTTTTGTTTCCCAGCGCTGCTATACCGCGACCTAGTGCAACGGTAAGAGTCACACCAATGGCGGTAGACAAACTCGTCAGATTATCTGCAACAACTTCAAGCGTAGGGGCAACACCTATCACCATCTCCTGTTGCCAGGCTTGCCAAGCGGCCTGCGCCCGATACAAGCTAGTGTTAGCCTCTTCTATCTTGCTAGCGTCAAAGCGATTAAGGGTAATGCCCAGCGCATCCGCATCTCGCGTCATCTCTCGCAAGCTCTCAGAGCCAAGCTTTAATAAGTTGGCAAGCTTTACCCCTTCGGTATCAAACAATTTAAAAGCCAAGCGAACCCGATCTGATTGACTCTCAACTTGCTTAAATCCATCCGCAAACTTGTACAACATCTGCTCCGGCGTGAGCTGTGACAACGCTGCAGCACTAAATCCCAACTCTTCGATGGCGGCTTTGGCTTCACCCGAACCCGTCGCGGCCTCAGCGACTCGGCGTGTCATACGCTGTAATGCGGTATCGAGATTATTACTCGTAATCCCCGTCATCTCGCCCGCATGGCGAAATTGCGTCAGTGCCTCGGTAGTGATACCGAGCAAATCTGCGTGCTTAGCCGTTTGGTCGATCAGCAACGCTTGTTGACGATACACACCCACCATGCCTCTTACCGATGCCAACGCCGCAAAACCACCAACAGCGGCCATCACATGACTTTTTAAGTTCGTCATGGCCGTCGAAAGCTGATCGCTTTGCGCATCAAGGTCACGCAACGTTCCTGCCGTCGATGTCGATTTTTGGCCGAGTTGCTCAACGGCGCGATCGGCTTGTCCCACACCATTAACAAACTGGCGAGTATCCGCTGAAAAGCGCAGGGCAAACTTAAGGTTTTGACTCATTACGTAAATTCACACTCTCAGTAACAGTCGCAGCGATGACTTTTAGACGGTCATAATCATCGGGGGAGTAAGAACGCTGGCTCAACTGCAAATCAGCGGCAACCGCCTGCACATCCATGCCTAAGCAGATGCCGTTATGCCAACGAAGAAACTGGGGCAAACTCAACCACCATTCGAGTGCCGTTGCATTCTCTTGCCAAAGTTCGATAAGAGTCGGCTCTGAGCGTTGTGGCGAGAGGGGGATGGGTAGCCCCCAGTCTTTTAGCTCTTGGTGCCATTCGTTGTCATCGGTGGGGGTTGGCCCATCGATGAGTGCGATCACTGCCTCGGTAAGTTTTTTGTTGCGGCGCGTCCTTGGGCTGCGTCCATGTAAGCGCTTAGCGCAGCGGCGGTAAAGGCAGGGTTTTGGACGGCGGCTTTGAGGGTTTTGGTATTGAAAGGCAGTGGGTCGCCATTTTCGTCTCCGATGCCGTCCCAGCCTTTGATGACTTTTTTGAAGAAGGCAGGGTCGCCTTGGCGCGAGAGGTCGTTGAATTCGCCAGTATCAAGGAGGACGAGATCGAGGGTGATCTCATGGGTCTGTATTTCGCCATTGTCGGTGGCAAGGGAGACGGTGGCGGGCCAGGCTTTGACGAGACGGTTTTTGGTAAGTTTAAACATGGTATTAGTCCTCAATTTGGGGCTTGGTAATCAGCTACTGGGTTAACGCAAAGGTGTATCGCAGTGGTTCGTTAACAATTAAATATCTCATCGCTACCACCGATGAGACGCAGTGGGATGGAGTAGGTTTGGGTACCGTCTTGGTCAGCGTAGCTGGGACGGCCGAACTGGACTTTCTGAGATTGCCAGCCGATTTGGTTGCCGATGGGGCCGTTAGTGAAAGCGATGGTGTGCTCTTTGCCTGCCTTGGCGAGAGCGAATGGGTCTAGGGTGTTGAGGTCTGGCGCTTCCATGATGAGGGTGGCCGTAGGGGCGAAGTCGGTGATCATCACCTCTTCGTGGCCGACATACTCTTGGTGGATGACGCTATTGGCTTGGTCGATTTCGAGCGAGACCATTTTATGGGGTGTGCCGTCGATGGTGAAGGCACTGTTTTCGACGCCGACTTTGAGTGGTGTTTGGTAGTGACTGAAGTCGGGTGTTGGGTGCTCGGCGGATTCTGGGACGCTATGCAGCCCAGTGAATTTGAATTTTAGGGTTGGGAACTGCTTGGCTTGCAGAGACAGAGCGACGGTTCCGCGCGCGCCTGTAACCTTGTGCAGTGTGCCTGATTGGTAGTAGTAGAGGGTGAGGCTGTCGCTGCTGGTGTCGTTGATGAGATAGCGGGTTTTGTTCTCTTCGGTGACGGTTTTACGCAAGCAGCTATCGAGCAGGGGGGACCATGGAGCAGGCTCGCCGATGGTGCCCTCTGCGGTTAACTGTTTTGAGGCGAAGTCGATGCCGAACTCTACCTCGACGTAGCATTCTGTCATGATTTCGGGGCTGTTGCCGAGTTCGCCTGTATCGTAATCCAGTGCGAGGGACTCGCCTGCTTGCGGGACGATGCTGAACTCTCGGCCGAGGATGAAACTTGGTTCGCTTCCACCTGCGATGGGGTCTACACCGTAGTTAGTCTCAGGGGCGAACATGAGGATTTTCTTTTTCGCTTTGCGGCTCATGGCATTTCCTAATGATGGGTTTAAACAAGCATTAAGTAATGTTTAAACATGGTTTTGGTCGGCGGTGTATTCGGTGACGAAGTGATCTATCCAACTGGCTTGGCCTTTCTCGATGGAAAGCAAGCGACCTGGGCCGAGCCAGTAGGGTTCGTGCTCTTTGGTGGGCTGCCAGCCGAAGAGTTGCTGCCGTAGGGCTTGGCGCAGCGACGTGAAATTCAGCTCACGGCCATTACGGTTGCTGTCGACAATCACGACGCCGAGCGTGACGGTAATGCTTTGCAAGTAGGGGCCACTACCACGCACATCGGGCTTGGGGTTTTCTGATACCACGAATACAAATAGGGTGGGGGTGCGTAGCCCTGATCGTTTGATATCAAATTCGGATAAGCCGCCAAGTGGTTTGACGTCACGCCATTGGGCGCTAGTTTTTAGGTGCCCGATGGTCCTGTCGATGATGTTAGGCATCAGATAAACCCTTTGCTTTGGTCACGGGCGAAGACGCTGCCTGATGAGGTGATGGTGGCGCTGTTGTTGGTGTCGGCCTTAGTGTGGTTATCGTCAAAGCCGAGTTGTACCAAGCCCTTACTGACTGACTTTAGATAGCTAATCGCCTCTTGGTGGCGTTTGTGGGCTTGGTGGGCCTCATCAAGCACGTCATCGTAGAGGTAGTAACGGGCTAAGTCGCAGGCAAAGCGGGTGAGGATACGAGGCAGCGTAGGCAAGGGCAGGCGATAACGGCCTCCAATATAACCGTCGATGGTAGCGCAAGCATCGTCGATAGCGCGGTCGAGGGTTTGGGTGTCGATAGCGGTGTCGTCATGGTTGACGCCTTGATTGGTAAGCTGTGCCAGCTCTTCGGTGCCGTAGCGCTCTATCATGTCAAGGGCGTTGCAATAGGTCATGATTGATAGCTCTCCCATGCTTGGTCACGTTCTGCAGCGCTGACTCGACGACCGACAAGCTGGCTAAGTATGTCGGTCTGCGGTTTACCGCTGTTGGTGAAGTGATTGGGATTGTTTGGGTCGAGTTGGGTTATCGCCGTTTCGATTTTTGAGCCTTCTAATCCTTTTAGATTGCCCTCTGCTACTTCACTTTGTGAAGCCTGCGCGGCTATATCACCTTGTGATGCTTGCGCATCCAAGGCCCCCGATGAAGGACGATGGTTATCTGTTTGGGTGGCTTGGGCTGGTACTGCATTGACCAACGGCGCTGCCAACACTGCCAGGCGCGGGTCGGCTTTAAGCTGGGCCAGTTGCGTGGCGTTAAGTGCGCCGACCTCCAAGGTGTTTTTACCAAACTTAAACACCATGCCTGCACGGCGATAGCCATTCGGCGCATGGCTATAGATAACCAATGACTGAGACGTGGGTGAAAGTGGTGTTTCAGATATCGACATAGCATAAGGTCTCCACTGTACTGTTAGCGGTTGTCAGTTGGGCACTGCGTGACAAGATTAAAGAGGACTGTTCGGGCTACTAAGGGCTATGGCAGCCAAGGCACCACCATGAGTTCAACCGCTTTGTAGTTGATGTTGCTTTCGCCGTTGGCTCGGTTTTCTGCGTCGATCACTTTCTTCGCTGCAGCGCGGTTAGAAGGCCCGACGATAAGCAGGTCAGGAGAGATACCCAATGGGCGACCCTCGTCAGATTTAAATTCCATCATGCGTTGAATACCTGCTTCGAAGTTGTCGGCACTGAGTGCTGCCTTAGACGCAAAGGCTTGTTGCCAGAAACCAAATCCCCAGTTACCGCGTCCGTCGGTGCCGTAGAGGTATTCATCCGCCATAAAGACGTGGTCAGACTGTCCTTTATCGGTCTTGGCATCGACACTGTAGTCACGGCGACGCTGGAAAATGAAGGGCTTGAGCGGGCGACGTGTGTCGAGCAGATACCAAGGCGGGTTGTCACCCTCCTGCATATTACTGACCGAGGTTGCTTTCCCTTTCTTCGGGTCATTGACGGGGTGGTCGGTGTCGAAGAAGTTTTGCTTGTCGTAACACGGTGTACTAAAGCCAGCAGGCATCAGAGCGAACAGCATTTCATCGGGATGACAAGCTGCGGCATAGCCCATCTCCTCCATAAGTGGCATGTAAACGCCGTATTGGTCATCTTCTATCGCTTCACGAGGGATGCCAACGGTGCTCTCGTACTTCTTGTTTTTCAGAGAGTAATCGTGCGCCTTGAGTTGGTTGACTTGGCGATCGCCAATCCACTCACGAAGGCGCGGAAATTGACCGAGCCAGGCATAGGTTTCAGTGCCTGTGGTCGAAGGCACCAAGGTGGCGAGCTTGGGCCAGATTGGGGTGTAGCTGCCGCGCCCTGTACTAAAAGCGGTCTTAACAGCGGTGTAAAGGGAGGTCATTGCTTGTGGGGTGATTTCCATGTTGCACTCCGTTGATATTGAGTAGTGAGATAGATCAGCGGGTTAGAGTTTGGCCGCTATCCAGATGCCGTCGTCATCGACTTGAGTGATGGTGCCACCACGGATTCGGGCATCGCCGTTGTTATCTAAGCTGAGGGTGTTGGCGTCAATAAAGTAGGCCGTGTTACCGATATGGGCCGGAGTGATATCACCACTGTTGGCAAACTTAGTTTCGGCAATATCAACCTCTACGCGCATGACGTTATCAGGTTGGCCAGTGGCGTCTTGACCCAGTGTCGCGGTGCCGATAAAGGTGTCAGCAGGTGTTGCCGAGGCAAAATCGACCGCTAGGCCAGCAGACAAAAAGACAGGGGCATGGGCTATAAGGCTAATATTGGCTTTCATGCCGTAGGCGCGTTTCGTGCCGTAACGTTTAGCTGGCATGGGCTACTCCTTGTGTTCGAGAAAGGTGGATTTATCGAGACCGCAGGCACTGAGCACCGCGAGATCTTCGTCGGTAAGTTGTGGGTCTTGCTGTTGGTTTTGCTGCTGGTCGAGGTGAGTCGCGGTCTGTTGGGTCGTGAGCGCGGTGATGGCGGGGCGTTTATCGAGCATGGCTGAAAGGGCAGCGATGCCGTGTTGCTTGCCAAAGGTGGTGAGGTAGTCCTCTTCAGCGGCCACGATTTTACCTGCAGCTTTCGCCTCACTGAGTATGCCGAGCACTTGCCCTGTAGTACTCTCGACACTGAGGGCAGCAATTTGCTCAGTAACCCCGTTATAGGCACAACTGAGGCTTGCTATTTGGCTGTTGAGGTCAGTGACTTGCGTGGCTAACGATTCAGATTCTTCCGCTTTGGTTTGCAACGCATCGAGTGCTGATAATGCCGCAGCGGCTTGCTCTGTAGTAATGGATGGGTTGGCATTGTCTGGCAGCTCGATACCGAGTTTGCCGAGTAGTTGTTTTAAGAGATCGTTCATGAGCGAATCCTCGGTGGTGCCATGGAGGTTAATGGCGGTATTCGGGGTGGTTAAATTGACGTTGAAGTCGGCTGCGAGTTGCGCGAGCGGCTCCATGCCAAGAACGGCAGGGTCATTGGTGAGTGCAGCCATGCGCAGGTAGAGTGGGCGGCCTGTTTTGTCGTAGGGGAAGACGGCAGAGAGAAAGGCATACTCTTTGTTGTCTATCAGTTGGCGAGCGGTGGATGTCCATTCGGGTTTAATAAAGATGCCGCCGCTTTGCTTTTCATCAGGCTCTCGCCATTCAATATCAACAGTAGATAGCCATGCCGCAGCGGGAACCGGGCCATTGCTTTCTCGTGCGGTGAGGGCTTGGTGGTCGTAATCCACCAACACCTTTTGCGTTAAATTTTGTGTGGCTGTGATAAAGGCATTGGCGCTGTTGGCATCGAGGTGCCAGTGACCATCGGCGGTATCATGAGGGCGACCATCTCGAGCGGTGAATGGGCCTGCAGGCAGCAGTTGTACCCAGCCATCTTCTGCGGGGGTCAGCTCTGCAGAGAGTACCGCAAATGGGTGAGGGTTCTCAGCGCTTAAAACCGCGTAGTTGATTGGGTGAGATGACGCTGTGATTTTGTTCATAGCGCCATTGTGGCGCTATGAGAACAGGGACTGGGTTGGAAGGGGTTCGGGGGGAAGGAAATCTATCGAACTCAACACTCAAATACAGATCCTAATTCTTGAAAGTAGCAACCTTACTTTAAAGTGTTTGTTTTTTGGGCTATGTAAAGTCTACGATTAGAAATTAGGCTAAATTTCAGGATGATAGAATGACAAATTCAATGTTCTGGCTTGTCGCAGTTGTAGCCGCGCATGGGGTTTTAGAATGGTCTACTTTGGATGCTGGGTTGAACTTTGGCGACCGGGTGAATGCTGATCTCTGGCATATTAAATTGGGTATTGTATTGGTCGTTTTTGCTTTATTGTTAGCGCTATAACTGGATGCGATATTTCGTCTATTCCTTATTGTCTCTGTCTATCACAAGCTATGCTTATGTCGAAGTTAGTTTTGTTTTGATGAATGAACTCCATCCTTGATATGAATACCTTGCGTCTTGAATGTGATGTGGTTATCAGTATGCCATAGAAGGCATAACATGCCGGGCTAAAGACGATAGAATATGTCGTTATGATGTTTTGTTATCTCAGGGACATGCAATGAAACTTAGCCAGATTTTAAGTCATACAAACCAAGTAGAGCGTTCAAAGTTTATAAATTGTATCGATAGGTTATGCCAAGAAAGTAAAAGTGATGAAGAGCTTTCAGCACAATTAGAAAAGATAAATGGTCAGCTGAAAGCTGCATCTGGAAATGAGATTACTCAACTATTTTGTTTGGTTAAGAAGAGGTTTCGGGAGCATATTCGAGAGCAAATTGCACTTGGAGGGCCACAAGTCTCATTGCTAATTAACATATTGACACGTGATGGGAATGCAGTTGCGACAATTCCTTGGGTTGAGTCATTATACGCTAAAGATTACCAAAGCATAGATAGGTTGAGTCAACAGCTTCTTCAAGAGATCAATGACTACGAATCTCAAGGGGAGTTTGAGAGACTAGAGCGTTTAAAGGTCTATTACGATTGTATGCATGTGGCCTTTAGTAACGACTTAAAGGCTAATCGTGCAGCTAAGGTTTCTGAGGATGAAAGAACAATACTAAATGTTTTGTCAGAGCGTCTAGGTATATCCCAAGAGGAAGTTCATGCCATCGAGCATTCTGTTGACCCTATTCCAGAACTTGGAATTGATAGTGCTTTAGAGTACTTGCGTGAGAGTGGTCTGATTTTGATTAACAGAAGACGCTCTGAAGTGATGATTGCTGATGAGGTGACAAGTCTTATCCATGAGATTCAGGGTAAAGAGGTTCGTGATAAGTATGCGCTCCGAATACTTAGGTCATTAACTGATTCTGAGCTGTCTAATGTGCTTAAAGCACATGGTCAGAAAGTAAGAGGTATTAGTCGACAAGAGAAAATAAGTACTATTTCTCACTCTGGCCTATCCATTCGCCATATACTCGCAAATGATATGCATGCAGAAGATGCCAGCCAAAATCAACGCAAAGAACGAGTTAAACTGTTGATTGAAGATATGGACTTGGATATTCAAAGGATTGGAGTGCGTTTACAGGACAGAATCGATGTGCTTCTTAATTTCTTAAATCACTCGGAAGATGAAGAGTTTAATACTCTTAGTGTGAGTGGTTTTAAAGAGTTATTAGCAGCGCTTTCTTTGACTGATCCTAAAGTTGAAGAGAGAATAAGATCTGACTTTGAAATAGAAAACAAAGAGTCAATTGATCCTGAGAAGCTAAGAGCATTGGGTATTACGCCTTTTGATATACTATACTTATATTCAAATGATGAGATTAAAATAATACGTAATGATATGGGCTTGTCTCGAAGAGGAAACGCTAGAAGCCAAATTATTGAGTCATATGCTAGTGCGAATGATCGCTTGATAGAGAACTACTCTCTGCTAGCATCTCGTGATTTACAAGGTTTACATCAGGCTGGTATTGATATTAAAGAAGCTGATATTGGGGTTAAGTTCGAAGAAATAACTCGTTCCATTTTAGAGCAGTTAGGAATGATTGTTGATGAAGATTTGCGTAAAGATATAAACACTGCAAAAGATAAGGCAGATATTATTATCTCTCTTGATAACGATGATGTAATTATCGGTGAAGCAAAATCCTTTAAGAATGGTAGCTTTGCAAAGTACTCTTCAACTTCTAGGCAGGTTAAGTCTTATGTAAAACGCTGTGAGGCAAATGGTCACAGGGTTGCACAGGTTCTTATCATTGCTCCTGCATTTTCAGATGATTTTGTTGATGCTGCTGATATGGACACTGATATTAATATATCTCTTCTTGAAGCGGCTGGACTGAAAAAGATACTCGATGCCTACAAGCAGAGAAGACACCCTAATTTTTCTGCAAAGCTATTAACAAAAGGTGGTTTGCTGAAGGCTGACTTGATTTCAAAGTCAATTTAATTCGTCATTACTAATGAGGTAATAAATTAGATTTGTTGCCTCATTGATAAACAAATAGTGAAGTGAGAAATATTATCTCAAGAAGCACGATGCAGAAGATTTCTTTAATGTTGGAAATGGATCTTGCGATAGAAACCATCAAATCCTCACTCTCTATCATTCAGCACATAGAGCCAATCATCAGTATAAAAGAACTGTGTTTTTGCTTTCAAACCTCGTTTAAACCCTCCCAAAATCGTTTAAACGGGTCACACCTATATAACGCCCCCTCTTTCTTCCTAACCTCCTGAAATCGTTTCTCAGGCGCTTTTCAGTCTTGCTATCACCATCTCACTAATTACCTGCAGATCCTCTTCGCTGGCACCTAGCCATGGTCGCGCAGGAATAGCGGCGTTTTGTGGTCGCATGATGGGTGTGCCGCCGAAGTGGTGGATTGCACCGTATTCGTAGTTGGTGCCAAATTGAAGTTCATCTTGGCTGGTGTCGTAGCTGAGTTCACGGGAGAGGTGACGGTTGAGTACTAAGATGAGGTTTGGGTTGCGGGATTTGGTAGTAGCGTAGTCTGGACTGAGTGGTTGCCAGGGTTCGCCGTCAGGGGATTGTTGCTTTTGCCAGCGTTCGTCATGGGCGAGTAAGAGGTATTCGCCTATCTCTTGTAGTAGTGGCTGAATATCTTGGCCTTGCTTTACCAAGGTGTTGAGCTGCGAGCGGATAGTGGCGATGCCGTTTGCTGCCTCTTCTGCAGCAAGGGAGAAGGTAACGCCCACCATTAAAACAGCCCTTCTTTTACTGCCTGGTTAAAAAGCGCAGTATCAGATGAAACCATCGCCGCCTCCCAGATATCCCCAAGGCGATCTGCTTCCACTCCTTTAGCTTGTTCGCAGAGCTTATCGAGTTCGCGTAGGGATTCGATAGTTAATGGTTGCTTAATCAGTATTTGTGCTTGCTTGAGTAGTTCCATTGTGCCTCTTTATATCCTTTCGTGAGACGGAGCCTTGTCGCGCTCTATTGAGCTTAACTTGTTTTTGAAACCGTTTCTGAAATAAATGTGAATGTATTAGGAGCCGCTTGTTTAAGACGCTCAGGAGTAAGCACCCAAGCCACAAAGTGTTCGGCAAACCATTCGTGTGGATTGGATGCGGCGTACTCAGTGAGGTAGTTACTGAGCAGTGGCTGGGGAACGAGTGGTGTATTGGCTTTGAAATAGACCTGATGGCCGATTTCATGTAGCCATGTGGTAAAGACTCGCGCGCCCTCAGTGTGTCGGCGTGCTGCGGTAGAGAATGACCAGACGGGCTTGCCTGTTTTTGCTTTCTCAAATACATGAGTGATTTGGGTTGTAATATCGCTGACGAAAAGGTTTTTCAGCGTGTCGGTACTCTTTGCTTTTACGACGACATGATTCCAGCGTGGAGAGGTGAAACCGTTCACGCGGCGAGGACGACGCGTATAAAAGTGACTTATGTTCGCGCGACCTGTTTGTAGATACTCCTCAACTTGCTGTGCGATAGCGCGCGCCTTGGCAGTGCCGCTGAGTTCTCCTGCTTTGAGAATGAGGGTTTTGGTGTCGTGGTGGTTCAAAAACTGTTTCAGTGCAGTGTGGCTTGGTGTGCCTTGTAACTCATCGAGTATGCGGCTTATCTCGATAGCATTGACTTTGTTTACGGTTGAAAAGGTGTGCTCGACACTGCGTGGGGAAAGGCGGGTAGCGAGAGGGGGCTTTTTAGCGACGGCTGCTTTGGCGATTTTGGTCAGCTCTGCACTGTTTTTTGGGGTGTAGTCAAACCCAGGGTCGATGCCTTTGGGAATGTGGTGTAACTCGCCAGTGGCTTTGTCAATCCATTCATAGGTCTCTATGGCGGGGGCTTTGCCAACCTTAAGCCCCATACGTTTTAGGTCGGCCTCGCTGAGAGTGAACTTTTTGCAGGCGCATCCATAGCCGTTGATGGGAGAGTGGGTTTGCCACCAAGGATCATCAAGCGGGAGCACTAGGTTATGCCACTTGAGGTGATCATGGCGTGGGTTTTCACTGCCGCTGTGTTTGTAAATGCCATACGGGCGTGTGCCTTTGAGTGCGTCTATCTGTTGCTCTCGGCCTGCGGTGTAGCTTTGGCGGATGTTGGTTTCGTAGATGACGTTGGCGCGCCAGTCTCGGTTGCCCTTGTATTGCCAGCCGTGGTGCGCAGTGATGTGATCGAATTGCTGTTTAAACCAGCCTAGGCTTTTGCCTTCACTGATGGCTTTGTCGACGGCGCTGCGAAAGTCTGCGAGGAGATCATCTTGCATGGCACCTGCGATGGTAAAGGCGCGGTTGTGGGCGTTTACCCAGATATCAGCCCAGCGTTGTGAGGGGAGGTTGGTTTTGTTTTTGAGGTAGGCGATCTGTTGTTTAAACGGCAGGCTGGCGTAATTGACGGGCATTAGTGTCCCTCCGTGACATCGCTGATGCCCGATAGCTCTGCGGCGGCCATAGCAAGGGCGAGTGTTTCGCCGAGTTGCTCGGTACTGATTTGCCCTTGTAAGCCGAGAATATCTTCGCGCAGTTGTGTCAGTGAGGTAGCACTTTCGACCAGTTCACGTACTTCATCGATCATAAGTTCGAGCAGGCCGCCTGCTTCTTGTCTTAGTGTCTCTGTTTGCTGGGCTGGGATATCGGTATCGTTTCGATCTGTTGGGGCTGTTGGCACAATGGTGTTTGCACTGAGGCTAGCTTGGTGTTGAGCTGTGTTGTCTGTCGGTTTAGGTTCGGCTATGGGTGTTAGCCCTAGTGTCGCTTCGCCATCGGTGGCTTGGGGGATTTGGGTTTTTTCATGTACCCAACTTACGGGGATCTGCATCCCGAGTTTGACAAGGTTAGGCAGTGACTTGCTGAGATGCTCGATGTCTTCGGCTTCGGTGAGGTCAAACTCAAAGCGGGGATGACGGTGTGGCCCTTTGAAGCTCTTACCATTCAGAGCATAGAGGGGATAGATGAGATCGCGAGTGAGGGTAGCTGCGAGGCGTTTGAGGTCAAAGTTGCGGATCTCTTCACGTACTTCATTATGCACATTGCCGAGGGCGTTGGTGCTGGTCTTGCCATCGGCTTGGCTAGTGAGAGTGCCCCCGAGGATCGCTTTGCTTATCGACTTTTCACACCAAGCAATCATTGCCATAAAAGGCTCGCTAGCTCCCTCGGCGGCTTTCTCGAATTCTATCTCCATCCCTTTCGGGATAATGCCACCTGCGTTGTGGCCGATACTCATCACCGCCCTTAGTAGGGTGTGTTTTTCACGTTCGGTTGCGCCATCGGCATATTTACCGATGCGCAGCGGTAGGCCGTAGATCTCTAAGAATTCGGCGAGGTCGCGCACGCTGTAGTTTTTAAACAGGTAGGGCCAAGCGAGTACGCGGATAAGCCCTGCGCGGGAGAGGTAGCCAGATTTGGCTTTGCCGATATGGCTTATCCAACCGAAAGGGCGCAGTGGCTCGCCTTGGTGAGTGTCGTCGCGAAGGCGCAATTCATTGCGGTGCTCTGGGTTGATGGTGAACCAGGCAGCTTCGCGAAAGTGATAGTTGTGGACGAGATGGGTTTTCTGCTCAAAACGCCACTCTAATTCGAGGTTGGCAAAGCCTTTGAGGATGGCATCACTCATGTCAAAGAGGGCATCATCGAGCCAAGTGGCATCTTCAAGCAGCTCCTGAATCATGTCGGCATCATTTTCTTCGGCAGCGGTGGCATTACGAGGCGGAATGATGCGCCAGTCTTGCCCAAGTAATGCCATCTTTCGCTTGGAAAGCTCACTTTGGAGGTGGGCGTCTTTCTCTTCCATGTCTTCGGCGAGTTCACATTGAGCGATGAGGTCGTGGTGCTCGGCGCGCTGCATGAGAGCAGCCAGTTTTCTTGGGGTGAGGCCGTTGGATGGATGGTTGGCGTAGTGGCGTTGGAGGTGGGCGAGTTTGCTGTCTTGGTCGGTTTGCGGTTCGTCGAGGTGCTCGGCGGTGAGCTTGCGGCCATAAATATCGATAATCATGATGTGTCCTTTTGGCGAGGTATGCCGAGAAAAGCGCAGACACGCTTAGTGCCATCCTTGGTGCTTTATCGCTACGTCCCTGTAGCGGAAAGTCTGCGTATTTTCTAGACATACCTCTTGGTTTGTTTGCTAATAACAGCCGCTCTCTAGGTCGTTGAGTAGGTCGTCGTGGTCGTCGAGTTCGTTGGCTTTGGGGAGTGGGGTGAATTCGATGGTGCTGCCTGTCATGTGGCTGGCGCGGATTGCCATGGCGAGGCCAACGGCGAAGTCTCCGTGGCGTTGTTTACCGTCTTGGCCTTTGGTTTTGCCTTTGTCTATTTTTGGAATACCGTTGATGACTTGGATTTGGTGGAGGTCGTCGCGGCAGTCTTCATGCTTGGGGATGATGAGAGTCTGGTCTTCGAACTCAGCTTTGAGTTTGGGCATCCATTCTCGATACCAAGGGTCATTGATGGCCACTTGGTCGACCATTTCGGTGCCGTAACGCAGTGCGGCGGCTTCGGCGAGGTAGCCGCCATTCCCTGTGGCATCAAATGCCATGCCGCGTTTTCTTGGTAGCGCATCACAGAGGGCGATCATGACTTGGCGTTGGGCATCATAAGTAAGGTTACGTAGTTCGACCACAAACGGGACGCGTTTGGTAAGACGCTTGCTGATTTCGAGTGGGACGAAGATAGTGAGATCTCCTTTGCGAGCGAAGTCTTCCCCAAAGGCGTGCGAGCATTGTGGGTCGAGAGTGTTTAAATAGGGCGTTAAACAGCGTTTAATCCATTCCTCAATATAGGCTTTGCGCTGGGCATCACTCCATTCCATGAAGCTTTTACCGTTGAGGTGTGAGTCTGGAGCCTCGCAACTGAGAATGGGAATACCTGCTTGCATGGCGGCATCGATAAGAACGGTGGGGACATATTGGCCAGCGCTGGCTTTGGGCACGCAGTAGTACTCTTCAAGGGCGTCATCTTCAGTGGCGGTATCCTTGAGAAGGTTGGCCTTCCATTGCTCTTCTCTGGTTTGACTCCATGGCTTGCCACCGTTGGCGGCTTGACGTTTGCAGATACGTTTATAGAGCCCCATGCGACAAGCATCATCTAGGGTGATGGTGTGTACGCTGTAACGTTTTTTGCCAGCTCGGCTATCGCTAATGAGTTGGTTAAAGAGATTTGTTACGCCGTTGTGGGTGCTGATGAGGCGCACTTTGCTGCCCCACATTGTAAGAGCGAGGGCGGCTTTAAGGACTTCGGCAAGGCGCTCATGAAAGGCGGCTTCATCAATGACGACGTTACCTTGCATCCCCCGTAGGTTTGAGGGGTTCGAGCTTAGGGCTTGGACTTTATAGCCTGAGGCGAAGTAGATGACAAAGGTGAGGATGTCTTTGTCTTCATCCTCGAGAACTTCTTCGCAGATCTCTCCAGCCGCCTTATCAAAGGCTTTAGCCCACATAGCGACGGCGTCGACAAATTCGCGTGCCATCTGTTTGTTGGAACCCACATAAAACACATGGCTGCCTGCTGCGCTTTTACTCGCTCCTGCGGTGAGGGCTGAGTCGGCCGCTTCCGCCCAGGTGATGCCTGTTCGACGCGATTTCTCGGCAATCTTGATTACGCTGTTATCAGCTATCCAGTAGCGTTGATAGGGAAGCAGTAACTCATTATCGTCGTAATGGTAGCTAAGGTGTTGAACAGCGGAGGCGAGGGGAGAAGGTGCTGAGTTAATCATGCTATCCCTAGGATTTCGTTTTTGATGGCTTGAATGCCTGAGGCTGTCATTCCTGCTGCTTTGGCGGCACTTTCAGCCACGGTGGCGGCGTCTTCCATGGCTTGTTTCCGGATCTCATTTTCGAGTTTGACGCTACCTGATTGGGCCTCCTGCAGGCGTTTAATTGCAAGAGCGAGATGGCCCATGGTTTTGGGGTCGATGGTGTCACCTTCCTCGAGCGCAGCCATTTGAAAGTCGAAAATTTGAGACTTTCCAATTTCTATGAGTGAACGTGCAATGTCTGTTTGTGGCATTTCGCCAAATTGTTGCACCCATTGCTGGGTGAGTTGTTGGGCCTGCTGATAGCGTTGCATTCCTTTGTGAAAGCTTTGGCTATAACGGCTGAGGCCGTTGCGGCTGATTTTTTGTTCGTCGGGTAGGCCAAACTCGTCAATGAGTTGGTTTATCTGCTCGCGGATGGTGGTTTGGGACATTTTTCCTTCTCGGAGCAGGATGTTGAGTTGGGTTTTGATGTCGTCGGGAAGTTTGTCGATTTTGCTGATGCGGTGTTTGGTGTGCGATTTCTTGCTATTTGGCTCGGTTGGGGTGTGCTGGTTCATGTTGCCCTCTCTACGAGTTGTTTGCTTCGCTATTCGCCAGGCCGAGGACGCTTTACCCCAGGATGTGTGGCTTGGCCTGTGGCAACATCAATGCCGCGTTGCTTTAGTTGGGCAACTTGAGTGCCATTGACATCGCGCAGGGTGATGAGTTGTTGTTCGGTGAGCCAGTAGAGCTCGCTGCGCACGAGATCGCGGCTGACATTGTGGCCGTAGGCGTCGAGAGCAGCATCGAGGATGGAGTCGTTGGCTTCGTAGCCAGGCATTTCATTTAGAACGCGCAGGATCACCAAACGTCGGTCTTGCTGGAGTAGTTCGTGGAGGGCCATCAATTTTTGTCCTTTAGTTCGTTTTCGAGGAGGAGGTTGCTGATGCGATCGAGGCCGTCGAGTTTCGGGCGGATTTCTCTAATGTCACCTCGGAGCTTTTCGATAATCAGTTTGAGGTCGCTGACTTCGTTTTGGCTGGGAAGATTTTCGACCTGTTGGCTAAGGGCTTGGTGTTGGGCTTGAAGGTGGTTATGGGCCTCTTTGACGGCTTGAAGATCTTCTTTGCGAGCGAAGGTTTTTACCAATGCAAAGCAGGCTAGCAAGAAGAGGATGTTGAGGGCGGTGGCAACGATAGGCCACCATGTTCGGATAAGCTCTAGGGTCATTGAACTAACTCGCGAGTCCTTTCTCTTTTTCTCGGTGACGTAGGCCCATGTAGGCACCAGCGGGTGAGATGAGGAAGGCGGCGACAGCCATATCAGCGCCACTGCCATAGTCAAATGCATGGGCTAGTGACATGCCGAGTACATAAATTGCCGTGGCGAACATGCTGATGTACGCGAGGTTGGGGCGGCATTTGATTACAGTGGAGTGTTGCGCCTTGTCGCCTTCGCGAATAGTGTGTTGTCCTTCGCTAAAGAGAATTTCGGTGCTTTCTAGTTGGCGCGCTTCGCGCTCAGCTTCGATGCGAGCAAGTTCAGTTTGCATGGTTTGCAGTTGAACAAGCTCAGTGCTGGAGAGTTGTTTGAGTTGGCTTTCTAGTCCTTTTTGCTGTGAGGTCGCGGTACTGTATTCCGTTTCAATGCGTTCAACGGCATTTGCAACTTTGTCGGCGGTTGCGTTGCTGCCAAATAGGTTACCGACGACGCGAATGAGGGCAGGGCCTGCTTTGAGTGCGGTACTGGCAAGGGTGGCGATAGTGAGTGGATCCATGGTTAGTCCTTAGTGAGAGATGATGAGTTGCCACTCTTTGTTATCGAGGTAGGCCATGAGTTTGTTGAAGGCATTACGTGAATTGATGACGCCCCACTGATTGTTGATGACGCCAAAGCCTTCACCAGGGGCGATACAACCTTGGAGTTGAGACGGTAAGTTGGCAGCGTGAATGAGGATATGAGTACGTAGTGAAGGCCCGTAACGAGTGACGCCAAGGGTGTTGGCTTCTAGGGCATAACACTCACCAAATTTGGGGCTGGTGTGGGGGATAAGCCGATAGGTGCCTTCAGGTATGCAGCTTTTACGTGGTGTATTGTTTTGCCATGGTCGCTCGACGGTGGCACAAAGTTGTTCGCCGTTTTTACTATGCAGGGTGGCAAAGGTGCCGTCGTCAAAGTAGCGGCGGCGTAGGGTAAGGGTTCTCATCACATCGCTCCGTTCCTGAAGTGGAAATTTGGGGATGTGATGAGGTTAACGTGCCGGGTTTGGTTAGTGGGAGGGAAGAGGTTCGGGGGTTAGTCATCAAAAGTAGCAGCATGCTCTACTAGTTGGCGGTAGGTTTCTTTGGGTACCTGTAAACCAAGTTGTTCTTGCCCCACAATGTTGCGGATTGGAGGGCTTTTGCTGGAGTCTCGTGAAACACAAGTTAATACCTTTTGATAGTGATTTTCTATAGAGGCTCTATTGGATGTTGAGTTTATTAACTGGATTGATAATAGACCCAAGTAGGATATCTTGTGGTATCCATCTTCAATATTTACTTTATACCCAACGTTACCTCTTGATACCGTCCCATTATGAAAAACTTTCGACGGCTGGATGTTTACTGATATTTCAGTACTATAATCATAGCGTTCTAGGTAATGGTGTAATGCTGCAGGTTCATAGAACTTGTCTCTGACTTCTTTAGGGCGCGTCTCATTAATAATTGCTGTGTAATACTCATACTCTCTGTCATGAAGTATCATCAGTGAAGTTAGGAAAAGGATATCTATTTTGGGTAACTTGCAGTTCATGATTACTGCTGTAAGTTTGTCAACCAGTTGCTCAGTCTCACGCAGAGGCAATTGGTATACATCGGCTATGGCTGATATATACCTAGATAAATCCTCAATGCATTGCTCACTGTTACCAACTAGTTCAGGCCAAACAGTCGTATTAAATCGATCTAGAGAGAGTGAACTGAGATGTTCAAAATGGTTTTTAATAAACTCATACCTAGATTGTTCTTTCAGCGTACACCGTCTTTTGAAAAAACGGCTGAGATACATAGAAGCATCAAAATTGTTGCCATAAATGGCTTTTACAGCATGTTGTAACTGCTCGGTGTCTGTTGCTACAACAAATATGACGAGTGGAATATCAAAGATGTGTTTGATGACTTCAAGCATTTCTATCGCATAGGATGGCCGACAGCGGTCAAGCTCATCGATAAATATAAAAGTTGGGCTGTTAATACCTTCCTTGTTTGTTACTGATTTTATCCATGACTCCATCGCGTCTTTGAAAGCCTCGGCTCCTGCTATTTTTGAGTGGTGGTCATCTAGCAAAGATTGCACGACTTTTCCTGCTGCTTCACCTAAACCCAGATCACCTACTTTGTTTGGAGTTTCATTATCACAATTATAGGACTCCGCGATTTCGTCAATTTTTACACCAGTTAATTTTTTGACGATTCCTTTGGTTAATGCGGGTGCCACAGACTTAAATAGCCTAACTGCTTTGTCTGCCTTCTCTATAACGAATGGGTCAGCGTACTTGTCTGCTTGTGCCTTTAGTTGGCAAATTATTGACGATACAACAGTTAGTAATGGGTCGTCGGAAAAGTCTTGCTTCCAAGCATCTATGTAAACGGTGGGATGGTGCTTTTTTATTGACTCTTCCCAACGCTTTAAAAAATATGTTTTTCCCGTTCCCCAACCAGAATTGAGGTTAAGTACATATCCGTGAGCGGCGGTGGCTACGAGGTAATTAGTTAGAAATAGTGCGTATGAAGCACGGTTGAGCTGATCGGCAGGCAATTCAGTTCCGCATTCAAGTGAGAGTGAATTACTCCAGTTAAAAATGTACTCAGCCATAAAGCCCCCTTCTTCAGATTCGTTAGTACTGTATAGGATGCAGGCAAGCATGGAAAGTTAGAACATTAGAACAGCGCTCTCTGTCTTCTTTTTACCTCCGCCGTTCTTTGCTCTTTGAGAATTGAGGTTATCTGCCTTTCACTGAGCTGGTATTGTACTGCTAGCGCTTCAATGTTGCGACCATTGAAGTCACGCCAAATCTGAATGTTACGCACTGCTGTTTTGAGTATGTTGCCATTGGGGATGTAAATATCGCGTCCGCCTAGGTAGTGGCCTAGGCTGAGGACGAGCTTGTTGGCGATGTGTGGGTCTGTAACACCTGAGCGTTCCAGTTCGAAGCGGAAGAGTTCGGCGATAGATTGCAGGGAAGAGGGCCAGCGGTGTTGCAAGGCATCAGGGGCGATGTGTTCGAGATGGTCTAACAGATCATGCAGTTCGCTGGTGGATTCGGTGAATATCTCTTGTTGAAGTACTTGCTGTGTCATTGCTATCCCTCCCCGTGAGATAGCTAGTGTGCGGGAGGGAGAGGTTTTTGGTCAAGGGGTGGCTTGGTTTTAACGGTGTTATTCGTTTTTTGAAAGCACAACAACTTGTGAGACGTGAACATTTAAATCTAAAGTCTCTTCATTTAGTTTCGTGCGGACTATTGCATAGTCATCTGATAAGTAAGCTAGTTTTGCTTCTTTAATCTCTCCGTTTATGACGGTGTAGAATGCCTTATTTTGAGCGTAAATATTAGCTAGAAAATTGTAAAATTCACTCATAAATTTGTCCCTAGTATTTTTAGATCTCTATCGAGAGTTGAATCACACTCTTTAAGTTGAACTTCATTTTTACTTTGATCACTAATACAAGTTCGATACCGTTCTCTAATATGCTCTAAAGCTGTTCCTGGAACATTGAGAATTTTCGGATCGAGCTTCAATGCCTGCACAGTAGCCTCAACCCTAGATGCTTCTGCTGAAGCTTGCGCTGCATTGGCTTTGGCTTGCTCGGTATCTAACATATTTGTTAGAGCAGTAATGATTAACTTGTGTTGTTCTGCGACTGCACTATTTGGTGAGTCTAGGTGCCCATTAGCGGCTGCGATGCAAGTTGATGCAAGTAAATCCCTAGCAAGAAGCACATATTGAGTTCTCCCTTCAAGTGCTACTATTTCATTTATGGCGTTTAAACCTAATTGAAGGCTTTGATTTAGAGTCTGATTAGATGATGTATCGGCCGTATCGGCTATCGCAACTGTAACTGCATGAGTTAAGTCGTTAACAAGCTTAGCATCAATATTTAGCTGGCTACTTGATGCAACGTCTGAAAAGGGCTCTGGACAAACTATTTGCTTGCCTTCAGCAGTTTGAAACACGTAGGTACCGCGAATTTGGCTAGGATAAGTCATTACTCCTATTTTGTTTTGGGATGCTGATATTGATTTTTCATTGGCTGTTTTTTGCTCAGAGATACCAAGTTGAGCACAGCCTGAAAGCGAGGATATTAATACCAATAATATTATTTTATTCATTAGTGATCGTCCTTGTTGAATATTGCCTATTAAATATAGGCAATAGATGTTCATACTTAGTTGTGTGATGAGGTTGTTGTGATGTACTAGTTACTTTTTAGTGTTCGTTTCTGCCATGACTTCAGAGTATTGATAAGCTGGCAAGCCAATTTCTTATCCAGCCAACCGACGTTCTCAATCCCCGTTGTCCGCTTCACAAAATTATTAAGTTCTGTTTCACTGCCGTCACGCACGACACCTTCCTTGTACATGCCAATCCAAAGAGCACGGATTTTGTCTATTTCAGGATGCATAGTATTGCCTGACTTAGGGCTTAAACGCCCTTTAAAGGGTTTTCTTTCTCGTTGTTTAAAGCCATTTTCTTTCAGATGGTTGAGTACAGCATCTAGTTCTAACAGTCGCATCGCTTTACAACTGGTTTTGCCTGTGAGGGTACCGAGCATTTGGCGGTAGGTCTCATCGTCTAAGCCAAGTTCGCGCTTGGCGATATGAATCAGTTTAATCACTTGATTTCTTCGGTTCATAATAAGTGCCTTTATTGCTGGAAATAGAGAGCCCCGCAGATGCGGGGCTTTTGTGGTGGGATTACAGTTTGCTGATATCAAGCGGGATTTGTTGGTAGTTGCCGCTCTCTTGTCGCTCATATAGCCGTAGGTAAGTACTAGTACCTGTAATTTGAATGCTGTCGGCGATGGCATCCATGGCGTCTCGCCACTCGGGTTCGTCGATATCGAGCTGACGTAAGCTAAGCACTTGGTTGACGTCTATGCGGCCCTGTTTGTTGACCCGAAAGGCGTGGTCAACGAGGGCTTTGATCTGTTCACTAGAGCCTTCTGACCAACGTGCGATGCATTGGTCTATTTTGGTTTTTGCGGCTTGGATTCGTTCATCGAAGATGCGGTGCTCTCCCATAGCGCGGATCAGTTTATAGCGACCATCAAATGAGATGAGGGTAATGTTGCCTTTAGTGCCACCCCAGTTGATGTCGTACTCTTCGGCGGAGAGGTCGACAAAGTCCGTGATGTCATTCATGGCGGAGGCTTTGAACATGGCCATGCTCTGTTGAACGTGCCTTGCTTTGGTAACGATGGACATGACGACATCATCACGCAGCTTGTCGATAGCTTTGATTTGGGCTTCAGGGACGAGGTGGTTTTGCCCGTTGCGGCGGAATCCTTCGGGGATGAGATTGGTGGAGTCAGTTTGCTGTGGGTTCATTGCTGTGCTTCCTTGTTAAATGTGTTGGCGATGGTGATGGCGTTAAAGGGTTGCTGCAGTAGCCGCGTGACTCGGTTGTGGTGTTCAGTGTTGGGCGCGGCTTTGTCGACAATATGCAGGGTTTGTTTTGGGCGGCAGCAAGTGCCTCGGCCTTTATGGTCGAGTGTCCATCTCAGGCACTCCTTTTTACATCGATTGCACGGCACCATTAGGGACTTGGTGCTGGCGAGTTGATAGTGTCTGCCTGTGCGCTTGATAAAACCGTGACAATCTAGCTGGTGTAGGTAGTACTGTAGTGATTTGGCGGTGTTGCAGCCGATGAGATAACTGAGCTCTGCGCGACTGAGTTCGCCTTGTTGAAGGTAGTAAACGATAGCTTTATACATTCTATGCCTCCCAGACGATGCAACACCCTGACAGGCGTGCGGCATAGATACGGCACGTTAGGCCGTTGAGGGTTTGGGTAATCTCAATTCCCCTGTGCGCAAGTTCTGGCGTGGGGGTATCAATGGTAATGAGCAAAGCGTTAGGTTTTTGCTTGATAGCTTTGATGTTGCCTTTGATGGCCGAGAGCGTGTTGATAAGCTGCTCGGCTTTATAATTTGTTTTGATTCTTCTCATTTCGTATTCCTTTAAGCTGCTATTGCTGCCGTTTCCAAATGAGCTGGTTGTATTTGACGGCGAGCCGTTCGAGTTCCCGTTCGTAGAGTTCGGCGAGTCGTTGGGGGTCGTTGTCTGCGGTGCGCTTGATGAAGTTGCGCTGCTCTTCGAGGTTGTAGTATTCGCTGAGCGGTGCAGTTTCTTGTGGCTTTTGGCGCTTTTGATCATCGCTGCATAGCGATGAGTACGGACACCCATTCCTGCATGCTCGGTAAAGTCGCACACGTTCTCGATTTGCTGATGAGAACGGTTGTTTTTGGTACGCATCGCAGACGTTGATGGGGATCGCGCCTTTGACAGGACAGGTGACGGTTTGGCGCATGAGTTTGCCCATGACGGCCAGTTTGAGGTCATCGTCTTTGCCTGGGTAGATACCTCTTACGACTTGGCTGAGTTTGGAGCTACTGACGTTGAGCTCTTTGGCGAGGGCGTTTAGGCTCTTACCTGAATGTTCTAGCTCTTGTCGTAGTGCTTCTTTCCAATCTAGTTCGCTCATCTTCCCTCCAAATAGGGGTAGAATGTGCCTGTGTTTTGGCAGGTGAGCCCTGCGTTACTGCGAACAGGGTGTTTAGGCCCAAGGTCGATCATGAGGCGATACACTTTGCCATCCGGGGTGTCGTATTGGCGAACGAGACCTGTCCGAACGAGGGCGCGTAGGTAGGCTGTGGTGTTTGTAACGCCAGCATCGCCGAGTGAGCGAAGGTCGTAGAGCGTGAATCGTTTGTTGATCCGACATACGTTCCATAGGCGCTGGTAGAGCTTGGGCCTTCGCATTTTCTTGACGTAGGTGAGTGGTGGCGGTGCGTTGCGTACGACTCGGTATTTCGCCATCATTTTGTTCTCTCCTTGTTCAATACGTCTGATGTGCTGGTGCGCGAGGAAAAAGTCGATGAGATTTCTTGCACGTTGGCCGTTAATGTCTAGGGCGCTCGCAAGTTGCCTGCCTGTAAAAACTTTCGCCTTGCTGATGTACATCCATGCCAATGTCCTGTTTGACATGCTTGCCCCTTAGTAGCCGTGGAATGGGGCGTCACCCCAGTCGCGTGAGGTGATGGTGAGAAGCTCGTTGGCATTGGCTAGTGAGATAATTTTGTTGATGCCAATGACGATGCGACGCATTTCGCCGTTGGTGGATTTGCGTAGGCGCTCTAGGAGCTCTTCTTCGATGGTGATTTGATCATCCATCATGCAATTGGCGACGGTTTTGACATCTTCTAGGTCAGCGGCCTTGAATTCGACCCATTCTGAAATGCGGTTGAAGAACTGGCGGTTGCTTTCGATACGCCTGGCGATTTTGTTCATACCAATCAATACCATAGGGACTTCGGTGGCGTCATAGATGTCGCGTACGGTGTCGAGCATTTCATTTTTGTTCATGAGGTAGTCCGCTTCGTCGATGAACAGAGGGGTGTTGTTGAGACTGAGATGCCGAATGATGTATTCGATGTTGCGGCTTTTAGCGTTGAGAGGTTCGCCACCGCATTCTTCTACCATTCTTCGAGTAAGGCTTGTAACGGTGTCGGCGCTGCGTACGCTGATATAGACGCCTTCTAGTTGGTTGTAGATATGAGTCGCAGCGGTGCTTTTTCCTCGACCTGAGTCGCCGTGCCAAAGGGCAATAGCGGGGACGCCCATGGGGCGCTCGTAGAGTCGGTTGAAGGATATTTGTGCGCGTACTACGTTTTTTACGGGTGCGACGATTGGGTTCATGTTATATTCCTTTTTGTCTATGAGTTCTTCTTAATAGGCATTTATGACGCGTTAGCCTTCCACGCGGCGCGTCATAATCTCTTCTACCCGTCGGCGTCCGAACGGGTTTCTATGTTTGTAATCTTCTAAAAATTCCTCCTCCTTTTCGCTGAGTATTCGAGTGAGTGACTCGTTGGCAAGGTGATAGGCTTTTTCGTGTTCGTCTCTGATTAATAAGCCTTTTCTTTGGTTGATGTTCTCCTGTTGCTGTTCGATGACCGCTTTGGCTTGGGCGAGTTGCTCTAGCTGCTCTGGGCTATAAATGGGGCTGTTGTCTGTTTTTGCCGTGGCGTTGTTGAGAGCGTTGAGCGCTTTGTTGTCGGTGACTTTGGTGGTGAGGCCAAGGTGCTCTACGTTGTTGCGTGCTTTATGGGCGGCGAGGTGTTCGGCCGCAAGGGTGTCAATGCCAAAATCTTGTTGTAGGCGCTTCGCGGATTTTCTGAACTGTGTGAGTTCTTTTTGTTGTGCTTTGCGGGCGCTGCGTAGTTTCTCTGGGTCGATCTCTTGTCCAACAAGAGCCACGTTGAAGGCTTCGGTGTGCATGTTCCAGTTGTCGTCTCTGTATAGGATGCAGCGGCCGATATCTGTGGGGTCGATGAAGACGCGAACGGTGCGGCGATCCCATTCAAGATTCATAAGTTCTGGCGCGGTGTAGGCGATGCTGTCTTTGCTAATTTTTCCTCTGACGACGGTTGCGGTGCCGACGTAGTTGAGCAGGTAGTCGAGCGATCGGGGATCGCTAACCATACGCGGCTGGTAGTGGGATTCGGTGTATTTTTCAAAGGGAGTTTTCCCTTTCATATCTTTGCCAGCATGGGGGTTGTGTAGGTACTTGTATTCGAGCCAGTCGTTGATGAGCGTTTCTAACTCTTCGGGAGTGCAGGCGAGGTTGATCGCTTCTTGCTGTAGCTTTTTCTTTCCTTTTCCTATGCGCTCGGCAAAGCTTTTGGCGGCTTCGATGGCTTGGCGCTCGCTGACGTTGTGGCCGATGTAGCCTGGGAGGAGTTCGAGGAGTCCTTCGGAGAGTGTGCGAAAGAATCGCTCGATGTAGGGTTTTTCCCAGCCACTGAAGGCGTTGGCGCGTTGGGTGCCGATGTCGAGCATCTCGAAGATGGCGGTGACACGCTCTGAAACGTAGTCGCTGCCGTTGTCGGTTCTTACGATACCTTCTTTGTTGGGCACGCCCCATTCCTGGATGCACTTGCGTAGTAGTAGGCAGATTGCTTCTGAGTTGGACGTCGGAGCGAGGATGAGTTTCACGCGCCGTGTGTGAACGTCGATGGCGGCGACGATGCTGTAGCGTTTGAGTTTTCCGTCGACTTGGAGCTGGACGTCGGTGGGGGTGCTGTCTAGTTCCCAGCAGTCGTTGGGTTGCTGTACCCATGGATACATGTGGCCGTAGAGGGGGCGGTGTTTGCTGGTGTAGTCGTCTGGGTTGGTGAGATAGGTGAAGGCTGCGCCATTTTGCTTGAGCCATCGGGTTAACCAGCGGCTAATGCTAGATGGGCTTGGGAGGTGCCATTCGGGATAGTTGTTAGCACTTTCGACAATGAGCTCGTGAAGGCGGTTGGGCTTTTTAGCGAAGTGGGGCTTTTGGGTAATGATGGCGACGAGGAAGTCCTGCAAGCTCTGTTGTTGTTCGATTTTTGTAGCTCGGTGTTTTTTGAGTGCGCGTCCAACTAGCCCTTCTGGGCCTTTGTCTTGAAGCTGTTTGTTCCAGCGACGGAGAGTGGGGACGCTGATGGTTTGAATTTGAGTCTGTATTTGTTGATCGAAAGGGAGTTCGCGGCGGTTGTATTGGTCAACAAATCGCTTTTCGGCACTGGTTTGTTTGCGCTGTGCTTGGTGTTGCTTTAGATAGTTAGATCTGGCTTGTAGGATGGCGATTTTTGCATGAGCGAGCTGCTGCTTTTCTGTTGGCAGTGCATTGAAGGCGAGCATCGCGCGTTGTTTGGCGAGAGCGGTGGTTTTGTCTTGGTGTGCTTGTTCTCTGTCTAATTGTGCGGATTTGCAGTGTGCGCTGAGCTGAACTGCTGTATTGGACGCTTTCAAGGCTTCACTGTTTTGCACTTGTGCTGCAGCTAGGCAAGCTTTTGTGGTTTCTGGCAGAGCACTAAGGTGGTATTCGAGCCCTTTACCTTTTTCTCTTGGCTGCGATTGCCATTGCTCTCTTTTGGCAAGCTTACGAAGACCTTGTGGTGTCGATGGCACTCCGGTCATCCCGATCAGTTCTTGTATTGTGTACCATTGCTTAGTCATTATTCCTTTCCTTATTCGTCTGTTGATAAGGTCTGCTGTAGCTTGGCCATGATTGCTTTTGAGAGCTTACGTTTTGGGGTGTTGTTGGTATTGGGGGCGAAGTTGTCGATGCAATGTAGAACCGTTCGCGGGTTGAATTGATGCGCTCTCGCCCATGAGCTGACTGTCCACCCTTTGGCGTAGAGGGCTCCGATGATTTGCTGTTTGTTTTGAGCCAGTTTGGCGTCCATGATGATGCTCCTCAGTTGTCTGTTGTCGTTTTTGGTATGTTGCTGACTACGACACTAGAAGCATATCCGTACAATTAGGTGCGATCAACACTAAAGTGTTTTTAATTGCGATTGGTAACACACTTTAGAGTTTTTTTGTTTCTTTTTAGGCGGATGGTGGTTCCTTTCCGATTGCGCAAGCTCTGTGGTACAATGACTCAACACCCTTTTAAAACAATACGATAGAGAAAAGAAACCGATGATTGAGAAAGGAAACTCAGTTTCCATTGCTCTAAAAGGAACAGAAACCTTTGGTGCTCGTCTTAAAGAATTGATTGGTGAGCAATCTGTAAAGAGCTTTGGTGATCGTGTTGGTATTTCTGAGAGTGGGTTGCGTAAGTGCTTGCCGCCTAAAACGTCTAAACCTGCCTTTGATAAGGTCGTCGCTATCGCTGATGAAATGGGAGTTCAGCTTGAGTGGCTCTGTACAGGGCTTGGGCCAAAGTTTGCTGATTCGGTGATGGAGGATGTCTCTCTCAGTGAAGATGAGAATAAGGTGCATGCGCTGACAGGTGCGCCCTGTATTTCGACTGTTGTCTCTGAACTCGATGAAGAGTTAGTGTTGATTCCTGGATACCATGTTCAATATCCTTCTGAGTGTGATGATCTTTCAAAACAAACGGTTAGGCGACACCTGGCTTTTAGGCGTCGTTATCTGGAATACCGTGGGTTGGATGAGGTGAACTTGGTTGTTGTCTTTAATAAGGGCGACGCGATGGAGTCGACGATTAAGGACAACGATTCATTGCTGGTGGATATCAGCAAGACGACTCTGCTGGATGGAAAGATCTTTGTGGTGAAGTTAGGCAATGAGCTTTACGCGAAACGTATTCAAAAAAGTTACGATGGCTCTGTGCTGATTATTAGTGATAACAAAGAGTACCAGCCATTAACGATTCCTGCGGATAAGGTAGGGGCATTGGTTGTTTTAGGGCAGGTCGTAAACGTATCAACTGACCTATAGTTGTTTCTTTTTTCATGTTCGGCGATTTCTCATGTTATCCGATGGATATCGCCAGAACTTTTTAAACGACACTTTTTTCTCATTTAAACAGTGTCGCGTCATTCTCGTCCTCTAGATGCTGTAACCCCTTTAATCACTAGGCTTCCCACGTAATCCAGCCTATTCCCACCTATTCCTCATTATTTCTCACATAGAGTGGTGTATTACATTTCGTATGATCAACAAGCTAGACAGACAGTTGGTCTAGTTAGACAGTGGGGTTAACAGGGGGCAAATGAGGGAAATGAGAGCAAACGTTTGCTTAGAAACATAGACAAACTCGGCTTCTGTTGTAATGTCAGCTTTCCCTATACTCAGACTGTCTAAACTGGATTTTTCTGCCTGATAAACGCAGGGGAGTACCATGAAAAAGTCACGCTTCACTGAATTACAGATTGTTTCGATCCTTAAAGAGGCTGAGACGGTAAGTTGGCAGCGTGAATGAGGATATGACTACGCAGTGAAGGCCCATAAAGGGTGACGCCAAGGGTGTTAGGGTGTTGGCTTCTAGGGCATAACACTGACCAAATTTGGGTTGGTGTCGGGGATAAGCCGATAGATGCCTTCAGGTATGCTGCTTTTACGTAGCGTGTTGTTTTTGTCAGCTTCTTATTGACGCGCTCTAACTGAGTTATCATTTAGCTATTCAATATTACAAGTAGTGATTTAAGGTTTTCAGTAAAGACCTTAAAAAAAAGCAAAGTACTAAATAGCGTTAAATACTTCATGCTTCCGCCTAAAACAGAATGTTAAAGCGCCTATGTTGGAGTATATAAATTTCTATGACTTAGGGGTATGTAACGGCGGGCTAAGTACTAGGTTTTGAAAGGAAATCGGTGTAACGCTTGAAAGTGTGAAAAGGCTCAAGCAAACCCTAGCTACCTAGGGCTGCTGAACCCCTGCTGATTACTCGAACCAGTCTAAAACTTTACCGAGTAACTGCATCAACAGTAGTGCACGGCTCAGCCATCTGAATAAGCGATTAAACTTTTTCATGACTTCAACCCTCTACGGATTACCTCCGTTTTGGTGCGTGCGCAGCACACTACCCCCCACTATCACAGTGATTAGTATTGAGCATATACACAGCGACATCCGCAAGAGTCGGACTCTCTTCTTTGGGGGCCAATAACGGGTTACTAAGCCGCATTGGGAGTTAGTTGGCCAGCGGTTAAGTGACTAACATAACGGCGGATGTGCCTAAATAGGCTCATTGTTCAAGTTAGCAGCATTCTGGGTTATGTGTAATATTTAATATGCAGCAAGTGCCGTATTTGTGATCATGCAAAGGTTGTAAATTTGACAAAGCTAAGAAACTAATCGAATATAACTGTGAGCATATACACAGCACATCGCTGTAATCAAAAAAACCAGCCTACTAAGCTGGTTTTTTTGGCTTTAAAACAACTCTCGTTGTCTTCTTTGTACTTCCGCCGTTAAGGATAGAGGTTATTTGCCTTTAACTGAGCTGGTGTTGTACGGCCAGCACTTCAATGTTGCGAGCATTGAAATCACGCCAGATTTGAATGTTATGCACTGCTGTTTTGATAATGTTGTCATTGGGGATGTAGCACCTGAACGTTCCAGTTCGAAACGGAAGAGTTCGGCGATAGATTGTAGGGAAGAGGGCCAGCGGTGTTGCAAGGCATCAGGGGCGATGTGTTCGAGATGATCGAGTAGGTCATGAAGTTAGCTGGTGGACTCGGTGAATATCTCTTGTTGCAGTACTTGCTGTGTCATTGCTATCCCTCCCGCTTGTGATGTCAGTTTGCGGGAGGTCAGGGAAGAGCGTCAAGGTTTGGTGGGCGGCGTTACTTTAAGTTTGCAAGAAGCTTACGCTTTACAATATTCCAAGAGTCATCAATATCATGTTCCTCAACAAGAATATTGGCATCGTGAAGATATATTCGGTTGGTGTATTCATCTTCTCCTAAATAGCAATATTGTAGTCGAGCGCTGCCGAATTCATTGTAAGGGATACCGTAGGCACTACATCCCAGCTCGATGAGTTCTTTTTTACCAAGTGGCTTAGTTAAACTCGCGATGATAGTTCGTTTGATGGATGCTTCGTTTACTTCGGTGGTTTCATCAACTAAGGTCATTTCGGCCGAGATATCGTTTACAAGGTCAAATACTTTTTTGGTGAATGCTGATAATTCAGGTTCAGCACTCATGATGTGGTTGCTCATGATTTTTGTGTGTTCTGCAATGATAGCGTTGACTTCATCTTCTGAGTAACGGCGATCAACGAACCGCATAATATCTGGGCTGACATCGACAAATGTTGTCCCGCCTACTAAGCAATCAGCCTCGCTTAATAATGTGTGTAGGTTGGTTTCAAAAACTTGTTTACGCTCTAAGAACACGTCTATTTGCAAATTGTTGCGTTGATCTTTTGTTTGGTCGATATCAATGCCGCTAGTTTTACGGAAATGAAGCATATCGGCCGTGGTTTGCTCTAACTCATCGAAGACACCATTACGATTGTGTTCTAGATAAAATTTTAAGTTTTCTTCTAGCTCTTCTGTTTCTTGATAGCCCCATTTGGAGATAGTGTCGTTGAGAGCTTCTATCTCTGGGGTGTCTTTAAAAATGTTTTCCTCTAGCGCTATGACATCTCTTAAGAGTGCTGCAGGGTTGAAGTCGCGACGTAGTCTGTCTACCAGTGCTTGTGGGCTTTCTTTATCGTGAGCACTAATACCGCAGAATGAAATTTGATTATCTTCAACGGTGAGTTGTGCGTTAACTTGGTTTTGCAGATAGAGGGTATAAAGCTGGTCTTTTTTTATTAGGGCTGCCGCTGAGGTTGCTGCAACACAGATGACGAGTACTAGTATCTTTCGCACATTACGCTCCTTGTAATGAGTCTTGGGTAAATGAAACTAAAGTTCTATTTAATTCATCATACCTAAGATATCGAAATGTATGAGCTTGGTTTTGCGGCTGAGGTCATGTTTGTTAAAGTAGGTATTGGATCTAGGGCCTAGGGTTGGTTTTATACGCTAGGCACTGGAGCCTCTCTCAAACCACTGCTTGAGCTGCTCAATAACGCATTGCGCTTGCCTGACTGATAACCATCCCACATGCTCCACGTCTGTCATTCTCTTCACGAACTTATCTAACGCCTCCTCACTGCCGTCTCTGACTATTCCTCGTTGATACATGTCAATCCATAGTGCGCGAATCTTATCGATTTGTGGGTGATTTGCGCTGCCTGATTTTGGACTGAGTCTGCCTGATGGGGTCGGTCATCTAGGATGTTTTTCGTTGTTTAAACGGGGTTTAAAGCCTTTTTTCTTCATGGTGTCGATGATGGTTTGTAACTCTAAGTTGTTCATGGTTTTGCAACTGAGTTTTCCTGTGTGAGTTTGGAGAAGTTGGCGGTAAGTGTCATCTTCAAGGGAGAGGTCTCGTTTGATGATGTGAGTGAGTTTGTGGGTAGGCTTTATTTGGGTTTCGGGGACAAAAATGAGGGCAGTGAGAGCAAACGTTTGCTTAGAAACATAGACAAACTCGGCTTCTCTAGTGAAGCCGATTTGTTGTAAGTACGGGTTAATTGTGGAGTGTTTTGTTGGTGACGTTTTGGAGGTCAATGAACAGTGAGAGCGCATCCCCACCAACATAGTGAGCTGTCATACACGCATCCAATACTTGCTTTAGATAACTTAATTCTTCCCGCTTCTCGTAAGCATCCTTAATGATGACGTAGTCAACATTGGTGCAGGTGTTAAAGGCTGCTTGCATTTCGGTTAAACAATTTTGCTCTCTGATATAAGGGCTGCCAGAAGCGCATTGGGCTTGTGGTAGCTCGCGCTGCAGAGCTTGAATTACGTCATCACGAGCTTTTGTGCTGGCTTCTGCATTCGAGAAGGGCGACATTAACGAGAGCACGATAACCAGTGATGTAAAGCCAAATTTCATCATTATTCTCAGGGTCAATATTACTGTCCGGAATTTTAACTAAATCAATCATGTAAAACAGTGTGTTACGTATTGTTTTGAAAATTCTGGGATAAAAATGCGACTTGTGTAGCACTAATTTGGCATGAAAAATTGTGAGTTTCTGTATTTTTTTTATATGCATGGGATGCAATTGTACGTTTCGCAAGCGATCAGACTAGGCCCCGATCAAGCGCTTGAAGATAGACCTGTTCATCAGCGCAAGCTATCGCGATACACCACAATTGGCTAAGTGCCTCAGCTTCTTCTCCTTGCGCTTCCATAATCAGATTGTCGAGTTCCAGAAGGGATTTCACAGTGAAAGGTTGTTCAAAAAGCTTTTTGGCTTGATTAAGGCGGTTCATAGATACCCTCGTGCTAATGTTAACAGCTCTTCTACTAGCTTGATCGAGTCTAGTGACAAATCGTGACAGTTTAGGGAATTCCCCCAGCAAATAATAAAAAATTCATCGAGCAAGGTGAATGATAGGAAAATGGTTGGGCGCAATATGAATGTCACTCGGAGCGACTAGGCTTTTTTGTTCTATTTGACACACCACTGAATATTCGCCAAGAACAGAAAGGTGAGGTAGCAAAATGCGTTCAGTTTTACTGGATATGCTTCGACTTATCGCCATTGCGCTGGTTTTTATTGCTCACTTCGGACAACTGTTTGAACATGAAATAGGCGCTTTCTTTGGGATTAAGAACGTTTATTACGTCAGCTTGGGTGGTGTTGGCGTTACTCTGTTTTTAATCTTATCGGGATTATTGGCGGGTCTAACCGATGCCAAGCGTTTCATTGAGCCTAAAGATCAAACCGTCTCTTTCTCGTCTAAAAAATACTATCAATATGTCATCAAAAAACTATTGAGGATCTACCCTGTGTATTGGGTGTCAGTGATACTCAGTATCATCGGCTATGGACTGAGCGGTGTGGTATTAAAAGAGCGACTTCTACCACTTTTTCCAAATGGTGTACTTACCGATCTTTTTGGGAGCACAACTGGGTTTTATGCCTGGTTCGGGCTGTGGGGTGGCCCTTTCAATCCACCTAGTTGGTTTATTGCGCTGATTATTCCCCTATATCTCTTGTTTCCACTGTTGCAATATCTCCTATGGCGATGGAAGTGGGTGGCGTTGTTGACGTTATTGTGTGTGAGTATTGTGAGTAGGATTTGGGTCGGCCAACATGGCGTTGTGCTTTTGGGTACGTCATTGTTCAATGACATCGAGGCTTGGGTCTATCGTTTGTATGGTTTTATGCCGGGCAGGCCGGGGGATTGGTTTGTGTTATGCCGTGTTTTTGAGTTTAGTTTGGGGATCTTTTTAGCTTACCGTGTTCCAAAAGCGGTCTGGTTCAAATTGCAACTCGGGAGACTCAATCAACCGATCGCAAGGCTCAGTGATCTTGCGTTCCCGCTTTTTTTACTTCATGTCCCCTTTCTGTTTTTTCCTGAGTGGTTGAGCCTTCAAGGATTGCAACCTTGGTTGGCAATCGTCGTATTTATGATGCTGCTTTTGCCGCTGGCATGGGGTGTCAGTTGTCTTGATGCGGTTTTCCCTCGTCGCACTGTGACGCGCTGGCTATCAGGCGAGGTATAGCTCAGTGAGGCGACAAGAAAATGTTGCCTCACCTATCTTTAACCGAATAGATCTTGTAGATGGCACGAAGCGTTCACTTTTACTCCTTCAATACGGTCTACTTCCAATAAATGAAGCGCCTCATTCGACAATGAATTGACACCGGGTTGCGTTACGTATTTTCCAAAAACTCTGGCTTGGGTTTTAATTTCTATATTGTGGATCTCTTCAGGCAAATTAGCGATTAAAGTGTCTGTATCGCCGTTTTGATCAATTAACCGATATTGCGGGGAACCAGAACTGCAGCGGGTTAAAATCAGTTGCTCGTTTTCTACGGAGAGGGTACCACTGTACAAGTCAGCAAAGGCGAAGGCATTGGTTGATATTGAAGCCGCAATGAGGGCAGCAATGAAGTAGGTTTTGGTCATGATAACTCCCTAAATGACGGATATCGTCAAGCTGCCTTTAAGTGCACGAGTTTACTACTGAATCCCGCACTGAGAGGTCGCTTGAGTCTAAGTATCGTTCTGGCTCGATAATACTTGGGGTCGCTTTTGTTAGGGTAAGAGATTTAACGGGAATTGGAGATAGGGCACAGAATCTTTCCCGTTCAGGAAGAAGTATGGCGTGAGTATACTCAAAGAGAGTGATGAGTTAACGGTACTCATCACTCTCTGTATTTATAAGGGGCTGGCTGAACGCATTGCCATTATTCTTTGGTTAGAAAAGGCATTTAGTTGAGTGCTGTATTTAAGCGTTTCACCTTCTTGACGATCAATGCATCAATCGCGAGTACGACCAGAATGGTTGCCCCGGCGAGAGGGAAGGCGACCGAAATGAGCAGCAGTGTTACGAGTGCTGATTTCCAGATGCCTGGTTGTGTGAATCGAGGTGGGGCCCCCAAGCGGATGGCATTTTGAGGTCTGCGCTTCCACCACATCATGATGCCGGTTACCGATATTACAATGAATGCGATGCAAAGAAGCAGGTTAACAACTTTGTTTACCACGCTTATATCGCCTTGGTGCAAGGCGATACCTGCTGCCATTAACTTTGCAACAACGCCATAGTCGTTCCAGTTGACATCGGCCAATACTTCGCCACTGTACTGATCGAAATGTGTGGTCCTATCCTGGGTTGGGTTAGTGATATCCCCACTCATGGTGTTGGCTGACACAGTGAATACCCCGGTTTCTCCTCGCGGGAAGTAAAGTTTATATTTGATGTAGCCAAGTGATTCAATATCAGCGATGAGTGTGTCGATATCGATGGAATAACCAGTACTATTGTTCTGGTGAGTCTCAACATGATGCTGATGGGAAGCTGGCACAGGGGTGAGTTCGAGATTCCAAGGGACTTCTTCTTCTGCAAGATGATTGAGCTGCTTGTGATTCATATCTGAAAGTGGTACGTCTGACCACTTTTGTGCTGGAAACGTGTTCCATGGTTGCACAAATTGTCCACCCCAGAACCCGGCCCACGCAAGCCCGGAGATGACAAAGAAAAGCAGAATGATGGCGAGTGTACCACCTAGATTCGCATGAATATCGCGCATCATGGTGCGAGTACCATTATTGCGGCGAATTTTTAGAAATCCAGCCTTGCTGGCGTTATCGCTGGGTAGCCAAAGATAAATCCCTGTTACCAGAAGTAGAATGGTTAAGCTAGCCGCGATTTCAATCAGGTAATCGCCAGTATCCCCAATCAACAGGGTGCCATGAATATCGTTGGCCAATTGATGCCAGCTCTCTTTACGGTCAATGGCACCCAACACTTCACCTGAATAAGGATCGACTGTCGCAAATAGCACCTGGCCATCAGCAAACCTGACAGAGAATCGATTGGCTGTATCTTCAGTTTGCGCGGTAATAAACTGGGTTATGGTGGTATTTGGGTATGCAGACTTGACGGCTTCTAGCTGCGCTGAGAAAGGCACCTGATCTTGCTGGGTTTCGACGAGTAAACGCTCTGCGTGGCGTGCCAGTTCGATCTCTTTATCAAACAACATAATGATGCCGGTGACGGAGAGCATTAACATAAAGGGAACAACAAACAAGCCAGCATAAAAATGCCAGCGCCAAATCAGAAAATATCGGGATTTTGCAGTCTCTGCTGCTTTTGTTGTTGATTGACTCAACATAAATGACTTCCTTTCTTTTACATGCCAAACCCATAAAGTTGGGCCTTGGCATATGTCACCGAATACTCAACATGTTAAGCAACTCACCGTTCGTTGGACATGCGTTGCTAACCGCCGCGTCAGACAGGGCTGAGTTAGGTGACTGAGATTATTTATTCAAACTGTGATGAATCCTTCAAACTCTGTGTCTTAAACAGGTGAAGGGCTTCTATTGGTGCAATAGGCTAAAGAGAGGAGGCGCACGGGATAAATAACCAAGAATCGTCTTCGAATTGAGGCAAAGAAAATCGCAGGTAGTGAGGACACTTGCTACGAAATAGGGGCTACCAGCTAACACTCGTGAGCTTAGGTCAACACTTATCAATAGGCTTATGGTGCAGTGTCTTTCGTGTTCTACAAGGTGTTCGCTATCTTCTATGTAAATGCGTTCCAACCCATTTACGGTACAGAAAGTTGCCCATTGGCCACCTTGGGTAGCATGCATGTTCAATACAGGCATCGCCGTAATTAACAGCCAACTGAGAAGGCTGGCAATAATAGCAAGGTGGGGGTTCTGATAGCGCATGGGTTGGTATCTAGCGGTGTGTAAGCGCTGGAATATAACGGCAATGTTACGAATTGTCACTCGTAAGTGTTGATTTTGTTAAATTAGTGCCGTTTTAAGGGTGCGAGATCTAGCGATTGGCGCCCCGATTTTTGTGTTAAAGGTGTTTGAAAGGGAAATCCATTCCTTCACACCTTTGCCTTGGACTCTTTACCTTGACTTCGACGCGCTAGGCCGCTTCTGAATCCTGCATCTTGAGGTGGTTTGAGTGTAAGTCTGTTTAAGTCGCTAGCGTATCTGCTCAGTATTGCCGTTGACAAATACTGAGCATCAAACCGACAAGGAAGATGTTTATGCAGCGCGTAAAACGTCAGTGAGGATGAGGTCAATGGCTCTTTGATGGTCATCTGTGACACCTGCAACTCGGGAGTACTTTGGTGCTAGACGATCATTTTCGATAGGGTGGTGCCAACCTTTGGTGGTCGAAATGAACTGGCGCGCGAACGTCTCCGACACATCGAGACAACCTGAAAGTACCGTATCGATGTAACTTTGTGCGATGGGTATGTGTATGCAGGGCGGGGTCACATCCTCATTGATGTACATCCAAACCGCGCGCGCAGGGTCGATTTCACCTTCCAATAAGTTCAACTTTTGTTGTGGTACTTCAATGCGGATATAGCCACGCTCGCGTTTGTCAAAATCATCTATCGTTTCTTTATCGATATCGATGACAACGGCATTGAAACCGCCAGTACCGGGCGTGACGGCAAGTGGGGACAAGGTATAAGAGTCATCGATTTTGCTCCAATGACGGTCAAAGCCAGTCACAAATACGGGGTGGCACTGACCGGTTTGTTGCGTCAGTTGCCTTGAATGTCGATTGATTAAGCTGCCATAGCCAATCAAATACATGTTAACGCCTGCCTAGTCGAACGGTTTAACTCAATATTACAGATGACCTGCGATATGCCTGCGGAATCATCGTAAGTCGTTGATAGAATCATTTCTAGAACCATTACCATATCTAACAATAATTTGTTCGGCAAAGTATTTGTAAAGCTGATATAACATCTAGGTACGGTGCTTGTTGTCATTCTCGCTTAGCTTGGCGTGATGGTATTAAGTGACTAAAGGATATCTAAATGGCTGACAGGACAATGAAGCAATCGTTATTGCATGTCGCTATCGTGGTTCAGGACTATGATGAAGCGATCGACTTTTATGTTAATAAACTCAAGTTTGACTTAGTCGAAGATGTATACCAACCTGAGCAAGATAAACGCTGGGTGACGGTGTCACCGCCCGGCTCTGATGGTGCAGCCCTCTTGTTGGCTAAAGCCTCCAAGCCTGAACAGCTTGATGCCATTGGCAATCAGTCTGGAGGACGTGTTTTCCTTTTCTTGCAAACGGATGACTTTTGGCGCGACTATGACAACATGGTCAAACAAGACATTCAGTTTGTTCGCCCCCCGCAAGAGGCCGAATATGGCACCGTTGCCGTGTTTGAAGATCTCTATGGTAACTTGTGGGATCTCATCCAACTCAAGGATGACCACCCGATGTTAAATAGGTCATAACACCCAGTGACGGATAGTCTGGCTCGCTTGGTTGTTTACTGGGGCTCGTGAACGAGAAAATAACGATAGAGTGCAGCCAGTGATTTTGAGTCATTGAGTGTGCCATCAACAGACCAGCGCTTTAATGTAGGTATGTCGACTTCGATAACTTCGATAAACTCATCCTCATCACTTGTTGCCTCTGTATGAGTAAGTTGTTGAGCGACGTAGATTTCTAACATCTCATCACAAAATCCGGGAGCGGCATAGAGAGAGCCCAGCGTATGCCACTGTGCGGCGCTATATCCCGTCTCCTCTGGAAGTTCTCTTTTAGCGCATTGGTAAAAGGATTCGTTTTCATCGACTGTGCCGGCAGGGAGTTCGAGTATCCAATCATTGAACGCCGCTCGAAACTGTTTCAGCAGTAATACATTACCTTGCTCAGTCAGTGCGATAATGACCACTGCGCCGGGATGACGTAGCGTTGTCTGCGAACGTGTTTTTCCGTCAGGGAAGACGAGCGATTCTTCAACGAGCTCAAATGATTTCCATCGATGGTGTACCTTGCTCACAATGATTCTCCGTTCAGTCAATGAGATGAGTATGTTAAAAGCGTGCAGAACAAATGTCGACGGTACGTGTTTTTACTGAAGCAATAAAGTGTCATTTGGGTGAGATAGCGCCATTTTTCAATTTGTTGCGACAGTTCGAAAGCAAAAGCGGACGTTCTAAGATTAAAATCGCCGCGGTATGGCTTCTGTCAGGGCTAGGGATGTGCTATCCTCGCGCGCCCGAACAGAAGAATCTGTCGGCTTATTCTGTTTTTTGCATCCCCTATTTAGCTGGAGCGTCATTTTGCAATTTAAAGATCTTGGTTTAGACAATCGTTTATTGAAGAAAGTGGATCATCTTGGTTTCAAAGCCGCGACTGATGTGCAAGCGCAAGCTGTGCCTGTCGGTATTGCGGGTAAGGATCTGCTGGCCTCTTCAAAAACGGGGTCGGGCAAAACGCTGGCGTTTCTGCTACCAGCGATGCAGCGTATGTATCGCTCCAAGCCTTTTACACGACGCGACCCTCGCGTTTTGATTTTGACGCCGACACGTGAGCTGGCAAAACAAGTGTATGGACAACTGAAGCTGCTTATTGCGGGCACGCCCTATGACGCGAGCTTGATTTTAGGTGGAGAGAACTTCAATGACCAAGTGAAAGTTTTTCGCAATAAAGACCCGATGTTTGTCATTGCGACACCGGGACGCTTGGCGGATCACCTAGAGCATCGCAGTGTGAGTCTTGATGGCTTAGAGATGCTGATCTTAGATGAAGCTGACCGTATGTTGGACCTAGGTTTTGAGGCCCAGTTGCAGCGCATTAATGCGGCAGCTAATCATCGCCGTCGTCAAACCATGATGTTCTCAGCGACATTGGATCACCAGCAAGTGAATGATATTGCGGGTGATATGCTCAATTCGCCAAAGCAAATTGCGATCGGCTTCTCCAATGAAGAGCATAAAGATATCGAGCAAAACTTCTTACTGTGTGACCATTTAGATCATAAAGAAGCTTTGCTTGATCATATTCTTGAAAATGAAGACCATCAGCAGGTGATTATCTTTACCGCTACACGGAGTGACACCGACCGTTTAACCGAGAAACTCAATGCAGCGAAACGTAAAGCAGTGGCACTGAGCGGCAGTATGAACCAAACGGCTCGAAACAACATCATGAGTCAGTTTGAGCGCCATGTTCATAAGATTCTCGTTACAACCGACGTCGCTTCTCGCGGATTGGATATAGCAACCGTCTCGCATGTGATTAACTTTGATATGCCCAAACATGCTGAAGAGTACGTTCATCGCGTGGGTCGTACAGGCCGAGCAGGCAACAAAGGTAAGGCATTCTCATTGGTTGGACCTAAAGATTGGCAAAGCTTCAAGAACGTTGAAGCCTTCTTAGAGCAGGAAATGACCTTTGTGACGATTGATGGCCTCGAAGGTAAGTTCAAAGGCCTTAAACCTAAACCGAAGAAGAACCTTAAGCCTAAGTCGAAGAAACCAGCAGCCAAACCATCAACGCCAAAGAAAGCGAAGAAGCCACAGGTGAAAAAAGCAGATAAGAGTTTTTACTCGAATGTCGCTGTGGGTGATAACGTCTTCATGCCTAAGAAGAAAAAACGGACTCCTGACGCTGAGTAACGTTCGATTGAACGAGAGATAAGCTCGCCAAATTTGGCGGGCTTTTTTGTGCCAAAGCGATTGTTTTTGCTCTGTATTGTTTTCGCCTTTGGCTTGACAGCAACCCTTTGAAACCAACGTTGCGTAGTTTTCAAAAAAAATTGCGAGAGACTTCTAGCCAATTGTAAACATATTTGGCTAAGCGGTTGTTTCGACGATATCTTTGATGCGAATAGGTACTGAGGAACGGTAAAAGTATGAAAGGTATTATGCACTTCGGTGCGCTGATGTTATTACTTGGCTCGTCGGCGGCACACAGTTATGAGTTTAGTGTTGGCGTTAGACTCGGCGGTGTTCAGCAAAAAGCGAGCTCTCCAGTGCGCTCAATGAAAGATTGGGCATTTGGCTACGGTGTGGAGTCTACTTTTATTGTTCCGGTTGGGAGCAAGTTCGCGTTGGGTGCTAACGTTACCGCGGAGATCTACAACACGGAGTTCAAAGACTACCGCGTTGAGTATGATAATCGCTTGTTCACGGGCAGTTTGATGGCGGGCTACCGTTTTGATCACCTTGGTGAGTATCAAGCGGACAATGCCTTGCTCTACGTCAAGGCCGGTTTTGCAAACTGGGATCGTGAGTACAAAGACACGTTTGCCGCGTCAATCAAAGCCAACGATACTACGCCAATTTATGGTATCGGCTATCGCTATACCAACACTAAAAACTTCTATACTGGCATCGAAGTGCTCTACTTCGAAATGGATTCTGGCTTAACTGGCCGCGGTGGTGTGAATGATTACGGTCAGGTTGACAATACCATGGCGATGATCTCAGCAGGTTACCGTTTCTAACGATTTTAATCGTCGGAATTCAATCTTAACGAATTCCGACGTTTTTCTTTACTCGCCTGCCACCAGCACCCTTAATATTGGATAAGAAACAGTCTGCTTCGACGATGATACATTGACTGTTTTTATTGACATATTAATCGACATTCTCCGTGTTCATGACCATACTATGTAAAAACATAGGGAGTGGTTATGTTTTTCTGTCGAATAATTGTTTTAATTTTGTTTCTATCGCCTCTCCAAGGGCACGCAAAAACGAATGTGCTGTTTATCAATCCCGGGTTGCCAGAAGAGAGTTTTTGGGGGAGCGTGGATGGTTACATCTCAGAAGCGGCCAAGCAGCTCGACATCAAACTAGAGATTTACCATGCCCGCCGCGATCATATTAACGCGATTGATTTCTTAACACGTCGCCTGACGGTAACCCCCCTTCCAGACTACATTGTTTTAGTGAACGAGAAAGGCATCGGTGCCAAGATGCTTGATACCGTTCGCGGCTTTCCTATTTTCGTTACTTTCGTGCTCAATGACCTGAGTGAGATAGATAAACGACAAGCTTATAAAGATGCACATTGGCAAACTTTCCTTTTACCCGGTCTTTTTCCCGATAATGAGTATATTGGGCGAGAAACTGCAGCCGCGTTGTTTGAGGCGGGGGGGGAAGTACCCGCGGAGGTTGCTGTGATCTCTGGCGATAAAACGACACCCGCCTCACAACAGCGTGAACTGGGTGCGATGACCTTTATACAACACAATATCGAGATGGCATTCACCCAGCGTGTTTTCGGTCATTGGCGAGAAGAGAATGCCTATCGTCAATCAAAAGCCTTGATAGCGCGCTATGGCGAGCTGCGTTATGTCTGGACAGCCAACGATCACATGGCATTCGGCGTGCAGCAAGCGGCGGTTGATATGGGATTAGTCGTGGGAGAAGATATCTTCATTAGTACTGTGAATACCTCGAAACGAGTGCTGTTAGAGCTGAAAGCGGGAAAAATAGCCGCGTTAGGTGGTGGACATTTTGTTGCCCCAGGCTTAGTTTTGACAAAAATCTCCAAGCATGTCGATCAAGGCTACTGGTCAAAAACTGACAGGTTGCCGCTGTTTGAAATCATAGAGCCAAACTCCGAATTGCATGCCATTCTGTTAAGTGAAGAGTGGCAGCGAATTGATTTCCCTCATTTGGATGTTGAAGCCGTGCCGTTTTCAGCATTTAAGCAAGCGGAGTAGCGTATGGTATTGGGTTCACAGTCCATCAAGCGTCGTTTAACCATCTATATTCTTGTCTGTAGCGCCCTTTTCACCGCGATTACTATCGCGGTGCAGTTTGTCGTTGAGTACCACCGAGAAACGGAAGCGATTGAAGGTCAGCTTGATAATCATGTGAACTCAACGAAAGGCCCCTTAGCAGAAGCGCTTTGGGATCTCGACTTTGAGCAGATGCAAGCCCTGCTTGAAGGCCTACATACTGTGCCCTTTGTCTGTAACATTGAACTACAAGGCAAAGATGGTACCCACTTTTTACTGACAGATGAACATGGGGTGGGGCCAGAGCGGATAAAGTACCCGCTTTATTACAACTCTCGCGAGCTGGGCTATGTGAGTATCGCGATTGATCATAATGAAATCAAAGACAAGATGGTTGAAAAACTACTCATTGTCGGTGTGACTAACTTCATAAAGACAGTGGTACTGTTGCTGTTTATTTTCTTTCTCGTCTCACGGGTGGTAACCAGTCCTTTGACGCGTCTTTTTGAAAGTGTGTCGACGATTGCGGGCGGGTCTTTACGCAAGGTTAAAGTGCCTAGAGAACTGCTTGAAAAGAACGATGAGATTGGCATTCTCGCCGGTTCGGTGATTGACTTACAACAGCAAGCGCGTGATGCGTTTGCTAAGCAGCTGTGGGTACAAAGGGAACTTCGATTTCACCAAAGCCGACTGCAGCGCACAGTGAGAGAGCGAACGGAAGAACTGCAGCGCCAATCTAAAGTGAATAAAATTCTGGCCGAAATGTCCCTCGACATCATCACTCATGATAGTAAGCAAGCGGACCGTATTGTGTGTGACGCGATTGCGCCATTAGGAGGCTATCTCAATGTTGATCGCATCAGCCTGGTAGAATTCGATGACCAGTTTGCGCGCTATCGGCATTCTTGGCGAGCAGATGGAACGGATAACCCACTAGAAGAAGGTTACGATGTGAGTCGGTTGGCCTTTTTAAAGCGTCGTTTACTCTCGATGGAACCCATTGTTATTAATGATATTCGTGATCTTGAGGAGATAGCCCCCGAGGAGTACCAGTTACTCGAATCACAGCACATCGCATCGATAGCGGCTTTTCCGTTGATTGATGGCACCAAGGTGTTTGGCCTCTTAACCGCCGTGCATGTTTATGAGCCTCAAGCTTGGGAAGAAGACGTCATTTCCATTTTAACTCGCTTTGCTTCTGCCGTAAGTGAACTGCATATTCACGAGAAAAACCGCCAAGCCATGAGTCATCTTCAAGATGAGTTGATTGAAGCCAATGAACGTTTGCAAGTGATCGCTGAAACCGATGAGTTGACGGGCTTGGTAAACCGTCGTCCGTTCAAACGCGAGTTAGAAGTCGCACTTTATGCCCATGGTAATCAACCGCAGCTTATCTCTCTGTTGATGATCGATATTGACCACTTTAAACGATACAACGATATCTATGGTCATGTGCAAGGTGATATTGCGCTACGATATGTCGCGCGTACCTTGTCTCAAGTGTTGAGTCCAAATGGTCATATGGTCGCGCGGATTGGTGGGGAGGAGTTCGCTGCTATCTTGACGGATTTGACGCGAGAAGAGGTCGCATTGCTTGGTCAGCGTCTATGTGATGATGTCGTCGAGCTAGGGATTCCCCACCAAGGTAGTCGGGAACACAAAGTGTTATCGGTGAGTATTGGTGCGGTCATCATTGAAGTTGGGCTTGGCGACGCCCCATCAGTGAGTGAAGTGATGGAGTTGGCCGACGGTGCGTTATACCGAGCCAAGCATGAAGGTCGAAATAAACTTGTCGTGGATGACCAGTCTCAAGACACTAACTTTGCCCCCGAGACAATGCAATAACCCGTATCAGAATCTGTTTGAGTAAAACAGGGATCTCTGTGTTCGCCCTCTCTTCGGTATATTTCATAATGGCTAGGGCGACGTCCGGTTTGGCGTGATGCTTGAGCGCTTTACTGATCACCCGTCTTTCTGTCATCGGGGTTTGCTGAGACACGTTCGCAAGCTCATGAAAAAGCGGCGCATAGCCTTGGTGGTAGAGATAATGCTCCATGTCTTGATTCGGCAGGATGGTAACACGCTGTTTCTCAGCGAGTCCATTGAGAAAACGTAGGCCGGTTTGTGCGTACTTCTTCCCCGCAGGATCGCCATCTGTGACAAGGTGCCACTCGATACCTAATTTGTTTGCTGTTTTGAGCAAGGATTTTAATCCACTTTGTGCAAAATCGATAAGCTGTATGCCTTCGCTGGCAAGGTCAAAACCGAGTAACTTTGCGAGTTCTGAAAACAACCATATTTCAGTTTCCCCTTCTACTAATAACCAGACTCTTGCAAAAAACGCATTGGGGCGGTGGTACCGAACATGAAAAGTCACGCGACGCAGTTCATCATCAGAGAGTAAATCTGACTCGATAGCAAAGACGCGGGTTTTGTTTTGTGCTCTCTGTAAGCGGCGAATTGCATCTAAAGGGGTCGCGCCAAGTAGCTCAGCACTGTTGGTGGTGATTATTTTTTGGATAGGCAGCGGCGCAAAAAAGGCCCATGCTTGATGAAGTAAGGTTGGGTGTAAGCGCCCTTCCGGATCTTCAAGTACTAAGAGGGGGCGAGACAGTCGTTTGAGTGCCACGGCCCCTCGCGCGCGAATAAAGGCATTCAACAAACTAATGAGTAGTAGCTTTTGTGACTTATTCAGGTGTCTTTGATTCAGCATCGATAAGGGTGAGTGATTGTCTTGGCGGATGTGACGACCACGTTTGTGTGCACGATTGTGGGGCGCGAATGCAAAGTAGTGCTCGACAAGAGATTGCAGGGCATGAATGCTACTTTTGAGCTCACCAGCGTTAACGTGACCTGGCTGGGTAAGCAACCGACGTGTGGTATTGTTTAGTCGTTTGGTCAGGCGTTGCTGAATGGGATTTTGTTCTTTGCCGTTGCCGTTGCCGTTGCTGAAAGGTGAGGTGAGATCTTCACTCAGGTCAAGATTGCGAAGTCGTCGGGCATCTCGAATACGTACCAGTGGATGTAGAACTCTAAACTGTGCGAGTAATCGCTTGATGTCCAGACAAATCAGCTCATTGCCTTGATTATCTAGCATGGCGTAATGGGTAACGACTTTTCCTTCCTTTTGGTGTGCACTGAGAGAAAAATACAGCGCTTGGTATTGCTCATTATTGGTTTGCCAGTATGAGCGAAACGCTCGATAGCGATGAATCAATCGCTCTTCCAAGTAATCCTCTTGCCACACCATCACAATGTATAACGTCGAAGCCGCAGTTTGCTTATGTGTATGGTCGACAAAGAAATCTTTTTGGCGACATTGGTAGTGATCAAGATGCGGCGAAAGAAACAGGTCGAGTGCATCGAGTAGGGATGATTTCCCCCACGCGTTTTCACCAATTAAAACGGTGAGTTCGTCAAAGCTCAATGAGAGGCGTTGTACACCACGAAAGTTAGCAATTTCGATACGCTTTAGATGCATAGACTGGCTTTAGGCTACTTTTTATTCTGCTTAGTATTATTTTAGCTGATCTTAACTTAATGTTTTCAATCGCATTTCACACATCAAGCCTTGGTGCCGTTGGGGTAATGAGTTTCCTGTATGAAAAGGCATGCCCGAGCATAAGTACTGTCAATAGTGTTAGCTTCGGAAATAAGTGTATGTAATTCGTATCTCAACTCTATGTGATATGTGCCAAGGTATGTTGTGAGTAATTGATACAGATAATATTAAACTGTGATCAAACCCCTTGTTTTGATATCATTTTGACTAAAAGGGGATTAAGAAATGACGAAGGCTACACCTTTAACACTCCGTCTTGCACATATCAACGACTTACACTCTCACTTTGAACCCAGTGCGCTAACGCTTGAACTTGCTGGCCAACAGCAAGCTATCCAATGTGGTGGTATTGGATTGGTCTCAAGTGCGTTAGAAAAGCAGCGCCAACGTGCTGAACAAGATCAAACACCTTTCCTTTTCCTTGATGCGGGAGATTCTTTCCAAGGTAGCCTTTACTTTTCTCTCTATAAAGGTGAAGTGAATGCGGTATTGCAAAACATTCTCGCTGCAGATGCGACTGTGCTTGGTAATCATGAGTTTGATCTTGGTAATGACTATGCGCTTCGTTACATCAATGCGTTGACGCACCCTGTAATGGCATCAAACTGGGATGTCTCTTCTTTGGCGCGCAAACCCCACCATCTCAAAAGCTTCGACGTGCAAGCGCAGTGCGGCGAGTATATTGTCAGAGAATTTAATGGTCATCGCGTCGCGATTATGGGTATTACCTTGGACAATATGGCGGATATTGCCCATCCGTCAGAAAAGACGCCCTTTCTCGATGTAGAGAAGGCGCTGAATGCGATGATATCGGATGCGCACCGACAAAATATCTTCAATATTATCGTGTTGAGTCATCTCGGTTATCCACGTGATTTGGACCTAGCCAAGCGTGTTTCAGGCATCTCTGTGCTCATTGGCGGACATACACATACCTGGCAGGGTGACTTCAGTACCGTTGGTTTAGAGAATAGTGAGCCATACGGACGCCGTGTTGCGGACACCTTGGTGTTTCAAGCAAGTTGTAATGGCTATACCTTAGGCGTTGCAGAACTGTCGTTCAATGAAAGGGGAGTGGCAACACTCATTCAAGGCCAAAACACTTTGCTGGTTGATGAAAAATCCATCAATGAGGCGCAGCAGAGCCAGTTGCAGACGCTTAGCTGTGTTGCGCTTTTACAAGAAGACCCGAGAGTAACAACGGCTTTATCGCCTTATCGTTGTGCGGTAGATGCGTTAATGAATCAAAATATCGCCAAAGCGCAAACATTACTTCGCCATATCCGAGTACCGACTGAGACCTTGTCGAGTGAAGTCGCGCCCATTGTTTGTGACGCCTTTGTGTGGCAAGCGAATGAGCGAGGTTTAAAAGTGGATTGTGCCATTCACAACGCGGGTGGCGTGCGCGTCGATGTGGCAGAGGGTGACCTCTCTGCGGGCGAAGTTGCCGGAAGACTCTTGCCGTTCGCGATTGATGTTGTCAGATTTGAAGTGAAGGGAAAGATACTTAAAGCCGCGCTAGAAGGTGCGATAAACAATGCTATTAACCGAGATGAGATAGGAAGCGGTGATGGTAGTTACCCCTATACATCCCACCTAAGATACCAGTATCAACGTTCTAAGCAAAAAGGTCAGCGAATCGTCAATCTCGCCTTGTATCGCAATGCGGAATGGCAACCCATTGATGATGAAGGCCTTTATTGGGTAGCAAGCTCTAGCTATACCGCATTAGGTAAAGAAGGCTATGAGGCGTTTCTCGGCGCCTGTAGTAAACCTGAGTCTATTGGCGTGACAATGGCGGATGCCTTCATCGCGTATGCGCAACAGCAAAGCGTGTTGAGCGCTCCAACAGAGCAACTCGTGGAGCTCATCGCGTAGCGTCAAAAATATGATACTTTTTTGGCAAAGTTCTTGCTTTTGATAATGGTAAATGAGTAAAGCGATACAGCTAACTGATTTGCTTTCGATATCTCATTGTTATCAAAATTGGTGATTTATTGCTCAATTAATTTCAGAGCGTGCCGATACTGTTATTAGGTGGCAGGAAGGGGGTCACATGTACAAACGAGATTGGTTAGACGTGGTCATGGTCATTGCTTGGATTAGCGCATGGGGTGGGCTGGTATATTTCGTCCCTGCCGCAGGTATCTAATCGCTACGAACGGCGTCTTTTAGTAGAGACGGCGGTCAGTGAGTAAGCGTAAAACACGTTGGTTGACCTAAGCTGGGTAAGAAAGAGTGAAGCATTGTCTTCACTCTTTTTTTATGCCTGACGTTTGACGATAACAGCCTAACGGATTAATGACGGACGTAAGCTAAAGTATTAAGACGAACGCTCATCCCAATAACGCTTTAATCGTCTCACCACCAAAGGCTGCAAGTAGATAGGCACCTGCAAAGCACCAACCAATGGCAGGTATTCACTGCCTAAAAAACTCCCTGCAACAGTCCATGTGAGCAAGACGTTGCGGTTACCTGACGTAATTGCCGCAGCGAGAGCCGCTTCTTTCCCTTGATGCCAAAATGCTGCGAGAGCAATAATGAAAAAGCCACAGCAAATCAGGGCACCTAAGAGGAGTAACTGCAATGCGTATTGAGGATTCGTATTGAACGTTTCTCTAAACGGGCCAATGAGACCAAGCGGAAAGCTAAAGACTAAAACAATAGTGACTTGAGCGAGTTTGCCATGGGCACGTTGTAAAGTTGTACGTGGGACAAAGCGATACAATAGGACAGAAATGAGCATGGGTAGAACGATGAATATAACTAATCGTTTTATATAGCTCACCATATCCAAAGAAAACGTCTCTGATTGCAAGAAAACAAGGTTTAGATAGATGACTACTGGCATTAAAAGTGTTGTGGCAATGGTGGTCGCCATACAAGGTAGTGGATCGAGGCCAACAGAGCGTGCAATTGCCGGCGTGGCGAACAAGGAGCCTGTTGCCCCTACTGCACTTAACGCGAGTATTAAATCCGAGGAAAGGGCGAAGAGATGACCCAAAGCGACCAGTAGTAAGGTTAGCGCGACATTATGAAGGAGGGCAAAGGCCCAAGTCTGCTTTGACTTCAAGTGTTGGATAACAAGCTTTTGCTCCATACCAGCAAGTGTGAAAAGCATGAGGGTAAAAAGAATCGCAGGTAAGAAGGGGAACAAACTTGCGGACAGATTGGGAAAAATAAAACCAACCACAGCAGCAACAACCAATAGCCATGTGCTATTTTTTGCTAAAAACGCGAGCATAAAAAACCTAACTTGTTAAAGGAATGTATCATGATAAATGAGCGGGGTGAGTTTGTGAATATCCATTCAAAAAAGTAGGGCGAAAAGCAGAAATTTAGTTACCTCACTCGCATTGAAAAACCATTTAGACGTGAACAAGTTTTTAACATGTTTTCGCATTAGTTTTTTTAATCTTTTTGGGCATTTTTTGTCAGTGTTGCACACTGTTCAGATTGGATAATATTACCCCATAAATTGAATGACAAAGTTAGGGGCATCCTATGGCACAAGTAGCAAACTTCGAAAACACACACACTGCTGCGTCAGTGGAGCAAAAAGCCTACGCGTTAACATTCAAAGGATTGATTCGTCACGCTTGGGACATTTTGTTCGTGCGCGAAAAAGCCACTATATACGCATCTGATCTACCGGAGCACTTGCGTAAAGATATTGGCTTATAAATCTGAATAGAAAGACCTGCAAATAGGGTGCGCCCGTCGCCTTCTCATGGCATGATGTGCGCTTGTTTCGCAAGGAGATAAGTTTGTGGGTTTTTTATCCAAACTATTCGGAAAGTCTTCGCCGGTTGAAGAAGCAAAGCCAGCAGTGGAAGCCGTTGAATATAATGGCTTTCAAATCTACCCTCAGGCAATCAAAGAGGGTGGTCAGTACCGCATTGCTGGGCGTATTTGCAAAGTGATCGATGGTGAAGTTAAAACACATACGTTTATTCGTTCTGATCTCTTGGGATCGGAGCAGGATGCGAATGAGTTTATGCTTAAAAAAGCGCAAATGTTTGTTGATCAAACTGGCGACAAAATGTTTTCTTAGAAGGAGCTCAGGCTCCTTTTTCTTTTCTCAGCACGAGCTTTCTACTTGTGCTTGTCTGTATCCTCTCGTTTTGTTCAGCTGTGTGGTTTTAATCCGAACATATCCCGCGGTGATTAGGGCTGATGTATTGCTTTGTCATATATGTGGCAATGGATAATCAATAAATTCCCTTCAGGCATTTTCTGTCTCTCTTCTTAGTCAACTGGCGAAAAAATGAATAAAATTTAAACGTTTGTGTCGCATGTCACAACGTTGCCAGCTATGCTGACTTTAAGATAAAAACGGAAAATGGTTGGTGGGGTGGTATTAGTCTGATGGTGTCTTTGTTTTACGTTTGAAAAGGTAATTTAACAACAAAGCATCAAGTCAATCTTGAAGTATGACGATGACTAATGAGGTACTCCCTATATTACATTGCACATACTAAGGATGGACAATGCAGATAGGTATACCGAAAGAGAGCCTTGCGGGAGAAAACCGTGTCGCTGCAACACCCAAAACGGTTTCTCAATTAGTGAAATTTGGCTTTGATGTTGCTGTCGAGAAAGGCGCAGGTGAAGCCGCGAGTTTCGAAGACAAAGCCTTCCAAGAAGCTGGCGCTCAGCTCGTCTCTGAAACTGATGTTTGGTCCTCAGACATCATCTTTAAAGTCAACGCACCGCAAGCTGTAGAAGCGTGCAATGAAATCGACAAATTGCAAGAAGGTGCAACGCTAGTCAGTTTTATTTGGCCCGCGTTAAACCCTGAGTTGATGGACAAGTTGACCGCTAAGAACATAAACGTGCTAGCGATGGATGCGGTGCCGCGTATTTCAAGAGCGCAGGCATTAGATGCGTTGAGTTCAATGGCAAACATTGCAGGGTATCGTGCTGTGGTCGAAGCGGCGCATCATTTTGGCCGCTTCTTTACTGGGCAAATTACTGCCGCGGGTAAAGTGCCACCCGCAAAAGTGCTGGTGGCCGGTGCGGGTGTGGCTGGGTTGGCTGCAATTGGTGCCGCGGGGAGCCTTGGAGCCATCGTGAGAGCATTTGATGTTCGCCCCGAAGTAAAAGAGCAAGTCGAGAGCATGGGCGCTGAGTTTCTTCAGGTCGATGTGCAAGAAAATACCGGTAGTGGCGATGGATATGCGAAAGAGATGTCTGAAACCTATAATTTGGCCGCTGAGCAGTTGTATGCAGCGCAAGCTAAAGAGGTGGATATCATCATTACTACTGCGCTTATTCCGGGTAAGCCAGCACCTAAATTAATTACTAAAGAGATGGTCGATAGCATGGCTTCAGGCAGTGTGATTGTCGATCTCGCTGCTGCGAATGGGGGCAACTGTGCCTACACCGAAGCGGATAAAGTGATTACAACCGCGAACGGGGTGACGATCATTGGCTATACCGATATGGTGTCGCGCCTGCCTGCTCAATCTTCACAGCTTTATGGTACGAACTTGGTTAACCTCATCAAACTTCTCTGCGAAGAGAAAGATGGCCAGATAGCCATAGATTTTGACGATGAAGTGTTACGTGGCTTGACCGTTGTTAAAGAGGGAGAGCTTACTTGGCCAGCGCCTCCCATTAAAGTGTCTGCGCAGCCGCAAGCTCAGCCCAAAGCTGCGGCTCCTGTTGTTGAGAAAGAGGCACCGCCATCCTCGCCAGGAAAGCGTTTTGCCTACCTCGGTGTCGCAGCTCTCATTTTCGGTTGGATAGCGCACTATTCTCCGCCGGAGTTTCTCACCCATTTCACGGTATTTGTCTTGTCATGTGTGGTGGGTTACTACGTCGTTTGGAATGTCACCCATGCATTGCACACACCTCTAATGTCGGTAACGAATGCCATCTCCGGCATTATCATTGTTGGGGCACTGTTGCAGATTGGCCAAGGCCATGGATTTGTGAGTGTCATGGCGTACATTGCGATACTGATTGCGAGCATCAATATCTTTGGTGGCTTTACCGTGACTAAGCGAATGCTGGAAATGTTCCGCAAAGACAAATAACAAGGAGAGTGTTATGTCTGCAGGTGTTGTGCAAGCAGCGTATTTGATTGCTGCTGTTCTATTTATTCTCAGTTTAGCCGGCCTCTCTAAGCAAGAATCGGCGAGAATGGGGAACTATTATGGTATTGCCGGGATGGGCATCGCCTTGGTGGCAACCATCTTTGGCCCATATTCTGAGAGCACGTGGCTTATTTTATCGGCAATGGTAGTAGGTGGGGCTATTGGTATCCACTATGCTAAGAAAGTTGAAATGACTGAGATGCCCGAACTGGTGGCGATGCTGCATAGTTTCGTGGGTCTTGCCGCGGTATTGGTGGGTTTTAATACCTATCTTCATCACGGTGAATTGTCAGGCGCTATGTTGAATATCCACTTGGTGGAGATCTTTTTAGGTGTCTTTATTGGTGCGGTGACTTTTACCGGATCCTTGGTGGCTTTCGGTAAATTGCGGGGCCTCGTATCGAGTAAGCCGTTGACATTGCCTCACCGACACAAAATGAATTTTGCTGCTTTGGTGGTGTCCTTTTTGCTTTTATACATCTTTGTACACGTGGAAGGTTCCGGCTTTATTCTCTTCGTGGTTATGATTATCGCTCTCGCGTTTGGTTATCATCTGGTGGCATCGATCGGTGGTGCTGATATGCCGGTGGTGGTTTCTATGCTTAACTCTTATTCAGGTTGGGCAGCGGCAGCGGCGGGTTTCATGTTGGCAAACAATCTTTTGATCGTCACTGGTGCCCTCGTCGGCTCATCGGGTGCGATTCTGTCTTACATCATGTGTAAAGCGATGAACCGCTCGTTTATCTCTGTCATCGCGGGTGGGTTTGGTAGTGATGGCACGGTAGCGAGTGATGATGATGTACAAGGTGAACACCAAGAGTCGAGCGCAGAGGATGTTGCTGAGCTCCTCAAAGACGCGACCAGTGTCATCATTACGCCGGGATACGGTATGGCCGTCGCTCAAGCTCAGTACCCAGTCCATGAGATTACCGAAAAGCTCCGTAAACGGGGTGTGGAAGTGCGGTTTGGTATTCACCCAGTCGCCGGGCGTTTACCGGGGCACATGAATGTTCTGTTGGCTGAGGCTAAAGTGCCGTATGACATTGTCTTGGAAATGGATGAGATCAATGAGGATTTTTCAGACACCGATGTTGTCCTCGTCATTGGTGCTAATGATACCGTTAACCCAGCCGCGATGGAGGACCCCAATAGTCCAATCGCTGGGATGCCCGTACTTGAAGTCTGGAACGCGAAACAGGTTGTGGTCTTTAAGCGCTCGATGAATACGGGGTATGCGGGCGTTCAGAATCCACTTTTCTTCAAGGAAAACACCAGTATGTTGTTTGGGGACGCCAAGGAGAGTTGTTTGGCAATCTCTTCCCATATATAGCAAAGTCATTATGCGACAAAGAGGCCAAATACTGGCCTCTTTTTATTGTTATTAGTGACACTGTCACCAGTGCTTCGCTGGCGTTAAATCGACGCAAAAGGATGTCTGACTGCGGCGCAGCGGTTGGCTGTAACGGGTTGATTCTTCACATCCCCCTGACATTGGTGTTGAGGTTAGTGTTATTATCAGCGCCATGAAGTTGATTGTACTCCTAATATCATTATTTAGCGCTCAAGCTCTAGCACTGACAGTGCCAGAGCGTTTGTCGTTGCTAAAAGATGATTTTGCAGTCGAGCACAACATTGCTGAAGTGGATTTTCGACAGTTCCAGTTAAACTATCCTGAAGTCTTGTTGCTGCCAGAATATCAACTCCCGCAGACTGCTCAGTATCCTGTTGATCAACTTCAACGCCTCTATCGTAATGCGCAGCTTTGTAAAGGCCCATGGCCCGTCAATCCACTGTTAACACAGCCAGTTGTTTTTACTCGGGCGGTATGTAATAAAACAGTGTTACCGGTTGGTTGGTTCGCCCGTGCTGACTATATTCACCCTGGTGGTGGTTCGTATGCACGTCGCTATGTCGCCCTTTTTCCAGAGCGCTACGATGAGTTGATCGCTTTTTATCACATATCTGAGCGTGCAGTCGCCGAAGAGAACAGCGAGCTTTTTCGTCTGCAGCACATGTCAGAATCAGCACTTCGTGCATTAATCGCCGGTGCGGATTTTCTAATCGCGGGCGAAGAGCTTTGGGTTCGGCATCAAGATGTTTACCGTGTTTATGACCGGGCTATCTGGTCGCGGACTCTCGATCGGCATGACATTAGCTTTAACTTAGTATCAGATGTCCAGTATTGTGTGACGCACACAGGCAACATCTGTTGGCAGAGCATTGAACAGTCAAAACTGCCTTATTATTTAGCAATTGGATTAGTTGTCTTCAACCTATTATTTGTGATGGGGTGGGGCTTTCATCGTTGGAAGTCACATCAAAAAATCCTCGCAGAACGAATGTTAGTATTGCAGATACTGACACATGAGTTGAGAACACCTATCGCAAGTTTGGGTCTTACTGTCGAGGGCTTTCGCCGTCAATTCGATTCGTTACCTGAAAATGTATATGATGAATTTCGACGTTTATGTGAGGACTCGCGCCGTCTAAAGCAACTCGCTGAAGCCAGTAAAGACTACTTGCAGTCGACACAAGGGCAGTTAAGCGTCGAACATGTGCCGTCGTTTAATGAATGGGTAGAATTTGTTTGCGAACCCTTTGATGTGACATTGTCACTTCCTGACGATCAGGCAGTTGATATTAATGTGTATTGGCTAGCAACGTGTGTCAGTAATTTGCTAGCAAATGGACAGAAGTACGGTGTAGCGCCCTTAACGCTCTCGGCTTCAATTTCCAGAGGACGGTTAGTAATGCGAATTTGCGACCAAGGGCCTTTAACGGCCAAAGATTGGGCGCGAATTCGTAAGCCTTTTGTCAGTGAACGTGGTTTAGGCTTAGGGCTGACAATTGTAGAATCAATGATTAAACGTATGGGGGGCAAACTCAGTTTGGAAGGCCCGCCAACGACTTTTGTAGTGGAGATACCTTGTGAGTCAAACACTTCTGCTAGTCGAAGATGACAGCAACTTAGCCGTAGGTCTATTAGCCGTATTACGAGATGCGGGCTATCAATGCTTACACGCTGATTGTGCGACTGCGGTAGCGCCTTTATGGTCACAAGCAGACATGGTGATATTAGACCGACAATTGCCAGAAGGCGATTCCCTCGACTTTTTGCATGCTTGGCAAGCAGAAAAAGCATTGCCAGTCATCGTTTTAACCGCGATGGTCTCTGTTGATGATCGGGTTAAAGGCTTGGATTCTGGCGCGAACGACTACCTGACCAAGCCGTTTGCAGAGCAAGAGCTGCTCGCGCGTATCCGCTCCCAATTGCGCCAACATGATGTTGCCCCTCCGGTGAACAGTAACTTGTTAGTGGTGGAGCCCGTCGCGATTAACACCGAGACGCGAGATGTACTGGTTGGTGACGAAAGTATTACGTTAACCCGCACTGAATTTGACCTGCTCTACTTTTTGGCTAAGCACGAAGGGCGTGTGTTTACACGTGATGAGCTACTTGATCATGTGTGGGGGTACAACCATTATCCGACAACGCGTACCGTCGATACCCATATTTTGCAGCTTCGTCAAAAGATTGAGGGGATAAATATTGAGACCTTACGGGGTGTTGGCTATCGGATGAAAGCGGCATCGTAGTTTTCTGATGAAAGGCTACTTACTCGCGGCGGCCGTTGTCGCTATACCCGTTCATGCCGAGTGGTTTGCTGGCAAAGACCCGTTGACGCGCGCGCATCAGTTGCTTTTACAAGGTGAAGTGTCGACGAGCTTTGAGCAAATGGTACAAATCTGGCAACAACAGCCGGAAACGCTGGTGGCCGATAACTTAACCGAGTTGTTGAGTGCCTCAATTGGCTTAGACTGTGGCCGAGTCTTAACGGCGCACACGTTACCTGAATGGTTATCTGAGCTGGCGGTGCAGCGCGAAGCCGTGCAGCATGTTAACCAATTAAATTACAGTGTCACTGTTCAGGGGGCTGCATCGGTTAATTCACTTGCGATTGAGCTTCAACGATGGCCAGATGAGGTTATCGTGAGTGGCCGGACGGCAGTCTCTCGCAGTGGTAAGTTTAAGATTAGTTTTCATCATTTGTCTGAAACTTTGCCTCGAGGTCTCTATCGGCTAGCAGTGAATAGTGCCAATAAAGGTGAATGGTCTCAGTGGCTGATTTTAGGTGAAGCCCCTAAAGTTCAGCGGATTAGTTGGGTTGATACTTATCAATGGCGAATTGAAAACAATAAGCTCCCTTTAAAAGCCTGTCCCGCCCCCATGTTAGAGCAAGCCGTTTTCCCGATCGATCGCCTTTATCAGCAGGTCGTCTGGGAACAAAAAGATCAAGGCAAATTACCGCGGATTTTCGACCCAGATGATACAAAACTCAAGCCCGGTCAGTATTGGTTGAGTGTTGGCCTTGTCGACTCGCGCTGGCAAGGTGATGTGAAAGTCCAAGAGGTGCAACGTTTGATTAAACCCACTGAAGTTCACCCGCCTGCAACCATCATAGAAGTGACCAATCTAGCATTTTGACACCTAATGTGTTGATGTTGTTATCATATTGTAATCATTGCATCTATATTATGTCTGAATAACATAATTAATGTGGTGGTGATTCTAATGAAGACTCAGTTGATGGTATTGGGATGTGGGTTGTTCGCTGCCTCAGCAGCAGCAACCGATTCTCGAACTTTTGGTATGGCGGAAGCGGGAGTGGCGACAGCAGATTATTTGAGTGCACCATTTTATAACCCGGCTTTGGTCAGTGTGGTGTCTCGTCGTGATGATGTGGGTATTTTGGTGCCTGCCATTACACTCCAAGTGTCTGACAGTGATCAGTTTCTCGATGATGTCGATGATTTCTCTGATGCCGTAGATGCAGCGGATAATACTGCAGCTGTTGCTGTTCTTAGAGAAGTAGATGGCAAGACACTGAATGCCAAAGTCAATATTGGTGTCGCAGTCGCAATGCCGAAGACCATTATCCCGACCAACTTTTTTATTCACAATTATACCGATGTCATTGGTATTCCGAATGTCTCTTCTGCGGACTTAGCTGGATTTGACCCAACTAATGTGCGCTCTTCTGCCACCATATTAGCCGTTAACGTTATGGATGTTGGCATGGCAATGGCGAAACCTGTATCGATTGGTGGACGCTCTTATTTAGTGGGTTTTGCACCTAAGTTTCAGCGCGTAACGACTTATAACTTTACCGACAGCCTCGATGATTTTGATCCTCAAGATTTTGATGACCCGCAGTACGAAACCGAAGAGACAACCTTCAATGTAGACTTCGGTGTTGCCTATGTTGAAGGACCTTATCGAATGGGATTTGCGATAAAGAACTTAATTCCGAATGACTATGAAACTGCTGCAACAAACCCCGCGTTCACAGAGCTGAATGGCCGCAAATTCACTTACAAAATTGAACCTCGTTTGACGACGGGTTTTGGTTTTGTCTCTAAGTTTTATACCTTGGGTGTTGATGTTGATCTTATGAAGTCAAAGCGTTTTGCGAGTGATCTTTTTGAAGCAGAAACGCAGTTCGCGAGTGTTGGTATGGAGTTTGATGCATTTCGTCAGGCGCAAGTGCGAGCGGGTGTAAAACATGATTTGCAAGGCAATATTGATACCGTGTTTACTGCCGGACTTGGATTATCGCCATTTGGAATCGTTAATTTTGACTTAGGTGCGTCCTACGGTGGTAAAGGGAAATATGGTGGTTCGATGCAATTAGCACTGATGTTTTAGTCACTTTATTGGGTCAGCGTGATAGTTTTATCAATGAGATGTTAGAAATTACTTTAATTTCAAAAACTTGATGGTTTGTCAAAAATCTGAAACCTCATAGAGTAAGTCGCTTGAGTCTCAGAAGCTTTCGACATAAACTAGTCCCCATTGATATTGGGGGTAGTATGTCTGATCCAAGTTTGACGCATGAAGAGCAACAAGAAGCGGCTGAACGTATCCATGCCTTAATGGCGCAAGGTATGAGCAGTGGTGAAGCTATCATGAAAGTTGCGAACGAAATTCGTCAACAAAAGAAAGATACTGAATAAGTATTGCGAACCCTGAGGTGTGAGCCTTGGGGTTTTCTTTAGGTTGCTTTGTCTGTTTGAGTGTGCATGGAAGGCCGTTAAAATGAACAATCGTTACCTTAGAGCCAGAACATTAGCTCGTTCCCGTCATCTCGGTCAGCGTTATGGTGATCGACCTTACAGTTATCATCTCGACAGTGTCGCGGATCTTGCTCAGCCATTTGGTTCCGACGCGATGATCGTCGCACAGCTTCATGATTTGCTTGAAGACACCGAAACCTCTGTCGACGAAATTGCCGCAGAGTTTGGTTTTACGATTGCCGATGCGGTGATGTACCTCACCGATTCCTCTGAGATAACACGAAGTGTCCGTAAAGAGGAAGCGAACTCCCGCTTACGAAACCTCACCGTCTTTGAAGAGTCAGCTCGACTCGCTTTGATTGTAAAAGCGTGTGATCGATTAGCGAATGTGCGAGCGAGTAAAATGTTTTCGACCAAGCACTTAACTCGTTATCGTGAAGAGCATGGTGCGTTTAGAAATGCGTGTTACAGAAAGGGTCTATGTGAGGCGATTTGGTGGGAACTGGACAACCTGATCGAACCTAAAGGTTACGCCTAGACTGTGTTACTGTTGCGATTGTTCCGATAGAGTAGGCGATAAAAAAGCTTGGTCATTTGACCAAGCTTTTTTGTTCTTGAGTGAAATTTTACTCATTGTCTAAATCGTAGACGGTCGGAATAGGTTGGCGCTTATGTTGAGTCACTGTGTAGATATGCACTAAACGATCAGTGACACTTTGATCAACCTCTTTTCCTTCAAGGAAATCATCTATTTGGTCATAGGTAAGGTTGAGTGCCGCTTCATCGGCTTTTTGAGGATCCAGTTCTTCTAGATCAGCAGTGGGGACCTTTTTCACCAGTTGTTCTGGCGCACCGAGGTAGTCTGCTAATTGGCGTACTTGGCGTTTATTTAGACCAAATAAAGGCGCTAAGTCACATGCACCGTCGCCGTATTTTGTGTAGAAACCGGTGATGTTCTCAGCGCTGTGATCAGTACCAATAACCAATCCGCCTGTCATGCCAGCAACTTCATATTGTGCGACCATTCTAGCGCGGGCTTTGACATTACCTTTGACAAAATCAATGGCAGCTTTGTCAGTGGCCTTATCTTCCACTGTCTTTAGAGCATCAAGCGTTGCAGTATGAATACCATCAACACCAGATTGGATGTTGATACTAATAGCATGACTTGGTTGAATAAACTGAAGCGCAAGTTGTGCTTCGTCTTCATCTTTTTGCACACCATAAGGTAGACGAACAGCAATAAACTGATACTGGATTTCTTGTTGTGATTGATTAAGTTCATTTACCGCAATCTGCGCTAAACGTCCGCAAGTGGTGGAGTCAACACCGCCACTGATGCCGAGTACCAATGTGCGGCAGTGTGCATTGGTAAGCATCTGCTTGATGAAATTGACACGGCGAGATACTTCGTAAGCTGGGTCAATCGTGGGGAGAACGCGCATCTCTTCGAGGATGAGTTTTTCCATGTCAGTTGATTCCTAGTAAACATTGAGATTTTTTACGATCATGGCGTAACCAGCGATGATGATCAATGTGAATCGTACTAAAAAAAACGTAAAATTATCGGCAAATTGATGGAGTTAACTGACTGTGAAGAAAATTGCGATTTTTGGTAGTGCATTCAACCCACCGACGAAAGGCCATTTGTCTGTCGTTTCTCGATTAACGCATTTTGATGAGGTATGGATGATGCCGAGTTTTGCGCATGCTTGGGGGAAAAGTATGGCACCCTTTGAATTGCGTTGTGAATGGGTTCGCGTATTTATTGAAGACAGTGGTCTTTCTAACCTTGTTTTGCGAACGGATGAGCAAAACTTTGCTAAAGGCGGGGAGGCAGTGACAACTTACGCGGTGTTGTCCGCATTTTCGGCGAAATTTGACGATCATGAGTTTACATTTGTGGTGGGACCAGATAATTTTCTCAACTTCAGTAAGTTTCATCGTAGTGATGATATCTTGGCTAAGTGGAGTGTGTTAGCATGCCCGCAGACTGTCGACATTCGCAGTACGTATGTTCGTAACGCGGTACTTGAAGGCAATAATGTTTCTCATTGGTTGACACCAGGAGTTGAACATTGCTTAGAGGCCGTTCGAGATGAACTGAGTGAAATATGGAAATGAGTCTAGCGATCAACACGGCTTATCGGTTTCAAGGAAGAAGAAACTGAAAGTGTGATTTTGTTGCTGAAGTAAAGGTGTCGCGATTTAATGAATTCAATGCTTCGTTTTGTGATTGGTTGCGTTTCGATCACGTGTTTAACTTTCCACGCATGGGCCTCACCTTCGTTATGTAACCAAGCACCATTTCACACGGATGAAGAAGCGTGTGTTTTCGATTACACCGGTGAATATAGCGGTTTTGTTGCCGACCAAGTGGGTTTTTGGGACAGTTGGATAACAGAGAGTCCATTTTATGCCAGCACACTTGATGACGGTACTCACTATGGGTTTAGCCTGTATCTTCCGGAAGACGCCCATGATATCGAGCAGTTTAGCTCGGATGAGATCAAAAATTGGATCCGACAGCATGGTATTACGATGAGTTTAGGACTCGGTCCACAACAGAAAGGGCGGCCAAGATTTCGTATTGACTATCGCTGGCAACAAGAAGAGGAAGGCAATGTTATGATTCAAATGCAGTTGCCTCTCCACTGATAAATTACTCGCCTTCGATCGAAGGCGATAACCAAAACTACCAGTCTTCGCCGAGCAATAATTGTGAACGATTGATAAGCTGTTGTATATCAAGCCCTAACTGCTCTGCGATCACTTCCATTTTCTTACCCGAACGCTTCATTTTTACCGCTTCAGCTAGATGTAAACATTGTGAAACCAGCTCGATATCATTAGGTGCCAATGCATCGAAAACCTTTTTGTGACCGTGTAACACTTTGCTATTATCGAGTGTCATTGAGTGTTTGGTCTGCGTAGCGACGCGCAGTTCACTCAGAAGTTGATGGAGAGTGTTGAGGAGGTGACGCGATAGTTCTTCACTCGGTTGGTTGCGCAATTCGTCCAGTATCGGAGTCAGCAGTGGGTGATGCATTAATCCCGCTTGCGGACTAAAACTGTGCTGAGACCTCACCGATATTTGAATCGCTTGCCATTCTGTATGAGGAAGAATAAGTAAGCTTTGTAAGCAGTCTTGGTTAATCCAGAAATGCTGGCCCGCCGCGACGTAATGAGTCAATTTGCCAAGGCGAACCAGAATAGCACCAGTGACTGGAGCGACGAGATGATTGTATTGTGCTTTTTTTCTGCCGGTGACGATCAGATGATTCGAAGTGTTGAAATGATGTTCTATAGTATGTTGCATAGTGTCGGTGTCTTATTCGTCTGATTTTAGCCAAAGTGACAGAATGGCTAGTTTGTGCGTTTATTTGCAAACGGTCAAATAAATCTGCTGACTTCCTGCGCAATTGGAACCCGATTTGCTTGAGTTTACCGTCATGTCTAACCCTAAGAGATGGCATGCGATAACCGTCGTATTTCCCTCAGTGTCCTTGTCAGGTCATTGTGGTATCTAAGATGAGAAACAGAGTGCATTTTAATTATCTGGTATGACCTCCAACCAATCAGATTGGGTGAAATGAATACTGAATCATCTTGGCTTACTGCGTAAAATAGCGCCATCTAAGTAGTTTGAAGAATTAAAGTGGAAAACGATATTTTTCAGGACATTCGTCCTTACAACGACAGTGAAGTGCAGGGCGCTTTGCAACGTCTTATCCAAGATGATGAGTTCATTAACGCGATTATTCATTATCGTTACGCGAAATTGCCGACATTTTTGGCAACATTACTGAAACCCGTCTTGAAGATGGTGCTCACGCGCCGTTGGTCTAGCATTAAAACTGTTGATGATGTTCAGAATCATATTGCCTCTTATATGGAACAAGCACTCGATGGATCCAGTGATGGTGTGACCTGTAGCGGATTAGATAAACTCGATCCAAATCAAAGCTATCTGTTTGTCTCAAACCATCGTGACATCGCGATGGATCCTGCGGTAGTAAACTGGTGTCTATATCATGCAAACCATAAAACAGTGCGCATTGCGATCGGTGATAACTTACTGAAGAAACCTTGCGCAACTGAGTTGATGCGTTTAAACAAGAGTTTTATTGTAAAGCGTTCAATCAAAGCACCGCGTGAGTTAATGAAAGCACTGGGCCAACTGTCTGGCTATATCAGACACTCGTTGCAAGAAGAAAATGAGTCAATCTGGATTGCGCAAAAAGAGGGACGAGCCAAAGATGGTGATGATCGTACGGATCCCGCGATTCTGAAAATGTTTTCACTGGAAGGGCGCAAAGCAAAAATGGGTTTTAGTGAATACATGCGCTCACTGAATATCGTTCCTGTGAGCATCAGCTATGAAAACGATCCTTGTGATCTGGCTAAAGCTAACGAGCTAGTAGAGAAAGAGCAGAATGGTCATTACCAGAAGTCTGAGTTTGAAGACATCGACAGTATCATCAAAGGTATCGTTGGAGAAAAGCGTCGAATTCATGTTTCATTTGGTGACGTTGTAACAAATGAGTTTGAGACACCTGAAGCACTAGCAGAAGAAATTGACCGCCAAGTTTATGAAAATTATAAATTATTTCCAATAAACTACATTGCGGCTGAGTGTAAACACGATAGCGTGACTCAAGTAGAGCAAGAGCGCTTTAGTATTAAGGTAGCCGATATCGATGAGGCTGTCGCGACGGTGATCAAGAGTATGTATGCGATGCCTGTAAAAAAGCAGGCCTTTGAAACCGCGCAAATAGATTAAATGATTGCTATACAAAAAGGCCATCGATATATCGATGGCCTTTTTTGTTGATCAAATACTGAGCTTGGAACGACCCATTTTATCAATCGCGAAATCAATAAACTTCCTGACTTTCGGTGCTAGGTGTTTACGTCGCGGAAAAACGGCATACACGGGTAATTGCAATGTTGGTGTCCAACTCGGTAAAAGTTGGATCAGTTCTCCTCTCAATACTTCTTCTCGCAAAAGGTAGGTCGCCACATAGGCGATTCCCAAGCCTGCTTTAGCTGCATCAACAATGGCTGGCGCATTGTCGATACGTAAATCACCGCGGACTTTTACCTCTGCCACGTGACTGTCTTTGCTAAATGCCCAGCTTTCAAAACTACGATCAGCGGCTTTATAGGTGATGCAGTTGTGCTTTTTAAGTTCATCAGGGGTGAGCAATTCACCGTGTTGACGGATGTAGTCAGGGCTAGCAACTAACATGAACTCACAATCGTAGATTTTTCTCGCTACCATGCTTTCTGGGATTTGATCGTGGGCCGCAAGCCAGCAATCATATCCTTCTTCGAGGATCTTTGGGCTGTGATCAAAGAGGCTCAATTCGATCTTTAGGTGCGGGTGCGCTGATTTAAACTCGGCTAATAGCGACGAGAGGAAAGGGGTGCCAAGTGATAAGCCAGCCGCAAGACGAAATACGCCACTGACCTCATTATTGTAACCCGCCACAATCGCTTCTGCTTCTTCCACATTACCAATTAACTTATCACCGTATTCAGCAACTTGAAGTCCAATTTCAGTGAAGTTGACAGTGCGTGTACTGCGTTGCACGAGTTGGCAACCGAGCCGTTCTTCGAGCGCACTGATCTGTTTACTGACATGGGATTTTGAAATTCCCAACTTCTCTGCGGTGCGGGTGAAATTTTCCTCGTGGGCGAGGGTAGCGAGTATCACCATTTGCTGCAGGCTATCCAACATCATATCGATAACGGCTCATTAATAAACAAATATCAGGGTTTTTAGTATATCCTCTCGGCGGTGTGTGAGCAATCACTAACATCTATTTGTGCCTTTTTAATCAGTTGCTTACCTATACTGTTTTCAGATGGAAACGCAGGTAATGGCCTGGTTCAGCTTGGTTGGTTGCAAGTAGTGTATTGTTCTAAAGCCGTTATTAGAATCAATCTAGTTAATGAACTTCATTGATATGAACGATTTTATTCATAGTTAAGTGCAGCGTATCCTACGGTCAGTTTTAAAGGAGTCATGCCATGACGGTGTTTATTCAGTTTTTTTTGTTGGGGCTGTACAGCTTTGGTGGTCCTGCGGCACATATTGGATTTTTTCAGAGGGAGTTTGTTGAGAAGCGCGCTTGGATAGATCAAGCCACGTTCACACAAGCTGTCGCTTTGTGCCAATTTTTGCCAGGTCCTGCGAGTAGTCAGCTGGGGATGTTTATTGGTTATAAGAAAGGTGGCTATTGGGGGGCGTTGTCTGCGTTTATCGGATTTACTTTCCCTTCGTTTCTTTTACTGACCGTGTTTGCCGTTGCGTCGACGCGAGGTCTAGAACAGTCGATGGCCATTTCAGTGTTTATGGGTGCGGCAAAATGGCTAGCGGTTGTGGTGGTCTTGGATGCGGTTTGGGGAATGGGTAAGAAAAACATCCGTACTAAGGCGCATTGGATCATCCTATTGGCAACAGCTGCATGGCTAAGCCTCACGTCAGGATTACTTGCTCAAGTCACCCCGATTGTCCTCGTTGCTGTAATAGGTTACGCGGTCACTAAACCGAGTGAACAAAGATCACTCACGAAGTGGCGACCAAACTGGTTATTGTTGATCATGTTTGCCGTGCTTTTACTTTGTTTGCCACTAGCGTCTGCATTGAGTCCATCGATACACCTTTTCAATCTCTTTTATCAAGCAGGGAGTTTTGTTTTCGGCGGGGGTCATGTCGTTTTACCTTTGCTAGAACCTATGCTCGATGGTTTAGTGACCAGTGATGTTTTCATCTCAGGCTATGCCTCTGCGCAGTTGGTACCTGGACCAATGTTTACTATGGCGAGCTACCTCGGCGCGAGTGCGATGCCAGAGATCCCAATATGGGGGAGCATTGTCGCCACGCTCGCGGTCTTTTTGCCAGGCGCATTACTGTTGTTTGCGATGGTACCTGCGTGGGAGAGCTTGATGACGCACCCTCGGCTTAAGGCATCAATTGACTGGGTAAACGCGACAGTAGTGGGTCTGCTTGCGGTCGCGTTTGTTGATCCTATTGCAACTTCAGCCATTCATGGCGTTAAGGATGTGGTTGGTTGTGCTATTGGCTGGTGCTTACTGAAATACGCTCGGCTGCCAGTCTGGGGTGTCATTATTACTCTGTTGCTATTAAGGGCGGGGTTTGAATTAATTTAGGGGGCGATATTTTAACGTCTTCTCAATATGCTCGATTCAGAAAAGCGCTAGTGACAATGTCACTAGCGCTTTCATAGTTTAATTATATTGCGATCGAATAGTGTTGCATTCGGCGTTGATCATAAAGGATCTTGCTCAGATTGTCTTGATGGCAGATGACATGCTCAATATTCAGCGACTGTTGGAGGTCTATCTCATGGATCAAAGAGATCATCATATTTTGAAGTGGTATTCTCTCGGGATGAGGCTCTAGTTTTCGATTGAGAGAGAGTTTGCGCGACTTGTGGCTCTCAGCAAGTTGTTTTAGCGTAAAACACGCTTGTTGCAGATCAGTCGTAGGATCCGAATGGACACTAAACAGGGTAGTGAACCGCTTTGGCTGCTTAAACAGTGTGTAGGCGATTTCTATGGTTTTATTTCTCATACTGCCTCCATTCAAATCTGTTATGAGTCTGTTAAGTATATGTGGTTAGTCGAATTGTTACGTCGATCTTCGTCTCGCTTGTCCTCAGCGCCAGAAACCAATACACGAAAATGCCCACAACATCACTATTTACCTAACTTAATAGGTAATTGACAATTAGAATGTCACAAAATATACGCAATTATGTTCGATTAATTTGATCTTGGGCGAGTCTTGCTTGATAACATTTGTTAACATATTCGTATTCTGAATCAAATACTTTGGAGGAAGCTTAATGATGGAGTTAGCATTAATTGTTGTTTTTATCGTAGGTGCGATCGCTGTGACAGTAAAAGAGCGTAAAAAGGTAAGACGCTATTCAAAACGCAGCTTATAGATCTCTGTCATTGAGCTTGTTCAAATGCCATTAAAAAGCGGACATCTTGTCCGCTTTATTGTCAAGGCTCGCCAACTTTGATACTGCTTTTTGATTTAGTCCACGCGATCTCCAAAGCCGTGCCTCGGGCAAACCTAGAAATTCTCTCTAAACACCCATCTTGAGGTGGCTTGAGTTTATATATTAACGCTTGCTACGATAGGGTTGCCAGACGTCTTTTTATCGCCGTGTATCTGTCACTTTGCATCTGCGCGATGGCATCATCTTGGTTGTGGGTTTTCAACGTGCCTAGTTGGCTACAATCCTGCTGTGGCAGTGCTTCTACCATTTCTAGTAACCCTTGACGGTTGTTGCAGAGCAGAAGAGCATCACAGCCCGCCTCGAGCGCTTTGACGGCTCTCTCGGCATAGCTTCCCATCACATCTGCACCTTTCATATTAAGGTCATCTGAAAAAACGATGCCCGGATACTTAAGCGTGTTCCTTAAGACCTTTTTTAGCCAGTAGTCAGATCCGCTCGCAGGTCGATCATCGTACGCATCGTAAACCACATGGGCTGGCATGATGCAGTCAAGTAGCTCTTCTTCGATCAGCGTTTGAAAGACTTGCATATCCGTTTCTTGGATATCATTGCGAGGATCATGAGGTGTCTCTAGGTGAGAGTCTGCGAGCACGCCACCATGCCCAGGAAAGTGTTTTCCCGTTGTCGCCATGCCAGCCGCTTTCATCCCGAGGGAAAATTGCTTTGCATAGCGAGTGACGGTCTCTATATCTTTCCCAAAGGCGCGATTGCCAATTGCCGCACACTGCTCGCCAATATCAAGTACCGGAGCGAAGCTGGTGTCGACGCCATGCGCAATGAGTTCGGTGGCCATCAACCAGCCAGCGTCATAGGCGAGCTGATCGCCATCTTCTTGGTATTGGTAGACCGATGCTGGTGGTATTTTGGTGAAACCTTCTCTAAAGCGTTGTACACGGCCGCCTTCCTGATCAACAAAGATCACCAGTGGTGTCTCTCGGGATGCATTGATCGAAGCGGTAAGCGCACTCAGTTGAGTCGATGTGGTGTAGTTGCGTGCGAATAGTATGACACCTCCAACATTAGGGTGTGATAACAGCGCTTTATCGTCTTCAGTAAGGTGTTGGCCTTCAATATCGATAATAATGGGTCCCATAGGGTGTCCTTAAGGTTGGTAGATTGCACCTAGAATTGCGGGTTGTGACGCACCTGTGACCTCAATACAGTTACCGTGTAACAAGTTGCAGCGTCGATGTGCAAGCCATGCAAATGCCGCAGCTTCTATAAAATCTGGGTCGAGATTGTATGCCCATGTATCATGGACCTGGCATTGAGGTAGTAGTGCTTTTAATCTTTTCATAATCAACGGGTTGTGGCAACCGCCACCACAAACAATCAGTTCAGATGTTTGCATAGGTAGCGCATTCACTATGGTGCTTACGGTGAGTTCACAAAGGGTGGCCTGAACGTCTTCAGTCTTGATCTGATCAGGCAGTTGCGCCAAGCAGTTGTTTAGCCATTGTGCGTTAAAGTACTCTCTACCGGTACTTTTGGGGGCGGGTGCTGAGAAGTAGGGGTCTTGGAGCATGTGCGCTAACAGAGTCTGATTAACGCTACCCTGTAACGCCATAGTGGCGTTTTTGTCGTATTTTTCTCCGCAATGCTGCTGTACCCAGATATCCATCAAGGTATTACCCGGTCCCGTGTCAAAGCCATAGACTGGGCGTGATTGATCGAGCACCGAGATGTTAGCGATCCCCCCTATGTTCACCGCAACGACTGTTTTCTCAGGTTTTCTAAATAGCGCATCGTGAAACGCGGGTACTAGCGGTGCCCCTTGGCCACCATAGGCCATATCCATTCTTCTCACATCCCCGACAACTGGGATGCCTGTGAGTGCCGCTACACGATTGTTATCACCGATTTGCATTGTAAAGGGATGGGGGGCGTGGGGTTGATGCCAAATGGTTTGTCCATGATTACCAATCGCAATGATTGCTTTTCGGTCAAAGTTAAGTGTTGTTAACCAGCCATTAATCTTTGATGCGTAATACTCGCCAAGTACATGTTCGCATTGACCCAATTCGGCCAGAGTCGTATTGCCCGAGGTGATGAGACGAGATAATCGGTGACGAATTTCTTCAGGGTAGGTTTCGCTAGCCGTAAATCGGATGGTAACACTACTTTCAGAAATATCGGCCAGTACTAAATCTATACCATCAAGACTTGTTCCCGTCATTACTCCAATAAAGTGTCCATTCATCATGTAATTATGTTGTCCTTGTAGGGTTATTTGGGTTTATGTGTAGCGGATTCAGTGTTATGTTTAATTTATGTAATTGTTCTATCTTTTTTCTTAATCCGTTCAGCTTACATTCACTCGTGAATGTTAATTTTTCAATTATTTATCAGGCTACCTTATTGTAGAAAGGGTTACTCGTGAAATATTCAAAACTCTCAATAGGATTGATGACCGGACTCCTGCTTGCAGGTTGTAATGAAACACAGACGCAAGGCCAAATGCCTCTGCTGACGGTTTCAGCAGTCGAAGCTGAGTCTGTTGCTTATAACCATCAAGTAACATACTCGGGGCGATTGGAAGCGCAAGAAGACGTGACCATCTCAGCTCAAGTTTCAGGGTATCTTAAATCGCGACATTTTGTCGAAGGGGATTACGTTGAACAAGGTCAGTTATTGTTCCAACTGGATCCCGCAATTTATGAAACGCAAGTTGCTGTTGCTAAAGCTTCTTTAGCGCAAGCTGAATCAGCGCTACAACTCGCGAAAGTCGATTGGAAACGTGCACAAGAGTTATTGCCAAAAGGCAGTATAAGCCGCTCTGAGTATGACCGCATTTCTGCGGCACGCAGTCAGGCTGAATCTCAGGTGGCAGCGTCAAAGGCTTCGCTGCAAGGTGCGGAGTTGAATCTCGAGTATACCCAAATTAAAGCGCCAATTTCGGGGCGTATCAGCCGCAGTAGTGCCAGTTTGGGTGATCTCATTGCCCCTTCATCTGGGCCTTTAGCGACGCTAGTTAGTATGGATCCGATTAACGTTCAGTTTGCTATCAGTGAACGTGAAGTTTATCAGTTTGCGATGAACGCTGAAGATCCAGAGGCGGCAGGGGATGATGTGAAAGTATTGATCAGCCTAAGTGGTGGGGCATCTTACCCAGAGTCAGGCAAGATCTCTTATGTCTCTAACCGCATCAATCGTGCAACAGGTACGCTAGATATGCGCGCGGAGTTCCCTAATGCTAATGGTTTGCTCTTGCCGGGACAATTCGCAGATGTGACCTTGCAGAAACCGGATACAACGGATGTTGTGGTTGTGCCACGTCGTTCTGTTCAGACTGATATCGGCGGTGACTTTGTGATGACGGTGAATGATGAAAATGTCGTTGATCGCTACAGTGTCACGACGGGTTCTGAAATTGGTCAAGACATCATTGTTCAGGGACTCGAAGAGGGCACCAAGGTATTGACTTCGGGTCTACAGCGTGTCCGACCTGGATTGGAAGTTAACGTGCAAATGGCCAACGAAGAGTAGGGATTATGCTAAGTCGATTTTTTATCCAGCGGCCTAAGTTTGCTCTGGTTATCTCGATCGTTATTTCATTAGCGGGGATAATCAGCTTTCTTAATTTGCCCGTAACGGAATACCCAAGTGTGAGTCCACCAACCGTTTCTGTTTCTGCATTTTATACTGGTGCAAGTGCAGAAACCGTTGAAGAAGCGGTCGCAGAGCCTCTCGAGGCTGCGGTAAATGGTGTTGAGGACATGCTATATATGTCTTCAAAAAGTGCTAACGATGGTTCGTATAGCTTGTCTGTGACATTTGACATCGGTACCGACCCGGATCAGGCACAGGTTAACGTTCAAAACCGTGTTCAATCCGCCATTGCTCGACTGCCACAGCAGGTTCGTGATGTGGGTGTGACAGTACGTAAGTCATCGCCAGACATCCTCATGGTTCTTAACGTTTATGATGAAAATAACGTTTACGATGAGAAGTTCCTCAACAACTACCTGACCATTAACGTTAAAGACAGCTTATCGCGCGTTAAAGGTATCAGTGAAGTGTTGGTGCTGGGTGGTGGTGAGTTTGCGATGCGTGTTTGGGTTGATCCTGACAAGTTGGCACAACTCGGTTTAACAACGTCTGATGTGACTAATGCCTTACGTGAACAGAACGTGCAGGTTGCGACAGGTAGTGTTGGTGCTGCGCCATCAGCGACGTTGCGTGAAGTTCAGTTTAACCTCGTCACGAAAGGGCGTTTGGAAACGGTCTCTGAGTTTGAGAACGTTGTCATTCGCGCTAACAATGACGGTTCTATGGTGCGCATTAAAGATGTCGCACGTGTAGAGCTAGGGCAGCGTTTCTATACAGGTAAGAGTTCATTTAATGACCGTCCAGCCAGTATTGTTATCTTGACCCTACAGTCAGATGCAAACGCGCTAGAGTCTGGCGCATTGGTGATGGATCGTCTAGCTGAGTTGAAAGAGTTGATGCCTGAAGGCATGAACTATGAAACCAGTTACGATACGACGACCTTCGTTGCCGAGTCGATCAAAGGCGTTGTCATCACCTTACTCCAAGCCATTGTGTTGGTAATTGCTGTAACTTACCTATTCTTGGGTAATGCGCGCGCGACCTTGATCCCTGTCGTTGCGATTCCGGTCTCGCTGATCGGTACCTTCGCGTTTATGACTATTTTTGGCTTTACCATTAATACCATCACGCTATTTGGTTTGATCCTTGCTATTGGTATCGTGGTCGATGATGCGATTTTGGTCATTGAAAACGTCGATACCATCATGCACAAAGACCCAAACATCAGCCCACGTCAAGCGACGTTGCAGGCGATGAAAGAAGTCACAGGCCCAATTGTTACCTCTACCTTGGTACTGTTGGCGGTATTTATTCCGGTTTCTCTACTTCCGGGCATTACTGGCATCATGTACCAACAGTTCGCGCTGACGATCTGTATCTCGGTGGTATTGTCATCGGTCAATGCCTTAACCCTGTCTCCTGCTCTGTGTTCACTGGTGTTAAAACGTGGTGCGCAAGAAGCGAAGTGGTTTAAAGCCTTTAACCGTGGTTTGGATAAAGTGACCGACAAATACGGCCAGTTTGCGGGTCTATTGGTGCGTAAGAGTGCGGTGCTTGTCGCGGTATTCTTTATTGCTGCGGGCTCTGCTGGGTTCTTGGCAAAGAACACATCGTCTGGTTTCGTACCGCAGGAAGATAAAGGTATTTTGATGGTTAACGTTCAATTACCTGATTCAGCTACCTTGTCGCGTACTATCGATGTGACGCAAAACTTGCGTGAGCTCGTTTTCCAAGAGCCCGGCGTCGAGAATATGACCATCGCCGATGGTTATGCGTTCCTGACTGGTGCAGCGCAGTCAAATGGTGCCTCGTTATTCATCAAGTTGAAAGATTGGGATACCCGTCTCGCAATGGATGGCGATCATAGTGCCGATGCGATTGCTCAGCGTATTAACATTGCAGCTGCGATGCAGTTACCTGAAGCGGCAGTGTTTGCCATTGGTCCACCAGCCGTACCTGGCATGGGTGCCACATCTGGCTTCCAGTTTGTCCTAGAAGATACCATGGGACGTTCTCGCTCCGATCTTGCTGATGTTGCAAATGATCTGATTGCGAAGGCGTCTCAGCAGCCAGAAATTGTTTCTGCGTTCACGACATTCCGAGCCAATGTACCTCATTACTATGTGGATGTTGACCGTGAGAAAGTGAAGCAGTTGGGTATTCCGTTGACGGATGTGTTTGCGACGCTTTCGACCAACCTCGGTGGTCAGTATGTCAATGACTTTACACTGTTTGGTAAGAGCTTCCGTGTGACCATGCAAGCTGAAGACTGGGCTCGTGGTGGTGTTGATGACTTACAGCGCTTCCATGTACGTTCGGCATCTGGTCAAATGGTACCACTTAGCACACTTGTCTCGACTGAGCTTGTGTTTGAGCCAGATGTCGCGTGGCGTTACAACATGTATCGTTCAGTTGTCATCAATGGTACTGCCGCACCGGGTTACTCATCGGGTGATGCTATTGCTGCGATGGAACGTGTTGCAGCAGATCTTCCAAACGGTTATCAGTACGAGTGGACGGGTCTAGCGTACCAAGAGAAATTGGCGGGTAACCAAGCGATTATCGCTTTTGCGTTGGCACTGGTCTTTATCTACTTGTTCCTTGTTGCACAGTACGAGAGTTGGGCGATTCCGTTAGCTATCATCTTGGTTGTGCCACTAGCGACACTCGGATCTTTCATTGCATTGAACCTAACGGGCATCGAGCTCAACCTTTATGCTCAGATTGGTTTGGTTATCTTGATTGCGATAGCAGCCAAGAACGCCATTCTCATTGTGGAGTTCGCGAAGAATGAACGGGAACAAGAAGAGTACTCGATCGAAGAAGCTGCTGTGCGTGGTGGTAAGCTACGTTTCCGTGCGGTGAATATGACATCGTGGTCATTCATCTTGGGTATCATCCCACTTATCTTTGCATCTGGGGCAGGTAGTGTAAGCCAGAACTCGTTAGGTATTGCATTGACGGGTGGTCTGCTCTTTGTACTGCTCGCTGGTACTATGTTGATTCCAGGCTTCTTTGCCTTGGTACAACGCCGTCGAGAGAAGCACCATGGTGGTTCAACTAAGTTAATTGAACTTGATGATGAGTAACAGTTAATCCGATACGCGAAGGGAGAGCATTAGCTCTCCCTTTTTTTGATCTCGACTTTTTGATGTTTGCCGCATGCCAAAACACCGAGCAGCATTGTCATCAGTTCAACGCGCTAGCTCGCATGGTGAAGATCATAGTCGCCAAAAAACGTTGAAAGAACCATGGGTATGCAGCGAATTTCGGTCTTCTTTATACTCTCGGCTGGTGGTGTTTAACGTTAATGATGCGCCCCATTGTGGACGATAATAGACAAACCCAGTGAGCATACTGAATTGGGTGTGCTCGAGAGACACGGGATAAACAGGTTCCGGTCGATCACCTGATAGCGTGATATCATTAAAGCGATAGCGCGCTTCAAGGGTAAGAAACCCAAAGTATCCTCGTCGGCTGCGCGCCAAGAGACCGTTATCGATGTATCTTCCTTGTGACGTTGTCACACTGCCAAGTGTCTGTTTCAATCCTGTTCCTAGTCGAATTGAGCCTGCTGCTCCGACTTCGGAGCGGAAGTTACCTAAGTCAGCTCTACCCATAGATGACAGCTCCAACTCCATACCGTTGAGGTATGCTTGTTGAACAAGGGCTTGTTGTCTTTCGTAGCTGAGTTGAAACAGGGCTTGGTTGTCGATTTGGTAGTCCCAGCCATTGGGATCATCGGATCCAATAATACTGTGTAGCCAACGTTGTCCATCTTCTGCAAATGACGCAGGACCAATGTAGCCGAGCATGAATCGGTACTTTTCAGATTTTGTAGAAGTATGTTGATACAACTGGGTATGAAACATGAGCGTGCCCGCATAGGGGCGCTCATCGGGGCGGGGTTCGACGAGCTCAATATCTGTTGGCGTCCAAATTTGCTGACTCAAGCGCATAGACCAGCCTTGGTTGATACCGTCACTGAGTAGCCAGCTCGCGGGGTACTGTAGCCATGTCGGGCCATTGGTGGCTAAGGATTGTGTGCTCGCTGAATTGAACTCCAGAAATAGCCCACTTGAATAATTCCGATCTGAACCTGCGATGCCGTCATTGTCATGGGTGAAGGCAACACTGCCTGTATTATAACTATGAGCCGGTAAGTGGGTGCATAGAGTGGCTGCTATAAGCCACGGGAAAACTCTCATTAAGTGTCCTTTTATTCCTGAAGGTAGCGTCAAGTTTCCGCTAGATTGACGACGCTAACCGTCCTTGATCATAAGCGCAAACGGCGAGGGCTATGGGCCATTTGCTGTCTTGCAGTCTAGCCGTATGGAATCGTTTATGATAGAGAAATTGGTATAAAACACCACATTCATCCCGATTCTCAAATAAAAGCATTATTACCTTTTGTTATTGGTGGTGTTTATACCATTTACATTCGCGATACTTTGATAGAAATGGATAGTTGGCTGGTCAGTGTATTGCGCTTTGAATTGTGCATTTTGATATAAATTACAGTATCTTAAAAAGCAAGACAGTGACACGTTGATTGATACTAGAGGGAGTGAATAGTGGCAAAGATAGAACTTTCAACAGCATTGGTTTCAGTAAGTTGGTTAAAGGAACATATAGGCCATCCTGACCTTGTGGTATTAGACGGCTCTTGGTTTATGCCAGGTAGTGAAAGAAACGCGATTCAAGAGTACGCGGATTGTCACATTCCAGGTGCGCGTTTTTTTGACTTTGATGGTGAAATCAAAGATGTGACGTCGTCACTTCCACACATGCTGCCTGATGCCAACACGTTTTCGGCCGCGGTTTCCGCTTTAGGGATCAGCAAATCCACGACGGTTGTTGTCTACGATAGTCAGGGCATTTTTTCTGCACCGCGCGTGTGGTGGATGTTTCACGCCATGGGGCATTCGAATGTTGCAGTGCTGGATGGCGGCTTGCCAGCGTGGCAATCGGCAGGTTATTCCGTCACGAGTGAGAAGGCATCCGTTATTAGAGCCAATGATTTTGAGGTAAGTGTGCAGGATGCGTGGGTGATCTCTGCGGATGAGCTAAATGAGGTTAAAGCGAAGCCTGATGTAACGATTCTGGATGCACGTCCATCGGACCGTTTTTATGGTCGCGTGCCTGAGCCTAGAGAAGGGGTTCGAAGCGGGCATATTCCGGGCGCCAAGAGCTTACCCTTTGTTCAGTTGGTTAAAGATGGATACATGGTAGATAAAGAGAGATTGCAACAGCGATTTAAAGCGTTAGTGGAAAGTAGTGATGACCAAATCGTCTTTAGCTGTGGTTCAGGGATAACAGCGTGTATTTTAGCACTAGGCGCGTTTGAGTCGGGTTACAAACAACTTCGAGTCTATGATGGTTCATGGACTGAGTGGGGCAGTGACTCTCGTTACCCTGTGACGCTAATCTGATTTGAGTATAAAAAGGAGGCGACGAGAGCCTCCTTTTTGCTTGTGGCTATTAATGGATACTGATGTAGCCAAGCTCTTCAATGATGGTTTGGCCTTCATCTGAAAGCAGAAAGTGAATAAAGTCTTGTGCTTCTTTACTGATTTCGCCATCTTTATGCATGATCAGGAAAGGGCGAGACAAGGTATAGTCCCCTTTTCTGACGTTCTGGACGCTGGGGTCAATACCATTAAAATCAACGGCTTTGATTGACTCATCGACACTGCCTAATGAAGCATAACCAATAGCGTGGCTGTTATGGTTCACTAAGGTTTTCACCATGCTATTCGTGTTGGCGATCAGAATCTGGCGGCTGATGTCAGAGACGGTCTCTCCATTCAGCGTTTGAAGCAGGTCGACGTTACTTTCGAAAGAGAATCGAGTGCCTGAGGCATTTTCTCGACTGACGACCGCCATTAATGAATCGTCCCCCCCGACCTGACTCCAGTTGGTGATTTTTTCTTGGTAGATGTCTTTGATTTGAGCGCTAGTTAAATTCTCTATGGTGTTAGACGGGTGCACAACCATGGTGATGGCATCATGGGCAATTTGCACCAATTTTAAGTTTGGTGACGCTTCTTCTTCTTTCAAGAATCGTGAACTCATCCCGAGCTCAGTTGCACCCGATTTAACGGCGGCAATACCCGCAGATGATCCTGTACCATGGACAGCAACAAAAATATTTTCATGCTTTTGGTTATAGGTTTCTGCCAATACGTCCATCACGCGGCTCACAGAGGTCGATCCAGAGATGGATATGGTATGTTGGTTATCTGCAAAAGCAGAGAAGTTAACGAGCCCCATCAATGCAAAGGCGGCTGCGGTTTTTTTTAGCATTATATTCTCCATAATAGCGATGCGACGGTAAAAGTATTTAACACAGTGTCGAAAATCACGCTTTCAGCATGAGAAGGGTGTGTGTTTTCATGGTGTTATATAGAGATTTCATGACACTTATATGACAGCTTACTTTCCGCTAAGGGAGCTGCCAGTGATATCTGGCCGATAAACGATTGAGCTGTTTGATGTCTGCAGCTGTTTGTTGCCGTATCCAATTAACCACTTCACTGACAATGGGCTTGTCGTTAGGGAGATAACAGAAGTAGTCCCAAGCGCTGGGTTTAATATGGGTTTGACTAGGACAATAAAGAAAGTGCTCTTCTAACTCTGGTAGCACAAGTAATAAATCTGTGACGGTCGCGCCTTGACCTGATAACGCCGCACTTAACGCCATATCTAGGGTGGCAAAAGTTGTGTTCTTTACGGGAGACAATGCAGCCTCTTCTTTATCGGCCAACCAAGCTTTCCAATCGTGATGGTCAACCGTTGAATGCAAGCGAGGCATGGCTAAGATGGCGGCCTCGTCAGGACTGTCACCCAGCGACGCACGTGCGCAGACCGGTGCCATGAACTCTCGCCGCAAGAAGTAAACATCATTTCTCTTTGTATATTGATCAGGTTGGCGACTATTAAAAACTAACAGATCATAATCCGCTTTCCCTTGGGCGACATCTTCATCTAGGGTCGGAACGATGACAATTTCGTGATCGGGGTAATTTGCGTTTAAATCATGCAAACGGGGAATTAACCAGCGGATGGCAAAGCTCATTGCAGCTTTAATGATGATCCGATTGTCTGTGTGAGAGCGCCACTGCTCAAATGTGCTTTCTAAGCCTTGATAATGCTCACTGAGTAGTCGAGATAAGGTTTCGCCTTTTTCTGTTAGGGCAATAGCACGATGATGGCGGGTTATCAAAGGAGATTGAAGTTCATTTTCGAGCTGTTTTATCTGTCGACTAACGGCGCTTTGTGTGACGTTAAGCTCCTCAGCGGCCAGCGTGAAACTCAATAGTCTGGCAACCGACTCGAAGACTTTTAATCCATTGTGTGAATGAGGTAATGACGGATAAGGGCTCATTGTTTGCTCGCATGAGTTTAAGGAATGTCAGAGTCCCATAAATGTCATTTGAATACCAGCTTGTGAGGGCGTATTTTTGACCGCACTGGTTCCCGAGGTATTCATGAAAAAGCTACTTTCTCTCTCCATTCCACTGATCATCTCTCAACTTGTCGCCGTCGCATTGGTGTTCACGGATGTTTGGATGATGTCGCGACTCAGTGTTGCCGATCTCGCGGCGGGTGGGCTAGGGGCTTCTGTCTATAACTTTGTTTTTATTCTTGCAGCAAGTACAGTCGGGTGTGTCGCTAACTTGATTGCTATCGCGTATGGGCAACGCACCGCTCGTCCAGAATATGGCGATCAACAGATTCGTTTCGCGGTAAAAGGTGGGGTATTACTGGCCGCCATACTTAGCATCGCTTTAACAATCAGCTTTATGTTCATGCCGGCATTGCTTGCCTACGCGAAACAACCCCACGATGTCATTGGGCTCGCAATGGAATACGTTGATACCTTGAAGTGGGCGATGTTACCAACGTTACTTATGTTGGTATTGCGCGGCTTAACCAGCACTTTGGGTAACGCGCGATCGATTATGGTTATGTCCGTTGCGACTGTGATTCTTAATGTACCTGTGAGCTACCTGTTCGCATTTGAAATGGGCTATGGCTTAGCGGGTTTGGGTGCGGGTACAGCTTTAGCCGCTGCGGTTGTGCTGTTGGGGTATGGTTACTGGGTGTTTAAACAGCCCAAATACCGTCAATATGCGCCTTGGCTAAAACTGGAAGAGTATTCTATTCGCTTGTTGAAACCTTTGCTCATGCTAGGTGTGCCGATAGCGCTGGCCGCTTTTTTGGAGCACGGCCTTATTTACGGTGGTACCTTGATGGCCGGCGTATTGAGCGTCTCTGCATTGGCGTTGCATCAAGTCTTGTTGCAGTGCCTCAGTTTCACTTGGAACATCAACTTTGGTTTTTGCCAAGCCGCTGCGATTTTGGTCGGAAGGGCTTACGGCGAGGAAGATCTTGATGCTATTCGCCGCATTAGCAAACACAGTTTTGTGACAGTCACGTTAGTGAGCATGGCAATCTGCGCTGCATTTGTTTTTTGGCCGAGCATTATCTCGGCAATCTTCGGATTGGATACTGAATTGTCAGCGCTCTTAGCGTCGATTATTTGGGTTGTTGCCTTGAGCTTTGTTGTCGATGCTTGGCAATTGCTTGCGATTAACATTTTGCGAGGAATGAAAATTGTGATGGCGCCGACAGTGATGACCGCCATTGGTTACTGGATCTGTGGCATTCCTGCGGCGTGGTGGTTGATGTCGGCGTTTGGTCTTGGCGGGATTTGGGCTGGCATTGGCATCGGTTTAGCGGTGACGGGGATTTTACTGTTGGTGTTAATGGTCTATGCGATGACACCTAAACGGTTTAATGCCCATCTAGTGACGGCGTAACGATATAGTGTGCAATATGAGGTTCAACAGGTCGCGTTTATCGCGGCCTTTTTTATGGTTTGTACATTGTTGATATCCTAGAGCCAACGCCTAACGCGGGTGGTGTATTTGAGATAAGGTTTGCCAAACCGCGCCGACAGCATGCGCTCTTCAGGTTTTATTTGATATTGGGTGAGGTAGACAATGAACAATGTCACAATGATCAAGGCGACAGGAGAGTGAAGGTAAATAGCCCAACAGACTAACCAAAGGACTAAACAGAGATACATAGGATTGCGAGTAAAGCGATAGATGCCCTTTGTCACTAATGATGAGCTTTTTTCGGGGTGGCGAGGGTCAACGGTCGTTTTATGGCGTTTAAATGCAACGGTTGCCGCGATAGCAATACTCAAGCCTAACGAAAATAGCCCAATGGAAGTGTAACGAGCGACGACTACGTCGACTTGCCAGTGGGGCGTGTAGAGGCTGACACCATACATTACACCTAGTGCCGTGACAAACAGCATGGGAGGCGGAACTTTCAGTGCCAGCGTTTTCATAGGTTAGAGAATAATAATATCATTGAACTCGTCGAACTCAGCGTCTCGCTCTTGGTCGACATACACTTCTTCTGGGGACTTGACGATAAGTTCTTCGTCTGTCGGCGCCACAAACCCTTGGCAAGTCATCATTTTATCTCCTTGACGGTGAGCTCTTTTTCATCGCTATGAATAATAGCTCTATACCTTTTAGCACTGATATCTTCAGAGCGGCAAGTTGCATTTCAATGACATTGTGATGTTGGTCCGGTTTTTAGTGGCTTAATTGTCAAAAGGTAGGCGTAGCGCGATAGGGCAATGGTCAGAAAGCCGATACTGTTTAATGTCTTGCAGTGCTATCTGGAACTGGGAAACAGAGCCGTGTTGTAAAATCGTCTCGGCAAGGGTTCGATTAGATACTGCATGGTCAATGAGCGCGTCATAACGTACATAGCCACCGTTGCGGCGTCTGGCATAACAACTGGCGTCTAGGCCTTCAGTGATCAAAGACATTTCCGCTTTGGTGATAGAGTCTTGCCATGTTTTTAGCCAATTTGATATCGCTAAGCGGTGGTTAAAATCGCCCAGAATCAGATAGTCTTCCCCTTTGGTCACGCGCTCGTTAATCCATTCGCTAAGCACGCCAAACTGGCGTTTTAAGGTTCGGCACGATTTTTTTGCGCGGTCAATATCGGAGAAACAACCAGACTTTAAATGAACATTGAGCACATGGAGTGGTTTGATGCCATCAATGATGAGGTAAGTCCCGTTCCGCAGGCCGGATGAAGATGAGAGTGCACTGAGATCGGGTTGGCGCCGCACATTGACACCGTGCCGCACGGCAAATCCTGTGTACTGTTGACTTTGTTTGGGATTGCTTGGCCTGCGGTGTGAGAGATAAATGGCATAGGTATCGGGAGGAAGTACCTTTTCGAGCGCATAGGCAGAATCCACTTCTTGAAAAGCGAGCACATCGGGTTGCAGCGCGGCCAGTGTATTAGCGAGCTTTGCAAAATCTTGTTGAGTACGTGTCACTTTGTCTGATTTCGTTGATAGCCATTCAATGTTCCAACTCACTATGGTGAGTGTGGTGCTATGGCTGCTGGCAACGAGGCTGCAGAAAAGGATCCAAAGTAGGGCAAACCGCAAAATGAGTTACTGTTCCTAACGCTGAGATAAACACTGATTTAGAGCACAGATTAAGTCTACAGTAATCACTATTATTCGCATGAATAGATCAGTGATGCCAATGTCAATTGCGAGTCAAATCACAAAGAAAAATCAGGCTTTGTCAAACGAAAAATCTACTTAAATCACGCTTTTTTGGCTTGACTTTAGAGTGGATAATTTCGTGATTTTGAGTCTGTGAACCATATCGCTTGCGGTCTGTTCTATCTTAAGAAAACGATGATCCAGATCAATGATTCCATTCCTGAATTCTCGCTTAATACCCCACATATTGTATGTGACTCTGTTTTCCTCACTATATTTAGTGGTTTTAGTGACAGTGTCATGATTATAAATAAGGAGCCTTCAGTGAAACCGGTAGTGATTAAACGCGATGGATGTCGCGTAGCTTTTGATGTTGCACGGATTCAACAAGCGGTACTTAGTGCAGCAGAAACTGTTGAAGTTATCGACAAGAATTATGCTTTGGATGTCGCCCACACCGTGTTTGAGCAGTTTAAGCTAGAAGAGCAGGTTGAAATTCACCAAATTCAAGATGCTGTTGAAGACATGTTGATGACGGGACCTCACCGTGAAGTTGCTCGTGCTTATATTGAATATCGTCATGATCGCGATATTGCCCGTGAGAAGCGCAGCCAGTTGAACTGTGAAATTCGTGGTTTGATTGAGCAAAGTGATGCTAGTTTGCTCAATGAGAATGCCAATAAAGACAGCAAAGTGATCCCCACTCAGCGTGATCTTCTTGCTGGTATCGTCGCAAAACACTATGCAAACAAACACATTTTACCACGCGACGTAGTAACCGCTCATCAACGCGGCGAAATTCACTATCACGATTTGGATTACGCACCTTTCTTCCCGATGTTTAACTGCATGCTGATTGATCTCAATGGCATGTTGACCCATGGCTTCAAGATGGGTAACGCCGAAATTGACACACCAAAGTCGATTTCAACCGCAACCGCGGTGACGGCACAGATCATCGCGCAGGTCGCGTCTCATATTTATGGTGGCACGACGATTAACCGTATTGACGAAGTGTTGGCTCCTTACGTCGCGGTCAGTTATGAGAAGCATCTTGAGATAGCAAAAGAGTGGGAAATTCCAAATGCAGAGGCGTTTGCACGTGCCCGCACTGAGAAAGAGTGTTACGACGCGTTCCAGTCGTTGGAGTATGAAGTCAACACCTTACATACTGCTAATGGTCAAACGCCGTTTGTCACGTTTGGCTTTGGCTTAGGGACTTCTTGGGAGTCACGCTTGATTCAAGAGTCTATCTTGAAAAACCGCATTGCTGGGCTAGGCAAAAATAAGAAAACAGCGGTATTCCCTAAACTGGTGTTTGCGATCAAAGCCGGGCTAAACCACAAGGCAGAAGACCCTAATTATGATATCAAACGCTTAGCACTTGAGTGTGCGTCTAAACGAATGTATCCCGATATTCTCAACTACGATCAAGTCGTTGAAGTGACCGGGTCATTTAAGACGCCAATGGGTTGTCGTAGCTTCTTGTCTGCCTACGAAGAAAATGGTCAAGAGATTCACGATGGTCGCAACAATATCGGTGTCGTGAGCTTAAACCTGCCTCGCATAGCGATAGAAGCAAAAGGCGATGAAGCGAAGTTCTTTGCATTGCTTGATGAACGTTTACAGCTTGCCCGTCGTGCATTGGATACGCGTATTTCTCGTTTAGAAGGGGTGAAAGCACGTGTTGCACCGATCCTTTATATGGAAGGGGCTTGTGGTGTACGTTTAAAAGCAGATGACAATGTTTCTGAGATCTTTAAGCATGGTCGCGCCTCGATCTCTCTTGGTTATATTGGCCTGCATGAGACGATCAACGCCTTGTATGGTGATCAAACGCACATGTATGACTCGGAAGCACTACGCCAGAAAGGGGTAGCGATTGTACAACGCTTGCGTGACGCGACTGACGCATGGAAAGAAGAGACAGGCTACGGCTTTAGTTTGTACAGTACACCCAGTGAAAACTTGTGCAGTCGTTTCTGTAAGATTGATGCAACAGAGTTTGGTGTGGTTGATGGCGTAACAGATAAAGGCTATTACACCAACAGCTTCCACCTCGATGTTGAAAAACAAGTGAATCCATACGACAAGATTGATTTTGAGATGGCCTATCCGCCGATCGCGAATGGTGGATTTATTTGCTATGGCGAATATCCAAACATTCAGCACAATATCGAAGCGCTCGAAAACGTCTGGGATTACAGTTATAGCCGCGTGCCTTACTACGGGACCAATACGCCGATTGATGAGTGTTATGAATGTCACTTTACCGGTGAGTTCGAATGCACTAGTAAAGGTTTTACCTGCCCGAGTTGTGGAAACCATAATTCTGAGAAAGTGTCGGTAACGCGTCGCGTCTGTGGTTATCTTGGTAGTCCGGATGCGCGTCCGTTTAACTTCGGTAAACAAGAAGAAGTGAAGCGCCGCGTTAAGCACATGTAAACCTCTACCGCGTTAACGATGGCGTAGGTTCAGTACACTACGCCAACAACTCAAAAAGCAGTCGGCAATTGATGTCGTCTGCTTTTTGTCTCTGCCAAGCCTATTGGAACCTCGCTATGCACTATCACAACTATTATCCTGTTGACGTCGTTAATGGACCAGGAACGCGCTGTACCTTGTTTGTTTCTGGCTGCGTGCATGCTTGTCGAGGGTGCTATAACAAGTCGACATGGCGCGTCGATTCAGGTCATGAATTTACTCAGGCGATGGAAGACCAGATCATTGCTGACCTTAACGATACGCGGATAAAGCGTCGGGGGCTTTCGTTGTCTGGTGGAGATCCTTTGCATCCAGCCAATATCAGTGATGTGCTGAAGTTAGTAGAACGTGTGAAACGTGAGTGCCCGGGTAAAGACATTTGGCTATGGTCGGGTTACACGTTAGATGAGTTAACACAAGAGCAGCAGGCCGTGATTGCACATGTCGATGTGTTAGTTGATGGGAAGTTTGTCGAAGCGTTAAAAGATGCCAAACTCATTTGGCGAGGCAGCAGCAATCAAGTCATCCACCATCTCAAAGAAGAGTAATACATCAAGTTAGCCCATTGCAGGATTCAGAAGTGGTCTAATTGCTTTTTGATCTCGTCGCCGAGAACGCCAAAGACGAGCCTCAGTGGCCAACCTAGCAATTCTTGTTGGACAAGTATCTAGAGGTGACAGAGTATAGAATAGCGCTACCGCCTTAAAAGGCAGCCATACGTAAGCTTATCGGCATATTGCTTGCCGATCTGGTAGTAGTCTTGCTGGTGGACTTCTAACTGCATACCGATAGACTCGAGCACGCGCTGGCTCGCGTGATTTGTTGACATCGTTTCTGCGGATAGCTTATGAATGAGAGTTGCCCTAAGCTGGGTATCAATCATCCAATTCAATACCTCTTCAGTCACTTTCTTACCACGATGCCTTTCATCTAAGAAGAATCCTATCTCAAGAACACCTACCACAAAATCTGGCGGCACAGCTGTGCAGACGCCAACTGGACACGCGCCATTCGGTGTATTTTCCGGCGGAAGAATGACCCAACTACAATGAGGGACACCATTCACCGATTTCTCCGCTAGTTGGTCATTTTGTATCGCGAGCATCGAAAAATAGGCGTTATAGCGCTTGGGTTGACAGACGTAACCCGGTAAAAACCGGTGCAACGATGGTTGGGCAAGTAAGCGAAATAGCGTGTCTAGATCATCGGAAAATAAACTACGAATACGATAATGTGAATTTGGCAGCGTTTGAGGCGATTTGATGAGCTGAAATTGCATTGTGCCTCGCAAAGGCCAAGAGTGGGAGAGGAAAGACGGCGCTAATCAGCGATTAGCGAACCCAAACAGAACAAACATCTTACCCCTAAGAACCCGTTCAAGCTGGATGTTGGCTACAGTATAAATACCGACCTCATAGCGCCAGCCATTAACGACTACAACGAGCGGTTAACGACGGCCAGAAATATAACATAAGCTGAACGACAGGTCGATAGTTAGCTGGTTTATCTAATTGAGTTGACTCTAAAAAAGCAAGGGTTTTGGATACTGTGTCACCTTGTTAAGATTTTTGGATGAAATTGCAATGTTTCGGTTTTCAGTACGATATCGGTAAGGTATATTTCATTCAAATCTCGCATTTGTGAAACATCTCACCTATGCTCAAAAGAAATCTTTTGCCTCTCGGTGATTGATTTACATTGTAAAACCCATCTTTCGCTAGCGTAGATACTTGTCTCAACGCTTTATCAGGGACGCTTTCATGACAACACCCGTTCTGATTTGTGACGATTCGGCTTTAGCACGTAAGCAGATGGCGCGTTCGTTGCCGGCTTCGCTTAACGCAGAAGTAACCTTTGCCCAGCACGGTAAAGAGGCGATGGATATTCTGCAGTCGCAACAATTCACCATTATGTTTCTCGACCTCACCATGCCTGAAATGGATGGCTATCAAACCCTTCAAGCGCTCCGCGACGCTGGCATTGATATGCCTGTAATTGTCGTGTCTGCTGACGTTCAGCCTGAAGCACAGAAGCGCGTGATGGGGTTAGGCGCAAAAGGATTCATTCGCAAGCCCATCGATAAGCCGCAGCTGGTAGAGCTGTTAAAAACGTTGGTTGTTGAGCCTGAGAGTGATCTCGATACGGTTGTGCAAACCGTTGTCACACCAAAACTGAAGCGCCGTGATATTTACATGGAGGTTGCGAACGTCGCGATTGGTCGGGCGGCAGATGCGATGGCGAGACACTTTGATGTGTTCGTTCATTTACCCTTACCCAATGTCAACTTGTTTGAGGTAAGTGAACTGCACATGACAATGCGCCACCTTGTGTCAAATGATGCCATGTCCGGTGTCTGCCAAGGGTTTTCTGGGGAAGGCATTGCAGGTGAAGCCTTGGTGTTACTGAGTGATAGCAGTGTGTCGCAATTGGCAAATTTATTGAATTACCCAGAAAGTCAAGAGTTCGACAATGAACTCGAGTTGCTGATGGATATTAGTAACATCATGGTGGGATCTTTCCTTCAAGGTATTGGGGAGCAAGCCGCTGTAAGGTTCTTCCAAAGTCACCCTGTTTTATTAGGGCAACATGTGCCGATTGAAAGCTTGATCGAAAAGACCAGTGGTAATTGGCGTAAAACCATGACGTTTGAAGTGAGCTACGCCATCGAAAATACGGAAATTAAGTGTGATTTACTGCTCATGTTTGTTGATGAATCACTCCCGCTATTAGATAACAAACTCTCGTATCTCATGGAGGATCATTAATCATGCAAGCATTACCTGCAGAGTTCGAACAGTTCCATTGGATGGTCGATATTGTTCAGCATGTCGATACAGGGTTGATCGTGGTCGATACGGATTTCAATGTCCATCTTTGGAATGGTTTTATGGTACATCATAGCGGTAAACAGTCATTTGATGTGATGGGGAAGTCCTTGTTTGAGTTGTTTCCCGAAATTGATGAAGGTTGGTTTAGAGCCAAATCTAAACCCGTGCTGAACTTGGGTTGTCGTAGTTTTTTGATTTGGCGCCAACGGCCTTATTTGTTCCGCTGCAGAAATGTACGACCTATTACGCAGCAGGTAGAGTTTATGTATCAAAATGTCAGTTTGAATCCGATGCGCACAGTGACGGGTGAAATAAAGCATATGTTTATTGCAGTAGAAGATGCGACAGCCGAAGCACTAGCAGAAAAAAATATATAAAGCGTCGCATTAGTTAGACTAATCGACCAGAAAAGGAACTATTTCGTTTCCTATATGCTAAGTTGTTAATATCCTTGAGGGATATTTTTTCAAATTATATTTAATTCAAATATTCAAAAATTTTAAAAACGTATTATAATGCATACAGTTTGGTAGCTGGATTCATGTTGATATCCACTATTATCATTCAAATAAATGAAATGGTTCTATCAGACTTCTATTGAAATTGAGTAGTGGCGAAAAGGATGTTAGGCATGAAATTAAAATATAGCGTTCTACCTTTAACAGCTTTAATGGCTTTCTCTGCAATCGCAGAGCAGTCGCAACCATGGTACGTTGGTGCGCGAGTTGGTAACGCACACTATACTGACGCAGCCTACAATGATGTCTTTAAATTTGAAGATCGTGACAGTATCGCTGGTGGTGTGTTCTTTGGTTATAACTTCAAACCTTGGTTCGCAATCGAGGCGGGCTACACCGATCTGGGTGAAGCGAAGCTTTCTGGCGTAACTTGGGATATTGATGGTTTCGATATCGTCGGTAAAGCGTCTTGGGACCTCACTGAGAATACTGAAATCTTCGGTAAGTTTGGTGGCTTCCGCTTTGACAATAAGGCATCAGGCCTTTCAACGGGTTACACAGGCCGCGACGGTTGGGCAACCACTGTGGGTGCAGGTCTGGAGTACTTCTTTAACAATGATCTATCAACACGTCTGGAGTATCAGTACTACGCCGACATGATTGAGGCAGACGCGCATTTTTGGGGGCTGAGCTTAGTGTATAACTTTGGTGGTGTAGAGCCTATGCCAGTAGAGCCAGCACCAATGCCTGAGCCAGAGCCAGAGCCGGAACCAATGCCAGTTGAGCCGATGATTGTTGAAGTTGAGCCAATCACTCGTAACCTTTACTTCGCGTTTGACAGCGGCGAATTGACGCAAGATGACGTACAGAAACTGGTGCCAGTAGCTGAGCGTCTACGTACTTACCCGAATTCGCAGTTATACGTTATCGGCCATACTGATTCACGTGGCTCTGCTGAGTATAACCAAAAACTGTCTGAGAAGCGTGCAACAACGGTTGCAGCGTACTTGGAGCAATACTTTAATATCGAAGAAAGCCGTATCTTCATTGAAGGTCGTGGCGAAGAGCAACCTATTGCGACAAATGAGACAGACGAAGGTCGTCAACAAAACCGTCGTGTAGAAGTATTTACACCAGGTTTCTCTTACGAAAAATAGAAATCGATGAGTATTGATGCTATTGGCAAAAAACGCACCTTTGGGTGCGTTTTTTTATGGCTGTTTTTTGTCTAGCTCTTACATGTTTATAGATTCAATGGACGCATTTTTTAACTTGGGCGACGGCATTGTGGTTTTTGGGTCTGGTATGGTGGTAATTGAGCGATTTCACTATTTAAGTCGTCAATGCGCGTTGAATGAGAGGGGTGCGTAGACATAAACTCAGGCGGTTGATTTCCATTACTCTTTCTCGCCATGTTTATCCAAAGTGCGACACTCTCGTTAGGATTGTAGCCAGCTTCTGTCATTAAGCGGACGCCGATGATATCTGATTCGGTTTCTTGGGCGCGACCATACGGCATGAGCACGCCAAATTGCACGCCAAGGCCGAGGCCGGCCATCGTTAAGTCATGATACTCACCATAGCCTGAACCCTGGATGGCAATACTGGTGACTTGCATGCCTAACCCTGCTAACTGCGTTCGGGAAAGGCGCTCGTTGGAGTGTTCCGCAAGGACATGGCCAATCTCATGGCCGATGACACTCGCGAGTTGATCTGGTGTTTGCGCGACGTCAAGCAAGCCAGTGTATACGCCAATCTTGCCACCAGGTAGCGCGAATGCATTGACTTGATCACTCTCAAAGACAACGACTTCCCACTCATCAAAGCCTGCCTGCGGGCCAACAACGTCGGTAATTGATTTTGTTACGCACTGCACATAGCGATTGAGAGTTGGATCTTTTGAAATTTTTTCTTGTTGTTTGATTTGTTCAAATGATTGCGCACCTAACGATGACATTTCATCAGAAGAAAACATCAGGACTTGATTTCGCCCGGTCGGGGATTGTGCGCACCCTGCCATCAAGCTGCTGATTACGAGGGCACTGAGGGTTGTTTTCCATTGCATGTTTGAGCTTTTCCTTAACAACGTCTGCAAAGTCGAGTGATCTAGGGGGTTGGCGATCAGGTTATTCCCTAATTATATACTCAACCTACTGCTAAGTGCAGGATTCAGAAGCAGACTAGCGCGGCAAAGCAAATTAAAAAGGTGGGGAGGAAAGGTTTTCACATTGGACGTAGATATCGGGACGTTGGGCGCATCTCGTCGATTAACTCTAGTTGTGACCGCAAAGTCATCAGTTGGACCAAACGGCGGATAAACAGCGGCAGAGACGAGAAGTAGAGCGTATCTAATCGGACGGCGAGCGTATATACTCAAGCACCTCAAGATTACTGAAGTACGTGGTTTGCTTAAGTATACAGTGTGCGGTTCAAACTGTGATTTAGGAGAGTTTATGGCCATTTGGCAACGCGAAATGTCGTTAGAAAAACTCAATGCGACAAACAAGAATACCTTAATGGAAACCTTGCAGATTGAATATACTGGCTTCGATGACAGTTCTCTCACTGCGAGTATGCCGGTCAACAGTCAGGTCCATCAGCCACTTGGTATGTTACATGGCGGCGCATCCGTTGCGTTGGCAGAATCGGTGGGCTCTATGGCGGCCAATTTGGCAGTCGATGAAAACTTCTACTGTTTGGGCTTAGATATCAATGCCAACCATCTCAAGGCCATGCGCGCTGGACGCGTTTTTGCTAAAGCCGAGCCTGTTCACTTGGGCAAGCAGACTCAGGTTTGGTCAATTGCGATTTCTGATGAAAGTGGCAACCTTGTGTGTACGAGCCGTCTAACCATGATGGTTCGCTCGCGAAAGGGTGATAAATGAAGCTAGCATTTAGTCGAGGCGATATTTACGTTACGCCGCATGAAGTGGTTGTAAAGTTCAATGATGAAACTGCATTAACATTGAAAGCTGCAATCGACACGGTGTTCTTATATCAAGCTGCAAAAGTGATAGCAGTGCGCGGTAGCGGGGCTGAATGGTCGATGAAACTTGATAATGAAGAGCAGCTAGTGACCCTAGCGGAGCTAGCAAGTATTGAACTCTTGTAGACACAGCCCGCTATGGGCCGTGTCTTCGATACGCAAGTTGCAGTCAGTTTAACTCTGCCACTCAATTTCATAGCTTGTAAACTTGCGCATGTTAATAACGCCAGTATCGAGCAACAAGTACTGACCTTTGATGCCTTGCAGAACACCTCCGACAACAGGGTTTTTGTCTAAGTTGTGCGAGGTAATCTTGGTTGGATATTGCGTGACAGGGTAATGAATGTCGACCATGTCATCCGATAAGATATCGATGGCGTCTTCACCAAACTGTGCTCTTAGGTTATCCAACTCGACATCGATGCTTTCGATTAAGGTTTTGGCAATAGTTTGTAGATCGCGTTCAACGCTTTCTCCCTTGAGCATGGCTCGCCAGTTTGTTTTATCGGCGATAGATTTTGCGAGTTCTACCTCAATAAGACCAGAAAGAAAACGACTCTTTACTTTCATAATAGGGAGGGCTTGCGTCGCGCCTTGATCGATCCAGCGTGTAGGAATTTGATTTTCGCGTGTAATCCCGACTTTAACGCCAGAGGTGTTTGATAGATAAACATAGTGCGCAGTCATACAAAACGTGTCTGCCCAGTCAGGCTCACGGCAAGTGCCTTTATCGTAGTGGCAGGTTTCTGGTTTCATAATACACATATCACAGCGGGCAAGCGTTTTCATGCACTTGAAGCAGTGGCCCTGAGAGTAACTCTTCTTGGTTTTGGTACCACATGCATCGCAGTATATATTGCCAGTAAACTGAAACTGGATAGATTGACCAATAAAGGGGTTTAGGTGGACGCTCTCGTCGCCGATCGGTAAATAATAATCGACCTGTTCGCCCAAGGTTGAGCGAAGCTTATTGATGGTTCCTTTCATGACATTACTCTTTATGTTTTTGTAGCGTGATCTTAGCACCGCCTTTAGCGAAATGCATGGCAGTGGCGATTGATAGGTTGGATCATCACCAAATTTGACCTACATGGTGGTTTGGGGAGAGCTTACGGAAGGATAAGGTATGCTAATGCACTATAACTAATAGAGATTAAAAAAATGAGATACTCAATAAGTTCCTTCGGGTAAAACGGTAAAAATCAACGTGTTCATTTTTTCTTTGCTAACTACCAAGATGGTATAGCCCGAAGCAATCATTTCTTGTCGCCAGGCGTCAGCGTTATTGTCATCGCATAAACAAGCACACTCCACAAAACCATCATGGTAAACGGCAATCATGGCTTCTTTTGTCATTGCGTATTCCTTCTATTTTGAGTTGTTTTGAAAGCCACGCTTTTTCAACTCTACAGTGTTGGTAAATTGCTTCCAAGCACACTGCGACATCATAGTGGTTAAGCTGGGTAGGCCTAGTACTAATATATGTCATTAGTTGCTTAATTGAGAAATAAAATTCTGATTGAAGTGAAATGGGGCGGGCATTGATAAAAAAGGGTAAATGGTAAATCGATATGTGTTGGCGATGAGGAAGGACCCCTTTGACCGCATTGCTGATGTAGTGCCACTGAAAAACGGGGTTATCAAAACGGTAGGTCTTTCGGCCTGTTTTTATCGTCAGTTGCGGCGCGCGCAGATCGCCGAATAACTTACCTTGCCATTGATGGTATGAAAAGCAAAACAACCCTTGATTGTTAATGATTACATAGTCGATACAGTCAGGCGCGTTTCTGATTGAGACCGTTTTTAGTAATGCACCATGAGTGCGACGTGCGTAAAGGTGGATCTTGAGCAGGAAGTAACGCTGTTTGGCGGCGTGATAGAGCTGTGCTGAAGGCTGTTTGATGAGATAAGCCAACAGCACTGCGATTGGACTGATGAGTAGCCAAAGACCGAGTTCCAATTCAGATTACTCCTACAAGTATAAGAGTAATCTTAGCACTTATCCATTTAGGCGTTTGATATCCGCAGGGCCTGTCCCACCCACTGGCTGATTAATGCGAATGGAGCGGCCTTTTTTCATCCCTTTTTCATAGTCATCGGTGAGGGCGGCCATGGCTTCTTTGAGTTGTTGCTTGAAGGTTTCTCGATCGACATTTTCGAACTCTCGATCAATATAGTTTTTAATTTTGTTATTGTAATCATCGTTGCTGTTGAGCTCTGGGAGCTTCTCGATCGCACCTTCTAACCAACCCGAGAGAAAGGAAGAGACACGACGGTTAACTGTCACCGTGTCGGTGCCAGTGCCGGCAAAACTGTTTCTAAACTGGCCCGTTTGTTGGTTCATTTCACGATAGACGACGTCAAACGCAAACGCAGCGAAAATAGCGCGCTCCGCGACCCCGATAAACTCTGCCTTCTTCAAGCCTTTGTGATTGGTTAAGACACACTCCACACCAAACTTGCGATTGATGCCACGGATGATTTTTAATATTTGTGCGCTTACATCTGTGGGTAAGAGGGTTTGAGAGACCGTTTTACCCATCTGAATCAGCTCAATGTCTTCTTTGTCCAGACCATATTTGAGCATCAGGCGGTGCGCCATTTTTATCGCTTGCGCAGCCTCATTGACATTCGCTGAGTTACCAAGCTCAAGGCATTTGGCAATCTTTTTTAGTGCTTTGCGTCTTTGGTCAGACATAAAAACTCTCTAGCTGGCGAAACAGACCGGACATTTTACCAAACTCTGGGCTATACCCAAATACCTGTGAGCAACTTCTGTAAAGATAAGAACAGTGGCGCGGGTTAAAACACCAACGCTAAAAGCGTCATGACAAGGTTTCACTTGACGCTGACAAAAGCTGCGTCGCATCAAAGTATATTGAAGTTCGTTCGAGTAATAAGGCGATGTACTTGGCAACATTGTTGTCTAATCAAGCGTAAAATTTGGTTAATTGCCCAGTAGAGAGAGTGAGATGGGATTTACAGAACAAGACAGACAAGCGCTCTATGCTATTTGGATGTCACAAAAAGCAAAAATGCGTATGACGCAGATGGAGATGGCGAAGCGGCTAGAGATGACGCAGTCAGAGTTTGCGGCACTGTTGTCTGGAAAGGAGCCGCTTAATCGCACCTTTATCAATCATTTTTGCGATCAAATGTGTATAAATCCGATTGTCGTTATTCCTTCACTTCAGCACGCTCACCATAATGGCGAAAGGATGCTCCTCAAGAGCAAAATGGTGGTAGAAGGCGACATTCAGCAGATATATGCGCACGGAAATGAGATCGTTGTGGAGTACTATCCGCCCCAATAAAAAACGCTGCCAACAAGGCAGCGTTTTTATTGGGGTATAGGAACTGCGTCAGTGTTACGCAACAGACTCTAAGAAAGAGGCTTTACGGCTGTTGAACTCATTCACTAAGTCGTCCACTGCATTCGCACAGTAGGGCTTCAATCCACTCATTCGCATCACCTTACGGCCATGGCCAATCTCTTTGCCATTCTCGCTAAATCGGAAACCTAGCGTCACTGAGCCACGTTTACCATCAACCTCAATATCAGACTGAGTAAGCTCAACGTCGGGTAGGCTGAATTCAAGTGTATCGAACTCTATTTCCATGCTCTCATAGATGACTAACGGGCGATCCGGGTTGATCATCGATTGAGCAGACTCCATCAGCGGCACCATGATATGCGGGAAGTTCATACCTGAAAAGCGCACATACTTACGTGTGACTTGCTCGATGAGTTCACTGTTTTGTGTCAACTCACCTTCATAATTTACGTGTAAGTATGCCTTGCCCGCTTCATCGACGAGGTCGAGTTGGCCAGGCGTTGACTCGCTGATATGAAGGTGTTGCTTCTCGGTCACCATGCCAGAGAAGGTAAACTTCATTTTTTTGTGTAAGCCGTGGTTGGCTAAAACCATCGAAAAGAGTAGGTCGCCCGGCACACAAAAGCGTTTCGCTTCTTCATCGTGAATAGGGTTGAAGTCTCCCGCTATGTATTTTGCGAAGTGGCTCGCTTGTTGGCGAGAGAACTGCCAGCTCTGTTCGTTGCGGGTAAAGTACGGCGCTAAAAACATTGAAAATTAACCTAATTATTGCATTGCGCATAGTGTACATGATGTGGTGCAGGCAAATGGTCGATCCAGATGAATTGCAGAGTAAAGCCTTTCATAATGCCGTTAACAGGTTGCACAATTATGATGAAAATATGCGCAGGACAATATTTGCCCTACTTGTTTCAAGTTGTAAATTATGTGATTTATCAGAAACAAATTAAAACATTTCATTTTTGGAAAATTACATTACCTGTTTGTTGTGTTGGTTTGTTTTTCTGTGTGGAATTTACAAATATGTAACCTTTTGTTTTATATGTTGCATTTTGTTTTTAATTTTAATTTCTAGGTAAAAGGTATAATAAACAGTGTCTTATATTGCATCTCTTTGCCTGTAAATTAATGGGGCGTAGATAAAATTGAGATGTGCGGGTAAATGTTTTACAGATGTTAAAGTTTTTGTGGTGTTATTTTGGGCGGTATCTTAGTTTTCAATTTTGAGTTGTTGGGCTCTATTGAAAAATTTATGAATGTAAATTAGTTACAAGTTGCGGGATGAATAATCACCAGTGAATGAGAGATAATAATGGCATACAAAAGAGTGCTTAGCATTCTTGCCACTTATGATGTGAATGTTTGAGGTAAAGTTGATGATTGAAGTTCATTGGTCTGTCGGTGCGTTTATCGTGTTGAGCCAAATTGGCCTGTGGATCAAACTCGGTTTCATGAAGAAGTTCTTCTCGTTACTGGACGCATTCTGTAAACTCGTCGCTCGAAACATGTTCCGCACTTTGTATGTCCGCATGCAAAGCCCTAGTAAGAAAACACCGGTTTCAGAGCTTCCGTACTTTCTAAAAGGTAAACCTGCTTCAATGCATTTAGGTAGTTATATCAAGATGCAAAACGACAATGCAGCAGGAAAAAAGTAATCTCTCGATTTTTTAGAGAAAAGGATGCCAATAGGCATCCTTTTTTTATGCTTGAAGATCATCAAGGGTATTGATGTTGGTAAATCCGTGGTCTGGGAACGTGATGTACAGATGCGGATGGCTAGTTAGAACATGATGAAGTCGTCGCTCTCCGGCAACGAGGTAGGAAAAAAGTTCGTCACCGATTTTACGATTAATAAGACAGAAAACGGGGTGGGTACGTGTCGGCGTTTTTACCATAACAACGGGCGCATCATCTCGCTTTCCTTCTAGTGCGGAAAACAAACTATCGGGAATACCCGGTGAATCACAAGGTAGGAAGCCGATCCATTGATGATCCAAGTGTCGAAAAGCTGCGCTCATACCCGCTAGAGGCCCAAGTTTCTGGCTGCTGTGGTCTTGAATGGTAGGAGCATAATGTTCATAAGTATCGATATCTTGGTTGCAGCTGATGTAAATAGCATCAGTGTGACGTTGTAGCTTTTTAAAAATGTGATAGATGAGAGGTTTTCCTTGGAAGAGTTGCAGTCCTTTATTCTTAAATCTCATGCGGCGACCTTCGCCACCAGCCAAAATAACCCACGCTATGCTATTGCTACTTGTCATCGTAAACCTATTTTGTTACTGCTTTTGGATGTAGTCGACTAGCACTTCAAAACCGTGCCTCGTTGGCAAATTTGGAAATTTTCGTTGCACAAGCATCTTTTGATGGCTTGAGTTTAGACAGTGATAAGAGATTGTTAGCGTGAAGTCAACTCGACTTGAAATTGGGCAGTGGATAGAGAACGAGCGATTTGGTAAAAAAGTAGGGAGTAACGCGAAGAGACGAGGTGTTGCGCTAGCGCTAAAGCAGGGGCTATCGCCCCGACTGCTTATTACATGGCAACAATGCCAAAGAGGAGCACACAAAGTGCAACGCTACATACTCTGCCAATAAGGCCTACTGAGGTGTCTTTGATCATTTCATTCTGCGACATAGTCATTCTCCAACGGCTTAACATGAGATTATTACAAACGCATTACAGCGTATATTGGAAGTATATACATCAAGGCGTGTTGAGTCTATGACGAAAAGGAATTTTAATATTAATGTCACATTTTAGTGGTAACGACAGGGAGTTTTGGCGATGTAAGGTCGCTAAGTACTTGGTAGCCTTGTCTGTTTTTTGTTCTACTCAGGTCCGGAGTGCGGATATAGAGTCACTATGGGTGAGTAAGTCACACCGCCAACTTCATGTCTATATAGCAGGAGAAGTGGTTCGAATTATACCTATCAAGCTCGGAATCGAGCCTGAAGGTCCTAAACGGTGGCGAGGTGATAAGCGGACACCAGAAGGTATCTATCGCATTTCGGCCAAAAATCGCTTTAGTCGATTTCATCTCAGTTTACGCATTGATTATCCAAACCAAAAAGATAAAGTCTTTGCTGAGCGCTACGATCTGGATTCAGGGAGTGATATCTATCTGCATGGCTTACCGAATAACATGTTGCTTGATGAGGCATTTTATCAATCGGAAGATTGGACGGAAGGGTGTATTGCAATGTCGGATGATGATATTCAGTACCTTTTTAAACATGTAGACATTAATACGCCAATCGTGATTGTGCCTTAGTGGTTTGGATAACTGCATCACACATTCGACCAATGTCGCAGAGAATTTCGTTATTTCCCATATATACTCAAGTCACCTCAAGATGCAGGATTCAGAAGCTGACTAGCGTGTCGAAGCCAAGGTAAAGATACCAAGGTAAAGGTGTGAAGAAATGGCTTTCTTCTTTCGAACACATTTAACGCAGAAATTGGGGCGCTTGTCGCTCCCAGAAGGGCGCGTTTTCTAAGCTTACCACCTTTGTTACCGCTTTTTGATGTCGTCGACTAGAACTTCAAAGCAGTGCCTCGATCGCAAACCTAGAAATTCTCGCTGAACAAGCATCCTGAGGTGACTTGAGTATAAAGTCAGGGGAATAGGTTAGGTATTAAAGGGATAGAGCATGTCGATAAAATACAAGAATATTGTGGTACTCACTGGCGCCGGCATTAGCGCGGAATCAGGTATTAAGACGTTTCGAGACCAAGACGGGTTGTGGGAGAATCACCACATAGAAGATGTTGCGACACCGGAAGGCTATCGTCGTAATCCTGAACTTGTACAACGTTTTTATAATGATCGCCGTCGACTATTAAACTCCGGCGAAGTCCATCCCAACCCTGCACACTTCGCATTGGCAGAGCTTGAAAAGGCGCTTGATGGAGAATTTACCCTCGTTACCCAGAATATTGATAATCTTCACGAAAAAGCAGGAAGCAGTAAAATCATTCATATGCATGGCGAACTATTGAAGGCGCAATGCAATATGTCAGGTCAATCAATTGAATGGCAGGGTGACATTACTCTCGATGATCATTGTCATTGTTGCCAAATTCCAGCCCCTTTACGACCGAATGTTGTCTGGTTTGGCGAAATGCCAATTGGTATGGATCGTATTCATCACGCATTGACACATTGTGATCTTTTCATTTCGATTGGTACCAGCGGGGCGGTTTACCCAGCAGCAGGTTTTGTCCACGAAGCCTCTCTTCGCGGTGCGCACACTGTTGAATTGAATCTCGAGCCAAGTGAAGTTGAAAGTGAGTTTGAAGAAAAACGCTACGGTAAAGCCTCTGAGATAGTGCCAGCGTTTGTCACGGCCATTCTTAACGGCGAGTAAATTGGCGTCGTTTAGTCCATTCCTGTGTGTTCGGTCAGCGAACACACAGCTCCCTAGAGTTATCCTGCGTATTCCCAAGTAATTGGGTATATACTGTCGCCTTCTGGTTTGCAAAATAAGTAAGTTATGAGTTCAGAACAATTTAATAATGGCTTTCATCTTGGTGGCTCGGTCGAAAAAGCACTGAAAGGTGAAGTGGATATCAGCCCGGTGAAGATCTTTTCCGAAGCATGGCGACTAACAACTAAACACTTCCTTGGTTTTGTCCCCGCCATTTTTTTGATGGTTGTTGCTCAAATAACCATTTTCGCCATTGCCATTGAAGTTCAGTTTGGTGGCTTTGAGACGCTTATTCAAGGGATGGTGGATACAGGCAGTATTACACAAGAAGCGATGAATGCGTTCGTCTCTGCAAACTTCTGGCAAGAAATTATGAGTGGCCCTTTTGTTGCGGGCATCAGCTTAATGGGTTTAAGCCATGCGATTGGCTTACCGACTCGTCCGACACATCTATTTAAGGGATTCAGCATGGTTATCCCTGCGACCCTAGTGATGTTGCTCATGTCGTCTATTCAAGGCCTTGCATCTTCCTTTCTGCCTTTTATCGGGCTATATCTTACAATGGCTTTCAGTTTTGCGATGTTACTTGCCTGTGAGAAAAAACTCCCTGCTCATCATGCGTTGTGGGTATCTTTGCGAGCGGTGAATAAAAAAATTGTCCCAATGTTAGCGATTTTTATCGTGATTGGCGTGTTATTTATGCTTGGCCTTGCCACTTATGGCTTAGGTTTGTTCATTGTGATGCCGTTTTACTACAACGTAAAAGGGGTGCTTTATCGCGAGCTCTTCGGAGTGACCTTACAGGTTGTCGCGAAACAAGCATCCGATGCACCACAAGATCATTTTGAGGCTTAATGAAGAAATACGCCATTGCCATGTTTGTCGCCCTGAGCCTACTCGGGTGCGACACCTCTAAAGACGCGCCATCAACGCCATTGCCTGACTTTGCTGCCATCACCGACGTGCAGACGAAAAAATCCGCTTTCTTCGATTATTTTTCACCTTTAGTGGCCTCAGAAAATCAACGGGTCTCCGCAGAACGTGACAAGTTGGTCCCCATGGCCGAAAAGTATGCGCAACAAGGAAGGTTAAGCCGTAAGGAGTTTAGCTTTGTTGCTGAGATGGCTGAGAAGTATCAGTTGCCATTTGCCGATAATCTTGATGATGCGTGGTTTGAGGAGATGTTGTTACGTGTCGATACTATCCCAGCCCCGCTTGTTTTGGTGCAAGCTGCGAAAGAGTCTGGTTGGGGCACGTCGCGTTTCGCTAAAGAGGGTTTCAACTATTTTGGCCAATGGTGCTATAAACAGGGGTGTGGCTTAGTGCCTAGCGCACGAAGTGCAGGTGCGAGTCATGAAGTTGCGGTCTTTGCTTCTCCAGCGGATTCAGTTTCAGCGTATTTTTTAAATCTTAATCGCAATCGTGCTTATAAAGAGCTAAGAGATATACGCGCAACGCTTGATCCGTCGACTGATACCGTGACACAGAGTAAGCAGTTAACGCTCGGTTTACAGCGATACTCAGAGCGCGGTATGGCGTATGTGAATGATATCCAAGCGATGCTAAGACAAAACAAGCGTTTCTTTGCTAATGAGTTTTGAGACGAGCGAATACAGTGCAATATCAAAGGATAAGTATGAAAGGGATGTGGTTGTTGTTCGCGCTTTTCAGTGCTGTTGGATCTGCTGCAGAGCATGTCGAGTTTCGCTATAGCGAACTTTACGGCAAGATGAAATATAATGCCGACGACATGTTTCCCGATGTAGAAGTCCGATTCTATCTGATTGATCCCAAAACGGGTGAAACATGCGAATGGACTGAAGGATGGATGCAAAAAGAAGCGAAGTTTGAAGCGTTGGTTGTCCCTGATGATTTTTCACTTCACATTCCAATCGACGGCCATTTACGGCGTGCAAACCCAGATGTGACTTTCGTAAAAACGTCAGACACTGTGTGTGATGTCTCCATTGACGTGCTTTCATTTAACCCTGACGCGTCATTTAGTAGTCTCACTCGTCAGTTTGAAGGCTTGTATGAAAAGCTTTCTGGCTCCGTAGGTCGTTTCTTTATGCCAGAGATAGCTGGGCTGACTTATCACTTTCCAAACAACGTGACGAAGCAGTTTACCGAGGCACCGTCACCAGAGAGCATCACAGATGCAGTAAAGGTGACGGCAACCTTTGAACAGTAAGCGCTGATCATGCCAAGCGATCATTTAGGCCGCACCCCATAGTGCGGCCTTTTTTGTGCTGATGCTTATGGTTGAAAGGAATAGTATCCGCCAACGTTAAGCAATTTAACTCGATATTCTCGGGATTTACTGACTGAACGCAAAACAAAATAGGAACAAGCACGCCATAATGTTGCAACGATTGACTATATTCGAGTGATGTTATGGAAAAATTGCTTTCCCGTTTTTTACGCTATATCCAAGTGGACACCCAGTCTGATGCCGCGTTGTCTTGCTGCCCATCGACGCCAGGGCAGATGAATCTAGCTAATTTAATTAAAGAAGAGTTGCTAGCGCTTGGGCTTGAAGAGGTTTCGCTCGATGAAAACGGCTACTTGATAGCAAAACTTCCAAGCAATTTACCGGACGATCACCCGTCGGTTTCACCAATCGGCTTTATTGCCCATATGGATACCGCGCCTGACGCAAGTGGAGCGAATGTCACACCGCAACTTGTCGAAAACTATCAAGGCGGTGACATCGCCTTAGGGATCGGAGATGAAGTACTGTCGCCTATTCGTTATCCCGAGTTGCATAACCTTATTGGGCATAACTTAATCACAACGGACGGCACCACCTTGCTGGGCGCAGACAACAAAGCCGGTATTGCTGAGATTGTTTCAGCGGTCGCGTTGTTGAAAGCGAAGCCTGAGTTGCTCCATGGTGACATCTGGATTGGGTTTACTCCTGATGAGGAAATTGGCCGAGGCGCGGATAAGTTTGATGTCGAAAGCTTTGGCGCTGAATGGGCATACACCATCGATGGTGGTCCTGTGGGTGAATTGCAGTACGAGAATTTCAATGCCGCAGCAGCACGCATTAACTTTAAAGGCATCAGTGTTCACCCGGGCACGGCAAAAAGTAAATTGGTGAATGCGCAGAACATGGCTAGTGATTTTCATCAGATGATACCGCGTGATGAAATGCCAGAAACGACCGAAGGCTATGAAGGGTTTTACCATCTAGCGACGCAATCAGGATCGGTAACCAATGCAACGCTTAACTATATTTTGCGGGATTTTGATGCCCAAGGCCTTGCCACTCGAAAGGCGTATATTGAGCAGTGTGCAGCGCAAATTCGTCAGAAGTTTAAGCACGGTGAAGTGGACGTATTGATCACTGACAACTATGCAAATATGCGTGAGCAAGTGGAGCAATATCCCCATATTATCGAAATCGCTAAGTCAGCGATGGAGCAGGCAGATGTAGAACCACTGGTTAAGCCAATTCGTGGTGGTACTGATGGTGCGCGCTTATCTTATATGGGATTACCTTGTCCGAATGTGTTTACTGGGGGTTATAACTTCCATGGTATTCATGAGTTCATCACCATTGAAGGTATGGTGAAAGCGGTCGATGTCATTATTAATATTGCGACACTGACGGCTGAACGAGCCCGTTAAATCGATCTTTATTTATCAATTAAAGCCGCCATGCGCAATGCATGGCGGCTTTTTTATTGTCATTGGGTTACTAATACTGACTTACGCCTCTTGCTTATATGATGCAAACCAATGCGGTGAATTGATGAGTTGTGTAACTCAACTTGATTGAAATATGAATCAAGTCTCTGTGTGATTTATAAACATATAAGATGAACTTTTATTACCTTTTAATTTAATTGGTAGACTTACGGTTTAAGCTATTGTTTTAAATGTAGTTTTGTCATTGCGAATAGCAAGGGCTTTTTGAACATCCTGTTATCGAATGCTTTTAATGGTAGGCAATTAATTTGATTAATCATTGAGCATATACGCACATGTTAATATTTAAATTAATTGTATCTGTCACATTATTTAAATGTTCGTCATTATAATTACCGTGAATACATGACGTAGTTCACTGTTTGCTAAAGATCTTGCTGATAGTGTGATTAATAGCTGGCTGACCACTGATTAATAATAAGGGACATTTATGAAAAAACTATGCACTTCATTGCTTGTATTATCTGCATTATCACTCGACGTACAGGCAGATATTAATGATGCATTTCGTGTTTTGCCGTATTTACAAAATCCTAGTCAAGATGGGATGACGATAATGTGGTTCACCGATAATGACGCGCCAGGGAAACTCAAGTTGCTTGGTAGTTCAGCAGCGGTTGTACATCAGTCGCAGCCTTTAAAAGCAGAGCAACTCGCGTATTACAAAACGGAAGTTGAAAAGTACTTTGATGATAAAGCGTTAGCGAAAACACCTTTTGTTCATCAAGTGCGTGTTGAGGGGCTGAAAGAGGGGACAGAGTATCAGTACTCAGTGACACAAAACGGAGAAGTGTTTGAGGGGACATTCAAAACGGTACCCAGCGCAGACTCTAGCGTTCGATTTGTTGTCTACTCTGATTCGGAAACTGAGCCAGAATCAACTGGCCGCACGCGCCGTTGGTCTGAACCCTATGGCGATTTTAACCGACAATACTTGGTCGACCAGACGATTGGATATCAAGAAAACATTCGTGTTATGGCAGAACGTAACCCAGACTTTATCGCCATAGCCGGAGACCTTGTTGAATCAGGGAATGAACAACGTGACTGGGATGAGTTTTGGCGTCATAACGCTGGTGAGTTAAATGCAATCGCATCATCAACACCGATCTTGCCCGCTATCGGGAACCACGAAAATTACCCAGGCCCAGATGGTGGCCGTAAAGAGTATGTGCCAGACCTCAGTGCAGAGGCCATTGATCGCTACATGGCGTACTTTGATCTGCCAGATAATGGCGCAAAGCGTGCAGAGCACCAAGGGCGATACTACCGTGTGGATTACGGTCCTATTACCTTTATCACCATTGATACATCAGATGGTAAACCAAACAAAACCGATAAAGACACTAACTGGCGCTTAGAAGGACTGGAGGCGCCGGACTTCAATCCCGGCTCAGAGCAATACCAATGGTTAGAAGCGCAACTTGCTGATGCAAAAGAGAAGAGTCAGTTTACCTTTGTTCAGTTTCACCATGTCCCTTACTCGGTTGGACCACATGGTTTCCCAACGGGGGAAAACGGGTTTGAGAACGGTGAAGACAATCAATCAGGGGTGCCAGTGCGAGTGCTAACGCCACTCTTCGCTAAGTATGGTGTTGATGCGGTGTTTGCGGGACATGATGAAATGTATGAGCATTCATTGGTTGATGGCATTCATTTCTATGATGTGGGTATCGGTGGTGATGGCTTACGTGGTCCTTACTTTGGTAAAGATGGAAAATACAGCGTTGATTTAGACAACCCTCACCAAGTCTATCTGGCTCACCTCGATGCGCCTGAAGTTTGGGAAGGTAAACAGCTTGTCCAAGGCGGTAAGCATTACGGTCACCTTGAAGTCAACGTGACACAAAATGAGTCGGGTGCTTGGCAAACAGTGATTTCCCCCGTCTATGTCTTCCCTCTAATGAGTAAAGACGGCGAGATTACAGGCTGGGAACGCCGTGTCTATGATGATGAAGTTACCTTAGTGGCAAAATAACGTGTCGTTCGAGGAGCGTTAACCAAGAGCAGCCTGTTGGCTGCTCTTTTCGTTGTCGGGTTTGGGCTATAGATAGCGTTTTCTTAAATGGGCTTCGAAGTGCGCTGCATTCAAGGTTTCACCTGTCGCATTGCGAATGAGATCGTCTGTTGAATGTAAGCTACCTTGAGACCAAATGTTATCGCTTAGCCAGTCAAAAATCGGTGAGAGTGACTGAGTGCGTAAGCAGTGTTCGACATCGACTTGTTTTTCAACACTCGCCATCAGTTGTGCGGCATACATGGCACCGAGGGTGTAACTTGGAAAATAGCCGAAGCTCCCGTCTGTCCAGTGGATGTCTTGCATGCAGCCATTAGTGAAGTTGTCTTTGGTTGACAGGCCAAGATAATGCTGCATTTTTTCGTCCCAAGCATCGGGCAAGTCGGCAACCTCTAAATCGCCTTCAATAAGTGCGCGTTCAATCTCGTAGCGAAGAATAACGTGTGCTGGGTAAGTGACTTCATCGGCATCAACGCGAATGTAGCCCGGTTTGACACGGGTATTGAGTTTGATGAGGTTATCCGCACTCAGCGCGGGATCGTTATGACGGTCGAACGCCTGGCGAATGCGAGGAGCAAGGGAGGTGACGAACTCAGGGTGGCGAGAAAGCTGCATTTCGAAGAACAAGCTTTGTGATTCATGTACTCCCATAGAGCGCGCGACACCTGCGGGTAACCCAGCGAATGCTTTAGGTAAACCTTGTTCATATCGTGCATGGCCTGTCTCATGGATCACACCCATCATTGTCGAGGTGAAATCATTGATATCGTAGCGTGTGGTGATACGCACATCACTGGGTACGCCGCCGCAAAACGGGTGTGCACTCACGTCTAATCGACCATGATTGAAGTCAAATCCAAGCAACGTCATGACATCCAGTCCAAGTGCCTTTTGCTGACTTGTGTCAAAAGGTCCTTCTGGAATGAGTAGCGGCTCTTGAGCTTGCTTCTCGGTAATGGTCTGAATAAGGTTAGGCAACCAGGTTTTTACATCGGCAAACAAGTTGTCGAGTTTTGCCGTGGTCATACCCGGTTCATAAAGCTCTAACATCGCTTCGTAGGGCGAGACGCCTGTCGCATCGGCGCGAAGTTGCGCTTCTTCGCGCGAAAGCGTTAATACGGCCTCGAGATTCTTACTAAAACCTTTCCAATCATTGTTAGGTCGTTGGGTTCGCCACGCGTGCTCACATTTGGAGCCTGCTAACGATTTTGCTTCTACTAACGATTCTGGAAGCAGGGTACTTTGTTGCCAAACACGGTGCATCTCCTTCAGGTTGATTTGATCTTGAAGTGACAGATCTTCATCCTTTGCTTTACGAAACCAATCCTCAAGTGAGGGATCGTTTAAAAGTTGATGCGTAAGCTTATGCAGTTCTGCCATCGCTTCTGCTCGCGCTTGTTGACCGCCAGCAGGCATCATAGCCGCTTGATCCCAGCCACAGATGAGCCCGAGATGGTGAAAACGTGATAGTCGAATGAAATGCTGACAGAGCGCCTGATAAGCCATGAAATACTCCTGTAATTGCTGGCGAGATAGCTAATTTGAGATGATGTGATGATGAATATCGCGATGAGATAACGAGAAAGCTCACCGTAGCGAAGATGGCGTTAATTATAGCGGAATGTGGCGACAAGAATTGTAATAAATAGTCGCAGCATCAGTAGATTAGCTCTTTAGTTGCGCGAGATAGCATGGTGAGGGCATCGCTGGTGAAGCAACAGGAGAGAAGATGAAGGGGAGCGCTAATGATACTCAAGCAACCTAAAGGTGCTTGAGTATAGATAACCATCAGCGTAGAGGGACGTTATTGCACTTGAACGACGTTCAGGGTCTCACCTGGGTCAAACGCTTCTACGTCTGGATTCAATGGTGCTTGCATCTCTTCTTTATCAAAGCCGATGTCACCCCCATTAATGACACCAGAGTCGCTGTTGATACTCTTAAAGTCAAACAGATCAAAATCGACTAAGTGTGATGGGACGACATTTTGCATCGCAGTGAACATGGTCTCAATACGTCCAGGGAAGCGCTTATCCCAGTCGCGAAGCATCTCTTTGATGACTTGGCGCTGTAGGTTGGGTTGTGAGCCGCACAAGTTACACGGAATAATCGGGTATGCCTTTGCTTCAGCAAAGCGTTCGATGTCTTTTTCTCGACAGTATGCTAACGGGCGAATAACGACGTGCTCGCCGTTGTCAGACACCAGCTTGGGTGGCATGCCTTTCATTTTTCCACCGTAAAACATATTCAAGAAAAGCGTTTCTAGAATGTCGTCTCTGTGATGACCCAAGGCAATTTTTGTCGCGCCAATTTCTTTGGCGGTACGATATAAAATGCCACGACGTAAACGTGAACAAAGTGAACAGGTTGTTTTACCCTCAGGGATTTTATCCTGAACAATAGAATAAGTATCCTCGTTAACAATCATGTAGTTAACGCCTTCTGATTCTAGATATTCTGGCAGGATATGCTCAGGAAAGCCCGGTTGCTTTTGATCTAAGTTGACGGCAATCAACTCGAAATTTACCGGGGCGCTTTTTTGCAAGCTACGCAGGATATCCAGCATGGTAAAGCTATCTTTACCGCCTGACAGGCAAACCATGATTTTGTCGCCTTCTTCAATCATATTAAAGTCGGCAATGGCTTGGCCGGTATTACGGCGTAACTTTTTCTGCAGCTTATTAAAGTTATACTGCTGCGCTTTTGTCATTTCGTTCATATTACTACCAGAGTTCACAACATCGAGGGAGTTGAAGGGGCAACATTATAGCGATCCCATCAGATTTTGGAATGGTTTGAAGGTAAATAGGGAAAGGCATTTTAAAGTGAGCTGATGCTGCGTTTACGCAGAGAAGAATAACGCCCCACAGAGGGGGCGTTAGAGGGTTATACTATTGGTCGTGGACCTTGGGGTCTAAGGGACTCATATAGCCGGGCGGTTTAAGTGCTAATAGGTCACAGTTAAGCTTATCAATAGTATGTTCGGCAGTGTTACCAATAAAGATCGCAGATAGACCGGTGCGTCCTGTCGTGCCAAGAATGACCAGCTCCGCATCGAGCTGCTTAGCGACGTCTGGAATCACATCTTCGGCTAAACCTTCTTCAACGCGTGTTTGCTCTTCGGGTAAACCGTGTTTTTGACGCAGTGCCTTCATCGCCGTGAGGTGATGCCCTCGAACAGCATCGGAGTAGGATGCAGGATCAAATTCGGGCAGCTCAATGGTAATGTTGACTGGCGTTGATGGGTAGGTATTGAGCAATACCGGTTCACTATTGAGGATTTCAGCGAAGCATTTCGCTTCCTCAACGATTTTGTCATTGAGATTATCGTGATCTTCGCTATCGGAAGCGAGGTTAACCGCAGCAACGATCTTACTATTTTCAGGCCAACTGTGGTCCTTCACCATCAAGACAGGGCAAGGGCATTTTCGTAGCAAGTGCCAGTCTGTTGGTGTGAAGATGATAGAACCTATGGCGTCGTGTTCATGTGTCGCTTTGATCAACAAGTCATGGTTGTCAGTGATCACATGGGTGACGATAGATTCATAAGGGCGATTGTGCCAAACCACGCAAAGATCAATGTCGAAGCCATCTTTAACGGGTTGTTCGATGAGTTCATCTAACCAGGCTTCACGTTGTTGAATCACGCCTTTGCGCATTGCTTGTCGCTCATCCGCAGAAAGCATGGATGTCATTTCATAAGAAAAGTCATAAATTGCCAAGAAAAGCGTGATTTTCGTTTCCGGACATTTGCGCGCGAGATGTAGCGCACGGGATAGGGCGGGTTGGTGATCAGAAGCTGGATCGATAACAACTAAGATCTTGTTAAACTTACTCATATCTGCATCCTCTCACTAAAGCATGTAGTTTTACTTTAACGCATACGCGATGAATTAGCAGAGATTTCGAGTCAGTTTAGAAAAGAAAAGTGACCTAACGCAAAACATTGAGGTCACTTCTTAATAAGATATTCAACAGTAAGAGGGATTACTCTTTATCTGGCCCATTACCGGCCAAGCGAGCTAACTCATCGTGGTCGTTAATGGTGATGTACTTACCTTTAACTGTTAGCATGCTGGATTTTTGGAAGCGACCCAGAAGGCGGCTGATGGTTTCAACCGTGAGGCCGAGATAGTTACCAATATCGCCACGCGTCATGGTAAGACGAAATTCACGTGGTGAGAAGCCGCGTTGCGAGAAGCGTGTCGACAGGTTGTAAAGAAATGCCGCTAAACGCTCTTCCGCGTTTTTCTTTGATAGCAAGAGAATCATCTCTTGGTCACCTTTGATTTCATTACTCATCAGACGCATGATCTGTTGACGCAATTTCGGCATTTTACCTGAAAGGTCATCAAGAATTTCGAAAGGAATTTCACACACCATAGAGGTTTCTAGTGCTTGTGCGAAGCTCGGGTGAGACATGTCAGTAATGGCGTCAAAACCGACTAAGTCACCAGCTAGATGGAACGCGGTGATCTGCTCATCACCTTGTTCGGTAATGGTGTAGCTTTTGATCGTTCCTGAACGAATGGCATACAAAGACTTTAACTCTGTACCTGCTTTAAATAGCTCTTGCCCTTTTTGAATGGGCTTCTTACGCTCGATTATCTGATCGAGTTGATCGAGTTCAGATTCATTCAGTGTGAAAGGGATACATAGCTGACTGATACTACAATCTTGACAATGGATAGCACAACCGCCCGACTGAATACGCTTGGTAGAGAGTTTGTCTGAAATCATAAGCCTAGGTAACCAAATTGATATAAGTCAAAATTTTACCACACTAAAAAGGCAATTGACCAATTTTTTACATCATTCTCAATGCAACATATCCGGTATGAATACCATAGCCTATCAGGGCTAGCGCACTTATGCGCCTAAATGCGCTATTTTTGAGCAGGGTTTGTAGTTGGTCGGCAAGCGCACCCACACACAACATGGCGGGTAAGGTACCGAGACCAAAGGCAAACATAGTGACCGCCCCCCCAGTTGCACTGCCACTTAAGGTTGCTAGGCTAAGTGTCGAGTAGACTAAACCACAAGGTAGCCAACCCCATACAATGCCAAAGGGTAAGGCTTGAAGTGGGTGCCTTAGTGGTAACAGTTTGTTACCAATTGGGGCGATAGGTTTCCAGATCCACTGACCTAATTTTTCAACTGTCAATAATCCTTGCCAAATTTGCGCAACATGCAGAGCAAGTAAGATCATCATGACTGCAGCGACGAGGCGCAACGCGACAAGCCAAGGAAACGCGTTGCTCAAATGGCCAATGTTGGCAATGATTCCGCTAAATAGTGCGCCGATCAAGGTATAAGAGAATACGCGGCCGATATTATAGAGTGCAAGATAAAGCCATCGCGATCGAGGCTGCTGACCGATCCCCATGGTAACGGCCGCTGCAATACCGCCACACATACCCAGACAATGACCAGCCCCGAGCAAGCCAATGGTGAAAGCGGCCACCCAATCAGTGTTCATGGTTTTTCTCTTTGTTTGTTGCGTCTGGCTGTTTTTCTTTTTCATCAAAAAGAATGGAGTAGCCTTGTCGATCAAGATCTTCAAACTGATCGGCTTTCACTGCCCATAAGAAGATGCCGACTGCAACACAAACCAGTACGATGGCAATGGGAATTAACAGATAGAGACTTTCCATTACTTCATTAACCTCAATGAGTTGGTCACAACAATCAGCGAGCTGGCTGACATACCGAAAACGGCAATATAGGGCGCGACCATGCCCATGACAGCAAGCGGAAGAATCACGGCGTTATATCCCAGTGACCATAGCAGATTTTGCCAGATGATATCCCGAGTTCGGGTCGCTATCTCTTTTGCCCCGATCACTTTCGCCAATTGATCGCCAAGGAGGACCATATCAGCGGAGGATTTAGCGATATCTGTGCCACCACCCATCGCCACTGAAAGGTGGGCACCAGCGAGGGTCGGTGCATCATTGACGCCATCGCCAATCATTAAGGTGATTTCGCTGTCCGGGAGTGACTTCAAGTAACGAAACTTCTCTTCTGGCGACATGCCTGATTGAACCCGATCAATGCCCAACAGATGGGCAACCTGCTCAGCGGTGCGTGATTGGTCGCCTGTAAGCATAGTCACAGTGACCCCTTTGTCGTGCAGTGCACGGATAAAAGCAGGGCTCTCTTCTCGAATCGGGTCTTCTAATTCAAAGCCAGCAACGAGCTCTCTATTGCAACTTAACCAGACTTGTACATCTGGATTCGGGCAATCGCCTTGACAGGCAAAGTGCCATGTACCAATGCGCCACTGTTGCTGGTCGATGACACCTTCTAGACCTTCACCGATGTGGTTGGTGACGTCTTCAAAATGCAGTGAAGCGTCGAAAAAAGGGCTGAAAGCTCGGGCGATAGGGTGATTGGCATACTGTTCTAGGCCTGCAGCGATTCGGAGCGCGGCTTGTTCCGTTTCTTGAGAAAAACAGAGAGTACGTGCGAGCGTCACTTTACCCTCGGTAAGGGTGCCCGTTTTATCGAGTATGACGTGGTTGACATGGCAAAGTGTTTCGATGACATGGCTTTTGCGCACTAACAAGCCTTGCTTACTCATTTGTGACGTGCCACACGTCAGTGCGGTTGGCGTGGCCAATGAGAGTGCACAAGGGCACGTCGCGACGAGTACGGACAACATGATCCAAAAGGCGTCGTCGGGGCGCTCTCCATGCCAGTAAAGCCAAGTTGCTGCGGAAATCGTTAATATGCCAACAACAAAATAACGTGCGACCTTGTCGGCGAGTTCCGCAATTTGAGGTTTGGATTGCTGCGCTTCATCCTGTAGACGAACGATGGTGTTAATCATCGAATGTTTAATGTCCCGTTGAATCTCACACTCAATATTCGCATCTCCGTTGATAGTACCTGCATAGACGAGGTCGCCGATGTACTTTTTGACCGGAGCGGATTCGCCGCTTAGCATGGCTTCATCAACTTCCGTTTCACCGCTTACTAAGACAGCGTCAGCTGGGATTGCTTCTCCTGGTAAAACGCGTACTCGGTCGCCTGCTTTGAGGAGCTTGGCGGCAATCTCATCGCCATTGACCAAGGTTGCAATGGTAGGGATCAGTTTTAACAGATTGGCACTGGCTGCTGCCGCTTGTCGCCTAACGCGCATTTCTAAGAATCGGCCAAGTAATAAAAAGAAGGTAAACATCGCGACTGATTCAAAAAAGACTTCGCCGGTGCCTTTGACTGTTGCAAACAAAGACGCGAAATAGGCAAGTAATAGTGCAATGGAGACGGGCACATCCATACCTAAACTGCGCGCCTTAATATTGCGCCAAGCATTGAGGTAAAACGGTAATGCAGAGTAGAGCAGCACAGGCGTTGCAAAGACGAGACTGACCCAACGGAAATAGTGTCGAAACGCCTCATCAAGATCACTGAAAACCTCAAAGTACAGCGCGACGGCTAACATCATGACCTGCATAGTCGCAAGCCCGGCAATCCCAATGCGGTAGAGATACTGCTTCATTGTCCGATGGTAATGCTGCTCTTGGCTGTCAGCCGCAAAGGGAGCGGCTTGATAACCCAAACTGTGTATCGCTTGCAGTATCTTACTGAGTGCGACGGTGTCGTTTTTCCAGCCAATGACGGCACGGTGTGTCGTCGTGTTGACGATGACTTTGACGACGCCGGTTAACTCGTAGAGTTTCTTCTCTATCAACCAAGCACAGGCAGCGCAAGTGACACCCTCGAGTGACAATGTCACCTCTTTGTTTTGTTCCGAACCTATGACGAAATCTTGTTGAACTTCCTCTAAATCATAGTGTTGTAGCGTTTGCAGTGCTTCGGGCACAAGGTCGGCGCGATCCGCTTTCTCGGTTCTAAACTCATAGTAGGAAGTCAAGCCACTCGCCACAATGGTATTTGCAACCGCATGACAGCCCGGGCAACACATTCTGCGCACTTCGCCGAGAATTTCGACTTCGTATTCGCAATTCTTTGGGATCGGCTCTCCGCAGTGATAACAAGCTTCAGTCATCAATCTACCTTGTGAATTGCAGTATCAGCTGTCGGAAAGTAGATTTTGTTTTGAAGGAGCCAAGTCGCATCAAAGGGTTCAATTTCAATAAACCAAGGACCACTGAGTGCGGCGTCAGTTTGGAAACGGTAGATACCGCTGGCATCGGGGTTCAGCATCAAGGTGAAATCTTTGTCGGCTAGGGTGCGATGGGTAAAGATGGCACGCAGTGTAGGATGGGTGTCTAGGTCTCCGCGGTTGAGTCGAATTGCGCCGGATTGAGTGTCAAAATCAATCCAAGCTTGAATGCGCTTCTCATTGGCGAGCGTGATACGAGAAAGGTCGATGTTGATCGCTTTTCCGCGCTTGTAGTAGTCCTCTGCAACCAAAGAGACTTTATTTTGGCTAAAGATAGAGAAGGTGACGAGAGAAGCGACAACAGCGGATGTGGGTAGGGCGATGAGAAACCAAGGCCAAAACTGCTTATACCATGCCTTTTTCATATGTATTTATCCCTAAATAGTTGCGCAAACATAGCGTAACAAAACGCAGATTGATTATATTTAAATCACCTCAGGAAAGGCGGTTAGCTAGTGTGACTGGCTTTCGGTGAGTTACACGAGGTTGAGAAGTGATTTAAATATAAGCCCCATATTACAGGGGCTTATTTTTATTTAGTAGCTTTGGTGTCAAACTTTGTGAACAAGTATGTAACCAATTGTTTGGATTGAGTTTTAACTATTCTTCACTCGGATTACTTAGCTGCCAAACATACGCTGAAATGAGGTGGATCTTATCTTCACCGAGAATGTTCTCCCATGCAGGCATGACCCCTTGACGGCCATAGCGAATAGTTTGCACAACATCGGCACGGGTATCACCATAAAGCCATACATCATCGGTTAGATCTGGCGCGCCAAAGGCAGGGTTACCTTTACCGTCTGTACCGTGACAGGCAGCACAGACGACAAAGCGTGTTTTACCCGCTGCGGCATCTTTGGTATTCACTTTACGGCCAGATAGGCTCAAGACGTAGCTGGTCACTTCTTCTACACCATCATCGCCAAGACTCTCTTGCCAGCCGGGCATTTCGCCAACACGACCATGCATTAAGGTCTCCTTGATGGTTTCCGCTTCACCACCATAAAGCCAAGCTTTATCTGTGAGGTTAGGGAAACCGAGTTGGCCACGCGCGTCCGAACCATGGCATTGTGCGCAGTTTTGCAAGTACAAACGTTGGCCGACTTTAATGGCTTCTTCATCGCGAGCGACATCTTCGAGCTGACGATATTGTGTCGTGCCGGGTACGTAGGCCAAACGCTCGAAGGTTTCACCAAAGTAGGCATCAGCATTATCGAGTTCGCGGGCGTATTGATCAGGGCGTTTATTCGACTGAGAATCGGCAATCGACTTCATTGACTCTTCTACAGTCATCACGGTTTGGTCTGAACTTTGCCAGCCGAGTAAACCTTTCCAGTTACCTAAACCCGGGAAGAGCAGAAGATAAACAACGGCAAAGACGAGTGTGCCCCAAAACATATAGGACCACCACTTGGGCAGTGGGTTGTTGATTTCACGAATACCATCGTATTCGTGGCCCATGTCTTCACCTTCTTCGACACCCATTTTATCTTTGGTACACCAGTAGAGCAGCGCAGCAATACCTGCTAACGAACCCAAGGTGATGACCGAAATCCAAATGCTCCAAAATGTGGTCATTATTTGGTTTCTCCTTTACCAGATAGGCTAGCGGTACGATGTTTCTCTTCGTCTGCAAAAATTAGATTAGCGGCTTCATCAAAGCGGTTTTTTTGACGCTTGTTATAGGCCCACCAAACCACGCCAACAAAGCTGATAAACAATACCAGCGTCCAGATAGTGTGAATCAATGCATAATCCATCACTGCCTCCTTATTGCATCGCGTGGCCGAGAGATTGCAAATACGCGATGACAGCATCCATTTCGGTTTTGCCTTTCACCGCTTCTGCAGCACCTGCGATATCTTCTTCTTTATAAGGCACACCAAAATTGTCCTTGAAGATACGCAGTTTTTTCTCGGTTAATTTGCCGTCCAACACATTTTCTTCTAACCAAGGGAAACCTGGCATGTTGGACTCTGGAACGACGGCACGTGGATCAATGAGGTGAACACGGTGCCAATCATCGGAGTATCGACCTCCAACTCGCGCTAGATCAGGGCCTGTGCGTTTTGAGCCCCATAGGAAGGGGTGCTCCCAAACGCTTTCGCCAGCAACAGAATAGTGACCGTAGCGTTCTGTTTCTGCACGGAATGGGCGAATCATCTGGCTGTGACAGGTATTACAACCTTCACGGATGTAGACATCGCGTCCTTCCATTTCTAACGCAGTGTAAGGACGAAGGTTGGTCACAGGCTCAGTGGTCTGTTTTTGGAACATGAGCGGTGTTATCTCAACCAGCGCACCAAAACTGATTGCAACCACGATTAAGATGGCAAGTAAGCCGACATTGCGCTCAACAATGTCATGACGGTTTTTGTTATTTGTACCCATTATTTCGGCTCCTTACATCTGCTCGACAGCTTTCAGGCTGGCTTTAGGCGCCGCAATGGTTTTGTACGTGTTGTACGCCATTAAGAACATGCCAGCAAGGAAGATGAAACCACCCACAAAACGCACAAAGTAGAACGGGTAGGAGGCTTGTAGTGATTCGACGAAGCTATACGTCAAGGTACCGTCAGTGTTAACTGCGCGCCACATTAAGCCTTGCATCACGCCCGAAATCCACATCGCAACGATGTAAAGTACGGTACCTACGGTCGCCAACCAAAAGTGGATGTTGACCATCTTGATTGAGTACATGCGTTCTTGACCCCAAAGTTTTGGTACAAGGTGGTAAACCGAACCAATTGAGACCATCGCAACCCAACCCAACGCACCAGAGTGAACGTGTCCAATGGTCCAATCGGTATAGTGCGAGAGTGCATTGACCGTCTTGATGGACATCATTGGGCCTTCGAACGTGGACATTCCATAGAAGGAGAGAGAGACAATTAGGAATCGAAGAACGGGATCGTAGCGCAGCTTATGCCATGCACCGGAAAGGGTCATGATACCGTTGATCATGCCACCCCAAGAAGGTGCAAACAGAACCAGCGACATTACCATACCTAAGGACTGGGTCCAGTCGGGTAAGGCGGTGTAATGGAGATGGTGAGGGCCGGCCCAAATGTATAGCGAAACCAGTGCCCAGAAGTGCACGATGGAGAGGCGATAGGAATAAACCGGTCTACCTGCTTGCTTGGGGACAAAGTAATACATCATACCCAAGAAACCTGCGGTGAGAAGGAAACCAACGGCATTGTGTCCGTACCACCATTGGATCATCGCATCGACAGCGCCTGAATAGATTGAGTATGACTTCGTCATGCTTAAGGGGATCGCCATACTATTTACGATATGGAGTACTGCTACCGTTAGTATGAAGGCACCAAAAAACCAGTTAGCGACGTAGATATGGGATGTTCGCCGTACAATCATGGTGCCAAAAAAGACGACTGCATAAGATACCCAGACCAGGGCAATAGCGATATCGATGGGCCACTCAAGCTCCGCATACTCTTTGCCTGAGGTAAAACCCAAAGGCAATGTTATCGCGGCGGCGACAATAATGGCTTGCCATCCCCAAAAGGTAAAGGCGACCAAAGGGCCACCAAACAGTCGGGTCTGACAAGTGCGTTGCACGACATAATAAGATGTTGCAAAAAGGGCGCTCGTACCAAACGCAAAAATAACTGCATTAGTATGCAGCGGGCGTAGACGACTATACGTAAGCCACGGGGTGTCAAAGTTCAGCTCAGGCCAACGCAGTTGAGCCGCGATTAAGACCCCTACGGCCATACCAACAATTCCCCACACAATGGTGGCAATGGTGAATTGACGAACCACGGTATAGTCATAGCTTTGTTCAAGCTGGTTTGTTTGATTCATCTTGCTTGCTTCCACTCAGTTTTTATCAACTACACAACGTTTCCCTGTTAAGAAAAAACTAGCACAGAAAAGCGCGTTATCTTGATACACTGATTAATAGTATTGTTTGTTGATAAAGAAACTTATTATCTACGCCAGTGTAACAAGGTGTAACATGCCGTATAATACTGGAGAAGATGAATGATTCATACCCACAAGCCCACAAAGTGTTTACGGTTAAGTAACATTTTTTGAAAAGTTTGAGCTAGGTTGCAATGGAGTTAGAAAAGCATGCCCGCTGAGAAGTTAACAAGAGCTAGGCTCACGCAAATCCTTGTTATGATGGGGATCTTGCTGATTGCCTTCTTTTGGAGGACGTTTGATTACTATTCAGAACAAGCTGAAAGCCCTAAAGTTGGTGTGTCTGTTAAAGCAGATATAGTTGAATGCAATGTTAAAATTGATTTATGTCAATCTGAAGACAAGCTTTGGGCACTAAAAATAAAAGATGTTAATAAAGATGATGTGTTTATCGTCGAGCTTTATTCGAGCCAAAAAAATATTGCCGACACGCCGCAAGTTAAAAGCGCTGAAAATAACATTGAGTTAACAAAAATTGATTCAGATCATTTTTATTGGCAGTTTGAAATATTGAAGTCATCAATGCCAGTCACAATTTCGGTGTTCGTAAGTCAGACAGAATACCCGTTTATGATCTCGCAAAAATAGTTAGCTTGATATTAAAGCGTAAACACCTTTCCCCACATAGAATCAGTACCTTGCATGACCTGTAGACTCATACGGATGACGTCTGCAGGGTGAGTGCGTTGTGCGTCATATTCTATGCAGTTTATGCGGCATTGTGTGTGATATAGCGCTGCGCTGTGTTGAGCATATTCTTTAAAAGCGGCCTGTATAGACTTTTGAATTAACGGAGCTTTTTCTACTTGAGCACTGACAAAGGTGCAGGAGGAGACCTGATGCTGAGTGAGAGACTCGATAAATGTCGCAGGAAAAGACAATAAGTGTTGAGTGACGGGTTGCCAATCTGCAAGTGTGGTAAAGCGATCGAGATAGGCTGAGGTGGGTAACAGGTAAATGACGTGGTCGATCGGTTTTAGGTACTGAGGGAGACTTGCTAGAATAGCATTAAAATCGTCCTCAGAACGTAAAGTCATTTCAACAAATCTCGCCCGTGGTTCGTCATCAACCAATTTATGCCCCTGTTCTACATCCTCCGATAGGGCAATAGGGATACAGTTTTCATCTGCCAAACTCAGGCAGTAGGTGTGCCCTAGGTCTGAGGTTCCAGTGATGACAAGTACTCTTTTTTGCTGCATTTTTCGACTAAACTCACCCAACAGAACTCAAACTAACGACCGTTATCCCAGTTTCTTTACATCCAAAATAAAAAAAAACATGAATGGCTTATACTTGCTCTACTAACGTTTAACTAGAACTGCCTATGTATATAGCGACTTCCGGCTCTGAAAATAGAGAGACTGTACTTGCTCTTGACGAGACGATTGATAGCCTTAGAACAAAAATTCCTTCTCCCAATATTCTCATTGCCTATTTCACGGAATGCCATGATGTTGCTTTGATCCATCAAACGTTAGTTAAGGCCTTTCCGGACACGCAGATTTTGGGGTGTAGCTCTTGCCAAGGTGCAATGAGCGACGCCGAATTCTACCAACAAAACGCCTTAGTATTGTGGGCTGCCGAAGATGATTTAGGCGCTTATGGGACTGCGATCACGCAATATCATCAAGAAGATGCGTTTCATGCGGCACAAACCTGTGTCGAAGAAGCGATTGCAAAAAGCGGGCGAGTCGGTGAACTGCCAGGATTGGTATTACTGCATGCAACACCGGGCAATGAAGAGCGTGTGATTGAAGGAATACAGAGTGTCATTGGTCCGTCTGTACCTGTGGTCGGTGGCAGCGCAGCTGACAATCAAATTAGTGGCGATTGGTCTGTTTTTACTCAGTCTGGATTCGGTCGCGAAGCTATCTCGCTTGCTGTCTTCTATCCAAGTTGTCCCATCAGTCTCTCTTTTCATTCTGGGTATGCGAGTACTGGGGTTAGCGCGGTCGCGACTAAGGTGGAAGGTCGTGAGATTATTGAACTGGATGGTGAACCCGCAGCGCCGCTTTATGAAGCGTGGATAACAGGTAACCAGTTGAGCCCCAAGGGAGACTTTTTTTCATCGGCTTCGCTTAATCCCATAGGTCGAATAGCGGGTGAAATTAACGGTATGGCTTACTTCAAGCTTTCGCACCCTTATGAGATATCAGATAGAAATGGCATCCGTCTTTTTTCTACCGTTGAGCAAGGCGAGCGTGTCTTTTTGATGGCTGGCACTGAAGAGCGATTAGTCAAGCGCGCTGGCCGAGTGATCGATTCAGCACTTGAACTGGGTGCTGGGCAAATCCGTCCGGTCGGTGGACTCGCGATTTACTGCGCAGGTTGTATGCTTCAAGTAAGAGAAAAAATGCCTGAAGTAAAAGGTTTTATGTACAATGCTATGCACCAAATGCCATTTGCATCTGCTTTCACCTTTGGTGAGCAAGGCCAGTTTACAGGTGGCGAGAACGCCCACGGTAATTTGATGATATCAGCCGTACTTTTTCACAGTGAGTAAAGATGGACAGTTACTTTGACTCGGAAAAGTTGCAGGAAACGTTGATTGAACTTCATCGATGTCAACAGCGCGAGCAGCAATTAAAGGAAGAGAACACTGCTATTTTGGCAGGTATTGCCGCCATGGCAGGCGCAAGCAATAAAATTCAGATATTCAATAGCCTCCTAGAAGTCATTCGTCGTTATATCGACTTCGAGTCGGCATTAGTGTTAAGTCGAGAGAGTGGCTTTCAGAACTTTAAAGAACTTGTTGGTACCCAAAGCCATTTCAGCCATTGCCAATGGCAAGCGGATCAAGTGTTCATGCGTGCTATCAATGGCGAATCTATCGCGCTTTTTGATCCTTTGCGCACCAACGAGTTTAGCCGTCTACCGCCACAACTGCATGGCTATGTGCGTTCGGCATTGCTGACAGGGGTAAAGGTGAGTTCTGGAGACGCGATCTTGGTGTTTACGCATAGTAAGCCTAATGCGTTTACATCGCGCTGTCGCCAAGTCATTGATCGCTTCAGACCGCTTTTGGAACGCACAATCATTGATATCGACTATCGCGAACGTTTGCAAGCATTGGTCTCTGCTCGGACCCAAGAACTCATCGAAAGCCGTCTCCGTTTTAAAGATTTCGCCCGAACCGCAGGTGACTGGTTTTGGGAAATAGATAAAAGCAGCCGCTTCACTTATCTCTCAACTCCAAGTGTAGAGACTCACCGCATCAATAAGACAAGCCTGTTCGACATTATCAGTGGGCAGCATCCTCGTGAGTCGTTGAAATCACTGTTGGCATCTGAGGTGGCTTTCAGTGAGTTTGAGTGTCAGTTGAGCCAAGATGATGATTCACGTTGGTTTGAACTAAGTGGTAAGCCATTTTATGACAAAGATGGTCAGTTCCAAGGCTTCCGAGGCACCGCTAAAGATATCACGTCACGCCGTCAACATTTGCAAGAGCTGACGGAAGCACGCCGTCAGGCTGACTTAGCGAATAAAGCAAAATCGCAGTTTTTGGCCATGATGAGCCATGAGATTAGAACGCCGTTGAACGCGGTTATGGGATTGATGGATACCTTGGTTGAATCAGGCCTGAGTAATGAGCAGGAGAGTTGGGTCAATCAAATGGACCAATCTGCTCAGCTATTGTTGAACATCATTAATGATGTGCTGGATCTTTCGAAGATAGAGGCGGGCAATGTTGAGCTCTATCTAGAGCCCATGGAAGTGCGAGAGCGCATCTACCTTATTTGTCAGCAATTAAAACCACAGGCGGAGAAGAAGGGGTTAGCGTGCAAATTGCATATCGATTCTGCCATTTCCGAGTGGATGATCAGTGATAAAAATCGCTTTAGCCAAATCTTGTTTAACTTGATGGGGAATGCGATTAAGTTTACTCATGAAGGTGAAATCGCGATTCGTGCTGTCAAAGAAGCGGGGCTTCTTCGCATTGATATCAGTGATACGGGGATTGGCATTGACAAGGTGGCGCAAAAGCAGCTGTTTACACCTTTTGTACAAGCCGACGGTTCTATTACCAGAGAGTTTGGCGGCACGGGGCTGGGATTAGCCATAAGCCAGTTATTGGTGCACAAAATGGGAGGAGAGATCTCACTAGAAAGTGAGTTGGGTAAGGGAAGTTGCTTTACCATTCGTTTGCCACTCGAAGCTTGCTCTGCTCCTAATCAGATTCAAGCGCCTCATGAGGAGGTAAGAACTGAACAGCTTCGTATTCTTGTGGTTGAAGATAGCCGAGCCAATCAGATGATTGCCAAACTGATGCTCGAAAGAGCCGGCCATAAAGTGGAAGTTGCCGAGCATGGGAAAGCGGCTGTCGATCTGATGCTGGAATCACGCCGCGGATTCGACATTATTTTAATGGATGTGTCGATGCCAATCATGGATGGTTTTGAAGCAACCAAGTTATTGCGTGCGGGAGGGGTTAAGTTGCCGATCATTGCGACCACAGCGAATGCGATGGAAGCGGATAGAAAGGCGTGCCTAGATGCAGGAATGACAGACTTTCTCGCTAAACCGATTAGAGCTAATGCCATGAAGGCGCTATTACAAAAGTATCAGTAAGTCTGAGAGTTCAATCACGATCAATAATGACAAAGGTCACAATTACGTTATTCAAGACAAGAATATTGTGACATGGGTCGAATTGAGTGTGACATTTTTATGAACCCTTGAGTATCGCCGTGATATTGGTCGATAAATCTCCCATCGACATTGAAGTCCAAGTGTTGAGTGTTGAATATGATGCTCAATAAAGGAGTGAGGACTATGGCGAAACCAAATCAATCTACATACAGTCTGCCGGCCGATAACGTATCGGGCTCGCAAAGATCAAAGCGTGACGCGACGTTTCTTGGTATCGGCGTCTTTGTCGGTATGTTAGTCATGGCGCTTTTTTTCCATCTCTCGCCAGACCTGTTTGACTACATTGTTTATGTTTTCGGTGGCTTCTTAAGTTAATCGGGAAACAGATAAGAAAAAGACGCTCGATAACGGCGTCTTTTTTTATTTGAGATAAATTATCTGAGTAAGTGCGGGACTGCCTACCGACCCACGATCACCGCTGGCGTAAAATCGCTGTTTGATTGTAGCCAATAGATGATCGTTTCTTGACCTATCTGATAGTCGATATTAGCAACATTAAGGTGTTCGAATTTGGCCCAGTTCGCACAGTGTGATGTGTCCATTGTGTATTGCGCGGTCATTGTATTGGATTGTTTCAGCAGTTCGCCCGTGACGGTGCAGTGCTCACCCTCTATCGTGGCGGAATAGTTGAATGTGCCATTGGCACTAAAGGTAATGACAGTGGATGCATCGACTTGATAGGCACCTGCGACGTTGTTAAGTGAAAACGGTGTCGAAATACGATCGAGTGAATCGAGTATCGCCATGTCATTAATATTGCCGACTATGTTGGCGTTATCACCCTCAAAGTTAATGTCGATAGTCCATGACATCATCAGTTGAAGTAGTTCAATGACAATTTGCAGTGACTCATCAAGGAATCCCATGTCAAAGGCCGTCATCTTGGCGTTATCAGCACCAAAGTGATTTTCACGCCCGGTATAGAGGTTAAAGCGCGTGGTGTCACTGGGTGCGAGCGTTGCGTTTCGCAAGATCTCAACGTTGGTGGTCGGCTCTCCCCAATCCAAGTCGGCAAAAAAGGAAGCAAAAAACTGATCAAAGAAAGCGAGGAAATCGTCCTCTAAGACGGGCAGCCCATTTTGACCATAAATGACTGACTGAGGTGCATCGGGTGTGACGAGTACCAGTTTGTCTTTGCTATTATTCAGATAAACACCACTGTGTTTATCAAAATCTATTTTGACACCGCCAGGGTCGCGAGGATCAAGCGCTTCTTTTACATCAGAGCCACATCCCGCAAGCAATACTGAGGTCGCAATTACCCCTGGCAGTAAAAATCCTTTTTTCATCTCGTTTTCCTGTCAATCTTAGCGATGGCCAGCGCGTGAATGCTTAGTGATATCTCGAAATTGGCAACGCGAAATAGCGCTTGTATGCGCCGTAGAGGTGTTTGATGAGCTCTATACTAAAAATCTGACATGGCGCTGTCACATAGAATGTGGCGCGTTTTATTATCAATACGATCAAATGTGATCAAAGCAATTCATTGTATGTATTCTTGGTATCAATATTCTGTAATTTGACGAAATAAATGGTGGCTTTTCCTTGCTTTATGCGTATTTATTAATTTGCTGTAAGCATTTTGGGTTGGGGTTTCTTTGTGGCAATGTAAATGTGCATTACGTATTGCCAACACTTTCTTGATACCTATTTCGGTCGTTACAAAATGAAACTCGCTGAATTGAGTCTGGTGTTTTTATTCTAAGTGATAGGCGTATATTTGAGCATGCAATTTAACTCAAATGCTTGCGGTTGCATTAGCGGTATCAATGAAATGGATTTTGAGTGCAACGAAAGGTGTGAGGCAACTCGCTATCTTAAACATCGAAAAGCAGGTGAGTGGGGCACTTCTTCCAATAAACTGGACTCAAATATGAACCCTAAAATCATCAAACTTTCCGCGCTGAGCGCTGCCGTTCTGGCCATTCTTTCAGGTTGTAACCATCAAAAACAAGAAGCTGTTGAACAGCCTAAAGAAGCAGCAATACAAACCCAAACAGCAGATGCGCCGGTTCCGTCGCAACTGCCTGAACTCGCTAAGTGTGAGACATTTGTTTCTCAGCCTGAAGTGATTGTAAAAAGTAACGATAAAAACCTCTCTCAACAAACGATCACGATTGGTGCAACGGGCGATATGCATGGCCGCATTTACGCCTATGATTATGCGTTGGATGCGATTGATAACAATGCAGGCTTCACCAAAATTGCTTCGCTTTTAAAAGAGGAGCGTGCGGCTGATGAGAATATGTTGCTGATTGATCTTGGCGATACGGTACAAGGTAACTCAGCAGAACTGTTTAATGACAATCCCGTTCACCCTGTGGTTGAAACGCTGAATGCCTTAAATTATGACCTTTGGGTACCGGGTAACCATGAGTTTGATTTTGAGCGCGCGTTTATTGATCGTAACTTGCGTGCGTTTGATGGTTCGGTCATTTCATCAAATATACTTTGGGACCAAGCCGCAACAGAATGTGATGCATCTGGCGATGAAATTCCTTTCCTACGTGGTTTCCAACTTTATGATTACAACGGCGCTAAAGTCGCTGTGGTTGGACTTACACCAAGTTGGGTGAAGGTCTGGCAAGCGGCATCACCTGAGAACTTCCGTAACCTCGATTTTAAAGATGAGTTAGAAGCGGTTACGGCAACCGTTGATCATGTGATTGAAGCGCACCAACCTGATGTTGTCATCGGCGCATTCCACTATGGTCGCAAAGAGCATGGCCGTGGTGTTCATGAAATTGCATCGGCATTGGCGGATAAGATCGATGTCATCTTCATGGGCCATGAGCACGCTCGTTTCATCGAACAAGTAAATAAAGGGGATGATCCCGCTCAGGAAATGCTAGAGATTTCCGTTAACGGTGAATATCAGCAAGAAGACAAAGCGATCTCTGGTGTCTACAACCATGAAAATCGTCATCAAAAAGTGAAGATTATCGAGCCAGGTAACTGGGGCTGGGCCTTAGCGAAGGCGCAGATTGAATTAGCTAAAGATGAAAATGGCAATTGGCAGATTCAAGATACAACCCTTGCGAACCGCACTGTTGCAGGCGTGGAAGAGGACAAAGCGCTCCAAGAGCAGATGCGTGCTATTCACGATGCGTCAGAGACAGATGCGAACACAGTGATCGGCAATGTTGAAGGTCACTTCACTTTCTCAGCAAACGGTGCGGCCGATGAAGCCGTATTAGAGGATCGCATGGCGAACAGTGAAGGTCTGCGTCTTTACACTACGATTCATGCCGCGAAACTGTATGATATGCCGTTGGTTGATGTGATCAATCAAATTCAAATTCGTACTGTGGAAGAAAAAGCGCGTGATAAAGACGGCAATGCGGTGAAGGTGGATGTGTCTGCGGCTGCGCTGTTCTCCGATGCTTCGAACCTGTATCACGGTCAGGATTACCATAAGAAAGATAGCGCCAACCTTTACATGTACGACAATGAGCTTGTTGCCGTTAATATTCAAGGTGCGGCATTGAAAGACTACATGGAATGGTCTTACGCATACTTCAACCAGTTCAAAGAAGGCGATCTGACCGTCTCCTTTAACCCGGATATCCGTGCTTATAACTATGACATTTTTGATGGCAATATTGAATATGTTGTGGATTTGAGCCAGCCAGCCCGAAACGAGCATAGCGAAGGTCAACGAGTCCAAATTGAGAGTATCGCCGGGGCACCTTTTGACCCACAAGCCAATTACGTACTCGCTATCAACGACTATCGCTATGGTACAACGCTGTTAGCGCAGGGGTGGATCACCGAATCGGATGTGATTTGGGAATCGTCAAATGAGCCAATCTACGCAGTGCGTGACATGTTAACCGATTATGTTGCCAAAGCGGGTAAACTCGCTGCTGCCGACTTTACTCACCCTAACTGGCATATCCTTCAGCTTGGGACCATAGACAACACTGGCCAGCACCAAACCAAAGGTGACATTGTCACTCTTCGTGAAGGGGCAGGTAAATCACTATGGGAACGTCTGCAAAACAAAGAAATTTGTGTAATGCGTTCTGGCGCGGGCGATCGTACTGCTATCCATCGTGCATTGAATCTGATGGACGAGGGGAGTTGGTTCGTCAATCCAAACTATAGCGATACTGCGACGAATGAAGCGCTCTATGAGGGGTGCGCTTACAGCAATCAACCTCAGTAATCTTAGATCGGATTGATTTAGCCATAGGAAGGTGCCAGAGAATCTCTGGCACCTTTTTTACTTGCCTTTAGCTCCTCGGAACGCACTGAATGAAAAAGAGCGCACTTTTTTCCCTGTTCATTGTTATTGTTTCAACGCTTGTACTCTACTTATCACCCATTATTAGCGATGGCTTTCGACCGACAGCGTATGCAAATCAGACTTTTGTTAAGGCTTGGGTTGATGAAGTATTGGTCGAGCAAGTTCAACCCGATGTTATGGCCCCCAATACGCTGACGGGCCGACAACGCTTGTTGGTACGTTATCAAGATGAGCACAACGCGTGGCAGCAGGTAGAAGTCGAGAATAGCCTGAGTCGGCTGCACAATGTCCATGTCGCTGAAGGCGATCGCTTCATTATGCTGATCCGAGGCGAAAGTGAACGTGTGGTGTACTGGCCATTTAATCACGACCGCGCCAATGCAGTGTATTGGATGGTTGGCATTGTCGTTGTACTCATTATCTTATTGGCCGGCATCCAAGGGCTAAACTCCGTCATCTCTCTCTATTTTACTTCTGCGTTGCTCGTTGGCGTGCTGATACCAGCGATTTTCGCTGGATGTCATCCTGTTTGGATCACGCTGTTGCTGATGGCTTTGAAGATCATCGTAAACTTTCTCTTGATCGCGGGATGGAATCGAAAGTCGTTGGTTGCGATGCTAGGCACGCTGTGTGGGGTGATTGTCGCTGGTGTGATGGCTCAGCTATTTGGTGAGTTTGCTCAGTTGAATGGTCTTTATCTCGACAAGGGGGAAGACTTGCTCTATCTCGGTGGGCAGGCTCAAATCCAGATTCGATGGTTGTTGTTTGTGGCAATCATGATCTCCGCGCTAGGCGCAGTGATGGATGTCGCGATCTCCATGGTGTCGTCTTATCATGAGCTTAGAGAAGCGAACCCAGAGCAAGATGAGAAAGCACGACTCATTGCGACTGTCCGTATTGGTCGGGATATTTTGGGCACGATGACAAATACACTGGTACTCGCGTTTGTCGGAAGTGCTTTAACGACCATGATGATGGTGTGGGGCTTCCAAATGCCCGTCATGCAGTTTATGAACATTCCCGCTATCGCATTGGCGATGATTCATGCTTTAGCAGGGAGCATAGGGCTGATTCTCACGGTGCCGATGACGGTAGCAATATCGAGTTTTGTTTATCATCGACATGGTGATAACAGAAATGGCGGTGGAAGCACCGCGACAGAGCAGCCTTGAAGTCTGTCAGACTAGATGAAACGGGATAGATGAAAAACGCCGCTGATAATCAGCGGCGTTTATCGTTATTTACCTTCAACGATAATGCGATAAGCGATCGACAACATGCCGACGGAAATAATACTAATCACATAGGCATAGAGGGAGTCTAAAAAGGGAATCGGTAACAATAACAACGGAATAAGCGAAATTGAGACAATGATCGGGAACACAAACGAGACCAACAGCATGTATACTGTGTGGCCTTGTGTGACTTCGACACCATATTTAAACGAGACACCTTTACCTACCGCAATGGCAGGAAATGCCATAAATGCACGCGCGCCGATAATAGCGAGCAGTACTGCAGCGACGAGTGCCAAAGGCCCCAAGTGAACCCCAACGCGATAAAGACCATAGCAGATGGCATACATTAGCAGTGTATGTCCAAAGTACCAGCTTTCCACTAGCCCCCATTTCATCGTGCCGTAGGTCGGTACTGAGTCTTCGCCCAGAATCAGTATTTTATGAACCTGTATTGAGATGATTGCTGTCAACGCTGTTGTAACAAACATACCGATAAACATCGCAAACACGCTTTCACTTTGGTCTGTGACTAGGCCAATGAATGTGCTAATTAGCAAGGGAATCGCGGTAGCTGTGATGATTTTGCTCTTCGATTTGTTTAACGCAGTGAACGTATCAGTCACGGTTCTCAGGAACATCTCAATCCTTCCTTGATGACAAAATTTATTGAATTCAGCGCGATATCCTAACGAAACCGCCCTAACAAACCTAGTCAATTTGTGTCAGAACGCTGAAAATGTGGCTTGCTAGGTGTTAATTCTTAAAATGGTGAGATTTTGTCATCACGTTAAGGTCGGCAAGTTTCATCTTTGACTGCTTTTATCCATCAATCATTTGCACTTATCGACCGCTGCCTCAAATCGCATTTTTCATTATTTTTCGAGCATACAGTTGGTGAAGAAAATGATAGCGTCGTCGCCTACTATTTGCTCGTATGGTAAGCGTAATGATGCGACTTGTGATGCTTATGTGCCTGTGCGGCATTTGCAGTATGGTAAATGCCACAGACAGACTGATGCTTGATAGCGGCGCAGTGGAGTATGAAGTAAGAAAAGGAGGTGACGTCGTCGTCTTTTTCGAGGCTGGCGCTGTATCGGGCATGGCAGGTTGGAACGCAGTTTGGAACCAACTTCCATCTGATATAACCGCAGTGCGCTATTCTCGCGTAGGCGAGGGGAGCTCAGACCGTTGTGATGGGCAACGCCAAGCCAAACACTATGTCTCTGATGCGAAACAACTCCTCAATCTGCTTAACATCCACCAACCTGTTATCTATGTCTCTCACTCCTTGGGTGGTATTATCGCTCGTCAATTTGCGGTCACTCATCCTGAAAGGGTTTCTGCGATGTTGATGCTCGATCCGGCTAACGAAAGAGACGTTGAAATAGTCACCCAGATAGACCCGGTTAATGGCCCCAAAGAAATAGCCGAAACAAAGCGTCGCGACTATGCGTTAGCGGCAACGCAGTGGTGCTTTGTTGATATGATCTGGGAGAAGCAGCCTTCCTTCAGTTTTCCTGAGATCCAGGATATACCAATAACATTGATCGCAACGATTAAAGTCCCATCATCCCCCCAGAACCTCTTTGAAACGGCGGAGGGGCGTAAGTTATGGGGACAATTCCAGCAAGATTGGGTCGAATCCTTTCCGCGAGGAAAAGCTGTCTTGACGCAAAAAAGTGGCCACTTTATTCAAGACGACGAGCCACAGCTTGTTATCAATGAACTTATTGAGTTGTTAGCGGCGATCAAAAAGCCTCAATCAGTGCGATAATTGAAAAGCAGATTTAATCGCGAACCAAAAGGACCCTGATAATGACTTCTCCTACCCTATTGCAGGTCGGTATCGTAGATGTGAAATGTGGCAAACGCGTTAGGGTTGTAAAGCCAGCCAACCTTTATGGTTGTGAACTCGAAGATGATGTGTTCGTGGGCCCGTTTGTAGAGATTCAGAAAAATACGAAAGTCGGTGAGCGTACAAAAGTGCAGTCTCATAGCTTCATTTGTGAGTTTGTGACGATTGGAAAAGACTGCTTTATTGGTCATGGGGTCATGTTTGCGAATGATATGTTCAAGTCAGGTCAGCCTGATCCAAATCCTGATGACTGGGGGCGAATTATAATTGGCGATAGTGTCACTATCGGCTCCAACGCCACCATTCTTGCCGTGACTATTTGTGATGGTGCCGTGATAGGTGCGGGCAGTGTGGTGACAAAAAACATCACCGAGAAAGGCGTGTATGCCGGGAACCCAGCTAGAAGAATAAGACCGCTTTAGTGTGCAGCTCAATGACTATCATCAGTACATCATCATACGGTGCTAGACGAGATCGCTCTCTCAGTCAGAGTAGAACTTGAGTTGTATTTTACCCTGTCAATAGGCATTCCATCACCAAATCAGGTTCTGTGGGTTGTCTTCTTATCCATAATTCACGCAATATATACAAGGTTAACGGGGCTGAAAGGGCTGTTTGGTTAAACAAAACATCTAGGGATGGTTTAGTATGTTTAAGCTCTTTTACCCTCTCTGTTGCTCTATTTAAAGGAAACACATAGATTGCAGTAGGTGTTAAGAGATAAGTAGAGTGGGGAGGAAAATTTTTAACATAAAGCGTTGAAGCCACGAGGAGAAATGGTCATGAAACTTAGTTCGATTGTTCGTAGGTGCTTTTTAAGCTTTACTCTAATTTTTAGTACAATTTCTAGTGCTGAAATTCAGCAACTACAGCAGAACTTATTCGTTGCTGGGGTTCCATCAGATCAATTCGAGTTTTTTGCATCCCCAAGCCAGAACGGAAGACAAAGACAAGCAAACTGGTGCTGGGCTGCGTCTGTGCAAATGGTTCTCAATTATCATGGGCTCTATGTTGCACAGGAACAAGTCGTTCAACGAATCTATGGCACGCAAATTGATAGACCAGCAAATCCAAAGCAAATTGTTCATGCACTAAGCGGTTGGGCACCTGATAATAGGGGGCGCTACTCTTCGATTCATGCTAATCCATACACGTACTCAGGAAGCCAAATAGTTCAAGATTTAGCCAATCGATGGCCTCTTATCGTCGGTCTAAGTAATCCTAATGGCGGAATCGGTCATGCTGTTGTGTTAACTGGCGTATACTATTCGGTAGATAATTTTAACAACCCTATTTTTCGTCGCGTTGTTATCCGAGACCCTTGGCCGGGAAGCCCCTCAAAACAAGAAATGTCATGGAATGAGTTTCAATCAAGACTAATGTTTATGACTCATATATATGTAAAAAGGCTTTAATGGATTCTCACCAATGAAGACAATTCCCCTATAACTGTCATTTAAAATGCACCTAGTTTCTTATTGTCGTGTTAAGATAGCCATTAAACTTTACACTGAGAGGATGGTTAAAATGGTTAATTGCCCATGTTGCAAAGATAAATCAATATCAGCTTTCGATAAATCTAAAACGCGGCCTTCAGTCAAAAACAAATGTAGTGAGTGTGGTGGTTATTGGAGTACCGTTCCTTACTTTCATTACTCTATTTATTTTCTTGTCTCATTCACTGTTGGTATATTGACTCACTATGCTGGGATGAATGTAATAGGCGCGACGAGCATAGGCGTACTTTTGGGTTGTGTGGCACTGGTCTTACAACCAGTTAGGAAGATTAATGCATAGTTATAGCAAGCTATTGTCTGGAGTTATAGTCAAAGGCTTGATATTCAACCAAGATCATCATCCCAACTCTAACTTCAGGGTGATGTTATAAGTTATAAATGGTTTTGTGGGAGTTGCGATTGGCCGAGTACAGCGACAACTAAAATGAAGCCGTCTTCCTTAGTAAAGTAGGCTGTGTGTTTGCCCACAGAAAAGTAAAAACCACTTGGATAAATTTCATTGCAGCTGCGACCTACGGCTGGATTGTCGGCAAGCATTTGAAATCCGGTTAATAGCTTATTTTTGTAGGTGTGCCACTGAGTTTCAGAGTAATTGTTGACAGTATAGCTCTTAATTTTTCTTAAATGAGCCTGAGCTAATTTACTCAGTTTGTATCTATTCTTTTGCATAAAAGGTTATAAGGCGCTTAAAAAATCCTCACCATCAACAACATTGCCTTGTGCTAAGTCTTGTGTGGCTGACTCGAAACAATGTTTGATGTGTTCAGCTTTCATTGCCTCCAGCTCCTCGTAGTCCTTGATAGACATGACTACTACGACATCTTTACTATTTTTGCTAATCTTCACTGGTTCACGTTGGGCGCTAAGGAGTAGCTCACCAAAATTACGTTTAGCATCATTTGCTGTTAATGTATGCATAATCAATCTCCAAAGCTAGATTTGAGTATGATTATAGCTCATCGCGTGAAATGGTCAATATGATTAAATCGTGCGATTTGTGTGAAGGGTAATCTAACAAACGACTATGGCGTCATCTCGCAACATTGAATTCAGTATTACAACCATCTTGCGAACGCAGGCAATGGTAGCCACTTTCTTAGGTTTTCCAGTTTCTAAAAATCTTGAATAAGTGGTTTTGAAAACAGCGTTACATTGCATGGCTGACATTATCGCCATTTAGAGATCGAGCTGTTTGTTGAACTTTCTCTCCCAGTCGCGTTCGCCGCTACACGCTTCTTGCCCTATAGGTATAGGTGGCATATTTGCCATTGTCGTCAACCATTAATTAAAAAGAGCAGAGAGAAGAATTAACTCATCTCGAAATACCATCTATCGGACAGTGTACTACCTAGATCTTTGCTAGAAATGCTTTCTTCCTTTTCTCAAACTCAGTTAAGCTTATTTCCTCGCGAACAAACAATGAGTAGTTTTCTTCTAAAGCTCCGGCTGGACTAGTGTTACTGACCTCCAATAAATCCAATGATAAAGCATCCGACACATATGTTGCTACTTGTCTTATGAGAAGCTGAATATGTGACTTTGTAAATGGAGACGCTTCGCTTTGTTTTGTAAACGCGAGAGCCTCATAGGCATCTTTAATCTTTTGATCATCGATAAAAGATTCATATTTACAATATAATTCTATAAAAATATGTCGCTCTTTTTCATATTGCTGGTCGCGTTCTTTTGCTCGAATTTCAAGTTTCTACCTGCTATCACAGCGTATCCAAATGCTAGAATAGGAGATAGTAAAAGTGAAAATATAAACCAAAAACAAACTCATACCACGTCTTGATGCATAAGTGGCAATTATAAAGCTTGCAATAAAGTGAATTAAAACAATCCATATAGGCGTCATTAATCCAAAATGAAACATAAATGAATTATCCATGCGTTAGTTGTCCATACTTTCTAAGTCACTACGTTTAATTGCTCCGATTAAAATAAGCCTTTCAATAGTAACTTGACGTACTTTAATAGTTAACTCTGTTGAATTGGCACTTGAACAAAGGATGTATTTCGCTGGCAATATTCCATGCTCAATTGTATTTGACAATCCGTCGATAAGACTACTAAGTTCAGTTGTATCGATTTTGCCTTTATCGAAGTCTCTGTTAATCTTCAAGTAATCATAGGCTGATTGAAAAGACAGAATGTGTTTTGCTACAGGTTCATAGCTTCTATACATTTCAATGTACTTGTCTTTCAAAGCATTAAATCTGGATTTCGCTCTTTCATGCTCTTTCCCTTTTGCTACAAAAATGAGAATGAATAATGCTACCGGGGGAGTAATTATAATGGATGTAATAAGCCACCCTACATAGTTTAATCCGTAGTCACGTGCGATACTTGCATTAAAGAAACTCAAAGCAAAGTAAACCACTATATTTATCGCTAGCCAGATGATGTAGATAATAATGCCCTCAACTATAGATTGAGCTTAACAATTAGTGACTTGTAATTATTTCAAACTTCATAAAAGTGAAGTACAAATATCTTCATAGGAAGCGAGCTATGTCATGTTTTGCATCACGTTTTTACATTTTTCTTGGTTTTTCTTAATTATAGGCCGAAGAATAAGTCAAAGATAAGTTAGGGTATTAACCATAGTAGCGGCTAGGCTCGTTGTTTTACCGCAGCCAATGCTCGAACCTTTCATCGCTTTACGGTAAACATCGCTGTGTCCACGTATTCCGACCGCTCAGACTGTTACAATGAAGGAATTGAACCAAAGCAATCTGATGATTATTGGTTAGACCAAGGTGTTGACACTGACTTGGGCGCAACGATTCCTCCCGAAGTTGCAGAAAGACTGCTCGAGTATGGTGCATTTAACAGCGAGAAAGAATTTCGAGAATAGTATTGAAAAATACCGTACTCAGTTTACTCCAGTTAATCAGTCTCTCAGGGCGGGATCGCACTTTGATAGCTAATGTGATCTAATTGCGCCAAACCCTCTGAAATATAGCAATTGTGAACCTTATTGAACACTTATCTGTTGTAGAAGATACTCGGTCGAACATCAACCAGAAGCACGATATCATCGACGTGATGTTCCTTGTGATTAGTGCCATTGCATCAGGATGCGAAGGCTGGCAAGACATTGAATTTTATGGAGAAGAAAAGCTCGACTGGCTAAGAAAATACAGACCATTCGAACATGGTATCCCTCGCAGACACACGATAGCTCGTATCTTGCGTTCCGTTGTTGCCGAATCTTTGCTTGAGGCTTTAGCTCTTTGGATAAACGAACAACGAACTGGTCAGGACAGCAGCCCCATTATCGCCTTTGACGGAAAAGTACTTCGAGGCTCCTATCGTAACGATAGAAAAACAGCATTGCAGTTGGTCACGGCGTACGACACCGAGCGTGGTCTCGTTCTGAGTCAAAAGCCGACTGAGACTAAAATGGTGAGATAAGCATTGTCCGCCAAATGCTTGATGTTATTAATGTAAAGGGTAGCGTTGTCACGGTTGATGCACTGCATTGTCAGCGTGAAACATTAGAGAAAATCAAAGAAAAGCAAGCCCATGTTGTTGTCCAGGTTAAGAATAATCAGCCTAAGCTTAGAGCGGCTGTTGTGGCGCAGTTCCAAGCAGTTTTTGATGCAGGCAAGGAGAAAATAGTCACTGAAATCAAAGAGAAAAAACATGGACGCAGCGAGGAGCGATACGTGTTTCAGCTAAAGGCCAAATTGCCTGCCGACCTGTCGGAGAAGTGGCCGACGGTAAGAAGCATTATAGCAGTGGAACGCCATCGTGTGATCAACGGTAAAGGCACTGTAGATACCTCATACTACATAAGTTCTTTATCGCCGAATCACAAACTACTGGGCCACTATATTCGCCAGCATTGGCGGATTGAGAACAGTCAACACTATGTTTTAGATGTTGTTTTTAAAGAAGATAGCTCTCGTATCACTTTAGATGGTGCGGTTGAAAACATTGCGTTATTCAGACGTTTTGTGATGAATATGCTCAAGCAATGCGACTGTGGTGCACCGAGTCAAAAAGTGAAGCTGAAAAAATCGGGTTGGAACGACGATTATAGGGCAAGAGTTTTCTTTGGGTTATAAATCCATCAAAGTATGCTCCTGCCCTGATCAGTCTCTAATTTAAAAAAGGTTTAGCTCCGGTTGCTATAAAAGTATCAATATGGAGGAATAGTTAAATATTCTCTTCACCATATGGAAAATTTACAACATGGTGGTCTTCCTTATCATATAAATGACATAAGATTTGTAACATCAAGATTATATTGAGGTAAAAGCAGTGGGCTTCATCCAGTCAAATAAAAGGAAATAAATGAAGATGCACGATTATCTGTATGAGTACAGCGAGCGAGAATTTCGTAGTGAGCTAAGAAAAATTTTTACCCAAGTGACTCAATGTCACCAGAAGAATTAGAGGGCCTAATTGATGGCCTAATATTGATGCTCGAACGGGGTGTACAGCACCCACTTAAAACTGACTTGTTTTTCTCTATGGAACATCAAGAACTTAATAGTTCACCTGATGCACTTATCTCTGAAATCAAGAGGCATTGTAAGGTTGAGCGAATTCGTTGTTTTAGAAAGAGTTGAACTTTAAATTCATGAAAACCATAAGAGAATTAACGCGTTATATCAACAACCAACACCGATGACGACATCATCACCTGATTTTCACGCTGAAAGCACTAAGAGCGGGCTAGGTAAAGCGCGGGTGGGTTCAGGTGATGAGAAGAGATCATCCACGTGAAGCAACACACGGCGCTAGACGAGACCTCAGTCTCGTTTAGCGTCGGTATCAAGTTGCATGTTGTCACAGCAATTTACATCCCTTCACCAAATTAGATTCTGTGGGTTGTCTTTTTATCCATAATTCACGCATTATAAAGAAGTTAGCAGGTGCGATTTTTAAGGTTGAGTTCGATTAAGAATGAGCAGCTGTGTTTGGGCTAGCTATTGCTTTGTCTAATTGAAACACATATGTCGAAGAATAAATGCTTTTCTCCGTATAATATGACTCGCAAGATCACATGATTTGATGTAAATTATTGTCTATAGACAACTAAAGCCATCCACTCTATGCAGGGCTGGCATGTTGTGCGGAATTGGAATCAGGGAAGTTATACGGAAAAATCCGTATATAAAGCGTTAGCGTACAGGTTCAGCATGTTACGAATACTCGAAGAAAAAATATATATAGACCTGAATCCTAGAGTAATTTCTATCAAGGAAGTCCCTTCAGGAATCGTTATTGAGCTAATTTGCGATGACTGGGGTGATAGCTCTCAACGCTCATTTATGATTCTAGCTAAGGGGGTTGTTAAAAATTCATTGGGATTAGGCAGCATTGAGTTTGTGTCTTGGACTCATGAGCACCCAATTTTAGCCAACTATGTTTCTCCTCAAGCAGAACTGTATTTTTCATCTCAACCGACCGACATTTTGAGTGTCGTGGAAATAATGAACGAAGCTCACCGCAAGTTTTATGGCTCATGGAAGCAGTATGGTTTTCCGTCTATTGCTTTGCTTCGAGGAGGTTACGGTCTTTTGGAAAGCGGCCCAAAAGAATTGATGTCACTGTATAAAGAAAATCTTAAAGGGTTACTGGAGTTGTCACTTGTCGATGCTTATTCGCCTAAGCTTGACGTTGGCATATTATTCTTAGGTGAAGGCTATGTTATATGTAACTCTGCAGAAGCTATCGAGTTGTAAGCTAACAATAGCTTGCATCAGACACTGGGCTTGATCCGTTTTACCGGACACGCATGACAGGTCTAGGAGGTCATTCTGATCTACCCCAACAAGATTGGACACCAAGTTAAGCGACATTCTTCTGTTCAAATACGACAGGGCTTAGATACCCTAGCGCACTGTGCCTTCTTGTTTGGTTGTAATCAACCTCAATATATTCAAATACCGTTTGCCGCATCATTTCTTTAGTCATAATCGGTTCGTAATGGATAGCTTCAACTTTTAGCGAATGGAAGAAGCTTTCTACACAAGCATTATCCCAACAATTTCCTTTTCGACTCATGCTTTGTTTTAAATTATGGGAGTGGATTATCTCGCGGTAACTTTTCGAGCAGTATTGGCTGCCTCGGTCGCTGTGAACAATGACCTCTTCAGGGAGCCCACGACGGAACAGTGCCATTTTCAACGCATCTCCGACTAAGCTTGCTGTCATACGGTTACCCATCGACCAGCCGACTACCTGTCTAGAGTACAAGTCAATAATTACAGCAAGATAAAGCCAGCCCTCACTTGTCATCAAGTAAGTGATATCGCCAGCCCACTTCTGATTCGGTGCATCAGCAGTAAAGTCTTGTTCCAGAAGGTTAGGTGCAACGGGTAACGAATGCTTACCATCTGTCGTGACCTTAAATTTACGCGCAGCTTTTGCAACCAGGCTTTGCCTTTTCATACTCTCTGATATCGTCTTGAGGTTGTGCTTGTTCCCTTGCTCTGCCAGCCCTACCTGGATACGCCTTGCACCGTCCCGGCCTTTGCTAGCTTCGAACGCTTTTTTGACCGTTATGTCACGCAGAGTACGTGCTCTTTCTCGTTGACTGATTTCATGACGATGCTTTAACCAGTAGTAAAACCCACTACGCGATACAGCAAGAACCTTGGCCATTCCTGTTACAGAGAACTGCTCAATGTGCACTTGCATGAACTCGAAGCTTGCTACTTTAGATGCTTCGCGAAGTAGGTGGCGGCTTTTTTTACTATTTCAAGCTCCTCCGCTTGCTCAGCGAGGAGGCGCTTCAGACGAGCGTTTTCGGCTGCAAGGTCAGCCTCGCGTTCACTGGTGGAGTCCTTCCTTGCAATCTTACGCCAGCCGTATATTTGGGATGCATGTAAATTGAGTTGTCGTGCAGCCTCTGTAACCGATGTTCTTTCAACAAGCTTAAGCGCCTGCTCCTTAAACTCTTCAGTGTGCTTAATACGTGTTTTAGTGTTTGTCATTGTTTACCTCGCTAAGTGATTTTACTCGCTTAACTCAGTGTCTAAAACAGCTGGTTCAGATCATTCATCATGCCAGCATATAAAACAGGCGTATGTTTTTTGCTTTGATGACAGTAAGAGCTGGTTTGATTGCTTCTCCATAGTGAGCGTTCAACTCTACATCTAGACGATCATTTTTGGCTCTGCAGCCAATAGCGCCAGCGAATCGTTTTATGTGGACAGGGTTTGCTTTAACAATAGGTAGCTTAAAGCAACAGGTATTTCTAATCGGCCTGTAGCATCAATAACGGTACGTTCAGGGCTATGACTCTAATCGTTTTGAGTGCTTTTTTGACGCCTTTATCGTTACTCTCTACTGAAAAAATCGGTCTAGTGGCCTGATGTGGATGTCTAATTGTGTTTTGCCAGTATCAACTCCAATGTTGATGCTTTGATTGATTTTGGCATTCATAACAAGCTAACTCATGCTTGCGTAATGCGGGTTCGTGACCCAGTCGACTATTCGAGGTTTATGCTTGAAGTCCTAAGTCGTGTTCATGTTTGTTATCGGTCTCTCGATAGAGGAGCCAGCGCTTAAACGAACTGCTACATAGAAAACTGTAGTTGCAACTAGATCCTTGGTCTCACATCACCCGATTGGAGTGCTTATTATCGATACAAGCGTTACAACACAAAATCAAACTATTGCTCAAAGTGGCTAGTTGAACTACTATTTGTACGTTAAATTGTACCATTAGGAGTTCAATATGAGCCGTATCCGCTTTGACCAAGATATTCAGCCTTTGTCTGAATTTCGTGCTGGCGTAACGTCATTTATTAGACAGATCAACGAAACTCGTAGACCACTAGTCATCACGCAACGTGGTAAAGGTGTTGCGGTTGTCCTTGATGTTGCGGAATATGAAGCAATGCAAGAGAAAATTGAGCTACTGGAAGAAATGCGTATAGCTGAAGCACAGTTAGCTTCAGATTTAGGTGTTTCCAATGAAGACGCTCGTGCTCAAGTGTTGGAGCGTATTAAGAAATGAAAGTGGTCTGGTCACCACTAGCATTGCAAAAGTTAGGTGATGCAGCTGAGTTTATTGCAATGGATAATCCAGTCGCAGCAGAGAACTGGGTTAACGAGGTTTTCGATAAAACTGATCTGCTCTCGAGTATGCCTGAAATGGGGCGAATGGTTCCTGAGCTGCCTCATACCAATTATCGTGAAATCTTGTTTGGTCACTATAGAATCATTTATAGCTTCACTCATGAAATTCGTGTTCTTACAGTTCGAAATTGTCGTCAAATGCTAACGGAGAGTGACGTGTAGCAATTGTGTTTTAACAAACGATTATGGCGTCAACAGCTAAATTTTGGCTATATTTTCATCCCACATAACGCCATCTCGTAACATTGAACTCAGTACTACAACGATCTTGCGAGCGCGGGCAATGATAGCCACTTTCTAAGGTTTGACTGTTTCTAAAAGTCGTGAACAAGTGGTTTTGAAAACAGGCTTACATTGCATGGCTAGCATCATCGCCATTTAGAAATCAAGCGGTTTGTTGAACTTTCTCTCCCAGTAGCGTCCTTCGCTACAAGCTTCTAGTCCTTTAAGCATAGATGGTATAGTTGCTATGTTTGTGAGCAACTGAGCTCTGGGTGGTTCGACGTGCATCAACCGCGTGCAAATTAAAATAGTGTTTGGCAAGGTCAACACCGCAATAACAGATGGAATGTGACAGGGTTACCTCCAGTACTCTCACAGCGACCACTTAAGTGTGGCAGATCTTCATGAGGGGGAATCCATGCCATTCGTTATGTGCTAGGAGAGGGCATGATCAAAATTGGGCAAGTTGGAACGATAATCAGTGGTGATGATGCTGGCTTTGAGGTCCGTATTCTTGATGATTCAGAAAGTACAGGTGGCTACTTAATTTGTATATCCAGATCATTCAATCAGAAGTCTTCAGAGGGTTATGACGACTGGGTTGAAGACTACGAAAGCTTGGTTGGCTACTTTTCAGAATCCAATTGGGTTATTGACTGGTCATAAAAGTGAGGGGCGGTATGGTAGCCCAAACGTCGATGCGGCGCTAAAGGAACGTGGTACTGCAGTTAGCCGTAAACGTGTTAACCGACGTATCGACCGAGAAAAAACGAGCAGAATCAATGATCAGTGGTCAGCATCTCGGCTGCATCAACGTGACGTAGACGGCGCTCACGGACATCTTGCAGAACTTTGAAGCGGTTAATGTCAAGGTCATTCGTAGGTATCAGCATCGGTTGAGATCCTCAAAGGCCAATTTTTAATTAGCATAAGAGGACATTTCTAACTGGTTCAAACCGAACATTACTAAATTGCGCTTACATGTCTCAGTGCGCATTAGATGTACTGACATTATGTTGAGTGGTTGCGGTCAGTATCATTGCGCCAGCACTGACCGACTTTTGAGCCAGTAAGAGTGGGCGAGTGAAGTGCTCATTGTGGTTGTCAGCTTGCTGGCAAACGACATGCCGAGAGGGAGAATCGCTTACCAGCAAAAGCCCGTACACATAATGTTTCTAATACGCACTAAGGGGATAGGTGCGACGTCTTAATTCCTTTCTTCATACTTTTCATGAACAAAAGCACGCTTTGTCGTGGCTTCCTTTTTCGGTGTGGTTTCAATGTGGGTTCGAATGATGGCCTGCGCTCTCATCACCGCCAAGCGCTCGATGTTTCCTCTGTTCTTGATCTATCCAAAAATAAAAACCGCTTCACTACTAAGCTCGCTCTTTGCTGAATCTTCAACAACTCGGATTTTGACTGTCGAATGACAAGAGAAAGCATCAGCAAGAGAGTGATAGAGTGAGGTGAGAAGAGAGAAAATCGCACGGGGATGTGGGCGAAGCTTGCTGCCCAGACCTGTGCGCTTTCTCGAACCACATACTTTAATAGTGGTTTATGGTCGGAATATCATATTCTTCTTACTGGCTTTCTCAGACTGGACTGTTACTGAAATGTTATCAAAGCAAGTTGGGGTTTCTGTTACACCCCAACTAACTGCGGAATTCCGCATAACTTCACTATCTCAAGTATGAAAAAACCGCACCGGCATAAGCAGTGCGGTTTTGATTTTAAGTGATTAGATCTCGGATTTAAGGTAGTTGTCTACACCTTCCTGACCTTCTGCTTCATATATATCAGATAAAATCTCGTTCCGCTCTTGGCGTTTTTTGTACTCTAAATAAGCAAACCAATTCTCTTTTTCTGCTTCATCGATCACCATCCAGTGCTCTTCTGCTTGTTGTCTTAGTAGCTCATGCTCAAGTTTATCTAATAGCCCTTTTTTGTCAGGGATGTAATCGTAGACGGTCGAGAAAAATGCCACATCATCGAGTTTCATTTTTATGCTGGCGATTTTCTTCATGAAATCCATTTTAGAGACATTGGCCGAGTTAAGTTCTCCACGGCAAATTTCGCCTTCGGTTACGAGCAAAATCTCAGCGAGTTTACTTACATCACGAGCTTTGGGCTCTGTGACGCCTCGTTCCCACTTGCTAACTGTTTGAACAGTTACATTCATCTGCTCTGCAATATCTTCCTGCTTAATACTCAGTGCTAAACGTCGGTCTTTAAGCACTTCACCAATACTCATCGTTAAGTCATCCATATCCACACCTATTAATGTTTAAGTTTACACCTACCTTTATATACCTTATGATTGGCATATACAAGTGTGTATGTTGGCAAACACAAAAATGTAAGTTTAACTTCTTGACAGGGTTTTCTGAGAGCATGTTTTTTATAGACCAACTTTTTATGCAGCAAGACCATCATGAAGGTGGTCTTCCGCTTGTTGGCCGACATGTTATTGAACGGGTAGAGCTAGAAACAGGTGAAAAGCTTCCTCCATCTGTTAATCAGAAAGTATTGGAAGGTTCATTCAGTACTAAGTTGACCGTTCGTTGTGATGGTATGCGTGTGCGTGTTGAGGGGAACCCGTCTCGCTGGCAAAGGGTGGATAATGTGTTCGGCCTTCAGACACTGGATGAGTGTGTTGAGGTCTATAACCATGTTCTGGCCTCGTTCGACTTACCATTGTTTACCAAGAACACACGATTACACCACCGCCAAACTCCAGAGAGCAAAGCGTCTTCATTGGTTGGTGATGGGGCGGAAATCACCTTGATAGATTGGACTCGAAATCACTCAGTAGGCAAGGGCAAGGAGCAGTCATTTATCCGAGGCTTGTCATCAATGCAGATAGGGCGTGGTCGAAAACCGAAACTCTATCCAGATGGACAAACATGTAACTGGGGTGAAGGGTCTACGTGGGTGATGAGTAAGCTCTATAACAAGGCTGTTGAGCTACAACGACACTTAAAGAAAGACCAAAGAAAGAAGCTAGGCGTCGCACCTGAAATCGTTGAATACATAAAAAATTTAATCGACTACTGCGAATCGACGGGCGTCGTTCGTGAAGAGCACAGTTTAAGACAAACCATGTTGAAACGACATAACCTCCAGTTCTATGGAATCGTCACCGAAAAAGACTTCTATCCGCACTTACAAGACATTGAGAATGCCATGAATACAATCCAGATATCCCATGACGAACACCAGTCTATAGCTCATCAATTACTAGCCGCAGGCGCGGTCGATACCATGCGGAAAGCCAATGTCACTATGCATTATTTTACCATGTGGCAACTTGGTGAAGACCTACGTCAGGTTCTCTCTGAAAGACAGTTTTATGAGCATAAAGCGCGCTTAAAAGTCATTGGTATCGATATAGGTCAGATGTTCGATGTCAGCCGTATGTGTCCGACGCTTAAACGCTCTGAGCGCATTGAAGTACAGCCGCTAACTGCACCGGACTGGTACAAGATGCCAGTCGTTGCCGAATCAAACGTATTGCCATTTAAAGCTATCGCTTAACAACAACCAATCTAGGAGCAATCACCATGTTAAAAATCGAAATCTTCCAAGACGATGTGAAAATTAATACACGTATATCCCCTGGTAAGGAAGGAAAGCCACCGCGAACGATCAGGGAGCAAGATGCTTATGCTCATATCTCAGGTCGCTTTCCTACGTTAATGAAATTACAAGTTGAGGAGGGGCAACCGCCTTATGAAGCCGGAGTTTATACAGTTCATAGCTCTAGTTTTGTTGTTAATAACTTTGGTGCACTTGAATTAAAAAGGTTCGGGCAAATGATAGAACCGTTGGAACTGGAGCTTTAAGGAAAGGGTGCGCCAAGGTCTCTCACCACCTTGGCGCGTTCCACAATCATGGCTAGGAGGCCAAATCATGGAAGGCACTAATTTATCACAACCGGCATGTATGTTCAGCGACTTACTGAAGAAGGTTAAACCTGACAACATACAGGAAAATATCAATACACTTCATAAGCCTACATCTACATCGTCCAAACCACAGCCTAAGATTAGGCGCTACACTAAGCTTGAAATTAGACAATTAAAAGAGATGGTAGAGCAGGGGAAAACCATTAAGCAAATTGCTAGGAAATTAGAGCGTTCTCCATCATCAATCCGCGTCAAACTGAAAGCCCTTGGTGTTACAACTAGCCCAAAGGTGCCTCAAGACAAAGTTGAGTATATTGCTCGTCACTACGCATTATACGGCGCGAAAGCTATCGCTGATAAACTTCGAATATCAGTTGATAAAGTGCGTCGTGTTGCGGGTTCACTTGGGCTCAGTTATAAGTCGCGTAATGCTTATAATCCACCGTTACCACGTAGTCCGTTACCGTATGAGATGACACAGCGTGTGGCTTTTTTACAGCGCGATAATCCATTATCGAAAGACAAGGTAGATGACTGTGTGATGCTGCTTTATAACACGCAAGGTCCATCAACTCCGATGATAGCTATCCACATGAATGACTTAATGATGGCGGTTGAAGATCACTTCGAACGTCGTCGTGGTGTTGTCAGTTCTGCATGTATGTTCGGTTGGCGACGTAAACAGAATATAAGCGATTCCATGTTGGAGAAAAACGATGAATGAGTATGATGAAGAACGTTACTGTATCTGCGGTGACTGTGGTGCCATCGTTGCTTTTACTCATGAACTACACAATGAAGAAAAGCTGTGTTCATGTGGTGGTCAAATGTGTGGCTGTGACTTCTGCAATGAGAAGTATGCTAGTCATCTTAATCCAATCCTGATAAACAAAATCTAGTTGTAATAAGGTACTGGTCAGTGAGCAACACGCATCATCGTTGCTTGCTGGTCAGTGCTCGACAAGTGATAACGCGTCAGAAAAGATTTAATAATCATGGCGTTACAACGTCCCAGTGCGTATTAGATGTACTGACATTATGTTGAGTGGTTGCGGTCAGTATCATTGCGCCAGCACTGACCGACTTTTGAGCCAGTAAGAGTGGGCGAGTGAAGTGCTCATTGTGGTTGTCAGCTTGCTGGCAAACGACATGCCGAGAGGGAGAATCGCTTACCAGCAAAAGCCCGTACACATAATGTTTCTAATACGCACTAAGGGGATAGGTGCGACGTCTTAATTCCTTTCTTCATACTTTTCATGAACAAAAGCACGCTTTGTCGTGGCTTCCTTTTTCGGTGTGGTTTCAATGTGGGTTCGAATGATGGCCTGCGCTCTCATCACCGCCAAGCGCTCGATGTTTCCTCTGTTCTTGATCTATCCAAAAATAAAAACCGCTTCACTACTAAGCTCGCTCTTTGCTGAATCTTCAACAACTCGGATTTTGACTGTCGAATGACAAGAGAAAGCATCAGCAAGAGAGTGATAGAGTGAGGTGAGAAGAGAGAAAATCGCACGGGGATGTGGGCGAAGCTTGCTGCCCAGACCTGTGCGCTTTTCTCGAACCACATACTTTAATAGTGGTTTATGGTCGGAATATCATATTCTTCTTACTGGCTTTCTCAGACTGGACTGTTACTGAAATGTTATCAAAGCAAGTTGGGGTTTCTGTTACACCCCAACTAACTGCGGAATTCCGCATAACTTCACTATCTCAAGTATGAAAAAAACCGCACCGGCATAAGCAGTGCGGTTTTGATTTTAAGTGATTAGATCTCGGATTTAAGGTAGTTGTCTACACCTTCCTGACCTTCTGCTTCATATATATCAGATAAAATCTCGTTCCGCTCTTGGCGTTTTTTGTACTCTAAATAAGCAAACCAATTCTCTTTTTCTGCTTCATCGATCACCATCCAGTGCTCTTCTGCTTGTTGTCTTAGTAGCTCATGCTCAAGTTTATCTAATAGCCCTTTTTTGTCAGGGATGTAATCGTAGACGGTCGAGAAAAATGCCACATCATCGAGTTTCATTTTTATGCTGGCGATTTTCTTCATGAAATCCATTTTAGAGACATTGGCCGAGTTAAGTTCTCCACGGCAAATTTCGCCTTCGGTTACGAGCAAAATCTCAGCGAGTTTACTTACATCACGAGCTTTGGGCTCTGTGACGCCTCGTTCCCACTTGCTAACTGTTTGAACAGTTACATTCATCTGCTCTGCAATATCTTCCTGCTTAATACTCAGTGCTAAACGTCGGTCTTTAAGCACTTCACCAATACTCATCGTTAAGTCATCCATATCCACACCTATTAATGTTTAAGTTTACACCTACCTTTATATACCTTATGATTGGCATATACAAGTGTGTATGTTGGCAAACACAAAAATGTAAGTTTAACTTCTTGACAGGGTTTTCTGAGAGCATGTTTTTTATAGACCAACTTTTTATGCAGCAAGACCATCATGAAGGTGGTCTTCCGCTTGTTGGCCGACATGTTATTGAACGGGTAGAGCTAGAAACAGGTGAAAAGCTTCCTCCATCTGTTAATCAGAAAGTATTGGAAGGTTCATTCAGTACTAAGTTGACCGTTCGTTGTGATGGTATGCGTGTGCGTGTTGAGGGGAACCCGTCTCGCTGGCAAAGGGTGGATAATGTGTTCGGCCTTCAGACACTGGATGAGTGTGTTGAGGTCTATAACCATGTTCTGGCCTCGTTCGACTTACCATTGTTTACCAAGAACACACGATTACACCACCGCCAAACTCCAGAGAGCAAAGCGTCTTCATTGGTTGGTGATGGGGCGGAAATCACCTTGATAGATTGGACTCGAAATCACTCAGTAGGCAAGGGCAAGGAGCAGTCATTTATCCGAGGCTTGTCATCAATGCAGATAGGGCGTGGTCGAAAACCGAAACTCTATCCAGATGGACAAACATGTAACTGGGGTGAAGGGTCTACGTGGGTGATGAGTAAGCTCTATAACAAGGCTGTTGAGCTACAACGACACTTAAAGAAAGACCAAAGAAAGAAGCTAGGCGTCGCACCTGAAATCGTTGAATACATAAAAAATTTAATCGACTACTGCGAATCGACGGGCGTCGTTCGTGAAGAGCACAGTTTAAGACAAACCATGTTGAAACGACATAACCTCCAGTTCTATGGAATCGTCACCGAAAAAGACTTCTATCCGCACTTACAAGACATTGAGAATGCCATGAATACAATCCAGATATCCCATGACGAACACCAGTCTATAGCTCATCAATTACTGGCCGCAGGCGCGGTCGATACCATGCGGAAAGCCAATGTCACTATGCATTATTTTACCATGTGGCAACTTGGTGAAGACCTACGTCAGGTTCTCTCTGAAAGACAGTTTTATGAGCATAAAGCGCGCTTAAAAGTCATTGGTATCGATATAGGTCAGATGTTCGATGTCAGCCGTATGTGTCCGACGCTTAAACGCTCTGAGCGCATTGAAGTACAGCCGCTAACTGCACCGGACTGGTACAAGATGCCAGTCGTTGCCGAATCAAACGTATTGCCATTTAAAGCTATCGCTTAACAACAACCAATCTAGGAGCAATCACCATGTTAAAAATCGAAATCTTCCAAGACGATGTGAAAATTAATACACGTATATCCCCTGGTAAGGAAGGAAAGCCACCGCGAACGATCAGGGAGCAAGATGCTTATGCTCATATCTCAGGTCGCTTTCCTACGTTAATGAAATTACAAGTTGAGGAGGGGCAACCGCCTTATGAAGCCGGAGTTTATACAGTTCATAGCTCTAGTTTTGTTGTTAATAACTTTGGTGCACTTGAATTAAAAAGGTTCGGGCAAATGATAGAACCGTTGGAACTGGAGCTTTAAGGAAAGGGTGCGCCAAGGTCTCTCACCACCTTGGCGCGTTCCACAATCATGGCTAGGAGGCCAAATCATGGAAGGCACTAATTTATCACAACCGGCATGTATGTTCAGCGACTTACTGAAGAAGGTTAAACCTGACAACATACAGGAAAATATCAATACACTTCATAAGCCTACATCTACATCGTCCAAACCACAGCCTAAGATTAGGCGCTACACTAAGCTTGAAATTAGACAATTAAAAGAGATGGTAGAGCAGGGGAAAACCATTAAGCAAATTGCTAGGAAATTAGAGCGTTCTCCATCATCAATCCGCGTCAAACTGAAAGCCCTTGGTGTTACAACTAGCCCAAAGGTGCCTCAAGACAAAGTTGAGTATATTGCTCGTCACTACGCATTATACGGCGCGAAAGCTATCGCTGATAAACTTCGAATATCAGTTGATAAAGTGCGTCGTGTTGCGGGTTCACTTGGGCTCAGTTATAAGTCGCGTAATGCTTATAATCCACCGTTACCACGTAGTCCGTTACCGTATGAGATGACACAGCGTGTGGCTTTTTTACAGCGCGATAATCCATTATCGAAAGACAAGGTAGATGACTGTGTGATGCTGCTTTATAACACGCAAGGTCCATCAACTCCGATGATAGCTATCCACATGAATGACTTAATGATGGCGGTTGAAGATCACTTCGAACGTCGTCGTGGTGTTGTCAGTTCTGCATGTATGTTCGGTTGGCGACGTAAACAGAATATAAGCGATTCCATGTTGGAGAAAAACGATGAATGAGTATGATGAAGAACGTTACTGTATCTGCGGTGACTGTGGTGCCATCGTTGCTTTTACTCATGAACTACACAATGAAGAAAAGCTGTGTTCATGTGGTGGTCAAATGTGTGGCTGTGACTTCTGCAATGAGAAGTATGCTAGTCATCTTAATCCAATCCTGATAAACAAAATCTAGTTGTAATAAGGTACTGGTCAGTGAGCAACACGCATCATCGTTGCTTGCTGGTCAGTGCTCGACAAGTGATAACGCGTCAGAAAAGATTTAATAATCATGGCGTTACAACGTCCCAGTGCGTATCGCTTATGTTAAATAGGTTAGCTAACTCGAAAATCGTTTCAAAACAATTGTTTACAATCCTTCTTTTGGAGAAATTATCAAAGGAAAGGTAAGAGATAATGCACATAAATACGAAGAATTTTAGATACAGACAAAAGAATGTATATTTTCGTGAAGTTGTATGTGGATTGACCGTTGAAGAGGCCGCCGCGCTATGTTTTAAAACTGCGAGCTGTGTCAAAAAATGGGACTCGGGAAAAGAGATACCACCGATATGCAAAAGGCTAATGCGAATGGCGAAGGGGCGGACATTACAGTGGTTCGATGAAGAGTGGCAAGACTGGAAATTCAACGGAAAGTATTTGATAACGCCGGAGGGGTGGGAGTTAAAGCCACATCAAGTCGTCACAGGGTACTATCTACTGCAAATAGGAGCAGAGCCGGACATCTCCGAAGTGACAACGCTAATGAAGACCGCCAGAGCTTTGCAAAGGTATTTAAGATAAAGAGACTAGAGGAGGGCGCCCTTTGAGGCGACCTGATTTTAAGAGCAAAAGCGGGACAGCGAATAAAAGAGAGTTATGTGTGTGGGGGAGTTTCTTCCCCCCGTTTTACTAGACGGGGGGCGCCCACCGACAGAACCGCAGAGCAAAAAGAGCAAAAGCGGGCTTATTAGGGCAAGGGGAGTGAGGGGTGGTAAGTGAGCCAAAAGAGACGATGCTAAGCATGCGCAGCGATGATGCGATACACCAAAGCTCATTCGAACCCACATTGATGCAAAATCGAAAAATGAGACGCCCACGAAGCGCGCTCTTGCTCAGTTAGCGTCCTGAGAGTGAGGGATAAGCGTCGCACCTATGAGCACATCAAGGGCGGGTAGAGGGCATTTAGGGGATAGGGTGCCCATATAGCAAATTAGGACAACCTCCCCGCAAGCGGGGTCCCCTCCTAATTTCTATATAGGCATTGCATCATCAAGAGTTATAAAGCCAGAATCATCTGATTTGTATACATCTCTACGGCAAAACGCATATATCTCTTCATTCTCATACGTCAACTTGCTAACGCACTCATCATAGACAGTGACCGTGTAACCCATCTTTTCTATTGCCTTCTTTGTGAGTTGAAATTGCTCGTTGCCACTAGAATACATAGAATAGTAGACTTTTGTGTAATTAAGAGAAGGGTCATAAGTCTCCACGCTTTCAAACTTAACCGCTTGGCTGATATATCCTTTTGTGTAGATTCGAAACTCCGAAAGAGGGTGTTTTTTTGAAGACTCTGAATGTTCTTTATTATTTTCTTGAGTTGGCTCTGTTATTGATTCCGGATTTTCAATGGATGAACTAAGTTGCTCGATGGTATTTATTTCGATTTCTTCAATCTGATTCGTCTCGAATGACTCATCTTTAACTTTCTCCTCGGTTCCTTTATTAAGAATACTTGACATTGATGAAGCGGCAAAATATAGAGTAATAGGCAACAACACAGCAGGCGCTAAAACGTACCATTTTTTCCAAATAGGCGTTATATCACTACTTCCTTGCTCATTAACAGAGCCTTTAGAGGCAGTGTGAGACTTATAGAACTTAAAGTAGCGCTTTTCATACTTTCTTATCTCCTCTTTAACGACAGCGCCAGTAACACCATCTTGCACCTTATACACATAACGATTATCAGCACCAAGAGCAGAAGCTTTTTGACAACGATAGCAGTTTTGAACCATGTCACACACGTCCCTGTGTAACTTCTTGTGACTCTGAGTAATAAACGTAATGTCATAGCCGTGATGTCGATGCATAGATAAGAATTCAAGCGTTTTAACATCAGCGCCTTGGCGTGGTAGCACCATATGGCACTCATCAACAACAATTAACGGCGCACGGCCATGACTGTCACGCCAGTCAGACTGGTAATGCTCAGGAGCCGAAAAAGCACGGTCGCGGTTTCCGTATTGGTCGTAGTTGGTTTCAACGATTTTAATAAGATAACGACACTGCTCGCCGTACACTGCGCAGAACTGGTCAACTTCAAGAGGGAGATTAGTTATCACCATGCGCCCCGTCTCGATAGCAGGAATGACATGCGTCTTTACCGCCTCGTAACTCTTTCCGCCACCTGGTCTACCCACAATTAGATTTAACATATTATGACCCCAATCGAACAAAAGGAATAAGCTGCAAGATAATACGAATTCCGATAGCCACCATTATTATGTTCATTGCCTCAGGTATCCCAATTGCCCCCATTATTCCCGCAACCGCATCAGGAAGCATATCAACGTACGCTTTCAAATCGAACAAATCGAAAAGCCCTTCAAAAACAGCCTCAATCACGGGAATTAAAATATCAAAGAGTATTTCTATGATAATGAAGAGCAAATCAAGAAGGGCGTCTAGAAGCGTTTTCAAGACACGCAATATAAAGTCGAGCAAATATCGAAAAGACTCACCAATCCATTCAAACATATTAACCACCGAATACGAGCATACGAGCAACGAAAACTGAAGTAATTATGATGATGATACGAATGAAGCCCCAAACGCTATCAGGAACACTCAACTCATGACACCCAAAATTACCGAGGAAACCCAAGTTAAAACAAATACGCCAAGACGGTACGTGATTAGGAAGATTTATTTTAAATGTATCTAGGAACGAAAATATCTCACCGCTTTTAAATTCATCAATATAAGAAGTAAATATCACTTTATAGCCATTTGGATAAACAGACGTGTAAAAGCCCTTACATGATGAAAAATCTTCCTGACAAGGCGTAGACGTTTCTATTTTCAAGTTTGCAAGCGCGTCAATATTGCCCTCAATCGAATCAAGGCTTTGCTCGACACCAGTCAAATCAACCGCACCGGACGCGATTGACGCAAATCCCTCTCTATTCACCTCGATAAGCTCATCAAAGCCCGTGCCGACCGCAGACGATACCGAAGCAAATCCACTCTGGTTGTTATCGATAAGCTCTTGCACCTTCTCGTTTGTCGTGTTGATGCTCGCATCGATGCGTTCTAGATTTTCATTCGGGTCAATCGCCTCAATAGCCTGAACAACATCAACCGTTTGCTGATTCACCGAATCATTGACATCACCAAGCGCGTTAAGGTTTTCATTGCCGAGCGTGATAACCTCTGATTGATGTTTGTAGACATGGTCAAAATGAGTACCAAACTGCCCACGAATATCTTTAAGCACTGCAAGCTCTTGCTCTGTGAAGTTCGCCATATGCTCGATATGACTTGCGGAAGTTTTGTATGTCTCGAAGTACTTATCTACAAGAGAGTATTGCTTATCAAGTGCGAGTAGCTCATCTAGCTGATTAGTGCGGATGAAGCCCAAGTGCTCGGTTATCTGTTTGTTGTTCGCGTTGACGGCATCAATAAGTCTGTCAAAATCATCGCTACCAGTGTCACCACCAGAGCCACCATCAGCCCCGCCGTCACTCCCACTCCCACCATCGCCTTCAGAGCCCCCTCCTGTGTCACCAGTCCCTCCATCAGAGCCTGTTCCATCGCCGTCACCCGCTCCGGAATCTCCACCACTGCCACCATCGCCAGTATCACCGCCGCCAGAATTATCACCCGTTCCATTATCGCCTCCATTTATTTCTTCACATAACACGCTTGCTGTTCTTGTTTGGTTATCACATGACGGAGTTGCTCTGCGATTAACTTCAGACAGACAGATATCGATTTCAGACTCGATGTACGCTTTTGTTTCTGGTAAATCACAAAAAGGCACATCTGAATTACACTGAGTATCAGGATATGATGGCTCATCACCGCTAGGGCATGACCCTCCATATCGATGGACATCATAGTACGCAACAACATCCCCATACGGAACATTCCAAGAGCAACTTACAAGCTCGAATTGATGCTTGGGAGGTGGATACTTGCCAAGAATATTTACATCAAACTCTGAACTCACAGCATCAGCGCATGATGAAAAATAACGCGACATAGCCTTCTCGGTAACTCTCATAGTAATCCAGTCAGAAGCGAGCGAATCTAAAGAGAGAAAACAAAGAAATATAATCGTAAATCTGTTCATTTATAATGCGTCAAAAAAAAAGGAGCCGAAGCCCCTTACGTTTCAGACCATCCTTTTAGTGTGGCCTGTGCAATTAATACACCGACCAACACCAAAATGACATGTATTAAGCTATGCAGTAGCGGAGCCATACATATTTAAGCAGCACGAACAGCGCGCTTACCGAGCCCAATTCCCTTGAATCCCATAGCAATCAAAATAATTGTTGCGCCAGTAGCAGCAACAAAAGCAGAGACGGTTGTGAAATCGACAGCAGCAAAGATATCAGCCATAGTGTTTTTCCTCTTATAAAAGATTGATTAAGTATTTAACGATTTTTACTGGATAAGCACTGAAATAAGCACCCATCACAATACTAAAACCAAAACCTATCGACATTCCGGCAGATTCCGGTGTTAGTTCATAGCTCACCCAGAAGTCGTTATATTCTTGCAGCGTAAGTGCTACATACTGACAATTTTCTATATCAGAGCGTTGAATATAATTCTCCGAATCCCGAGCGAGACAAACTGGCATTATTTACCCTCGACCACATCCACATTGCGAGCATTATCGAGATTGTATTGAGCCTGAGCCCCTGAGTTACCCGCCCACGCAGATACCCAGACAGGAACGCGACAAACCTTACCTTTAAGGCTATTTAGATGTGCAGGCATACCGCTTTGAACAGCGTCTTTTGATAAGCGAACGATAACAGTCTGTGACTCGTTGCCGCCGAAGCCGTCATCCCTTGGTAGAACGATACCCAACTCATGAAGCTCTGTATTTTTAGCGCCGACAACACGAACACGAGCACCTTTAATAATTCCCGTTACTGTAACACCCATTTCTTTATTTTCCATGATTCTCAGTCCTATCGTATATATGTGGTTTCAATTGACTTGCAGGAATATCTAAGCCTTCAATGCCTTCATCTAGAGGCGGTATGTTTAATCTGTCTGGTATTTCATCTATTTCTAAATGCTGAGTCATTCGGTCAACAATCTCTTTATCAGTCTTACCCATGACATTGCGCATGAAATTAACTAATTTACCGAAGCCAACAGCCGCATTTTCTACAGCTAATTCTACAGAGCGGATATAAGTTCGCTTTGTTGTTTTTATTGGTTTTCCATCTTCTTTTAAAATAGCAGCGAGGGCAGGGTAGGCACCCGCGAAATAATCATCCGTTTCAGTTAAAGCCGAGAAAGGAATAACTCTATCTTTCGCCCTGAATTCTACTTCCCAGCGAACCCAGTCTGGATTATTTTCAGATTGAACCTGTTTTCCTTTTTCGTAACAGCGTAACATCTTGCCGTTTTCGCGCTTACCGACATAGAAAGTGCGACCGTCGCAAGCGTCCAGTTTCGACATTTTGCCGTGATTGAGTTGACCGCCAACGAATATTTTGTATTTTGGAGCCTTTCTGTTTGGCAAAGAGAAAAGATTGCGCTTATAAAGCTTTGAGCAAGTTGCAAAGTTCGCAGAGCCGTCGAGTGAATCATAAGCCAAATCTAAACGTGTCAGCTTTGCACCAGGGACGCTATCAAAGTAACGGCGAATACTGTGCATATCTACAGCGCGGCAACCCATCCCCGTCAAAGAGATATAGCAACCATTGTTCTTACAGCCCCAAGCGACTTTCCCGACATCTGAGCCATTGCAAAGAAGTGAAGCGGAGTAGTCATAGCCAAACAAGCCTTTTTCACGTTGCTGAATTTCCCACTCAGCACCCGTAATATCAAACTCTCGGTTAAACATCGCTATGAACTCAACAAGCTCTGCATGACACAGCTTATCAAGTGCAGCAAGTCCGACGTGGCTCAAAAGCTCTTTACGGCAATGGTTGTAGTCATGCTTAACGCCATCACTGTCAGCGCTGTACTCAAAATCGAACTCACTCAGAAGGCGCTTCAGCTCAGCGCGATAATCACAGCCGACGTCTTGCAACGCAATGCGCCCTTGATAGCTTGTCACCGCTTTAACGCTTGCACCTTGTCTAGCCAGCTCATTGATTTGATTTATCACGTCCGGCGTATAGCTAATGCTGAGGTAATCGACAAACGTTTTCATGCGAACGCCCCAGAGTCCCTAAGAGACTGCCAGTTATCTTGCGTTACCTCACAAAGTTCAAAGTTGCCGTTAGAGTAGCTGGACACAATATCAATCAGCTCAGAGTAAGCAGAAAAGAATTCAGGCTCACCATCGACAAGCACAAAGCCAGAGCCGTCTAGCTCAATTTCGTAATAGAAGATAACGACGCTCATCGAGAAGCCCCAAAGTCAAAAGCCTCTTGAGGGCGCGCTTTTATAGAGCGAGGTGACATGCGCTTAGGTGGTTGATATTTGAACGATTTAATACGCGTTTCAGCAGTCTTACCAGCGAAATCAAGTGCAGAGCGAAAGGCATCGTTTTTATCGAGGTTTGAGCCGTTTTCGTAGTAGTACTTTTCACCGACACGAGCATAGTAAGAGGCAGAAGCGCGAGGCAGGCCATTTTCAAGCAAGTGCTTTTCGATGTTCGTCCTTACAAAATCGTTCCATGACATAAGCAACCAATCCACCATAATTTCCAATTTCGGAAAGTGTAAATTCCGGATTTGGAAATTTCAAGATGACAATTCCGGAAAGTAATGCGCTATCATTAGCTCAGGAGGTATTGATTTATGTACACAAACTATCTGTTAGATGCCTATAAACAGGCGAAAAACTACGTACAAGACAAGCAAATTGCACATGATTTGGGCGTGAGCGGTAGCCAAATAACCAAAATCAGACAAGGACATCGATTTCTTCCGGAAAATCAAGTAATTATGTTGGCGAAAGAAGCAAACATAGACTTAGAAGAAGCCATCTTGGGGCTAGCTGCTGATAAATCAAAGACTTACGAAGCGAAAAAAATTCTCGAAGGGATTTTGGAAAAGCTACAAAGGCAAGGAATTAGCCGCTATGTCCATGTTATTTCAGGAATTATGGCTGGTTACATTGTCACGCTTGAGTACGCATTAGATGTACTGACATTATGTTGAGTGGTTGCGGTCAGTATCATTGCGCCAGCACTGACCGACTTTTGAGCCAGTAAGAGTGGGCGAGTGAAGTGCTCATTGTGGTTGTCAGCTTGCTGGCAAACGACATGCCGAGAGGGAGAATCGCTTACCAGCAAAAGCCCGTACACATAATGTTTCTAATACGCACTAAGGGGATAGGTGCGACGTCTTAATTCCTTTCTTCATACTTTTCATGAACAAAAGCACGCTTTGTCGTGGCTTCCTTTTTCGGTGTGGTTTCAATGTGGGTTCGAATGATGGCCTGCGCTCTCATCACCGCCAAGCGCTCGATGTTTCCTCTGTTCTTGATCTATCCAAAAATAAAAACCGCTTCACTACTAAGCTCGCTCTTTGCTGAATCTTCAACAACTCGGATTTTGACTGTCGAATGACAAGAGAAAGCATCAGCAAGAGAGTGATAGAGTGAGGTGAGAAGAGAGAAAATCGCACGGGGATGTGGGCGAAGCTTGCTGCCCAGACCTGTGCGCTTTCTCGAACCACATACTTTAATAGTGGTTTATGGTCGGAATATCATATTCTTCTTACTGGCTTTCTCAGACTGGACTGTTACTGAAATGTTATCAAAGCAAGTTGGGGTTTCTGTTACACCCCAACTAACTGCGGAATTCCGCATAACTTCACTATCTCAAGTATGAAAAAAACCGCACCGGCATAAGCAGTGCGGTTTTGATTTTAAGTGATTAGATCTCGGATTTAAGGTAGTTGTCTACACCTTCCTGACCTTCTGCTTCATATATATCAGATAAAATCTCGTTCCGCTCTTGGCGTTTTTTGTACTCTAAATAAGCAAACCAATTCTCTTTTTCTGCTTCATCGATCACCATCCAGTGCTCTTCTGCTTGTTGTCTTAGTAGCTCATGCTCAAGTTTATCTAATAGCCCTTTTTTGTCAGGGATGTAATCGTAGACGGTCGAGAAAAATGCCACATCATCGAGTTTCATTTTTATGCTGGCGATTTTCTTCATGAAATCCATTTTAGAGACATTGGCCGAGTTAAGTTCTCCACGGCAAATTTCGCCTTCGGTTACGAGCAAAATCTCAGCGAGTTTACTTACATCACGAGCTTTGGGCTCTGTGACGCCTCGTTCCCACTTGCTAACTGTTTGAACAGTTACATTCATCTGCTCTGCAATATCTTCCTGCTTAATACTCAGTGCTAAACGTCGGTCTTTAAGCACTTCACCAATACTCATCGTTAAGTCATCCATATCCACACCTATTAATGTTTAAGTTTACACCTACCTTTATATACCTTATGATTGGCATATACAAGTGTGTATGTTGGCAAACACAAAAATGTAAGTTTAACTTCTTGACAGGGTTTTCTGAGAGCATGTTTTTTATAGACCAACTTTTTATGCAGCAAGACCATCATGAAGGTGGTCTTCCGCTTGTTGGCCGACATGTTATTGAACGGGTAGAGCTAGAAACAGGTGAAAAGCTTCCTCCATCTGTTAATCAGAAAGTATTGGAAGGTTCATTCAGTACTAAGTTGACCGTTCGTTGTGATGGTATGCGTGTGCGTGTTGAGGGGAACCCGTCTCGCTGGCAAAGGGTGGATAATGTGTTCGGCCTTCAGACACTGGATGAGTGTGTTGAGGTCTATAACCATGTTCTGGCCTCGTTCGACTTACCATTGTTTACCAAGAACACACGATTACACCACCGCCAAACTCCAGAGAGCAAAGCGTCTTCATTGGTTGGTGATGGGGCGGAAATCACCTTGATAGATTGGACTCGAAATCACTCAGTAGGCAAGGGCAAGGAGCAGTCATTTATCCGAGGCTTGTCATCAATGCAGATAGGGCGTGGTCGAAAACCGAAACTCTATCCAGATGGACAAACATGTAACTGGGGTGAAGGGTCTACGTGGGTGATGAGTAAGCTCTATAACAAGGCTGTTGAGCTACAACGACACTTAAAGAAAGACCAAAGAAAGAAGCTAGGCGTCGCACCTGAAATCGTTGAATACATAAAAAATTTAATCGACTACTGCGAATCGACGGGCGTCGTTCGTGAAGAGCACAGTTTAAGACAAACCATGTTGAAACGACATAACCTCCAGTTCTATGGAATCGTCACCGAAAAAGACTTCTATCCGCACTTACAAGACATTGAGAATGCCATGAATACAATCCAGATATCCCATGACGAACACCAGTCTATAGCTCATCAATTACTGGCCGCAGGCGCGGTCGATACCATGCGGAAAGCCAATGTCACTATGCATTATTTTACCATGTGGCAACTTGGTGAAGACCTACGTCAGGTTCTCTCTGAAAGACAGTTTTATGAGCATAAAGCGCGCTTAAAAGTCATTGGTATCGATATAGGTCAGATGTTCGATGTCAGCCGTATGTGTCCGACGCTTAAACGCTCTGAGCGCATTGAAGTACAGCCGCTAACTGCACCGGACTGGTACAAGATGCCAGTCGTTGCCGAATCAAACGTATTGCCATTTAAAGCTATCGCTTAACAACAACCAATCTAGGAGCAATCACCATGTTAAAAATCGAAATCTTCCAAGACGATGTGAAAATTAATACACGTATATCCCCTGGTAAGGAAGGAAAGCCACCGCGAACGATCAGGGAGCAAGATGCTTATGCTCATATCTCAGGTCGCTTTCCTACGTTAATGAAATTACAAGTTGAGGAGGGGCAACCGCCTTATGAAGCCGGAGTTTATACAGTTCATAGCTCTAGTTTTGTTGTTAATAACTTTGGTGCACTTGAATTAAAAAGGTTCGGGCAAATGATAGAACCGTTGGAACTGGAGCTTTAAGGAAAGGGTGCGCCAAGGTCTCTCACCACCTTGGCGCGTTCCACAATCATGGCTAGGAGGCCAAATCATGGAAGGCACTAATTTATCACAACCGGCATGTATGTTCAGCGACTTACTGAAGAAGGTTAAACCTGACAACATACAGGAAAATATCAATACACTTCATAAGCCTACATCTACATCGTCCAAACCACAGCCTAAGATTAGGCGCTACACTAAGCTTGAAATTAGACAATTAAAAGAGATGGTAGAGCAGGGGAAAACCATTAAGCAAATTGCTAGGAAATTAGAGCGTTCTCCATCATCAATCCGCGTCAAACTGAAAGCCCTTGGTGTTACAACTAGCCCAAAGGTGCCTCAAGACAAAGTTGAGTATATTGCTCGTCACTACGCATTATACGGCGCGAAAGCTATCGCTGATAAACTTCGAATATCAGTTGATAAAGTGCGTCGTGTTGCGGGTTCACTTGGGCTCAGTTATAAGTCGCGTAATGCTTATAATCCACCGTTACCACGTAGTCCGTTACCGTATGAGATGACACAGCGTGTGGCTTTTTTACAGCGCGATAATCCATTATCGAAAGACAAGGTAGATGACTGTGTGATGCTGCTTTATAACACGCAAGGTCCATCAACTCCGATGATAGCTATCCACATGAATGACTTAATGATGGCGGTTGAAGATCACTTCGAACGTCGTCGTGGTGTTGTCAGTTCTGCATGTATGTTCGGTTGGCGACGTAAACAGAATATAAGCGATTCCATGTTGGAGAAAAACGATGAATGAGTATGATGAAGAACGTTACTGTATCTGCGGTGACTGTGGTGCCATCGTTGCTTTTACTCATGAACTACACAATGAAGAAAAGCTGTGTTCATGTGGTGGTCAAATGTGTGGCTGTGACTTCTGCAATGAGAAGTATGCTAGTCATCTTAATCCAATCCTGATAAACAAAATCTAGTTGTAATAAGGTACTGGTCAGTGAGCAACACGCATCATCGTTGCTTGCTGGTCAGTGCTCGACAAGTGATAACGCGTCAGAAAAGATTTAATAATCATGGCGTTACAACGTCCCAGTGCGTATTAGATGTATTATGTTAAATAAGGTATTGGGGATTGATGGCGAATGTATCAACTTGTCTACTACATCGCCATTCTCTCCCCTTAAAGTGCCATTTTTACGGGGCTATCAAAAGTACTGTGCATTTAACCAGTGCGTGCTATTTACCATAAAATAGCTAATAAACACCTTATTTTTCATCCGTTCGCGAATGCTCTCTGTATGACAAAAAGCTGCTAATTAGCATTGAAGTGCTTTTGTTGTGCTGATCGATGAATAAACTGGCGTGCGCTACGTGAAATCTGCGCGAGTTTATGGGTATTTCCTTTAAAGAAATTGCGTAGCGTAAGGCCATCGTCAACGGTAACTAACTCTGGAAAAGTTTGTGTTTGCCGTGACGAGAACGCCTGTGAGTTTTGTGCGCACTTCGTTGATTGTATAACTCCGTTTAGCTTGAAACTCGAATAATGGCAATTTAACGATTCCTTGTTAATTTAATTGGTTTTTCCACTCTAGCGATGATGAATGTGATTCCGGAAACCTTATTAGCCGCATTGCCATGCTTTACAACAAAAACTCGTACTCATCCAGCGCTTCTCTGGCGGCTTTTGTTGTGCAGCCAAACTGAAAGCAAAGCTCAGCAACGGTGATACTGGGGTTAGCTCTAATTGCATTGATCAGTGATATCTTGGAGTCAACACGTGGAAGCGTTGCGCCAAGGGATTTCAACTGACGCTGCAGTGTATTGGTGACTGGCTGTAGTGATTGGACGGCGGTGCTATCTAATGCATGAGTGAAGGACGTCAGTTGTTCAACTTGACCAGTAATGTCGATATGGCGGCCATAGCGGATTCTTTTCATCGTCAAGCGCGTCTCAGTGATGAGTGCTATGAGCGCGTCTCTGTCCTGCTTATCAAGCGCATTGAACTTAGAAATACGTAGGGTATGCGTGGGTGTCAACACCCCTACCCTTAGCGTTTCTTTGTAAATAGACGCATGAACGCGTTTTAAACTGGCGCTGTCTTCAAGTTCAGCGTGCTCTTTGACCTCGATAAGTGACGCCAAGATACAGTCGTACTCGCCAATGAGTAGATAATTACGGCTGCGCCCGATGCGTTTTAGCTGGCATTGATGTGCTGCAAACAGCTCCGATAGTCGGTGCACTTCGATGCGACCGACACGACGCATGAGTGAGTTGATGGGTATCTTGATCGAGTGCAACGTGGGAAAATATCGCTGGTTGTAGATGCAGTGAATGGTACCAACTAGCGTAGCTCGCCACAATGCGAGTTACGCTATCCGTTATGCTGTTAGTTTGGGATTAAGTACAGTATTGATTGTCCTTTTCACACAGCAACGCTTTTATTTCTGGCATTTTGGCCATTGTGGCATCATAGCCATTCTTGATGGCTTCTCGCCTACCCGCGTCATCACCAAAATCATCAAAGCGCGTGTTTGTTGGTACCGGGGTGATGAGTATGTCTGCAGTGGTAACTTCGTGTTGTGGCTCAGCACAAGATTGCAACCAAAACGTACTGGCTAGCGTGCCAATGGCTGTCGGTTCGACTGGTGGCGGCGCGCCACACATGACATCAATCCCTATAACGATATCGGCTCCTAGATCTCGAGCGCCATAGACAGGTACCATTGAGAGGATGCCGCCATCAATAAAGGTATCCCCTTTAAAGCTGACAGGAACAAAAACACCCGGAACACTGGAAGATATCTGAACAGCCTGACCAGGATTCCCGCCTGTAAATAGGTACACTTCATGTGTTGTTAAGTTAGTCGTCGCAATGCCAACGGGAACTGGCATCGTGCTAAGATCAGTGTGAACAATTTGATTGTTTACCCAATCCGCGAGCGCTTTGCCTTGAATAAGGCCCTTTCGAGAGATAATAAAATCTTTGATAGCGCGGTCGGAAAAAGAAAGAATCGTCGGTGCCAGTACGTCATAGTCGGGATTGTTTGCATAGAGAACCGCCGCAATTGACCCGACCGAAGTCCCGGTGACAACATCAGCATAGATACCCTCTTCTTGCAGCGCTTGGATAACACCTAAATGCATCACGCCTCTCGCTGCACCGCCGCCAAAAGCAATGCCGATTGAAACTGTATCTCTTTCGTGTGGTTTTGCACTGTTCCCGCTGACTGGGGAGCCTTGTAATTCATCGTACTCATTAGGTACGGCACATCCGAATAGGGCCAATGTTGACGCGATAACGAGTGCGCCTTTTAGAATACCTTTCACCGTATGCTGGCTCCGTTGGTGAGTTAACTGCATGATGTTTCGAGTATATTCTCTATTGCATCAATTGTACATTGTTCGTATAAATCGAGTAAGTGTCTGTTCAATTTTGTGAATCGATATAATTCACGCTTGACTCGACAGGTGATCGCAGTAAACTTGTCGCGTAACTATCTATACGGTGATGGGGTTCCACCTTTAACCGCTCCATAAGTAGCCAAACAGTACTTATGCAGCTGATGACTCCTGTGTTTAGACCCGTTTAATTTGGGAGCACAGGATAGATCTAGCTGTTGTTTCCCGTTGTATTGTTTTGGAGGCTTTATGTCACTCGGCATTCTCTTTTTCTCTGTCCTTTTCTTTGGCTTATACGCAAGTAAACTTGTCGCAAAGTTTCGCCTGCCAGGTGTACTCGGTATGGTTTTCGTTGGGGGTGTGATTGGCCATTATGTTGGTGACAACCTCCCTGCCTCATTTGATGAAAGTGCCACTTTTTTGAAGTCGCTCGCCTTGACTATCATTCTTCTCAAAGCGGGATTAGGGATCAGTGTTGATCAACTGCGTCGTGCTGGGCGAGCTGCGGTACTTATGACATTTGTGCCCTGCTTGTTCGAAGGTGCAGCGCTAACATACATTTTTCACTGGCTTTTCGGGTTTGACTGGGCGGTAGCGGGCTTAACGGCTTTTATGATTGCAGCTGTTTCACCAGCGGTTGTCGTGCCGACAATGCTTGAAATGAAAGCAAAGGGGTTTGGCAAAAAACGAGAAGTGCCGACTATCGTGCTGGCTGGCGCGTCGGTAGACGATGTCATCGCTATTACGCTCTTCTCGGTTTGCTTGGGGCTTGCAACGACGGGTGATTCAGCAATCGGCGCTGCGCTATTAAGTATTCCAACGTCGATTATTATTGGCCTGATACCCGGTCTTGTTCTTGGTATGGTGCTCGCTTGGGTTTTTACGCGCTTCTCGGTTTCAATGATCGAGAAAGTACTACTGCTACTTACGTTATCAGTGCTATTAGTTGAAGTGGGGCATTATTTTGAAAGTGCAGCGCTATTAGGTGTCATGGCTGTCGGTTTTATCTTGTTAGAACACGCTCAGAAAAGTGCCAATGAGCTAGCTTCCCTGCTCGGGCACTTATGGTTTTTTGCCCAGATCGTTTTATTCGTGTTGATTGGTATGTCGGTCGATCTGGGCGTCGCTATGGAGTCTGGTGCAATGGGCTTGCTAGCCATTACTTTAGGTTTAGTCGCACGGTCAATTGGGGTCATGGTCGCAACGCAATTTTCATCGTTAAATTTAAAGGAAAGACTATTCTGTGTTGTTGCGTATTTGCCGAAAGCGACGGTACAAGCAGCACTGGGTGGTGTCGCTTTGGCTGCGGGCGTCCCGGAGGGACAAACTATTTTAGCGCTTGCCGTACTCGCCATTATATTTACAGCGCCTTTAGGGCTAATCGGTATCACAACGTTTGCGCCGAGATTGCTTGAAAAAGATGAATAGCGTGGATAGTAAGGCGATGTATCTCATCGCCTTTTATTTACACGTAACTTTGCCACCGATCATTTTGTACGCGGGCGTGCCACGCACTAAAGTTTCGCGGGCAAACTGGATGCCGCATCCGGGACATAGACAAGGTGTGTCTGTATAGTCGGTAACGATGCGTTCCTTAAAGCACTTTACTAAGCTCCCCTTGCCGCCTTTGCGATAATGAAACAACTTGTGTTTACATTTAGCGCAACTCACATCCACCGTTTTTGACGGCCCTTTCGGATTGGGCTTAGCCACTTAACCGCCAGCAAGTTTAACGGTGTGGCCTTTCTTTTCTAAGTAAGCTTTGATCTGATCGCGTTTGTCACCTTGAATTTCTACCGTACCGTCTTTCACCGAACCACCACAACCACATACCTTTTTGAGTTCTGCGGCAACAAGTTTCAACTCGGTGTCGGTAAGATCAAGTCCGGTGACAATACACACGCCTTTGCCCTTACGGCCTTTGGTTTGACGCTGGATACGGACAACACCATCTCCTTTGGGACGTTCTGCTTTGGGAGCTTCTTGTTTAATACGGCCAGTTTCTGTTGAGTACACTAGGTTATCGTTGCTCATGACATTCTCTTTAAGATGACTATCTCGCTATTATGCGTGGCGGAGCGTGAGGTCTCAAGACTGTCTACGCTGTGTGGCGATTTGCTGCACGATTTTTGTCATGAAGTGAAACTAATGTATGAAGATAACAAACTGTAAATAAGTATATTTTGTTGATATTCCCCTTACATTTCGCAGGTATTATGGTCGCCTTATACTCAAGCAGTCACAAGTTACGCGAGTCCGTATGAGTACCCCGCAACTTGTTGTAATGCGAGTATTTAGGTCATTCAAGTGATCAAAGAATGGCATTCTATATTTAATCAGAGTCTGTTTTGAGCAATGGATGCTTGTAACGCCTACTCTACGGAGAACAATAACGATGAAAGCGTTTTTAGCGTCAGTCCTATTGGCTATTACCTCATTCTCGGCGTCCGCCGAAAACAGTGCCCTCAACGAGAATATGCAGATCGTTGGCGAAACTGAGTACATTTTAGTAGAAGATGTCGCCATGAACTATTTGGCGCGTATTGATACCGGCGCGAACAGTACTTCTATTCATGCGATTGATATTGAGGTTGAAGGTGCGACAGATGATAAAAACATGCGCGATCATGTGGGTAAAACGGTTCACTTTACGACGATTAATGAAAACGATGAAAAGATCAGGCATCAAGCTGAAATCCATAAAGTCAGTATCATTCGTAACGCGCAAGGCGAGGAACGCCGATATAGTGTGGTGATGAATTTGAACTTTAACGGAGAGACTCGACCTGTGATTGTGAATCTTCGAGACCGTAGTCGAATGACCTATAAGTTGTTGATTGGCCGAAACTGGTTACGCGGTAACTATCTCGTTGATGTATCCAAATCAGCACATTGATGGGTTGGAGAAAAGAAAAAAAGCGCCTAGGTTTATAGGCGCTTTCTCGTTTAGGCTTTAATCTTATCGATATTTTTGTCTAGGAAGGCTTTTACGGCGGGCAATGAGCCTTTGAGCAGCTGTCCCTTCACGATGAGATACCATTCGTTATCTTTACCGGTATCATTGATGATTTTGAAGCCAAGGTGGGTATCAGTTTTCGTTTGAGGTTTCTCTTTCTTACCTAAGCTTGCATTGTGATTTGCTACTTGCTCTGGGCTGATAAACGTACGCATTTCAGTAGACCAGTCGATGCTTTTCTTAATCGCATCGAGCTCGCCTTTCACATCGTGCCCTTGAACTTTCGCTTGCCAATGACCAGGTTCACCGGTCGGATTATCAATAGTCACGCCTCGATGGAACACGCGCTGTCTCATGATGTCTCCTTAAGCCAACACCGAATAATGTACTAATATGGTGTTGCTTAGATTATTCATAGCCTTAATACGTTAATTGAAGCATCAAAATTATGTCATGTATAGCTAATTGACATGTTAAATTGAGATATAGTTAACGTTTTTTCATTTAGAAGTAAGTCTAACATAATTTCATCATAATAAATAAGTTATAGTGCGCTAGTGTTGCTATTAAGTTGATTTAAAAGTGATTAATGCCATGAAACCCACAAAAAAGTGCTTTTTGACCCCCGTAGAGGATATAGATATTTGGCGTTCTGTGACGGAAAACAAATATGCTCATAACTCCTTGCTCTCGTTAAAAAACGATTGGCATCACTTTCTTTCCTATTGTCATGCTGTCAGCGAATCTCCCTTGCCCGCCCATCCTAAAGTGGTCGTCCGTTATATCGATAAGGTGCAACGCGAGCGAAAATTCTCTACGCTTCGTCGTTATCTAATCTCTATCAACACCATGCATAAACTCTTTAGTCAGCCAGAACCGGGCAGGTTTAGAGAGGTACAAACCTTTATGAAGCGATGCCAAGAGAGCAAAGGAGAAGATCAAATCCAAGCCGATGCTTTTCGACATTCTCACCTTGAGGCGCTGATAAAGAAACTCGAGAAAAGCCAGCGGCTCAAAGATAAGCGAGATCTCGCTATCTGGTCTGTCATGCTTGACACCATGCTAAAGCGCAGTGAACTGATCAAACTCACACCTAGCCATCTTAACAAAGACACTGCTGTCTTACTTATCGAGGATATTGAATACCCTCTCAGTGAATTGTCATTGTCACTACTTAATGACTGGCTATTCAACGCGAATATCCTAGATGGCCCACTGTTTAGAAGCATGGACAGGCATGAAAATGTCGCTGAAACCGCAATGGACCCATCGGCAGTCTATCGAGTATTCCGGCGCGCCAGTACTTTGTTGGATTTACCTAAACATATCACTTTCTCTGGTCAATCCTCACGTGTCGGCGCCTCAAAAGACTTGTCCGCACAAGGGCTAACCTTAACAGAGATTCAATCTGCTGGCCGATGGCGAAGTCCAGCGATGCCTGCACAATACATCGATAACAAACAGAAAAGTGAACGCGAAAAAGCGCGCTACAAAAAGAAAAAGCAGTGGTTATAGCCACTGCTTTCGTCCTTTCTCAGAACCTTCTAAACGGCTTTAGCCTCAATCGCTCGATGAACCGCTTGAGCGAAGAAAGTTTGAATGTCATGCCCATTGGCAGTGAGCATCTTTGGGAACATCGAGATAGGTGTCATGCCCGGAAACGTATTGATCTCATTGAGTAATACCTCGTTGTCTTCCGTCAAAAAGAAATCAATACGGGAGAGGTCGCGAAGCTTCATATGTTCAAACGCTCGCTTCGCTAACAACATCATTTCATCACGAACTGCGTCGCTGATGTCCGCCTTGATCACGGTTGTGGAATGGCTGTCATTGCTGTACTTCTCTTCATAAGTGTAAAAAGTATCACCGGGCGCAACAACTTCACCGGGAACCGTCACCACGATGTCGCCATCATACTCATAAGCAGCAATTTCAAGCTCTCTCGGTTTAACCGCTTTCTCAATCAAGACCTGATTGGAGAACGAAAACGCATCTTGCAGCGCTTTTCTCAAATCACCCACATCAGAGACTTTATAGCAACCAATTGAAGAGCCTTGACTTGCTGCCTTAACAAAAATACTTCCCCACTCAACCAAGGCTGCTTCAGCTTTAGCAATCTCACTCTCTGTAAACTCAGACATGAAGTAGTAAGGCGTATTGGGAATGTGAAGCGTATCAAACCAGAGTTTGGTCGTGATTTTGTTGAAGCAGTTCTTGCTCGCCTCGGCGTCACAGCCGATGTAAGGCAGGCCAATCAACTCAAAAAAGGATTGCAGATCACCGGTTTCTCCAGGAAAGCCATGAACTACGGGAACAACGGCGTCTATTGTCAGTTGGCGATCGCCCACCGATAGCACGCGATCGAAACCTAGCTGACAAGCTTGGCCTTGTTCTGTCATCCAACCTTCAGGCTTAATCTCAACTCGAACAACGTCAAACCCCTCAACCTGCTCAAGTTGTGACTGAACATAACTTGCAGAAACAAGGGAAACTTCGTGCTCGGCGCCACCGCCGCCACACAGTAGCAAGATTTGCTTGGAACTCATTTAAAACCTTTTAATTCGCAATGGCTTAATCGCCAAAGAAAGATGCGCATTAGTTTATAAAAAAACAACGCCAGATGGCAGTAATGAATCCATCTGGCGTCAATTTAACGATGATACCTCGTCAGTGTTTATCGAAGTTGACGAAGGTCTGGTGATGATGAACGCTTAATGTCATCAAGACTGCGAATAAATGGACCGTATTGACGCACAGAAGATGGCAATGCGTTCAAGGCACGCTTGGCTTCTGCTTTAGAACTGTACTCACCGTATAGCAAGGTATACCAAGGCAAACCGTTAAGCATTTTCTTATTTACGTAGATAGGTTTACCTGAGGGCAAACGGTCAACATACTCTTGGAATCCACCGTCGTGGCTTAACGCCAACACCTGTATTGAATAGCGACCGCCAGACGTCATGGCGGGTTTCGTCGGTTTGTTGAGAACAATTTTGTTCTCTTCAACAGGCTTAACGACTTGTGCCATCGGCTCTTCTGCGGGCAGCGTCAGTATCGGGTCTGACTCCATTGGCATTGCGTTATTGTATTGTTCAATTTCAGCCTCAGACGCAACAACCGTAGTCGTTACATCACTGCTTGCACAGCCTGTCAATACGAGTACTGCGCCGATAAGCAACGTTTTTTTCATTATAGAAACACCTAACTCCATGATTAGATTCATATTGCCGTTGCAACGCGGATCATTCAAGAGACAATACGAAAAATTTCGCCACAACTAGCCTTAGTTCACATCGATAAATATGAAACACCGCCACTTTCGATGTTGAGGCTGCGATGGCATCCATCAGTCTTTTCGCACCGAATGGGTGCTAGCGGCTGAGCATCTGGCAACCAGCGCCTCCTCGCTTATATTTTTTGTACCGCCGACATACTAACAAAGGTCGCTAGTGTATAAGCATAGTCAATCTAGGCTTAGTTTTTGATTTTGTTTCAAATCGTCCGACGAGTGATGTAAGACAAGAGTCACACGAATGGCCTGAGGGCGTATCCGTCGTCAACTTATTGGGTAACAATGAAGCATATTGAAGAAAGGCTACCTGAAAATCCAAAGAACGTAGAACTAAAACTGGAAGGTGTATTTATGCTCAATGGCTTGGATGCTCTACTTAAACCTCGCTCTATCGCGATCATCGGCGCGTCAGATACTGAAGGCCGTGCCGGGCATATTGTCGTTAAAAACCTTTTAACGGCGGGTTTCCGTGGCCCCATCATGCCAGTGACACCCAAGTATGACGCCGTTTGCGGTGTACTTGCGTATGCCTCGATAGACAAACTCCCACGCGTACCCGACCTCGCTGTACTCTGTACAAACAGTCACCGAAACCCTGATCTCATCAGTGAATTAGGTAAACTAGGCGTGAAAGCAGCGATAGTCATGGCCTCTGGCATGCACCTTGGTGAGCCTTCTCATCTCGACCTAATGAAAGAAAATGCGCGTAAGTACGGCATTCGTCTGATCGGCCCCAATAGTATGGGACTGATATTACCTTGGCTAAACGTCAACGCCAGTTTCGCACCCATCCCCGCTAAACGTGGCAACATTGCCTTTGTGTCACAATCTGCAGCAGTCTGCACAACGATTCTGGACTGGGCAAGCAATAAAGATATCGGTTTTTCGACTTTCCTATCCATTGGTGATGGCAGCGATGTCGACTTTGACGAACTGCTCGACGTCCTTTGTCGTGACAGCAAGACGAGCGCGATATTACTTTACATCGACTCCGTCTCGGACCCACGACGCTTTATGTCTGCTGCACGCGCAGCCTCTCGAAACCGGCAAATTCTTGTACTCAAGAACGGCCGTACGACACAAGGCGCGATTGCTTCCCAACTCCATACCGGTGGCCCGCTAGGAATCGACCCCGTCTATGATGCGGCAATTCGTCGTGCTGGTATGCTTCGGGTACATACCACCCATGAACTCTTTGCCGCAGTTGAAACCTTAACTCACTCCGTACCTTTACGTGGCGAACGACTCGCCATTGTGACTAACGGCGGTGGGCCTGCGATTATGGCGGTTGATGCCTTGATGGAGCGCGGCGGTAAACTCGCCAAGTTGAGTGACGCCACCATAGAGAAGTTAAACAAGGTATTACCAACATCGTGGTCGACAACCAACCCCATCGATATCATGGGCGATGCGAATGTTAAACGGTATACGGAAACACTGAATATTCTGCTAGATAGCGATGATTTTGATGCGCTGATGATCATGCACTCGCCGTCCGCCATTGCACCGAGTACCCAAACTGCTGACGCTGTCATAGAAACACTTAAACACCATCCGCGGACCAAACGTTTTAACATCTTGACCAACTGGGCTGGAGAAGTGAGTGCCATAGAGAGCCGCAAGCGTTTTTTCCAAGCGGGTTACCCAACTTATCGTACACCTGAAAGTACCGTCGCTGGTTTCATGCACTTGGTCGAGTACCGAAGAAACCAAAAGCAGTTGATGGAGACCCCATCCTCCATCAATGAAGAACGCGCACTTGCGCCCCAAGCGCTAGGGATGATTGAAAACGCTCTGTTACAAGGACAAACTCAGCTACAAACCCATGATGTGAGGCCGATACTGGAATGCTATGGGCTGAGAACGCTACGGACTTGGCTCGCATCCGACCCCAGCGAAGCTGTCTATATCGCTGAACAAATCGGCTATCCGGTTGCCGTGAAGCTACGTTCGCCTGACATCGTACATAAGTCGGAAGTACAAGGTGTCGTGCTACAACTACGTGATGCAAAAGAAGTCGCTTCGGCCTCACAGGCCATTCTTGACCGTGTTGCACTCAATTTCCCTGCTGCCCATATCGATGGTCTACTTGTACAATCCATGGCCAGTAAAACAGGCTCCCAAGAGCTACGCCTTGGCGTCTATCGAGATGCGGTCTTCGGCCCAGTGATCGTCATTGGCGAAGGGGGTTCCGAATGGAATCTCAATAAGGATGCAGCGATAGCAATTCCTCCCGTCAACATGGCGCTTGCCCGTTATCTTGTCATCAATGCTATCAAGAGCGGAAAAATCCGCCAACGAAGTTTCCCTTACGAAATCAATATTCCCGCGCTGTGTAAGATACTGGTCCGAATCTCAAACCTCATCATCGATTGCCCACACATTCTCGAACTCGATATTAATCCGCTGTTGATATCCGGGGAAGATCATACGGTCATCGATGCTCGGATAACATTGCAAGATGGTCAGTTCAAACATAACAACCACCTTGCTATTCGTCCCTACCCGAAAGAGTGGGAAAAGGACATTACCCTACGTAATGGTGAAACCTTACTTCTGAGACCGATCTTACCGGAAGACGAACCTTTGCATAAAGATTTTATCAGTCACGTATCTGAAGAAGATCTTTATAAGCGCTTTTTTTCAGATGTCGGCGAGCTCGATCATGAAGCGTTGGCCAACCTCACGCAAATTGACTATGCGCGAGAAATGGCCTTTGTCGCGGTCACCAAATCGAATCAGATATGGGGGGTCGCGCGCGCCCTGTCCGACCCAGAAAACACCGAAGCAGAGTTCGCTATTTTGGTCCGTTCTGATTTGAAAGGGTTTGGCTTAGGGCGAATATTGATGGAGCAGATCATCGAATACTGTCGTTCTCGAGGAATGAAACATATGACCGGCATGACGATGCCTTCCAATAGCGGAATGATCGCCCTAGCGCAAAAGGTCGGCTTTCATATCGATGTACAACTCGCCGATGGGATCGTTGAAATGTTATTGCCGCTCTCCGTCAGTAATTCTTAGCGATACACTATAGGGGCGTAAGCATAAACAAGGCGACATTGTCGCCTTACTCCGTTAACTTCACCTTCTTTTTTACATTCTCGATAAGCCAACTTTTGGCGCGCCCCATCTGGCTGCGACGCCATGCCAAAACGAGATCGAGGGTATGCACCGGGTCGTTACCAACGATGGCAAGTTCGCCGGACTTAAGCTCGGCATCAATATCATCGACGTTAAATGTCCCAATACCTAATCCCGCTTTCAACGCTTTCAATTTGTCACTCATAGAGCGTACACGAAGCACGGCTTGCTTATCTAAAATGTTATAACTAATTGGCGGCGCGTTAATTGCGCTGTCACGCACCGCAATGACCCGGTGCTTGCGGCGCTCTTCTGGGTTGAGTGGGTCATTAGATTTAAAGATTGGGTGGTTAGGCGATGCCACCCAGTTCATAGAAAGTTGCCCAATCGTAACCACTTTCACATCATTTGGCACAACGGTTGGCATAGAAGCAATCAATAGATCAATGCGATCTTGGCTAAGCGCTTCCCAACTGCCTGCCAATATCTCCTCCTGAAGGTGCAATCGTGTCCCGCCTTTCTCTTCTAATGCAGGAACCAAAGGGAACAAACGGTTAATGTCTACAATGCCGTCGAAACCAAGCGTAATGTCTAACTCCCAACCATGCGCTAACGATACCGCATCGTTGACCATCTCATCCGCAGCATTTAGCAACTTACGGCCGCGTTCAAGCAAGAGTTCGCCGGCTTTAGTAAACGCCGCGCGATGACCAGAACGATCGAAAATAACAAGATCAAGATCTTGTTCAAGCTTTTGTACTTGGTAACTCAGTGAAGACGGAGCGCGTTGCAGTTCTTCTGCTGCCGCCGCAAAGCTACCCCGACGGTCGATAGCATCGAGTACTAACAAAGATTCAAAAGATAGTAACTTGTTCATAAAAGCCTGTTCGATAAAACAAAATAACGCATAGGGCTAAACTAACAGATAGTTAACACAATCGCCAAGTCGATGCACTCAGTATTTAATTCCCAAGGGTGACCCGTTATACTGCGCGCTCGTTACCTGATAGAGTTGTCATCATGCCTCAACGCGCTTTTGTGTTTTATTGTGTTGCTTTTGCGTGTTTTTTCCCGATTATTCAGTCACCCACGGCACTCATCTTGGGCTTTCTTCTCGCCAGTGTTGGCCTAGTACCGAAACACGTTGACCTCGCTGCACTGAGCAAAAGACTCCTCTCCTATTCCATTATTGGACTTGGTTTTGGTATTCAAATTGACGCGGCCATTTACTCAGTATCATCGAATATTGGCCTCGTGATTGTCAGCCTAATGATGACACTCATCTTAGGTGCGTGCATTGGGCGCTGGTTAAACATAGATAGCCGCACATCTCACCTTATCGCCTCTGGTACTGCCATTTGTGGCGGAAGTGCCATTGCCGCTGTTGCGCCAGCTATCAACGCTAAGAATGAGCAGATATCAGTCGCTTTGGCGACCGTATTTATATTAAATGCCATCTCACTTTACGCTTTCCCTATCATCGGCCACGCCCTGTCGCTAGATGAAGTTCGGTTTGGCACCTGGGCAGCGATCGCGATTCACGATACATCGTCGGTTGTCGGCGCGGCTGGCGCGTATGGAGAGCAGGCACTTCAGGTTGCAACGACGACCAAACTTGCAAGGGCCCTTTGGATCATTCCCATCGCGTTGATCAGCAGTTGGATTTTTAAAGGCGACAGCAGACGATTTACGTTCCCGGCGTTTATTGGCTGGTATATTGTTGCCTTACTGATTTCCAGCTATGTGCCGCAGTTCGGTACTTTCTATGGCGTCATCTTTCAAATTGCAAAGCAAATGTTGGTGGTTAGTCTGTTTTTGGTGGGCGCTTCAATGACAATCTCACAGTTTAAACGTGCTGGGATTAAGCCATTCATACTTGCACTAACCTTGTGGGTACTGATTTCAGTCGGTAGCTTGGCGTATTTGTTAATCTAGAGTGAAGCGAAGCGTTATTCGGAAGAGTGCATTGCCATATAGCCATGTGCGACCAATAAGCCAAAAGCGAGCGCATGCATTAATGATGCAATAAAAGGCGAGACAAACAAGGAAACCATCACTAAAGTAATGACCGTAATCGATGTCCATTTTCGGCTTCGCATCTGCTCTTCTCCCTAAGAAACAGTGCTTATTATGCCCGCTCAGAAATGACCTTGAACAATATCGCTTTACGATTACTTAGTGCTAAATTGAATATGCTTTCTATCAATACTGAAATAAAAGTATAAAAAAGCGCCTCCAATAGAGACGCTCTATCGAGATAACTACATACGGTAGTTAGCTGCTATTACGTATTTCTGCTAGCAAGTTGTGCTTGTTCAACAAGCGATACATGGTTGCTCTCGAGACACCTAACTCTTTAGCTGCAGACGAGATCTTCCCTTGATGCGTTTCAAGTACATTTAACAATGCTTCACGTTCAGCATCATTCTTCGCTGAGCGAAGGTTAGCTTTATTGCGCGCACTATCTGGCAGATCGAAGTGATCTACATCTATAGTCGCGCCCTCACACATTAGCGCAGCACGTTTGATTTGGTTCATCAATTCACGGCAATTACCAGGCCATTCATATTGTCCAAGTAGCTTATAAGCTTCTTCGCTGTAGTGTGTTGCATTGATATTGTATTCCGCTCTAAATTCTTGCAAGTACTGCTCAGCCAGTTGCGGAATATCAAGCATACGTTCACGCAATGCAGCGACTCGGATATGCATGACATTGAGGCGATAATAGAGCTCTTGATTAAATCGTCCTTCTTGCACCAGAGTTTCCATGTCGGCTGAAGAGGATACGACAATACGAAGCTCGGCCATATTCTGACTAAAGTCTCGATTTTCAAGGGCTTGAAGATAACCAAGAAGCTGAGTCTGCAAAGAGGGTGACAGCATCTCTATATTGTTGATGTACACCGTCCCTTCAGAGAAAGCTTCGTTATCGGGCTCGGTAAACTCAAGCTTCTCGATTGCATTGGCATTCAGCGAATGAAAAATGGTGCCACGACGATTCGACTGGTAGTGCACTTCCTCGGCAACCGTGGACTTTCCAACGCCCGCTTCCCCGGAAATGACAACATGCATATCTGTCATCGCAACACGTCTCACCAACTCACGCAACTGGCTGGCGGACTTAGATTCACCAATGATACCCGGCCTCTCGTTGTGAGGGCCGCTGCCTACGACACTACTCTCAATCGCTAGCATACCGAGTTGGTGACCGATCGTCGCAATCAGTTGGCTATGTGGTATTGGCGTCGTGAAGTAGTCAATACAGTAGTTGTTAATGAAAGTGCAGATTGCACTTAAGCTCAGTTGCTGTTTATTCAGTAACGCAATCCAACGCACTTGGTTAGATTTACTCGCCCGTTGGGCGATACTTTGAATACTGAAATCATTACTGCTTAAATCAACAACACAAATGCACGGACTCATGGTTTGCAGCATGTCGTCCGCTGCACGCAAATCGTAGCAACAATGGGTAATCCAACCGTCTTTCTCTAGCTGAGCTAGCCACGGTTCGTAATTACATCCAATCGCAACTAGCCTTGCGTTCTCTTTTTTAGATTCACTATAGGTTGCCACTGATTTCCCCTTCACAATCAATACGTCAGGCAGTTGGGCACTAATCATTTACGAAAACTTACAAAATTACTGTCTCAATATTGAGTCAGCTCCTTAAAACATAGCAGTGATTATCAGAAACACCACATTATGCCGCAAGAAGCCAACTTAATACGCTCAAGCTATATACAAGGTAAAGTTAATCCCACCATCATGTCTAGGAGGAAACCCCGTGTTGTAGGCCCAACTTTGTATTAAAAATGAGACCCTTATTGAGAAAGTACTTTATTAAATCGCTCGAATCCTGCTTCAAGGTCAGCGATCAAGTCATCAGTATCTTCTAAACCAATATGAAGTCTGATCAGTGGCCCCGCGAAATCAGGGGAAGTGGCGGTACGCAAATTAGCTATCGATTCGTTGGCAAGTATTAGGCTTTCGAACCCCCCCCACGAATAGCCCATACTAAAGTGTGTCATACCATCTAGAAGCGCCGTTAGGGCTTCGGTATTTCCTCGATTGAGGACAACAGAAAACAATCCGTTGCAGCCTTTAAAGTCGCGTTTATAGAATTCATGTCCCGGGCAGGTAGGAAACGCAGGATGTCTAACATGATCAACTTCCGGTCGTAATGCCAACCATTTCGCTACTTTGATACTGTTCTCTTCATGCTGCTTAAGACGAACGCCAAGCGTACGTAAGCCCCGACTAGCCAAGTAGATATCATCGGGCGAGGTGCACTGCCCCATTAGGTAACTTTGCTCGCGCAGTTGTGGCCACAAGGCTTCGGTAGCAACCGCAGTGCCGAGCATCACGTCTGAATGACCCACAATGTACTTAGTTGCGGCTTGCACTGAGATATCGACACCGTGGTCGAATGGAGAAAAGTTCACTCCCGCTGACCACGTGTTATCAAGCATCACGATGATATCGTGCTCATGAGCAATCGCAGCTAAGGTTGGGACATCTTGTACTTCCATCGTAATGGAACAAGGTGATTCCAAGAAAAGAAGCTTAGTGTTGGGTTGAATAAGATCGCGAATCCCCTCACCTATCATCGGATCGTAGTAAGTTGTTTCAACACCTAACTTCTTCAAAATTTTGTCGCAAAAGTCACGCGTCGGCTCATAGGTGCCATCGACCATTAGGATATGGTCGCCCTGCTCGACAAAAGAGAGAATTGCGTTTGAAATAGCCGCTGTGCCGCAAGGGTACAAGGCGCAACCAGCACCACCTTCTAGCTCAACCATTGCTTCTTGAAAAGAGAAACTCGTATTGGTACCTCGGCGACCATAAAAGAGCGTTTTGTCACCGCGATGCTTTGTCGCATGCGTTTTTTCTTCCACCGTATCAAATACGATAGTAGAGGCGCGGCTTACTGGAGTATTGACTAAACCTTGGGTCCATTTTTTGCTTCGCCCAGCGGTAACGAATTTGGTGTTAAGTTTTTTGCTGCTCATTGTTTTTTAGGGTCCTTGTTGAGCTAGTCCTCTCGATGCCCCTAAGTTACTGTGCCTTAATACAAACAGCAAGCTAGCACGCCTTTTTATTGAGCATATGCTATGTGTTATGCACGCTTTCTGAACGCTTCTTGCATGGTGCAGTTTTCTCAAGGTGCATCGTTAAGTCACGTTTAGCAACCAGTTCTAAAGGCTATTGCACAGTTCACCAAGCAATAAGTACGCATTTAAACCGTCCTAGAGAGAAGTATTGCGCTAAGGTTACCTATACGCCCAGCACATCAGACCAGAAGCAAAAATTGCGATTATGTGACGATAAGATGAATGAAAATCCCTAAACTCATTCGAAAGTGAGGCGTATACAATGCTACCGAAACGACCCTATACCGAGTAATAATTCATTTACAACAAACATTGATACAAATTTCTGATATTTTAAACGCGTAATTATCGATAAAAATAAGTACAATTGTTCGCCCAAAATGCAGTAACCAAAGAAGCAAATGCCTAAACTCAATTTCCAGCAGAAAAGTTTCGAACATGCCAAGCTCGGCAACCTATGCAGTGATGCGATTTCAGAAAAGCTTAGCCGCCCTGAAACACCGCTTCGTGCTGTTCAAACTCGCAATCCTTACATTTCCCCTAAGCAAGTAAGCAAACGCTGGAATGTGTTGGATAATGAAGATGCAAAAAGGCAGCTGTTCGATAGCAAAACCGAACAGGATATGGATGCCTATCAAAAGAACATTGAGAACTTTATTGGCACGGCAAAAATGCCCATTGGTTTGGTCGGCCCGATGCGTGTTAATGGGCTGTTTGCTAATGATGACTTCTACTTGCCGCTTGCGACAACGGAAGCCGCATTGGTTGCGTCCTATAATCGTGGTGCACAACTGATCAGTGAAGCAGGTGGTGCCAGTGCTATGTTGGTGAGCGAAGCCGTGTTACGCACACCGGGGTTTTGCTTCGATACACTCGCACAAGCTGGCCAATTCGTGGCTTGGGCGGTAACACGCTACGATGATTTTAAAGCTGTGGCACAAAAAACGACGCGTCACGGCAAGCTGATTGATATTAGCGTCAACATAGAAGCAAATAATGTTTACCTCATCTTCGAGTTCACTACAGGTGATGCCTCAGGGCAAAACATGGTGACAATCGCTACGAATGAGGTCTACAACTACATTCTTGACCATTCACCAATAACGCCGAAATATGCTTACGTTGAAGCAAACTTGTCAGGTGACAAAAAGGCGACAGCACAGAGCCTACGCAACGTACGTGGCAAAAAAGTCTCTGTCGAGATCATCATTCCCGCAGAGCTTGTTAAAAAGCGCTTGCACACCAGTGTTGACTCCATGGTGAACTATTGCCGACTTTCTGCGACAGGCGGTGTGTTGAGTGGCTCTATTGGCGTACATGGCCACTACGCGAATGGTCTTGCAGCACTTTATATCGCCTGCGGACAAGATGCTGCATGTGTCGCCGAGTCTGCGGTGGGCATTACGCGACTTGAAAAAACTGATGAAGGCGCACTGTATGCCTCGGTCACAATGCCTAACCTGATGGTGGGAACAGTTGGAGGCGGCACGTCACTGCCTAGCCAAAAAGCGTGTCTTGATATCGTCGGCTTAGCTGGTGAAGGTAATGCAAAAGCGCTGGCAGAAGTCACTGCCACCCTCTGCTTAGCGGGTGAACTTTCCATCATTGGTGCGCTTAGCGCTGGCCATTTCTCTCGCGCACACCACAAGCTAGCGCGACATAAATAACGCGCTTCTTTTGTCGTCACTCATGATCTGCCGCATTGAAGGGCATTAGAAAATGCCCTTTTTCTTCAACTTCTGTACGTGCTTCAATCGCGTATTAAGATCATCGACAACCTGAGTTTCTTTGCGCTGAGGTTTCACCGAACTTCCCTCTGATAACGCCGCTTTTAACTCGTTTACTGTTTTTTTCAGTTCAGCAATCTCGCTCGTTTGCTTATCAAGTTGCTGAACCAATTGACGGCAATCACGTTCGGCTGTTTTGCCCAAACGCGTATCCAAGCTATCCGATATTTTCGATACAATGCCATCAAAATGTGCATCTGTGTCTTGTCGCTGTCGTTCTAACAGTGCCCCTATCCGAGATAAGAGCGTGTCATGTCCTTCGCTCTTATCACTTTCCATTAGCCGCAACGGCTCGAGGCCAGCCCCTTCTAATGTGTTAAACAACGTGTCCGGCGTAATTTGTTCTTCCGTCAATTGCAGGCTCAGTCTTTGCGTCATCTCGGGTGAGAGCAAATGCAAGAACAGGCCACTTAAGTAGACCTGCTTATGAACATGAATGGCATTGTGCTTCTCGAGTGTTGACTGGTTGGAAGAAGGTGCCTGACGCGCCTTCGCCCACTGGTGCATAATCTGACTTGCATATAAGTCAGAAGGATTGTTGAGAGGGTCAAGAAAGATGGAATAGCTGATCCGCTTTAACCGACTAGCCATTAACAACCTCTACCGGGCGCGCGTATACATCCACCTCTTGATCCGGAATGCTGATCGTTTCACCATCAGCATGGTACAAGCAAAGTTCTCTTGCGAGTGCTTCTTGAGGTTGTTCAACAAGTACGACTTTTTCTCCGAGTGTCGCGTAAGCATTCTTTATCGCAGGGTAAATGAGACTAGCGCCTCCACCGACGAGATAGACACGGTTAGGGTTCTTGGCGAACTTTTTTGCTTCATACGCTACTTGTTTGCCCAATTCTTCAATTTTGGTATTAATCTTTTCGAGGATCATGGGGATCTGAGTTTCATCGTTCACGACTTCTGTTACGAACCCTTCATCGCCACGTCGCTTAATAAGTTCGTTTGCCACTAAGTAACTCGCATCACTGTCCGCGACTGCCAACGACTTTCTCGCGACATCTGTCACCATGGAAACACCAATTTCATTGTTGCCATAAATAGCAGAAACATCATCAAACTCGCCCACAACGACGCCCATATCGAGTGTCGTTCCGCCAATATCAATAACCAGTGAACGGTTGAAGGCACTGACATTTGATAGGCTTAACGTCGATAACACAGCAGGTAAACTCTCTGGCATCACCTCTACATCGACAATTTCAAATAGATTTCCCTTGTTCAATGAAATATCGCGCATTAGGTTTGCACGCTTTCTGGCTATTTTTTCTTCATTCTTTTGGCAATCTTCAGCATTGTAGTACTCAGTGATAGGCAAGGTCACAACTAACGCAACAGGGCCTGGCTCAATACCGGTTTGCAGTAAGGCATGATGTACGCTCAATAAGTTGAGGTCGTCATATTGATAGTCAACATGGGTGGTTTCAAGTGCCTTATCAGACGTCGCATCATAAGTGTATTTAGAGGTTCCGACGGTGTAGTTATAGATCTTTTTGTCTTTGCGAAGTGCAGCACTCTTCCAATTCGTTCGAAAGGAATTTGGTGAGATGATAGTGTTTAACTTACCATTATCTAACCAACTCACTTTCACGTTGGTAGAACCATCGTCAACTGCAAACTTTCTTACTACTTTGTTCATTGCTCGTCCAAATAAAACTTAGCTAACCCCAACGCCGTTCAGTGCTTTACCAACCACCGCCATTGAGCATGATATTTGTGCGACATTGAAACCAAATGCGCAATACACAGCAACTTTACCGAACGGGAATTGAAGCAAGCCATCAGATCCGCAATTTATTTAAAAATCCTTTAATTACACACCATTAATGGTCGTTACAGAGCACATCACCAGCGCTATCGCTAGCGCGCCTCAGTGCAGCGCGTTAATATAACCACCTTAAGAAACTCAACAGGAAAAAATAATGAGTCTAAATGTCGCTTTCATTGGATTAGGTACTATGGGCTATCCCATGGCTGGCCATCTGGCTAAGCACGGATACAACGTCACGGTCTACAATCGAACCACAAGCAAGGCTGAAAAGTGGGTCGAAGAGTACGCTGGTAGCTTTGCTACGACGCCAGGCGAAGCCGCTGAAAACGCGGATATTGTTTTTACCTGCGTTGGAAACGATAACGATGTGCACGAGGTTTATTGTGATGAACAAGGTATTTTCAGCCACGTTAGAGAAAATACCCTGCTTGTTGACCACACAACTGCGTCACCCGATATTGCAAGAAGACTCAATGCACTCGCCATCGAACATGGTTGTCGTTTCATTGACGCGCCGGTATCTGGTGGTGAAGCTGGGGCAGTCAACGGCGTGCTAACGGTGATGGCTGGAGGCGCTCTCGAAGACTTTGAAAGGGCAAAGCCAGTTATGTCAGCGTTTGCCAAGTCTTCTGCCTTGATGGGCGACTCAGGTGCGGGGCAAGTCACGAAAATGGCGAACCAAGTGTGCATTGCCGGCATCTTACAAGGCTTGTCCGAAGCCGTAACATTGGCACAAGCATCGGGCTTAGACATCGAAAAGATGGTTGATGTATTAAAGCATGGCGCAGCGGGTTCATGGCAAATGGAAAACCGTGCGGCTACTATGGCAGCTGACAAATTCGATTTTGGTTTTGCTATCGATTGGATGCGCAAAGATCTGGCGATTTGCTTCGAACAAGCCGATAAGCTCAATGTTGAGTTACCGCTTTCTAAGCAAGTTGACGCGGAATATGCCAAACTTCAAATAGCTGGCGAAAACCGCAGTGATACTTCGGTACTTATTAAGCAGTTCAAACGCGAAGCAGAATAAACCCATGATGAATGCCTTCTTCCAATTTCTTTCGACTTTTTCAGTTCGCCGCTTTTGGTGGAAGGCATGGTTACTGTGTTTTACTGCTTCGAGCTTTGCGGCAGGCCCCGGCGTCGCCGAGTTAAAAATGCTCGATTTTACGGATAGCTACGGTAACGTCAGAATGCGCCACCAGCCCAAATTTGACTTTCCTGACCCTCTGAAAGTTGAACGCGACTTTAATCTAGAAGGCTCCGACATTGCCCGCCTCCCTAACGATTTAACCGTAAATGGGAACCTCAATCTGTCCTATACGCCGATATCTCGCTTACCCAGAAAACTCTACGTCGGTGGGTATTTGAACCTCGCTTACACCAAAATAACACGATTAAAAAACGGCCTTAGAGTCAGAGGTGATCTTTCTTTGATCGGCACACCAATGACGCAGTTGCCGCAACGTATCACCATAGAAGGTGACCTTTATATCGGCAATACACAGATTAAAGCGCTTCCCGCTCTCCTGCGGCTAAAAGGTAATCTTTATTTAGGCGGTAATCCCATGCCTGAAATACCACAATCAGCGCAAATTGACGGTATGATTTATTACTGATAACGTATCTTTTTCGTAGTACTTTCACCCCATCCTATAACAACGATGTTTGTTTCACGATCGCCACAATTCACTTTAACCGTTTAAATACGCGTAGAGTAATATCACACTTGAATAGGTTGAAATCGATTACGATACAATTGCTCACAAATTAGCCAAAAACAGGTCATTAACCTTGTTCATAAGTTAGTCAACAAGGAAAAGACCAATGAAAGCCAAATACTATGCGTTTATATTTACGGCCATTTTGGGTATATCTGCATGCGGAAGTAGTACGGATGATGTAAAAAAGTCAAACAAGCCACCAACTGCAATCGCAGGGCCTGACTTCAGTGCCAATGGTAATACCACCCTGACTTTAAAAGGCAAGGGAATCGATCCTGAGAAAAGGCCATTAACGTTTAAATGGCATCAAATCGATGGACCTAAAGTGACACTTAACAATGAAAACACCGCTAACGCCCATTTTGTAACGCCTGTTTTAGACGCTCAAACCAAACTCACATTCCGCTTAACCGTCACTGACGATAAAAAAGCCAGTGCTACTGATGATGTAGTGGTGACAGTGAATGCCCATCGCCCGCTCAAACCTACATTTACATTAGAGTTAGATGACGAGTACTACGCCGCACCAGAAAGTGTGTTTATCGTCCCGTTAAAGATTAACTTAACGACACCACAAACAGTGATTACATCAATAGAATGGAAGAGAGTTGATGGATTAGACTTGCCTGTGACAATAAAAGATGACAAGGCAAAGCCACGTATACTTATCCCAAGTCGTGTTAAAAAGAATGACTATATCGCATTGCAAGTCACTGTTTCCTCCGAAGATGGCTATACATCATCTAAAGTTGTAAAGGTGATCTTTGAATCAAAACATGCGCTTATCAAAGACCTCTATTTTAATGACGATGCACTTGGTAAGTGTGTTAAGAGTAATATTAATAATAGTCAAACAAAAACAACGGAAGACATAAAGAGGCTATTCTGTGGTTCAAAATTCAACATTGTAAACTTAATGGACTTGAGCTTTTTCCCCAACCTAGAGGTTCTGAATATAAGCTCAAGAGCGCTAATCGACGTCAACAGTATTTCTTTTTCAAACGTTAAGAAACTCCACTTAAAGGGAGAAAACATTCAGTCCCTTGATTTTTCATATCTAAGACGACTCAAAGAGCTGCACTTACGTAACATGCCTGATGTCCAAGACGTGAAAATATCACACTCAAATTACTTGACCAGAATTGATATCAGAGCCCTACCTATTACTGAGTTCATCATACCTAAAGGTGCAGACAACCTTGAAATATTAATGCTAACATCGACGAGAATAAATTCTATAGACACGACAGAACTCGTAAAACTAAAAAGGCTATCACTTGTAAACAATACACAGCTGAACGATTGGAAGAGTGGCGTCCATAAGCATCTACAAGCACTCAAAATCACTCATACGAATCTACATGAAATTTCAGTAAGCGATTTTAAGAACCTGATGGTCCTGGAACTTAGTTCGATGAAGCATTTACAGCATCTCAATATCAAAGAGAATGTGAAAATGACGTACTTGACAATCTCGGATGTTGCACTTGATACCATTACGCTAGAAAACAACACACAATTAGAAAGAGTTATGATATCAGGAACTAAAGTAAGTAAAATTGATCTAAACAAAAATAAAAATTTAAGCATCCTAGAACTCAATAACAATCTCCTTGAAGAAATTTTCGTCAATGAAATACCCAATCTTCAATACGTTAATATTGAGAACAACCGACTTTCTTCAATAAGATTCAATGACTCATTTACACCCATCGAGATGAGACTATCGAACAACGTGGATTTAGACATTCACTGGTATTTTATGGAGCTAAAAGACCTCGTTACACTCACTATCGAAAATACTAAAGTCTTTGACATTGAGTTAGATTCAGCTCAGAGTCTTGAACAGCTAAACCTCGTAAATTCTGATGTAAAAACACTCACGTTCCACGATGACGCATTTACAGGCGATCACGCCTGCATCATGTACTTTGACTCCCAGTTGAACCAAGCAACCATTAATACCATCGATAGCTTCGCTAATTCTCGTGACAGTATAAAACTGTATAAGCAAAAACCTAGCGGCAGTGCGAGCTTCAGCTCACTTTGCCCTACTCCCTAAACCTATCGCCAGCGCGACAATCGCGCTGGCTTCTTGATTAACCTGCCCGTAGAGGTTACGCGCTCATTAATATACTCAAGCCGTACATTAACGATAATTAATGGCATTATTGACCCAACATAATTATCCATTGCGCGCCAAAATTAGCGACAGCATCCAATTTTCCTTTCAAGCCCCAAGTTAAAACAAACTATTACAAATATAGCACATAGCAGTTTTTATGATTACTCCAATGTCTACTATAGGGAGTAATATCCATGAATACAGTGCAGAAACTCTTCATTCTGCTTTCCACCATACTACTGCTCGCTTGTGGTGGAGGCGGCGGTGATAGCAATGAGCCCTCGCCCAATAAACCACAAAATCACGTCCCCACTGCCAACGCTGGTGACGATCAAACTGTTCTTTCAGGCGCACACGTGTCGATAAAAGGGACTGGCACCGACGCGGACAAGGATCCTCTCACCTTCCACTGGCAACAACTTTCCGGCGACTCGCTCACACTAATTGCGTCTTCAGATGAAGTACTCTCATTTAACGCGCCTATTGTTGAACAGGAAACCCATTTTCGCTTTGAGTTGACGGTCGCCGATCATCGCCAAGGAAAGGCGACAGACACTGTCACAATTACGGTAAAACCTAAACCCTCAGGTCCGCAACCCACGTTAACTGTAGACTTGGGTTTAGACCACAACACCCATGAAAAAATGCAGCACCATTTGGCCGCCAATATCACCACACTGAATGGTGCGAAAGTCGTTGCTTATAAATGGGAAGTCATTGAAGGTGTTGTCAATAGTCCAATTGTTGACCAAGTCAATTACTCTTTCATCGCCCCAACCGTTGAGCAAGCAAAGAAAGTTGTCATTCGACTGACTGTGACTGATCAACATGGGCAAACATATTCCGATGATGTCACGTTCACCATCAACCCTTTACCAGCTAAACCGCACGTTGAGGCAGGTGAGAATCAAACTGTCATCGCTGGCGAAACCGTGACCCTGACAGGGACTTTTGATAGCACACTCGAAGGAACCTGGTTTCAAGATGCAGGCACAAAAGTCACGCTAGCGGTAGTCAATTCACACACGGTGACATTTACTGCCCCCGACCTCAGCGATACTGAAACATTACGCTTTGAGTTGCTGGTCAAACACCCTGACCATCCTGACCAAGTTTCAAATGATGCTGTTTACATCACCATCAAACCTAAGCCAACCCTATCCTTTGTATTAAAAGGTCCCCGACTTGGCATAGAGGAAGGCAAAGCAGCAACCATTCACAATGAAATCACGCTAATGAATGGCGAAACCTTGGATAAGGTTACTTGGACACAAACCCAAGGTGAAACCGTCACGATTCAGAGCCAATCCGACGCGCAGCTCACCTTTATTGCCCCCAACAGTAGCGAACAAACACCCATCGTTAGCTTCAGTGTGACGGTTAAAGGCCAAAGTGGCGTATCCGTGACAGAGAGCATCGATATTCATATATTCCCGAAACCCAAACGCCCAATTGTTGACGCAGGCCCTAACAAAACTATCTTATCCAACCATACGACCTACTTATTGGGCAGTGTCAAAGGGAATGTTGCCGTTCAATGGGAGCAAGTCTCTGGGCCACAAGGGAAGATAACATCGCCCAATACTCAATCGACGGGATATATCGCGCCAAAAGTGACCGAGGCAACCCAAGTCGTCCTGCAACTTTGGGCATATAACGCTTACGACCGTGAGATAAAGTCGAGTGATGAAGTCACTATTACGGTGCTTCCTATCCAAGACCAAAGTAGTGAAATAGCATTAGATTTAGGGAGTAACCTGAAAAAAATGGCAGGTGAGGAAATCACCTTTAGACCCGTCATTCACAACCCTTACAAGCTAAAACTGTCCGAGCCGAAATGGCAACAAACGCTTGGCAGCAACGTCCTCGATGGCAACTCTCGCAACCAACTTGGCTACCTCCGATTTAGGCTTCCTCGCGATGCACAAGAAGGAGACCGTTTCAGTTTTAAATACAGTGTCACTACAGAAACGGGGAACGTTTATAGCGATGACATTACCATCACCATCGTAGACAAACATATTGTGATTAACGATATTGTCTTTACTGACGCTGCGATGAAAGCCTGTGTACTTGAGAATGCTGAGCGACACAGATGGACCACAACAAATCAGGTAGACAACCTCAATTGTGAATCTGGCCACAGAATCCAACATATTGATGACCTCAGTCACTTCGATCAGCTCAGCAAATTGAAGATTGCATCGCGCGACTTAACACAGTTTGACACACAAAAGGTGCCTGAACTTCGACATCTAAACCTGTCGGTGAGTCGTGATTTAAATACAATCGATTTTGCACTGGCACCTAAGCTCAATCACCTTACCCTCGTCGGCGAGATGACTCCCTATCAGGTCGATCTCTCTCCCTTATCTGCTTTACGCTATTTGCGCATTACTTGGTTAAAAATCGATACTTTCGACATTCAAAGCAACACGTTTCTTGAGCATGTAAGCCTAATGTCGCCATCGGTGAGGTCTCTCGATTTTAGCCAGCAACAAAAACTCGTCGGATTGACGATCTACAATGCCAAAAACCTCGCTGAACTTGTCGTAGAGAAGAAGCCGCTGATGCGAACCTTGCTCGTATCGCGCAGTGCACTCACATCTGTTGATGTATCAAGTGCGCCGAGCCTCGATCATCTTTGGCTATTTAAGAATACAAACCTCACCGCTCTCGATCTGACTGAAAATACCGTTCTAACAGGCTTAATAGCGACAGAGACAGGCCTAACTGAACTGAATGTGGGTCACCTTGGGCAGCTTACTGAACTCAACATTTCAGGCACAAGAGGCGTTGTCGACCTTGATATTACTCCTTTAACAGTGCTTGAAACGTTGAATATCAGTAACACGGGATTAAAGGGTATCGATTTGAGTAAACTTTCGAAGCTCAAACACTTAGAAGCGGCGGGCATGGAATGGACAGAAATCGATCTTAGCCACTTTGATCGGCTCGAAACCCTCTATCTTGCTAACAATCTGTTATCGGGTTTTGACTTTACTGATGCCAAAACGCTGAGACGGTTGGACCTAAGTAACAACAAGCTCGAAAGCTTCGACGCATCTGGCACTAACCAGTTGGTATACCTAAATCTAGCCAACAACCAACTGACAGATCTTACCCTCAGCCAAGATGTGCGCGCCCTTAAGCAATTGCGCATTGATGGAAACAATTTTGCTCAGTTCGAATTACCCAACCTCGAGAACTTGCAAGCATTAACGGTAGCTGGCGTAAATATTGATACGCTAAACCTGACACTTGTACCCAAACTGCGCTATCTCGACGTCTCTAATACGCCTTTGACCAGCCTAGAGCCGCATGAAAACATGACCAAACAGGACAGTTGTATCATTGCAATCAACAACCAGTTAACGGATGAGGTAAAAGACGCGCTCACTCAACTGGCGCGTGATCACTACCAATTCGGGGTTTACTTCCAAGAAGACGACTTATATTTGGATTGTCCAGACTTGAACTACTTAGGAAGGAATTACGACTAAATCGCAAAAAGCCCCAGCCATGGTGGGGCTTTTTGTCATCATCTTACTGAGATCGAAATGGTGCGTTACTGGCACATTACTACTGATTTCACAGTGATGCATGCCCATATGGCATATACAAACAAATTCAAACGTTAAACCTACACTCACTAACAATTTCAACTGTTTATATCAGTAGCATATAAGCCCTGAATCAAAGAAGGAGCTTATTCATGTTTCACCGTTCATCGATTGCGGTACTGATCGCATCTCTTGGGTTGGCTGGTTGTGGTAGTAGCAGCGGCGGCGACGCTGTTACCCCTACTCCTCCTGCTGGAAATAAACCACCGATTGTCGAAGCTGGCCCGAAAGATAATATTGGCTCAGAAAATGAATATACCTTGAATGGTGTTGCGGAAGATCCAGAGAAAAAAGCCCTCACTTATAGTTGGGCTCAGGTCAGCGGCCCACGTGTCATTGTCATTAATGCCGATAGCGCGAATGCCAAGTTCAATGCCCCAAGCGTTGATAAGGATACAGACCTTGTTTTCCGGCTCACCGTCACCGATGACAAAGGCGCGCAGGCAAGCGATGACGTAACCATTACGATCAAACCTATCCCGAATCCCCCAATGGCAAAAGCGGGACCTGACCAAACCGTTGTCGCAGGTGAGACGGTGCATTTGCGCGGTGAGTTTGACCTCAACACCTCACTTCGCTGGACACAGGTAGGCGGGACTCCAAAAGTAAACTTGCTTCGCGAAGTTACCCATTTTCCAGAGTTTGTTGCCCCTGAAGTTGATACCCCTACGCAACTGACTTTTCGTTTTAAAGTGACGCGAACCAATAACACCGATTCCTATGGCAGTGATGATGTCACTATCACCGTCAATCCAAAGCCATCTATTGCCATAGATTTAGGTGCTGATCTGACCGCTAACGAAGGCGAAAAAGTCACCCTGTCACCGAAAATCGTTCTTCACTACGGCGCGAAAGTTAAGGAGACAGACTGGACACAGTTAAATGGTGAGACACTCAACATTGATACACCAATTAATAGCAATTTGACGTTCACCGCGCCTTTAGACGCTGCCGCCTTCCCCTATGTCGAGTATCGCCTCACTTTGGTAGAAGAACACACAAACAAAACCTACAGCGATACCGTCCGCATCAATTTTAAAGACAGTGCCAGCACCATCGCTGAGATTAACTTTGCCGATCCAGGCATGGAAAAGTGTGTCAAAGACGCAGCCAAGGATAAAAAATGGACACACCCATCTCAAGTGACTCACCTCAACTGTTGGCGTGAAGCTGATTTGGTGTCAACGCGTGATCTGTTCCATTTCGATAATCTCACCAAGTTTGAAGCAAGAGGAGCCGGTATAACCGATTTCGATGCCGGTGCGTCCAAACATTTACGCGAGCTAAGACTGGCCACCGACAAACTCGCCTCAATCGATTTTAGCAAGATGCCGCGACTGGAATTTCTTTACTTAGAAGATATGGATTCGATGGCAACCCTTGATCTGTCGGCGCTACAAAGACTTGAGATACTGCACATTTACGGCATGCCAATTGGGGCTATCAACCTTGATGACAATGCCTTGCTAGAAGAAATTTATTTGCAAAGCACCAAAGTATCCACCCTGAGCACTGAGAAACTAGCGCATCTTAAGCTACTGAGTTTAAAGAAAAACCCCGACTTCAAACAACTTGACTTGCGTGCACACATTAAACTCCGCACTATCCTTGTAGAAGATAGTCAAATGGCAACCATAGACCTTTCCGAACAGAGAAATCTATGGTCTCTTTCACTCGCGAATACACCAACACTGGGAAATATTGACCTCTCAGCAAATACTAAACTTACCTCCCTTGATCTCACAAACACTGCAGCGACAGCCATAGCGCTTGATAAAAACACCCAATTGAAAGAGCTGAAGGTCAAAGGTAATCCCGCACTTGCGCAGCTCGATCTCAGTAAGCACAGTGAACTCGTTAAACTCGTTGCAGATGGAACAAAACTCGGCGATATCGATTTATCAGCGAATACCAAGCTTCAGACGATAGATTTATCTGGTCTTGGTATCACTACGTTTGATCCAAGTCGCTTCCCTAACCTTGGATGGCTGGATTTGAGCGAAAATGACATAGCAACATTAGACGTTTCGAAGAACGGTCAGATTCAATCGCTTTACTTAGCAAACAACAAAATTGCGGAATTGGATCTTTCTCATGTTAAAGACCTGATCACAATCGATATTCGCAACAACAACACACAAACACTGAACTGGCACCCAACGTCCACTCAGGAAGTGCTACGAACGGTTCGCATCGACAACAACAACGCCTTGCTACCACTACCCATCGATAAGATTAGCCGAGCAACAACGCTAACCCTGTCGAATACCCAGCAAGGGGATTTGGATCTAACCGCGCTCACACGTTTGCGCCTACTTGATATTTCAAATACCCAAGTGGCTAACCTTACGTTCCACGACAACTTGCGAGGAGATAATGCTTGTTTCTGGGTTCATGGCGCGCCAATCAACGAGACGACTCGAACCCACTTAAACACACTAAATGGTGACCCCCAGTCTACTGTCCATTTCACAAAGCCGGCTACTAGCTTTGATGAAAGTTGTCATTACTATCGGTACTACAATCATGATTAAGGTTAGACACATCGACTTAACAACGTACAAAGAAAAAATACGTTGGATAAAAATTCAATAACCCAAGGCCTCGGAGACGAGGCCTTTTTTGTGGTCCACATTCTGGACCAATAGATTTATCAATAAAATGACCCTCACGATAATAGGAAAAATAATGAAAGCTAAATTTAGACTCTCCCTCGTCGGTTTCGCACTATTACTTGCTGGCTGCGGCAGCAGCAGTGGAGATGGAAATACGCCGCCAGCGCCAAACATGCCACCGTCCGTGCAAGCTGGCGAAGATATCGCAGCCCATATGGGCAATATCGTTACGCTTACGAGTAAAGCAAAGGACCCTGAGAAAAAGCCATTGACTTATTTATGGCAGCAAACCCAAGGTCCTAAAGTCACCTTGCTTTCACCGACAACCGAAGAAACGCAGTTTGTTTTTCCCACGTACCGTAAAGACTTAAAACATGGTGATACACTGAGCTTTGAAATTACTGTTACGGATGATGGTGGTAAAACAGCGACGGACACGATAAATGTCAGCTTAGATACCAGCTTGATGGCAAACATTACCCAGAACGATTTTCATGCACAGAGCGGCACTGAAGTGCGTCTTTTTGCCGATGTGGTTGGGCAATCACGATTAGGAAAAACGTTAACCTGGAAGCAAACACAGGGACCAAAAGTAGACTTGTATACCAACCAGGGTGGGTATAATAAGTTTACAACACCCGATGTCGAGCGCATGGCTGAGGCGAGATTTTCCTTTACTGTCACTGATGATACTGGCAAGGTTTCGAGTGACTACATAACCATTACCTTTGTCCCTAAGTCAACGCAAAACACCCCTCCCACTATAGAACTGCCAGAAGCGTTAACCATTGAAGAAGGCGAAACCTTCACACTAACCGCTAATGGTAAAGATATTGACGGAGACGTTGTTGGCTATGAGTGGTATTTTTATATGCCAAACAGTGATGAAGCTGACTCCGCTGTTGTCAGCGACTTAAGCCAAAAAACCATCAAGGTCAGGCTTCCGGACAATCAGCCGGGCGCGCCTGGCACCCCCGGGGAGTACCGCTTTCAGTTTGACGTCGTAGCGCGAGATAACTTAGGTGCTATTGCCACAAAGACAATTGATATTAACGTTGTTCAAGCTAAAGATAGAATCAGCAACGTGGTACTTAAAGATCTTGGTGTGTGGATATGCTTGGATGAAGCTGCCAAAGAATTTGGCTATTTACGACTGGAAGAAATCGAAGACTTTAATTGTTCCAATGATAAAGTCATTCATATCGATGACTTATCGAAGTTCACTAATCTGAAAAACCTAAGCATAACCAGCAAAAACTTAATGCGATTTAACGCAAATAATGTTCGCGCTCTTGAAGAACTGACCCTAACCGATGGGGTAGTTACTGAGCTTGATTTATCTGAACTTGAACACCTCCGCAATGTCGATCTCCTCGGACAAGGTAATCTCAGTAAGGTCATCTTTGGTAACCATCCAGCACTTGAACACATTGCCATTCATGGTTCAGCACTCAGTGAGTTCAGCTTTGGTGACTTAAATTTGTTAAGTAGTCTAGCGCTTGAGCCTACCACGATGGAGCGTTTAAATGTTTCATCTCTCGAGAAGCTAAAATCTCTCGTGATAAAAGGCCCTCATCTCGAGCAACTGACGTTATCCGCTGATGTTAGCTTGTTCGGGATCTATCTAGATACACCGCAGTTGCAAGCATTAGACCTATCTACACAAAGCAAGTTAAAGTTCATTTGGCTACACTTATCACCTCAATTTAACGACATTTCTGTCTCTAACAAACCCGATTTAGCGCTACTGAGTTTACAAAACTTAGGGGTTAATACGCTCGATCTGTCAGCAAACCTAAAACTTGATGTGCTTAACCTAATCGGTCTAGTGAAGCTCACCTCAACAGAATTGACATCACTAACGCAGCTTGATGTTCTGCAAATGCAGAATGTCCCGTTATCGACAATTGATCTCTCTGCTAACACCAAACTGCGCGTCCTTGCATTAGAGAATGCCAACATATCAAAACTTGATTTGAGCAAAAACACCGCGCTTGAGCGGATCATTGTTAACGAGAATAACTTAAGCTCACTCGACCTATCGGCTCAATCCGACTTAATTGCGCTCTATGCGAGCAACAACTCACTCACCTCTATCAAACTACCAGAAAGGACAACATTACTGCGGTCACTAATGGTGGATGGCAACCCATCGCTTGCCCTCCCCTCTGAGGTATACAATCGCGAATCAATCAAAGCGTTAGACTTAAGTGCGACAGCGACTAACCTACTGAATTTTGACCAACTCAATGATCTGCGTTACTTAAATGTTTCTGAGATAGATGCAACACAGTTTTATTATCCTATGAACTCACTACGTTGCTTAATTACCTATGATACGCCTTGGAGCGCAACAACGCTTGCACACATACAAGCAATAAAAACCGCCAAACCTAGTATGACGTTAGTTACTCAAAAAACAGACAAAGACATGCAAAAAGCCTGCTCTGTGAATTGGGAGTATTTCTACTTAGATTGATCTTAGTTAGCCTAAAACGACAAAGGGGCATATCGCCCCTTTTTACCATCACTCTTAATGCCCAACTAACATCGCGGCCACTATTCAACGAGACTATATCGCTTTTTGATTTACCCACAAGATCTTCATGACAAGCCTAGAAATTCTCGCTGAACAAGTATTTTGACTTGGATTAAGTACAGATACCGACATTACTATGCCTGCTTTTTGCTCAAGGGTAACCTAAACCCAGTGACCAACGCCGTTCCAATGAGGGTCACAATCGCGCCGATCACAGTGTGAAAGCCGATAGGTTCATCAAGGAAAACGTTCCCCCAAAGCACACCAAATACTGGAATAAGAAATGTTACCGTCAGTGTAGAAGACGCGCCTATCTCAGTAATCAAATGGAACAGTATTAAGTACGCCACTGCCGTGCAGACAATCCCGAGCAAGAGTACATTTAATACCACTAGACCGGAAGGCGGCGTGTTTATCGGCATAAACCACGTCAATGGCAATACCCAAAGGCTAGCGGCCCACAAACAACCGTGTGCATTTTGCTCAGGTGATAACTTAGGCGCTGTTTGCGCATAGGTTGCGCCAATGCCATAGCTCATCGCTGCACAAACGGCAGCAGCGGCGGCAATATAAGCGTGTTTATCCACCATAACCGGGTCAAAACCCACTAAAATCGCCACACCTAGCAGACCGACGAAAAGCCCAACTAGCACTTTCGCACTGACTTTTTGTTTAAACCAAACGGCAGTAATCACCGTTCCCCACAGTGGCGCTGTTGCATTGAGGATTGAAAGAAGTGACGCGGTCACTGTTTGCGCGGCAAAAGCGTAGAGCATGAATGGGAGTGCTGCATTGAACAGGCCAATAACGAGAAAATGGCGCCAGCGAGCAACGGGCGGCATCTTGCGCTTGAGCAACATCGCCACGATCCAAAGTGTTAAAGCGGCAGAACCAACACGACCCAGTATCAATACTGCGGGCCCTAAAGATGGCACACTCACACGCATGAAAAGGAAAGAAGCGCCCCATATAAATGCGAGAAGTAACAACAGCAAAGCATGATTGAGTTTCATCTATGAATACTTCAGTTAGGTAACATGGGGCAAGACTAATACGAAACAGCCACCATGCATAGCCATTTTCGGCAATAAGCCTTTGTTTTATTTAGGACAAAGTACCTTTTTAACACAGTGAACCGACTGAAAGAATCAGGATTATTAATTACATAAACCAATGAAGTCACACGTAATATTGATCATATCCCATCCCATCGCACCTTCTATTGATTAGCTAAATGTTAGGGTTTCACTTGTCTAAACAACCAACTAAAAATCCAAGGACAAACGAGATGAATAGACATGCTTTAAGCGTCGCAATGGCCGTTACTATTGCCGTCAACGCCCAGGCTGAAACACCCACCAATACCACTCCTGCAGATGCCTATTATCTAGGCGTCGCAAATAATGTGGTCGAGTACTTTGACAAAACCGGTCAATTGCTAAAAAGTACCGAAATTCAAGACCCAGATCGCGAGATTGAAGTGCGTGACTTGGTCATGTCACCGCAAGGACTCGCCTACTACAATGGCACCTTTAATGCAGAGTTGGTCGTACAGACAGCCAATGGTGACTTCATTCAAACCCTTGAGGGGCTGAGCACTGCAAACAATTTAACTTACGGAGGCATTGCTGCTCTCGGACGCTATGTTTATCTGACGGACACAAACACGGCCTACGAAGGTCAACCTCAAGGCATTGTTCGCTTTGACATTGAGGGCCAATTGCCGCCGCAACGCTTTCTCAGCGATGAGTCTTATATCGATATCACTGTTGGTAATGATGGCTTGCTTTATGCCTTGCAAGATACATATGGCCATCTTGATGTGTTGGAACCCATTACTCTCAACAAGGTGAAATTCTTAGACCTTGGTCATGTCATCTCTTCGCGTGCGGTTACCGCAGATGATCAGGGCAACATCTATCTCGCCAGTTGGGATGGCCATGTCTATAAGTTCGACAGTCAAGGTGTTGAGTTAGACAAAGTAAACCTCGACACAGTAAGCCTAGCGGACATTGATATTAACCGACACAATGAGATGTTGGTGACAACACGCGATGGTGGTCTTTTTGCGTTAGAAAGCAACCTCAATGGTCATCTTGTCACCTACTTGAGCTACGGTTGGCGAAACTTTGCAGCATTTGCAGAGCCTCTCTCCAACTTCTCTCCTGTGCTCAGAACAAGCGGCCTTCCGTCTATGATTACCCAAGGCGAGACCCTTTCCCTCGACCTGACTAACAGTTACGACCCTGAGGGCCAGCCATTAAGCTACAGTGTCACAAGTGATCTACCCGGTTTAACGGTGCATCAGGCACATGATGGCGTATTTGAGATAACGGCTGAAGCGGAAGGATTTTATCAAGTTAATGTCTCAGTCCACGACGGTTTCGCTTCAGACGTTGATACTTATCGCATTGACGTTCCAGCAAAGAACTGCAGAACAGATCAAACTGACCCAACAGCCGATCAATATCCACAGTGGCAACCTGATACGGTCTATACCCATCAAACCGTCTCTTTTCAGGGGCTAGTCTGGAAATCGAAATGGTGGAACATCAATCAAGCGCCAAGCTTCTCCGGACCATGGACGCTCGTCAGTGACGTGAGTTTGCCATGGGATGCTACTCGCGCTTACCAAAGTGGTGAGACGACCGTTCACAACGGCAAAAAGTACATTGCAAACTGGTGGACTCGAGGTGAAGAACCGGGTTCAGGCAGCGCTTGGAACTATGTCGGTGATGTTAATGGTTGTAATGCGCAATAATCCCCTGCTGTCGCTTTAGTATACAAACTCGCTAACTCAAGCGTAGCGAGTTTTTATACGCACGCCCCAACTATATCTGTATTACCATCTGAATTTATGGGACAAATGTAACGTACAGCACCGCGAGTTACCTTTGTGATATAGACGCCATATTGTCAAAGTTGTCATTTTAATCACCTCCAAATAAATAGACATTAAATGCTTAATGACAATACAGAGGTAAGCGTATGAACAAGGTGGACAACCCCGTTCCTTTTGAAATAGATCAACTAGATAGCTTCGGACAACAGCACAACCAAGTTTGGCCTACACCACAGATCAACGATGGCGAGATCATTAAGCCAGTCCAGTATGTTAGCAAACCGCCAACATAAGAAGCGGTGGACACAAAACCCGTGACATTAGCGGATACTACCCACAGTGGCGAGACAGCAGCCGTGATGATAGAGATCTCAGAGCATCAACACACCGACATGGCATTAGCACCATTAATTGGGGCTACCATCCTCATCGGACTATTAATGATGTATTTAGGTCGCAAAAAGAGCAAAGTCTTCACGACGTTGAACAGCTAATTTTCCCTCAATCGGTTTGTTCGTTGAATTAGTCCAGACTTGGCAACAAGGTACTGCATTGGTGGTCTAGCGTACTTACTCCGCGGCAGTAGCACCCGTGACGAGCCTGGACATAAGCACGCTGACTATATCGATTCATGCACTAAATAGGGTGCATGTGGCGATAATCGAAACAGTGAGAAATAGCCCGTTTCTCTATCTGTTTCAATACCATCGCCAAGTTCCCAACGCGCGCTATACACGTTTTGCTCATCGAGAATCAGTTCTACAAGGACAAAATCAACATCTGACAGGGTGAGTTCCAAGCTACCTGCATCACAAAGCGCTTGCGTGCCGAATATCATCTCTTTCACCCCTTCCTCTTTTGCACTGGCGATACGCATATGGATGTTTCCGTCAATCGACCCGTCACATCTCGCAATAAGTGCATAGGTGCGAGCTTGATAGTCATGGTAAAGGTAACCCGCAATGGACATCATCACGACGGCTGTGAGCACGCCTACCGCTTTTTTCATAAGGTTGCCTCATTGATGTAATCAACAGCATCCTGCCGGTTTTGATTAATCAACTCAGCTTCAATGGGCGCCCAGTTAACGATATCGTTGACCTGCTGTTGAATGCTAACAACCGTTTTATACATACCGTGATAGAGCGCAACGGCAAACTTTAACGTATCTTCAGGTGTGCGTCCTTGCTTGGTCGCTTTATGAATACGTATCGCGAGATAGCCCGCAACGACAAAGTCTTCGAGCGAGGTTTCTGGATACACAACACTGTAGTTACTGGGTACCGTTACGCTATAAGGCGGCATATTAATTTGTGCGACACGCTGCAGCGGGTTGTTGAGCTGCTTAGCGATGAAATAACATTTAGCATATTGTTCGAAGGGAGATTTTAAGTAGTTAGGCGACGTGACATCAGTAAACGCGGATTGACCTAGCTGCCCTCTTCCTACTGTTTTTCCATCAATCCCCATCCGTTCGAGAAAACTGAGCCGTTGGTCTTCAACCCGATAGATACCCTTAACAAGCTTCGCTGATAAATGACTTTGCACAACTGGAGACTGTAAAAAATGCGCTTTCACACTGTCGACGGCAAGCTGCGGGGTAAACAAGGCTTTTTCAAACTGCGTTTGCGAAGCGAGGACCTTTACTGCGGCTTTATCACGTTGGGAAACGATTCTGGGTCTCAACTGGGTCAGTGCTTCAAAGAGCCTGAGCACATCCTCAGCACTTAATGCTTTAAGTGCTGAACGCGATAATGAGTGGATGATCTCTTGCGCGACGTTGTCTTTTTGGTTTCTAGGCGCTTGCGCTAATCTCGCTTTGATGTTCATACGGAATTCCTAACAAAAAACGCCATACTTCCATCTACCCTGTTGAACACAACATTGTCTCAATATTCACTAGACGCATTTCGCAAACTGCAGTGAGCTTGATACATTGGTGTCTTCAAATGCGCGACCAAGATCTCTATCGTGCTTTATACACCCAATCGATTGATGTCGGTTAACAGCGCTTCCATACCGTGCTCTGCCCACACTTTGCCCAAGCAGGCTTCGATATTGATGTCGGTATATTTGAGGAAGCCACGCGATGCTTTCGACAAGTAGCGATCATTCCGGACAATAAAATGCCAATGACTTTCTAATGGAAAGCCATCGATATTGAGTACATCAATCTGCTGTTCATATCCCTGAATCACATGTTGAGACAACAATGCCAGTCCCATACCTGATGCCACACCAGTACGTATCGCCTCGTTTGAGGCCATTTGAATACTGTCGGAAATGGTTAATCCACGTGATTGCAACACACTATCAAACATCATACGCGTTGCACTGCCTGGTTCACGCAACAAAAAGCGCGCTGACTTAACATCCTCCCAAGTCACACGCGCTTTCTTCGACAAAGGATCATTTTTTGCGGCGACCACGACTAATGGGTTTAACAGGAAGCGACCTGCCGTTGCGTGTTCTAACGAGGGCGGATGGCTAAACACATAAATATCATCAAGCCCTTGTTCAAAGCGTTCTAGCACCTGCTGTCGATTACCTATCTCGACGGTGAGCTCAACATTGGGATAGGCTTTTGAATAGGGGCCTAACAAGCGGGGTAAAACATACTGTGCCGTGTTCACCATCGCGATTTTACAGTGCCCTGCTGCGCCTTGACGCATTTCTACCAACGCACTTTTAAAATCCGCCACCTCACCAAACACATTGTTACATAAATTATACAAAGCATATCCGGCATCCGTCGGCATGATACGTTGCTGGTGAACCACGTACAAAGGTTCACCTACTGCTTCTTGCAGTCTTTTCAACTGCTTAGAGATAGTTGGTTGCGTCAAATGCAAGATTCGTGCAGATTCACTGACAGAACCAGTGTCAATGACCATTTTATAAACCTCTAAGAGCCGGAATGTGAGCTGCCTTTCAATCATCTGACCTCTCTATAGACAATCATCTATGGGGTTATCATCTAACTTTCATTATGTTCAATGTATCAGTACATATAAGATGACGCCAGTTTTAACATTGTTAGCGCGGATGCTTTACATGCCAGATATAGTTGTAATGTTCTTCTTACTCGGATTGTTCGCAGGGATTGTGCGTTCCGATCTTTCGATTCCCAAAGCCGTCTATGAAATTCTTAGCCTACTACTCATGCTTACCATCGGTCTCAAAGGAGGCATGGCGTTACATGGTAACTTAAGTTGGAGCCTTATCCCTTCGCTTGGTGGCGTAATGTTAATAGGTGCGGCGATTCCATTGCTCCTTTTTCCACTGCTGGTCAAAGTTGTTCGCCTTAACTTCGCCGACAGTGCCAGTATCGCCGCCCACTACGGCTCCGTCAGTGCTGGCACCTTTGCGGTCGCGCTCGCTTATGCCGACAGTCATGGCTTGACTGTCGATGCTGAAATTACCTTGTATCTCGTGTTGATGGAACTCCCTGCCATCATCGTTGGCCTGTTGCTTTTCCGTCAATTTTCTAAAGGCGAACACAACGTTTCAATCAAAGCGATGTGGCATGAGGCACTGACCAACAAAGGGGTAATCCTACTCGTCGGTGGCGTACTCATTGGTTTCATGTACGGGCCTCAACAAGGCGCTGCCGTGACCGACTTACTCATGGGTGGTTTTAAAGCGGTTCTCGCACTCTTTTTATTGGAAATGGGCTTAGTCGCGTCGCAAACACTGCGCCCATTCCCACTTCATCAATGGCGTATGATGCTATTCGCTCTCATTGCGCCGCTGTGTTTAAGCTTGGTAGGTATTGGAGCAGGTATTGCACTTGGTCTCAGTCATGGTTCTGCCATCGTCCTAGCGAGCTTAACTGCCAGTGCCTCTTACATCGCTGCGCCAGCAGCCGTCAAAGGTGCTATCCCAGAAGCAAACATTGGCTTAGCCATGCTAGCTTCCTTGGGTATTACGTTCCCCTTCAACGTAACTATAGGAATCGGACTCTATGACCAAATCATTCAGTGGTTAATGTAACCGGAATACAGTGTGACATTGTCACATAGCCAACCTTCACTGCGATGAAAAACGGCGAGACTACTTTTTCATATTCATGCCTTATGGTTTTAGCGCACTTCAATCGAAGTGCGCTTTTTTTTTGTTGCAATTACTCAACAATATGACATGATAGCAACAAATGAACGTCGTTCATTATTTTTAACTTATATTTTGCACACTGTTTTATAACGTTCAGGATGACATTATGAAGAACTCAATCCAGCGTTTTCCGCTCATACTCAACGTATTGAGCGGAGTATTTATTGCGACGCTGCTTTTCTCTATGTACCAGCCCCACTCAAGGCCAGTCTGGATTGCTGAAATCCTACCTGTAGTCGGCGTGTTTTCTATTGTCTTGTTAATTTCCCGCCGTTTCACATTCAGCAACACTGCTTATCTACTTATGTTTGTTTGGCTCATTTTGCACACCATTGGGGCAAAATATACGTTCGCAGAAGTGCCCTTCGATTGGTTTAACCATTTGATTGGGTCAGAACGAAACCATTTTGACCGCGTGGCCCACTACTCTATTGGTTTCTATGCTTATCCCATCGCTGAATACCTCTACCGCAAAGGTCACGCTAAACCGCTGATCTGTTCTCTTTTCGGATTGTTTGCCATTATGGCTATCGCAGCGGGCTATGAGATCATTGAATGGTGGTATGCCGAGCTTGCTGGTGGCGATGAGGGTATCGCTTTTCTGGGCTCTCAAGGCGATATCTGGGATGCACAAAAAGATATGCTGTGCGATACCTTAGGTGCGTTGACAAGCCTTGTGTTGTTTTCTTTTGCATTTAAAAGAATGCCCAAGCAACACATCACGGTTTATGTTTAAGCAATCGATAGCCAGTTAGAACGAAGACGACCCATGGTCAAAAACGCACGGTTACGGATGAAAAAAAGGAGCAAAAACTGTGCTCCTTTCTGTTTAAAATTCATGTTGTTGAACAATCAACCACGATAGTAGCGTTGCGGTACGAATGGCATCTTTTCTACCGTCATCGGCAGTTTTTTACCACGTACTTCTGCAAAGACTTCAGTACCAACCACAGCCAGTGCCGTCGGTAAGTACCCCATTGCGACAGGCGCGCCCTTTGTAGGGCCGAACGTACCTGATGTAACGATACCAATTTCATTGTCTTCTGCATCAAACAGTTTTGTGCCTTCTCGCACCGGTGCTTTACTGTGTCCGATCAAGCCAATACGTTTGCGATCCACGGCCTTTGTTTCAATCTGCTCAAGAATGATATCAGCGCCCGGAAAACCGCCTTCACGTTCACCACCGCGGCGGCGATTCTTGCTGATAGCCCACAGTAAGCTGGCTTCGACTGGCGTTGTTGTTGTATCAATGTCATGACCATAGAGACACAGGCCGCATTCTAGGCGAAGTGAGTCACGTGCGCCAAGGCCAATCCACTCAACGAGTTCATGATCGGTTAATACTTTAGCTAGCGCTTCCGCCCCATCTGCTGGTACAGAAATCTCAAAACCATCTTCACCGGTATAGCCAGAGCGACTGACAATACACTCCACACCATTCAGTTCAAGGCGGGCTGAATCCATAAACACCATTGTGCTAACGGCTGGGTTCAATGTCGCTAACACTTCTGCCGCTTTAGGCCCTTGTATCGCCAGCAATGCATGGTCGTCAAGACGCTCCAAGGTGACGCCGTCACTTAAATTCGCTTCCATATGGGCAATGTCTTGTGCTTTACACGCCGCATTGACCACAACGTAAAGGTGATCACCGTAGTTTGTGACCATTAAGTCATCCATCAGACCACCCTGTTCATTGGTGAACAACGCATAACGCTGTTTGCCAACAGGTAGGTCCACGATATCGACAGGAACCAGCTTCTCAAGCACCTTGGCAGCATTATCACCCCGTAAGATCACCTGCCCCATGTGGGAAACGTCAAACAGACCAGCGTTCTCACGACAATGAATATGCTCTTTTTTAACACCAAGTGCGTACTGCACTGGCATGTTATACCCGGCGAACGGAACCATTTTCGCACCAGATGCGATGTGCAGATCGTACAAAGGGGTATTTAGCAATGTTTCAGACATGTGTTCTCCTTGAGAAATTGCGTGTCGGCAGCGCCCGATGACAACTCATGATGTTGTCACCCATAAGATTTGGGCATCTTCCTCACTGTGTGATACCAACATATGTCCCATGGTGGCATCGTAGTAGGTGGAGTCTCCTTCATGGAGAATCCGTGGTTCATAAAATTCGCTATAGAAGAGAATGCTGCCACGGAGTACTAACAAGAACTCCTCGCCATCGTGGCGTATCCAATCAGGATAGTCTTCAAATTGACGTGCCCGCACGATAGTTTTAAACGGCATCATTTTCTTGTTGCGAAGCTGGGTCGCCAGCAACTCGTGTTCATAGGTTGTGGTTGGGTGTGGTTTGCCCTGCTCTTTTAACGTGACATCCATTCGGCCTGTCGCAACCACTTGCTTTGGCGGCGAAAACAGCTGTGGCATGTCGATGTTCAAGCCGCTGGCGAGCTTTTGCATTGCCTGAAAGGTAGGCGAAATTTGCTCATTTTCGATTTTAGATAACGTCGACCGCGCCAATCCCGTTAACTTGCTCGCTTCTTCGAGCGTTAAGCCTTGCTGCGCACGTATATCCTTGATCCGTTCGCCAAGCTTTAATGGTGCGACACTGTCCGTTTGTCCCTCACGACGTTCAATCGCCATCGATGGGTATTCATCCTGATTTTTCACATCAAACTCGCTTTACCATTGAAGATCTCGCAAAGTTTCACATAGGAAACTTCTGGTACAAGTAATTCTTGTCAAGAGTGTGAATAAGATAACCAAAACCATAACCGAGCCGATAAAACAATGAGGTGGCTCACTTTAACAGAGGAAATCGCTTTAAAAACACCCATTCAGTGGTCAATATTGTAAGAAACAGAGTGACAAGAAGCAAACGTTTGCTTAACATATTAGCAATATTACTTAAAACCAATTTCCACTATAAGAAACATAGTCATTACACTGCACTGTGTGTCTAGCGACAAGCAAGGAGAAAACAATGGAAAATACCCTGAAGTTCACTGAGTCTCACGAGTGGGTTCTGGATAACGGCGACGGTACCATCACGGTCGGTATTTCTAACCACGCTCAAGGACTATTGGGTGATGTGGTATTTGTTGATTTGCCAGAAGTGGGTGACGAAACAGAAGCGGGTGAGTCTTTCTCACTGGTTGAGTCAGTAAAAGCGGCATCAGACATCTACGCGCCAGTAACAGGCGAAATTGTTGAAATCAACGAAGAGCTAGAAGATAGCCCTGAGCTGGTTAACGAAGAACCTTACGAAGGCGGCTGGATTGCTAAGATTAAACTTAGCGATGCGAGTGAGCTAGAGAACCTTAAAGATGCTGAGACGTATCTAGAAGGTCTAGACGACTAAAAGCGTGCGCGAAGACGTACACAGAAAGTAAAGATACCCAAAGAGCAGCACTATGCTGCTCCTTTTCATAACAGGGACACCATTATGACAGAGATGACTTTCCTGCAATCACTGAGTGGCGATAGCGATTTTATTCGTCGTCACAACGGACCAGATGCTGCTCAACAATCCAAAATGCTGGACGTTGTCAACGCAACCAGTGTTGATCAACTGATTGAGGAAACCGTACCTGCCTCTATTCGACTGCCTAAGCCGATGGAATTGGATGCACCGCAAAGCGAAGCCGATATGCTGGCTAGTTTGCGTGCTATCGCAGAGAAAAACGTCGTTAACCGCAGCTACATTGGTCAAGGTTACTACAACACATTTACCCCAAACGTGATTCTTCGCAATGTGCTGGAAAACCCAGGTTGGTATACAGCATACACACCGTATCAGCCAGAAATTTCGCAAGGGCGCCTAGAAAGCCTGCTCAACTATCAACAAATGGTGATGGACCTGACGGGCATGGATCTCGCGAACGCATCGCTACTCGATGAAGCGACTGCCGCGGCTGAGGCAATGACATTGTGTCAGCGAGCAGGTAAGAGTAAAAGCAACCTGTTCTTCATTGCGAGCGATGTTCACCCGCAAACGATCGACGTCGTTAAAACGCGCGCGGAATTCATGGGCTTCGACATCGTCATCGCTGACACTGAATCGCTGCCACAGCATGATGCATTCGGCGCATTGTTGCAGTACCCAGGAACAACCGGACAAGTCCGTGACCTGACCGACATCATCAATGCAGCCCACGGTAACAAGACCTTAGTGGCGGTTGCGTCTGATCTACTAGCTCTGACAGTACTCACCCCACCTGGTGAGATGGGTGCGGATGTGGTTATCGGTAGTGCTCAACGTTTTGGTGTCCCAATGGGCTTTGGCGGTCCTCATGCCGCATTCATGGCAACCCGTGACAAATACAAGCGTACCATGCCGGGTCGTGTGATTGGTGTCTCTAAAGACCGTCACGATAACCAAGCACTGCGCATGGCGATGCAAACCCGTGAACAACACATCCGTCGCGAAAAAGCGACCTCAAACATCTGTACGGCACAGGCATTGCTTGCCAATATGGCCGCCTTCTACGCGGTTTATCACGGTCCTGAAGGTCTGAAAACCATCGGCCGTCGTGTACATCACCTAACCGCTGTACTTGCCAAGGCACTAACAGATGCAGGCGTATCACTCGCGCACAAGGCCTTCTTTGATACCGTGACAGTTGATAGCGGCGAAAATACCGATGCTATCTATGCACAAGCACTCGCCAGCGGTCTCAACTTGCGTAAGCTCCCATCGCAACTGGGTGTTAGCCTCGATGAAACCACAACACTGGATGACGTCAACGACATCATCGCGGTGTTTACTGATGCAAAACTGGATACGCAGGCTATCTCAGCCGCGATTGCCGCTGAAGAGTTTTGCGCGATTCCAGCCGCTTGTCGACGCGAATCTAAGTACCTCACCCACCCTGTTTTCAATACGCACCACAGTGAAACGCAGATGATGCGTTACCTAAAAGCACTTGAAAACAAAGACTTCTCACTGACTCACGGCATGATCCCACTGGGTAGCTGTACCATGAAACTCAACGCTGCCGCCGAGATGATTCCAGTGACTTGGCCCGAGTTCGGTGCGCTTCACCCGTTTGCGCCAGCAGCGCAAACTGAGGGTTATGATGAGCTGGCAACACGCTTAACCAAAATGCTTTGCGAAGTAACCGGTTATGACGCGTTCTCGCTACAGCCTAACTCAGGGGCGCAAGGTGAGTATGCAGGTCTCATTGCCATTCAGCGTTACCATCAACACAACGGTGAAGGCCACCGTAATGTGTGTCTCATCCCAAGCTCAGCTCACGGTACGAACCCGGCATCTGCCGCCATGGTATCAATGAAAGTTGTCGTTGTAGGATGTGACGATGACGGCAACATCGATGTCGATGATCTGAATGCAAAGATTGAAAAACACCGCGATAACCTGTCGTGCATCATGATTACCTATCCGTCAACGCATGGCGTGTATGAAGAAGCGGTACAGGAAGTGTGTGAGCTTGTTCATGAAGCGGGCGGTCAAGTCTATCTTGATGGTGCAAACATGAACGCACAGGTTGGTCTGACAAGTCCGGGCTTCATCGGCTCAGATGTTTCACACCTTAACCTCCACAAGACCTTCTGTATCCCACACGGTGGTGGTGGTCCGGGTATGGGCCCAATTGGTGTGAAGTCACACCTCGCGCCGTTTATCCCGGGTCACGTTGAGTTTGCAGATCAGAAAGAAGAGACCCAGTACGCGGTTTCTGCGGCACAACTTGGTAGCGCCTCTATCTTGCCGATCTCTTATGCATACATCGCGATGATGGGTGAACAAGGTCTTACTGAAGCAACCAAGCTTGCTATTCTAAATGCAAACTATGTGATGGAGCGTTTACGCCCACACTACCCTGTACTCTACCGTGGTACGCAGGGCCGCATTGCCCATGAATGTATCGTTGATATTCGCCCAATCAAAGAAGCATCTGGCATCAGTGAAGAAGATATTGCGAAGCGCTTAATGGACTACGGTTTCCACGCGCCAACCATGTCATTCCCTGTTGCGGGCACCTTGATGATAGAGCCAACGGAATCAGAAGATTTGGCTGAACTCGATCGCTTCTGTGATGCGCTTATCGCCATCCGTGAAGAAATCGAGAAAGTCCAAAACGGAGATTGGTCACTTGAAGACAACCCGCTTGTTAATGCACCGCATACACAAGTCGATTTGTCGCTCACGGAATGGCCGCATGCCTACAGCCGTGAAGTTGCCTGTTTCCCATCTGCTCAGGTGAAAGCATCAAAATACTGGCCGACCGTCAACCGTGTCGACAATGTATTCGGCGACCGTAACCTCATCTGTTCATGTCCTTCAATCGAAAACTATATTGAAGATTGATATGAGCAATGAATAACACAAAGGCGATCCGTTGGGTTCGCCTTTTTTGTTTGCTATCTTCCATTATTCTGAATGTTCGTTTGCAATCTGCTCAACTAAACAAAAAAATCTGTCACTAGTTACCCACAGAGGACATTTCTTTGATGCCCAATCGCCAGATTCGCGCTCTATTCAGCGATGAAACAATTCGTGTTTATCAGGCCTTTAATGACGCTATAGCCGATAGTGCGCTGTCTCACAAAACGTTTCAGTCTCCCCCTTTTAAACTAGAACGGATGACTTGGATAAAACCGTCATTTCTGTGGATGATGTATCGCGCCGGATGGGGCCTGAAAGATTCTGGACAGAACCGTATTCTCGCTATTGATATCACGAGGAAAGGGTTCGAGTGGGCGCTCGAAAACAGTGTGCTGAGTCATGATTACAAAAAGTATGCTGATAAAGAAGAGTGGCAACGCGTGAAAAAAAGCACACCGGTGCGTATCCAGTGGGATCCTGAGCGAGACTTTCACTTTAACCCTCTCGATCACAGATCAATTCAAATAGGCCTATCAAATCAGGCCGTCGAAAAATATGTCAATGAATGGATAGTGGCGATAGAAGATATCACACCATTAGCAGCCAAGATGCATAGCCACATTCAACTCGGAAATTTACAAGCGGCTAATCATCTATTGCCGAAAGAACAGCCTTACCCACTAAGCAATAAATTAACGAACCATTTATCATGTGAAAATTGTTAACCTCGCGATGCTACTTTCGACTGACACACTGTTAGTCTTGATATGCGAAGTCACCAACGCGATCCTCAAATGACTGGCACTCACAATCTGATAATTCACCAAATATCCTCAAGCCACTCGGCTATTATATCAAGGCCACCATAGTGGGCACACTTGTCTGCACCACTATGACGACGCTTTTTATTGGTCGGATCAATTAAATCAAATAAACCAGTCCGGCGGTTGGCAGTGCGATTAGGCCCCATATCACCTTGTTCCATTCCCATAATCGCCTGCCGTTATAAGAGGCTAACGGAAAGAAAGGTAACAGAATATCGATCACCAACAGGTTCATACCGAAGGTTAATAGTGTCTCACCGTATGGCAGATATTCAGCAGGCAGTCCGCCATAATTTACTAGCCAGTACACGGCGCTTAGCAACACTAGTAATCCGATTGAGGCAGTGAGGGCCATTTTAGCCATCAAAGGCATCTCATTTTGGTATTTCCACTGCTCACCTTTTGGATAGTAACTGCCGGGGGCTATGACACCACCGCCAAATACCGTCGCTATGAGCGTCGACAGTGTTAAGCCTGACTCCCAGATTCTAAATTCATAAGCGTGTTTGGCCGTTGTTGCCACGATTACCATTAAACTACTTCGTACCACAAACAGTGTGGTAAATGAAAATGCCAGTAAGCAAAACACCTCTGATTGCCACGTACCCATACGGAAATAAGAAAGCGAGAAAATCGCAATGTGCGCAACTAAGACAAACAACCAAGCAATCGCTTGATTGCCACTAGGTGGGTTAACACCTTGGCTGACTTGCTTATCTTCATTATTGGAAGTGTCTTTTTCCCACAAGAAAAATCCAATATCGAAGATGTGCAAGCTTTGGAACCAAATAGGTAAAATAGCAAGGCCATATCCTTTAAACTGTTGCCAAAGCGATAAACGCTCAAAGCCTTGGGCGACAAACAGTCGACTTGAGTTTGTATTATGCCCTTCAACACAAGCGAAGATTTTATCGCAACCTTCTTTCTCTAATAACTGAACCCCATCAGCCGCAAGTGCCTTTCCTACTCCGCGGCCAGCATGCTCACTTGAGGCAAAGATTAGCGACACGAGCCCCGCTTTTAAGCCCTTAGGCAGGGCAAACATCTTTAACACAACGCCACCTACAAGCGCGCCGTTACGTTCCGCAACTAACACCCATGGCGAAAATGAGAGAAAAAGCCGCATCAACAAGGGAAAAGCTCCTTGCATTAACGCTTTAACTAGTGGCCGCTCATCAGAGCGCATTCGACGGATAGTGACTGCCTGATCATTCACGATTGGACTCCTTAACGCATCGTGGTTGATTTCCTTTTAAAAACACAGGCAGATTAAAACTCCGCTATTGAGCTTTCAATAAACAAGAAAAATATCGCCTTTAATTGCGACTCATCGTTGATAGTATCTAAACTCTTATCGTTATTAATCCAATATTTCGTACTCATTAACCAGTACATTGGCGTGTGGGTTTTCGTTATTACAACATGAATCTATGTCGGATACGGAAAACCAATTTAGCTTTCGGTGCAGCTTTGTTACCTCACCGACCACGATGAGTGCTGGGCTTTTCGCTGCTTTCGCGGCTTCTGAAAGATGCGTTAAATCAGTCAACCATACTTTTTGATTCTCCGTCGTACCTTGTTGAATAATGGCGCAGGGGGTATGCGTATCCATACCGTGTTCAGACAGCTTTTCACTAATATACCCACTCTGTTTCAAACCCATATAGAAAACCAAGGTGTTATTCGTTGCCGTTAAGTTTTGCCATTGGACTTCCTCGCCCTGCTTTTGGACATGGCCAGTAATAAACTGCACGCCTTGCGCATAATCGCGATGGGTCAGTGGAATGCCAGCATAGGATGTCGCACCAGCCGCTGCGGTAATTCCGGGAACGACTTCATATTGAACATTGTGTTCTGCCAGAGTCTCTAACTCCTCACCACCTCGACCGAAAATAAAGGAATCGCCGCCTTTTAAACGCACCACGCGATTGCCTGCTTGTGCGTATTCCACCAGCAATTGATTAATCAGCGGTTGTGGCACTGAGTGGTAATCCAATTGCTTGCCGACGTAGACCATTTCCGCGTCCGCAGGCGCAAGCGCTAAGATGTCTTTCGAGACCAAGCGGTCGTAGACCACGACTTCGGCGTTCTGTATGACTCGCAACCCTTTGACAGTAAGCAGATCAGGATCGCCTGGGCCTGCGCCAACCAAAGACACAAAACCCGCGTTAGGTGTGTGAGTAGAATGTGAATGACGTACCGATTTCATTGTAACCCTTCTTGCTTCAGCAACTTATTCATTGATGAGTGAAAGGCGGCACCTAGTTTACCGCCTATCACGCTACACCTACACCAGCTCGCGCTCACCACTTGGCAAACACGCGTCGTTTGGCGTTTGCTCGTTTTGTGCAATTTGATTTCGCGCTGGCAACGTTCGACCGTGGGTAATGTAAAGGCTCATACCCGTTACTAGCAGTCCGCCAATGATATTCCCTAAGGTAACGGGAATTTGATTCCAAATAAGCCAATCCATCACCGTAAATTCAGCGCCAAGCATCATACCAAGTGGGAATAAATACATATTTACCACCGCATGCTCAAACACCAAGCCAAAGAAGATGAAGATAGGGAACCACATTGCCAGCACTTTACCGCCAACACTTTTCGAAACCATCGCTCCGACAACACCTAAGCACACCATCCAGTTACATAAGATGCCTTTCACAAACACCGTGATCCAACCATTCAGACCGTGCTCAGCAAAACCGAGTGTTCGAGCTGTGGACGCTTTTATAAAAGCTTGACCAACAGCTGTCGGCTCAAGGCTAAAGTTCATTGTAAAAGTTAACGCAACCAGAAACGCCACCGTGACTGCACCGATTAGATTACCAAGACCAACAAGCGCCCAATTTCTCAGTACCCCTTGCATTGTTACCCCGGGGCGCTTTTCTAGTAGTGAAAGAGGTGCTAGCGCGAACACGCCCGTTAACAGATCAAACCCCATCAAGTTGAGAATACAAAAGCCGACTGGGAATACTAATGCCCCGACAATGGGCATCCCTGTTTGCACAGTCGCAGTGATCGCAACAGCCACAGCAATCGCCAAAATGGCTCCAGCCATAATGCCGCGAATAACCGTGTCTCGCGTCGACATAAACACTTTACTTTCGCCAGCGTCGATCATGTTTTGAACAAATTCAGCGGGTTTGATATATGACATATGCGCCCCTTATTTCCTTATAAAAGTAAAAAATAAATAGTGAAGGCGTTGACGCACACTGAGCAGTTGGCAAATTCAAACGATACCTTTGCTATTTATTCTTTTTGGATGCATTTACTCAAGTCACTTCATGCCTTCACACCTTTGCCTTGAACTCGATGTGCTAGCCAGCATCTGATTCCTGCATTTTGAAATGACTTGAATATAATTTGGTGTTAGTTAAATAGGGCTTTCGCCCTACTTTCATTGAGTGGCCACGCTCACCTTGCCATCGTCAACACGCACTTGAAACGACGCGACGCTAAACCGTTCATCTTCTAAACATTGGCCTGTTTGAAGATTAAATCGCTGCTTTTTCAGCGGGCTGGCCACCCAAAGCTGGTTGTCGTGTTCACAAATGAGCCCTCGTGATAACACATTCGCGCGCGCAAAAGGGTCAGTATTGCTGATGGCATACACTTCATGTCCTTCTGTCGGTCTAAATAGCGCAACTTGTCGTTGATTAACCAAGGCGCAAACACCTGTACCCGCAATAATGTCATCGATATGACAAACTTGAATAAATTCCATTATTCACACTCCAACGCGACATGGAGAATATCGCCTTTTTTAGATTGGTCTTTCTCTTCTACTGTTGCTGGTCGATGCTGGTCGCGCTCAGGCACAACAACAATATTCTCATCACGCCCATCAGCATTGATAAAATGCGCAAAACGTTTTAGCTGCGACTCATCATTTACTGTCGACTGCCATTCACATTGAAATGCCTCCACCAAGCGCTCAACATCGGCTTCAAGTTGATGATTAATCCCCAGCTTGTCATCGACAATCACTTCACGCAGGTAGTCCACACCCCCTTCGAGATTATCAAGCCACACTGAGGTACGTTGCAGTGGTGCTGCGGTGCGAATGTAAAACATCATGAATCTATCGATGTACTGCACGAGTGTTTGCTCATCAAGGTCGGAAGCGAGCAAGTCGGCGTGTCTTGGCTTCATTCCACCGTTTCCACAAACGTACATGTTCCAACCGGCATCTGTTGCAATAATACCGAGATCTTTACCTTGCGCTTCAGCACACTCACGGGTGCAACCCGAAACACCAAACTTCATTTTGTGAGGCGTCCGAATCCCCTTGTAGCGATTCTCCAGCATCGCCCCCAAGCCCACAGAGTCTTGCACACCAAACCGACACCAAGTCGAACCGACACAGGTCTTCGCCATACGCAATGCTTTGGCATAGGCTTGCCCCGTCTCAAATCCGGCATCAATTAACTTGCGCCAGATCTCGGGTAGATCATCTTTGTGCGCGCCAAACAAACCCACCCTTTGTGCACCGGTTACCTTGGTATAGAGTTGATACTCTTCAGCAACTTCAGCTAAACGGCCTAATGCTTTTGGCGTGACTTCTCCACCCGGCATGCGTGGAATCACCGAATAAGTGCCATCTTTTTGGATGTTGCCCAGAAAGTTGTCGTTGGTATCGTGCAACTTAACTAGCTGAGGCTTAAGGATGTGCTCGCCCCAGCAAGATGCGAGAATCGAGCCGACCAAAGGCTTGCAGACTTCACAGCCATACCCTTGGCCATGCTTGGCAAGTACCTCATCAAACGTTTTGATTTCTTCGATGCGAATGAGATGGAACAACTCTTGGCGAGAGTAAGGAAAGTGTGCACAAACATCGCTTTTGACTTCGACACCCGCTTTTTCTAGTTCTGCATTCAACACCGACGTTACCAGCGGAATACACCCGCCGCACCCTGTTCCCGCGCCGGTTTCTGCTTTGATGGCAGCCACGGTATGATGCCCATCCGCCACCGCTTGCGCCACTTGCGACTTCGTCACATCAAAACAAGAACAGATCACAGCGCTATCAGGTAGTGCATCCGCACCCAGTGTTGGCTTTTCAGCCCCAGCATGTGCTGGCAAGATCAAGCTATCCGGATGTTGAGGTAGCTCAATTTGATTGAGCTTTAACTGCAGTAAGTCTCCATAATCCGCAGTATCGCCAACTAAAACAGCACCGAGCAGGTGTTTACCATCTTCCGAGACAGTCAGGCGTTTATAGACTTCCTCATCATCATTCTGATAAACGTAGGCTTTGCTACCGGGCGTTCTGCCATTGGCATCGCCAATTGAGCCGACTTTCACACCCAATAGCTTGAGTTTTGCGCTCATGTCAGCGCCTTCAAAGCGGCTTTCATTGCCTAGCAAATGATCAACCGCAACCGTCGCCATCTTGTAGCCCGGTGCGACCAAACCGTAAAACTGGCCGTTCCATGAGGCGCACTCACCAATTGCGTAAATATCGGCGTCAGATGTTTGGCAGACATCATTAATTTCAATACCACCGCGAGGCGCGATACCTAGCCCCATCTGTCGCGCGAGTTTGTCCTGAGGGCGAATACCCGCGGAAAAAACGATAAAGTCAGTATTCAGCTCTGTACCATCTGCAAAACGCATTACATTGCGTGATTCCCCATCTTGCGTGGCAATTTCCAGGGTGTTTTTGCTGGTATGAACCTGTACGCCCATCTGCTCTATCTTGCGGCGCAGTTGCAAACCGCCTTGTAGATCAAGTTGTTCCGCCATCAAGACTGGCGCAAACTCAACCACATGGGTTTGAACACCCAGCGCTTTCAGCGCGCCCGCCGCTTCTAATCCCAATAAACCGCCACCCACCACAGTGCCGACTTTGCTGCCCTTTGCAGCTTTTTCTATTGCTTTTAAATCTTCTATCGTGCGATAGACAAAACAGTCTTTATTTTCGCTACCTTTAATGGGTGGGACAAAAGGAAAAGAACCTGTCGCAAGTACCAGCTTGTCATACGTTATTTCGCGACCGCTGCTTGAATATACAGTCTTGTTTTCTCGGCTAACATTCATCGCTCGTTCACCGAGCAACACTTGGATGTTATGTTTTTCGTAGAAACCCTCTTTTACTAAAGAGAGCTCATCAGCAGTATGGTGTGAAAAATAGGAGGAGAGGTGGACTCTATCATAAGCGACGCGAGGTTCATCGCAGAACACGGTAATATCCATGTTGGAGACATCGGTTTTATCAACTAAATCCTCGATAAAACGATGACCGACCATACCATTACCGATAATGACCAGCTTCAACTTGCTCATTGCATTCCCTAACTTTTGTTATCCTGAATGAGCACATATTCTTCCTCGCAAATTAAGTAGAGTATGATTCAAGTCAATTCTGACTCTAAACTACCCTAAAGGGTTAGATGAAAAATCAAAACTGCCACCCTATCGCTACACAAAAACCCACTCAAAAAAACAAAGTGATCACATAATCAACAAAAAATCCACATGCCCCAAAAACCCAAAAACGAAGGGATAGACTTATAGAGCTAGGTCGTCATTTAGGGCAACACACGTTCGAAGCGCCGACATGGCGTTGGCGGATAAACATTAACCATGGGTGATCAAGGCGTTGTCGGATAACACTGAGCCAGTAAAAACCGAGCGATATTGCTCCGCCAGTCAAACCAACACAGTTCACAGTTTTAGGGTTTCATCATCCATCTATACCGGCGAAGGTTTCTCGTTTTACGTTCTATAACCTTAATTTATGCATGGAATAATACCATATCAAGACTGCCCCAAATTCAATTTAAATGACTGAATTAAATAGAAATATTCAGAATACAATGTATTTATAACGTCTACACAACGTCATCAAAAGCCACTATTCGTCAATCGCATCCGATCATTATGTGATTTTGGGAATCAATCTATTTCATTATTTCTATATATCACGCAAATCAATACCCCTACAATCCAAGCGATTTAACAAAACCTACACATAACAACAACGATCCATAAAGTCCGCCCAAGGAAAATATGAGCTCGTACGAGGATGTACCTATGAGTGAAACCCTTCTTGCCCTAGTCGCTTTTTCGCCCATTGTGGCAGCGGCTATCCTACTTGTTGGCCTCAACTGGCCAGCCAAAAAAGCGATGCCTGTCGCATTCGGCTTAACCGTCGCGATTGCCCTAATCTGTTGGGATATGTCAACGACCCGCGTGTTAGCTTCTATCTTCCAAGGGTTGGGGATCACCGTCTCTGTGCTTTGGATTGTTTTCGGCGCTATCTTCTTACTCAACACCTTAAAGCACACTGGTGCAATCGCGACTATTCGCAATGGCTTTACTGGCATCTCATCCGATAGACGTGTCCAAGCCATTATCATTGCATGGTGTTTCGGGTCTTTCATTGAAGGCGCGTCCGGATTCGGCACCCCTGCCGCGATCGCGGCACCTTTACTTGTGGCGATCGGTTTCCCAGCCCTTGCGGCGGTGCTAATGGGCATGATGATTCAATCTACACCCGTCTCATTTGGTGCCGTTGGTACCCCTATCTTGGTCGGCATTAACAAGGGTTTAGACACACACAACATCTCGGAAACCCTCGTCGCCAATGGCTCGAGCTGGGAAGCTTATCTTGCCCAAATTACGGCAAGTGTGTCCGTCATCCATGCAATTGTCGGCACCTTAATGCCCGTCTTGATGGCGATGATGCTGACCCGTTTCTTCGGCAAAAAGCGCAGTTGGACAGAAGGCCTTGATATTTTGCCTTTTGCATTATTCGCAGGGGTTGCCTTTACAGTCCCTTACGCCCTAACTGGCCTATTCCTTGGCGCAGAATTCCCATCGCTAATTGGTGGCTTAGTTGGTCTCTCTATCGTTGTGACTGCGGCGAAACGTGGCTTCTTAGTACCGAAAACAACCTGGCAGTTTGAGGACGAGCAACAATGGCCTGCAGAGTGGCTTGGCTCTTTGAAAGTGGACCAAGATGACGCGCCTGCGAAACCGATGAGCATGGCAATGGCATGGCTGCCTTATGTGTTACTTGCCGTCGTCCTTGTTGCGAGCCGTGTTAGCCCAGACTTTAAAGCGCTACTAAAGAGCGTTAGCCTCTCTTTCAGTAACATCCTAGGTGAGACCGGGGTGAGCACAGCGATCCAACCACTTTATCTTCCTGGTGGTATCCTAGTTTTTGTCGCTCTGATTGCCGCACTGCTCCATACTCGCAGCGCTACCCCTCTCGTCAAAGCGTTCGGTGAATCGAGTAAAACCTTAATTGGTGCAGGATTTGTGCTGGTCTTTACCATTCCGATGGTGCGTATTTTTATTAACTCCGGCGTCAATGCGGCAGACCTAGCCAGTATGCCAGTCACCACCGCCAACTTTGCAGCGGGATTAGTTGGCGATGCCTTCCCAGCACTCAGTGCAACAGTCGGTGCATTAGGTGCCTTTATCGCTGGCTCAAATACGGTATCGAACATGATGTTTGCTCAATTTCAGTTTGAAGTTGCCCAAACATTGTCTATCTCTACCGTCGCCGTTGTTGCACTGCAAGCCGTCGGTGCGGCAGCCGGCAACATGATAGCAATCCACAACGTGGTTGCCGCCTCCGCGACGGTCGGCCTCCTTGGTCGTGAAGGCGCAACCTTACGCAAAACCATTATCCCAACCCTCTACTATTTATTTGCGACCGCAATCGTGGGCTTAGTCATGGTTTACGGACTCACTGTGACCGATACGTTGATGTAACGGGTGTTTGATCTCTATTACACAACACGCATAAGCAAACTAGGATATTTAAGGCATATACTCAAACCACCTCAAGATACTCGTTCAGCGAGAATTTCTAGGCTTGTCAACAAGACACTGTTTTGAAGATCTAGTGGACTAAATCAAAAAACAGTAACGACGGTGGCGAGCCTAGAAAACTCGCCCTTCGGGAAGCAACTAGCGTCCCGACTTCTGCGTTAAAGGTGTTTGAAAGGGAAAGCCATTCCTTCACACCTTTGTCTTGAACTCGACCCGCTAGGCCGCTTCTGAATCTAGCATCTTGAGGTGGTTTGAGTATATTAGATTAGGAAACACATATGATTATTTCTGCCTCGACTGATTACCGCGCAGCGGCCAAAGCTAAACTGCCGCCATTTTTGTTTCACTACATCGATGGAGGGTCATACAACGAACACACCTTGCATCGCAACACGGCAGATTTAGCAGACATTGCCCTAAGACAGCGCGTCTTAAATGATATGTCTGAACTCAACTTAGAATCTGAGCTTTTCGGCGAGAAACTCGCGCTACCCATCGCATTGGCACCAGTAGGCCTGACTGGCATGTATGCGCGCCGTGGTGAGGTACAAGCAGCGAAAGCCGCAGATAACAAAGGCATCCCTTTTACCATGTCAACGGTGTCTGTCTGCCCGATTGAAGAAGTTGCTCCTAAAATTGAACGCCCGATGTGGTTCCAGCTCTATGTGCTTAAAGACCGCGGCTTCATGAAAAATGTTCTTGAGCGAGCGAAAGCCGCAGGTGTGACCACCTTGGTGTTTACCGTCGATATGCCAGTCCCCGGCGCCCGTTACCGCGATATGCACTCAGGGATGAGCGGCCCAAATGCAGCGGCACGCCGTGTGTTCCAAGCCATGCGTCATCCACAGTGGGCATTCGATGTCGGCTTATTCGGCAAGCCCCATGACCTCGGTAACATTTCGACTTATCGCGGCGAACCCACCAAGCTTGAAGACTATATTGGCTGGCTAGGTGAAAACTTTGACCCATCGATCAGTTGGAAAGATCTTGAGTGGATCCGCGACTTCTGGGACGGCCCTATGGTCATCAAAGGTATTCTCGATGAGGAAGATGCCAAAGATGCAGTCCGTTTTGGCGCGGATGGGATAGTGGTCTCTAACCACGGTGGTCGCCAACTTGATGGTGTGATGTCATCAGCACGCGCCCTTCCAGCGATCGCAGATGCGGTGAAAGGCGACCTTAAAATCCTCGTTGATTCAGGGATCCGTACTGGTTTAGATGTTGTCCGTATGCTGGCACTTGGCGCAGACTGCACCCTGCTCGGTCGTTCTTTTGTCTATGCATTGGCCGCCCAAGGACAGAAAGGGGTTGAAAACTTACTGGATCTTTATGAGAAAGAGATGCGGGTGGCAATGACGCTAACAGGCGCGAAAACCATTCAAGATTTAAACCGCGACTCACTGGTTTCCATTGACGCTAAATAAGCCCGAATTCAGATAATAGCTGCGGCAGTAAATAATAAGGCGAGCAGAGGCTCGCCTTTGTTAGACTTTTTATTAATAGCGGCGACTTTTGCTAGAACTTAATCTCGCGCTCTATGGTATGCCCAGACTTAGATGCCTGAATTACCAAACTATAACCATCATAGGGGCTCAAAACTAATGCCGCATATCCCGCGGTCCAGCTTCCCTCTAGCTCAGCGTTACTACAAGAAGTTGCGAAGCCATTAATGGCATAATAGCCTTCTGCTTCCGTAAGTTTAAAGTCAAAATCACAGCCTTGATAAAATTTAACACTCACGGCTTCGACGCCATCAACAATCTCTGTTTCTGTACGAAGTGCCTCAGCAACTGCTGCTACAGGAACGACGGTGCTAACCTTGACTAGACTGCCCTCAAATGGCGTCCCATCAACAGTTCCACTGTAGGTTGCGTTTATTTCCTCCGCATCAAAAGCCAACCTCAAAGTACCCGGCATCTCATAAGTTCCGGATATAAAATTAGATAACGTAAGCGTCTTGTTGTCATACCTAGCTGCTCTCGATTCTACCTGAATATAGTAATCCACATCTGCGAATAATACGTTATTAGGCACACCCAAGTGTGGATAGTGCACCAATATTCTATTTCGAGATGGGCTAGCCCAACTACCATAAGGCATACCACTCATATCAGAAGTGAAACCACCATCGGAAGAACTACCACAACCAACTAACGCCAACGAAATGCCAGCAAACAATAAACCCCGTTTCATTCTCTCACCATTTTTCTTCGAATAATCAATATCATTTTAAACATATTAGAGAGAAAACTAACGCCGCAAAGTAGTTACATTGGGTTAACCAGATCGCATTACAAAATGTAACTAAAGCACTTTGATTTCAATCATAAAAACTTAAACAGAAGATTAATCAATACCTAAATAGAAAGCAGGCCTCGCTACAAATGCCACAGAAGAATCATGCACATAACAAATTAAAATAAAAAAATAAGACATAAAGAGAATATTAATCACGCTACTTATTTAATAATCAATAGTCTTTTTCGACACAATACACATTCTTTAACGTTTTCGTTTTAGGCTGTTTTATTTGATTTTCTATTCATTAAAATCAAATAAATTAACGCCTTTGATTACATTATTATGTCCTTTGATCCTCTTTCTTTCGACACGTCACGGCAACATATTCGCTGGTGTTTAACACTTAGCGGCCCACTACATTATCAGCACTTTAGTACCGAGTTCTCCGATATCAACCCATACGATGGTTCGGATTTTACGCCAGAGCAAGCGAGAGGCAGTTTACGAGAACAGATACGCGTTGAAACCGAGCCTGAGTTCAAAGCGTTTGTTTTTGATGCATGCCGGAACGGAATAGACAAAGAGCCCTTGTTAAACGTCATTGACCAATGTGCCTGCACACGACCAAGCGAATGGTCAGAAACCTTAAAAACAGCAGAATCTCACACTCACCGTATTGAACTAGAATACGCAGCATTGGTTTGGCACATGGTCCAGCATAAAAAATTCAAAGCTTGGGATTTCGCACGGTTGGTCATGTTTACCCGACAAGCTCATTACGCTTCGATTATTACCAATAAAGAAGCCGAGTATTATCTGCTCTATGTCGGCCACATTGCACAAACTACGTTTTCTTCATGGAAAGAGTATTTGATCAGCTATACCTTAGGGGAACACTGGTTTAGCTACCAAGAAGGTCTATGTGATGCAGAGGCCCTCACAGAAAGCGATATGGTAATTGACTACAGCTCTGACCGCCTTGGCAAGTCATCTCGTTTTAACCTTCACCTCAATGACATTCCATGGCACACCCCTCTGCCAGAGGTAAATAGCCAATCATGGTTATTAACCCCACAAGTGGTCGATAAGGAAATCAAATGAATCACGCAAACCAAGGTAGGGTTCGTGTCCCTTTTCCATTGCTCAATCAAGCTGCTGAGGAACTGATAAGAAATTTGATAGAAATCTATGATGACCCTATGACGCGATACTGCAAGGCGACTTGGATAGCATGGCGTGTACAATATCTTGCAGCTCCACTATCAATCCAGGTTGAGTTATCACCCATCGTCTTAACGTGGATCTTCACGCACCGACAGTTACCTAGCGAGCTTATACAGATATTGTTCGACGCGCTGAATTGGCAACAACTACAAAGAGGAAGCGAAGAGGAACAAGGCATGTTCGACGCTTTGATTGCGTGGCGTCAACGACCAGAGTGGATAAACCCTGAAACGCTATGTCAGCTTCCTGAGCATATGCATCGGGCCATTTTTCACTATTACCTGAGCCTCGCGTTAGCGCTTAGTGACAAACAGCCAAAAGCGATTACCCAAGTCCTAGAACAGCACACTGTATTGCCGGAATATTTTCATTCCACCATCGCACCCAAAGTGCTCCAATGTTTCTATGCGATAGCATTTACAAACAAAACGATAATGCTGCCGTTCACTCTGGCCGCTGTCAACGAACCTTATAACGCATTCACAGCCGATGAATGGCACTACGTCGCTTGGGCATGTAGCCAACTAGGCCAAGAAAAGATGCTGTTTTCCGTGATCGATAAACTCATTGATCTCGACGCATTCGACATTGCTGCTTTTCACCTCAGTCAGTGGTGTGCCTACCGCTCCCCCGAACTCAGCATCGCCACCGCCTATACTTATCATCTTGTCTCACCTCAAATGCCTGCCTATTGGGAAATGCAGTTCACACTGTTAGAAAAAAAACATGACGTAGAAGATGCGCGCTACCAGCAGTTGCTGACGGTACTGAGAGATTATGAGACCAACTATTTCACATCGAATAAAACACTAACGGGCAGCTCGCCCTTTGATCAATTTTTCAATGCGTATTGGAAGATAAACTTTGGCAATCTTGCACAAGCAAAAAGCGCTATCAGCGATATAGATTGCAGTGCTCAGTGCGACAGGGCTTGGCAGCTTACACTTAAACTCTTTTCTCGATACCAGCTATTCAATCATCCAGACCACGCGTTACCTGAGTCAATCAAGTCGCTGCTTGGTGAATATGGCAAAGACAGTTGGCTTAATACACCTCCTATCTCTAATGAAGTCGTTGCAAGTATACCATCGCACCAGTGGCTCGCCATCTATCGACGTCACCCTCTTCTTTCTGATTCGTGGTTCAACGCGCTATGTAAGCAAGGTATTATCAACAAAGACATTCTTGACGACGAACCTTACAATGCGTTACATCGAAAACTAGGTATTTCGAGGATAAACAATCCAAGCTTTCGTATCACTTCGCCGATCAACGATACGCAATTTCCAGGCTGTTTTAAATGGTTAGAAAACTACTACCGATGCCTTTTACGCACCACCATCACTGACGAGTTCCACTCTCCCTTGCCTGCATTTTTAAATAACAGCCCTGTTGCTGTTGTCGCATCACATTACAAAGAAAATACGCCATCTACGACACCTGATCTTTCTTCATTTGAACCATTTTCAAGTCAATTTGTTATACAAGATCTTTTCGAGCGCACCGCTGAAGATCTTGCACATCAATACGATTTTGACTCGTTACTCACCGCTTACCAGCAACATGTACATCCTGCCAATCAACAGGTCTACCTAGCGGCGATATACATTCGAAGCCAATCAAAACATGAGCGCTTTACTGGTATTTTAAGTTGGCACTTGCTTAACCTAACGAGTCATAAAAGTACGCTTTCGCAAGCTTTCATCATAGAAAAAGCAAAGCAGTTGGCTAATAGAACTGACGATCAACCGCTAAAAATTAAAGACGAGGACTATGTTTACTCCCTAGTCGCCACTTCAAGAGATAGAATTCCTTGTCCATCAACACTCGACCTACATGCTCCACATCATGCTGATAATGAACTCAATTATTGCGCAAGCTACTTGATATCCCTGCTCTATCATGACATCGACCCAAACGGCACTCGACTTGAGAATCTTGCGGTTTTCACCAAGGAGTTTGTCCCAGAACAAAAGCACATGGAAACACTGATCGGTTTATTACTGGCGCGCGTTGAAAGTAAACTCGATTGTCACCTGCAAGACACAATACTGAAAGAAAAAAATGCTAACGCACACCGTTCAATCTCCCATAACCGACGTCTATTGACGCGATTAGTTTTTGTTCCTTTAATCATCACTCTGATTATTTCTCTAAGTACACTCGGGTTTATGGAAAACCCTGATCTGGCACCTTATTCTCACTATTTAGGGCTTTTAGGTGTTGCCGAAATCGGGTATTGGATCTGGCTCTGTAAAAGGCTTGAACTGGCGATCATCAAACCGAGCAATCGTAAGTTGCTTTATTGTCTGAGTATCCCGCTATTTGTCATCTTACTCTACACTCAGAGTGACATCCCAACATGGATTTTGATGTCCATCTATTACCAAACAGCTAAAAACCTCACTCCGATTAACACAAAGCGTGGTTGGGATTCGAAAACATACCAGCAGGGAAATACCAATCTAAAGAACCTGCTTAAAAATTACCTATAACTTCAGAAGCCGATGCAAGTTATGTAACAGAACGACTCTCGTTGAAAGATCTCGATCCAAAGCAAATCTTCGATTGTTTTGGTTCTGTTTTTTCATCGAGAATGCGAGCTAACATTCATTTACCATAAGCAACAACATGCACTTAAAGTAAAGCAGTCCTTTCTCCTATAACTTACACCCATATTCCGTTTCACATTGACAGATATAGTAAAATAATGAACCCCAAGTATATAGATACTCGCCCGCAGGAGATCCGACGAGGATTAGCGCTCACAGCCCCCCTTTTCGGTATTCTAGATCCATCCATTTACGATATTCCTCGTGTGGACGATAAAAACGAAACAAGAGAATACAACCTTCAAGCGCTATCAAAATGGTGGGGGATCACAGAAAAGTCCAAGCTAGTTGCAATGATACAGCGCCTCACAGTCGGTGATGCACATGGGTACTGCATTGACCACCTGTTTAAGATGCGTGCTTGTCTTACCCCAACAGAATGGAAACAGAAACTCGAAACGACAGAAGATTCTAACAAGCTCAACGAGTTGCATTTTATTAACCTCGTCTGGCAGGGCGTTGGGGCCCCTCAGCTCCTTGCTTGGGACGTTGCACGGGGTGCAATGTTGGTGCGCACTGGTTATATGGGCGATTTACTAAATAAAGAGGAGGCACTCTTTCTGTGGCGTGATATCGCTTGTCAAACTCAACATGCTTTTTCAAACTGGCAACAGTACTTCAATAGTTTTCAATGTGGCTCAAATTGGTACAGTCACGGCGACAATGAAGAAGATAATCGCGGGCTTCTCAATCACAATGAGCATTGGTTCAAGGAAGATACCAGACACTGTTACGCGCAAAAATTACAGGCGTTCATTAAAGAAATCCCATGGTCCATGCACATAAAAAATATCCCTATGCCTGAAAGCCTCACCCCTTTTTTGAATGCTAATTCGATCGCGGAGTAATAATGATGAGCTTCTGGAAAACATTAGATATTTCGCCAACCATCGACCAAGATATAATTAAAAAAGCCTACCGTGAAAAATTGCGATACTGCCACCCCGAAGATGACCCGGCGGGTTTCGCGGCCTTGAGAAAGGCTTACGATCAAGCATTGAGCGCGACTCAGCAAGAAGCGGTCATCGTTCCAGAGGCACACGATACGCCTAAGACTCAAGATTACATTTCATCAAAGACACTCATCGAAGAGGCAACTGCACTTATTGAGCACGGCTTGCCGATAGAAAACTGGCAATCTTGGCTTGTGAACTTTCAAGATGCCTCCCTCTCATCCCAAGCTGAAGTCAGTGCGACTGTGCGAGATAGAGTACTCAAATCGCCTTGGTTATCAGCCTCAATCATCACGAGACTCTGGCGCCCATTAGGATGGGATAAACTCAAGCGAGGAGACCGTAACGACTACGAAACGGCTGAATATCTAGAGCAATGGATGCGTCGTCGAGAATGGTTACCACAAGAAGTCATTGCCGATTTACCGATTAATATTCAACGGACTACACTTAACTATTACCATCGCTTAACCCAAATGCTCGCTGCACTTGAGCCTCATGCTTTGAGATATACGCTAAACCAACACACCGTTTTGCCAACCATCGCTTACCCAAAAGTACTTGTTGGCTTGATACACTGCTGTTACGCGACAGGCTATGGATCATCAACCTTACTGCTTTCTCTGATAGAAGACTTAGTGACCTTGCCAGCGACGATATTCACTCGTGACGAATGGCACTATATTGCCTGGGCATGCCGCGCGCTGGATCAAGAGTTATTTTTCTATCAAGTGATTGAAAAACTTTTGGAGCTGAGTGCATTTGATTTGGTATCAGAACATCTTTGCGAGTGGTTAAGCTACGAAGTCAGTGAATACACATTACTCAGCGCTTATATTCAACAGCTGCTTGCTCCACAAGTGCCTGGGTTTTGGCGAATTCAATATCACTTGCGTCAATTTTGCGATCAACATGACGATCCACGTTACGCACATATAGAATTGTTTTTACATGGAAAAACACAGAACCAGTTAACGAGTGTCGAGGCTTTACCTTCTCAAACCGACTTTGATCAATTATTTAAAGCGCTATGGCTCGCCCAGTTTGGCAATTACGCTGAGAAAAAGTCGTCATTGAACGGTATAACCCTGTCAGATAAAACACCGAAACCCGTCGAGTTTCTGTACCAACTACTCTGCGCTTGGTACACAAAACAACATGAAAAATCGCCCATTCCAGCCTCTTTGCAAGCAAAACTGGAACACTATCAATCTGACCAGTGGTTTGAAATCGAGCCACCCAGTGCACTTGAGATTTCTGCATTAGGACAACAACAATGGCTAGAGATTTATCGACAGCATCCGTTGTTGCCTGATAGTTGGTTTAAAGCACTATGTAACCACGGCCTTATTTCCAGTGCAGTGTTACTCGAAGAGCCTCGGAGCTTACTTTCTTCACAACTTGGATTACATCGACTCTCTAACACTGAGTTCCAACTGACTTCGCCTGCTTACAATAAGGCATTTATAGGATTATTCTCTTGGTTAAACGCCTATTATCATCAACTCGTACCATCTGACAAACAGACACAGCTTTTGCCAGAATTACCTCTTGAACTAGACACGAGCCCTTTAAAAGCAGCCGAGCCGTATCTCTATCATCATTTCGATGTAACTACCGAGAGAATTGAGAAGATGCTGGCGTTTTCTGACCAATTTGTGCTCGAAGCAATACTAGATAGACTCATTCAGCACCATGCTCAACATGGAAGCGATGATGATCTTTGCTTACTCGCAACTGAAAGCCCGTTTGGTTTCGCATGTTTAGCGACACGTGCGAAGACAGAACAAAATTATGTGTCCGAGTTACTCGCATGGCAGGCTTTTTTAACCGAGCCTAACTTGTCACCGCTATATCACAAGTTCAAAAACCAGTATCAAAAGCACCTTTTTGAGCGATATGGCCATCTTGAATGCGGGCCTGAACATAGCGACTTCATTTTTAGTCAATATAGCGCCAATCACAGTAATATCGCCTCTCCCGAAACATTACGAGAAGTCAATCTAACGGCAAGCGACAACCCACACCACGTCGCACTCGCTTACCTTATCTCGATGCTACACCACGGAGCCGATAGCAAAGGGATAAATATCAGCCTCTTGAAACAAGTTCATCAATCAAGCGATGATACGTTGCAGGCCAACCTAACCCGACTTTGCATTGATAAACTCGAGAAGCAGTGTGATCAAACACTCCGTCAGGACAAGATCGCAAAAAACGTAAAAATATCACACTCAATTCGTTTCCTGAGCCTACTGTCCTTCATTGTCCCGATATTGATTACAGGACTTATCGCGCCTGCCATTTTATTCACGGGGGAAGAGAACAGTATTTCAATTCCATTCACACTTGCCCTACAGTGCACACTTCATCTTGGGTTTTGTTGGTATTATTGCCGCAACCTGCTAGTTCAGAGTTCGCGAGTGTTAATGTGGATAGTAATAACCCCCTTATTAATTGGTACTGTTTTCTTTAATAGCGGATTCGCAATGATAGGTTTGATGCTAGTCTACTTTATAACAAGTCGATCACTTACTCGCCTCAACACCGCAAGAGGATGGGAAAGTAAAGCCTTCAAACGCGGCACTTGCATGTTGTCGCAGCAACTACGCTGATAGCGCCATACAGGGTGTTTTACAATACCCTTTGTTTGACATGCTAGAGCGCGACCTCACTGCTAGCGATAACCTAACTCTGCTAACCTAAGTGTGATCTCTTCGCGCACTTGATCTATCTTTTTGAGGTTTTGACCTTCAAGTACTTCGATGAAATAGCGAATGACTTGATTTAACCATTCGCGTTCCTCTTCCAGCTTTTCAGCATGCAACTGATTGAGTTTTTCAAGTAATGCGATGTTAGGTAGGCTGTCTCGCGGATGTTGCTTTAATAACGCTAATCGCTTTAGTGATGCTGCTCGTGCTTGCTCAGATACTCCACTTGGAGATTGATCGATTATACGATGATAGTGTTTCCCTGTTGAAAGCACCGTTGCATCGACTTCTAGCAGTCCGTTGATATCATAGGAAAAGCGCACCTCGACACGCTCATGCCCCGCAGGCGCCGGCGGAACATCAACGTGAAACTCGGAGATAGACAGATTATCTTTCACCCAAGGACTTTCGCCTTGAAACACCTCAACACAGATTCTGCGTTGATTATCGCTAACAGTATTGTAGATACTGGATCTGGAGGTCGGAATGACCGTATTTCGCTCTATAATAGGGGAGAAATAGTGCCCATTTTGATGGCCATGCGATGTCGTCGCTATTCCCATGCTATATGGACAAACATCAGTCAATATCAACTCTTCAACATCGCTTTCACGTGCACGACATGCCGCTTGCGTTGCCGCGCCTAGCGCCACAACATGATCTGGGTCCAAACGGTTTTCACCAAAGCGACCAAACAATCTTGTCGCCGCCTGCTGAACCTCTCTTAAACGGGTTGATCCTCCAACGTAAATAAGCGAATCGAGCGCATCAGTTGAAAGCCTTGAATCCTCAAGCGCCTGAATAATGGGTTTGCTTAACCGTTGTAGCGTTCCTTGCCATATTTTTTCTAAATCATGAGGACCAAAATGTAGCTCCACATTGTAAGGATCATTTAATTGAACCGTTACGCCTTCACGGCGCGCTAATTTAGCCTGTTCGCAAACAGCGCCTATACGGCTTAAATCCGCGAGAGAAAGATCAAAACGCTCTAACCCCAATCTCTCTAGTACCGCATCGACGAGATCGGCGGTGAAATCCTCGCCCCCAAGATAGTTGTCTCCTGTGGAGGCACAGACTTCGATCATACTATCTTGATACTCTACGATAGTGACATCGAACGTACCGCCACCAAGATCAAACACCATAAATTTTCGCGCTTGATTATCATAAAGCGAATAAGCCATACAAGCCGCTGTAGGCTCATTGATCAATCTAACAACATTCAAACCTGCAAGATCAGCGGCATACCGGACTTCTTTACGTTGAAAATCGTTGAAGTAGGCGGGGACAGAAATCACAACATCTTTAATCTTCTGGTCGAGATAGCTTTCTGCATCAGATTTAAGCGACTGGAGAACAATCGCGCAGAGTTCTGCAGGTGAAAACTGCTTATCCCCTAATTTATAGCGCTTTTCTGTGCCGAGAAAGCGCTTGAAGGCCATCGCACACTGACGAGGATAGGTATACATTCGAGACTTCGCTGCGTCACCAACAAGCACATTATTTTCATCGTCAATACTCACCACACTTGGTGTCAACACGTCGCCCAACGCATTGGGTACAAGAATGGCTTCGCCGTCTTGCCAAACGGCTATTGCGCTGTTTGTGGTGCCAAGATCAATTCCTATTAGCGTTTGCTGATTATCCACTCCCTTCCCTCCTGAGTTCAGTGTGATGGAAAATCAGTCTACTTAACGTGTATCGCTAAAACAGGAAAAGGAAAATTAGAATCTAAACAATGCGATGAGTTCGAAACTTCCATGAAATTAAGCTACCGTCTCACCCAGGCTTTAAGCTCGATTCTGCGGATGTCTCGGGCAGTCAAGACATAACGCTTGCCCTTCACACTTGTAAACTAAACAACAACTGGTTCTCACCAAGCTCAGTCTATCGGTGCGAGGATCAACACGCAGGCTATCAAGTAATTTCATTGGCAGTTGGCAGGCGTCTAACCAAAGTCGGCCTTGTTCTCGCAAGTATAGGGACGGAATATGAGGTAGAAACTGTTGCAGCTTTACTAAACTCGCTAAGATCAAATCAGCAAAGAGATGACGGGTAAACCCAGGGCGAATGCGGGTCCATTCACTCACCGCCTCGCGATAATGTTCAAACAATCGTCTGAGCCCTTCGCCTGCTTGTGGAATCAGCGTCTCTTCATCACCATGCGTGTGCGTCCTATCCGAAAATTGAAAACCTGCGACACCATCAAGACTAATGGATTGCCCCATTCGCGCTATATCCGGCAGTGTTTTAAAACCGTAGATAGAAAGAAAAGCGACATAAACGGGTTGCCAACAGAGAAGGTCCCATGTACGTGTTAACCAGTAGGCTGACCCTGCCTCTGGGTTTGCTTTGGCAATGTTTTGATAGAGCTGTTTTATCTTCTCTCCATCGTTAGCACCCAGTTGTAAACTCTCTGCCGGCATATGGCCAATGGACCCAACAAGGAACGGCGACACCTGCTGCGAATGTTCAAAAAGTTGTTCAAAAAATTGCTGTGACATGCTTGGTTTTTGGCGAGTTATTCTTTGATAAATAGCTTATTAGGACAAGATATCAATTGCAAATAGCAATTATTTTAAAAAAATATCGCAATGGTGATCTCACTATTTCTGTCCCAACCCTTGATCGTTCGCACTGCTCTAGACACCGCCACGAAAGGGTTTCGCTCATCTTCTATCGTTCAAACTGATTCGAAAAAACGTCCGCATCACTCTGCACCAAAATGATAACTATTGGCATTATCAGTTGCGCTAATATATAAACCGCTGATAATCCACTTATTAACAACTTACGCATTATTGCCAAGGCCATCGCGTAGCAAGTAGTCGACCTATCAACCGCTTATTTCTACTTTTGGACTTGTTCATGACGGTGATGTGCTAGAAAGGAAACACCATGCTGGAAGCCAAAGCGTTGCAATTTAATATCGATCAACGCCCCTTGCTCAACGCCTTTTCGAAGACATTTGAACCGGGCAAAATCTATGCCCTTGTCGGCCACAATGGTTCGGGAAAATCAACCTTGTTAAAGTTGCTTGCGAATCAACAACAAGCCTCTTCTGGTAATGTTTTACTGAAAGGGAAGCCCGTTAAGCAATGGTCAGACAAAGCCTTTGCACAACATGTCGCTTATCTGCCTCAGCATTTGCCAACCACCGACAGTCTTGCAGGCCGTGATCTCGTCAGCTTTGGCCGTTACCCTTGGCATGGCCTTTTAGGAAGACTATCAAAAACTGATCATGCTATCGTTGATGAGGCGATGGCGCTAACAGACACTACTCAATATGTTCATCGACTTGTTGATTCACTGTCAGGCGGAGAGCGACAACGCCTTTGGTTCGCGATGTTACTTGCTCAAAAAACGCCGTTTTTGCTTCTCGATGAGCCCTTATCTGCACTCGATGTCGCGCACCAAGTCGAAATGCTTAGCCTCATTAAATCGCTGAGTAATAAGCTTAATTTGGGCGTCATCATCGTGATTCACGACATCAACATGGCAGCGCGCTTTTGTGATGAAATTGTAGCGCTTCACTCCGGCAACTTGATTGCTTCAGGCTCCGTCGCATCCATTTTCCAAGAAGCGCAGCTCAACTCTATATTCGGATGTGATATGCATATTGTCGATCACCCTGCGGGCTATCCTGTCGCCATGCCATCATAAGAGGTCGAGATGATATACCTATCGACATTTCAAAAGAGATTATCAGCGTCGCTTCTTGTCGGCCTAGCGCTTTGCTGCTTCAGCGAAGCCTATGCAGAAACGCGCGGCGCACACGGCATCTCTATTCAATCGACATCACCATCAATTGCCGTCATTGATTGGACCCAAACCGAAACTTTTCTCGCATTAGGTGTCACACCGTTAGCGACCGCGCAGCAAGTAGATTACAACGCCTGGGTCAAGACGCCACCCATTCCCAATCACGTTGCGGATATGGGCTTGCGAAGCCAGCCCAATATGGAGCGGCTGACAGAGCTAGCACCCGATACCATTTTTATCTCTCCCATGTTTGAAGCGTTAACGGATCAGCTATCCCGTGTTGCCCCAGTGAAAAACATCCCACTTTACAAAGAAGGTGAGCTTAACTGGCTGGCGCTGAAAACCTATACACGCGCGTTAGCGAAAGAAGTGAATGCTGAAGGGGCAGCCGAAACCTTAATTCAAGACGCTGAAGATCTATTTTTGAACCTCAAAACCAACAATCATACCCCTAACGAACCTCTGCTCATCATCCAATTTATGGACTCCCGGCATGTTCGTGTCTACGGCGAAAATAGCTTATACGCCATTAGCGCGCGCCAAATTGGTTTTCATAACGCATGGAAAGAGAGCACCAGTCATTGGGGATTCTCACTCGTCGGCATCGATAAACTCCTAGGCATTAACGCACGCATTGTTGTTGTCGATCCTCTCCCCGCAGGCGCTGAAAAAAGACTCCAGCATGACCAGCTATGGCAACAAATTATCGCGCAAAGTACTGGCTCACTCATCCATATTGATTCGGTCTGGAGCTATGGCGCGATTCCATCGGCAACACGATTTGCCTCCCTGCTCTTCCAAGCCATAAAAGTATCTCAGACCAGTAAAGAAAGAGGGCCACAATGAACCGCCGTGCTTACCTGATGATTGGCACACTCACTGTGCTCTTTTTTGCCGTTTTCGGACTGCATGTTGCAAGTAACCCCCTCACTCAAGGCTATTGGTCCAGTATGTGGGTAGCAGATTGGACATCAAATCATTCCATTACCTTGCACCTCGCATGGTGGCCAAGACTCATCACGACTCTCTTGGCAGGGAGTGCGCTAGCCATCGCCGGTGTGTTGATGCAGCAAGTATTACGAAACCCGCTAGCGTCTCCCTCCACACTCGGTGTTGCCAGTGGTGCAAGCTTCAGTTTAATGCTCGCTTCATTATATGCCCCATGGTTGATCGAGATTTCACAAAGTGGTGTCGCGCTAGCGGGCGGCATCATCACAATGGCGCTGGTGTTTGCACTATCATGGCGAAGAGCGCTCTCACCCACTGTCGTTGTTGTCTCTGGCCTTGTTGTTAATCTCTATTTTGGTGCGGTAACAACGGTACTGTTAATGATGCACCAAGAACAGCTGTCGGGTTTAATGATTTGGGGAGCTGGATCATTAGTGCAAACAGGCTGGGATAATGTCGTCTACTTACTTCCCCGTCTTAGCGTTGCCGCTATTGCCACTCTATTGGTGTTGCGACCTTTAAGCTTGTTAGCACTCTCTGAGCAAGGGGCGAAAAGCCTCGGTGTTTCACTGTTAAAACTGCGTATCGTTTGTCTCGGTCTTGCAGTCATTTTAACCTCATGGGTAGTCGCAAGCGTCGGTGTGATTGGCTTTGTTGGTCTCGCTGCACCGGCTATCACCCGCCTACTTGGCATACATAAATTGTTACCGAAACTGCTTGTTTCCATCTTGATTGGTGCGTTATTGCTCACTCTTACCGACTTGATCATCCAACTCATGCCGGGGCTTATCGCCATGTTCTTACCGACAGGCGCTGCCACTGCGGCCTTAGGTGCACCTCTGTTACTATGGCTATTACCTAAACTCGCAACACATAATCAAGCCCAAACCCAGACCGTTCTCACCCGACAAACAACCCAGCCCAAAAAACTGAGTAAGCACGCGGTTGCCATCGCAGCGGTATTCACCGTTGTTGGGTTGATCGTCTTCACTACGTTTTCGATACAAGACCAAGGTTGGTCAAGTCTATTCACAACAGAAGACTGGCATCTTGTCGAATGGCGCCTACCTCGGTTACTTGCCGCGGGCCTCGCTGGCGCTATGCTAGCGAGTGCTGGCACCGTTATCCAACGGCTAAGTGGCAACCCAATGGCAAGCCCTGAAGTGATAGGTATCAGTTCAGGTACCGCGCTAGGGTTGATCATTGCGGTTTTCACGGGTCTTGGAACCAGTTTGATTGGCATGTACACCGGGGGGTTATTCGGCGCTCTTGGAGCCATGGCCTTGATAGTCTTTCTCAATCGGCGTAGTAGTTTTCAACCGGAACGGGTCTTACTCACAGGTGTCGCGATTACAGCGCTGATGAACGCGATTCAAGGTTTTGTTCTCGCAGGCGGCGACCCTCGCGCCTATCAAGTTTTATCTTGGCTTGCGGGCACCACATACTACGTCAACATGCAGACACTGACCCCGTTAGTCATTTCCGCTTTGGTGCTTGTCACCTTAAGTTTTCTCGCCGCACGCTGGCTAGACTTGTTACCGCTTGGCCAACCCAACGCAAAAGCGCTGGGCATCAATGTCAGCCGCGCTCGTATCCTTCTGCTTGTCCTCGCCGCGTGCTTAACGGTCAGTGCAACGTTAATCGTCGGCCCACTCAGTTTTGTCGGCCTTATGGCTCCCCATATGGCGCGTTTATTTGGATTCAGTCGAGCCCACCAACACCTGCTTTGCGCCGCGCTGGTGGGGACGGTATTAATGTTGGTGTCTGACTGGCTTGGCCGTCAATGGCTCTATCCTGCCGAGATTCCCGCAGGAATGGTCGCTGCCATCATTGGTGGTATGTACTTACTGTGGGGGCTAAAGCGGCTTTGAAGCTCTAGTCGAAGAAATCAAAAAGAAGTTACAAATATGGTGAGCCTTATAAACTCGCCCCTTGGGAAGTGACTATCGCCCGCAATTGCGGGCGAATTTCTAGCGTTGCTTTTCAAGGTTTCAATCACTTTTCATGCCAAAGTGAGAATTCTCTTTCAACACCATCATCGCATTATCAGTATCATAGCTCTTCCGGATACGTATACCGCGAGCCAACCCTTTTTTATTTGCCGCTCTAACCTACTGATTCTTGGGCTCGGTTTTGCCACCCCAAAAAAAGGGTTCTCGGCCGTTATTGTGATGTATGCTCTTTAACAACAAGCAGATAGGTTTAATTATGTCCACTTCACTGCCGCACAGGCAGCTAAGAAATACTGGAAAAACAAGCTACTACTACTGTGATGCTTCACTGCCGCACAGGCAGCTAAGAAAGTGCATTGTTAGAAGACCGCACGCTCGCTGTTCTTCACTGCCGCACAGGCAGCTAAGAAATTACAGCTAAAGGCGTGAGCGACATTTGCCAGCTTCACTGCCGCACAGGCAGCTAAGAAACGTCAAAATCAAAGCTAAGCGCGCATAGCTCACTTCACTGCCGCACAGGCAGCTAAGAAACTAATACGGGCGAAATTACACAAAAAGGTACGCTTCACTGCCGCACAGGCAGCTAAGAAAAGAAATTTTAGGTACAGAAGAAACAGAACCAGCTTCACTGCCGCACAGGCAGCTAAGAAAAACATCTAAGAAAAGCCCTGATATTTATCGACCTTCACTGCCGCACAGGCAGCTAAGAAATGAGATATTGCATCATTAAATTCCTGCTCCTTCTTCACTGCCGCACAGGCAGCTAAGAAAAAAAGGAAATATCGATTATGACAATGTTTCTCCTTCACTGCCGCACAGGCAGCTAAGAAATGCTAAGTATTTCCTCGAAAACTGGGTGATGGCTTCACTGCCGCACAGGCAGCTAAGAAACGACAGCCGCAACTGTCCTTAATAGGCGGCATCTTCACTGCCGCACAGGCAGCTAAGAAATGTTTCAGCATGCAGCTATAGGCGCGCTAGGACTTCACCGCCGCACAGGCAGCTAAGAAATTGCCGTTAAATTTGTAATACATAATGGCTGTCTTCACTGCCGCACAGGCAGCTAAGAAATAACAGAAATCCGCAAGTCAGTAGAGAAAGCTCTTCACTGCCGCACAGGCAGCTAAGAAATGGTAGGCCTGAGTAAGTATCTCGATATACGACTTCACTGCCGCACAGGCAGCTAAGAAACACTTAATAGCCGCAGCGCCTGAGATGTATCACTTCACTGCCGCACAGGCAGCTAAGAAACAGAGGCAAACCCACCCAGCCAGAGCAGAAAGCTTCACTGCCGCACAGGCAGCTAAGAAATGAAGGGGTGTTTGCGGGCGTCATCGGTGGCTCTTCACTGCCGCACAGGCAGCTAAGAAATACAGACAGCGCGTCTGATGGTATCACATCACCTTCACTGCCGCACAGGCAGCCTCTTCCTATCTGCTTTGTTAACTCAACGGACTTCTATCAACCAAGTTGTCTCACTGTCACGACATCTACAAGCGCTTGTTTTGTCAAGACGATAAATGTGACCCGAGATGCATAACAGCTTGCGCTAAACCCGTAAGATAAACTGACATGGAGATTTAAACAGTCAAGGACGTCGATGGCACCCCACAAGCATCAAGAGAAGCACTTTTTCTACATCGAAATGGTCGGTTACTGGCAAGTGCACCTTGCGATTAATGAGCTCAGTGATACGTTCGCGGTTTCTCGACAACGTGGTAGTGAGATATTCAAGCATTATCGCGAAGCCCATCCTGATAATTTTTATCAAGCGGGTAATCGCTGGTTCGCCAATAGTGAGTTTAGTTGCCATTACATTAACAAAAGCCCCCACCAGTACCTCAACTGGCTGCTCGGCAATACCGCCTTCTCTGCCAACACCTATCGACCACAACATCCGGCACGGAATATAGACGCCGACATTCTTCGTGATGTCTCCATTGCCCTTACCCGTCAACAAGCGGTCGATATCCGTTACACCGCGATGAAAGGCAAGCCAGAAGAACGTTTGATATCACCTCAAACATTAGTGTTTGCCGCAGGACGCTGGCATATACGCGCTTGGTGTTTTATGCGAAGCGAGTACCGTGACTTTGTTTTAACGCGTATCACGGACGCCGAAATCGACGATCTGAAATCTTGCCATGACCTGCCTATCGACCATCACTGGCAAGAGCAGGTTGATATCATTCTTGCCCCTGACCCAAGGCTCGATGCCCTAAGGCAACAACTGATTGCCGATGAATATGCCATGATTCAGGGCCGACTTACCCTATCGGTCAAGCGCGCAATGGTCACTTATCAACTGCACGAAATGGGGATCAGTTTTCCCTATACCGCACTAAGTGAAATCGAGCAGCAATTGGTGATAGTCAATAAATCTGACGTAGAAGCGTGGTGTTTTTAACCACTTTGCCCATTTAGGTGTTTTGTAAGTCAGCTTATCTGACATGGATAAATCACCATATCGCTTCACAATGCATGACGCGTAATACTGCATGAAACCACCAACAAGAGCATCCTGTATGAAAGACTTCACACCCAGTGAAATGAAAACCATCCTGCACTCGAAACGGGCAAACTTATATTACTTGCAACACTGTCGCGTGCTTGTCAACGGCGGGCGTGTGGAATATGTCACCGACCAAGGGAAAGAGAGTCTTTATTGGAATATCCCGATTGCGAACACCACTGCCATCTTGCTAGGCACGGGGACATCCGTGACACAAGCCGCCATGCGAGAGCTTGCTAAAGCGGGTGTCCTTGTTGGTTTTTGCGGCGGCGGGGGCTCACCACTGTTCACAGGAAATGAAGTCGACGTAGAGGTGTCATGGTTAACGCCACAATCAGAATATCGCCCAACCGAATACCTGCAAAAATGGGTCAGTTTTTGGTTTGATGATGCAAAACGCTTAACCGCTGCGAAGCATTTTCAACGAGTGCGCCTTGCGATGATTAAAAAACACTGGTTAGCAGCATCAACACAACAGCAGTTTCCTGTTCCTGAAACGCAGTTAACCAGTGTCTTAGCGCGTTTCGAGCGCCTACTTACCGATTGTGAGACAACCCAAGACCTCTTGTTGCTCGAAGCAACAACCACAAAAACACTCTACAAACTGGCTAGCCAAGCCGTTGACTACGGCGACTTTACCCGTTCAGAACGTGGCAACAGTAACGATGTTGCCAATCAGTTTCTCGACCACGGTAACTACTTAGCTTATGGCCTTGGCGCCACTGCCTGTTGGGTAATCGGTCTACCGCATGGATTGGCAATCTTACACGGTAAGACTCGACGTGGCGGCTTAGTGTTTGATGTCGCTGATATCGTTAAGGATGCATTGGTGTTACCGCAAGCCTTCATCGCGGCAATGGCAGGCGATGATGAACAAGAGTTTCGTCAGCGCTGCCTTAATCAACTACGTGCGGGTAACGCCCTTGATGTGATGATAGAGACATTGCAAGACACAGCTGAACGCTGCGCGGAGATAACACAATGAATATTCTGCTTATCTCCGAATGCAGTAAGCAAGCACTGGTTGAAACTCGTCGGGTGCTGGACCAGTTCGGTGAGCGCAAAGGACAGCGCTGCTGGCAGACGCCCATTACCTATGAAGGCATGAAAACCCTGCGCATGTTGTTAAAAAAACGTGCCCGCAAGAATACCGCCGTAGCTTGTTATCGTATCTACGGTAAGAACCACACAGAACTGATGTGGGTCGTGGGTAAACGCAGCAAATTTAATCTCGAAGGCACAGTGCCGACGAATCGTACTCAGAGAGATGTATTGCGAGCAGGCGATGAAAGCAGTATGCACAGTAATCAGGCCATCGCGATTATGGCAGGCATCGCTGGCTTGTTTCATGATTTTGGTAAAGCCAATGCCCTGTTTCAAGGTAAGTTACGCGGTAAAGGGGAAGGGTTTGAGCCATTTCGTCATGAGTGGATTTCCATGCAGCTCTTTTTGGCGTTTGTCGCTGAGCGTGACGATAAAGTCTGGCTCAATGCGCTTTGCGAACTCAAAGCAGATAGCGACCAAGATCTATTGGCAAAGTACAAACTCACGAAAAGCGTCACGTTTGGTGATATCGCCGCCTACAGCCCACTCGCCGCCGCCATCGCATGGTTAATCGTTTCTCACCATCGTTTACCTCAGCAGCAAGGAAAAAATCCTCCGAACACCAAACTGGACCAAGCTGACAATTGGGTAGCAGAGGAGATCGGCGTCGAATGGAACGCTTGTAACCATAAAAGCGACAAGTTTTCCGAGAGTACTTTTCAGCAATGCAGTGTGTTCCCCTACGGCTTACCCATGCAAAGCCGCACTTGGCGGGCGAAAGCAATCTCTTTGGCAACACGGGCACTGCAACTACCTAATTTAGCCGAGTATGCGCGCCTTGAATGTGCCTACCCAATGCACCTCGCCCGCATGGTGTTAATGCTCTCGGATCACACTTATTCGTCAGATAAGGCCCACACAGATTGGCAAGACAGCCAATATAACGCCTATGCCAACACCGATCGTCAAACCCGCCAGCTGAAACAGAAGCTTGATGAACACTGCGTCGGTGTTGCGCACAACGCCTATCTGCTTGCAAAAGTACTGCCTAACCTTCGCGGCGCGTTACCAACGCTGATTCGTCACCCGATACTGAAAAAACGGGTCAGTCAGCCTAAGTTCCGTTGGCAAAACCGCGCATTTGAAACACTCGTGGGCGAGCGCAGTCGCGCCGCAGCACAAGGGTTGTTCGCCGTGCTCGCGAGCTCGACAGGCACAGGTAAAACCATTTGCGGAGCAAAAATGGCTTACGCACTTGGCGACTTACATCAGGGGTGCCGATTTAGCGTTGCTCTAGGCCTACGCACATTGACCTTGCAAACAGGCGATGCGCTGCAACAAGCCTTGCATCTTGACCCTGACGAAGTTGCTGTCACCATCGGCTCGCAGGCAGTGAAAGATCTTTATGACCAATACAAAGAAAACGCCAACGGCAAGAAACAGCAAGACACCTTTACAGGCAGTGAATCACAGCAGATGTTTGATGATGACTATGTCAAGTACGATGGTGAACTAGAGAATACCTACTTAAACCGTTGGCTCGATGATCACAGTCGCGCAAGTTTACATAAGTTGATCAGTGCGCCGATATCCGTCAGCACCCTAGATCACTTGATTCCCGCCACAGAGGGCGTTCGCGGTGGGCGTCAGATTGGCCCCATGTTGCGCTTAATGACCAGCGACCTCATTCTGGATGAACCTGACGATTTTGGTGTTGACGACTTACCCGCCCTGTGTCGACTTGTTTACTGGGCTGGGCTGCTTGGCTCACGCGTTATCCTCTCCTCGGCGACCCTGCCACCCGCGCTTGTTAGCGAACTGTTTGACGCCTATCAACATGGCCGTATGCAGTTCAATGCTGCCAATGGGCATGCGACGAGTAATGCCGTTGTCGCCGCTTGGGTAGATGAGTTTAGTGCAACCAGCGCGCTCGTCGCCAACAAAGACGACTTTAAACAACAGCATGATACGTTCACGGACACCAGAGTCAGCCATCTTTCCACATCGCGTGCTCCGCTTCATCGCGGTAAGGTCATAGCACTGGATGTACAAGAAAACCCAGTCGATACCTTTGCAACGGCCATCTTAACGCACAGCCAAGTCTTGGCACGTCAACATCATACTGATAACAACGGCAAAACCTTTTCGGCTGGATTAGTTCGAATGGCAAACATAGAGCCCATGTTAGCAGTGGCGCAACAGCTACTGGCACGCACCCCTGCCCCAGATACCCGTATTCACTATTGCCTCTATCACAGCCAACACCCGTTAATTGTCCGCTCAAGCATTGAGAACCAGTTGGATAACTTGCTTAAGCGTGATCCGAATACGCCGATCACCACACACCCAGCCGTGCAAGAAATCTTCGCCGAGTACCCTGAAAAGCATCATATTTTCATCGTATTGGCGACCCCCGTAGCCGAAGTAGGCCGCGATCATGACTATGACTGGGCGATTGCCGAGCCAAGTTCGATGCGCTCTATCATTCAGCTTGCAGGACGCGTCCAACGTCATCGCGAGCTCGCCCCAAAAGAAGCCAACATTCTGGTATTCAATAAAAACTTTAAAGCGTGCAACAATCAATCTCCGGCATTTTGTAAACCGGGCTTTGAATCAACAAAAGAGTATTACGCCAAGCAGTCTGATCCGAACACAGAAGAAAAATGGCTAAGTCTACCAAGCCACGACCTCACCGATCCTGCATTACTGCCAGACAATGCGCTTGATGTCATCAGCGCAGTTCCACGTGTCAAACAACCCGATCCGCTGGCAAACGGTAAAACCAAAACCGCTGCAGGTTTCGTGGCGCTCGAGCATCTTGCCTTGAACTTTAATCTACGTGACAAGGGGCGGGTTTGGTGGACTTCTCCCTATTCACATTTGTTTGGCGAGATTCAGCGCCAAACCCGGTTTCGCAAAAGCACTTCAAACATTGAGTACGTTTTGGATATCGATGAGCACGGCATCGAAGTGAAGTTATTAGAGTGGGACGATTTAGCTCAAGCGTTTGAGAGTCAGGGCAATATCGAGCTCATCCCGCCCGTGACGCTTGCCAAAGGTGTGAGTGTCCTTGGGCAAGCCAATCTTTTTGAACTCGTCAGCGACTTGGCAGAGCAGCGAGATTTGGAACTTGAAGAGGCCCTACACCGCTACAGCACCATTCAGTTGCGCGAGTTAACCAGCGGGAAGAAGTGGCGCTACTCACCCTTGTTAGGGCTGTTTGAGGGGCAGTTTTTCTCATCATGAATCAAGAATCAAGAATCAAGAATCAAGAATCAAGAATCAGTATTATTGAAAGGAGGTGGTATGCCATCACTACTCACCGAGCGAATTGTTGCCTATATCGCAGAACGCAAGGCATTAAAACAAGAGGCGCTCGATAAAGAGATTAGCAAAGCGAGCGACGATAACGCATTGCTCGCCAAGCTGTCTGAAAAGCAACACAAGTTAAACGCCGATTTTACCGTCAGTGCTTGGCTCGACAGCGCAGCGACACGTGCAGGTCAGATAAGCATGGCAACCCATGCGGTAAAGTTTACCCACAGTGCGGCCAAAGGCAGCAACCTATTGGCCGAGCAATTAGGCAGTGACCCACGCTACCTAGATACCTTCTGCCTAGCCCAACCCGCAGTAGATGCGGTAGGCAACGCGGCCGCACTGGATGTCGCTAAGCTTCTGCAACTGGCTGATAGTGAGGGTGTCGCCCTGCTTGAGTACCTCAAGCAAAACGATGCTTTGCCACTGCGTCCATTGGCTGGTGATGAACAACAACTTTCGGCTTGGCTAGAAGGGCTGTCTGCGGCCTTGGTCGATCGCGCACCCAGTAGCCATACACTCAGTAAGCAAGTCTATTTTACCGTTGAAGAAGATCCATCCGGTTATCATTTGCTTGCGCCTGTTTACTCGTCGTCACTATCACACGCTGTTTATCAACAGGTTCAACATAGCCGATTCAGTCAAGAGATGAAGGCGATCCGTACGGCACGAAAAAATGCGCAAGCCTCTGACGGCACGCTAATTGGCTATCCCAATTTAGCCATCACAGTGGCGGGCGGCTCTAAGCCACAAAATATCTCGCAGCTTAACTCTGGTCGCGGCGGCTTAACGTATTTGTTCGATGCTCGGGCACCACACTGGCAAACCCAGATCCCTCAGCTAAGTAATACCCCAGTCATCTTTGAGCAATATACCTTGCGGCGGGTTGCTGGCCCGATGATCTATCGTTTAGCGCGGTTTATTAAAGTAAACATGCATGAACAAAGTACTCTCCCCCACCGTGAAAAACTCGCGCAGAAAGTCGATGAAATTGCTGAGGCACTGTTTAACGCAGTCGCGCCATGGCAGACCCAAGCGCCGGGTTGGAGCGACGCGCATCCACAACTATCACCCCATGCGGCTCGCTGGATTGATCCACATAACCCCAAATGGCAGCAGGAGAATTGCGATTGGCGTGAACCATTGAGCGCCGAATTTGGACTCTGGCTAAAAGAGAGTGTGGTCAAAGCAGCCAAGCGTGAGTTTGCTCTTAGCGCTGGGGAAGCGGATGAATGGCGGCAACAATTTAAACAACTGCTTTGGGAGGTCAGCTAATGGACTACTTAGTACTCAAACACATCGCGATTGCAAACGCCAATGCGATAGCGGGTATGACATGGGGATTTCCAGCCGTCAGCCATTTTTTGGGCTTCACCCATGCGCTGTCTCGTAAGGCGCAACAAAGCGAGCACGCACTCCAACTGCACGGTTGCGCGATAATTTGTCATCAACACCAAGTGCACTGCCATCGTGACACTCCTTATGAGCCATACGGCTTTGCGTTAACGCGAAACCCATTGACCAAGGAAGGTAAAACCGCGCCCATTGTTGAAGAGGGTCGGATGCATCTCACGGTGTCACTGATTATTGAATGTGAAGGATTAAACACCGCGAGTGAGGAAACCTGTCAAACGCAGCTTGCTTACATTCAGCAACTCGCCCAACAGCATAAACTCGCGGGCGGCGTAATTACCGACATCGCCGCGTGTTACCTGTTTGATGACGCCAACCACAAACGCGCGCTACGTCAGTTACTCCCCGGATTTATTTTGGCTAATGCCAGCCATCACCTCGCCACGCTCAATGCGTCGAGCCCCAATAATGCGCTACAACATTGGCTCGATTTCTCCGCCATCAAACACGCGTGTGAAATAACCCAAGACGCAGACGGCAATGACACCGTCGAATGGAATCGCGTCGAGAAACCTTTTCCCGGCTATCTCGTTCCAGTGCAAATTGGCTATAAGAAAATTGCTCCAACCTTACCCGCGGGTGAAGTGGCCAATGTACGGGATACCCAATCACCGGTGAGTTTTGTCGAATCGGTTTATAGTGTCGCCGAATGGATAGGCAGCCCCAGCCGTATTGCTCACCTCAACGAGGTGGTATGGCGCTACCAATACCACGACCCTTTTTATGTCTGCCACACCGCATCAACCACGCAGAGGTCAATGACGTCTGATGAAGCTGTCGAATTTGATTTTTAAGCATAAGGAAAACACAGATGACTAAATTAACTACACCTTCGGTTTTAGCATTCGAATCAAAACTCGCATGCTCTGACGCACTCATGTTCTCTGGTCGCTGGCAACAGCGTGACAAAGCGGTCAACTGGCTACCTATTCCCGTGATTGAAAAATCGGTCCGCGGCACCATTTCAAACCGAGTTAAAGGGGCGAAAGCCAGTAAAATAGATGCGGAAGTTGAAAAAGCAAACCTACAGACTGTTGATAACGCCGCTCTGCCCTTCGATGCCGATACGCTGAAGTTGCAATTTACCCTGCGCCTATTGGGCGATCTCTCCACGCCCTCAACTTGCAACAACCCAGAGTATCAAACAGCCCTAGCAGGGATTATTCGTGAATACGTCGCAGAGCATGGGTTTCATCACATCGCGCTGCGTTACGCGACCAACCTCGCCAATGGGCGTTTCTTATGGCGAAATCGTGTTGGCGCTGAAGCAGTAGAAGTACGGATCTCTCATGAAGAACAACAATGGGTATTTGACGCTCACACATTGAGCTTAAAACACTTTGATCAAGCCAACTCTGCAGTCGAAGAGATTGCCAATATCATCGCGCAAGGCTTACTAGGTGAAAAAGCCACCCTGTTAAAAATCGAGGCTTTTACTCAACTCGGCGATGGTCAAACCGTCTTCCCTTCACAAGAGCTAGTGATGAATACCGGCAGTGGCAACAAGAGTAAATACCTCTATCAACTCAATGGCCAAGCGGCGATGCACTCACAGAAAATCGGCAACGCGCTGCGTACAATTGATACTTGGTATCCAGAAGCAGATGCCTATGGCCCCATCGCCATCGAACCGTACGGCAGTGTGACAAATCGCGGCGTCGCCTACCGTAAGCCTAAAGAAAAAACCGACTTCTATACCTTGTTAGATAACTGGTTGCTTAAAGGCCAAGTGCCCGAACAAGAACAACAGCATTACGTGATGGCGATGCTTATTCGTGGCGGCGTATTCGGAGAGTAAGTATGGATTATTACCTCGATATCCACGTTAACCCTGACCCGGAAATTTCTGCCGCAGCCCTAATGAATAATCTGTTTGCGAAGTTTCATCGTGCTGTTTCGCAACATTTACCCGGTGAGATAGCAGTCAGCTTTCCCAAGTATCAGCGCTCATTGGGTGATGTCTTGCGCTTACACGGATCGGAAAATGGCCTAAACCAATTCATGGCATTGCCTTGGTTAAAAGGGCTGGGTGATTACACTGAACTCAGCCCAACCACCGCCGTGCCAACCGAAGTAAAAGGCTACCGAAATGTCTATCGTGTGCAGAAAAAATCGGTTCACAATCGACGTAAACGTTCTATCGCCAAAGGTTGGCTCACTGAGGAAGAGGCGTTGCATCGTATCCCTGACAGTGCAGAAGCAACACTCAAACTGCCGTTCTTGCAATTCAAAAGCTTATCGAGTCAGCAAATGATGCGGGTCTATATTGGGCTTGGTGAACTTCAGCCTCACCCAGCACAAGGCACACTTAACAGCTATGGGCTAAGTAAAACCCAAACGGTGCCTTGGTTCTAACCTTCTTAACCCTTTTTTTAGGAGTGTCTGTAAGCTTTTGATTTTTAGAAATCCTTACGGCAACCTGAAAAAAGGGTTTTCTCACGATTTTCACAAAAAGCTCTTTCACAATATGATCTTAGTGCGTATTCTTTCCACTTCACTGCCGCACAGGCAGCTAAGAAATTGAAATTACCAATTCCGGACTTTACACTTTCCTTCACTGCCGCACAGGCAGCTAAGAAAATAGAAAGGGCAATCGTCATACTGTCCTTCATCTTCACTGCCGCACAGGCAGCTAAGAAATACAGAATGACACTGCAAATAACGCGACTAACCTTCACTGCCGCACAGGCAGCTAAGAAATTGACCTGTAATACCACCGCTTACGTATGGACCTTCACTGCCGCACAGGCAGCTAAGAAATTTGAGAAACGGATCTATTTAATAACTCGCTACTTCACTGCCGCACAGGCAGCTAAGAAAAAGATTTGCACGATATGTCATGCAGGCTTTGGCTTCACTGCCGCACAGGCAGCTAAGAAAAATCCGTATTCTTTTAAGAAGAAGCCAAAATTCTTCACTGCCGCACAGGCAGCTAAGAAATTCGATTTTCAAATATAACCACACTTTAAAAACTTCACTGCCGCACAGGCAGCTAAGAAACGAAAATTCGATAAAAACTGTGTCATTGTTACCTTCACTGCCGCACAGGCAGCATTAAAAAAGGTGATAAGCCGAACGCTTATCACCTTTTTTCTTTCTAACTCTTTCGCCAACGCGCAGGAGCCACTAATGATTCGGTCCGTGTCGTCGCCAACGCTCGATAACCGTATTGGGTTTAACGATTTGCGGATCTTTTACTGCATCTTCGTACATTAATGATTCGGTGGTTTCGAGTTCATCTTCAAACGGTGTTTCATCGCGCTTTCTTTCCATTAGAATACCCGCAGCAGTGAGGGCCTCTTGGGTCACGGCAAAATCTTGTGCTTTGAGCTGCATTCTTCCGCCAAAATAGAAACCGACGATCACGCTAAGCAAGGCCCAGTAGCCTGCGGGCATAGCAGTATATGCCTGTGCAATCTTTAAGAAGTGATCTGGGTACATTGGCGCAACGATGAAAAAACCCAAGATAGAAAATGTCATCAATGGTCGCGGTAAACGGTTCAATCCATCAACAAATGCATCCCACCCAGTGCGGTTTTGTCTTGCATGAAACTCTGTCGCAAACTGCGCTAAGGTTGCGGCGTCGCGGTCAATATCGGCGATCGCTTCAATGTGCTTATGGCTATCGCGCGCGCTTTTACTGCCCAATAGCACACTGAGTAAGCGCCCCGCACTGTCGAGTATCGGGGTAATCAAGGGGATGTTAGGCATTTCGTAGCCTCCTCACTTTAGATTCAAACTCGGCGAGTCGATTCTCCCACCCTTTTAAAAAGACTTTTTGGCTGGGATTGGCTGCCACAATAATGTGATAAAAGTTGCGTCTTTCTTCAATTAGGGCTTCAAGAAAGTGCCCTTGCATCGCATTAAGGGTGTCCTTTACCGCACTCAAGGTGTTTGGCCCTATCGCACCATCTTCTTTGATCACCCGCGATACCGCCGCTTGGTTACAGACGCTTTGCACAAACTTAATCGCTCGGCGCGGGCCGTGATTAATCGCTGCATCAAAGATGAACGGTTGAATCTCTGGCGGTAGGCGATGAATGCTTGGTTTGAGATAGTAGTTTTGTAAGAAAATCTCTTTTGCCACGCTGACATCAAGGGATTTCACCTCTTCCCTGCTTGCTTGTCGGCCAATATAGCGCGATAGCGTTCGCTGCGTGACCCCATATTTCGTGGGTCCACCACGGTCAAACGGGTGATTAACATAACCACCCTCGCGTTTAAGTACATCCGCGATCATTGTCTCTATGGATTCCATTATTTCAGTTCCTTTCTTGTGAATAAGGTTTTCTCAACAAAGACGCTGTTGCTCAGTAGGCTGTGACAAGTTGGAGTACGCCTTGCCTTATTCGCCTGAAAGGTAGCTTTGTGGTTCTGGATGACAGAAATAATATGCGCGGCTTTCAATCCTGTGCTGCGATGAAAACTTCCTAAGTCCGTCGCAACATTCTGTGTAGACAATGAAAAAGCGGCACGATGGCCGCTTTGTTAATTCTTCGTTTCGATTATTGAAGGTATGCATTCAGCATCCACAATAGCTTTTCTTGCTCTCGGATATAGTCACCCATTAATGCCGCTGTCCCTTCATCGTTGGCTTCACCAGCCTGTTCTAGAATAACCCGTTGCTTACTGAGTAATGCACTGAAGCCTTCGACCAAACCACCAACACAAGCTTTTCCTGATGTGGCATTTTGATGTTCTTCAATCGCGCTCACGGCGAGGTAGCGGCTAAAGGCATGGTCAGGGGTTTGGCCCAACGTCAGGATACGCTCTGCGAGCTCATCAATTTTGGTTTGAAGATCTGTATAGATCTCTTCAAACTTCACATGCAGTTCAAAGAATGCCTCACCTTTGATGTTCCAGTGATAACCTCTCGCGTTCATATACAGGACTTGATAGTGCGCGAGTAGCGCGTTAAGTTCAGATGCCAGTGCCACTGCTTTATCATTGTCTAAGCCAATAAAGTTCTTCGCCATAATCGCCTCTCTATCATCAATTCTTTAGGTTAAACACGCTGTCGTGTTGATGTAGTTAATGTACTACCGAAACGTAGATAGATAAAAACGTTTGAAGTTATGAATTCGATAGGTGAAAGCAATCAAACTTGGGTGACCATCACATTGTGTCGATTCGGTATCCGGTGTGAAACCCGACTCAGGTATACTCTATGCAACTTTTGCTTGTATCGGTGCGCCATGACGACTGACATCCATCTTCAATTGTTTCTTCGTGAAACTGGTGATCAACGTCTTGTTGATCTTACCGATATTCCCAATGCGCTGGCGTCGACACCAGCATTCAACGCCTGGCTGAAAACGAAAAGAGCAATGACAACCGAAGACGTCGCAAACACGCTTTGGATAAAAACCTGCACCGCTGGCTACATCACTGAACTGCACTTTCACCCGAATGGGACCCTAGATGAGTTTCGCTTGTTTGATCGTTTTCATACTGAAGGCCATTGGCAACTCGCCGACGGCTTACTCCATGTCACGATATTCAAGGGTGAAAACCGTTACACCCACTGTGTTGTCGCGAACAAGACAAGCAATATTCACTCTGCGATTGAATACAAAAATGACCAGTTGCATGCCTATCTCAAGCATGCGCAAGTGAAGCCTTAACCTATTATTAATGGATTGTTATGCTGTCTCTCTCCCTTCATCAGGCGAGAAAGCTCGCCCTGCTCAGCCAAGGTTTATTGAGCTCTCTCCCCAAAGGTGCGGCACTCGATAAAGCACATGCAGTGATAGCGCAGTTGAGCTACGTCCAAATTGACACGATTTCCGTCGTTCAGCGTGCCCATCATCACGTGTTTTGGTCTCGTTCACCCAGCTATAAGCCTCAACACCTCAATCAACTCGTTGCCAGCAAGCGCGTCTTCGAATATTGGGCTCATGCAGCGGCGTATCTCCCTATGTCTGACTATCGCTATAGTCTGCCACGTAAGCACGCACTAAAAACAGGCCAACAGCAACATTGGTATAAGAAAAACCCGGCCTTGATGGCCGAGGTGTATCAACGCATTAAAGATGAGGGTCCTTTGATGGCAAAGGATTTCGAATCAGAGCGTAAAACGGTACAAGGCTGGGGAAGTAAACCGACCAAGCAGGCACTCGAGTCCCTGTTTATGCAAGGCGATTTGATGATCAGCGAGCGACGCCAGTTCCACAAGGTGTACGATCTCACTGAGCGCGTTTTACCCGCTGAGATCAACACGCGTCTGCCAACACCGCTTGAATATGGTGAGTATCTCGTCTTACGCTATCTCAAAGCGCACGGCATTGGTCAACTTGGTCAGTTCTGCTATCTATTGAAAGACGTAAAAACACCCGTTTCCGATGCCGTTAGATCGTTACTGGATAAAGCGAAGATTTGTGAAGTCACTGTCGAAGGAGAAAACTACTACGCCAGTTGTGACGCTTTAGCTCGGTTAGGCTCGCGTCTCAATCGAAAACGAGCCAAAATATTGTCGCCATTCGATAACCTCCTCATACAACGCAAACGCGCGTTGGCACTGTTTGATTTCGATTATCAAATAGAGTGCTATGTCCCAGCAGCGAAACGTCAGTTTGGCTATTTCAGTTTACCGGTATTATGGGATGGACGATTGGTGGCGCGCGCCGATTGTAAAGTCGACAAAAAGGCCGCTACCCTCAACCTCATCCACCTCTGTATCGAACCTCACGTCAAGCAAGCGGATTTTTTAGATGCCTTGCATCTAGAACTCGATGCCTTTGCTCACTTTAACCACTGTGACACCGTTAACATACAGCGAATCAGTGTTCGTTGAATAGACTCAGCCACCTCATCTTCGTGTTATCTTGTGATTATTCGATCCTCATAAAGAAAGAAAAGCAGCAATATGAAGATAAGTTATGAGCAAGTACAAGCTTTCGTTGCAGTCGCGGACACGGGATCTTTCAGCGCTGCTGGAAAGTTGCTTGGTAAGCACAGAACAACCTTGGGTCAGATCATCAGTAACCTCGAAATTGAAACTAACATGACCCTGTTTGACAGAAGCGGCCGTTATCCGTCACTGACGTTACAAGGCGAGACATTATATCAACAGGCTAAAGCACTCTCCGTCGCTTCCAGCGCATTCGAGCAACTCTGCCTTTACCAAGCCAAAGGTATCGAAACAGAACTGAATGTTTACTATTCCGAGCAACTGCCTGACAGCGTCATTGTTAAGACTATGATTGCATTGCACAAACACTATCCCAAAGTCCGTGTTCACTGGCGAAAGGACAATAATCAACAGATTCTGTCTAAGTTAGAACAAAACCAAGCTGATCTTGCGCTGGTTATCTGCCCGAATGGCAACTCAGTAACGTCGATAGAGTTTAGTTACATCGCAGGTATGCCCTATACCCTTTGTGCAAGTCCGAGCTTTGTTGAGCTACATCGACCTCAAGGTATGGTTTCATTGCAACAGTTACCCCAGTTAACCTTAACTGACTTTTACTCCAGTGGGATCGACCGATCTATTTGCACCTCAAATCACATTCAACAGTTTGATTCAATGCGCATTCTGACATCCCTGCTCATTAACGGCGAAGGTTGGGCAATCCTTCCTCGCCATGCTGTCATCGAAGCGATCAACAACGGTGACTTAATTCAGATGGATATTCAAGCGCTACAAGGAACGCTAAGGTTTCCCGTTGTGTCTTGGCAAGCGTCAAAAATGATGGGCCCCGTCGCCAGCTTTATCCTTGAACAGTTTAAAGCATTTGCGCCGACACTCGAATCTGTATGAGGATCTAATCATCACATAGCGAGTTTGGATTTTCTCTTAGACGAATTACTCTTTTCCGCGTACCCAATCACTACGTGGAATAACAATATGAATCTTAAACCTATCGCTTTTGGTCTTCTTATGGCTGGTCTCTCCGCTAGCGCAGCCCATGCTTGTACTTCTATCGCATGGAACACAGAATCACATGGTACGATCACTTCTCGGACTAATGATTGGATGGAAGCAACAAATCCTGATCTTGGCGGCATCGTCAAAGGTGAAAAGCGGCTTATCCAAGGACCCGGTGCAGGTGTTGAGTATACCGTTAAGTACGACGCAGTTGCGGTACTTCCCTACGGACTGGAGCTAGTGCACGATGGCGTCAATAGCGCTGGGTTACAAATTAACACGTTGTACTACCGCCCAATGACGATGGAGCAAGTATCAAAAGAGACCCAAATATCTCAACTTACCTTTAGTGAGTACATTCTTACCCAATACGGTTCGGTGGAAGAAGCCGTGACTGCAATTCCTGATCTCGACTATGGTTACCTTGCTCTTGAAGGTATGCCTGCAGATATTGTTTTACATTGGTCAATCACAGATAAAAGTGGCGACCGAGCCGTCATTGAGATGGATCCTGATGGCCTAAAAATCTATCGTGGCGAAGAAGCTGCAGTGATGACCAATGATCCTTCATTGCAAGAACACATCGATAACCTTAAAGAGGTCAAGCCGTCATGGGAAGGTGCCGACCGCAACCTACCGTATGGCTCTAACGGTAACAGTGCTTCACGTAGCCGTTTTGTCCATGCTAGCTACTTTTTGAACTGGCTGGATGAACCAAGCAGCCACTTCAATGGCATGATGAAACTTTCAACTGTCCCTTACCGTGTACCTGCAGATGCACCATACATGGACTTTGGACAAGGCATGACAGGCTATGCCACTGAATGGACCCTGTCGCAAAGCCTTGAAACCGGTGACAGTGTATTTGAATATAACTTCGGTGAAAGTTGGAACACTGTCCGATTTAACGTTTATGAACTTATGGGGCAATCATTCCGCGTTTCATTGACTGAATCTTCAATGGGCGAGCTCAACTTCTCACAGTAAGCAACCTGATACCATTAAAAACGGCAAGCGTTCGCTTGCCGTTTTTTATTAGGTATAACACCCTGACTTAACTCGCTTGGAGTTGTCCGTACAAAGTTTGGTAGAGCCCTTCTTCTTTGACTAACTCTTTATGGCTGCCCGACTGACTCACCTTTCCATCTTCAAGTACATAGATGAGATCAGCTTGCTTCACAGCTGAAAGGCGATGCGCAACGATCAATGTGGTTCGGTTGGCTAAAAACTCATTCAGCGCCTTGTGCAGCGCGGCTTCGGTTTTGGTATCCAGCGCTGAGGTTGCTTCATCAAGAATCACGATGTCAGGGTTGGTGAGCACCATACGTGCAATCGCTAATCGCTGACGCTGGCCTCCAGACAACCTTAAGCCTTGACGACCTAATTGCGATTCTAACCCTTGCGACAGCTTTTCGGTGACATCTGAAAGCTGGGCAACGCGTAACGCTTGCCAGAGGTCATCATCACTGTATTGCTCATCGCCCAGCGTCAGATTTTGCCTTAGCGTATCGTTAAAGAGGATTGGTTGTTGCAATACCACCGCCATCTTATCGCGCAGCGCTTCATAGCTAACGTTTTCGATCGTTTCACCATTAATAAGAATATCACCGTCATCCTTTTGATAGATGCCCATTAACAGCTGAATCAAGGTCGACTTACCGCCCCCCGATGCACCCACCAAAGCAACGCGCTTACCCGCAGGCACATGCAGATTAAGGCCATTCAAGACTTTACGTTCTGTGTTGTAAGCAAAATCGATATTTTTAAACACAATATCAACGGGTTGGTCGGCGGTGAAGGGGTTAACTGTCGCGACGGGTCGCTGCTCTTCTTCCAACGCTAACAAGGTATTGAGGCGGCCAATCGCAGCAGAAGCGCCATACCACGCATATTGAATGCCCAGCAGTTCCTGAACCGGGGAGAGCATAAACCATAAGTAACCAAACACTGCGAACGTTTGGCCAATTGTCATATCGCTCACCAGCACCATGATCATGGTCGCGGCGCGGAAGATCTCAAAGCCAATAATGAACATCAAGAAAGAGAGCCGATTCGCGGCTTCAGACTGCCAGGCAAACTGATCGGCATCGCGGCGAATGCCTTCTGCATCTTGTTTTAACGAGGTTAGGTAGTCACGTTCACGATTCGCGGCACGCAGCTGGTATAAGCCTTCAAGCGTTTCGACTAACCGTTGTTGAAAACGCTCAAACGACTGGTTTTCACGTTTCTTGAGATGCTTAACGCGTCGGCCCAATCGCTTAGAAAGAAACACTATGACAGGGTTAAGTAACAAGATGAACAGGCCTAATCGCCAATCAAGCCACAACAAGATACCGCCAATCCCGATAATGGTCAGCACACCGACAACGACCCGACTCAAGGTATCACCAATAAACTTATCGATGGTTTCTATGTCAGTCACAAGGTGTGCCGTAATGCCGCCACTGCCTTTCTCTTCGTACTGCTGCATGCTCACGCGACCAAGCTTATCGAGTAATTGCTGTCGAATGAGACAGGTAATTGACTTAGCGACCAAGGTAAACTGTCGACTCTGTAAGATATTCAACGCCGCACTTGAAGCACGCATCGCGATGATCATGAACAAGGCAAACCCGATATACACCATGGGCAGGTGCCATGCTTCTGGCAACACCGCATTCATCATGCCTACCCCGGTCGCCGGTTTTTCGAGTAACACTTCGTCTACCATTAACGGCAACAACATAGGAATAGGTACACTGATCATGGTCGCCAACAAGGCAATAACATTGGCGAAGACAAGGCGCTTTTTATTTTTCATGGCCTCGTTATAGATCCAACGGGTAGATAACTTGGTTAATACAGCACTGCTCACCAGCGTCTCCTATAAAACTAAAACAGCCCTTCCGAAGATCGGAAGGGCTTTTCTCTATACTGAGCGTATAGCGTTATGATAACTCAAATGATTAGAATTCGTAATCGAACTCGACACCCCAATTGCGGCCTGGTTGAGTACGGCGATCAATACCTTGTGTCTCATTGTCTGCACCGCTGAGGTCAGTGTAATGCCAGTACTTCTTATCAAAAGCGTTAAACAGGCCTGCGCGCAACGTCATCGCTTGTGATGGTTTATAATAAGCCGTGATATCTGTGACCGCGTAACCCGGTGCTTTCAGGTTATCGGCATCAGACCAATCACTGCCCTCTTTACCCTGTACCGCTTCAACAGACACGCGGCTTCCCCAATCCCCTTTCGGTGCATCATAACCTAGCGCAAAGTAGGACGTTAATGGCGCTACGCTATCAATGGCATCGCCAGTTTCTTTGTCTTTACCGTCAGCATACGCCAGAGAGAAGTCAAAATATGTCCCTGCAGGCGCAGACACTAAACGATTCAGGTCAGTGTGCGTACTGAACTCGGCACCATAGATTCTTGACTTGGCAACGTTCACTTTTGTCCAGATTTCACGGCCATCTTCAGTTAAGTCGCCCGTATTCTGATCTTCGATGAAGTTTTTGTAATCATTGTAGAATGCCGATAGTTCTAAACGACCATAACGGTGCGCCCAACGCGTACCGATCTCATAAGCAATGCTCTCTTCTGCTTTCAGATCTGGGTTTGGCATCAACTCAACACCCATTGAGTACTCGTAGTACAAATCTTGAATCGTTGGCGCTTTAAACCCTTGGCTGATCTGACCATAGGTACTGAAATTATCAGTCCAGTGATAAACCGCACCGACACGGCCGGTAAAGGCATCGTTGCTTGCTTTCGGGTATTGTGAACCATGGTTTGGTCTGGCTTCAAACGAGTCGTAGCGCCCGCCAAGCGTGAAGACTAACTGATCATCCAATAGGAAGATTTGATCTTGGGCGTAGATGCCCCAGGTCTTCGATTTTGCATTCGGTACTTCTGGCGTTGCATCAACAACAGAGCCATCTTTAAACATGAAGTTAGTGTAATCGAGCTCAAACTGGTTCACCAAGTAGCTCGCACCATAGCTAAACTCGTGGTAAGTATTGCCTTTTTCGAAGCCTTTAAATAGCTTTACATCAAACTGAGTGGATTCGTCAGTGCCATTACGCTCCCGATTTCGGTAACCCATCATAGGTGTGTGATCGTAGTTTTTGTGGAACGATTCACTCTGTTGCCACGCGAGTAGCCATTCGAGATCATCAACCAGCTTGTGATTCACTTGCCACTCATGCTCAAGGCTAAACCGCGTGCGAGTATCCTCGTCATCTGCTCGATTCTGAGTGTAAAGATAACCCGGCATCATCTCATAGCCTTCGTTATGAAGCAGGTCGCCTTGCGCTGTACGATTGAAGCGTTCAGCCGTGAAGCCAATGCGGTGATCGTCGTTCACTTGGTAAAAGAGCTTACCCAGAAAGTTATCTTGCTTAATATCAAATGGGTCTGCCTGACCACGCTCGCGGCCGAGGATATCAGCGCCACTGCTGTGAGTTTGGGTTTCATGACCATCACGTTTGGTATACATGATCAAAGATTCCCAGTCCCCTGTGCGATTAGCAATGGTAACCGTGGTTTTAAAGGCGTCGTTCGCACTGGTGTAGCCCGCAGAAAAACCTGCGTAGGTATCGTCACCCGTCTCTGCCAGAAAATCACTCGGGTTCTTGGTTCGCATCACAACCAGTCCTGCTAAGGCATCAGAGCCATACAAGCTTGATACAGGACCTTTGTTGATTTCGACGCTGGTCAAGGTATCCATCTCAAACATACCCTGATACTTACGCATTTGGTCGGCACCGGGGTTATAGATACTCGCCTGCTGAACGCCATCCACCAATACCTTGACATAGTTGTCTTCTCGACCACGGATGTTAAACCCGGATAAGCCAAATCGACCTTGGCCTTCCATGCTCACACCGGGTTGAGATTTTAAGGCGTGTTGCAGGTCCGAAGACATCGTCTTGGCCATATCATCGCTCGATAAAGTCGACACAGAAGCGGCAACATCGCGAACTTCCTGTTCGGTTCGTGTCGCTGAAACGACAACCTCGTCAAAAGTAAAAACCTCTTCAGCATTTGCCAATGGCGTACAGGCAATACTGACTAATACTGCTACTTTTGAAAGTTTCATTTTATTTCCCCAGAATTTTAAATTAAGTGAAGCCTATTTCTTAAAACCACACGCAACTCACAAGCACATTCAAACCATCTTTAGGTGCTCGAGTACAAATAGTCTTAAGAAATACAACTGAAATATATTTCAGCGCAGCTGCAAGCTAAACGCGTGTAGCGGAAATTAAACCCCCTCAATACACTTGCGCTGTTAGAGGGAGCTTTTCATTTACCGAATATCTAATTTGAAAATATTAGATATCTTCTTTCATGTTTTTAACATGACCTTCATTGAGATGAACAATATCTACCATTTCAAAACCTGTGACATCAAACGCTTTACCAAAGCCCTTTACATAACGGCCTTTTTCAGGCGTTAACAAGTAAAGTCGAAAATCACCCAGGTTGCTTAGATTATCTATCATCTCGCCAAAGCGATTTGTCAGCGTTTGAATGCCTGCGGCCCACGCTGGGGTGTCGCGTTCAATAAGCTGCGCGGCGGTATCAAAAGACAATCGGCGACGGGCAAAAATACTCTTTGCGTCTTGCTCGTCATCAATCATCATGATCGACAAGCTTTTGTTATGTTTTAGATTTTGACCGTGCGCCGCAAGATCACTCACCAAGATGTAAAAGCCCGCTTCATCAAAGGCGAAAGGGGCATAACTCGCGCTAGGAAGACCATTTTTCCCAATAGTTGCCAGTTGCAACGTCAAGCAATTATCGCGAAATTCTTGCATTTCAGGGACTAAACGACTTTCTAAGCGCGCTTGTTTCACTTCAGGGTTCATGCGAATTCCTTTTTCATTGCATGGAACTTTTCAACTTGTTCGGGAATAAGGTTACGTGCTTTGTCGCGACCAAGGTAGACTTTAAAAACACACTCGCCTTGTGCATTAAAGAAAGTAATTTGATGGGTCTCCATGCCGTGAAAAGGCTTACTAACAAATGCAATATCCGTAATTAAATCAAGTCTAAGGTGACCGTTTAATCCTTCGCGACTTAATAAATTGTAATAGCCATGATTTGTTTTTCCTTTTGGAAAGGTACCTTTAATTTCAAAGATAGAGCCAAAAGAAACAATGATCGTAGTTACCTTACCCCATTCAGGTAATTGAGTCAGGATGGCTTCAGCGTGTTTACCCTCTACCGCAGTGACCATTTCAGATGGCATCACGAGTGTCACTTCGGCTTCTTTTAGCCCAATGTTTTCTGCCATGTCAGGAATTGACATGCCAGCGTTTTCTTCAATCAGTGCTGCGACTTTTTGCTTTGCTTCTTCACGTGTACAAGTGGTGTACATGGTATCTCCTAGATTGAACCATGAGGTTCTTAATATTTTAGTCGTTAGAGTTTCTACAATTTTCGTTATGCCGCGACATGGTCAGATTGTGACGCGTCATTGAGCATGCCGATGGTGCGAATCATGGCTTGTGCTAAGGTGACATTCCAAAACTGCCCTGCGAGAGTTAGCGTGACATAACCTTCCGTTAACTTTACTAAGCCATTCTTTTCCCACGCCTGAAACAGGGGCATCAAGCGACCAAAAAGGTCTTCATTGACGATTAGGTTGAGTGTTCGTTTTGCAACTACACCACGATCAAATGCCGCTTTAACATAACTCGTTAATTCTCCACCCGGTGCAGCACGCATCATCATCGGCACTGGATACTGGTCTGCGTTTATCGCGGCAATGTAGTCTTCCATTTTGCGCGTTTGCATCATTTGTAGTCCACCAACATTCCCCCCGGCCCCAGCGCCGATCGGTAATACTTCAGCGGTGGTTTTAGCCAAACTGTTATAAATGCTGCGCTCGCGGTTATCTTTCGCCCAGTGGTTACAACTCAGCCTTCTTTGATGGTGGGTTGCCATAAACTGCACGCCACGTTCGAACATTGTCGCTTTGGTAGGTGTGTCAGCTGGCATAGGGAGTTTGCCTTGCTCAACCATGCGGTGCATCGGTAACCCTTGCATATCAATCAGTTGATAAAGGTCGACACCATGCGCACCCGACGCCAAATACCCTTCTAAGTCAGACTGCCAAATATCCAGAGTTTGATATGGCAAACCAAACAACAAGTCGATCACGATAGGGGCACTGTTATACGCCACCAGCTCTTGAATTCGCTTGATGACAACATCGCCATCATCAAGACGTTTCGCGGCACGGCGAACCTTGGAGTCAAAACTCTGCACACCAAATGAGAAGCGGTTAAAACCGCCAGCCAGCGCAGATTCAAACTTGTCGTTGCCAAATTTGTTGATGCGACCTTCTAATGTCAGTTCGCAATCTGGCGTCAATGGAAAATGATCATGAATCGCACGGCCTAAGATACGGAGTTGCTCAGCGCTCAAGTCTGTCGGCGTGCCGCCACCAATGTAGACCGCTTGAAAAGGCGCAGCTTGTGTCCAAGGTTGTGCCGCTTTTCGTTTTAGCTCCACCATCAATGCGGTGAAGTAGTCATCAATCATTGTTTTACTCGACGCATATTGAAAGAAATTACAATACGTACACCGAACGCGACAAAAAGGAATATGGATATAGAGACAACGTGCACCGCTTTGTGTAGGTACAGAATCAAGCGCCATTTGCAAAGCAGACTGAACTTGTGGAGGAGGAACAGGCGCGGACTTACCACCGCTGTGTGGTGCCGCTTTTCTTGCAAAAGCGTAACGAAGTGGGTCCGGCGTCGACTGCCCAACTAGTTCAACATTGTTAAAATCAATCATACTACTCACAGATGCCTCTATAATATTTAACACTCTCAAAACAAGTGATATCAGCTACTTGACGCATCATACAAAGTTTTATTGAGAATGCAATTGATAATTGATCTTATTCGGATTGTCTGTATTATTGATCATGTTTCGACATGACACGCATTTTTAAGACTATGAACCTACGCCGTTACATTACCTCTGGCGCTGTCGCACTACTGATACACGGTGTCGCTTTTCCAGATCAAAAACCGCATCTCGTCATCGGGCCGCAATCTGATACTGACGGGCACACTATTGCGTTGACTTTTGCTGCCCCTGCAGCACAAAAACCGACCATCGAACCCATAAAAGCTGAACCCGAGCTGAACCAACCAGCAGAAACACCTGAACAACCCCTGAACGAACCAGAAATACAGCCAACACCTGAAGACGTGCCACCAGAGCCAATACCAGAGCCAGAGCCAGAAAAAGTCAGACCGGTACCACAAGAAAACCCTCAACCCAAACCAGTACAGGAAAAACCAAAAAGGGAGCCTGTGGCTGAGGAACAACCTCAAGACGTAGAAAAAGAGGTGGTAGAGGAAGAGATTGAAAACACTGCTGTTGAAGAAATTAATGACGCGTCGCCAACAGAAGTCACGCAACAAGAAACCAACTTTGCCCAGTCAGCACCCGCTAAGTTGATTGAGAATCCTACTTTCTCGACTAAGCCCGGGCCAGTGAACTATCCACGTCAAGCGCGCCGACGCGGTATGCAAGGGACGGTTTGGCTAGACATTGAACTCGATGTCAACGCGTCTATCCGCAATATCGTTATCGCAGACTCATCCGGCCATGACGTACTCGACGACGCGGCAATCAAAGATGTCGCTAAGTGGCATTTTTCACCTTATTTAGAAAACGGACATCCCATCGCCTACCGTGTGCGGGTCCCTGTGCGTTTTAAACTGAATTAATTCACTGACGTGAAACTATACATAGAGAGACAATAATGAGTATTTTTTCAACAATCCAATCTCAGCTTGGTGTCATGAGCTGGCCGTTGATTGCCCTTTCCGTTATCACGCTGACGATCATCATTGAACGCCTCGTCTATATCGTGCTTAACAGCCGCTTTCATGGCCGGGCGATACTGAGTGCACTTTACGAGTTAGACGTCGCAGACCAGCAGCAACTTGCAGACTTTGCACAGGCCCATGGTAGTCAACGCTCTCCGCTTTCTCGTGGTGTGTCAATGTTGTTCAATCATCGTCATTTCCCAAAACAGTTGCGTGAAGAAGCGGTCTCTATCTGGCTTCACACCCAGCGTCAACGCTTTGTTTCTGGACTACGCGTTCTGAATATCATTGGTGTGATCAGTCCTTTAATTGGACTTCTCGGCACCGTATTAGGTCTGATTGGTATGTTTGAAGGCATTGCACAAACAACCGGTTCTGTCACCCCCTCTGACTTAGCTGATGGTCTCGGTCTCGCGATGGCAACGACTGCCGCCGGTTTGATCATTGCGCTACCTTCGATTACTTGTTCACAGCTTTTTTCGGTCTGGGCCGACAAGGTTATCGCGAAAATTGAGTACACACTGAATCATTGCAATCTCTATTTAGAAGGCGTCTCTATCGATAAACCGCACTGCCCTAAACCTTGTGAAGAGCACTGTGATAAAGAAGAGAAGTGTTGCGCATGATTAGTTCTCAAAGCCATCAATCATCACAAGATTTCAAGCCGGATTTAACGCCATTGCTCGATATCATCTTTATCGTCATGGTTTTCCTGCTCCTCACGGCAAGCATCAATATCCAAACGCTAGAAATTGATGTGCCTCAAACTGACGAAGAGAGTGTGCTAACTAACGTTGAGCAAGATGTCATTGCCATCAATATCAAATCGACGGCGCCGCATTGGGCCATCAATGGTACGACATACACCCATTGGGATGAGTTTACCCAAGCCTTGCTCGACAACGTTGCCGAGCACCCTGAGCATTCTTTGATTCTCGGTGCAGATAAGCAGGCCAACGTCGAGCTCATGTTGAAAATGCTTGCCTTTATGCAAAAGCACCATCTCTCACAGACACAAATTATTATGGAAGAGGCACCACAGTGAAAAAGACCTTCATCACCGCAATCACACTATTAGCAAGTGCTGTATCTAACAATGCAATCGCGGAGACTGAGCAACGCATCATCAGTGTTGGCTCCACGGCCACCGAAATTATCTACGCGCTCAATAAGCAAGATACACTCGTCGCGGTTGATTTCTCTAGTCGCCACCAAACGGCTGGCAGTGACATTCCTGAAGTGGGTTACCATCGTCAACTGTCGGCCGAAGGCTTACTTTCTCTCGCGCCGGATACGATCGTAGGCTCTGCCGAAATGGGTCCCGCTTCCACTATCAATACCTTGAAAAGTGCGGGCGTCGATGTCCGAGAAGTCTCTACAGGTAATGACAGCAGCGATCTCCTTACCCGTATTGACGAAGTGGCAACGCTGACCCATGCGGGTGACGAAGCCAATCTGTTAAAAGCCACAGTATCAAACCGCTTCAATGCCCTTGAAGAAAACCAACCTGCGCAAGCACCCAAAACTGTGTTTGTGATGCTCGCGGAAGGGCGTCCGATGACTGTCGCTGGTGAGAATACCCCAGTGAACTCGATCATCACACTGGCAGGCGGTATAAATCCCGCACAGGCGCAATTTGATTCTTACAAACCTATGTCCATCGAAGCCATCATAGAAATGCAGCCAGACTACATTCTGGTTGCTGAAAGAAGTTGGGAAGCGATGGGCGAACTCGACGGGATACTAAAGAAGATTCCGTTGCTTGCGGCGACACCAGCAGGCAGTGAGCAGCGCATCATTCCGGTACGTAGTGCTGCTATTATTAACGGGTTTGGCTTGCAAAGCTTAGATCTTGCTGAAACCCTTCAACACGCGTTTGTGAACGGAACAGCCAAGTAATGCAATCTTCAACCTCTAGACTGCCCTTTGGCATGTTATTGATGGGCGCGTTTGTCGCCCTTTATGTTGCGGTCATCAGCTCGATCACCCTTGGCCCGATGGACATTAGCTTCTTTGATAGCTTAAAAGCCTTGCTACCCAACAGTTGGTTAACGGGCGAATCCTCCCTCCCGGCCCATGTTCAGATGGTCATTCAGCAAGTGCGCTTACCAAGAACTTTACTCTGCATAGCGATTGGGGCTTTACTGGCGATGTCGGGTGCGGTGATGCAAGGTTTGTTTCGCAATCCTCTCGCCGACCCCGGCATTATCGGTGTCTCGGCGGGTGCGAGTTTAGGTGCTGCCATCGCTATCGTCATGTTTGGCTCCCTTGCCGCAAGCTTTCCTATTCTTCTTCTCTTTGGCACCGTGCCCTTATTCGCCTTTTTGGGTGGTGCGATAACGACTGTACTGGTTTACAAACTGGGCACGAGTGAAAACGGGACATCTGTTGCGATGATGCTGCTTGCGGGTGTTGCAATCGGGGCATTGGCTGGTGCGGGTTTAGGCCTGATGAACTACTTCGCTGATGATCAAGCACTCCGTGATTTGGCACTTTGGAGTATGGGTTCGTTAGCCGGTGCCAGCTGGAATGGCATCTTATTAAGCTTTTCTGCATTGGCGATCTTATTCGTCTTGTTCTATCGCGATGCCAACAAGCTGAATGCGTTGTTGCTAGGCGAAGCGGAAGCGAACCATATGGGGATTAACGTACAAGGACTAAAGCGCCGCTTGATTCTGCTAACCGCAGCGGGAGTCGGCATCACCGTTTCGCAAGCAGGGATGATCGGTTTTATCGGCCTCATCGTTCCCCATGTCGGTCGCATGATCTGCGGTCCAAATCATCGTCGGTTAATTCCCTTAGCCGCGATACTCGGCGCCCTACTCTTGCTTGTGGCTGATATGCTCGCCCGCACCATTGTTGCGCCGCTCGATATGCCTGTTGGTATTGTCACCGCAATTTTGGGTTCACCTTTCTTTATCTGGCTATTGATTCAACAAAAAGGAAAGCTGGCATGAGTGCGATCTCTTTTCAACATCTTGATCTGACGTTGGGACCAAAATGCATACTGAAGGATGTATCATCAGACATCCATGCGGGCGAAGTCACCATACTGTTGGGCCCAAACGGCACAGGCAAAAGCAGCTTGCTTAAATTGATCAGTCGCGAGTGGAAAACCAAAGGTGATGTCGCCTACTTTGGTAAAAACCTCAAAGACTGGCAGCCTTCTGACCTTGCTAAACACTTAGGCGTCCTTCCCCAACACAGTAACCTCACCTTTGGGTTTACAGCGCGAGAAGTCGTTGAACTCGGTGGGCTTAATTTAGACGCTTCACAGAAAATGATCGCACAAATCGCTGAAGATCATATGCGAACCACCGACACACTGCATTTAGCCGATCGTTTATTTCCTTCCCTTTCCGGAGGTGAAAAGCAACGGGTTCAACTCGCACGCGTATTAACGCAGATAAAACAAAGCGGTTCGCACCGTGCGTTACTACTCGATGAACCGACCTCGGCGCTGGATCTCAAGCACCAACACAAAACACTGGCTCTCGCAAAACAGATGGCAAAACAAGGTGCAGCCGTGGTTGCCGTTATTCATGATCTCAATCTGGCGGCACAATACGGGGATCGCCTACTCCTCCTCAACGCAGGCCACATTGTTGCTGACGGTACACCAGAAGAGGTACTTACCGCAGCGCGCATAGAAGAAGTTTATGACTGGCAAGTAACGGTAATGACTCATCCTCAACAAGGATATCCGCTGGTGATTGGCTAAATGATCATATTTTTCAACGTTTCTCCCTGCAGTAGACATAAATCTCTAGTGAAAACGCTGTAACGTGAGTGATAATTATTATCAAATTACATTAAAGGAACCATTTATGAATCCAATCGTAGTGTGGGGCGCAAGTAGCGGCCTTGGTTTGGCTATTGTTGAATACTTTTCTCAAGCTGGATTCGAGGTCATCGGTGTTGCACGTAATCCCGACAAATCCCCCGAGTTGAAGGCGGCTTGTAAAGCGACCCACATTTGTGACGCGACCGACCAACAGCAAGTTGAGGCGGTGGTTAATGCCTTACCAAATGACGCCTGGGTTATCTCGACCATGGGCAGTTTCCGCGCCCCTGTACCTGTTGATTATATCGGTCACCGCTACTTAATTGATGCCCTGCAAGAAAAGAATCTAATGCGCTTTTTCCTTGTCACCTCGCTAGGGTGTGGTGACTCTTGGCAGTTCCTGTCTGAACGTGCTCGCCAAGGCTTTGGTGACGCGGTTCGCGAAAAATCGCTTGCAGAAGCTTGGCTACAAAGCAGTGATTTGGACTATACCATTCTGCGCCCTGGTGGCTTAGTCAATGGCCCAATGACAGAAAGTGGCGAGTTATCACAAGGAATAGAAGTACACGGTATTATCCACCGCAGCGAAGTCGCGCGTCTTGTTCATCAACTCCTCGATTCACCCGACAGCGTAGGACAAGTTTACGCCTGTGTTGATAAGCAAGCAGTTGTCGCTGGCAAGTAGAACTTCAAGTGCATGTTAATACTCGGCTTGTTTTATCATCACTTGTGTTTCTGATGGAATACGTATGATTGAAACAGACTTATATTCAGCCCACCTCGCGATATAGGATTCAGAAGCGGCTACGTCGAGTCCAAAACAACTAACCCCTATGCACAATGTGTGACTAGGGGTTATTTTAAATACTTCAATAAATCTCTTTGTCGCCATGTCCCATTGGCCTCACTCGTTGTTACAACTGCTTCTCGGTATCCACAGGAACCTCGAAGTCAAACGGTGGAGCAATGAGCAACCTATGCCGTCATTGAAAAAGCCGCTTATGCAAAGCGGCTTAGTTTCATAACGCGATTGAGACGAGACTACTTATGAATAGCATGTAGCTTCATCGTTGCATTTTTCAGCTCATACGGGGCTTTATCGAAGTAGTACGCTGAGACTGGCGAACCGACATCGATACCCACATCAAAGGTGCTTGAGAAGCTGTAGATGAGTGGCGTTGTACGCGGGATAACCGTTTCAACAAGTGACTTACCATTGTAGGTAATATCCACACTCAACTCACCACCCCAGTTCTTGTCTAGACGACGAGACTCAATCAATAGCTGGCCTTCACCTAGTGGCAGCGGTTTCTCCGAGCGATGGATAAAGCGCTCTACAGCCATTTGGTTGAACTCATAGACAAGGTGACGATCTTCGTCAATATAGACAGCAACACCACCGGCAACATTACCCAGAGCAAACAACACACCCTCTGCACCTTCTTCAAGGTCCAAATCAATGGTTACATCGTTGTCCACCATACCTACTTTCGGGGCGTTAAACTCTGGAATACGTGTTTGACCTGCAATGAGTGACCATTCAGTCAAGCCAGCACTTACAATTTGGCTTGGATCAAGCATTGGCAACAAAGAAGCACCCAGCGGCAGTACTTTGTTATCAGCAGCTTGCTCCATGAATAACGCCTTCATTTCTTCCAGTTTTTCAGGGTATTGTGCAGCGACGTTGTTCTTTTGGTTGAAGTCTGAACGTAGATCAAACAGCTCCCACTCATCGTTATCTGGGTGCCAATTGATCACTTCTTGAATGGTTGGGTTCCAAGGCGTTCGAGCACCAAAGGCAGAGGCCATCCAGCCATCATGGTAAATAGCGCGACTACCAAAGATCTCAAAGTACTGAACCTTATCAGCAGCTTCAACATTGGCATCTTCGAACGTATAAGTCAGAGACACGCCATCAATCTTTTCTTGCTCGTGCCCATCAACGACTTTTGGTGCCGGAATATCTAGAACATCATAGATAGTTGGTGCAATGTCGTTCAGGTGGTGGAACTGGCTACGAGGCGCTTTATCTGCCTTAATACCGTCAGGCCAGTGAATGATCATCGGTGTTCTTGTACCACCAAAGTACGACGACGTTAGCTTCGTGTATTGGTAAGGAACATTACCAGCCCAAGCCCATGAAGCCGCGTACATTGAGTCAAGCTCCGGACCACCGAGTGCATCGAGGCCACCATACATTTCATCCAACGCATTCATTTGCGTTTCAGTATCATAGACGTGGTTTAGGTTGTTAATGGCGATCATTTCGTTGATCGTACCAAAACCACCTTCAGCAGATGCACCATTGTCACTGAAGATATAGAAAATCAGCGTGTTATCTAGCTCTTCTTGCGCTTTCAGTTCATCGATAAGCTTGCCAATGTTGTAATCCGTGTGCTCAAGGAAGCCAGCGTAAACTTCCATTAGCTTAGCTTGGTAAGCCTTTTCGCGATCACTCAGTGTATCCCACTCAGCCATACCTTCTGGCATAGTATGGTCAACGGCATCTTCAGGGATCCAACCTAACGCTTTTTGATTCTCAAAGACTTCGTCACGGTATGCTTGCCAGCCGGCGTCGAACTTACCTTCGTACTTTTCAATCCACTTTTTGTGCACTTGGTGTGGACCATGAACCGCACCTGGTGTCCAGTACATAAAGAATGGGCGATCAGGCGTCAGTGCTTTATGATTGCGCAACCAGCCAATCGCTTGCTCAGCCATATCATCGGTTAAGTGATAATCCGGATCGTGTGGGGGCTCGATTGCAACCGTGTTCTGATATAGGCCCGGTTCGTATTGGCTCGTCTCACCACCAAGAAAACCATAGAAGTAGTCAAAGCCATGGCCGGTTGGCCAGCGATCAAATGGGCCCATCTCAGTTGCGTATTGAATAGGGGTGTTATGCCACTTACCAAAAGCAGATGTGTTATACCCATAGTGACCAAGCACTTCAGCAATGGTTGCCGTCGTCTTTGGAATTTCTGCAGTGTAGCCTTCGAAATCACTGCCTACCTCTGGAACACTACCATTACCTACACGGTGATGATTGCGACCAGTCAGTAGCGAAGCGCGGGAAGGCGAGCATTGTGCTGTAGTATGGAAGGCATTGTAAGAAATACCGCCCTCTGCCAACTCAGTCATCGCTGGTGTGTCAATCAGCCCGCCGAACGTACTAGGATGGCCAAACCCCGCATCATCAAGCATGATGATCAGGATATTGGGTGCGTCCTCTGCCAACTTATCTTGGACCGGGGTTTTAACATAAGTTGACTCCGCTAACGCGTCATGAATCACACTTGGATTGGGTATTTTTGGAAACGGCAAGACATCCGATGCTTGTACAGCAGTCGCTGCCATCATCGCTGTCGCAATTACAGAAAGCTTATTCATGATATTCTTCTACCTTGAGAATACAATAACTACTATTGAAAAAATAAATTTCAGCCTAAGTTACTCTTTATTATTGGCAAATAGCCATGAGAAACACATTGTTAGCTATCTTTAACTTAAGACCAATTAAAAGAAACAACATCCTATATTTTATATGCTATTCAATTGCAAAGTAGCAAAACAGGCTCTAAAATGCTTAAATTAGACATTTCACGCTAAGTATGACCGTAGCGCGAATCATTTTATCGAAGGCCTTGGACAATGCCTTTGGTTTAGCAACGATAAAAGGCGAAAGGAAAGTGAAATTTACTTTTGAAGTTAGAAATGTGTTCAACACTTCCACAACACTATCCAACAAACTAATAACCTCTGGAAATATCGAATTACACCCGGCTGGTCATATTATTAGAGATCGTCAAGACTTCTCCGAACATGTCTATTTCATCTTAAGTGGACTGGTCTATGTCAGCAGCTACAGAGAGAACTGCACGCATCTCAATGCCATTTTGAATCAGGGAGACATCAGTAATATACTTGGTGTTCTAACAAAAACAAAATGCCATTAAAAATGGATTCATTAACAGATGTTAGGCTTCTCTCGATCCCTACCCATATAGCGATTGATATATTCGAAAATGATTTTGAATATGCAAAATTAATCGCAAAGGCGTCCGCAAATAATCTTTTCAAAGTCAATAATATTTTAGAGGTTCAACGACTGAAGAACCAAGCGAGTAAAGTAAAGTCAGTACTCTATTTCTTGTTTAGCTTGTCAGATCACGAATTCATTACAATAACCACGATGCAACTATCTGAATTTATTGCAATTTCAAGAAGCACCGCCACCAAGGTTTTAAAAGAGCTAGAAGCACAAGAATTGATCAAGATTAGCTATGGAAAGATTGAAAAAGGTGTGAACTGGGACGAGGAGTGGACCCCTTTTGGACAACAGGTGTTTACACTGAATTGAATTATGGAAATTAAATCAGGTTGTTACTGTAAGGTTTAGCTATTGATATGTGTAAGCACATATCTTTAGTAACTAATAAATCATAGCCTATGACGCAGTAAATCTAAGTTAGCCACTACTCCTTCAAGAGGTGAACTACTTTATTTTCGACTTTTATATGCCCTTCCTGCTCTAGCTCTTTAAGTACTTTTGGCATTGCATTTCTAGAGATATAACACATCGATGCTAAGTTTTTAATGCTCATTTTTATACTATTCTTTCCATTAAAAGAGGTAGCGGCTCTGAGCATACCAAGCACTTTCTTTTTATGATCTTTCTCAATACGAAAGTGAAAAGACAACCCCGCTATTTGAGATTTCTTCGCCAACGATTTTAAAATAACCCGATTAAACTCTATCGACGAGTCTAATAATGTATAGAAGTGATCGACTGGCAAAATAGCAAGTACCCCACTCGTTGTACATAAGATACTTTCGGTTTTAAAGCTATTATTAATGCTTGCACCATCGTTAATAATACTGCCAGAAGAAAAAACCGCATAATGATAGTCTACGCCTTCATGAAAAGGGGCTTCCATGGCAAGTTCTCCCTTAAGCACAAAAATAATATGCTCAGGGATCCGTCCTGAAAAACGGGCAAAGTTGCCTTTTTTTACTTTTTTAACAATGGAACGACTAAGTATGTCTTTAGCAAGATCAATGGATAGATTGAACTCTTCGACCAACAAAGAAACCTCTGCCTTATTACTGCTCAATATTACGACCTTTGATTCTTACAGTATAGTGATTGGTGCTGAAACCGTACTCGCTAATCATAGTTTTTAGAAACTTGGTGTCAAGCCTCTCGCATCCATATCACTTGCTAGGCGCATAATACCTGACGTGCTTTGATCCATCTTAATCAGCTCACGCATCGCTTTCATATACGGCGCAGTGCGCTCGAAAAACAGCTGATAACTTGCACAAAAATAGTTATGGTTTGGTACGCCTGTTTTAGACATCGCAAATCGATGCTTCGGACACCCACCATTGCAGAGTGGCTTCATTGGGCAGTGTTGGCAGTTAGCACTCAACCCTTTCTCTTTGTCTAGACCAAATTCGACAGCTTGACTCGATTGGTTAATCGCCTTAATGGTCGTGTCATGAATGTTACCCAGTAAATGCTCAGGATAGACAAAGTGATCACAGTTATACACATCCCCATTCGCTTCAAGGATGAAGGCATGACCACAATTTTGCTGGTGATGACATATTTCAGATCCCGCTCCAATCCAGAGACTAAGCGTACTATCAAAAGCATTCACGAAGATACGCCCTACATCATTTCTTACCCAATAAAAAAAGATCTGCCACAAAAACTCACCGTAGGCCTTGGCAGGCACAGACCATTCAGTCACCTTTGCGATCTCTTCACCCGGCATTACAAGTCGAAGTGTTTCATTTTTCGAATCCACACCATGTTGTAACTCGCGTTCAACCAAAGGAATGAACTGCATATGCTGAGCGCCTAAATGCTTAAAGTAGTTGTATACCTCTAAAGGCTGCTTGGCATTTTCTGCATTGACAACACAGAGGATATTAAACTCAACACCATGCTTTTTCAGAAGCTCGATCGCAGCGACAACCTTAGCGTGGCTACCTCGGCCTGCTCTGTTGACACGGTAATGATCGTGCAACGCTTCTGGACCATCTATTGAGATACCAACTAAGACATTATGTTGTTTAAAAAACTGACACCACTGCTCATCAACTAACACGCCATTCGTCTGAAACGCATGATGAATTTCTTTACCTTCACCGTAGCGATCACATAGCCTCATCGCATGTTCAAAGAACTCAATGCCTGCCATCGTAGGTTCGCCACCTTGCCAAGCAAAGTTCACGACACCACTGTCTTGTGCGTCAATGGTTTGCCTAATATAGATTTCGAGTGTTTCTAGTGACATCTGCCATGCTTTATCACGCGTTGGATAGAGCTTTTCTTTCTCAAGATAGAAACAATATTCACATGATAGATTACAGACCGGACCCGTTGGCTTGGCCATCACATGGCAATTGCTTGGACTCATTAGGCATACCTCTCTATTGAAAATAGCGCAGAAATTATATGCTCTCTGAAAATCCTAAACGCACTAAGAGTGCATGAATAGCCAATCATCATCTTAAATGACAATAGATCCCTCTAAAGCTGTTTAAAGATAGAAAGTAATGGAAACGGTGTTTTCTAGCAGGTATAGCATGGTAGGTGCCAATTTGTGGCAGTCACAAAAGTAGAAGTCGACGGCATTACCCACCGCAGTGTAGCCGCACGTTTTGTTCATCAACTACTCGATTCAACCGACAGAGTAGGACAAGTTTACGCCTGTGTTGATAAGCAAGCAGTCGTTGCTAATAAGTAGGCCGATTTCGCTTGCTAGATTAAGCCGAATTTACCTCGGGTTTAATTATCTATTTGCATGTAATTTTTTATGATCGGAGTGCTGTTTAATTGCGTAGAGACTCAGCAAACGAGCGCTATTAGCTCAACCTACATCACTTAGGCATCACCGAAGAGAGAAAACCAATGTGATGAGCAAAGAACTTTTCATGTAAATAGCCTGTCGCTACCGCAACGTCAATTTGTAATGCAATGATCCAGAGATGGCGGATTGCAACAAACATGTCAACGGCTTCAAGTTCTTGGCTTGTTAATGTGCGATGCTCTGTATATGCCTGAATAAAGCTTTCCCATCTCATATCTAGTTTATCAACGAGATGCGCTCGCCATTTAAATACAGCCAGATCATATGCTCGGTAGCCATAACCACAACAGTCAAAATCAAAAAATGTCAGCTGCGAACCATCATAATGGGCGTTTCCACCATGCAAATCGCCATGGCAAAAGCCATGCTTTAGCTGAGATGGCTCGATAGACTTAAGTCGTTGAAAGAGCTTATCTGCACCATTTTTTAACTCTTCCCACAATGCCGGATAACGGTATTCTACAAGAGGAGAAATCACTTGCATCGGTTTCTTAATAAGGTAATCGCCGTCAAGTACTCTTTCATGATTCACCGTCATTTTATCCGTTATATCATGGATTTTCGCTACTGCTCGGCCGTACATCGCACCGTCTTCATGACGACTAAAAGCTAACTCATCACCGGATGCATATGACATAAGTACCGCATATCTTGGCCCTTCAGGTGCGCTTAATTGCTGTACGCTGTTTCCCATTCTATCTTTCAAAGGTACAGAAACATTTACACCCATGAGAGAAAGGTATTCGACGGCCGCTATTTCGTATTCAATTTCTACCAATGTCCGCCATTGATAGCGATAAACGCGTAATAGATAACGCCCTGAAGCTGTCACGACTTTATAACTATCGTTAACCCCTTGGCAGATTAAGGTACAAGATTCGATTGAATCTAGTTTATACATGGACAGTATTTGCTTTTGTAATGACTGGCCACATAGTACAGAGCAGCTAGCTTTAACCACGGGGGACTTATTTATAAGTATAGACATTTGTTCACTTAATAAAAACGCACGAGAACTCGTGCGTTACTGAATCAGGTGAGCAATAGTAACAACTTAATTCCTTTAGTCCAGTTACAACTCTTTTTTAACCGTTATAAATCAACTAAAGCGAATAATATACACGCTAAATCTGAGATAAATTTTCATACTGGCTAATTATCTAGACAGATTTAAGATACCGAATCGCTTCTTTTTCTTCCGAAGACGTCCAACCACTCTCCATCGTTTGAATCAAATATTGTTTTAGTGCAGTATGTATTTTTAATGCCTGTTGTGTCACCGGATAATTTCCGTGTCTTACCGTATTCACATAGTGAGCAGCGACATCGTCTGCATCGGTCGAATACTTATCATTTAATTCGATAAATACTGCCATCACCTTGTCTAATTCATATCGACACTCTGAAACCAATGCTTCAGCCATTTTCTTTTCATTTGTCGAGACAAGATTAGTAAATCGAGGAATAAAGTTTCTCGCAAACTCACCATCAGGTCCGGCGAGCTCTATGTAGACCTGATCTGCCATGATCGCGCCTAAAACGCCACCCACAACGATACCCACACCGACCCCAATAGGACCAAACCAAATGCCTGCGACGGCGCCACCAGCCGCCCCGCCAGCGAAACCGCCACCGACATTGGCCACTTCTCGACCTGCTGCTTTGACCTTATTCTGTGAGTGACTAATGTTGTACACCGCGATACAGATCGTCAAAACCCATAGCGCCCGCCCCACTTTCCCGAGGTTTGCTGCACGCGTATTGACACGGGCATTGGGACGCCCAGCACTGTCAACAATGTACTTGTAGATTGAAAGCGCTTCAGCCTCAGTCAACTCACTAAAAGCTTTACCAAACTGACGTTGGGCATTTTTGTCGAGTAGCGCATCAAAATCGATACCACGTGCCTTTAGCTTAATGGCTTTGGCGTTACCGAGATCACTGGTTCGAGAGCGCGCAAATGCCATGATTTCATTCCGCATTTCAGTCGCTGTCATCGCCGCTTGTTTAGGCGTCAACCCACCCGTACGATATGCCGTTCTTAACTCGTTTGACATCCGTCTGGTGCGCTCGTTATAAAGCATTCGAACATTCGCATCATTGATAAACCTTGTCGCGAAATTGACTGCAGCGACCTCCATTTGACGAATACTATTTTCAACATCATCTTCAGTAACAAAGGTTTCCATTAATCTATTCCCTGATGAGTATATTTAATGCGCTTGTTGTAAAGCGCTTTTCATAGTGAATCCCTTCAGCCGCGAGTAGTTTTTTCCAAGTCGATGGTGCAGTATCACTGCCAACAAGCAACTGAAGCTCAGTCTTGTCCCAAAAAGTAAAAAGCAAACTACCATCTGACAATGGTTGTAAGGACTGAACAATACCGGCTGTATATGCTCGGAATAGGGTAACGCTGTCTCTCATGTGCCCATCTTTGTCAAACAACGAAATATACAGTGTCTCTTCAAACGGGCAGTTTTCCGTAGTTAAAAACAGCGTGCCCTGACTCCCAACGTCAAAAACAGCTTCAAGTGTTCTTCCAGCGACAGAGTAAATAGTCTGTTCTGGTTGCACTGTCACCTTGAGTTCATCATTTCGATCATCGATGAGGTAACTGTCTATCTGCTGCATAGGTATTCCATTATCACATTTTGGGGGGCACATAGTAGATTCGCCTTCAATATCGGAGCTAGTGCTAATTGAGCAAGGCAATATTTCTTTCGATCAAACACTTAAAAACAATATTGTTAGTTTCACAATATTTAGTTTTTTGTAGTAACCTCTTATTTCATTGATTCATTCTTGTATCTATGTTGATTTGCTTTTTCGTTACAGCGGGAGACGCGCAACTGACTCGGTTTAAAACGCTGCGAATAAAAAATCTCCCGGCGACGAATGAGACGGGAGAGGTCAAACTTCGCATTATCCTTCACGCTCACTGAATGTCGCAAGCCGCGAATAAACTGGAATGAGATGCCATTGCCCTCTTCGATTTCTACATACTTTAATATACTCGGTTCGTAAGCTTTAAAAATCTTCACCTTGTCAATCACTTCACCTTCAAAACTGTATAAGCAAAGATAAAGCGACTCTTCAAATGGACGACTATTTGCTGACAAACACAGGAAATACTTATCTCTACAAACGTATACCCGTTCGACATGATTACCCAGAACGGGTAAAACGAGAGCAAAATCAGGCACCAACAACGTCATATTTCGTCGTTTTTTTTGGACATGATAATTGCTGATCTCTTCCATTTTCCTACTTCTTTGTCTTTCGCTCTGTTAATTTTACGGCAGTTCGAAATAGACAACTGTATTTATTCTCAGACGAGTACGAAAATGCTAGCAAAATCCCTCTTTTTCGCGTTTTTTGCACAATAAACCACCATTCAAGCCCTACCTCACCGCCAACTTAGCCAAATGTCACCACACCCTCATCCAAGAGAGCCAGACAATGCTTTACCGAGATCGCTGATTTGGCATGTATCTCGATTTATTTCACTTTCACACTTGTAATGATAACGATTATCAATTAGATCTAAAAATAGAACATGTAGTGCTAGAATAGATTAACAAACACAAGATATAGAATCATGGACGTAATTAAACGCGACGGCCGCGTCGAGAAAGCAAGCCTCGATAAGGTCACCCGTCGTATCGAAACGCTTGCAGAAACACTCACTGTAGAACCTATCGCTGTTGCCCAGAAGGTGGTAGCAGGTCTTTATGATGGCATTCAGGTCACACAAATTGACGAATTCGTTGCCGAAACGTCAGCGGCAATGGCGGCAGAACATCCTGACTATGCGACATTGGCTGCGCGAGTCATGGTCAGTTCCCTGCACAAAGAAACCAAAGGTTTCATCGAAACCACTGAGATCATCGGCGCCACTGGCCTACTCTCAGAAGACTACTTAGATAAAGTCGCCCGTTTAGGCCCAGAAATTGTGGAACTCATAGATTACAATCGTGATTTCGAGTTTGATTACTTTGGATTTAAGACGTTAGAGCGCTCCTATCTGCTCAAACACCACGGCGTCGTTATCGAGCGTCCGCAAGACATGTACATGCGCGTTGCGCTCGCGATTGCACCGGAAGAGATCAGTGAAATTCAAGAACTCTATGATATGTTGAGTGCGGGTTATTATACCCATGCGACGCCAACGCTCTTTAATGCAGGTTTGAAAATGCAACAACTGAGCTCGTGCTTCTTACTCGGTATGCAAGAGGACTCGATCGAGGGCATTTACGACACCCTGAAAGACTGCGCACTCATTTCTAAGTCCGCAGGCGGCATTGGTTTGCATATCCATAATATTCGTGCATCAGGCGCACCCATTTTAGGTACCAATGGTGTTTCGAATGGCATCATTCCCATGCTCAAAGTTTTCAATGAAACAGCCCGTTACGTCGACCAAGGTGGCGGTAAGCGAAAAGGCTCGTTTGCCATCTATCTCGAACCATGGCATGCCGATGTCGAAGCATTCCTTGATTTACGCAAAAATCACGGCAAAGAAGAGTTCCGAGCGCGCGATCTTTTCCTCTCTCTTTGGGTTCCTGACCTCTTTATGGAGCGTGTTGAAGACGACGCAGACTGGACGCTCTTTAGTGAGCATTCCGCGCCAGGACTTTCCGATGCTTATGGCGACGCCTTTAAGACGTTATATGAACAATATGAAGCTGACGGTCGAGGCATTAAGACCATCAAAGCACGCCATTTGATGACACAAATTATCGAGTCCCAAGCGGAAACCGGCACCCCCTACATGCTTTACAAAGATGCATGTAATGAGAAGTCGAATCAGAAGAACCTAGGCACGATCAAATCAAGTAACCTCTGTGCAGAGATCATGGAAGTGTCGACCGCAGACGAAACAGCCGCGTGTAATCTCGCTTCCATTGCCCTACCTAAGTTTGTCGAGAATGGTACGTTCAACTTTGAGCAACTTCATCACGTCACGCAGATCGCGATCAAAAACCTCGACCGCGTTATCGACGTCAACTACCACCCGACCGATAAGATCACGCGTTCAAATCATGCGCATCGCCCTGTCGGTCTCGGCGTTCAAGGCTTGGCAGATGTCTTCTTCAAGCTTCAACTCCCTTATGATAGCGAAGAAGCTCGCCAGCTCAATCGAGACATCGCAGAAACGATGTACCATGCTTCGCTTCAAGCGTCAGTCGAACGGGCAAAACAACATGGCACTTACACAAGTTACGACGGTTCACCTGCGAGTTCCGGGCTGTTACAGTTCGATCTCTGGGGTGTCGTGCCGAGCTCACGTTGGAACTGGGAAGCGCTAAAAGCCCAGATAGCGCAACATGGTCTGCGAAATTCTCTGCTTATTGCTCAAATGCCCACCGCTTCAACCGCTCAGATCCTGGGTAATACCGAAGCGTTTGAAGCGCAAACCAGCAATATTTATAAGCGTCAAACCTTGTCTGGTGAGTTCATCATCATCAACAAACAGTTAGTAAAAGAACTCGAAAAACTCGGCCTTTGGACCCCCACTGTTCGCGATACCATCATTGCCCATAACGGCTCGATTCAAGACATTGCAGCAATTCCAGAACACCTCAAAGCTATCTATCGTACAGTTTGGGAAATGTCGCAAAAAGTGATCATCGACATGTCTGCTGAACGCGCGCCCTATGTTTGCCAATCGCAAAGTCTCAATCTTTGGCTTGCCACCCCAACCTTCGCACAGATTAATGCGATGCATTTTTACGCTTGGAAGCGCGGACTGAAAACTGGCATGTACTACTTGCGTACCAAGCCATCAACCAATGCCGTCAAAGTCACCGTCGGCAATCAGGATGAAGACTGTATTAACTGCGGTGCCTAACACCACCTTAGGGCATTGAGCCATGCATTCGTGATATCGCCACCAACATTTATTTACTTTTCCTAGCCACAGGAAGGGGGCGGTATCACGCTCAAAATGAAGAGAGAGACACGATGATAGTAAAAAACAAGTTCAGCCTTTTCCCCATCCAATATGAAGAGATTTGGCAAGCCTACAAAACGCATGAAGCCGCTTTTTGGACCACAGAAGAGCTAGATTTTGCGCAGGATATTCCCGATCTTCAAAAGCTCACCCCGGGGGAGCAGCACTTTATCCGTCATGTCCTTGCGTTCTTTGCCCAAAGTGAAGGCATGATCAATGAGAATCTCCTAACACGCTTTTATGGCGAAATAGAAATCGCTGAAGCGCGCTGCTTCCTCGCTTTACAGGCATTTAATGAAGTGATCCATGCGGAAACCTATGCCTTGCAGTTAGAGACCTATATTCCGGATGTGGAAGAGCGCGAACGCCTCTTCAATGCCATCGAGAATGTGCCAACCGTCAAACGTAAAGCTGAGTGGGTCATGAAGTGGATCTCTTCTGACAAACCACTCCCCATGCGTCTTATCGCTTTTGGTTTGGTTGAAGGGCTGTTCTTTGCGGGTAGCTTCTGTGCCATTTACTACTTCCGCAAACGGGGCTTACTAGCGGGTCTTGCCGCGAGCAATGACCTGATCGCCCGCGATGAAGGTTTGCACTTCAGTTTTTCAGCCTTGTTGTTTAAAACGCTAGGTCTTGGGCAGGTAAGCCAAGCCGAGTTTGAAGAAATCTGTCGCGAAGCCGTTGCCATCGAGAAGGAGTTTGTCACAGAAGCACTGCCCGTTGATCTGATTGGGATGAATGCCGAACTCATGTGTCAGTACATTGAACATACTGCTGACGTCATTGCGGGACTGTTCCAATTTGAGCCGATTTACAACGCAGAAAACCCATTCGATTACATGCGCTTACTTGACATGGAAGGCAAGACAAACTTCTTTGAAAAAAGGGTGACTGAGTATAAACGCCCACAAGACCGTCACTTAGCCTTTGATGCCGATTTCTAATTGGAGTAAGACGATGAAAATTGAAATGTTCAGCAAAGATAACTGTACACAGTGCATCGCCGCGGCGCATTGGCTCGCACAGCAAGGACATCAGGTGGAAACCTTGAAACTGAGTGTCGATTTTGACAATCAGACGTTATTTACCCTCTTTCCAAATGCACGCACCTACCCGCAGTTTCGACTCAATGGCGACACCATTGGCGACTTTTCAACCTTAAAGTCTCATCTCGCCTTCGTCACTGAAGCAGAATTCTAGCCGCGTTTCGTCGCGACTAGAAATACCGACAGTCCACACAATCATGCGCATTGTGTGGACTTATCCTCATTTCATTTGTGGTTGATATGTTAATGATAACCATTATCATTACATTCACATTAACATGCTTAGGGCAATCTCATGGATACAGTAAACAACGACACCATGGACTTCTCGCTTGATGATATCAGCTGGAAAGGACTGACCTTAACCGAGGCGGCGGCAAAGCGTATCCAACAGCTCACGAGTGAAGAAAGTTGGATTCATATTTCTGTTAAGCCTTCCGGGTGTACCGGGTATGCCTATGTGATGAAACAGATCGATGCGCCGACTGACGAAGACTTACGATTTGAATCTCATGGCGCAGTCTTCTTCGCATCTCAAAAAGCGATGCCCTTTATCGATGGCACCATCGTCGACTACACCCGCGATGGCCTCAACCAGAACTTTACTTACAGCAACCCCAACGTCAAAGCCGAATGCGGCTGCGGCGAGAGCTTTGGTGTTTAACAGATGTCTACCGTAGAAATTCAAGCCGACGTACAGGAGGCACTCGATAAGTCAGGGTACAAAGAAGGGTTTTACACCCAGTTGGACAATGACACACTCGATAAGGGCATTAATGAGGACGTAGTACGTGCCATTTCTGCAAAAAGGAACGAACCTGAATGGATGTTGGCATTTCGCTTAGAGGCTTTCCGCATTTGGCAGGAGATGGAAGAACCCCACTGGTTAAAAGCCGAGTATGAGAGTCTCAATTATCAAGACTACAGTTACTACTCTGCCCCCACCTGCGGCAAATGTGAGGGTGACGACGAGAGCAACGATAGCGACGGTTCAAACGCATTTTTGACCAAAGAAGTTGAAGCCGCGTTTGACCAGCTAGGCGTACCGGTTCGAGAAGGTAACGAGGTAGCGGTTGATGCCATATTTGACTCTGTCTCTGTGACCACAACCTATCGTGATGAACTGAAAGAGCACGGCATTATCTTCTGTTCATTCAGCGAAGCGATCCATGAATACCCTGAGCTCGTTCGCAAGTACATTGGTACCGTTGTTCCGCCCAAAGACAATTTTTTTGCCGCGCTGAATGCGGCCGTCGCTTCCGATGGATCATTTATCTATATCCCGCCCGGTGTAAGATGCCCACGCGAGCTGTCAACCTATTTCCGCATCAACCAAGCGAAAACAGGCCAATTTGAACGTACCATCTTAATCGCCGATGAAGGTGCGTATGTCAGTTACATCGAAGGCTGTTCTGCCCCAGTTCGAGACACCTATCAACTGCACGCCGCGGTTGTTGAAGTGATCATTCACGACAATGCAGAAGTAAAGTATTCAACCGTGCAAAACTGGTACGCAGGGAGTGAAACCACCGAAGGTGGTATTCTAAACTTCGTCACTAAACGCGCTCTTTGCGACGGGGTAAACAGCAAAATGTCGTGGACCCAGTCTGAAACAGGCTCTGCGATCACATGGAAATACCCCAGCGTTATCCTTAAAGGCGACAACTCGGTCGGTGAATTTTATTCGGTCGCCTTAACCAGTGGCACACAGCAGGCCGATACGGGCACTAAGATGATTCACATCGGCAAAAACACCCGCTCGACCATCATCTCTAAGGGTATTTCTGCGGGTCAAAGCGAAAACAGTTATCGTGGTCTTGTTAAGGTGCTGCCTACTGCTGAAGGGGCGCGTAACTTTACTCAATGCGACTCAATGCTCATTGGCCCTGATTGCGGTGCCCACACCTTCCCTTATGTAGAAGTCAAAAATAACAGTGCCCAGATCGAGCACGAGGCGACCACGTCGCGTATCGGCGAAGATCAACTCTTCTATTGCGTGCAGCGTGGCATCAGTGAAGATGACGCTATCTCAATGATTGTTAATGGATTCTGCAAAGATGTTTTTTCAGAACTCCCGTTAGAATTTGCGGTTGAAGCGCAAAAACTCCTTTCCATCAGCTTGGAACACAGTGTTGGCTGACCATTATGTTAGAAATTAAAGATTTAAAAGTCAGTGTTGAGGACAACCAGATCCTTAACGGTATTAACCTCTCAATTAAACCGGGTGAAGTTCATGCCATCATGGGGCCTAATGGCTCTGGTAAAAGTACCTTATCTGCGACATTAGCAGGTAAAGAGGACTATGAAGTCATCGGTGGCGAGATGCAGTTAAAAGGCAAAAATTTGATCGAGCTCGATCCGGATGAACGTGCTGGTGAAGGCGTGTTTCTTGCCTTTCAGTACCCGGTTGAAATTCCCGGTGTCAGTAACAAGCTGTTTCTTAAAACAGCATTGAATGGCATCCGTGAATATCGCGATCAAGCCCCGCTGGATCAATTCGATTTCGAAGACCTCCTCGAAGAGAAAGCTAGCCTCCTAAAAATGCCTGTTGATCTTCTAGAGCGATCAGTCAATGAAGGGTTCTCTGGTGGTGAGAAAAAGCGCAATGATATTCTGCAAATGGCGGTCTTAGAGCCTAGCCTATGTATTCTGGATGAAACGGACTCAGGCTTAGACATCGACGCACTTAAAGCTGTCTCTGACGGTGTCAACGCGCTGCGTGATGAGCACCGCGCATTTATCGTTGTTACCCACTATCAGCGTATCCTCGACTATATCAAACCTGATTTTGTCCATGTGCTCTACAAAGGCCAAATCGTTAAATCTGGCGACCATACGCTTGCATTAGAGTTAGAAGAGAAAGGCTACGGGTGGATCACAGGCGATGAATAATATCAGTGAGGATCAACGACCCAATGCCCTTTCATCTCTGACAGCTTTGGGCGAAAAATCGAGTTGGCAGCAAGTTCAATGGCGACATTTTAAAGCGCTTGGCTTGCCCACAGCAAAAGACGAGGATTGGAAATACACCTCGCTAGAGGGCTTTCTTAATCTCCCGCTGCGATCACCTTCGCGTGATGACATTCATACCGTCTCCATTGAAAGCCTTACTATCGGCTTTGATTGCTATCGCATTGTGCTTTTCAATGGTCAACTCATCCGCGAAATGAGTGATCCGATCCCCGGTGTGAACGTTGATAACATCGACCATATCAGTGATGCGAAACAGCAACTGCTTAATGCAGCCGTAAAGCCAGAAGCGTTTTCATTGTTGACTGATGCGACTGCCACAAGTGGTCTATTCATTGAAGTGGCGAAAAAACAGCGTATCGACAAACCGATTTATCTCTTTCATATCAACAGTGGTGAGCATGGTGATTTGTGCAGCTACCGGCACCATATTACTGTTGGCGATCAAGCCGAGTGTAGTGTGTTTGAACACCACACATCACTGGCGCAAGGTGGCGGTGTGACGTGCGCAAGACTGACCGCCTCTGTTGGCGCAAACGCCCAATTTAACCATCTAAAGTTAATTGAAGAAAGCCACCAGCAGCACCATTTTGGCCACAATGACATCGTGTTATCTCGCGATGCACAAGCGAGCTCTCATACCTTCTTATTGGAAGGACAAGTAAACCGTCATCACACCAGCGCCGTGCTTGCTGGTACAGGGAGTCACATCGAAATGAACAGTCTATCCCTACCGACATCAGGGCAGACATTCGACACCCGTACTTATTTGGATCATCACTCTGCACATTGCACCAGTGAACAAGCACATAAAGTTATCGGAAAAGGAGATTCAACCGCCGTTTTCAATGGCATGATCTATGTCCACAAAGGGGCCATCAAAACCGATGGGCAAATGGACAACCACAATCTTCTGCTTGATGACAAGGCACAAGTGAATAGCAAACCTCAGTTGGAGATCTACGCCGATGATGTGAAGTGCAGCCACGGTGCAACAACAGGCCAGCTCGATAAAAATCAGCTCTTTTATCTCCAAGCGCGTGGGATTCCCAAACAGCTGGCAGAAAAAATGGTGACGTTTGCTTTTGCCGGTGAGTTGACCGATGCCATTGATGATTTGAACGTACGGGAACACATAGTGCGACGAATTGAACAAAAAATAGAAAGCGAGCGCTGATGACTGTCGATACTCCAACATCCTCTCCTTGTTTTGATCATGCGCTTGCCCAACAATGGCGGGCGCAATTTCCTACATTGAGCCAAATCGTTAACGATAAACCGCTCATCTACCTTGATACCGCCGCCACTGCCCAGACACCGCAACCCGTAATCGATAGAATGACCCACTTCTATCAACATGAGTACGCGTCTGTGCACCGCGGTGTGCATCGGTTAAGTGCCGATGCCACTCAGAATGTGGAACAGGTTCGCGACGATGTGCAGCATTTTTTGAATGCAGAACAGCGAGAAGAAATTGTCTTCACCAAAGGGACCACAGAAGCGATTAATCTCGTTGCTCATGGTTATGTGAAGCCGCATTGTCAATCTGGTGACGAAATCATCATCACCGAGATGGAGCACCATGCGAACATTGTGCCTTGGCAAATTGTGGCAAAGGAGTGCAATTTAACGGTTAAAGTCTGGCCGATAACGCCTCAAGGCGAATTAGACATCAACGACTTGATGCCGTTGCTCAGTGACAGAACACGACTTATTGCCGTCAGCCATGTCTCTAATCTACTTGGCACAGTCAATGATATAGCAGCAATTAGTCGCATTGCCTCAGAGCGCGGTATAAAGCTGCTGGTTGATGGTGCACAAGCCGTCATGCATCAACACGTCGATGTCAGCAAACTTAACTGTGATTTCTACGTGTTTTCAGCCCATAAGCTCTACGGACCAACCGGTATCGGTATCCTTTATGGCCGCAAATCACTGCTTGATGAGATGTCGCCGTGGGAAGCTGGCGGTGCCATGATTGATACCGTCTCCATTCCCTCAGGGACAACATACAACCGTGCGCCTTGGCGTTTTGAAGCAGGTACTCCAAACATTGCCGGCATCTTAGGCTTAGGTGCAGCGCTACAGTACGTCAACGAACTCGATCTCGCCTTGGTTGAGAAGCAGGAAACCGTCCTGCTCGAGTATGCATTGAACGCCTTGGAAACGGTACCTGGGGTAGAGGTGTACGGTTCACCTCAACAACGCGCGGGGGTTATCCCGTTTAACCTCACTCCCCATCACGCCTATGACGTAGGTATGTTTCTTGATAACTATGGCATCGCGATCCGGACAGGCCACCACTGTGCAATGCCACTGCTGAAAAAACTCGACCAAAGTGCCATATGTCGCGCATCGATTGGTTGCTACACCACAAAAGAAGATATCGATGCATTTGTGCATGCACTGCACCGTATACGGACGTTACTAGGATAAGCAATGACACCAGAAAAACTACAAAAGAACTTTGCACGATGCAAAGATTGGGAGCAAAAGTATCTCTATATCATAGAGCTGGGTGAAAGAATCCCTGTCATTGATGCTTCAAAACAAACGTCAGACTACCTTATCCAAGGCTGTCAAAGTCAAGTTTGGGTCGATATGCAGATCGATCAGGACACCCAAACACTCACCCTCAAGGGAAACAGTGATGCAGCCATCGTCAAGGGTCTCGTGGCCGTTGTATTCATCGCCTTTCAAGGGAAAACACGCCAACAGGTTGTCGATTTTGACATCAAAGCATGGTTCTCAACATTGGAACTAGAGCAACAACTGACCCCTACTCGCACTCAAGGCTTGCATGCGATGGTGGGCGCAATTCAAAAGTTCGCTTTGCAGCAGTTATCGTGATTATTCTCAAGCTACGTCAAGATTGTTTCTATTGAACCCATGCCATCAGCCCTCTCGCAGTGAGCTGATGGCATCGTTAAAGCTCAGTTTAGGTGGTTTGCGTATTTGATGTTTACACTGACTTGAGCATCCCCGTTACACGCGCGAATAAACTCGATGGCAAAATGATGCTAAGAATGCCACCCAAAAACAGTACGCAGGCCAAGGTTTGCAGAGTGTTAAGCGCTTCACCAAGGATTAGATAGCCACTCAATAAACCAAATACTGACGTCAGCAAGGTTAAAGGTGATACGGTACTAAATGGATACTTCAATAACAGTTTATTCCATACCCAATAGCCGAATAACGTTGTTGGATAGGCCTGAAAAAGCACAGCGACTGTGGTATCAAGACGCCACAGATTAACGGTCTCTGCAATCACTTCGCCACCATGAATCCCCACTGCGAATAATATCAATGGAAGAGGTGCAAACAACATTCCCCAAATATTAAACGCAAACGCCTGCTTCACACCTGATGCTTTGACTATCATGCCGCTCGCTGTCCAACACATCGCCGACACAGCAATCAACACTAGCCCAAAGTAACTAAACTCGCCTTGCGTCGCGATAAGTAACACCCCTAGACCAGATACGGCCAAGATGGAACCGAGCAGCTTTTGCGCCGTCAATGTGTCTTTATAAAACAACACCCCTATAATAATCCCAAACAGCACGTTGGTTTGTAGTAGCACCGAAGAGACCCCCGCTCCCAGCCCTACGGTAATTGACCATGAGGCCATCCCCCAAACACCCACACCAAAAACAACGCCATAAGCAACCAGATACCGCCACTGCACCTGCGGCCTAGGGATAAAAAATACCAGTGGGAACACCGCCAATGCAAAACGCGCGGCTGTCATCATAAGTGGGTTTACTGCCGTTGCAGCTAGCTTGATCATGACAAAATTGAATCCCCAAACTGCCATGACTAACACCGCGAGCATACTGTCTCTCTTATCCATCCTCATCACTCCTCATTCTCAACCGTTGAAGTGAGTGTGACTTGTTAACCCATAACAATACAGATACAATTTTTACATAGTTTTCCAGTACAGATATCTAAGTATGGCGAAGTATCAAGAGATTGCTGACAAGTACATGTTGGAAATTCAATGTGGCCGCATTGCGCCGGGCACTCGAATGCCTTCCATACGACAGTTGGCTCAACTACATAATGTCAGCAACTCAACCGCAGTGACTTGCTATCAAGAATTAGAATCAAGGGGCTGGATATCAGCAAAACCCAAAGCAGGTTTTTTTGCCAAGGGGTTAAGTACTTCACGGCATAGTCCCGACTTCGCTTCCTTTAACGCAGGTATTAGTTTACCCACTGTCAAACTCGCCCCCTCCTTAGCGCAGAATGGGCCTTTAGGTACGGCTTCTAGTCCAATGGATGACACAATCGCGCGGCAACTGAATCGTGCGATGAAACGCGCCATGCAACAACTCAACAGCCACCTCACCTCTTATCCCGCTCCTGCTGGTGAACCTGAGCTAAGACAAGCACTCTCGATGCACTTCTCTTCTAACGGTTTTGCCTTTTCTCCTCAAGAGGTGGTCATTACCCACGGTTGTATGTCAGCGGTGAAAGCCGCCCTCGAATCATGCACGAAGGTCGGTGATGTCGTCGCGATCAGCTCCCCTTGCTTCAACGGTCTCATTACACTTCTCGCGCAAATGAATCGCAAGATCCTTGAAATCCCTTCAAAGCCTGATGGCATCGACTTAGCTCAACTCGAGCAGCATATGGCCAACGCTACTATTGCTGCGGGGTTGTTTTGTACGACGCATATGAATCCGCAGGGCATCACCATGTCTCCAGCGCAGAAAGAAACATTAGCATCGCTCGCCAATCGGTATCAGATCCCCATTATTGAGGATGACGTCTACATTGAACTCTCCTATGACGGTCGCAGCCCTTTACCGGCTAAGTTCTTTGACAACAATGGCTACATTCTTTGGTGTGGCTCTATCTCTAAGACACTGGCGGCAGGTCTGCGTGTTGGATGGTGCTTACCGGGGCGTTATTACGATAAGATGGTGCAACATTTCTCAGCGGGTAGCTATGGCGTATCCTCCCCCACGCAACATGCTATTGCTGAGATAATCAACAGTGGACATTACAACAAGTCACTCATACGCAAGCGCTTAGATCTAGTACAGCGATGCCACGAATATCGCCAATACTTGGAAGCTCGTCTACCAGCAAGTATTAAATTCAGCCAACCACAAGGCGGCCTCGTGCTTTGGATGCAAATCCCAAAAGAATATAGCCAAAGGTGCTTGCAAGAAATTAAGCAATCTCAATTAGACATTCGAGCAGGCGAATTATTCACAACGCGCGATTTATATTGCGACATGGTCAGGTTAAATATTGGCCACCCACTTAGCGAGAATGTAATTAAACATCTGAACAGGTTAATAAGTATAATTAATCAGCAAAACCTGAAGACTCAACCTATCATTTAGTACACATAACTCACCAAATGAACGTGTTTTTGCATGACAAAACCCACGACTTAAGACGTAAGTCGCAAAAATACTGCAACGTAATTTATTTGTTGGCATTCCGTTATAAAAACAACAAAATACCGCCCCAGTAATTATGTTTATTATTAATTACCATAATGAAAACAGTTTTCTTTATATCGAATAATAGGTATCTACTTGAAACTATCTAAGTCAATTCCCTTCGCAATTTTTTCTTCACTTTTTATTAGTGCTTGCGGTAGCAGCTCCACTGAATCTTTCATCGACTCTGGACCTACCACCGACAAAGCCGTGGGTAAAATCGTTGGCTATGCAGCTGACAGCGGCAAAGTCTCTCTTTACGTTCTCCCAAACGGTGCCATGACCGTTGAGTTTCTTGGTCAGAAAGGCTTTATCTACACCCATGACACACAGTCAGGTAATACCCTTTCTACAGATAACGTTTTACTCTATAAAGATGGCGATAAGCAGGGTGAGTTCAAAGTCTCACTGACCAAAGGAAATGATGGATTTTTCAGTCACGCAGAAATTATCGACAATACGGGTGTAAGTCATAAATATACACTCTCACATTCGGTGCTAGATCTGAAAGACGAAGAATTAGATGTGAATGTACTGACGGGATCAAATAAAATACAAATTACTGCCCCGAATGTTATTCAGTTTACTACCGAGCAAGGGTGTCATTACACAGCCAGCTACGAGGTCGCACACAGGGATATGCAAGTACACAAGGGGAGCACTGAGATGCATCTTTCTGCGCATCCTTATCTATTTAAGACGACAGAAGGCAATTGTGCACCGATTGAAGGCCATATTTCCTATACGAAATCAATTATCGACCAAAGTACCATTACAAGTTATTTGCTCGACGGTTTTGGTGAAGAGCAACTTCAAACACTGCATGAAGCCATTTATATACAGGCGGAAAACTAATTCGCCACATGGCAGGTATGTTAGCCTGCCTTTTTTCTTCCATTTCAGCTGATAAGATTCAAAAACTGACTCTCTTAGAACCACAACTAGACCCTTTCTTAGTTAATCTATAGCTCCTCTAGTAGTTTCCCCCATTTACTTTCAAAATGCCGTTTTATCTAAAAATCAAGTCGTCGTGAAGGAAGTATAATGAGCCGTATTCTAAAAGGCACAACAGCCGCTTTACTCGCATTAAGTTTGACCGCATGTGGTGGTGGCGGTAGCGAAGATGAAAGTGCTTCAACACCAAAGAAAAAAGGCACACATACCTATGCTACCACGAGTGGTCTATGGGCTTTATCAGAGCTTCCAGACGGCTCGATTATTGTTAATAACTTTGGCAGCAATGGCTTTATTTATAATGAACGACGTTCAGAAACCGGTGATTACAGTGTCAACGATTTTCATCTTTACGACAATAGGAGTAATGATAAGGAAGTCACTTACATTGGAAACATCAAACTCGATGACACAGGCTTTTCATCAAAAGCGGAGTTTGAGGTCGTTAATGGGTTCGGTTCAAATACCTTTCTGTCATTACGTATGGGTAAAGCCAGCAGCCATCGTCGGGTACCTAAGTGCCAATGCTATTCATGATTTCAGCGCACTGGATATCGTCGACCACAATACAGTACGCTTTACAACGCAACAAGGATGCCATTACACCGCCGACTACCGTGTCTCAGACCTTAGTATGATCGAAGTCGAGCAAGCGGGTATGACGGTTAAAACCGCCAATGCTGCCTATGTCTTTAAGACAACGGAAGGTAATTGCCAACCAATCACTGGATATATTGCCTATGGGGAATACACCATGGGAGAAAGTACACTGAAAGGCTTCTCTTTGGTGGGCTTTGGTGAAGAGACATTACAGACGTTAGTACAGATCTAATCGTTGCTAGAGATACTCAAACCATCTCAAGATGCAGAATTCAGAAGCGGCCTAACACGTCACGTTCAAAGTAAAGGTGTGAAGGAAGGCTTTCCCTTTCAAGCACCTTTAACGCAGAAGCGGTACCATCACTTATGGCGAGGCCAATATTGACGGACAAAAATACGCTGGCTTTATCCTAGAAGGCTATGGGGCAAACACCATTCAACAATTGGTTGAAATTCCAGGGCTGTAAAGCGTAAATCAAACACATGCCTTGTGCTTGATTCTCTTTCCTGTGTAACCTAGGGCTAAGAATTGCCTCTAGGTTACACGGTATGAAAATATCTCCCATCATCAAGGGGGTCGTGGCTAAGAATGCGCACCCCGCTGGCTGTGCTGCGGCCGTAAAACAACAGATAGACTTCGTCAAACACGCACCACAGGTGGCACAAAACCGTCAACGTGTCTTGATTCTCGGCGCTTCATCTGGTTTTGGTCTAGCAAGCCGAATTGCACTCACCTTTGGTGGCGCAAAATCTGATACTATCGGGGTGTCGTTCGAAAAAGGCCCTAGCGAAAAAGGCACTGGTACTGCAGGCTGGTACAACAATATCGCCTTTAAGCAATATGCGGCGTCGGAAGGACATATTGCCATCAACATTGTGGGCGATGCATTTTCTCAAGAAACACGCAACGCGGTAAACCAAGCGATTGACACCTATTTCGGTGGACAGGTTGACCTGCTTATCTATAGCCTTGCGACCGGAATTCGACCCAAACCGAACAGCGAGGAATGGTGGCGCTCATCCATCAAAACCGTCGAAACGCCCTTTTCCGGCCTCACAGCAGATTTAGAACACGATCGCCTCATCGAAACGCATGTCACTGCCGCTTCGGAGCAAGAAATCGATGACACTGTCAAAGTGATGGGCGGAGAAGATTGGCAGCAGTGGGTCTCTCTCCTTCTCGCGAAGGGACAATGCGCGCATCAATTTCAAACCTTGGCCTACTCCTACATTGGCCCTGAACTCACCTACCCTATTTATCATCACGGCACGCTCGGACTCGCCAAACAACATCTTCACCGCACAGCAAACACCATCAACGAGCAACTTACACCGCTCAATGGCAGTGCTTATATTGCTGTTTGCAAAGCCTTAGTGACGAAAGCCAGTGTTTTTATCCCTGCTTTCTCTCCTTACCTACTCGCCCTTTTTAAAGTGATGAAAGCAAAAGGCTTACACGAAGGTTGTATTGAGCAGATGCATCGTCTGTTTTATCACAAGTTTCAACCAAACAGTCTCGTGCCATTATCCGACGACAGCCGTTTAATTAGGCTTGATGATTGGGAGCTACAAGAAGAGGTTCAACAAGAAGTGCGTGCCCTTTATCGAAAGATCACCCCACTTAACTTTCAAGAAATAAGCGATTATGAAGGGGTTAAGCGCGATTTCCTTGCACTAAATGGCTTTGCGATTGACGGCGTAGACTATGGCGTATAATCAAGCGACTTACAGGCGCTGGATGTAGTAAAAGAAGGAGACTCAGACGAAGGCGTAAAGGAATCGGTTGCAACCTATGCTTGATGCGCTGGTACATTGCTGTACTGAAACCCTCGCCTCAACTTTCAAGAAGAAACGCGACCTTAGTGGCGAGGTTACGCCAATTTTTTGTAACACAGTGACTAAAATTATTGGCAAATAGTTCACATCAAGGAGAGCACTATGCGTCATGTCAGCGAAGACCTTGCCCTTTGGCTCAATAATTTTAATCAGCAACTTCCTATTTTGATTGGTAATGGCTACCGACCAACGTCAACCAACGCGCGTGAAGGGTTGGCAAACCTCACCCAAGAGCTCGTCACCTCATCACCGACCGTTGCAAGAGTACAGGACGATGTCGTCAGTGGTGATACGTTTGATGTGCCCGTAAGAATCTATCATCCAATTCCATCGCAGTCATTGCCTGTTCTCGTATTCTTCCATGGCGGTGGACATATGGCGGGCAGTGTCACCGTCTACGACCCCATCGCGCGAAAGCTTGCCACTGCCACCCAGCATATTGTGGTATCGGTTGATTACCGTTTAGCGCCAGAATGCCGCTATCCCTGTGGCGTAGATGATGCCTACACGGTTGTAAAAGGTATCTGGAACACGTTAGATAACAACAACATTCAATACCAAAAACAACTATCGATTATGGGAGACTCAGGCGGTGGCGCGTTAACAGCGACGATCAGTGAGAAAGCGCAACGGGATGAAGAAGTCATCATCACCAATCAAGTCTTGGTTTACCCCAGTCTTGATTACACTATGGATCATTACTCTTACACTGAAAATGGCAGTGGCTACCTGCTTCACACGGCCAAAATCAAATGGTACTTCGACAACTATTTTAACCCAGACGACGATCGCCGCGAAGCATCGCCACTTTATGGTGAGTTCACTGACAAACTGCCTCGCACTTTGCTTTTTACCGCAGAATTTTGTCCGCTTCGTGATGAAGGCATTGAGTATTGCAAAAAGGCTGAGTATGGCGGTGCCGAAGTAAAACATGTCCATTTTGAACACATGATCCACACCTTCTTGAACATGGAAGATGTTGCTCAAGAAGCCTGTGCCAGTGTCTACGGACAAGTGAATGCGTTCATCAATCACAAGCCGACAAACTGATCGCACTTGTGCGACAAACCACTAGGAATCTTCTCAGAAGAAGCCCATCAAAAAGGCCAAAGTATCTCTACTTTGGCCTTTTTCAGTCAATTCTCACTGTTTAATCGCGCGCTGCGTTGAATTCGCTGCGACGCTTTTCTAACTCTTCGGCTAAAAATTGAGCTGTATGCCGCATGTCGTTACGTTCAAGTGTAATCATCAACTGGATACGAAGGCTCTCTGCTTGCCGCTCAATCTGCAATCGTTTTGGTGCTTCAGGCGCTAACGTCGACGCTTTCTGATAATACTCGACGATCGCGGTATAGAGTTGAGATTCAAAACTGGTGCGCTTTAAAGGCTCAGCAGGCTTGTCACTGATTTTGCCTTCCGCTTTGCGACGGTTCCAATCCTGTATCTGATTTTCGGCAAGTAAGTCGAAAATACTCACAGCGCGCTCCTCTAAAATATACTTACGCTGTATACAGTATCAGAAGATAGCCACCATTTCCGCTAGCAAACACGCAACAAATTGATTACAACACGCATTTTCAGTAACAAAAAGTTAATTTTGTCTACTTATACATCATCTTTAGAGCACTCTAAGCGAGTGGTAAAGCAGATACCGCCCTTCTCTTTACACTTCGCAAGCGTCTTACCCTTGGCTTCAGCCTCTGTACGCCCAGTGCCAAACACACCACCAGCGTTAAGGTCGTCAATGTAGCAACCCCAAATATTATCGCGGCTATCGTCTTTACCCGGGCGGCCAGGAAGGTTAATGATGGTACCTTGCTTAGCGATCAGCTCCACCATCAATCGCTCCAGTTGCGCAATATCACTGCGCAATAGCCGCACTTCTTGTTTGAGCGCTAACACTTCCTCATGCGTTGCTTTTTCAACTTGGGATGTGTTCGCCGATACAGAACCACACAGTAGCAGAAAAGGAAGAAGTACAGAAAAAGCCGTTTCATATCAATACCTAATTTTGAGAATACACTCTCTTTTATCAAAGAAAGTATCAACAGAAAAGCCGAACTAAAGATTAATTACAAAACTTGAACACTTTGAAGACAACTTCAAACTTATGAGGTTATTTTTGCGTTTTTCTTATCTAGAAAAACGCGAATAGACACACCAGCCCAAAAAGCGCTTTCCCGTTTATTTTGCGACCTTTCCCAACATTCAATGGGAGCCCATTTTTGAGGTGAAGAAGCGATTTGACCATCCATCCATTCTCCAATCGCATTATTGGTAATGTAATGAGAGGTTAACTTCCCGTTTTTGAGCGGATACATAATGACTGAGACCAAAAATGCCGCCTCTCCGATAGCAGATTCACCTTGCGCTAACATAGAAACAGGGACATCAAGTTGGGCAAGTTTTGGAAGTTCATACCCATAGTGTGCGTTGAGTAAATCCACCACACTCTCATCACGAAGCACCACTTCCAGCTCAAAGCCAAAATATTTCAATAATGCCGCTAAAGCAAAGATAGGGCAAAACTCGCCATCTTCGGTAAGCGTAAAGGGCGGCTCTTTGGAGGTTAAGCTGATTGCGCGATAGATCTGGATGGCCTGTTGCTTAAAACTCATCTCTACACTGAGAGGCAAAGGCTCACCATCAAACTGCTCTGACTGCCAATTATAAGAAGGAATTTCGCTTGGAAACACAGCCATGCCACCTGAATACAAGCAACACAAAATACTATAGGGAGCACATAACAGGCTCCCTTTTTCTTGCTTAAAAGCGGGAAACGCGTCCAGCATTACAACTTACGCCCCAAACGCTTTTCAATCTGGCGCTTCTCCCATTCAGGGCCGAAGAAGTTCAACAGATCGAAGGCGTTCAGACCATGCGAAATAATCCCGACACCCCATCCTAAAGCTGGCCATACAACCCAGAAATAGTCAGGACTTGTAAATAAGTTAATCACAAGCAATAACGCCATCACCGTAACGTAAGAGACGACATGCGAATAGAAGCCACGAATTTCCCTTACACGCTTCATCACTTTTCGTTCATCATCTGTTACCGTTACGCTGTCACCATATAGAGGTTCATCTTTCATTTCCGACTCCTGCGATAAATTGTCTACTTGCACTTCAAAGACAGCAGCAAGGGATTTCAATGATTCCAAACCGGGCTTATCACCCTTTTCGATACGTTGAATAGTCCTGACACTTAAGCCACTCATTTCAGCTAATTGCTCTTGTGACCATCCACGTTGTAATCGAAGTTTTCTAACAATCATTTGCTTATCCCTAACTGCGGTGTGTGGTTGCAATGTATCCTAATTTATCGACTGTCGGACACGACGTCAGCGTGACACCATGACGACACCTACCTGACATTGACATGACAGCACTTGAAAATCAATGACTTAAGTCACTAAGATAACATTTGGTTATCTATCATGCTTATTGACTCATGCGACTTCAATATGCAGGCTTCAATAACGCGTTGACCTTATTCTGTTATCTAACGCCCCTTATGCTTACGACTCTCAGCTTGCGTCACCTTGATCACTTTAGTGAACTGTCGGAATCGCTCGCGTTGCTCCGCGAGCGAAGCACCATTACGTTGCTGCTCTCGCATCAACTTTTGATAGTTCGCAAAGCGTCGTGCTTCAAGTGTCCCTTGCTCAATGGCCTGCTTCACTTTACAGCCAGGTTCACTTTCGTGGCGACAGTCATTAAAGCGGCACGCTTGAGCCAATTCTACAATGTCAGCAAACGTTGCTTCTAAACCGTCAACACACTCGGTTAACTGCAATTCACGCATTCCCGGCGTATCAATCAAGATACCGCCTTCTGGTAGTATATGCAGTGAACGAGACGTTGTCGTATGACGACCTTTGGCATCATCTTCTCGTATGCCCCCAGTCGCTTGCTGGTCCGCCCCCAACAAAGCATTTACTAAGGTTGATTTGCCCACACCTGAAGAACCCATAAACGCAACCGTGTTCGAACCTTGACACCATCGCTTAAGCACTGAGGTCTCTTCGGGATTCAAACCATTAACCACCTCAACCTCTAGAGTTGAATCCATTTGGGTTACCGCTTGGCGGTGTGACTTGATGTCATCACAAAGATCGGCTTTGGTCAGTATCAACACAGGTTCCGCACCTGCTTCTCTCACGACGGCCAAATAGCGTTCTAATCGGCTTAAGTTAAAGTCATCGTTTAATGACGATACAATAAATGCCGTATCGACATTGGCTGCAATGTACTGCTCAGCAACTTTCGCTCCCGCAGCTTTACGGCTAAATAATGTCGACCGTTCGAGTACTTTGACAAACCGCTCTTCATGATCCAGCAGCAACCAGTCCCCAACCGTCAACATAGGTAACTGTTTACTGATAGCTAACTTGATTTCTGAGGATTCAGTACGTACGACATAGCCGTCTCGATGGTGCTCAAGAACACGCCCAATTTGACACTGTTCGTACTCTTCTAACGTTAGTTGCTGTTGAAAAAACGGCTTCCAACCCAATGAAGCGATTGAAAATCGTGGTTGTGTATTGGAAAAAAGACCAAATTTTGAATGCATTATTCTTAACCCTGATAGGTTACGTACTCGAATAGTTTGAGTAACAGAGCGCTGTATAGCGTTCATAAAAAAGAGATCAGGGGAAAATGTTTATAAGGGTCTAGCGCAAGCAGCGACATATATCAGCTTGATAACTAGAACTAAACGTCCCCGGCTGAAAAACCGGACATTCAGGTGGGAAAGGGATAAAGAGAGGTTACGAGCCACGCCTATATTGTTTAAGACGCTATATGCTCACGTTATCGCTTCAAACCTGCTGTCTGGCGAATAGTGAATACAATCATCTTATGTCCTCCTAGTGGAAAGTAGTGTCAAAGCGAAATCTAACAAGCGAATGCTTAATAAGCAAGTATTAATTGAAGCCCCTTTTACGTTGCTACATCTTGAGCTTTTCTTCTCGCTTTACTGATTCAATGCGGTGAATATCATCTTCAAGTAAGCTCTTGAGGTAAGCATTTGTGTTGGTAAAACCACGGAACTTCGCCACCTGCTCTGCTTTTTTCTTTAATGCTTCGTCCAACTGCAAGACTAAATGGATCTTAGACATACCTGTTTCCAAATAACAACGTTTGGCTTAAGTATATACTCAAGTAGATGTGAAATGGACGTTAATATCCATCACGTCGCAAAAATGAAGAGCAGTCAACGCAAATGGGAAGATCCGATTTTTCGGGCTAGTTTACACTAACCCGATACATCGCCTTTAGTCAGGGGGCTGTTACGCTTTTTTAACGAACTGAGATTTCAGCTTCATAAAACCGATGCCATCCACCTTACAGTCAATATCGTGGTCGCCCTCAACCAAACGAATATTTTTCACTTTCGTGCCCACTTTGACCACTGATGAAGACCCTTTTACTTTCAAATCCTTGATCACAGTGACACTGTCACCATCTTGCAACAAGTTACCCACAGAGTCTTTGATGACTAAGCTATCGTCCATGTCGTCAGATCCATCTTGAGACCACTCGTGTGCACACTCAGGGCAAATATAGAGATCCTGATCTTCGTACGTGTATTCAGAGTTACATTGAGGACAATTTGGTAAAGCCGACATAATGATTGCCTTTGGTGTTTTGAGAAAGTGCGACAGTGTATATCAATTGTGTTTGTGTGGGTACTTAAAAAGCACTGGCATCTATCCATCCAGTCCGCACATTCATCGTTACTGAACCATGACTGAACAAACCTCTCATAAACTGCACAGTTACAATATGAAATCAATGCCTTATATGAACTTGGTCACTGATGAACCCCAAAATCTTTGCTATGGTTTTAATAAGTTCGAGAAACCTCGAATTCCTATCGGGAGGTAGCCCATGAATACAGAATTCACTATCACAATTGCAGGCCATGACAGACCAAACCTAATGAATCAACTCGCCGCGACTACGCATTCCCTCGGCGGTAAATGGCTTGTCAGTAAACTGAATCGCCTAGACAACCAAATCGCTGGCATCATACGCATCGACGTACCAAACCAAAGTGCCGTTCAATTGAAAGCGGCGCTCAGCGAAATCACCGAGTGCCATGTCAGAATCATCGATGACCTTGAGCCACTGTCAAGCAGTGTTCAAAAAGTCTCCTTGAGTGTTGAGTCTCAAGATAGACCCGGGTTGGTTCACGACTTAACTCAACGCCTTGATGATCTGGGCGTACATACATTAGCGATGGAAAACACCCGCATTGGTGTCCCTGATGCAGGAAAAACAGTCTTTATGGCAAATCTGGATGTAGAAGTGCCCGTAGAGATGGAAATAGAGCAATTGCTAAACAGCGTAGAAACGATAGACCCAAACTTAAAAGCGCACTGTAGCGTATAAACAAACATCTTACCCCGATGTTAAAACCACCGCTTGCGGTGGTTTTTTATTCCTCATTTTTCACAAGCCCATCTGCGGATAATGATAGATCCAATGTTTCAGCAGTAAAAAGCAGCTCACCATAATACCCTGCGGCCACACTCGCGCTGTTATCACCGTCTGTCATGATCGCGACAGCATGAATCTTAGTCACTGGTTCATCAAAAAAACGCTCAAAATCAGCCGCGATATTACGCGTTTCTTTCTGCCATGCTAGGGGTGAGTTGCTATCTCGCAACGCAAGCATCACAACCCGTTCGCCTGCAAATGGGTTAGGCCAGTTCTCTCCAACGCGATGAGTCTGTGACCAAACATAACTGATTGCCTTTGTTCCCCACGGCCCAAAACCCGTTTTTGCCACAACGTACACACGTAAAGCAAAATCATCACCCTCTTTGAGGCGCTCATCCTTCACTTGGGGAAATTTCGCCGGTTTCCAATGCCAAGTTAAGATGGGGGTTTCGGTGAGATCAATGTGAGATTCATTAAACAGCCCAGAAGCTCCCCCCTCGCTATGCGCAAACACACTCTCTTGCTCAATGCGATAGTCTGTTTCAGAGCCAAAGGCTTTTTGCTCCCATAGCAACATATCTTTTGGCAAAAAATGAAGTTGATTTGCATAAACGGCAAAGCTCGAAATCAACAGTATTCCAAGCAAAAATGGTCTGATCATAGCGCCCCCTATACTCGCCTTCCTATTCAGACCGCTGTAATCCTGATTGCTTTCGATAAAACTGGCTTCAATCAACTCTCTGTTGCATTGCAATTACGACACAAATCAGCATCCAGCGATTGATCGCCCATTAGCCTTAAAAGAAGCTTAGGCAAGTAGAGTTCTGCTCCGTCTAATCCATTTAGTGCAAATGGCGTATGCTGCTGCCAGCGTTCGAGGTCATCCATAGTGGCATACTGAAATTGAAACGAAAGAAAGTCAGCGATGCCCATACGCAGATCAGCAACCACCACTCGCTCTTCATCCACTTGATATCGAACGTAATCCCCGGCGAACTTTAATTGCGCTTGTAAAACATCTGGCTGATGCGCAAAAGGCCATGATCCGCGCTCTCTCACTAAGAAATCGACTTTAGGATCACTATCAAGTAGCGACGCAAGCCCTTCTAAGTACTGCTCGTCATCTAATACCACTATCCGCCAAAGCACCGTATTAAAAGGCGTTGGGGTAAGAAATAGCGGCTGGTCACGTTCATAACCTAACTCAACGAGGCTGTCTCGCGTTCTGCTTTCAATCATCCCCATCGCTATTATGCTCCAAGCAAGATAGAGCGTCGTCACAACTAATCCCGCACGACAGCGCGATGCCGCTTTATCTCTCTGCCACAACGCCATCAAAATCACGAGCAATAGTGGCAAGGTATACAAAGGATCAATAATGAAAATACTCGACACCGCGAAGTAGATTTCGAAAGGCCATAGTAGTTGGGTGCCGTAAGTCGTAAACGCATCCAATAAAGGATGGGTAATCAAAACAGCACTAATTAACACCAACAGCTTTTTAAACGACCATGAGGGTGTTAGCCAAAGATGGCACAACTTAGCGAGTAATAGAGAGAGTGGGAATAAGATCAAAAGAGAGTGGCTAAAGCCACGGTGCTTCACCATATCCGTGACAGGGTCACCATAGCTGAGTACAACGTCTAAATCAGGCAATGTGCCGAGCGCAGCGCCAGCTAGCAAAACCTTCGCATTACACTGCTTACCCGCAACGGCACCTGCGACCACTGCCCCTAAGGCCGCCTGCGTAACTGAGTCCATGTTGTTCTCACTCTTTTACTATTGTTATCAAGACCATAACAATAGCCAACAAAAAGCTCAACAATCGTCTATCCGCTTGAGACAGCACTCGTCATCAAAGGATCACTATCAACAACACGGTTACGGCCCGTTTTCTTGGCGTGATACATACGTCGATCTGCTTTTCGGTAGAGTGTCGCGAACTCATTACCATCATCACCGGCAGACGAAATGCCGATACTGGCTGAAAGCGGAATCACCTGTTGCTCATGATGGAATGTGGTGTGACTGATTACACAGCGAATATGCTCGGCTATGCGTTTCGCCTCGTACTTACCGCTGCCTTCACTGGTTATGCAAAACTCTTCGCCACCAATGCGAAAGATTTTTTCTCGCTCTGATACATTCATTTTAATCACGTTTGCGACGTGAATTAACGCGAGATCCCCCACCTCGTGGCCATACCTATCATTCACCTGTTTGAAGTAATCAAGGTCAAGTAAGATCAAACTTACCGGTTTATCACCCGATTTTTCAACGATATCCTGATACTCAGCAGCCAGCGATAAACGATTACACAATCCCGTTAATGGATCCGTCATTGCGATATCCCTAAGCCGCTTCTCCACATTTTCCCGTTGTGCTTCATACACATCAGCAATGGCCCAGATAGTGAGCAAACAAAAGACCAAATTGAACATCGAAACCCGTGAAATACTGCTTTCAGGCAGCATTAGCATGAGTTGATACGACAGCACGCCTACTGTGATAAAAACAGCATTCACCCAAAAACCTGTTTTTCTACCCAGAAGAAGGTAGGACAACGGCGGACCAACCGCGAGCCAAAGAAATGACACGCTATGTGGCTCGGCACGGTTAATAGAAAAGATCACTAGGGCATAATATACGGCAAGAAAAAGAAAGCTCTGTATCCGAAGACGTCGCTTATCCGGGGATTGAAAGAGTAAAACCGCACAGAACGAGACAAAAGAGAGGTGAGCAAATACCAGCCAAAGCACGCCACGATATAAACCGAGACCAATGTAGAATGCGCCGATAAAAATCATAATGGCTAACACCATTTGGAAGGTTTTGCGTCTGTGCGTATCCACTGCCGCATCAGAGGCGAGTTCACGGTGAACTTTCATATCATCCCTAATCCAATCATTCCAAATGATGAGTGCGAAACTCAACCAAACTTCAGACATTGACCATATCAATCTATGCGCCTGAATTAATACACAAACATTAATTAATCTCAACAGCAATGCCGAAAAATCATACCTTCAACGAATTCAATCTGGCATACAAATCACAAGTAATCCATTACATGTGATGTGAAACAAATCACTTGCACTTCACTGTATTGATGGCACAATTCCCTGCTCTTGAAGAGGTGAGTAAATGAATAGAAAAAAGAAGATCAAAGAAACACTGCTTAAAAAGCACAAAAAGAAAATGTCTAGAATGCATAAAGCAAACAAGCCTAAGTATATCTCCAAAGCAGATCGCGCCAAAATGGAAGCAGAACAAGCGGCGGCTGAAGGCATTGATCAAAACCAACCAGAATCAGATATAGAAAAAGCAGGCGATTAGCGCCTGCTTTTTGGATTTGGTGAGTAAGCGTTAGTCTTACTCGTCAATACCACGTGACTTGAGGAACTCGGTGTACGTTCCACGGAAGTCAGTGATCTTGCCATCTTTGATTTCGATGATGCGGTTTGCAATTGAGTCAACGAAGACACGGTCATGAGAAACAAAGAACAAGGTGCCTTTATAAAGCTCTAACGCTGTGTTCAGAGATTCAATTGACTCCATATCCATGTGGTTTGTTGGTTCGTCCATGAGAAGCATATTTGGCTTATGCATCATCAGCTTACCTAATAGCATACGCCCTTGCTCACCACCTGACAGTACACCCACTTTCTTTTTGATGTCGTCTTGTGAGAACAACAAACGTCCTAGGAAACTGCGGACAACTTGCTCATCATCCCCTTCTTGCTTCCACTGAGACATCCACTCAAACAGATCCATGTCCACGTCAAAATCATCCGAATGATCTTGGGCGTAATAACCGATATTCGAGTTCTCAGACCACTTATACTCTCCGCTCTTAGGCTCAAGTACACCCGCCAGGGTATTCAATAGGGTTGTTTTGCCGACGCCATTTTCACCGATAATCGCAACACGCTCGCCGACTTCAAACAGCCCCGCAAAATCAGACCAAAGCACTTCCCCATCAAAGCCCTGAGACAGGTTTTCAATTTCAAGCGCATTTCGGAAAAGCTCTTTCGACTGTTCAAAACGAATGAAGGGGTTCTGGCGACTTGATGCCTTCACTTCTTCCAGCTGAATTTTATCAATCTGCTTTGCTCGAGAAGTCGCTTGTTTTGCTTTTGATGCGTTCGCAGAGAAACGGGCAACGAAAGTTTGTAGCTCAGCGATTTGTGCTTTCTTCTTTGCATTGTCAGCTAATAGACGTTCGCGCGCCTGAGTCGCTGCAAGCATATATTCGTCATAGTTGCCTGGGTATAGGCGAAGCTCACCGTAGTCAAGGTCAGCCATGTGAGTACAAACCGAGTTCAAAAAGTGACGGTCGTGCGAAATGATGATCATGGTGCAGTTACGTTCGTTCAACGTGTGCTCTAACCAACGAATGGTATCAATATCCAAGTTGTTCGTCGGCTCATCCAGTAGCATGATATCTGGGTCAGCAAACAAGACTTGTGCCAAAAGAACACGTAGTTTCCAGCCTGGTGCAACTTCACTCATTAGACCGAAATGTTGCTCCAACGGGATACCCACAGACAGGAGTAGCTCTCCCGCACGTGATTCCGCCGTGTAGCCATCCATTTCAGCAAATTCTGTTTCAAGATCAGCAACACGCATACCATCTTCTTCGCTCATTTCTGGCAACGAGTAAATACGATCACGCTCTTGCTTTACTTCCCATAGCTCTTGATGGCCCATGATAACCGTATCGACAACCGAGAACTCTTCGTAAGCAAACTGATCCTGATTCAGCTTAGCAATACGCTCATTAGGGTCTTTCGACACATTGCCGCCCGTTGGCTCCAATTCGCCGCTGAGGATCTTCATGAATGTGGACTTACCACAGCCATTGGCGCCGATTAAGCCGTAACGGTTACCTTCGCCAAACTTGACTGAGATGTTCTCGAACAATGGCTTAGCGCCAAATTGTTGGGTGATATTTGCAGTGGTAAGCACAATCAAAAACCTTTAGTAATCAATGAAACCGCGCAAGCCTATCGACTACGACTCGCAATAGCAAGTAATTCTCAGGAATCGCCACGCTTCAAACTGTTCACAGCTCGCATTTCAGAGCACCTTCTTGCAATCATGTGCCAAAATTGTGTCAATCTTTTGTCAAATCCTTCAGTCTGTTGAGACGCGTTCAAGCTAATTTTATAAACTGTTAATTATCGTTCATATAGAGCCGTTAATTTATATTTCAGCGCTAAGCCATTTTCGTCATTTGTCTCGGTACTCAAGTTTTCACTTGCCTTGTACCTATATATAGTTCCGGTCGTTGATGAAGGCTAAAGGCCGATATACCCCATACGGGCACACATTATTGTTAGGAGAGAATCATGAAAAACCTACTGATCGTAGCAAGCCTGCTTGCGGCCTCCTCTGCCGTTGCTGCAGACAACAGCTTTTACCGTTGTTCAAATGGCAATGGCGAGCGCCTTATTGAAGTCATTTACCCACAAGGCACACCCGTACCTTGTGAAGTTGCTTACACTAAAGCAGAAGGTCGTGAAGTCTTATGGCGTGCCGCAAACACTGAAGGCTTCTGTGAGCAAAAAGCGGCAGAGTTTGCCGAAAAGCAGCAAAGTTGGGGATGGCAGTGTGAGTTAGAGCAACGCCCCGCGATTGCACAGCCTATTGAGCTACAGGGTGTTGAAAAAGAAGTACACGTGCTAAGCCCAGATGACATGCCAGAACCGGTTCAGCTACCTGAAATCACCGATGAGGTTGAAGAAACCGTCGTCGAGACTATCGAAACACAGTCGCAAGCAATCGTATCAGACGCTGAAGCTGTGGTTGAACCTGTCGTAGAGCAAGTTGTAGAAACCGTTGAAGATAAAGTAATGACGGTTTCAGAAGCAGTATCAACCCAGTAACCGCACGAAACCACGAATGTATAAAGGCTCGCAGATGCGAGCCTTTATACATTCGTCGGGGAACAAGAAAGCTTATGCTAATTTAGGGTCCGCGCCCCAATCATTGTCTTTATCTTGGCCTTCCAGACACATAAAGACAATAAACACGATCGAACCGATAAACGGTACAAACGTAATTAACAACCACCAAGCACTTCGACCTGTGTCATGCAGACGACGAACAGTCAGTGCAATATTTGGAATCAATGTACCAAGAATATAGACGACAGAAAGAATACCCATTGTGCCTACAACGGCGTCAATGGTACCGATTACTAGCATAACTAATAAATTAATTAGGAAGAACATCCAATACTCTTTACGACGTGAACGACCGCCAAATTCCGCGTAGCGCTGTAGCGCCAATTTATACCAGCTCATTTTTTCTCCTTATGAAGCTGTCATTTTTTGATTTGGCTTTTTCGTACACCAAACCTAGCCGCCGAATATTCTAAGAAGTTTTCCCAATCAATTCACATAGAAATAAAACGCATGCATATAATTGCGACATAAATCTCACAAAGACAAAATAAACAAACCCAAAACAAGCATAAAGCACAAAAAGTAAGGCTTAGTAGTCATTAGTGCTGAAATAAAACCTATCTCTATGTTAGAGAATTCAGTCAAAAACTATGTACGCAAATGAGTTAAGCTTAATTAGCAACATATTATTCACGCATTTTCCAACCGCAAATCCACCGTTGCCGTTTTGAACTATCCGGTTATAAATAGCGGGCGTACTTTATCCCCTCTCCAGTTTCGAACGCATAAAGCGCTTTTATCGCTTCTATGGGTACACGTACTTGATAGTTATTATTGCCTCGCCTGGTCATAAAGACAAAACAGTCGCAAATTAGCTCAAATCCATGTATCGCGCTCGGAGACACATTCAGCGTTACCTCACCATTTTTCACATAGTCAGAAGGTACAACCACTTGCTTGTGGTTTGCATCAATCAGTAAATGAGGTATGTGCCTATCTTGTAGAATACGTTTATAAGCGAGTTGAAATTCGCGAACTTCTTCTTTTTCGGAAGGCAGCTTATAGATCGCACGTTTAACTCGATATTTATCTAGCCCAGTGATTAGCGCAGGCAAAAACGTCGAAATGACGACAAAGGCAATCACTAAAACTACGGATATATCCATATTCTCTCACATCATCAACACCGAAGACGAGCAAAGACATCATTGGCAGCACGAGTAAATGCATTTGGCGTCCAGACTCTACTTTTGAACTGACCTGAATCAACGTGAGCCACAACAAATGCATCTAGATCCACGGCTTCCTCTGCTTTTAAAAATGGTGCCCCCGTTCTCAGTACTCGCCCCGACTCAATTAACTTATGAGCATCAATATAGAAGCGATAGCCTGGCTGATAAGGCATGTCGAACCCTCCCATCTCACCTGTTTGATTTGATCGAACGACAACCTCAGGCATCGGGCTTTCAAAAGCGCCAAAATTGACATGATTGAGGTAGTCTAATGGCTCGCCAAAATGCGCATATCCCAGTGGAAGTGACTCTACATTCCTCTCATTATTGAGCCGCTGTTGTGATTTAATCACGCCATCACACAAAATAGCCTCGCCATTTTCAATGCTCGTCGAGTGCACTATCCATCGAGGGTCATAGTCTCGAACAAGATTTCGATATTCTGTCTTTTTCAATTGATTGATAATGCGCTTCAAATCATTTTTCGACGTATCAATGGCGACAACTGGCTCTCTATCTTGCGTATTTTCGTAACAGATAAAATCGACAATACGATCAATGATTCGACTATTTACTCCCGTCGCGACATGACAAAATATGCCTGCATCTCTATGACCACTCGACATCGGCTGATCGGAAGAAATTAAAAAAGCGGACTGAGGTTTTTTTGTCATATCCTCACTATCCACTTCATTGCGAAACATCGTATAGGTTACACAATCAAACTGCATTTATGCCCCATTACTCAACGTTGCTTTGACACGTTTAGCCCCAATGAAATGACAGTACTTTCGTTGCGTTAACAGCGCTTCATGAGACTCAAGCTTTGGTTTACCGTTATCAAGAGATAAATGCAGTACTTGACCATTTCCCCAATAGACACCGACGTGTGCGCCATACGCAACAGGAGAATGATTGTACATCATTATATCCAATGGTTTGAGTTCTGTTACCACATAAGTGTCCACTTCGTCAGCCCAAAGTTCGCTGGAACGCAAACATGGTGGCATTAATCCAAAATGACGAAGTAAGCTGTATGCAAAAACTTGGCAATTTGCGCCCAAGGTCAAATCTTCTTCGTTTTCTACACCGGGAATTCTCGCCGATACATAATCGACATCTAAAAATCTCGAGGGAATCTCTAACATCACCACTCCTTTGGTAAAAAACTATCTCGTTGCAATCATTGACGACAGAAAGAATGTCACAATAGCTAATGGCATCTGAGACAAAGTTTGTTGCATTTTGTATGGTCCCGAATATTGAGCCAGACACGCTCAATAATTAAACCTCATCGCTTTTTGCTTCGCTTTCAGGTTGATTAGCAACATGTAAGTGAACATCCTGCTGAGGAAAAGGAATCGTGATGCCCTCGCGATCAAAACGTAACTTCACTTCCTTTGTCACGTCCCAATAAACATCCCAGTAATCGTCCGTCTTCACCCAAGGTCTTACAATGAAATCAACAGATGAAGTATTCAAGGTTTGAACCTTAATCAACGGCTCCGGAGAGCGCAGTACTGCAGGGTGTGTCGCTACGATATCATTGAGTACCGCTTCCGCTTTAAGTAAGTCATCGGCATAACCAATGCCGAAGATCATATCAACTCGTCTAACCCGCTCATGGGTGACATTTTTAATCACATCACCCCAAATTTTGCTATTGGGAACAATAATAATCTGGTTATCAAAGGTACGAATTGTCGTATTAACCAAACTCATATGGCTCACCTTTCCATCCACACCACCCGCGTAAACAAAATCGCCGACATCAAAAGGGCGATAGATGAGTAACATCATACCCGCAGCAAAATTAGACATCGTATCTTGTAAAGCAAAGCCAATGATCACGCCCGCGATGCCGAAACCGGTCAAAATCGGCGTTAGATTTATTCCGATTTGAGAAAGGCCAACCAATATCCCGATAACCCAGACGGCTTTACCTGACATAGAGATGAAAAAATCTTGCATCAATTTAGAAATGCTCAAATTTTTCGTTGATACCGCATGGCTGACCGCTTTTTTTGTTAACTTTGACACGGCCCGTGTCAGCAACAAGATGAGCAAAAATATCAGTAACTTAAACACATGCTGAGGGGCGTTTTCCAATAGCCATTCAAGTGCAGCACTAGACCAACTATCGATGATAGAGAGCACCACGGTCAAATTGAGCAGATCATAGGTGATGCTGCCTGTCACCTCAAAGATCTGCCGTTTATATTCAGACGTTTCCAACGTCAATGCGTCACCAATAGGTAAAAGTTCACGCAAGCTGTTGGTCACGATGTTTAGCCTCAGGTCAACAACAAGCTCATTAATTTGCAATGCTGGTTTTTCCGACTCTGGGCTCATCGCCACTTGCGCACTAATACTTTTCTGTTGCTGACTTAAATAGCCTACCGATGCTGAGAGCAAGCGCATTCGATTGTCGAGTTTCCCTTTGAATTCGTTCAATGCAGCCTGATCTGGCTCTCCCAATACCTCAAGCCATTGCAAGTTTTCCCAGCTCGATTCATAACTATCAAACAGATACTGCTGTAACTCACGACTATTGTTGACTAAAGGCAGCTTATCTTGCCCCTTCACCCGATTTATCTCTTCGTTAAGAGACAAAATCTGGCTCTCTAAATAGCGCATCGAACCCGCTGAATGTTGCTGCTGCTTTTTAACTAATGCGACAAGTTCCGCTGTAGGAAGCGCTTTATTGTCAATCGCGATAGCAATACGATCTCGCAACAACTGGTTTTTATGAAACAGTTGCAGCTGAATAGCTTCATATTCTTCGCCACGCATTTGTGCTGCATTATCTGTCAACACGCTAATTTCGCTCATCAACTTGCTGATCGCCATACGTTCTGGGGAAGGGACATCTTCAACCTCACCCTTTGCGACAGTCGATATCGAATAGAACACAATCGAGAGGAGAAGAAACCACCGAAAAAGGTGAAGTGATCCCTTAAGTGGAAAAAATAGCGCCATAGTGAGTCACCTTTAAGCGTAGCCAGCAACACTGTACTCAAATCACCTCAAGGTGCAGGATTCAGAAGCGGCCTAGCGCGTCGAAGTCAAAATAAAGATACCAAGGCAAAGGTGTGAAGGAATAGCTTCCGACTTTCAAACACATTTAACGCAGAAATCGGGACGCTAGTTGCATCCCCTTGAGTGAGTTTTTTAGGCTCGTCACCGTCGTTACTATTCTTTGATGTCGCTCACTAGACCTTCAAAACAGTGCCTCTCTGACATGCTTAGGAATTCTCGCTGAACAAGCCTCTTGAGATGGTTTAAGTATAGAACATTGTTGTTAATTATAGGTTTACTCTATAGACTTCTATTGAACATACAACATATAAATACGTCTCGATAACTCAGTAATTAAACTTTATGCAAATTGCGATTGTTCTCTATCCTGGCATGACAGCACTCGATGCCATTGGGCCCTATGAGGTGTTTCACTTTCTTCCAGATGCCGAGATCAGATTTGTCAGCGATAGCCCTCAGCCGATCATCACTGACAGCAGGGTGTTGGTACTCGGCGCCACACACTCCTATGACGAGACACCTGAACCTGATATCGTATTGGTACCCGGCTCATCTGCTGATACCACAACCGCGATGGCCGATGGTGAGCTCTTGTCATGGTTAAACCAAGTCCATCAAACAAGCCAACTTACATTATCCGTCTGTTCAGGGGCGTTGATTTTAGGTGCTGCCGGCATATTAGATGGGCATGCAGCGACAACACACTGGATTGCGCAAAAAGCGCTGCCCACGTTCGGTGCTAAATCACAGAAAGACCAACGCATCGTTCGGTCTGGAAAAATCATTACCGGAGCAGGTGTTTCAGCGGGAATCGATCTCGCATTTTCAGTTGTTGAAGAACTGTACGGCAGGCAACGTGCTGAGGTTATTCAACTCCTGATCGAATATGACCCCCAGCCACCAATAGACTCCGGACACCCATCAAAAGCATCTCACGAAGTCTATCGTATTGCGAAAACCGAAATGATAAACGCCACAAAGAACACCAAAAACCTGATTTCAATACCAAAGATTTTGTGGCGGAATGTACTGATGCGGTTGCGTAAGAGGTAGAGTTTGCCCACATGACACCATGGGAAAGACGGCGACATTATCATTGAGGCTTACAGAGCGCGCATTAAGGACGCTAATAAAAACGACTAAGGTCCTTATAGTTAAGCTCACTCAATACACGCTCTAACAAGGGAGTTACACCTCCACCTCAAATATGGAGTCAATGATAATAGGTAGGTTGCCGCGTACGGATGTTGCGCCAAACACTGAACGCGCGTGGACACCCTTCTCGCCAAACACATTCGCCATCAAATCAGAACAACCATCGAGCACTTTCGGGTGTTGTTCAAACGCTTCTGTCGCATTCACAAAACCCTGCAGTTTTACCACACGGGTCACCTTTTCTAGACTGCCCAGTTCGAGTTTTACCGCCGCAAGAATATCTAACCCGGTGATACGCGCGAATTCATATCCTTCTTCAACACTGTACTCCCGCCCTAACTTACCTTTTGGCACTTCCGATAGGCCCGCCACTGGGCCTTTACCCGAGACATACAAGAGATTGCCTGTTTTGACACAGTTTGTATAACTGCCTTGCGGGTCACTCGCTTCTGGCAACACCAGCCCCAAATCAGCAATGCGTTGCTCGATACTCTGTTGAGTCATTATTACGCTTCCTTACGTTGCGTCATTAATTTCATTGGAAAGTTGAGTAAGAAAGTCTTGCATAAACTGACTACGTTGACGTGCTTCTTTTTTCGCCGTTGCGGTCTGCATCATGCTTTCGAGCTTGAAAAGCTTGGTATAAAAGTGGTCAACAGTGAAGGATTTGTCATCAAGTGCACGTGTTGCCGCGAACGGGTCATCGGCGGAATAGAGCGCCGAGCCAAAGCCAACCGCAACAAACAAGCACCGCGCTACGCCTATCGCTCCTAAAGAGCCGAGCCTATCTGCATCTTGGACTACCTTGGCCTCTATGGTCAACGGTGTCACATTGGCACTAAAACTGTGTGCCATGATGGCGTGATGGATAGCATCCAAATAGATGTCGGGGTATTGAATAGTGCGCAGAAAGTCGATGGCTTTATCCGCAGCCATTTTGGCACTCTCTTTGCGCTTGGGGTGATCTTTTGGATAGGTAAAACAGTCATGCAAGTAAGCCGCGGGAAGTACGATTTCCAGTTTGGCGCCTTCTTCCTCGCTCAACATTTTCGCTGTTTTCACCACGCGTTCAACATGCTGCAAATCGTGCGCCGCATCTGTCACCATCTCCTTCGCGATAAAGTCACGAAACTGTGCTTCAAATTCCAACATCCCTTGTTGCGCTATTGGCATCTTACTCTCCCTACCTGCTGATGCTATTCACCGAAACATCACTTTAATATCAAATAACCTCAAAGTAGTTGTTCTACAGCAAGCGTTAGTGCGCTAAATCTGTTCGCCGTTTCAGGGCAGCGCGCGTTGAGCGCAATGTGTTTACCCGCCTTTAAGGCCATCCCCTAAGGTTGTTTGAATATAAACTCCAACCACCTCAAGATACTTGTTCTGCGTGACCTTCTGGGCTCGCCCTAAGAGAGGCGAGAAAAGCATTCGAAACACTTAACGCATTTCGACAATAAGTCTATTTGGTTCAAAGAATCCCACATCCAGCCTGTTTGGATTCACGCCAATCGAATTACTGCCTTGCTGAAACAACCGTGATCATCAAAATAGAAACGTTTCTATTAGGAGTCACTATGAACAAGTCTACTGCGTTAGGGGTCATGCTTTGCCCCCTACTCTCGCCATTTATTGCTGAAGCCAGCCCCGTATCGCCAAATGTCATCATCATTCTGGTTGACGACCTTGGCTATGATGAACTTGGGTTTATGGGCTCAGACGATATTCTTAGCCCAAATCTCGATAAACTCGCGGCGGGTGGCACACACTTTTCGCAAGGTTATATGACCTCATCCGTCTGCGGTCCATCGCGTTCTGGACTGATATCTGGTCGCTACCAAGATCGTCTTGGTATCTGGGGCAATTTTGGTGCCCACTCTCAACGTGGCTTCCCCCTAAACCATGAAATGCTACAAGATAGGTTCAAGCATGCGGGTTACACCACTGGCGCGATCGGTAAATGGCATCTCGGTATGCATGACGACGCGTTTAAGCCTTGGAACCGTAATTTTGATTACTTTTATGGCTTCCTTGGGGGTGGACACAAATATTCCATGGCGCGCACCGAATACACAGGTCGCCCCAATGAATGGCCAATACAGCGCAATGCAGAGATTGTCGAATACCAGCAAGGTGATTACCTGACAGAGGTATTTTCTCAAGAGGCCGTTGACTTTATTGACCGCCATCACGATGAGCCGTTCTTTTTATATTTAGCCTACAATGCGCCGCATGCCCCTTGGGAAGCACCACAGTCATACTTTGATCGCGTTGACGCCCACTTTGATGGCCAGTTTGAAACCCGCTTTCGTCGCATCCTTTCAGCCATGATGCTGGCGGTCGACGATGGTGTTGGCGCGGTGATGTCGGCGCTAGAGCGACACGATATCACAGACAATACTGCGGTCATTTTCTTGTCTGATAACGGCTATCAAACCCGAATGCGAAGAGTGAATACCACTAACCATGCCGGGAATCCCGCTGACTTAAGAGGATTTAAAGGGGACAGTTATGAGGGCGGTATTCGTGTTCCTTACATTCTCCATTGGCCAAACGAAGTGCCCGCCGGATTAAAATATGAGAAGCCGGTGATGTCATTAGATATCGCGCCCACCATCACGCGTCACCTCACAGACGACGGTCCTCAACACCCTTATGACGGTGTCGACCTCATTCCCTTCCTAAAAGGTGAGAATACCGCGCGCCCTCATGAGTGGATGTTCTTCCGTTATGTTCATGACATCGCCTATCGCAAAGGAGATTGGGTCATTACCTGGAATGACCAACACAAGATTGCAGGCGAAAGACGTAACAACCGAGAACTCCCCATGGAAGAGCAGCAATTAATGTTGTTTAACCTAGCGGATGATGTCTCTCAGCAACAGGATTTACGCGCATCTCACCCAGAAAAATTCGCCGAACTGTATCGGGACTATCTCGCGTTACTTGATACCTTCCCGGATGAAGACTATCCAGCGCTATTTGATACACCTTATACCGTCATTAACGCTGACAGCCTTTAATCTTTTCCTAAATAAAACAGCAGTGGAACATGGGCTCCACTGCTGTTAGCTTTGGCGATCAAACCACTACCGCTCATGCATCATTGACTCACACCGCCAAGCGATCGGTCGTGGTCGGGTCAAAAAACACGGCTTTAGAGAGATCAAAATGAAGATCGGCTGTTTCTCCTACTTTCACATCTAGCTCTGGTGATAAACGGCAAGCGACTTCCTTACCATTCACCTTCACCATCGCCAACGTGTCCGGGCCTGTCGGCTCCAGCACTTCCAGCTTCAGTGGGATTTTCACTTCGCTTTTCTCAGTTGACTGCTCGGTAATGTTTTCCGGCCGCAACCCAATAACAATTTCTTGCCCATCTTTTGGCCGTAACGCCGCAGGCAGCGGTAAACGGTACACCTTATCATCAACAATCAACTGCGCGATCGGTTTGTCTTGACCATCAAGATCCACACGTGCATAGATGAAATTCATTGATGGCGAGCCCATAAACCCTGCCACAAACATGTTGCTTGGCTGACTGTAGATCTCTCTCGGCGTGCCAAGTTGCTGGAGTTCACCATCCTTCATCACCGCAATGCGGTCTGCTAACGTCATGGCCTCAATTTGGTCGTGAGTGACATAAACGATGGTCGTTTTAAGTTGCTGGTGCAAGCGCTTAATTTGGGTTCGCATCTCAACGCGCAACTTGGCATCGAGGTTTGATAAAGGCTCATCAAACAGAAACAGCTTAGGTTGGCGAGCCAATGCCCGCCCCATCGCTACCCGCTGGCGTTGACCACCAGATAATTGTGACGGTTTGCGATGCAATAGTTGATCTATCTGCAACATTTCAGCGACGCGATTCACCTCACGGTCAATCTCCTCATTGGGCATTTTGCGTATCTTTAGCCCAAAAGCGATGTTGTTATACACCGTCATATTGGGGTACAGCGCATACGACTGAAACACCATCGCAATATCTCTATCCTTAGGTTCAACATTTGCAACATCGTTACCGTCGATAAGGATCTCGCCATCAGAAATGTTTTCCAACCCCGCTATCGTGTTCATCAAGGTTGACTTACCGCAACCGGATGGCCCAACGAGGATGAGAAACTCACCGGAATCAATACTGATATCGATCCCTTTCAACGTTTCCACCGTCGCTTTCGGGTAGGTTTTACGTATCTCTTTTAATTGTAATGTTGCCATCGGTTTATCCTTTCACTGAGCCAGCGGTTAAACCGCGCACAAAATACTTTCCAGCCAAGACGTAAACAACCAGCGTAGGCAATGCCGCAATGATCGCTGCTGCCATATCTACGTTGTACTCCTTCACCCCAGTACTGGTATTCACAAGGTTGTTAAGTGCCACTGTGATGGGCTGTGTCTCCGATCCGGAGTAGACCACGCCGAACAGAAAGTCATTCCAAATAGAGGTGAACTGCCAAATCACCGTCACCATGATGATGGGCACGGAGAGCGGCAGCATGATGCGAAAGAAAATCGTAAAGAATCCCGCCCCATCCAGCTTTGCCGCTTTCACTAACTCATCGGGAATACCTACGTAGAAGTTTCTGAAAAAGAGGGTGGTAAATGCTGCACCGTAAATCACATGCACCAGCACCAGTCCTGCTGTTGTGTTGGCCAGTCCCATCTTGCCGAGCAGAGACGCCATCGGTAATAAAATCACTTGAAAAGGAATGAAACAGCCAAACAGCAGCAGGCTAAAGAAGAGATCTGAGCCCTTAAACTTCCATTTGCTGATCACGTAGCCGTTAAACGCCCCTAACAAGGTTGATATGGCGACTGCCGGAATGACCATCTGGAATGAGTTCCAGAAATAGCCCTGAATGCCTTCACACTTCACCCCGGTACACGCCGATGACCAAGCTTTTGACCATGCATCTAACACCCAAACTTCAGGGAGGGAAATCAAGTTACCCGCTTTGATATCCGGCAAGGTTTTAAATGAAGTCAGTACCATTACCACAAGCGGCATCAGATAAAAGAAACAGAACAGCACCAATAAGCTGTACAACGCCATACGTTGCCAAGGTAATGTCTTCATGACTTTTTCTCCCGCAGCTCTGAATAGAGGTATGGCACCAAGATAGCCAGCACTCCGCCTAGCATCATCATTGCACTGGCCGCTCCTAGCCCTATTTGGCCTCGGGTAAAGGAGTGGGCATACATAAAGAGTGCAGGTAAATCCGATGAATAGCCCGGCCCACCCGATGTTAATGCGGTGACCAAGTCAAAGCTCTTAATCGCGATATGGGACGTAATGATGACCGCACTAAAAAACACAGGTCGCAAACAAGGTAGAATGATCTTCCAATAGATCACGGGGAGTGATGCACCATCTATTTGTGCCGCTTTGATGATGGAATCGTCTATTCCACGCAACCCAGCAAGAAACATCGCCATCACAAAACCCGATGACTGCCACACACCGGCGATCACCAAGGTGTAAACCGACATCTCTGAGTTCACTAACCAATCAAACTCAAATCCTGTGAACCCCCAGTCATGCATCAGCTTTTCTAGCCCTAGTCCGGGATTTAAAATCCATTTCCAAGCGGTTCCCGTGACAATAAAACTCAACGCCATCGGATAGAGATAAATGGTACGGATTGCGCCCTCTTGACGGATGTTTTGATCCAAAAAGATCGCCAACGACACACCTAGCATGATCACAATGGCAATAAACAGGAAGCCGAATATCGCAAGGTTGCTCAATGAGGTGAGCCAACGATCATTTTCCATCAGCTTTGCATATTGGGAGAATCCCGTAAAATTGAAGCTGGGTAAAAATCGTGAGTTCGTCATCGAGAGTGCGGCTGTCCAGAAAATAAACCCGTAAATACACACCACGGTCATCACCATGGTGGGCGCGAGAACGATCTTCGGCAGCCAGTGTTGAAGGCGATCAGCAAAGCGTTTTTTAGGCTGGCTTTTACTTATCGACGTTGACATAGTGTGCTCCATTGCCAATCCCTTTTGTATTCAAGCAAACGCACGTTGCTTGATGTAATGGTCTTCCCTCGCACTAATCGGCATCGCAATGTGCCAAGATAGCGTTGATAAATCGCCTATCTAAAAACGAGGGAAGACCATGAATAAGTGTAAAACCATTGGTATCGATTTAGCAAAGAATACTTTTTACTTCATCATGTTGGACAAACAGGGTAAGCAAGTTGAGAGAAAGAAATTAAATCGACAACAGCTCATTGGCTATCTCTCGAAGCTAGAGACTTGTGTCATTGCGATGGAAGCATGCGGTACAGCGCATTACTGGGGACGAAAAATAGGCCAGCTAGGGCACTCTGTTGTATTACTTCCCGCTCAGCATGTGAAAGGCTATTTACGAGGCCAAAAGAATGACTATAACGATGCAAAGGCCATCGCAGAAGCGTGTCAGCACGGTGCGATTCGCCCCGTTGCGGTCAAATCCCTAGCGCAGCAAGACGACCAAACTTTTTTGCTCATGCGTCAACACGTGAGTAGTGACAGAAAGCGCTTAATCAATCATGTGAGAGGGTTGCTGGCGGAGTATGGGGTAGTGCTGGCGAGAGGAAGTCAGGTATTGCGTAAATCGCTGCCTTTTATTCTAGAAGATGTTGAGAACGGCTTAACCGACGAATTTCGAGCGCTTTTATTCAGGCAATACACACAACTCGAAAGGCTTGACGAAGAGCTACAGTGGTACGACGAAAGGTTGGCCGAAAAAGTGAAGCAAAAAGACGTTTGTCAGCGTTTGATAAAAGTGCCAGGTATTGGTCCCGTGGTGAGTTTTTCCTTAAGAGCCTGGATGGGAAGTGGTGAGCAATTTAAACGAGGGCGTGATGCGTCAGCAGCCTTAGGTTTAGTGCCCAAGCAATTTAGCACGGGAGGTCGAGAGGTATTGCTTGGCATTACAAAGCGAGGGAATCAGCAGTTAAGGTCATTCGTGGTTCATGGTGCAAGAGCGGTTGTGAGTCGAGCCGATGGCAAAACAGACAGGCTTAGTCAATGGATATTGCGGCTGGTTGAAAGGCGAGGTTTTAACAAGGCTGTGGTGGCGCTGGCGAATAAGATAATCCGTATCGCGTGGGTCATTATCTGTCGAGGAGAAAGCTATAAAGCGCCAGCGGCGGTTTAACAGAAAGATTTAACTAAAGCGTCACACACCAGATATTGCGTAGATAGCAGTTTAGATGAAAAACAGGTAAGACCAGCATATAGGGACCCTGATATACTCAAAGGTTTACCAAAACCGTTAATTTGATAAGGGCTATATGCGCGAAGTGTCATCAAGGCCAGAAGCCACACGAGCTTCACGCATAGGCCGGATATATGAAAGCAACCTGTCCCTTTTATCGACATTGGTATCTTGCCAATAGAGGGAAGACCATATATGAGTATACGTCCATTTCTTGCACCACTCTTTTTGCTGTATTGGCAACTGGTATTAACCCCCCGTTAATCCCCTTCTGCCACAAACGGCACCCGCTAGACACAGGTGCCGTATAGAGTGGTAATGACTTAAAGTGCAGACTTCACTGCGCGAACAAGCTTGTCGACGGCTTCGTTCGGGTTGGCATTATCGTCATTGAAGTAGTTCGTCACGACATCAAAAATCGCCCCTTGCACATAGCTGGTGGTCGACATGCCGTGCGCCATACTGGGCACAAGATCGCCACTTTCCGCGGTCGCTTTGAAAGAGTCCATTGCCGCAGTTGCGCAACTGTCGAAGGCACTCATTGACATATCTAAGCGCACTGGGATTGAACCTTTATTTAGGTTAAAGACTTCTTGGAAATCTTTCGTGAGAATGGTGCTAGCGAGGTTTTTCTGTGCGGTGACATTATCGCCTTCTTTGATCTTGAAGAAGGCAAAGCTATCTATGTTAAACGTAAACTGATCTGCAGTACCGAATGCTGGGGCACAGATAAAATCTTCACCCGCTTTCTTACCCGCTGCCGCAAATTCTCCTTTAGCCCAGTCTCCCATCACTTGCATCGCGGCTTCGCCATTGATCACCATCGAGGTCGCAATGTTCCAGTCACGGCCAGGGGAGTTTTCATCAATGTAGCTGCGCATACGTTTGAAGATTTCGAAAGTCTCTACCATCTTCTCTCCACCAAGCACCTCAAGATCGTGTTCTACAAACGCCTTGTTGTATCCCTCAGAGCCCAACACATCTAAGGCGATGGCTTCAAATAGGGTGGCATCTTGCCAAGGCTGGCCACCATGTGCGAGCGGAATCAAACCTGCCGCTTTTATTTTCTCTGCGGCGGCAAAGAAGCCTTCAATACTATTCGGTACGGCTGCACCTGCTTTCTCGAACACCTCTGGATTTGCCCACAGCCAGTTCACGCGATGCACGTTGACGGGAACTGCAACATATTTGCCATCGTGTTTCATGACCTCTGAAACCACACTGGGCAACATCGCATCCCACTTCTCAGCTGAGGCGACGCCATCGAGATCGGTCAGAAAACCGAGTTCGCCCCACTCTTGAATATCATGTCCTTTAATTTGTGCCGCTGAAGGTGGATTGCCAGAAACAGCGCGGGTTTTTAATACTGTCATCGCACTTTCGCCACCACCACCCGCTACTGCAAAGTCTTTCCAGCTATGGCCCTGGTCTTCTAGCATGTCTTTCAATACACCAATGGATTTTGCTTCACCGCCAGATGTCCACCAGTGAAGCACTTCCACTTCACCAGCTTGAGAAATAGGTGCGGCTAGCGCAATAGATAAAGCGATGACACTCTGTTTCATGTTCATTGGAACTCTTCCTATAAGTTTTCTAGTCAACCGTGTCATAGGGACATAGCGCACGCTTCTCGATGTAGGGAAAATAAGAAGCACAAAGCCCTATCTCTGCACGGGTTAACAGAATCTTAGCGAAGCTTAGGCACGGGTGACGTAACAAAGGGAAACATCAAAGTAACAACACTGTTACAGAGCAGAGTAATCCCCCCTTGTACGGTTTTATCTGGCGAAGAATCTAGAAGCTTGCGGTTGTGCTCCATCGCTACGCAGTGAGACTGACACGGGGAAGCTTAATCACGACTCTTAACCCTCTGGGGAGGTTATCGTCCAAGAATAGATCGCCCCCATGGGCGTGGGCGATACTTCGCGCAATGCCTAGCCCGAGGCCATGGCCTTGCTCATCGGTTGCGATACGGAAATGAGGTTCAAACACTTTCTCTCTTTGCGAGAGTGGAATACCGGGACCTTCGTCACAGACAGTGATCCAGTAGTGCTCTTCATCAGGCGTAGCAGACACGACAACTTTGTCTCCGTATCGGACACCATTTTCAATCACGTTGGTGAGACAACGTTTTAATGCCAGCGGTTTGCCGACAAAACTCGGCAACACATTGTCAGGCAATACCACGGCTTGTCGATGCTGATTCAGTGGCTCGGCAATATTTTCTAGCAATTGATGGATATTTATTTCTGTCAGGTTTTCATGTAAGTCGGTGTCTTTCACACATTGAAGGGCCGCTTTAACCATGAGTTCCAGTTCATCTAAGTCTCGATTGAACTTGGTTATTTTCACTTCATCGTCGATGAGTTCCGCACGCAATCGCAAGCGGGTAATCGGGGTTTTAAGGTCATGAGAGATGGATGAAAACAAGCGTTCTCGATCATCAATAAAGCGACGTAAACGCTGCTGCATCCGATTGAACGCCCGTGTCGCGGTAACAAGCTCACTGGCCCCTTCTTCTTTTAAAGGCGGCTGGTGGATATCCAAACTCAGTGCATTGGCTGCACGGGCGAGTCGCCGTAATGGCCGCGTCTGCTGCCTCACCATCACGGAAGTAAATGCGAGCAATAACAGTGTGCTGACGATTAAGAACCAGACTTGCTGGGTTGTCAGGATCTTATCTTCTAACGTCACATACGGGGCAGGCAGCAAAGCCGCGATATACAACCACTCTCCCGCCGCCAGCTTAATCTGCACCACTAAGATGGGCGGGTTAATCGGCTCTAGGCTTAAGGTGTAATGTGCCCAAGAGCGTGGCAGATCACTCAGTAAAATGTCGTTTTTCAGAATATGTAATGTGTCTGGAGAAGAGAATTCCACATGAATCTCCTCCACTCGCGGTAACTTGTCATCCAAAACACGATCAAACGCATTTACCGCGATCTGTTTTAAGCGTGTTTCGGGCACCGCTTCAATCGCGATCAGTTCCTCATTAAAGGAGACAAAGAAACGTGTACCGCCCATATTGCGCAGTTGGTCTAGCACGATATGGCGATATTCCCGTGGTAGCTTTTGAAAAAAGGTGACAGTCGAGGCGAAGTTATTCGCCATACTGACGGAGGTCGCTTCTAACCCTTGCAGTTCGCGCTCTTTGGTTTGAGAGTACCAGATTAGGGTGGCGATCAGTTGTGCACAGATAACCGCCACTAAAGTGAACAACAAGGTCCGCGCCAGCAACGAATGAGGAAAACGTATCATCGATATTCAGGCGTTACGTCGCAGATAAACATGTACCCCGTTCCCCGCAAGGTTTTTATGAATTGCGACGACGTGCCTCTATCCCCTAATCGCTGCCGTAATCGTGATAATTGCACATCAATCCCGCGCTCAAACGGCAATGATTCCCGCCCTTTTATTGCATTCGAAATCGTATCTCTATCGAGCAACTGATGGGGGTTGTTAAGAAAGAACATCAATAAATTGAAATCCCCAGCGGGCAAGGCATGTTGCTCTCCTGACTCCAGATTCGTTAGCGTATGCGTCACCAGCTCTAATCGCCACTCTTTAAATACCATGGCGATTGGCACCTCAGGGGCAACCTCATTCACACTTGCTCTTCGTAATACCGCTTTTAAGCGTGCTAAAAGCTGACGTGGGTTAAAGGGTTTGGCAATGTAGTCATCGGCACCAATCTCTAGACCGATAATCTGGTCTGTATCATCTGACACTGCGGTGATCATAATAATGGGCACATTCGAATTACGCCGAACCTGTTGGCATAAGCTAAAGCCATCGTCTCCCGGCAACATCACATCTAACAAGATGGCATCGATATGATTGGCCGCCATTTGCGTCGCCATCTCCACACCGTCACCCGCAGTCAGCACCCGATAGCCAGACTTGGAAAGATATTCTTCAAGCAGCTCTCTGATCTCTATATCATCATCAACAACTAGAACGTGCTTTGTCACTTTGCGCCACCATCAATAACAACAATTCGTTTACATATAACGTAGACTACTGACGAGGACACCTGCTTTTTACTCAAAATATGACAACCGCATGGCTTTGTTGTTAACTCTGTCGACATGATCGCTTCATCGACTCACAGACACTATCTCGCGAGTCACGTTGGCAAAGTTGTATACTCAAGCCGCCTCAAACTGGCGGGACACGCATCTTGCAGTCGTGAAATCTCTTTCGCGTTGCAAATTCGATATTTGCAAACGGCGCCGGAATCTATTCAGTGACAAAGCCTAGGCAGATGCCCTTTAAATCAATAAATTAAGTGCAGTATTTGTTCTATTTCCAGAAATGGCACGCTTTTCGTATAGAGAGAACAAGGTTATCGAAAACGCATAGGACAATATCATGAGCATCATCGCTGGCATTGTAAGCCATACTGGTTTGAACATTACCCATAAGCATCTAATCGAAGAGCTCACCGGTTATTTTCAACGCTTTCCAACCGATGAAACCCGTGTCAGTGCATCGAACAAGCACGCTATTTTCAATTTCGACTTTGATGCCTACGAGCAAACGGCATGGTTACAGAATGGGCAAACTACCTCAGCCTGTGTTGGACACCCGCTGTTAAGTAGCAATCGAACCGATGATTTAGTCACACTTCGTGATAGCGACTGTCTCAATCAAGCGCTGTCAGAATCTGAAGGCGCGTTTTGCTACCTGTCATACTGCCAAGCGACTGGCCGATTGACCCTTGCCACCGATCCCCTTGGACTACGCCCTTTCTATTTCATGCATTTTCAAGGCGCGCTTATTTTTTCTACCCAACTAAAAATCTTAAAACAGCTCTCACTGCCACTCACGCGCAACCTTGATGGTGTCACCGAATTCGCCACGCTCGGGTACTTTCTGCTTGATCATACGCCGTATAATGAAGTGCGCTGCGCGCGCCCCGGAGAACGCCTCGATTTCCATCATGGTGACACCCATCTGACAGAGTATTTTGATTGGGTTCAACTTGCGCAAGTCCGCTATCCCACCGAGTTTGCTGTCGATCTTATGGATGATGCCTTTAAGGTCGCCTGCCGAAAATATCTTCACCATGACACCAGTGTCGTAACGACACTCTCTGGCGGTCTTGATTCTCGCGTGATTGCCGCAGAGCTGCAACGCGCAGGTATGGATATCACAGCGCTTAACTTCTCAACCAGTAAAACACTAGACAGCCATTGCGCCGAGCGATTCGCCCAAACACAAGGCATTCCGCTTGACCTCGTGAGCGTTCGAGACACGCAAAGTCACTCTGTAGAGCAAAAACTTGGGAAACACTGGCGATGCCGCCCACACCGCGAATACGATCGCATTAGCCGACCACAGCTGGCATGGTCTGGCAATGGTGGTAGTGTCGGTATCGGCATGATCTATTACTCCGATGACGTCTATAACGCGGCGCTCTCGGAAAATGTCGAAGCCCTTGTCGATGCCTATTTAGATCAACAGTATGCCTATGCGCCTAAATCTGTCATCAATGGCGCATCTGACCTGCAACAAAACTTACGTAATAATCTCATCGCCTCGTTTGCGCCCTTGAAGTCACTCCCTCTGGATAAAGCGTATCAACTGTTTTTGTTCTTAAATGATCAGCATCACCACCTTGCCGTCCCCTTTGAGGAGATTGATGAATACCAAATGGAATTTTGTTTACCCATGTACTCTTGGAAAGTACTGCAATACCCGCTGAGTCAACCCATTCAAGAAATGCGCAAACACAAGTTTTACCTTGCTTGGCTAGCCCATGCTTACCCGCAGACACTGCAATCGCCATGGCAAGCGTATCCAGGCCATATTCCTTGCCCACTGCCTATCGAAGGTAAAAATCAATGGAGTATTGATCGAAGTAAGTTATTGCGCGTTCATGAAGTGATTGAAATATGGCAGAAAACAATGGACTTACCGATGCGCGATCGCGTCAATCGCCGGGTCTTTAGCGTGCAATGCCTGCTTCACGCACTGCACATTCGCAACAGTGCCAGCAGTATTAACTTCGCAAAGCGATTCACGTATTGGTAATTGGCGCGAGAAAAGACACAGCGAGGTGAGCCGCCTCGCTGTGTGCAGCTTACAATAAAGCTACCTCAAGATGCGTGTATCCCTTTAATGAAAGTCTCTTGATTTGCTTTTTAGCGCGGCAAGTTCACCGCTGATATCTTCCAATCGACCCGCGATAACGTGGATAACCTCGCCTTCTCGCTCCAAAATACCTTTGACTCTCAGTATTTTGGCGGTCAAATACGCCTTTTTCTGCGCCCGTGCTGTCCCTGCCCACACAACAACATTAATGTTGCCTGTATCATCTTCCAACGTAAAAAAAGTCACCCCGGCAGCCGTCCCCGGTGATTGTTTCCCCGTGACCATACCTGCAACAGTGACTAAGGATTTGTGTGCCTTATGCTTTAAATCTCGCATCCGTGTAAAACGATCTAATCTGCCACTCTCCGCTAATAAGGTGATAGGGTGACAATTCAAACTCAATCCGGTTGTCGCAAAGTCTTCAACCAAGGTAGTCAACTGATCGGGTTGATGCTGATACCTTGGCGCGCATTCGTTTACCCCTTTAAACAAGGGTAATTCATCCAGATCATCCATGGTTGACCAGCGCGCACTGAAGCGGTCTCCTGCGAGCGCTTTAAGCGCATCTGAAGATGCCAATAACTCAATATCACGCCGTTGGACTGGTACCGTTTTCAACATGCCAGTGTGTTGATACCCTTGCGTCGGGCGATGGGACACCAGCGTTTCTGCCGCCTGTTGGCTCAATCCTTTCACAATGCGCATCCCTAAACGGATGGCTAATGGTGGTGACGCCCCCTCCTGTTCGAGTCCAACCACTTGGTGGTCCCACAGCGAATGGTTAACACACACTGGCAAAACGGTGATCCCATGGCGTCGCGCATCTTGCACAAGTTGTGAGATAGAATAGAACCCCATCGGGTGGCTGTTCATCAATGATGTATAAAACGCATGGGGATAGTAGTGTTTTAACCAAGCGGAGGTATAAGCAAGCACAGCAAAAGAGGCGGAATGGCTCTCTGGAAAACCGTACTCGCCAAAACCACATATTTGCTCAAAGATGCGCTCTGCAAACGAGACATCATAACCGCGTGATTGCATGCCGGAAATCAACTTGGTACGAAACTGCATGAGCTGGCCATTTTTTTTCCATGATGCCATGGCGCGGCGCAACTGATCGGCTTCGCCCCCCGTGAAACCTGCGGCTACCATGGCCAGCTTAATCACCTGCTCTTGGAAAATCGGCACGCCCATGGTGCGAGATAATACCGCCTCGACTTCTTTCGATGGGTATTCAATTGGTTCATCTCCATTTCGGCGCTTCAAAAAGGGGTGGACCATATCCCCTTGAATGGGGCCGGGGCGCACGATGGCAATCTGTATAACAAGGTCATAATAATTGCGCGGCCGTAAACGAGGCAGCATACTCATTTGCGCCCGTGACTCTATCTGAAACACGCCAATGGTATCGGCACGTTGGATCATGCCATACACGGCAGGGTCATCTTGCATGCGAGTAATATCTGCAATGGTGAGGCGGCGCTGATGCCATTTTTCGACCAAAGCAAAGCACTTACGGATGGCTGTTAGCATCCCTAATGCCAACACATCGACCTTCAGCAGACCTAAACTTTCTAAGTCATCTTTATCCCATTGAATCACGGTACGATCGGCCATGGCGGCATTTTCAACAGGTACCAGCTCATATAAGGGCCCGGACGAAATCACAAATCCCCCAACATGCTGAGACAAGTGACGCGGAAACCCCATAATGTCATTCACAAGCTGAATAAAATGCTGCCCCTTCACCGATTCTGGCTGTAAGCCCAACTCCACTATCTGCCCCTGCCAATTTAGACCGCGATCCCGACGATTGACGTTCTTAATGAAGTAATCGAGCTGCGTCTCGGCGATACCCAGCGCCTTACCCACGTCCCGCACCGCACTTTTAAACCGATATGAAATTACTGTTGCCGCGAGTGCTGCCCGCTCACGACCGTACTTTTCATACAGGTATTGGATCACTTCTTCCCGACGTTCATGCTCGAAATCCACGTCAATATCAGGCGGTTCATTACGCTCTTTACTGATGAATCGCTCAAACAACACAGAGATCTGCCTCGGATCGACTGAGGTGATTTCCAAGCAATAACACACAATAGAGTTTGCCGCGGAGCCTCGACCTTGATAGAGAATCCCTTTCGTCTTCGCAAACATCACGATGTCATGTATGGTCAAAAAGAAGAACGGATAGTTCATCTCTTCAATCAGACGAAGCTCTTTATCAATCGTGCTTTGAATCTCAGCTGGCACACCTTCTGGAAAACGAAAAGCAGCGCCTTGCTTGGTTAATGCGCGCAGGTGCGCCATGGGCGTCATGCCTTGAGGAATCAGTTCCGCAGGATATTCATAACTTAAGGACTTCAATTCAAAATCACACTTTTGCATGATCGTCATGGTTTCAGCGAGCCACTCAGGACGAAACAAACGGGCAATTTTTTCTCGGGAACGAAGGCAACGCTCCGTATTCACCAATAACTTGTCTTTCACCGCTTCAACAGTTTCGCCATGCTTAATTGCCGTCAGCACATGCTGTAAAGGCAAACGAGTGGCATTGTGCATTAACACACCACCGCACGCCGCAATCGGGACATGAAGTGACTGTGAAAGCGTTTCACAATGTGCTTGATAGTCGCCGTCGTTATGGCCTAAATGTCGTTGCAAGCCAATCCACAACCGGCCTAAATGATGACGTTGTAACCACTCGCCCCAATGATTATCTCGCTCGCAGTGTGTAGGCAACCATAAAAACAAGCAGTGACGCACGGACATCAGATCCCATTCGGACAGCCGATATTCACCTTTTTCAGTCCGGCGACGGGCATTGGTGATAATTCGACACAACTCTGCGTACGCCTCTCGGCTAGGGCAAAGCAGAATGACTTCAAGTTCATCGTCTAGACGAAATAAGCTACCCACAATCAGTTTGACGCTTAATCCATGTGCTTGCTGCGCTGTCCACGCTCTTACCACTCCAGCGACGGAGCATTCATCGGTAATCGCTAAGGCTGAATAGCGTAAGAAGTCAGCCTGTAACATCAGCTCTTCGGCATGGGAAGCACCTTCGAGAAACGAAAAGTTCGTCTGACAAAATAGTTCGGCGTATTGCATTAGCTGAACATCCCGTGCACAAACCACTCTTGCCGCTGATTACGGAAAATCCATAACCAACGCCCTTCGCCACTCCGTGCCACAAAGTAATCTCTTACCACCGGATGGCTGTCCCACCAACCTGTGGCGATCCGCTCAGGCCCTTGCATCACGTCGACTTTTTCTTGTAATGGTTCTGGTTTCGGCAACAAAAAACTGGGACGCAATAAAGCCTCCGCTGCGTGTATTTGTTTGCTCTTCGTATAAAGCGGCATGCAGACTTGGCTCGCCAATTCAGGACGAGGATCGGCGGTGAGCACCACCCCTTGCACGGCATTTTCCCCCAACTTCGCTTGCAACAACGAGAGCAGTTCAAGAGGCATCATCGTGCCTTGCTTACCCGCAAAAAGGTCGACATCATCGCCCCGTTGCTCAGTCACACGCACCACTTTTAGGGTGATTCCCATCACTGGCCCATCTAATGCGACAGACTCTAAGGTTAATGCGGATAACGCTAACCATTTCTCGGCACTGTACTCACCTTGTGCCGAGGTTAAGGTCACCACAGACTCAGGAAGATCACGCTGATGTAGCGTGACGGCTAACTCCAGTGCCAGCAAATCACGTAATTTTAAGAATGCCGCCATCTCTTTCAGTAAACGACTCAAAGGGCGAGCCAACCACTGTACGTTCTCAATATCAAACAGTAGCTCTAAGTAGCGCTCAAAAGACTCAGGCGGGTGATAGAAATCAATGGGGTGTTTAAACTGTCCCGTCAAACGCCCCACATAATTAACCAACTCAATATCAAATCGACGAGCTATTTCCGCCATGGGAAGATTCAGTAGCGTTTGCAGATCGTTCACCCCAATCCGCGACAGTTTTTCAATGGTGTTTGGTAGTAGCTCAGTCGTCGCTAACGCATGTTGTTTCAAACGCTGCATCAGCCACTCACGGCTCTCTGTAACACAATTGCCACCTGACCTCGCTAATAGTCGTGCCGCATAAGGGGAATAACCCGTTGAATAGGTGTAGGTCAAACCCAGTTTATTAAGGTGTTCACTGAGGTGTTGCCAGTAATTATCCAGCCCATCATAGAGGGTCAGCATCTCTGTAACACGAAGTAATAAGCCATTTGGTGGGAAGAACGCCATATCGGATGTGACTAAATAAAGCCAGTGAGCTATCTCTTTTAAACGGCGTGCTTCACTCTCTTGTTCATACGGTATGACTTGCAAATCGGGACACAGAGAGGCTGCAGTCCCTAACCCCATCCCCAGTTTGACGCCCGCTGCCACAGCCGCGCTATTCATCTGTACGATTTCATGGCGCTTGCCATCAACGACGATCACGGCCTCAGTCAACAACCTGTCAGCTTCAGGTGCCCCCTGACCACGCTGTTGCGCAAACAGACTTTCAAGCTGTAGTGAGGGAAAATGCAGGTATAGCCATAATGTCATGTCACCCCCGTTGCGCGATTGGGAATGGAATAACATCACTATGGCGAGGCGCCACCGTCAATGCAGGCACTTGTGCTGTCATATCGACCACAAACTCTCCTTGTGACCATCCGCCTTTACGTTTTCTAATTTCGACAGCAATACCTTGCTCATGAGGTGCAAGGCCGAGGCTGAGAGAGACGGGCAGTGACATGCCATAATCTTGCTTAGGCCGGAATAAAAACTGTAGGCAATCCCCTGTCTCACTGGCGAGTTGTAGCCGCTTAACTTGATGTATCTCCATATTTTCAAGCCATAACATCACCGCAGCACAAGCACCACTCTTTAAACATTGTTCCGCAGCCCATAGCGCATCATTAGTCGAAGTAGGATAGATAATCACCACCTGCTCCGTTGCAATGCCTTGTGAAGCCAAATATGCCGCATTCACGTGTCCCGGAGGCGCAATAAAAACAATAAGACGCTGTTGATGTTTAGAGAGGAATGTCTGCAATAAGCGTAACTCACCAATACCCAGAGAGGTACAGATTTCAACCACACCATGACGCGGAAAGCCACCCGCGAGTTGATTATCTAATACGGTATACCCTGTCTGTTGAACCGCTTTCACACATGGCTGCTCACTCCCGTGCCAGACTAAATGTTGATTCTGTAATTGTTCAATTAACTCATGCATCGCTTCTATTGCGTACGCTGCATTAGCGCACACACCTCACAACTGTATATATATACAGTATATTCAGAGATACACTGGCTGCAAGCCATTTTTACGGAAGATCGCGTAAAGATCCGCCGATCAATCGCGCGCGTTTTCGCATAAGAAGCGGGATTTCTATCACTTAGCGCTGCTATTCAAGACCTCAAAGCACTGCACCAAAGAAGTACTCTCGCGTCAGTAACAAGTACGGTGCCGTAATAGGCCTACGAAAGGAAAAATCGAACAGCGGTAAAGAATAGCCAAGTCGATGCATTGACTATTCTCGATGAGAAGTGCGAAAAGGTCTTTATACTCAAGCCACCTCAAGATGCTTGAGTATATCGGTAACCCGACTTACTCATCCGAATCCCAATCCTCAATATGATATTTACTCAAGATTTCTTGCAGTACTCCTGAGCGGCGCATCACCGCCATTTCAGCATCAAATGCCTCTGCCAGCGCTGTCGCACCACGCATCTTAGGAGAAAAACCAATCTTCGCAATATCGCCCTCTAGACAGCCCACCACTAAAAAGTCTTCTTTGCGGTCAATGCTTTCTAAATAAGCACCGAAGACGGCTTCGTCTTCAATGACGGCACTGACACGGCCTCTATCCATTAGCGCAACCATTTTACCGAACAGATCGCCTTCTTCTTGCTGAACAGAAAAGATGCTATCGCTGGCATTAGCGATGTGTGCATCTATCTCGCCATAGGTATAACCACTTACGACCCCTAACCGAATAGATGCTAAAGAGGACGGGGAGTCATAGGACCAAACCGTCTCTTTGTGCGTAAAGAAACAGTTGCGTATCAATCCAATTCCCTGCTTGGGAAAAATTAAGTCGGGTGCATCTGACTCAAGCAATACGACCATCGCATCATATTGACCATGCATCGTGGCAGTAATCTGTCGCTTAAAGGGTTGAAGCTCGTAACTAAACTGATAGCCCAAACGCGCTAACGCAGTATTGACAATCTCAATACTAAATCCTGGCAATGTATTGGTGTGAATGTTGTCACCAATTGCAAAAGGCGGCCAATCTTCCGTTGTTAACTTTAAACTTTCCGCCGACACCGATAATGTCGCCCCTGCCGTCAAGATAAACAAACACCCTGCTCTGCACCACTGCCTAGACATTGCCTTCATAACCACTCCTCACCAATAACTTCCGTAAAGTATATACCCATATGAGATACTGAGCAGTTAAACAATAAGACCTGCAAAAAGCGGCACAAGGCGCTATGAGGATAAAATACTATGTCGCAGAAAACGGGCAGATCGACAGTACTTCATACTAAAAATATAAGTTCAAAATTCTCACACATAAAAGACCAAACAACCAGACAAGCCCGCATGTTTAGCTGTATATCCAATCATTCACTCTCGTTAGAAAACAAATCACTAAGTAACAAGAAATACAATTGAAGTGATTGTATTTTATAGATAAATTAGTCAAATGCTCGTCAATAATTGCAGGAAGCAATCTTCAATCACATTTCAAGGAGCTGAAATGGATCTTTATCTGATGGCTTGGCTAAAAAGCTTTCATTTCACAGGCCGTACGCGACGCGATGATTTTTATATGTTCAGTGTTATTCATCTCACTTTTTACATGATATTGGCTCAATTCTGGATATTGGGAGCGGTTTACTTATGCCTTTCTATACCTGCCATGTTTGCCATCTTAGTGCGTCGCTTGCACGACACCGGTCACAGCGGTAACTGGATGATGCTCATTGCAATTCCAGTTCTTTTTCTGATGATACCGAACCAATCCACATCGGGTATGCCCTTTCTCATGCTGACGGTAGGCACTATATGGCTCGTTTTACTTCTCTGTATGGACAGCGATCCTAACGAAAATGCCTATGGGATTAGTCCTAAATACCACAGCATCAATTTTTAGTGGCGTTATCACTGCGCGAGAGCATGAATAGACATATACTCAGGCAATCTCAAGATGCGCCCCTTAGGGTGGGTTTTCTCGCTGAACAAGCATCTTAAGGTAGCTTCACTATCAAACAAAATGCCTCAGCCGATAGATCGTGATACGTAATGGAACCAGTAAACTTACCGTACCAACCTTTATTTCAAGCGATTAATGCGCTTTCCCCCATCAATGCAAAAGAGTGGCAAGCATTACTCGCAATCGCAAAAGAAGAAAAGTTTCAAACCGGTACGGCCCTTTTTCATGCGGGGGATACCCTAAGTCTCGTGCGATTTGTTGTCACGGGGATTGCGTGCCACTACTACATCAAGCCAGATGGGAATCGAATGAATAAGTCCTTTCTCAGTTGCAGTGACGTTGCCTCAAGCCTCTCTTCATTACATACACAAACCCCGAGCCGCTTTGGCTGTGATGCGCTCACTGATGTCACCTGTCTTTCCTTACACTACCGTCATCTCCAAACGCTATCTGCGTCTTCCAACGCATGGCGTACAGTCTTAGAACGTTTACTCGTGAGGCTTGCATTGCGCAAAGAAAAAAGAGAGGCCGACCTGCTGCTCCTTTCCCCAACAGATGCTTACTTACAGTTCAAGGAAGCGCATCCCAACCTGGATGCCATCATACCCAACTACCATATTGCCGCGTATCTTGGCATATCAGAAGTATCACTTTCTCGCATCCGCTCTCGTTTGGGATTGCAGAAACCATATCGAAAACATCCGCCAAATTAACCCGTGTTAAAGTGCTCTGGTTTCTCATTCGTTAGGTTAGCACAACCACAAAGGAGAAAGACCTATGAGAACAGAGAAAATAACCGGAAGAACCATAGTGATCAGCGGCGGCAGTTCCGGCATTGGTAGTGAGTTGGTTAAGCGACTTTGCGATGCAAATCAGCTGATTGTATTAGGACGGGACAAAGAGAAACTTCGCCAAATTGCTGGCAACAACATTGCGACATACCAAATCGATATCGGTAATCACAATGCGCGTACAACCCTGTTCAAATGGCTTAATGACAACTACCCCCAATTCGATACACTCATCAACAATGCAGGATGGATGGCGCATCATAATCTAGCTTCTACCCAAGAGGACGGTGATGTGGATACACGATGGCAAGCCTATCAACTTGAACTCCGTGACAATCTTGAGGCACATATGGCGATGACAATTCATGCGCTACCAAACCTATTAACGCGCCCTAACGCTGTCATTGCCAATATGACAACAGGATTAGTCTATGCCCCAAAATCAAGCAGCCCTTTCTATTGTGCAGCAAAAGCAGGGCTACACAGCTTCAGTCAAAGTCTACGAGAACAAACAAAACACCAAGATATTCGTATCATTGAAATCATGCCCCCTCTGGTCAACACACCATTTCATCAGAAAGGCTTGCCCGAAACCGTCAAGGCACTCACGCCAGAATACGTTGCCGAACAGAGTATTAAAGGCTGGCAACGTGGCAAAGATGAAATTCGTGTCGGCTTATCCAATACCGCTTACTGGTTAAGCCGAATTGCGCCAAGCTTAGGGTTCCATATCGTCAATCGCAAGTAACCGAGACTCTACGTTGATGACACTGCCAAACTTTGTGTCCCCGATTACTTGAGCGCCGATTTCACTGTAAACACCCCTGCTCGCATCACATTGAACATTGCCAACAAGGTTAACAATGCGGCACTGCCTAACGCCAATAACGTCGCCAGTGCCGCTCCCTCAATACCCAGCGGTGGAATCAAGAGTAGGTTAGCAACGACATCCACCAGCAACGCTACACCACCAATTTTTAGGACAAGGTGACTGCGCTTTAAATACTGTAACCAAGTAGACGAAAACGACGCCACACCCCAAATCCCATAAGCGCCAATCAATAAATACAAGGTCATGTTCGCTTCAGTGTAGTCATCACCAAATAGTCCCAACAATACGTGACTAGACAAAAACAGCACGCCACAAACCAATATCACCGCCACAGAGACCCAGAGCATCCCTTTTTTAAACAACTGAAAACCACCATCGCCATCATTGGCAATAGCGGGCGCAATTAATGGTAAAAACAGGCCAGCAACCGTCGTTTGAATAATGGGGATAAAGTGTGCCGTTGTGGAAGCGGCAGCAAAGACGCCAACCTCGTGCTCTGTCGCCATCGCCTCCAACATAAACAGATCCACTTGATTCATCACCATTGTCACTAGCATCGCTAGCATCATAGGGATAGAGAGCTTTAACCATTCGGTTGCCGGTGCAGTGTCATGATGCGCTTCAACGTCCACTAAGTTAAGTTGACGGATCTTGTGCCACTGCCAAGCAATAATCACCACAACAGTTGTTGCACCCGCAAGAATAACCTCACTCAGGGTCAAGGATGGCAGGCTATAAAACATCACCCAAATGGCCCCTATTTTCGCTAGCGGTAATCCGATTCGCCAAGGAAGATTAGACCAAGCGAGCTGTTTTGCTGATTGCAGTATACGACTTAGCAACGCCCCAACCGCGATCAGCGGAATCACGAACGACATTTTTAACAGTGGATGATGGTCTTGAGTATCCGTCACACCGAGATGAAAATAGCTTCCAATTGCCGTCAGTAAGATCACCGTAAATGATGTCACCATCGCGACAATCAGATAGAACTTCAAGAAATACCAAACGTGCTGATTTTCACCCCGAGCCAATCTCTCAGACAACAAGCGAGGCGCAATGCGATCACCACCTAGTAAGCAAAAGACACTGGCTGTGGTTGCAAACGCGTAGGCAACCTTATAATCGCCATAAGTATGACTTTCTAAGGTGCGACTCAGTGTGAGATTGAACAAATAATCGCAAATAAACCCAACAACCACACCCAATGACACAACCAATGTGCCATTACGCAGATATTGATGCTGGGGTGATGAAACTGATATCGAACTCATTCCTTGATGTCCTTAATGTCATCTTCTCTATCGTTATAGAATATATCTAGACACAGATGAAAAGAATAATAGATAAACAGTTTCACATTATTTACATGATTATGGCACTGACTGCACGTGTGATTTCTCGGCTTGACTCGCGTAACGGTTAGCCAGTAACGCGCAATAGAAAATTTGAATTGGGTGGTAAAACATGATGGGTAATAAAAACATCCCCAAATTAGGATCAGCGCCAAAAATCACTTTCGCCATAGGAACACCTGCCGCAAGCGTCTTCTTGGTTCCGCAAAAAACCGCAGCAATTTCATCTTCTCGACTAAAACCGCATTTACTTGCACTCCACGTAATACCGTGTGCGGCAACCAATAGGATGATAAATGACAGCGCAACGGCGATGAACAAAGCGGTTGGGCTAAAGCCCTGCCATATACCCTCGGCAACAGAGTCACTGAAAGCATTGAAGACGATCAACAAGATCACAACCTTATCCACCTTGTTAACCACTGTTTTATGGCGCTCAATAAAATGAATTAAGACAGGACGAAGTAGTTGTCCTATCACCATAGGTAAAAGCAGTAGGGTTGAAATAGAGACGATCGTTGCCATCAAATCCATTTCTACCCCTTCAAGCCCCATAAAGACTTGAATCAGAAATGGGGTAATAAACACCCCTAAGACACTCGACAGCGACGCGTTGAAAATCGCCCCCGGTACATTGCCTTTCGCGATACTGGTCATGGCAACCGACGAAGAAATCGTACTCGGTAACACAAACAAATAGCAAAAACCAAACGCCAAAGCGCTAGGCATTAGCAGATGCAAACCATCACCAAACACCACCCATAACAATGGATAGGCGATAAATGTGGCAGTCTGTACGAACAAGTGTAATCGCCAATTGCTGACACCCGCTTTAATGGCACTCGGAGAGAGCCCGAGACCATGCAAGAAGAAAATCAGAGCAATACCTGCGCTGGTTACAACATCCAGATGAAGAAACCCAGCAGACTTACCGACATTCGGGATCACCATTGCCAACAAAATGGCGACAACCATACCAACCAAAAACCACTCTTTCTTTATCACTGATATAAAACGCATGTCATCAATTCTTCTATGCAAAACTTAACCAATATCATAAGCTAGCTGCAACTTCCTTCCACCGATAATAAGAAACATTATGTCGAATAAAGGACAAACCCGTCAGATACCCTTATTAACCTCATTACCTCGCCCCCTTTATGCGCGCTCAGAAAGTTGGGGACAAGAAGGCAGCGTTACACCCTGGCACCAGCACGCATGGGGACAGCTCACTTACGCCGTTACAGGGGTACTTAGTGTCAATACCAAACAGGGGTGTTACATGGCTCCCCCACAGTTTGCGGTTTGGGTTCCCGGTAACATGCAACATCAGGTGGTTGCACAAGGCGCGGCAGAAATGCGTGGCCTCTATATTCAAACAGAAGTGTTACATGACCAACGTTGGCAACATGCGTTTGTTTGTGAAATCACTCCCCTTTGTCGTGAACTGATTGTACGCTTTTGCCAGCAGCCCATTGACTACAAACCCGATACACCGCAAAGCAGACTGGTTGACACATTAGTAGATGAATTAACGGTGCAACGCGATGCGCACATTCAACTGCCACTGCCAATGGATAAACGTACACATTCGATCTGCCAGTACTTACAGACACACCCTTACAGCCAAGAATCGATTACCGATCTTGGTCAAAAAGTTGGCTTAACCGGACGAAGCATTAGCCGTCTATTTAAAACCGAAACAGGACTCACCTTTCAGCAATGGCGGCAACGATTACGCCTGTTACATGCACTGACTCGACTTGAAAAAGGAGATAACGTTATGAAAGTGGCCTTAGAGTGTGGATACGACTCCAACTCTGCATTTGTCGCTGCTTTCAAGAAACAGTTTGGGCAAACACCTGGACGGTATTTTCAGACTAAAAGCCAACTTTAGCCTTGAAGCTAGTTGCGGCTCGATGGGCAAATTTCATCGCCAAAGGACAGAAATAATGTCTAGATAATCGGCGAAATTGCCACATAAAATCATGCGTGTGTGACTCAAATTTCTGAACCTCCTTTTCACCACCCGAATTGAAACAAATTATTGATAAATTTGTAATAATTCCCACCGAGACACCCACAAGCCGTGACCTGCACACATATTTCACATCAAAAAATAAACCGATAAAGTTTCGTTTTCTCGGCCCGGTTTTGAACCGAAAAATTACAGCGCATATAACAGTAATTTTACCACTGTTTCATCAGTTACATTTCACAGGTGATATGCGCCGGAGCTTTTTGTTAGCAGCATTTAGCCTTACGCGGAAGGTGGTATAAATATTTGTAAATGCAAAATATGGTACCGAGAAATATGAGTATACAAGCAGTTGATGATCTAACTACCGCTGCACCACCCAAAACTGATGCACTCGTTTACAAAATCGGCGATATCACATGTGATTTCTCTAACAACTATCTCGATGATGGTGCAAACACACATTGGATGATGCTCAAGGAAGCACAGGTCTTATTGGCGCTAGTCCGAGCGTACCCAAACCCTGTTAAACCGATGGAGTTACATCAAAACATTTGGCAAACAGGTCAACTGAATGAATCCCTGATCGATAAAGTCATCATCAACTTGCGTGAAAAACTCAATGATTTGGAATCGGAGATCATCCGCAAGGTACCTGAATTTGGCTACGTGCTCACTATGGCACCTAAGCCAGTGATGCATGCCGCTACCTTTGTTGAACCAAGCATCAATTCATTTGATGAAATTTATCGACACCCTAAACCCACTGCTGATCTCTCCATTTTCAAACAAATCGGTGTCTACGCTTTGGTCCCTGTCATGATGGGCATAGCATTTAAACTTGGTGCTTTCACCTACGACCAAATTCTTGGCTATAGTGAAACAGCAAAATGGATTACGCTTTCACAAGAAATCACACCAGAAGAAATCGAGTCGCTGAAAGCGCACTACAGCAGTGGTGACACACTGTTCATTGATAAAACCAGGGAAGGACGATTGGTCGTCTGTAGTCAGCCGAACAATCTACAGGGAATCGCATGTACAGAAAGATAATTCCTCTAGTATTACTCTTTGTTATCAGCTTTGGTGCTGGTATGGGATATGTAAAATATCAAGAGTTTCGCAAAGGCAATTTCAAGTTTGATGGTCACTGGATTGCGACATCAAATTTTAATCACTTAGATGAGCCAGTGAGCATTACGTCACAAGCTTATATTGCTGGTGAAACCGCTTTATTTCATGACTACTTCAGTACGATATATTTAACAGAAAAATATGTCACCTCAACGGAAGCGAGTTTATTCCAGATATCAAAATACCGTTTGGTTATTCGTCACGAGCAGCATAAAGCTTCTCAAGATGACATTCCTAAGCCGAAGAATAAGATTGTCATCTCGACATTCTATCCACTAGACAATAACCAGTTCTTCCTAAAATACCGTACGGATAATAACGAACACGTCTATTACTTATACAATAAGAAAGTATAATCCTTACACTGATACAAAAGAAAAAGCTCAACTTAGTTGAGCTCAGATTGATGACGAACCCCGCTTTTTAAGCGGGGTTCTTTTTTGGAAGCGACCGTAGGTCGCGATCGCGATATTTTTTGCTATGTCGTGCGCAGAAGTTTCCGTTCATTACATAGGCATACAGAAGCAAGTATTTGCCTCATTTCTGCCATGTTTAAGCCTATTTTTCGGAGATAGTTCATCACCAGCGCTATCTTCTTGATGTTTTGGGCTGCCGCTGCCAACCAACATTGCATTTGCACATTGGCTAGACCGCGGAAGCGAGCATAACGATGACCGTGATGTTGCTTAGCGTCTGCAAAGCTACGTTCTACTGTTTCACTTCGACGTCTATAAGTCTTCTTGCCGTAGGAAGAGAGCCGCATTTGGTTTGCCCTCTCTACTGCGTCACTATAGATATGCCGTGTAATCACTTTCTTCATATTTCTGCTTTGAGTACAGTCATCCCTCATTGGACAGAACGCACATTCTTTGGGGGCTGAGTGGTATTCTCGATACGCATCGCGTGAGGTAGTTTTATAAAGCAACTCCTGACCATTCGGACATTGGTAGCTGTCTCTTTGCGCATCGTAAGTAAAGTGCTTCTTTTTGAACGTATTTTTCGTTCTAGATGGACGTCGATAACCGAACACGCCAAGAATAGCTCGACGTTCAAGTGACTCCGCCACTGGAGCAGTAAAGTAGCCCGCATCCAGTCCAACAGCTATCGGGTTCAATTGGAATGTGGCAAGCGTGTAATCTAAGCGTTGAACGTAAGGCTGTGAGTCATTGATGTTACCCGCGGTGGTGTAGGTATCGAGAATAATTCCGTGTTGACCATCAACGGTTCGATGGTCGAGATAAAAGAAGCCTTGAGGCTTATTATCACGAGTCATGAAGCCACTCTCTGGGTCAGTGGTGCTGGTTTTAGTATTCTTTGTTTTTGGCTCTGACTCCCGAGCCTTAAGTGGCTTCTTACCTGCTTTTTCTCGGTCTAAAGCGACGTCTTCATCCAGCATATCAAGATAGGTACTGGCACGAACCGCCGTGACTTTATTGGTGTGTTTATTCTTGTTGGCGTTCGCTTTGAGATGAGTACTGTCCGTAAAGAGCTCTTGACCCGCGACCAAGCCTTTCGACATGGCTTGCTCTACGATATTGATAAAAATACGTTCGAATACATCCGTGCCATTAAAGCGACGAATGCGGTTCTGGCTGAGAGTAGAAGCGTGAATGACTTTCTCTGTTAATGACATCCGCAAGAACCAACGGTAAGCGACATTCACTTCAATCTCTTTGACGAGCTGACGCTCACTTTTTATGCCAAAGATGTAGCCAAGTAAGATGATTTTGAAGAGGCGGACAGGGTCAACAGGTGGGCGTCCATTATCTTTACAGTAAAGATGAGCGACTTCATCTCGAATGAATTCGAAGTCGATAGCATTATCGATTTTACGCACTAAATGGTTTTTAGGAACTAACTGTTCCATCGTCACCATTTCCAGTTCGTATTGTTGCGGAGTAGGCTCTTGAAGCATAACGGAGTGTCCATATTTCGATACCCCTATTAGATCAAAGGTCTAGCTCGAAAGCTAGACCTTTGTCAGCAGTCTGAGCTCAACTTAGTTGAGCTTTTTTTATTGATGTATACACAATCATGCATCAGGACTTAAAATAATCACGCGCTTCTTTTTACCTGAATCGATCACTTGGCTGATGGGTTTTGACTCGGGCTCATCCACCTCAGCAGTGGCTTTTTCCTGAACATCAGATCGTGCTACCGATGTGGCATCACTTTCAGCCGCATCTTCAACTGCATCTTCAACTACATCGTGCTCAACGACTGCAGTTTCAACTGGTTCCTCAGCGAGGATCTCAACGTCTGCAACCTCTTCCTCGACCACAGTTTCAGGATCATCAAGGTTAGGAACACTTTCATCTGCAATCTCAAGATCCGACGCAATTTCATCACCATCATCAATGCGAACGTTACCCTCTACAGTGTCATCAGTTGCAGACTCTGTCTCAACAATAGAGATCGATTCGACGGGTGTTTCGGGCGCTGCTTCCGACGCTAACGCTTGCTCAGAAGCAGACTTCTCATCGATAACATCTAACATCTGATTATCTGCTTGCTGCTGCGCATAAACAGCCACAATCGCTTCACTGAATACTGGCGCAACGAAGCCCGCGATACGTGCTTCTTGTTCTTTAGATAACGTTATCGCTACGGGATCGACCGCCTCTTCAAGGTCACGGGTATTTTCTACCGCATGAGCGATTTCTTGACCGATATCACTCTCTTTCTCTGATGCCAAAGCGCCAAACTCTAGTTCACTAAAGGAAGCTTCAAGCTCCCCCTCTTTCTCTTCAAGAGTCAGTGCGGTAACTGCCGGCGGAGCCGACGCTGTTTCTGCCTCTTCAATATCACTCGTTACAACAACTTCTGAAGGTAGAACAGCCTGAGGAGACGGATTGATAGTAGGTGTAGTGGCAACCTTTGGCTCTGGTGACGACGTCACTTTTGGCGCCTCAGTAAACCAGCTCACTGGCAAAATCCAAGGTTGTCGTGCTTTCCAGCTGGCTGGTAGGTCAGCTTGCAGTGCTTTCGCGTTGGAATAGCCTTCCACCGGTCCGGCGACTAATACCTTGTATTGCACTCCCGACTGTACTTTCTTGCATAAATTGAGTTGAGATCGGATATCCAACGGCAACTCATTTAACTGTTCATTACTTGGTAAGCGCTTTTTATTGGTGCCGGAGAAAAGCTGGATTAAATATCCACCTTTTGATTGAGCATACTCCTGCTCGCACATATTTATATTGTTATCTTGAGCCAAGTCAGAAAATATATCAGCAGAGTCGATATCTGTTTGCGCGTGCAATGCGCTGGACACTGCAAATACTAGTGGCAACAAATGATACTTCTTCTTCATAATGTTCTGCTTAATTAAAATAAACGGTAACAAACAACATTGTCATTTGCATGGATTGTTGACCTCAATTGCCCAATGTTACCACATTAGCCGATTCAATCATCGCCAGATTGACAGACAAATTAGTAAATTCGGCACTAAGATCAACAGCATGAACTTGACGACTCTCAAATTTTCCGGCGAGGTACACAAAAATGCCATGACAATATGAAGTATTTGGCTCAAATTCGCACGGTAACAGCATTGATACTCAATCCACCTCACTCAGCATAGTGACGAATAACGTCCCTACCCCGTTGAGTAATTTATACGCTATCACCACATTCCATCTGGGTTGCATATGTTATCTTGACAACATTTCATGCATTATTTGCAACCAAGTAACTGGTGTGCTGTTTCCTGCATCTGATCTCCCTTCATGAAACGAAAGGTCAAAGACAGTTTGACACAGAGCACAGTTTTTTGATGTATTTAGCTTATTATTCGCAAAGTTAGCCTTACAAACCTATCTGTGAGGCTAACATTCACACTTTGTGCTGACATCAAAGCGCAAAAGTTAGTCGGGGAGCTCAAGTGAGAGCTGAGACTGTTAAATAACAGGACCCGTTGAACCTGATTCAGTTAATACTGGCGTAGGGAACTAACAGGCAGATCACGACTATCTTGCTTCCTGTTATTCGATCTACGTCGCTAAGAAAGGGAAGCAAAGCCTATGTCTACTCCAATCACTTTGACCATCGCAGGCTCCGATAGTGGTGGCGGCGCTGGTATTCAGGCGGATATCAAAGCGATTTCTGCCACAGGTGGCTACGCTTGCTCAGCGATTACCGCATTAACCGCACAAAACACCCAGGGCGTTCAAGGTATCTTACCCATTGATACTGACTTTGTTGCTCAACAACTTGATGCGATTTTCACAGACCTCAATGTCAAAGCCGTCAAAATTGGCATGCTGGCGGATAGCAATATCATTGGCGTTGTCGCGGAGAAACTGCGTCAGTATAGGCCACAGCATATCGTGCTAGACCCTGTCATGGTCGCGACGAGCGGTGATTTGCTGTTAAAAACAGACGCCATTGAAAGCCTAAAAAACGAACTGTTGCCCCTTGCCACGGTTATCACGCCTAATTTGCCCGAGGCGGCAGCACTCACAGGCCTACCAATCCCCCATAACGATGCGGAGACAAAATCACTGATAGCCGCATTGCAAGCACTCAATACCCACGCGGTATTACTCAAAGGCGGGCATCACCATGACGATAGCCAAGCCACTGACTATCTAATAAAAGACGGGAAAGTCACCCCGTATACCGTGGCTCGCCACCACACACACAACACCCATGGTACGGGATGTACTCTCTCGTCAGCGATTGCGAGCTACTTAGCGCAGCAGCACACTTTACATACCGCAGTGGAACTCGGCAAAGCCTACATAACCGACGCGATTAAACACGCCGATGACCTCGAAATTGGCAAAGGCCACGGGCCCGTTAATCACTTCTTTGCTCTCAAAAAATGACCATTACGGCTAATTCGCTGAGCTTGAGATTTGATAATGAAGCTCAGCCACTTTTTGACAACCTCAGCTTTGCTTTTCGTGACTGGACCTGCGTCCTAGGACGAAGCGGTTGTGGTAAAACGACCTTACTTCGTTTACTGGCGGGGTTAACGGACGACGCGCACTTTACGTCGGGCGATATCCGTCTCGGTGATGGTCAGCAAACACAACCACTTAGCCATCAACACGTGGCCTATATGGGACAACAAGACTTGCTGTTCCCTTGGCTCAATGTGCTCGATAACGTCTGCCTATCCTCGGTGATTAAAGGCAAAAAGCCAACCCAAAGCCAGTGTCAAAGAGCCAAGGCATTATTGAAAGAGGTTGGCCTTGAGGGTGAAGAAGCAAAAACACCAAACCAACTTTCCGGTGGAATGCGACAACGCGTTGCTTTGGCAAGAACACTCATGCAAGACAAGCCAGTGGTGTTGATGGATGAGCCATTCTCTGCCCTAGATGCCGTCACGCGACATAAGCTTCAGGCACTGAGTGCCAAATTACTCAAAGGGAAAGATGTGCTTTTAATCACCCACGACCCGCTGGAAGCGTTACGCCTTGGCAATGACTTGTATCTATTACAAGGCCGACCTGCTCAGCTTGTCCCCCTCGTCACTCCAGATACACCGACACCAAGGGAATTGACTGCTGATATTGCGGCGTTACACCAGCAAATCATCGCCAAACTAGAAGGCCAATATGCTGAAGTCTAAAGCACTGACAACCCTCTCCCGAGGTATCATTAGCCTACTGATCATTCTTGGTCTGTGGCAGCTAGCTATCACGGTTTTTGAGTTACCGCCTTTCATATTGCCATCGCCAGTAGCCGTCATGGATAGCATTATCGCGCGTCATGATGTCCTGCTTCGTCATACCAAAGTCACCGCTATCGAAATCGCCTTAGGGTTACTCTTGGGATTAAGCATGGGGCTCTTTTTCGCTTTGCAAATGCTTTTATTTGCCCCGCTACGTCGCTGGCTGCTGCCGATCCTCATCGCCAGCCAAGCCATTCCTGTCTTTGCCATTGCCCCGATTTTAATGCTTTGGCTAGGCTACGGTATCGCTTCAAAGGTTGTGATGGCCGCCATCATTATCTTCTTCCCTGTCACGACCTGTTGTTATGACGGCCTACGACAAACGCCAAAAGGGTATCTCGACCTTGCCAAAACCATGGATGTGAGTCGATGGCAGCTACTGCGCTATGTGCGCTTGCCTGCCGCTTTACCCACCATTGCTTCTGGCATTCGTGTCGCTGTCGTTGTAGCCCCCATTGGCGCTGTTGTTGGCGAATGGGTGGGATCCAGTGAAGGGCTTGGCTATCTCATGCTACACGCCAATGCACGAATGATGATTGCAGATATGTTTGCAGCCCTGTTCATGCTCGCTAGCATGTCCGTCGCACTCTATTTCATCACCGACCAAATTTTAAAACTCGCCATTCCTTGGAATGGCCAACAATAACCACAACAACATTCTAATTAATGAGAGAAAGTATGAAACTATTGAAAAATGCGACGCTTGCGATGAGTGTCCTCTTAACTGCAGGGCAGGCTAACGCAAAAGAGATGACCTTGATGCTCGATTGGTTTGTCAACCCGAACCATGGCCCTATCGTTATCGCTCAACAACATGGCCTCTTTGAAGATCAAGGGTTAACGATTAACATTCAAGAGCCAGCAGACCCAAGTGTGCCTGCAAAACTCGTTGCGGCGGGTCGTGTCGACATGGCGGTATCTTATCAACCAAGCCTCACTGTCGATGTTGCAGCAGGCCTACCGCTGATCCGCTCAGCAACTTTAATTGCGACACCACTGAACAGCATGATGGTGCTTGATAAAAGTGGCATTACTTCACTCGATCAACTCAAAGGCAAGAAGGTTGGCGTCGCTATTCCAGGCAATGAGCGCTCTACCGTCGGTACTATGGTTGAGAACAATGGTATTAAGTTCGAAGACGTTGAAATCATCAATGTTGGTTGGGCCCTCTCTTCCTCGCTTGCTTCAGGTAAAGTCGATGCGATTTGGGGTGGCTTCCGCAACTTTGAAAGCAATCAACTTGCGATTGAAGGCTACACTGCCGTCACTTTCTTCCCAGAAGAGCATGGTGTACCCGCCTATGATGAACTCGTTATCGTTGCGAATCGTGACAAGCATGATGCTGAAGCATTGAAAAAATTCAACCACGCACTCGAGCTGGCCACACAATACATCGTCAACAACCCAGACAAAGCTTGGAAAGAGTTCATTGCTTACTCGCCAGACACACTAGACAATGAACTCAACAAACGTGCATGGCGCGATACGCTACCACGATTTGCCCTACGTCCATCGGCAACAGATCCACAGCGCTACGATGTTTACGCACAGTATCTAGAAGCGAACGGCATTATCGAAAAAGCGCCAACAACCGCCGATTACCTCCCAACGCTATAAGGGTGACCTATGAACCACCACGATCTAGTCGCAGCCTGTCAATCTGAATGGCAAGGCTATACCGAACATGAATTTGTCAAATCCCTCGCACTGGGAAGCCTGGCGCAACGGCACTATCAGCACTATCTGCAGCAAGACTTTTTGTTCTTGAAGCACTATGCCCGCGCATTTGCTTTGGCGATTTACAAGTCTAATGATTTGGCTGAGATGCGTGACAGTTTACCTGTCCTACATGGCTTACTCGATCAAGAAATTCAGCACCATGTTGATTACTGCGGTCAGTGGGGCTTAACAGAAGCGGACATGGAAGCCGAGCCTGAAGACTTCGGCACTGTCGCTTACACGCGCTATGTCTTAGATTGCGGCATGCAAGGGGATCTGGTCGAACTATTTGTTGCACTCGCACCTTGTTCAATCGGCTATGGCGTCATTGGTGAAGCGCTGTTGGCAGAGTCAGCGCAACAAGCCGGTACCACCGTTCTGGAAGGCAATCCCTACCGGAGTTGGATTGAGATGTATGGCGGCGATGACTTCCAACACGGGGTCGAAATAACGCGTCAGCGTCTTGATCGACTATTGGCTGATATCCCACTAACCTCAGCGCGTGGACAACGATTGATCGAAGTATTCCGCACCGCAACACGAATGGAAATTGCATTCTGGCAACAGGGGCTCAACGCTTAGTCTTTTATAACGACAAATAAAAAAGCGCGTGTCATCGATTGGCACGCGCTTTTTCAATCATGTTGACCTAGAAACCGAGCTCTCGCAGCGTTGCAGCGGCTTGATGCACTTCCTCAGGGATATCCTGACTAATCTGAAAGCCTTTCTCCGGATAATCACGCACTCTATCAAAGTCATCCAACATGGCAGAAACCACATCCGCGAAAGGAAAGCTATCCGTAGGATAATCCACTAACGAAATAGGCGGTGACGCCACTGTCACTTCGACACCAGGCCATTGTTTCTTCACAGTCGCGTAGGCTCGTCGCTCCATATAAGGCTTTTGAACGACTAATACACGTCTCGGCGCTTTCCCATGCTTTTCTAGCAATGCCCGAGAAAACTGGACATTCTCGCCCGTATTTGTCGCTTCTTTTTCCAACGCCACAGCCGTTGCAGGTACCCCTTTTTCCATGGCAACCTGAGAAAACGCCTCTGCCTCAGTACAATCGAAAAGGTCACTCGTAAATCTGCCTTGCGCGCCACTAAATACCACTAATGGGGCTAATCCTTGTTTGTACAAGGCTGCGGCATGCTCTGCCACTCGCAGGTCATTGCTGCCCATCACTAAAATTACATCAGCAGTTTCAGGTTGCTGTGAGAGTAAATGATAATCCCAAATCACTTTCGCAGCAGAATACACAGCCGTTCCCATAAATCGTCACCTCAATGTGCGTTTTTTGGTTATCTCGATAGTCTTGTAAAGACTAGATCACGTTACTGCAATTTTTCCGGTGTTACTTCTAAGCTCAGATCGCCTGAGTTTAGCCAGATCTGACCATCTTGGATGGTGAACTGTAATTGCATAGTACGTTCACAACATTGCAGTAATGCGTCCATTATCTCGTCACTAACACGATAAATGGCTAAGTTGGTGAAGCTATAGACTTTCGGTTGATGCTGCTGCCACCAAGGGCCAAATGCATTGTCATCGTAAGCAAAGAGTACCGCTTGTTGCGCTTTCTGAGCGGCACGTTTCATGCGCTTCTCGTCAGGTAGGCCAAGGTCAATCCACACCTCGATTTCGTCAGCGAAGCTTTTTTGCCACAAAGCTGGTTCGCTTTCTTCTGACAACCCTTTAGTGAACTGAAGATGTTCATTTGCATACATAACCCAAGCCAACACTCGTAGCATCATGCGTTGCTGAGTCTCTGAAGGGTGTTGCGCTAACGTTAAGGTTTGATCAAGGTAAACGTGATCATCCATATTCGCGAGATTAATTGCTGCTTTATAAATCGTGGCTTTTAGTGCCATGGTGTTCTTCTCTATTCGTGTTTAAAAATGACCAGTCAGGAAACATCGCTTGTAGAGCCGCGATAGAATGGACGCTGGTCATCACCTGTTGTTTTTGTCTACGACGTAATTGCTTCAATCGGTACTCAATTTTAGCAGCGCAATGCTTGTCACCGACCTCTAAAGACCAGACCAATTTAAGTGGTGCTTTACCACGCAAATATTTTGCGCCTTTACCTTGTTCGTGTTGAGTCATTCGACGGGAAACATCATTGGTGATCCCACAGTAGTAACAACAATTGCTCGCTTCAATAAAGTAAACCCACCAAGAAGGTGGGTTTTTCTCACTCGCCATTACAGCACAGCATTCAGTTTTTCTTCCAATGCGTCTAAACGCGATTTTAGGCTAGCCACCTCCGCTTCAAGCGCGACAATACGTTCATCATTTGCTGAGGCGGCTGTCGGTGTGGCTGGTGCCGATACAGCGGCAAGATTGGAGACATCAACCTCACCACAAAACTGATGCATATAGCGCGATTCACGTTTTCCGGCCTCGCGCGGTAAGCGCACCACCAACTCACCAAGTGAATGCTGCATCAAGGATTCAAGGACTTGCTCTGTTTCTTTGACATCAGAAAACTGACAAAGGCGATTAGTGCGGGTGCGCAACTCCCCAGGTGTTTGTGCCCCGCGAAGTAACATCACACAAGCAATACCAAGCTGTTGTTCGGTTAACTTCAGTGAACCAAATTCCGTGTTACAAAAACGGTGCTTGTACTTGACAGCACGCCCACCGAACGCTTCATCATCACTCACTAAACGCTTTGTCTTTAGTGAAGACAACCCATCCATCACTTCTGCTTCCGAGAGTTGCATAACAGGCTCGCGGTTACTTTTCTGATTGCAAGCAGACGTTAGCGAGTTCAATGTCAGTGGGTAAAGATCTGGCGTCGTGATCTCTTTTTCAAGTAAGCATCCAATGATACGCGCTTCAATGGCATTCAGTGAAATTTCCATAAGTACACTTCCAACGTATTGTTTGTGAAGCAGAGTACCAACTCCAATTCGGTGTCTCAATAGCGTCGATCACTAAAACCCTTCGAAAATTTCGCAACTGCTTATTTTTCAAGCGCCCCATCATTCTCTAAAGGAAATCTGCAGCCACGTAGCAATCTCGCCCTTGTGCTTTTGCCTTATACAGGTACTCATCAACGAGGGCATAAATATTATCAAGCGTCTCGAGTCCGGTTGGGGTCCAAGACAACATGCCTTGACTTACCGTCACTTGATCTGACGTCGATGCAAAGGCATGTGGAATCGCTAAGGTATGCACCGCTTCTTTGAGTCGCTCACAGTGAGCAACAGCATCAAGTTTGTCGCAATTACCTAGAATCACAACGAACTCTTCGCCACCATACCGCCCTACAAGCTCCCCGGCACGCGAGAACTGTTGCTCTAAGGCCTGCGCTAACTTAATCAAACAACGATCGCCCTCTAAATGACCGTAGTTGTCATTAAATGCTTTAAAGTGGTCAACATCGACCATCAATACTGTCAGTGGATAACCGTTTCTGCCGTGCCACGCAATGGCTTCTTGCATTCGCGAGTCCAAATATCGTCGATTTGCAACCCCTGTCAGACCATCTTCTGTAGCTTGTTTAGAGAGTTGAAGATTGGCACGCTCCAACATGGCCGTCGCTTCAGCAAGTTTATGACGCATAGAGGCAATACGCTGCATCGCTTTCAACTTCGCCTGTAAAACAATTTTGTTTACCGGCTTGACCAAATAGTCATCCCCACCCATATCAATGGCTTTTGCTACCATCTCAGGCTCGTCATGACCACTCAGAAAGATAATGGGCACCCATTCAGGATAGAGTTCACGCAGTTTTTGAGCGACCTCGGTGCCGCTCATATCCGGCATGCTGACATCTAACAGCACTAAATCAGGGAGATACTTGCCATACTTTTCAATCGCATCAGCCCCATTTTCTGCCGCTTCAACCTGATAACCTAGCCTCTCTAAACGCAGCGATAGCTGCATTCTTTCGATATGGACATCATCGACTAACAGAATTTTCATCTCTGACATAGGCGACTGTTCCTTCATTGTTGTTATGAAATCAATTTAACTGTTTACGTTTATATCACATAAGGATAGGCATATGTTGAGATATCTTACTGAGACTCACCAACAGTATTGGTAAACTCTTACGCCTAAGCTCATCATTCCCTAATCAGAACAACTTTCAACATAATATAAGCATTTTTCTCACACCTCATTGTATACTCAAGCCACCTCAAGATGCAGGATTCAGAAGCTGACTAGCGGTTCGAGTTCAAGGCTAAGGTGTGAAGGAATGGATTTCCCTTTCAAACACCTTTAACGCAGAAATCGGGGCGCTAGTCGCTTCCCGAAGGGCGAGTTTTCTAGGCTCGCCACCGTCGTTACTGTTTTTTGATTTAGTCCACTAGATCTTCAAAACAGTGTCTTGTTGACAAGCCTAGAAACTCTCGCTGAACAAACATCTTGAGGTGGCTTGAGTATATGCCTATACACACCTTTCTGCCTGTATTTATGCCCACCACTCTTATAACAAACTGTTTATTTTGAGACCGTTCAAACGTTCGAAGCAGGTTACAGATTGACATTCCTCTCCGCCGTTTTACTATCACAGCAGAACTTGATACTCAGGAAAAACAATATGTCTGAACAAACCCCTGCAGCAGAAACGCAAACCACCCTAACTTTAGAGGAAGCTTCACCAGAGCTAAAGCAGGTGATTTCGTTTGAGAAGGTGCCAGAAGAGATGCTACCCATGGTACTTGGTGTTTATCAGGCATCAGAAGAGAGCGTGCGCGAAGCATGGGATAGCATGCCGGCAAGTGCGCAGAATGTGCTGGATAACTTTGAACAATTTCATGCCCTCGTCGCACTGAGCCAGAGCTACGTCGGTTTAGACTTTATGGAAGAGTTTAAAACAACACAATTACCTGAAAATATGCCGGAAGAGGAACAAGAGCTCTACAAAGCTCGCCTACTCGACGATGTGTTGCACACCGCAGTGAAAGACTTGATCAAGCAGATCAAGAAAGCACGTTTAAAGCCGAATATGAAGCGTGAGATCCGCGCTATTTTTGACAAAAATAGACCGTAACGTCCTTCAGAAAGCAGGCTTGCCTCCCGTTTAAGGCAAGCCTGTAAACAGTCCAAAAACGCTAGCTATCTTCCACCACTAACCTATCTTTGCCTGTCTCTTTCGCCTCTTGCAGGCATTTATCCGCCCGCACAAAGGCGCTGTAGATATCGTCTAAGTCACCCACCATGGCAATACCGATACTCACGGTGAGATTGAAGGGATGATCTTCATAATCGAACTGCGTATGACGCACCGCTTCAAGAATTCGGTTAGCAATCTTTTCGCTTTCACCTTGATGCTCGACCAACGCCAATACAGTAATGGCCTCCTCACCAAACCGAGCGGCAGTATCACGCGTCCCTATCTCATTTTCGACTAACAAAGCAATCTTCTTCATCGCCTTATCACCCGTAAGATGGCCATAATAATCGTTCACCTCACCAAAGTTATCGACGTCTATAAACAATACAGCTAACTGCAATGACGGTGATTGTTCTAACCACTTTTGATAACTTTCAAGCCGCTCGTACAAGTAGCGGCGAGTGGTCAAGCCCGTTAGTGCATCGGTACTCAACAGCTGTTTAAATCGTCTCACCGCGAGAATATTGAAGGCAAGGTTCGCCATGAACAAACAAAACGCAATGACAAAAAACAGCCGCATTGAATTTGGCTCCGTTTTCGAATAGAGCACATAAATAACGAAAATAGAGATGATGACCGACAACAAATTGATCGATAACAGATAGATAAGGCGTCGAATTAGCCAACGCTGAAGGGTTCGAATGCTCTTTTTCATGCCACCTGCCCATACCCTAGTCGGGTAGACTCTGCTCTTTTGAGACTAGTTCATGATCAACGCACCTTCCACCATGTGGCGATTTATCAATAGTTTGACGAAAGTGTCTAACCTCATTGCGTCGTAAAGATATCCCTGTGTTGTAATTTGTTCTCTTCAATCCTGTCTACTAAATTTATACGCAGATGGCATCGTAAGGATTATGTGCTTGCCGCACCACTCTCCCTTCATATCGAGAGAAAGGGGGAATCAAAGGCCTTAAACCACCTTAAAAGAAGTAACAAAGGCAACCTGATCCTTTCTGCCATTTTTTGCCGTATTTATTCATCTGATGAAGCATTAAAACAAACACTGTCTCCTCGACAAGGAAAAACCTATGCCTGTACCCACGTCTCATTACCACTCTACACTGCTACTCAACGGCGACGACCCAGAAGCGAAGCGTTTAGAAATCAAAGAGTACTTCAACCAAACCTATCGCCTCTATGAGAGCTTATTCGACACCATTAACACCGATGACGCATACTTCATCAAAGCAGAACCACTACGTCATCCTCTCATTTTTTACTATGGCCACACCGCTTGCTTTTTCGTTAACAAACTTAAACTCTCACAGTTGATCCAAGAACGAGTAAATGGTCACTTTGAGTCCATGTTTGCGATTGGTGTCGACGAAATGTCGTGGGATGACTTAGACGAAACCCACTATGACTGGCCTTCTCGCCAAGCTGTCGCCGCCTACAGGGAACAGGTTGAGGTACTGGTAAATCACGTGATTGATACCATGCCCATCTCCTTACCTATTCAACAAGATGATCCTGCTTGGATCATCCTAATGGGCATTGAGCACGAGCGCATTCACCTTGAAACCTCTTCTGTGATTATTCGCCAGCTGCCGATAGAAATGGTCACTGACCACCCAGCATGGCCAAGCTATACGGAATCGCAGCGAGCACCCGACAATGTCCTTGTCGATATTGCGGGCAGCACGCTTACTCTGGGGAAAGGCACACAGGAGCAGACTTACGGCTGGGACAACGAATACGGCACCCTTGATGTCACCGTCTTGGATTTCAAAGCCAGTAAATACTTAGTCAGTAATCAAGAATACCTCAGTTTTGTTGAAGCTGGAGGCTATCAAGATTCCCAATATTGGGATGAAGAAGGCACGAAATGGCTCGCATTCACACAGGCGAAAATGCCTCGCTTCTGGCTCTTTAGAGAAGGACAATATTGGCAACGTAACCTCACTACTATCATCCCGTTACCATTAGACTGGCCAGTAGAAGTCAATCAACTTGAAGCCGCCGCATTTTGCCGCTGGCTAAGCGAGAAACACCAAAAAGCGATTCGCTTGCCTGAAGAAAGCGAGTGGTATGCGCTGAGGAACCTATTGGACGAAACGTCAACGGGTGAGATAGACCTAGAAGGCAATATCGCATTAAAAGCTTACGCCTCCTCTATGCCCGTCAATCATTTTCAGCAAGGTGAGTTGTTCGACGTTGTTGGCAACGTATGGCAGTGGACGCAAACCGCGATAGACGGCTTCAATGGCTTCCAAGTACATCCGATGTACGATGATTTTTCAACCCCTACTTTTGACGGTCAGCACAACCTTATCAAAGGAGGATCATGGATCTCTACCGGAAACGAGGCAACGCGATCTTCCCGTTACGCATTTCGCCGCCATTTTTATCAGCACGCAGGTTTTAGATACGTAGAAGCAGAATCAACACCTTCTGCGCAGAAAAAAGTCAATGTGTATGAGACTGATGAGCTGGTCTCACAATACTTAGAGTTTCACTACGGTAATGAATACTTTGGCGTGCCAAACTTCCCTCTCAGCGTCGTCACCACAGCGTTAGGCAATGAAGCCGTTCAACAAAAACGCAAAGCGCTCGACATCGGTTGTTCTGTCGGGAGGGCCAGTTTCGAGCTAGCTCGACATTTTGACCATGTGGATGGCATTGACTTTTCCGCACGATTTATTCAACAGGCTTATGCACTCAGTGAGCGAGGCGAAACCCGCTATACCATACCGACAGAAGGCGAGCTTGTAGAGTACAAAAACATCGCTTTGACTCAGTTGGGCTATGAAGCAAGCATTGGGCAAAAAATTCATTTTGCCCAAGGTGACGCCTGTAACCTCAAACCCATGTTCAAAGACTACGACCTTATCTTGGCTGCAAACCTCATTGACCGGCTGAGTGAGCCACACAAGTTTCTCAACGACATGGCACATCGTCTCAATCCGGGTGGCATTTTAGTCATTGTTTCGCCTTACACATGGCTAGAAGACTACACAGAGAAAGAAAACTGGGTTGGCGGCAAAAAAATCAATGGAGAAAACCACACTTCCTTTGAAGGTCTAAGTGACATTCTTTCACCGCATTTCACCTTGCTAGAGGCGAAAGATATTCCTTTTGTTATCAGAGAAACCAAGCGAAAATTCCAGCACACTTTATCGCATTTCTCTTTATGGCAAAGAAATGCGGACTAGCTCATCTAGCTAATTGATAAAATACCTAAAAGCGCGCACAAATTGGCGCGCTTTCTATTTGCTTTGTCATTCAAACTAGTTAGTATGGCTGCGCTCATTCACTAGTACATTGGAACTCTCTTGAAACGCGCTGTTATTGGTTTATTTCTCTTTCTATTCGCCATTTTGGGCTACGAAGTCACTAAATACGTACAGATGAATCCGGTTGACCGCAGCTTTATCTATGGCGATGCGATAAACCAAAAGAATGAAAAAGAGCGCCACCGTGCCCTTTTCGCGCTTGCCAAGCTCAAAGAAGATATCCATGTGCCAGAGGGTAAGTGGAAGACAACAAGTAACGAAGGCCACATCCATCAGCTTGAGATCAATCCACAGGGCGGGTTTATCTGGTCCATTTTCAAAGATCAAGATGCTATCGGTATGACTGGCCACATGACCTTTAACGGCCATTCAATCCGAGCAAACAATGTTCAAGGTAAAGCGAAAACTCAACTACCACTAAATGGGAATATTGTTGTCCGCTATGCATCCAGCCATGAGCTCCACCTTGTCGACCATAACTCTATGAGTACGCTAGAATTCTTCAAAATCAATTAAACTGACGTACGGGCCAGATCTTCACACTATATGCACTGAAAGCAACACCATTGCGACAATTCTTATAATCAACCAGATTCATCGTCTATAGTTATAACAAACTAAGCTAAGTCGATGAGTGATAATGCATAATAAGAATTATTTTGTAATTGCTGCTGTCGTTGCAGGTGAACTTAACAAAGCAATGGTGATCGCGCGTCAAATTTTGCTCACTGCAAGTAACGCAAGAGCGTTAGCACTGCGCGCCGGGCAAGGCGCAGCGGGTTTTCGTCCCATCACTGACTTTATTGATGAACTCGCAGGGTCAACGGTTACCACCTCACAAACCATTAATCAAAAAGCGCAGCGCCTCAGCCAAATTGCCGCGGAGTCTGCTCGAGCGACAGCCGCACTAGACTATTTTAACGGGGTCTATAAAAAAGCCCCCGATGCGCCCTATTTGGGCAGCCTCAAGCCCGCCTATGAAAGGACGGCAAAATGTCAACGAGAGCTCGCGACCGAGTTTAGTGCAGAAGCCAAAGCACTCAATGAAGAGTTACAGCATCTAAACAAAGCGCTTCGAACCGCGCAAATCATTTCAACGATGTCGAGTGTCGAAGCCTCGCAAGCTGGCAGCGTTTTCGAAGCCCCCTTAAACAATGTGGCAACCAATGTCGCAGAGTCCGCCCAAGCGATTCAACATCATGTTCGCTACTCACTACAGCTATTTTCAGAGATTGTAAAGGACGACCATGCTTACAAAAGAACTGTATAAAGAGGGAGACCATCGTTGGCTGGTGTTTGGCCGCGATCCCGATAAACCCGAAAAAATTATTGATACTAACCAATATATGATCATCAATAACGGCGAGGCGATTATCCTTGATCCTGGTGGTATCGAACTTTTTTCCTCGATGTTGGCCAGTGTTATACGACAAGTGCCTGTCGAGCAGGTGACCCACCTTTTCGCGTCTCACCAAGATCCTGACATTATCTCGTCTTTAGGGCTTTGGGACCAAGCGCTTGAGAATGCCAAACTTCATTCTCCTTGGCTTTGGGAAGGCTTCATCCGCCATTTTGGCATGCAGAAAATCGAGTATGCCCCGATTCCTGATGAGGGTCGTACCTTAAATTTAGGCGGTAGAGAATTACAGTTTGTTCCCGCTCACTATTTACACTCTTCAGGTAACTTCCATGTCTACGATCCGGCGGCGAAAATACTCATGTCCGGCGACATTGGTGCAGCGCTTGATAAACAAGATGCCCCTATGTTTGTAGAAGATTTTAAAACCCATATCCCCAAAATGTCTTATTTTCATCAGCGCTGGATGCCTTCTAACAGAGCAAAATCGGACTGGATTAACAGGGTGAGTAAGATGGATATCGAACTTCTTTGCCCTCAGCACGGCGGCATATTCAGAGGCGATGATGTAAAACGCTTTTTGGAGTGGTTTGATAAGCTTCAAGTGGGCGTTGCGATCAAATAAACGTCCGGAACCAACGCCGTATTGTCTGACTACAAGAGCGACCTGATGTCGCTCTTTTCAGCTTTAAAAACTTAATACGCCACATTGATGATGGCGATGGCTTAAACTAACCGGATTCGCTGGATGGCCTAAGTAATACCCTTGTACATAGTCTACGCCCAAATCAGCCATCGCACTCAGCTCTTCTTCTGTCTCAACCCCTTCCACCACGATTTGAGCATTGATAGAACGCGCATAACTCACAGCGTCAGCGAGTAAGGTGCAAGCCTCTTTGAACATTCGTCTTAGCAGCAGTTGATCGATCTTTATGATATCTGGGCACAAGGTTGCTGCTCTGCGCGCATTTGAATAGCCAGAGCCGAAATCATCTAGCGCAATGTGATATCCCTTAATGCGTAAATGATGAGTACTTAACTGGAGAGAGAAAAGGTCTTCACATGCCGATTCAACCACTTCAACAAACACGCTGGATTCTGCCTGCTGGCGATTCAAACTCATACTATGATGTCCGGCAGAGCCGTATTCGTGAATCAGGGTATTCGGAAGCACATTAATGAAGAGAGATTTTTCATTGAGGAAGTGAGCGTAATTTTTGAAATGCAGTTTACGTGTCCACTGATCAATAAGAATGCACGTTTCAAGATCATCCTCTATCGCGCTAAAAAAGCGGTCAGGTGGAACAAACTGACTATCAACATCCGTGATCCGAACCAAAGCTTCATAGCCAAAACAGTCACCCCTTATCCTGTAAATCGGCTGAAACACACTTTTAAACTCATAGCCTTGGTAACGCAACACATAACCCACCTTCTGACAGAACCTTATCTGTGGCTCATCATCCAGTGACAAGTGATTCGATTGTAACAATGCCCAAGCCTCCCATCGTAACGTCCTTGTGCTTATAAAACGGCACAACGATGAAATTATTAATTCTCATCCCGCACTTGCTAGTACTTCATCCTCTAGTCTTCCAAGTTCTGTCTTGATGCCCTGAAGACTACGCGTTGACATGAACCTGAAGCGGGATCTCTTATTTTTGTATCATTACTAAATCTAGACTCGGGAGCACGCTAATTGTTGATATTTATTCCAAAAGAAGACATGACTCGAAGATTGCGCTGTTCGCGTTGTGACGATTGCATAAAAAATACATATATCTGAAAGAATTTCTTCACACCTCCTTCCTAGTATTTCGTGAACAAGAGCAAAGAAAAGACAGATAGAAAAGGAAGACAGTTTGACCTCCACTGAATCAATGAAAAAACCGCCCTACCTTGCCGTGTTCGATCTCGATGAAACGATTATCGCGGCAGACTCTTCAACGCTATGGGCAGAGTATTTAGTCAGCAACAAAAATGCAGACCCTGCATTGGTCACTGAAGACCAAGCAAAACTACGTAAGTCACGCCACAGCAAATTAGATATCAAAGACTACATGCGCCTGACGCTCGCCCCTTTGACGGGAAAAAGTGAACAAGAGATTTCAATCTGGGTGAATGAGTTTATAGAAGAGAGCATCATACCTGCCATTTACCCAGGAGCGCTAGAACGCCTAGAGTGGCATCGACGTCGTGGGGACCAAATTTTACTCGTTTCAGCGTCAGGAGAACACATTGTTGAACCGATAGCCAAACGACTCGATATCGAGCACGTGCTAGCGATTCAACTTGAAAAACACCAAGGTGTTTATACCGGTAATACGATCGGGACAATCAGTTACCAAAAAGGGAAAGTAGCTCGCATGAAAGCTTGGATAAACGCACAACCCGAACAGTTTAGAGGCTGTTACGGTTACAGTGATTCAATTAATGATCTGCCGTTACTCGAAGTTGTTGATCGCCCATTTGCCATTAACCCTGATCCCGCACTTGCGCTACATGCTCAAATGCAAGAATGGACGATTATGGAGTGGCAACACGAAAACAACATTCTTCGCTAATGAACCAAGAGCCCAACAAACAGCAATGAGAAACAACAAAGCCGGTCAAGTTGACCGGCTTTTCGTTACTTGCAACGTCACTAAAAATCACGCTTCTCTACGCGCTCGAACCGCGCCAGCAAGCTGACGTAATGCCGCTTCTGTGTCATCCCAGCCAATACATGCATCTGTGATACTTTGACCATATGTCTCTACTTTACCATCGACGATATCTTGACGACCTTCGACAAGATGACTTTCGATCATCACACCAAAAATAGCCTTATTGCCCTCGGCAATTTGACCGCTCACGTCTTCAGCCACAACAAGCTGACGCTGATACTGCTTATTACTGTTGGCATGGCTAAAATCGATCATGACTTTATTACGCAGGCCAGCACTGTTTAACTGCTCTGAAATCGCATTAACGTGCACGGCTGAGTAATTCGGCTCTTTACCACCACGTAGAATGATATGGCAATCCTCATTGCCTGCTGTGGAGACAATGGCAGAGTGACCGTATTTAGTCACTGATAAAAAGTGGTGAGGAGCACTAGAAGAGCCAATCGCATCGGAGGCAATCTTGATATTCCCGTCTGTGCCGTTCTTGAAGCCAACAGGGCAAGACAAACCAGAAGCCAGTTCACGGTGAACCTGAGATTCCGTCGTACGTGCGCCAATCGCACCCCAGCTAATGAGATCACCAGTATATTGTGGTGTGATCATGTCCAAAAATTCTGTCGCTGTAGGCATCCCCATATCGGTCAAGTCTGCCAGTAGCTTACGGCCAATACGTAGACCATCATTCAATTGGAAACTGTTGTCCATATAAGGGTCGTTAATCAAACCTTTCCAACCAACGGTTGTACGTGGCTTTTCAAAGTAGACACGCATGACCACTTCAAGATCACCAGAAAGCTCATCGCGCAATGCTTTTAATTTTTCGCCATACTCAACAGCAGCCACAGGATCATGAATTGAACATGGGCCAACAATCACTAATAAACGATCATCCTTGTCGTTCAGAATATTATGAATCGCCTGACGAGATTTAAATACAGTGTCGACTGCATTTTCACTGGCTGGAAAACGCTCTAGAATCGCAACAGGTGGCAGTAACTCTTTAATTTCTTGAATTCTTACGTCATCAGTTTGGTGCATTGTGTTTATATCCTGTATTCGTCCTTTGAAGATACGACATTATTAATTTATGTAAGCTTTGAGTAGTAACTTAACGTCAAAGAAGAATGGGTGCAACGAAAAATTGACGCCTTTATAAAAATCTTTTTCAAATCACAACCTTGACACAAACTTTGAAATATGATCTCAAATTGCTATAGTTTTAGTGATACAGCAAACAATAAGGTGTCAATATGCTTGGTGAGAAACATGATTTAGTGACTGACTTCCCACATTTTAGTGAACGCATCGCTGAAATGCGTCAGCAGAATGCCGACTTTAAAGAGATGTCCCAACAGTATGATGATCTTGACAAACAAATACGGGTGCTTGAGCTGAATGACTCGCCAATCTCAGACATGGCTTTTAATCGACTCAAAAAACACCGGGCACACCTAAAAGACAGGCTTTACCATATGTTGACTCACTGAGGGTAAATTCGTGCAAACGGAAAGGGAACGCGAGATAAAGTCGTTCTCCTCAACCTTTTTAATACCAGTAAATAAAGGCAGGCGAATTATCACCTGCCTTTATCTTTTATACTCAAACCACCTCAAGATGCAGGATTCAGAAGCGGCCTAGCGCGTCGAGTTCAAGGCGAAGGTGTGAAGGAATGGATTTCCCTTTCAAACACCTTTAACGCAGAAATCGGGGCGCTAGTCGCTTCCCGAAGGGCGAGTTTTCTAGGCTCGCCACCGTCGTTACTGTTTTTTGATTTAGTCCACTAGATCTTCAAAACAGTGCCTTGTTGACAAGCCTAGAAACTCTCGCTGAACAAGCATCTTGAGGTGGTTTGAGTATAGGAGTTATTTTCGGTATGGCGAAGGATCGATATTTTCAGCGCCAGGACTGAGCCCCCCTTCAACACGAAGATCTTTCATCGCTGCGACATCGACAATTTCAACGTCAATATAATGCTTGTGCTTAACAGAATAAAAACACTTTACAATCGGCGCGAGAGGCTTTTCTTCATTAGATTCCCAAACTAATCCAGCTCGCCCATCATTTAAAGCGACGAGTGACCCGACGGGATAAACGCCGACACAACGAATAAACTCATTGAGTAAATCACCATCAATTTGATGGGGTGCCATCGACTTAAGAATCTTAAACGCCGCCGCTGGACTCATGGCCTCTTTGTAACAGCGTGAAGCGGTAAGCGCATCGTAGATATCCGCGATTGCAGACATACGCCCCACTAACGAAATCTCATCGCCCTTCAAGCCTCTTGGATAACCCGTTCCATCTAACTTCTCATGATGTAACAAGCTCACTTGTCGGCTCATTTCACTTAGTCCAGGGATTTTGTCGAGGATAGGCTCTGATAAAACTTGATGAAGCTTCATATGTTCAAACTCTTCATCGGTAAGGCGAGCTGGTTTATTAAGCACCTCGATATTTACTTTTGTTTTTCCCACATCGTGAAGCACCCCACCGATCGCCAACTGCTTTAGCACCGAGTGGTCAAACCCCAAATAGCGCCCGAAACTAACCATCAAGAAAGAGACATTGAGCGAGTGCTCAAGCAGATAAGCGTCTTTTTCACGCAATGCAGCAACACACTGAATGGCATCCGGGTTACATCCGATAGAGTCAACGATACTCTCTGACAGCGCATTGATTGGCTCAATATCAATTTCACGCCCTTGATACAATCCATCAATCGCCTTACCCAGCAGGTCTTTAGACTCCGAAAGAATCGTCTCAGCGCGCTTGAGTTCTACGTTCAATGAAGCAGTTTTTTTGGGCCTCTCTCGTTTGCCTTGTAAATTAGGCACGTAACTGGTTAAGTCCGACTGATCGAAGTCGACCCACGCTCGACGCACACCGCTTTGCTTCATCTTTTCGACGAGCTCGAGAGAACGAATACGCCCTGGTTGAGAAACGCGTAATCGTCCCTTCGCGTTTTCTATCTCGACAACGTAGAGCCCTTCGCTTAAGCAGTCTACGGCGATCTCTTGAATCATGTACTACTCCATCGTTCACAGACCTCAATTGCATTAGAGCAATTAAATTAAACTTTAGTCGAGATGCATAAGAAAATGTAAGAGACTTATCAAGAAAAATCGGCTTTGACTTCACAAGAATTGGAGTTTTCGTTATGTTATTGACCAATTAACGCTTTTTTGAGAAAACATTTTGTTAAAACGAATTCTTCTAACAGCCGCGCTCAGCGTGTTACCTATGACCAGCTGGGCAAGTGCTTTTTCCCACCAGTTTGTACAAGTCAACATACTGACTAACCCTTCAGGACTGGGCGGACAACTTTCGATGACAATCCACGAGAGTGCCCGTTTAATCGTCGAAGGAGAAAGTAACTTTGATGATGCATGGAACTTTGGTGGAGGTGCCGGATTTTTTGCACCTGTCAACTCTGTGCTCGATATAAAAGGGGATATCATCGCGCGTTCGCAAAAAAATGATCGATACGACAACACCATTGGCAAGTTTGGTGTAGAACTGAACCTAGGATTTCGTGCTTGGGTTGCCCCTCAAGTCGAATTCGCAGCCGATGTAGGCCGTTTCATGCGTGATGGTAAAGACTATACCATTGTGAACCTGATTGGCCGTTACCATCCAACCGATCTCGTTTCCGTCAACGCAGAGTGGCGAATGAAAGGTGAAAATGACGGCCAATTTGTGCTTGGCGTACGTTTCCCATTTTAATGTGCGTTATACTCAATCGATGAACAAGAGGTCATACTTTAAGGTGACCTCTTTTTTAACAAGCATCGCGCATAGTCGCATTAATAATATTACTCTTATCCAATCGAAATCGAAGCTGTATCAGCCTATCAGATAACACCGCACCAAAACATGTAGTAATTTACTTGCTGATTTCTCTTTTCTAACATATTTATTAACAATCAACCTCACCCCTTCATTATAATGCTCACTGACGTGACATTCTAATAACAAGGTGATGAGTTCGGCACACATATGAGTAATAAGACCTTCAATATTCTCATCAATTAATTGCGCGTCAGCCATTTGTAAAAGTACTGACTTTAACTCAAGGTAGGAGTCTCTATTATCCAACGATAAACCTCAATCGTTCTATATTTCCCCTCTATTCTAACCCTTTTTATAAAAACCGCACTCCTATTATACTCCAGTCACCTCAGGATTCAGAAACGGACTGTCGCATCGACGTCAGGGTAAATATACCAAGGCAAAGGTATGAAGGAATAGTTTTCCCCTTTCAAATACCTTCAACGTAGAAATCGGCCCACTAGTCGCTTCCCGAAGGGCGAGTATTCTAGACTCGCCACCGACGTTACTGTTTTTTGATTTAGCCCACTAGACCTTCAAAGCAGTGACTTGTTGACAAACCTAGAAATTCTCGCTGAACAAGCATCTTGAGACGGTTTGAGTATAAGGAACTTACTGCATGAAAATCGCTCACATCGCCATTCCACATCGAAAGTGCTATTATCCGCCGCATTAGCACGTTTTGCTGAGAGAAAGCGCCCCCCAATCGATGCCGCTTTCATCCTGATGACCAACGCCAGCAAAATCGTCACCATTACAATCAAAGGCTATACATTCCAATGGTTAACAATACAATTCAGTGGTTTCCGGGCCACATGCACAAAGCGCGAAAAGAGATCGAAGAATCGATCCCTAAAGTGGATGTCATCATAGAAGTGTTGGACGCGCGCATTCCCTTTAGCAGCGAAAACCCACTGATTTCGTCGATCCGTGGTGAGAAACCCGTGGTTAAAGTGCTCAATAAGCGTGACCTTGCCGATCCAGTGATGACGCAGCACTGGATTGAACACCTGGAAAAAGAGCAAGGTGTTAAAGCGATTGCTATCACCACAGAGCAACAGCAAGAGGTGCATCAAATCATGGAGCTCTGTCGCAAACTCGCACCAAATCGCGAAGTAATGGGCAAGAACATTCGCACCATGATCATGGGCATTCCCAATGTTGGTAAATCGACCATCATCAACACACTCGCAGGCCGCACTGTTGCTGTTACAGGAAACCAACCCGCAGTTACTCGACAACAGCAACGCATCAATCTGCAAAATGGTATCGTGCTTTCTGATACGCCGGGCATTTTATGGCCAAAAGTGGAAAACCCGCACAGTGGCTTTCGTTTGGCTGCAACCGGTGCCGTTAAAGATACGGCAATGGATTATCAGGATGTGGCATTTTACACCGTAGAGTACCTTGCAGAAGCCTACGCTGACAATCTGATTTCTCGCTACCAACTCGACACCCCCCTTCCAGAGAATGAGATAGAACTTTTGGAAGCAATTGGTGCGAAGCGCGGCTGCAAACGCGCGGGCGGATTCGTTGACCTGCATAAAGCGTCAGAAATCCTCATTAATGACCTACGCAGTGGCAAGCTGGGCGACATCACCTTAGAAAAACCGGAGATGATCACACAAGAACTGATAGATGTTGCGATTGAAGCAGAACGAAAAGCCGAAGAAAAGGCTAAAAACAAAGAGATGCGTCGTAAACGCTATTTAAAGAACAAGCGTTAACAACGATTCAGAGACACCAAAAAAGAAACAAAGCTGGCATAAAAGATTATGCCAGCTTTTGTTCGGGTGTTTCTTGGTTACACCATCACCTGTCCAAGATCGACAGGGATTGTCTTCCCGTTACACTCCATACCGTGGTCAATCGCATACATTACCACTTCTGCGACCTCTTTCGGTTGAAGTAATCGTCTCGCGGGAATCGATTCGATAATACCTTCGAGAATATCCTCCCTCAGTTCACGGATCATCGGTGTATCAACGAAAGTCGGCGCGACAGATACGCAGCTAATTCCTTTCGATGCACCTTCTTTTGCAATCACTTCAGTTAAGCCCCTAACACCCCATTTACTGGCGCAGTAGCCACTTAAGCCTCGCTCACCTTTACGCCCCATAACAGAAGAGATAGTGACGATACGCCCCAATCCTGCCTCTCTGAAATGTGGCATCATGTAGTGAATAACGTTGAAAGTACCATTCAGGTTCACCTTAATCACATTATCAAACTCTGAAGTTTCCATAACATGAACGGGCTTACTGACTTGAATACCTGCACAGCATACCAAGACACTGGCATCTTCGTGCCCTTCTAGCGCTTGAGCAACGCTTTCTGGGCTCGTCACATCAACATCTGGGAATGACAAGTCAATCACCTCGTATCCTTGATGACCAAGCAACTCGATGACGCACTCACCAATACCACCACTACCACCTGTGACAATTGCTTTTTTCATAGCTACAGCTCTCCTTCCTATTAACATTAAGTCTTGTTGATGTTGAAATTTCTAGCCGTTGTATCGATACACAACAACTGTTAATCCATTATTAAGTGTTCGTTGCATGTTGAGGAAATTGCGTTACTTACAATTAGCTAAACAAGGCTGACTTATAAAAATATTTACACTTTTATCAACGACTTAGAAAAGTCTCTTTTTTACTTCGCGACTCATGCAATATTGGGGACAAAAAGTTACACGCTAAAGACTTTTTTGCAGTAGCATGTTGCAACCGTCCATTCAATAATAGCGAAAATGAACAAAATTCCAACAAATATAATCACTGGATTTTTAGGCAGCGGCAAGACAACCGCCATCTTGGATCTATTGAGTAAAAAGCCAAAAAACGAAAACTGGGCAGTGCTAGTGAATGAGTTCGGTCAAGTCGGAATCGACGGTGCTTTCCTCTCCGAACAAGGGGCTTTGATAAAAGAAGTGCCTGGTGGCTGCATGTGCTGTGTCGCTGGCTTACCCATGTCTGTTGGCTTAAATGCGCTGATCGAACAAACGCCTGACCGTATAATTTTAGAACCAACCGGGTTAGGTCATCCACAGAAAATACTCGATAAGCTTAGGTCCGACTCTTTTTCAAACTATCTTGACATGCGCGCGACCATCGCATTGGTCGACCCAAGAAACCTTGGCGACACACAATATACGAGCAACGACAATTTCCAAGCTCAGTTGGCATTGGCTGACATTATCGTCGGCAATAAAGCGGATTTGTGCGATGAAACGCTACGTGAAGCGTTTGAAGATCAAATCAAACCGCTGACTGATCGTCCCCAAGTTATTGCGCTTACTGAACAAGGTATTCTCAACCCAGCATGGCTAGAGCTGGAGGCTAAATCGCGCGAAGTGAGAAGTGGTCACCACCACCATCATGACCATGAAATTGCACCGCTAGTTATCCCAGAAAACCAACAGTACATCCGTAAAGAAAATCATGGTCAGGGCTTTCGCAGCTGCGGGTGGTGCTTTACTGAACAGCTAGAATTCGATTTCTCTAAGTTATTTACCCTATTTAGCCAACTTTCAGCGCAACGTATCAAAGCCGTTGTTAAGACACAGAATGGCTATATGGCGTTTAACGTGGTTAATCAAGTCGTCTCAGTAAATGAGCTTAGCTTGATGGATTTTGAATCAAGAATAGAGGTAATAGACCGCGAGATGCTACCTTGGGAAGAACTAGAGACCTATCTCATTGCGTGTCTAACCACTCCGATAGACAAAGCTCTCTAAACGTTACTACTACAGGCTGTTTTACATTTGCCAGGAGGCCTAATGTTAGATCAAAAAATCGCCAGCGAAGTGATTGATCATGCGCTCCATCATGGTGCTGATTTCGCTGAGCTCTTCATCGAGCATCATCAGACACACCATGTTGAGATGAGCTCTTCAAAAGTTGAAAGCATCGGCTCAGGTATCGAGTTCGGAATTGGTGTTCGTCTATTCTTTGGATTCAAAGTGCTATACGGCTACACCAACGAACCGACAAAGACTGAATTACTGCGTATTGTCTCAACCCTTATTGCCAATGAGCAGCGACAGCGCACGACGCCTTCCCACGCGTTCGGAAAAGCACCACATTTAAATCATCACCCTGTACAGGCTTCACTCAAGCAGGGTAGCCAAGTTGATAGCAAAGTCGCCTTCCTGCTTGCTGCAGACAGTGCTGCTCGCGCAGAGCATGACACCATCGCCCAAGTACAAGGGCGAATATTGCAACGTGAACAACAGATTGAGATCTTCAACTCAGAAGGCGTACACGCCGCCGATACGCGTCACTACTCACGAATCGCTCTCACTGCAATTGCCAAAGACGGTGACTTGCAAAGCACTGGCAGCGAATCACCGGGTGCATTCAATGGCTGGTCATTTCATCAAGCCTTTGACCCTCGCCAACTCGGACAAGACATTGCGAATCAAGCGTTGGTGAAGCTACATGCAGACGCCTGCCCATCGGGTGAAATGCCAGTCGTTATCGGAAATGGATTTGGTGGGGTTATTTTCCACGAAGCGTGTGGCCACCTTCTGGAAACAACCTCTGTTGCCAAAAAAGCCTCAGTATTTCACGACCAGTTGAATGAGATGATTGCCTCTCCCGTCGTTTCGGCCGTTGACGACGGTACAGATCCTTACGCTTGGGGTTCAATCAATATCGATGATGAAGGTATGCCGACACAGCGTACACAGCTCATTAAAGATGGCCGACTCACCAGCTTTATGGTCGATAAAATGGGTGGTCTAAAAACCGGCTACGCACCAACAGGCTCTGGCCGCCGCGAATCTTATAAGTTTGCCCCAACGTCTCGGATGAGAAATACCTATATTGAACCCGGCGACACGTCACTTGATGACATGATCAGCAGCGTAGACAAAGGTATTTATGCCAAGAAAATGGGGGGTGGCTCAGTGCAACCTGGCACTGGCGAGTTTAACTTTGCCGTTCAAGAGGCTTACTTAATTGAGGAAGGCAAGATTACCAAGCCACTCAAAACAGCAACGCTCATCTCAACAGGCCCTAAAGTCCTGAAAGAAATTAGCATGGTAGGCACCGATCTCGCGCTAGCTGCAGGCATGTGTGGATCAGTGAGTGGCGCCGTACCGACCAGTGTGGGTCAACCTGCTCTCAAAGTCGACAACATTTTGGTGGGAGGCAATAAAGGATGAAAATCTTAACACCAACAGAAGCAGCAGAATTCGCATTATCTGCTGCTAAGAATGCGCAGTGTGAGGCCGATGTCGTTGTCACAACGAGTAAGGATCTGTCACTAAAAGCCGATAGCGGTGCACTCAGTGAGTACAAGGTCACCTCTTCCAATGTGCTTGGGCTGCGACTGCTTCGTGATGGTAAAGTCTCAACCAGCTTTACTGAAGCGCTTGATAGTGAAAGCATCACAGCAAGCCTAAACATGGCACTAGAAAACCTGCCATATACAGAGCTGGCTGAACACGAGAGTCTTGTCGCCAACCGCGTTATCAAAACAGAAACCCCTGAGATTTACTGCGACGATGACACGCCGGAAGCAGACAAAGTCGCATTAGCGCTATCGTTAGAGTCTCAAGTTGCTGAAAAAGGTGGCAAATCACCTTATAACGCCTATTCAGATGGCGAATCTGAACTGATTTACATGAACAGCTTAGGCGCAAACGGCTACCACAAAGAGCGTGCATTTTCATGCTATACATCTGCACTGATTAGTGGAGATGGCACGCCATCAATGGGGATCAAAGCTTCTACCGCGCGTACCTTTGCTGAACTTGATGCTCAAGGTTGTGTTGATACAGCGCTTCAAAAAGCGACGTCGTTACTCGATGGTAAGCCTATTTCAACAGGCCGCTATGCGGTTATTTTTGATATTGCTTGTTTGAGTCAGCTGTTTTCTGCTTTCTCACTCTGCTTATCCGGTGAAGCCGCGCGAAAAGAGACAAACCCTTGGCGTGACAAACTCACGCAGCACGTTGCCAGTCCGTTGTTCAATTTGAGTGACTATGCAGCTTACGACAAAGGCCTTGCGATAAAGGCATTTGACGGCGAAGGGATTGAAACACAAGACACCGCCCTTATCGTCGGCGGCGAGTTACGTTCACTGCTCCACAACAGTAAAACAGCAGCACATTTCGGTCTTAAAACCACGGGCAATGCAGCGCGCAGTGCAAAAAGTGGTTTAAGTGTATCGAGCCGACACAAAGTCATTGAACCGGGCCAAGCTAGCGACACCGACCTTGAAACAGGCACCTACTTTGTTCCTATTGAGCTTCAAGGGGTGCACTCTGGTGCAAACGCAATTAGCGGTGATTTTTCTTTTGGTGCTTCTGGTTATCTCTATCGCGATGGAGAGCTCGTTCAACCTGTTAGGGGGGTTACCATTGCAGGCAACTTCTACCAAATGTTGAAAGACATTGACGCTGTTGGAGCGCATGTTGAACGTGCAGACTCAGGCACCTTTTTTAGCCCTAGAATCCGTTTTAGTCAACTCAATATCTCCGGACAATAATTAAGACAAGCGCTGCAATCCTGCAGCGCCTCTTATTCAAACAAACGATCTCTCCCGATGAAATTTCGTACTATACCTAATTAGTATTAATACAATACTCACAGAGTAGTTTCACTATACTTGTGGTATGCAATCGTGAGAGGAAAACAATATGCATAGGTTTATCCAGTCGCAAAGCGTGATGCGACGTCTGGTCATCATCTTTTCTGTCGTAGCCGCAATCATCATCTTCATTAGTGGCGATGTCATCATTACCCTCCAGAAAAACAGTCAAGATGGCCTCGTCATTAATGTCGCGGGGCGACAAAGGATGCTAACCAAGAAATTTGCCAGCGAAGTCTTGCTAGAGCTGCACGAACAAAAACAAGCGACCAATCCAGCCTTAGACTACCGCAATACGGTTCGCCTCTATGAAACATCATTAAATGCGCTCAAAAACGGAGGGGGCACTTTTTCAGACCTTGTACTCAAGTCGCCGATCACCTTAATTGAGAACCAAGCAGATGGTTTTAAAACCATGCTGAGTGAAGTTGAGTCCTTATGGCTAACGCAGAAACAGCTCGCACTTCAATTACTAGAACGTGGAAATGATGCGACTGTAGAAGAAATTGACGGTTTCATGACTGCCAACCATAAAACACTTGTTGCCATGCATAAAGCGGTGCTCGAATACAACCGCTATGCCGACAATCAAATACAGATTCTGATTAAGACCATTGTCATCGGTTCGGTTATTGGTCTTCTCATCATCTTATTGCTCTCAGTACTCGTCAGTAGGAGCATCGTCCTGCCTCTGGGTTCTTTAGTGCGTAATAGCCGCGAGATCAGTAGGGGCGACCTAGAACATAAACCTTACGTAGACGAGCTAATCAACGAAAGCGAACTGGGTAACCTCGCCTCAAACATTGATAAAATGCGACATACGCTCTCCTCCGTCGTTAAAGGGCTAAAAACTAGCGCGTCTGGCATTGTTCGTCTATCCGATCGTGTCACCTCACTGTCAGATCAAGTCAACGCCAGTAAATCAGAAGAGGAATCGCGTTATCAAATCATGACGCAGATTTCGCATGAACTCATCGAGTCTACCGATAACGTATCAAACATGGTTACCACTACCCTGAACTCAGCCAATGACGTCAAAGAAAACGCCGCGCATGGGCTCCAAAATGTCAAAGACAACATCGAAGTCGTTGAACGTGCCACGCAAGAATCCGAAACAGTTGCCAACAATATTGCAGAGTTAAGCAGTGTTGCCGCGCAGGTCTACAGCATTATCGATGTAATCCAAGGTATCGCCGAGCAGACCAATCTACTTGCACTGAATGCCGCCATTGAAGCCGCACGCGCGGGTGATCAAGGACGTGGTTTTGCCGTCGTTGCCGATGAGGTAAGAGTGCTTGCTAGTAAGACAAACGACTCAACAGCGGAAATTGCCGATCTCCTCAATAGCTTGACGGAAAAAGTAGAGACCGCCGTGAGCTCCGTCGGCCAACTCAAACAAGAAGTTGAAACCAGTCGCACACGCAGTGCTGAAACGGCTGACGCCATTGAGCAGATGTCTCAATCCGTCGCCCATACCGTTGAACAACAAAACCAAATTGCTTCGCTAATTGAGCATCAAGTCAGTCAGTTACACGAACTGCAGGCATCTCAGCAATTTTTGACAGATACCTTCCTTAGCACCTCTCAGAAAATCAGCGACACAACAGAAATATCTGCCGAGATGCGAGAAATGGCTGCCGGGATTAATATGACACTTGATGAATTTACCTACTCAGAAAAAACGAAACGATAACACTATATATTCAGCGCGCGGCAACGCGCGCTGACAGCAGACAAAAGCTCGGTCAACCAATCTCAGCCACAGCATTCAATCACCACAACAATCAACCATCACCCATGCATTTGAACCATAAATAACAACACCTTAATGACAATAAACACAATTTAACAGCGATCTCATTCAAAATATTCTAACAACTTGTTCCAAACAATCCGCTGCCATTTTAAGCAATAACTCGCTAACATATTTGCATCATTCAATACCAAAGCAATCTACATGAAAGCAGAGCAATATGACCTCATCACTCGCAGCATTCACTGGCTATCCGCTTTCGCCATTATTGGGCTTTTTGCGTTAGGCCTCTGGATGGTTGAACTAAACTACTACAGTGATTGGTATCGCACCGCGCCCCACTGGCATAAATCAATCGGTATTCTCGTCGCTATATTGACCATTGTACGCCTTGTTTGGAAGCGCTTTACCACACACCCAGAGATAGAAGGTAAACGTTACGAGGTAGTGGCAGCCAAAGCAGCCCACCACACGCTTTACCTGCTACTTTTCGTGTTGTTCGTCTCAGGCTACATGATCTCCACCGCTGACGGACGAAGCATTGACGTATTTGATTGGTTTGCAGTGCCGGGCGCCGGGGAGTTTTTCCCAAACCAAGCCGATATTGCTGGCCAAGTACACTTCTACGTTGCTTGTACCGTGATTGGGCTCGCTAGCCTTCATGCACTTGCAGCACTAAAGCACCACTTCATCAATAAAGACAACACACTAAGAAAAATGTTGGGAGTTAAAGGAAAATGAAAAAATCACTTATCGCGTTGGGACTAGGCACTCTACTTTCAACATCTGCCTTAGCCGCGGATTATGTTATTGATACCAAAGGCGCACACGCATCGGTTAACTTTACTGTTAGCCACCTTGGTTACAGCTTTATTAAAGGCCGTTTCAACAACTTTGAAGGCGAATTTAGCTACGATGCTAACGATGTAGAAGCGTCAGAGCTAACGGTTACCGTTGATACAACTAGCTTGGATTCTAACCACGCAGAGCGTGATAAGCATATCCGCAGTGGCGACTTTATCAACGCGAGCAAATTTAAAACGGCCAAATTTGAGAGCACAGACATCGAAGATCAAGGCGAAGGCAACTTCGTCATTAATGGCGATATGACACTGCATGGCGTCACCAAACCTATCGCTATCGAAGCGAAGCTAGTGGGTGAAGGTCAAGACCCTTGGGGTGGGTATCGTGCAGGGTTCACTGGCACGACGCGTCTTGAGCTCGCTGACTTCAATATCCCTGTCATGGGGACGTCTAGCTACGTCATCCTTGATCTCCATGTAGAAGGTATTAAAAAGTAGTGCTTTTATACTCAAGCTAGCAAAAGGAGCTTGGGTATAGACTCAAGCTATCTCAAGATGCTTGCGTATAACGCTGCCCGCAGGTGGAGCTGATGTTCCCTTTTCTCTTCGCTTCACCTGCGATACCAGCAGATACTGACTAGATACCTGGCGTCAGTTATTTATCTCATCATCTTCCCACTTAAACTTTCGACGCTCTGCAAACACATAGGCAGACTCATCAATCACGTACCCTTCTTCTTCTGCGTAGCAAAAATCGCTCGGAAAGGCATGACCATCAGCGGGGATCGGAATACGCATATCAGGCGAGTCATCCGCATTTTCGTAATCGATTAATCGCTCACGTTGCGCGGCAGTGATCTTTATCTGCTTCATTGTGTACCTCCTGTGTCAACATCACACACACTTCAGTCAGTATTAATGACATATAGCACAGTTACGGAAACGCAGGTAAAAAAGAAGAGCTGGGTCACACTCAATACAGTAAAGCAAGATCGTGTTCTGAGCACAGCTCTGCCATGTCGAAACACCCCTACTATTCAACTGAAGTAGATAAAAACAGCGCCTCACTAGCCCGATTCATGCATTTTGAGGTGGCTTGAGTAAATGTCATTCAGGTTCACTGAATGAGTTTACGCCTTTTGATGTTACTCGCATGTTGTAACCCCGATTGAAGTATGTTCCAATCCCCACCGAATATTTTTAGTGAGCCACATCACACAGCGTGATGTGGAACAACTAGAACAAACCTTTTTTCAACATCCACTTTACTAGGACAAATCATGCGACTTTTTCAGCGCCAGGATTGGCTCGGAAACGTACGTGGCGATGTACTATCAGGTATTGTCGTTGCTCTTGCCCTCATTCCTGAAGCGATTGCTTTCTCTATCATTGCAGGTGTCGATCCCAAAGTTGGCTTATACGCCTCATTCTGTATTGCGACCGTCATCGCTTTTGTTGGTGGCCGTCCGGGGATGATCTCTGCCGCTACTGGCGCCATGGCATTGCTCATGGTGACGTTAGTGAAAGACCATGGTTTAGAATACCTACTTGCAGCAACACTGCTAACCGGTGTCTTACAGATCATTGCAGGCTATTTGCAATTGGGCAATCTGATGCGTTTTGTCTCTAACTCCGTTGTCACTGGGTTTGTAAACGCACTGGCCATTCTCATTTTTATGGCCCAGTTACCTGAGCTCACTAATGTAACTTGGCATGTTTATGCCATGACGGCGGGTGGCTTGGGCATCATCTATCTGTTCCCTTACATCAATAAAACCATCCCGTCACCACTCGTGTGTATCTTGGTCATGACTGGCTTATACCTGTTGCTCGATCTCGATATTCGAACAGTCGGTGACATGGGTGAACTCCCAGACACCTTACCTATGTTCCTCTGGCCAGATGTAGCGTGGAATCTTGAGACGTTGAAAATCATCTTCCCATATTCTGCTGGTCTAGCCGTTGTTGGCCTGCTTGAGTCGATGATGACAGCGACCATCGTTGATGATCTTACCGATACAAACAGCGACAAAAACCGTGAATGTAAAGGTCAAGGCCTTGCGAATATCTTCTCAGGTTTGATGGGCGGCATGGCTGGTTGTGCAATGATTGGACAGTCGGTAATTAACGTCAAGTCAGGCGGTCGTGGGCGTCTCTCTACGCTTATCGCTGGGGTACTGTTGCTTATTCTCGTTGTCTTTTTTAGTGACTTCGTTGCTGAAATCCCAATGGCAGCCCTCGTCGCCGTAATGATCATGGTCTCGATCGGTACCTTCTCTTGGGACTCCATCCTCAAAGTACGCACCAATCCCAAATCGAGCACCATCGTCATGGTCGTGACCGTTGCTGTGGTGGTTTACACCCACAACCTTGCTTACGGTGTATTGGCTGGTGTGCTACTGGCAGCGCTATTCTTCGCCAACAAAGTCGGCCACTTTATGCTAGTTGATTGTAATCGCAGTGAAAATGGTTCGCTCACAACCTATACTGTTAAGGGACAGGTTTTCTTTGCATCTTCAGCAAAATTCACGCAATATTTTGATTTCAAAGAAGCTGTAGACAAAGTCGTTATCGATCTAAGTGCTGCTCATTTTTGGGATCTTACTTCAGTGACTGCACTCGATAAGGTTGTTATCAAATTCCGACGTGAAGGGACAGACGTTGAGCTTATCGGTATGAATGAAGCAAGCGCAACCATTGTTGACCGCTTCGGGGTACACGACAAGCCAGAAGAAGTGGAAAAGCTTCTCGGCGGACACTAATCAGGGACTGTTATGTCAAAAAAAATCATTGCCTGCATTGATGGCTCTGCTTCCTCTGCTGCTGTGTGTGACGCAGCAGCATGGGCTAGCAACTATATCGATAGCCCAATTACTCTTCTCCATGTGCTTGACCGTGAGGGTTATGTCTCCGAGGCAAATCTTTCAGGTGCAATCGGATTAGGTAGCCGTGAAAACCTCTTAGAAGAATTGGTTGAGCTAGATGCCCAACGCTCTAAGTTAGCACTTCAACAAGGCAAGGTAATGCTAGAGGCAGCAAGCCAGCGTATTGCCGCAGTCAGTGATATTGAGACAGAGAGTCGACAGCGCCATGGTGACTTGGTGGAAACACTCGAAGAACTCGATGAGAGTATGGACTTACTCGTCATTGGCCGCGAGGGCGCTGAGGTTGAACGTCACCCCGACAGCCATATCGGCTCTCACCTTGAACACGTTATTCGCACGCAACATCATCCGATTTTGGTTGCAGTACCAGACTTCAATGTGCCAAAGAAAGTACTTATCGCCTTTGATGGTAGCGACACAGCCAAAAAAGCGTTACAGCTACTCTGCACCACTAACCTGCTTAAAGAAGTCGAATGTCACCTTGTGATGGTGGCTGAAGATACATTATCGAATAACGCTGCGCTTAAAGACGAGTTCACCGATTTAGAGAGCCGTGGCGTCAATGTCACCGCGGAACTGTGCCCCGGTGATGTCGAGAGCGTACTGGTCGATTACGTTAAAACCCATGACATCGATTTACTCATCATGGGCGCATACGGCCATTCGCGCATACGCCAATTCTTCGTTGGTAGCACAACGACCAAGCTCATGGGTTCATCACCGGTTTCCATGTTACTTCTGCGTTAGTAACTACAAAAAGGGACGCAATTTAGCGTCCCTTTTCTATTTAAGAATGGCCACTTTACAAGGCCATGAAAATACCAGAAAGTACAAAAGACAAGCGCAACCTTTCTCACTTTCACCCTTCAAGAGTAATACCCTGCTGACCGATTTCTGTCGCAAAACCACCCACTTTGACCTTTTGTACAGTTTGATCTAGCGATGCGACCCAAGCTGAGATAAGTGAGGCTTGGTCCATTGCACGCCCCTGTTCAAAAGTAAAACGGTGCACATTCGAACGTTTCACATGCTTCACTAAATAGCAGGCCAATGCGCCACTCGCACTGCCTGTTGCTGATTCTTCTGGAATGCCAAACAAGGGCGCAAAGTTACGGCAGTTCGCCGTGATAGCGCTACCCTCCTCATTCATTTCAAACGCATGTATCCCAACAACATCGTGTGCTTGGCTAAACGCACTCAGCCCTTCATTATCGACAATTAGCGTATCCAAACAACCAAAAGGAACAGGCACAATAATATCACGTAGCCCAGTCGAAACTATTTCAATTGGCAGTTGCGTCGAACGAAGTTGATCAACATTGATACCAATCAGAGGCGCAATCGCTTCGTACTCCAAAACCCCTAAATATTCAGGCAACGTTTGCTCCATGATAACCTGACCATTAGCTTCAACATCCACGGTAAGCAATCCCGCTTTCGTACGCTGTGTATAGCGCCCCGGTATAATCTCTCCCAGTTTGAATAAGGTTGAGAATGTCGCGAGTGTTGCATGACCACAAAAATCGACCTCTTCCGTTACGGTAAAAAAAGAGACCGCAAAATCAGCCACATTATCTTGAGAGACAAATGCGGTTTCAGAAAATCCTACCGCTTGCGCTATTTTTAATTTTTCTTGATAAGAAAGACCATCAGCATTTAATACAACCCCTGCTGGGTTTCCGCCAGTCCCTTTTATCGTGAAAGAGTTCACCAAATATGCGTTTATTTTCACTACTCACTACCCTTCCATGCAAAGTTATATACTCTTTTTACTTTAATAACGCCTCAATAGCTGAAACTACCGTCCTCGTTACTATTTTCGGGTTAGCACTCACCGATAGCAGCACGGGTGAATCCATGATTCGCTGCCAACAACTGGGAAGCCTCTACCGCAGAGACATTTGCCAAAATCATCACGATTGCTGTTTTGCAATGACCGTTTGCCGCTTCCAACGCCACGATCGCTTCTTCACGACGACAATCCGTCGCATCCATCACGATTTTCTTTTGCCGCTCAACCAACTTAGCGTTAGTTGCTTCCACATCGACCATTAAATTGCCGTAAACCTTGCCTGACCTGATCATGGCGCCGGTAGTCAGCATGTTCAAAACAAGCTTTTGAGCCGTACCCGCTTTCATTCGAGAAGAGCCGGTCACAACCTCAGCCCCCACGACAGGTGTAATCGCAATATCAGCGACCTCCGTCATTGGCGCAGAGGGATTACAGCAAATACAGGCAACCGTTGCACCCACAGTCTTCGCATACTGCATACCTGCAATGACATAGGGCGTGCGTCCACTCGCTGCAATGCCCACCAATACATCCGCTGCACTCAGTTGGATGTCCTTCAGGTCTTGCTGTCCGAGTTCTCGGTTATCTTCCGCATTTTCAACCGCTTTCAAAATAGCTTGATGACCACCAGCGATAAGGCCAACAACTTGTTCTGAGGGAGTACCAAATGTAGGCGGACACTCACTCGCATCCAAAATGCCCAGTCTGCCTGATGTACCTGCGCCCATGTAGATAAGCCGCCCTCCATTTGCAAACGCGGTAGCAATCGCATCCACCGTTTGCGCAATCGCAGGCAAAACAGCGTCTACTGCTATCGCGACTTTCTTATCTTCATCATTGATCACTTTCAGCATATCCTCGGTGCTCAGAACATCGATATTCGCACTGGCTGGATTACGTGTTTCTGTGATCATTGTATTTAAGTCTACTGTCATCATTCCTCTCCCTATCCGGCAACATTCTATACTCAAACACCGGTTAACCAAGAAAATATTCGAACAAAGAAGACGTTATCGATTGCGCGACGCTTCAAGGTAAAGTGCATCATCAACTTGTTCTTTTATTGCCCGAACAGTTTCAAAAAGGTGGACTTTAATGCGTTGTTATAACATCCTGCGTATCTTTCTACCGTATCAATATCAATCTACTCAATGAGACGAAGTGTCTGCTGAATTCTTATTTGGCCTCCCGTATCTCATTTAAGCACTAAGGAGTTCAACTTGAACCTATTCGTAAGAGACCTCACCGTCATCGATTCTTCCTACCTCTGTTTGCAGCGTGGTGTCGTCGGTGAAAGTTGGATACTGGATGTCACCCTATCAGGGGAGTTGAATGAGATGAGTATGGTGTTGGATTTTGGGCGTGTTAAGAAGCAGATTAAACAATTGGTCGACGCTAATGTCGATCACCGTCTACTTGTGCCAATCCAGAATGATGCAATCACCTACCAATCGAGCAAGCCCGGCTATGCAACGCTTGATATGTTGCGCGGAGAAAGAAGTCTTCATTTACACTGCCCAGAAGAGGCGTACTGCTTGGTCAATGACAAGACGATAACCAAAGAGAGCGTCACTGAACATTTGTATCAAGTGCTACGAAGCAACCTACCTAGCAATGTCACTGGGCTAACGCTAACACTGCGTACCGAAGACATTGAAGGCGCTTTTTATCACTACACGCACGGCCTAAAAAAGCATGATGGTAACTGCCAACGGATTGCGCACGGACACCGTTCACCGATAGAAATCTGGGTAGATGAACAACGGGACAACGCACTCGAGCATGCATTCGCGGAAAGATGGCAAGACATCTACCTTGGCACAGAGGAAGACAGAGTCGCTGTCGATGCGTTAAACCTCAGTGAGAATGCGGCACAGATTTCAGACAAGTCACATTTCGGATTTAAATATACCGCACCTCAAGGCGAGTTCGAACTTGCTATAGCCAAATCAGAAACCGAGGTTTTACCAACCGATACTACGGTAGAATTGCTCGCCAACTATATCGCCGACGAAGTGAAAACTCACCTTATCCCAAGCCAATCGCTAAAAATTGTTGCTTATGAAGGCGTGGGGAAAGGTGCCATGGCATTTCGATAAGGCAGAGATTCTCGCTAAGCAAATATCTTAAGCTGGTTTGAGTACAATCAGGCGGGCCTCACTTAGCCCGCTTGTTTCATTTCGTTATGATGCTAACCAACGCTCGACCAGCACCATGATCTCTTCACACTGCATAATTCGACCATGACCCCGTCCCGTCGTTGTCACTAACGTCACATTGCGCATAGCAGACGCTTTTTCACTGTGCTCATACTTAGCAAAGCGGTCATCTTTGTCATGAATAATATGCGTCATCACCTCGCGTTGAGAAAGACGTTGCATCGGGTCAATGCTTTCAAACGGGATCTTATATTGGGCGCCTATATCATCGACAACATGCTGGAAAAGCTTCATTGAGTAACCAGAACGCTGCACGGTGGCCATCATATCTTCGATATAGTTAAGTGAAGGTGCAATTAAGAGCTGAGGCACAGATTCCATCACCTTATGCCGACTCTCCAAACTGCTTACCGTGCCCATACTATGAGAAATGATGCCCACGACATGCTCGCAGGTATCCAACACCGCCTCAGTGACCGCCATAAATGCGGGCAATGACGCAATTCGCCCTTCACTTTTTCCGTGGCCAACGTGGTCAAACGTTACGGCCGTAAAGCCAAGAGATGCGATTTTATCCATCAAGGGGAAATACTGACTCCCGGCGCCTGACCAACCATGGCTGAGAAGTATGGTAGGCCCTGAACCCAAGCGATAGACAGCCACCTTTCCTTCGGATGTCTCTAAGCGTGTTTCTCGCACCGACTGAGGTGCGTCTGGGGCTTTCTTGAGCTTAGCGGGTGTCAAAAAGACCTTTTTTGCCATGCGTTCAGCATGACGGGGGGCTATAAGGTGATGCAACCCTGTCACAGTATTTACCATGGTACGACGAAAGCTAGGGCCATTCGATGACTGAAAGTAAATCTTACTGCTCATAGTGAATCCTTAAAAAGCACGACCGTGCCATTACTTTCCAAAAAGAAACGCCTTACGGCGCTGCTCATCAATAATCAGTGTGTTGTCTTATCTCGCGATACCTCATCCAGCACCTTTTCTACCTCTCGCCAAAAACGATCGCGACTTTCTGTTTCCAGTCGCAAGGAGTAGAAAAGCTGGCTACTGAGATATGAACCATACAAACGATAGACAGTTTGCCAACAATCAAGGGTTTCAAGGAACTCCCCAGAGGCAACGCCCGCTTCGAACTGACGGTTCAAATACTCTAACCAATGTGACGTTAAGCCTTCGAGTGCGGCTTGCACATCCCCTTCCGGTGCATCTCCACTACGCCAAGCGTTTAAGAACATACATGATCCTTGGAATGCGTGGTTCCAAGCCATCCACTGTGTTAATAACGCCTCTAGTTTTTCACGCACCGTGGAATACTTTTTGCGCCTAACAGGCTGTACAACACGCTCTGTAAACGCATTTCCCGCGTACTCTAACACACTGATTTGCAAATTTTCTTTCGACTGAAAGTGAGAGAACAAGCCACTTTTTGACATGCCCGCTAACTTGGCTAACTCACCAATCGTCAAGCTTTCTAGCCCATGCTCACTGGCATGTTCAAATGCGATCCCCAAAATACGCTGACGAGTCTCTAGCGCTTTCTTACTCATTCGATCAGTCATAAATTTAATTTAAGCACGTTCGTTCTTTTTTGCAAAGCATTTGAGGTCGAACCAGTCATGGCAGGCAGCCTTCTCCCTCACAATATAAAAGTTAAGCTGCAACTCTGCGCTTATCATTTTTAATGGCACGCAGTAAAAAGAGCTCTCGCTCAACGGACAGTCCTTTTTTATCGCTCCCCGCAATCGTTGCTTCATTATGAGCAATAGCGTCATCGATTGATAACCAAACAGGCTTCATGCCATTGGTGATTTCATAGCTTTCAAACGCTGTGTCACCCAGCTCATCATCAATGTCGCAATAGCAGCAGTAAGAAAGCATATGGACACTATCAAACTCAGGTTTATGCCACGGTCGAAACTCTTCATAAATACCCAAAGGAACGATACTTCGGACATTTTTCGCTCCCGTCTCTTCCATCAACTCACGTACAAACGCAGCCTCAATGGCTTCGCCTTCATCGACGCCGCCGCCTGGAAGACTATAGTCATCATAACGCGCGGTGTAGAGCAGCAAGATTTTGTCACCACGGATAACGATTGCGCGTGTCGAATGCCGTGTGAAACAGCGTCCGAGATCATGACTAAGGTCAGGATGCGTCACAGAAGCTAAAAGTGGCAATGCGTCTGGGGAGATGGCACTCACAGAGGGTATTTCCTTTACGAAGATTTAACGAAGGAAGCATCCTAGCAAGGTTATCGGAAATGGCAATCAATAACACATATTAATCTACCAGCTCGATGCCTAAGCTCTCCAATAGATTGAGCGCTTGAAAACGAGACAACTTCGCCCCCGATAAGCGGTTCTCCAGCACATTGATGCAATAGTCAGTAGATTCAGTCAAATCTGCAGACGCCAGTATCGTACGCATAAACTGACTACCGCTAAAATCACAGTATGTCATTGATGCATGGGTAAAGTCGCCTTCGCGAAAATCAACATCACGTAACTTGCACTCTTCCAGTACTAACGCGTGTAAAGTTAACCCAAAGAACGCACTGTCGTTGAGGATAGAGCGACGAAACTTAAGTTCATGATCATGAATATAAGTGGGCCAGTCTGCCTGCGTCCAATCCACGCCAACTAACTTGCAATCCGCAAAATCGCATTCTGACACCCGTGTTGCTGGCAGAGCAATCAGGCTCAGGTTACAGCGCAAAAACTGGCAATTCAGAAAGCGACATCGTTTAAATGTTGTACGCGAGAAATCACAGTCAACAAATTCACAGTCTTCAAACTCTATCTCTTCGCGTTTTTCATCGGACAGTGCAACTTGTCTAAACACCTCATCATAATAGCTTTGATTATTTTCAATAGTGAGCATAATGAAATCCTAATAAAAAAGGAGAGCCACACAGGGCTCTCCTCAATATAAATACCAAAAAAGTTCACACAGGCAAGTTTATAGATAGCCTTTTGCTACATCTGTTGGCTCTGTTTCGCTACCTTCAAGCTTATCGTTCCAGTTTAAACCCACTAAAACGCCATCTTCAGACAAGGTAATCATCCAATCTTCAACAAACACATCCAAAGGAATTTCAGTGGCAGTGAACTCGGCCCATTCGTCAGCACAGTGTGACTCTGCATCTGCCTTGTCAGACCAAAATGGCATGACTTCGCTTTGCTCAAACTCGCTCGAGTCAACAGATAACCAACCTTCTTCCTCATTGCACAAGCCCCAAACCGTCTTTGTTTCACTGGTTTGCGCATAAAACAGTTCAACATTTTTAGCGATATCTGCGGTTAATTTTGACATGGTATGTTCTCGTATACTCATTTAGGTAGGGTTAATCTTTCGGTGCTAGGGTGATTTTGCTAAACCCTAACTCGCGGAAATAATTGTCGCGGTAGTTCCGTACCGCTTTCGCATCTCTCGTCACCATCTCGATCTGCTGTTCCATTTCGAGAAAGTCTTTAATATCGAGCCCTTCAGCGGCGGCGGCGGCCTCTTGGATAGTTCGATGCTGTTGATAACTAAACGGAATCGATTTCGTTTCGTTCTTAAAGGTGTAAACCAATGTACGTGCCATACAACGCCTTTTGGCAAGTGATTCTTCTCCACCAAGTTTACACTGACTTGGATCAGAACACCCTTTGTTTTTGATCTAAAGAAAGATCCGCTTTTACGAAACTATTTTCCCCAAAGTTATCCACTGATTTTGGGGATAACTTTACACTCAGATGACATTTTGACGAATACTCTCACAAATAGTATGCAATTAATCACTATGCATTCAGCTCTAAATTCATCAGTTTAGGCACTTTATTCACCGCCCGAAATGTTACAATCACCCACTCGTCACTGCTGTAGATCGATCACCAAGCTGACTGTTGATAACCCCTAACTATGCCATGGTGCTAACTTCAATGACTCAAATTATCTCTCGCTACGTGCTCAAGGCACGTTGAAACGCACTCTTCCATTTTAAATACGATTAAACAAACCATTGATTGGATGCGCTTCCCTTAGAGTCGAGAAACAAAGTGACTATCAGCTAAAGAGAAGAAAAAAGTTGGACATCCAGTCACATGTCCGTAAACTCGCGCGCTCACAGGCATTTTGTAAACTCGATAGCATGCCGCAGTAATTTTCAACCTTGTACCTCTCATGACTCAAAAACAGACTTCTGCCCAATTTTCTCAACGCCGACCGAAAGGCAAGTTCGCGATGCTGGTTGCCTACAGTTTTACCGGCGCTTCCATCCTTGCATCTATCATCTTTTCACTGCTGTTATTCTTATCGCTAGACGACAACCTAGATATGAAACTGCTCTTTGGATCACTCGCTGTGATCTTTGAGCTTGGAAAATTCTTTGCTTGGTATGAATTTGGTGAGCGACGGGCACACGGCAACTACAGTGGCGCGTTCGTTGCTGTCACTTTCTATGCCGTGCTTGCGGTTATCTCCATAGGCGGCAGCATCGGAGGTATTAACAGCGCCACCAACACTATCACCCAACAAGCTCATCTTGCCGCTAGCCAAACCAACAACTACGATATTCAAATCGCTGCACTACAAGAGCAAGTGATGTTAAACAACCAAGCCGCTCAACGTTACATTGAGTTAGATCGGCTCGCCACAGGGTTAACCCGCATTCAAAGTGAAAACCAAGCGATCCAAGAGCAAATTTTAGCACTCGGCATAAAGAGAGATAGCCTCCCCGTTAATCGTCAAGGCTCAGTTTTAGGCCTGATCGAAGGTTTAGCGCATAGCATCAACACTGACATTAACACCGCTAAACTCGCACTAGTGATCTTTTTATCCGTACTTCTCGACCTGTTTGCCGCCTTTTTTGTTGGCTTGCTGGGAGAAGAAGCGAGGTTCCGAGATAGTTACCTACGGCAACAGGCCAACTCAGAAATACATACTCAGTCTTCAATATCTCATGGCACCATAGCTAACACGCCTGAGCTAAAAGACGAACCAACACAACCGCATCAGTTTGAAGACAAAATAGTAAGAGACGCTGTCGCCTTACTGGCTGATGGTGAAGTGCCTTGTCAGAAAAAAGCGTTAGCCAAGTCCCTTACCCTCAACCAAGAACAAGTCGATCATCTCTTCACACAGTTAATGGATGCCGGTTGGGTGACCCAAAAGCCGAATCACCATTACAAGTGGGTTGGCAGCGAAATATCTGCTTTTTGATGTAGTCGACGAGAACTTCAAAGCAGTGCCTTGGTGGCAAACCTAGAAATTCTCGCTGAACAAGCATATTGAGGTGGATTTCGTATATAAGTAAGAGTGGCAACGTGAAATGGTTGCCACGTACTTGCGAATAGACACAGCGTTTTCTTAAATATTGGAGTAGATTGCTTCAAACCCATTTACTCATCGACTTTCAATACTCCCCTTCGAATTTGATCCAACTCTATGGACTCGAAGAGGGCTTGAAAATTACCTTCGCCAAACCCTTCGTTACCTTTACGTTGAATTAATTCAAAAAAGACTGGGCCAATCACTGTATCAGTAAAAATTTGCAGCAGTGTGCCCGATGTATCACCATCAATTAACACACCGAGAGCTTTGAGTTTAGCCACATCTTCTTCATGCCCTGGTAAACGTTTATCGATGCTTTCATAGTAAGTATCAGGCGTAGACATAAATTGCACACCATTGGCGATAAGGGCTTGCACTGAACTATAGATGTCGTCACAAGCCAACGCGATGTGTTGTACACCCTCCCCTTTGTATTGGTCTAAATACTCGGCGATTTGCGATTTATTATCATGCGACTCATTAATGGGGATTCTAATCTTACCGCATGGTGAGGTCATCGCTCGTGAAAGCAAACCAGATGCTTGTCCCTTAATATCAAAGTGGCGAATCTCGCTAAAGTTAGCTAATTTCTCGTAGTAGCCCGCCCACTTATCCATGTTTCCCTGAAAGACATTATGTGTGAGGTGGTCAATCACTTTGAGACCACAGTTCGCTTTTACCAGTCGAGCCTGCCAATCCGGATAGTATTCGAAATCGATACTGTAAATATCATCGCTACCATATCGATCGACCAAGTAGAGATAGGCGCCACCAATACCTTCTAGCGCGGGTATCGATAACTCCATCGGGCCTGACTGATAGGGAGCCTGAACTCCCCCTTGCGAGAGGGCGTAAGTTAATGCCTGTTGGCTGTCAGTGACTCTAAAGGCCAATGCATTGACACTGGCACCATGTTGTGCAGCAAAGGCGCTGGCTTGGCCGACACTTTCACCATTAACAATAAAGTTGATGTCACCCTGACGATAGAGCCACACCGACTTGTGACGATGACAGGCTATCTCAGCAAAGCCAAGCTGAGAAAAAAGCAGCTTTAATGCCTCTAGGCCATCAGCGGAACTCGCTGTGTACTCGACAAATTCAAAGCCATCCGTCCCCATTGGGTTAGCATTCAGTGCGTGCATTCTCTGCCCCTTATTTTTATAAACTGATCGTCGCATAGGACGCGTTATTTACTTTTTTTAGGCAAAGTTATTGAAAAGCACCAGCTATTGACCGGTTTATCATAATAGAGAATGTCAATTTTGTACGTCAAGAATTATTGACAGTCATTAAACCTGCGATAGGAAATACACACGGCGACCTTGAACTGATATTTATTGCGCTGAACAAAAACGAAAACAAAGCGTCAAATGACACTTTGTCCAATTACCAATACAGGAAGAGTGAAAAAATGTACTAATTAAAAATAAATCATTTGATACCAAGGCTTTTCCCTATTCAATGCGTCTTTGTCATGTCGAGCGACACTATAGAAACCTTGAGCATGAAACAGAGCCAATGCGGCTTCATTTTTTGCGGGAATTTCAGCCTTATGCGCACCATACTCGTCTATCGCAAAGTCCAATAAACGTTTTGCAAGGCCCTGTCGTTGATAGTTTGGTAACACACTGAGTAGAAAGACTTGTTTATTTGCGATACCGACCATACCCAAGATCTGCTGACGCTCATTTCGAATCGCTAAACAGGTCAACGTAGGCAGATAATCTTGTAACAATAGGCGGCGAAAAGACATCACTTCTTTTTTATCTTCCCACTCTTTTTGGCCGCGTACAGATTGCACCCAAACTTGGACGGCACAGGGGAACTCAAACTGTTGAATCTCACTGATCGTTAATACTTTTTGATTCATAGTCTTTCCTCCATCTTGGCTTTCATTACCTAGATTAGCCTTGATTCAGAAATAAAATAGAGTAACCGCATCCAATTTCTTATTTTTGTGACTATCTGTAAACATCATTTACAATATTACACAGCGTTACATATATGAAACATATACCACCAACTTCGATAACAAACCTCTGAATGATTTCATAAACTTATCATCAATTTCCTGGCGTTTTTTCTATAGCGACATACATCACAAAACGGTACACTTACCCTCAGTCTTTTTGAGGAATATCACTATGTCAGAAATCGATAACCAATACCAAACCTGTGAGGCATGCGGTGTAAGCGCTGAGATGGGCTTTGTCATCAAAGCAGGTGATGACGTCGCGACAGTGACCGTGATGGCAGAAAACGAAGCTCAAGCAAAAGTTGAGCTTGATAAATACCTTCAACTTGCCACAGAAGTAAATAGCCGCTTTAAAGCAGAATCAGCCGCCTATACCGATGGCAAACAAGAGACACGCATTCAGTTTGAGTGTAGCGCCGAAAAGCTCATCTTCGAACTACGCAGTCGCTCAATCGTTTAATCTGACCAGCTAATCTAAACAGCGCGGTTGACATCTCACCTCCTTTTTCAAGATGTCTTGCTCACGAAACCGCGCTCATTTCCGGTCCCACTTCCCAATTCCTGCATCTTGAGGTCTATCGAGTCTATAAATCTATCAATTAGCACGTGATAAGGCATAGACAATACTCTGAAGTATGATTAAATTGAGTTTTCAGTAGGATAGAGTTTGCTCTTTCTAGTGAAGATTCAATCTAGACGAGTAGCATTGCGGTTTTCACCTGCGTCAGCACTTCACGGTTTTCAGCACCGTTACCCGTGGTTCCGTAGCGCATACAAGCTTAGATTTCGCGACAAGTAAAAAGGAAATTAAAGACTTGTTGCATGTTGGCCGACACCTTTTACTATACTCTTGATCTACGGCGTCGCCTTCTAAAAATCAAACAGTAATGTGGGAACTATGAGCAGCACTGATTTAAGCAGCACAATATTAACGGAAAGTGGCACAAACGAACTCGAAATCATCGAGTTCCATCTTCGTAAACAGATGCCTGACGGCTCTGAAAAAACCTGTTACTACGGTATCAACGTCGCTAAGGTACGTGAAGTTATCCAAGTTCCCGAGACAACCGATTACCCAAACGCCCAACCTCACATGATTGGCGTTTTCTCTTCCCGTGAGAAACTTACCCCCCTTGTCGATTTGGCTGGTTGGCTCGGTGTACCGACAAAACAGGATATCAAACACAAGTTTGTTATCGTCACTGATTTCAACAACATGACCAATGGCTTCTTGATTGACAGCATTAGTCGAATTCACCGCATCTCGTGGGAAAGTGTCGAATCACCCAGCCAGTTTCTTGAAACAGGTCAGCATGATTGTGTCGTCGCCGTCGTTCGCCAAGAAGGCAAGCTGATCATGATTCTCGACTTCGAAAAGATTATCTCAGATATCAACCCAGAGCTGAGTATGGAAAAGTACGATGTCAGTTACGACCGTTCGGTCGATTTAAACACACGTATGGTAACAAAGCGCGAATCCAAGACCATTCTCGTTGTCGACGACTCCGCGTTTATTCGAAGCCTCATTGAGAATACCCTTCGTTCCGCTGGCTATAATATCATTTCTGCAAAAGATGGCGGCGAAGCCTACGAGAAACTGATGGAGTTCGAAAGGATCTCCAAAGACGAAAACGTGCCGATTGGCGAGCTTGTTAACGGTGTTGTCAGTGATGTAGAGATGCCTCGCATGGATGGTATGCACTTGGTCAAGCGTCTTCGCGAGAATGAAACTTACAAAACCACCCCGATTATCATGTTTTCATCTCTAATGAGTGACGACAACAGAACCAAAGCGTTGCAACTGGGCGCGAATGATACCATCACCAAACCGGAAATCGGTCGCATGATTACCATGGTAGATCAGTATATTTTTACCGACTAATCACACGTCCGCTGCAGGTTGACTGCAGCGGCGTTCCAAGCCTCTCCCGCGTATCCTCAAATTTTCATAAACTCGCTTTGACGTAATCTCAGCTTTGTTATACTGAGTGGCACTTACGTCGTACCAATTTAACGCATCGAATCATGAATTTATCTCAAATTGAGGCATTTTGCCGCATTGCCGATCTTAGTTCCGTCTCTGAAGCAGCGCGGAGTTTAGAGTGCAACCGAACCAAACTCAGCATGGCGATAAAAGCGCTAGAAAAAGAGCTCGATATTGCGTTGTTTGATCGCAGCGGCAACCACCTCGCCCTATCCGAAGCAGGTAAAGCGATCTATAAAGATTGTGAAAACCTTTTAGTGACAGCGTCACGAATAAAGCAGACTTGTCTACAAGTGTCTGGCGAGTTCAACGCAGAGATTTGGATTGCACGTGATGATTCTTTACCCGATGAATTTTGGCAAGATCTCGCGCACCAGCTGAATAACAAGTTTCCCGCGACGTCTTTCAATATCGTACTTGCTTCCAGCGGCGATTTGGCTAACTTAGTCGAAACACAGCAAGTCGACTTTGCTTTTGGGGTCGATTATGAACGTGTCGAAGATCCACGCATTGTCTATCAACCAATTGGTAAAATTCGCATGATGTCCGTCTGTAATGCTGGCCATCCATTGAGTCTGAAACGACGTGTCAGCGATGAGGACTTACGGGAAGCCATGCAAGCCTCTATTGCATACCTCAACGAAAAAGACAACCCAGAACTTCAGCCATTTTCGCGCCGTTACATCGGTTTTTCTAGCTTTGACTATATGCTAAATACCATTCGAACCGAAGATGCTTGGGGCGTACTGCCTGAACCATTAATTCGATCTTTGCTAAGAAAAGAAGAGCTCGCGGTTATTAAGCATACCTATGGGCTGACTCAAGAAGAATATTGCATGTTTATGTCAGCCGGCATGACCGAGCATCCTGGGATGAGTTGGCTTGCCGATAAAGTCAGTGAGTTTCTGTTTGATTTCTAGACAAAATCACTGAGCGTCAATTATTTTGACATATAAGGATTAATATAAGCTATTGATATTTAAACAATATCAATGCGAGTATGCACATAGTCTCCACTGGTGGCCAAATGGTTGATTGTCAAATCGCCATTTAGACCTAACAATAGATCGCGTGTTAGTAACCGAGATATTGTATGTGTGCCAGAACAAGCCAAAATGAAAGTCGTGTCCTCTCCTTCTCTGCCCTGTTAGCATCAGGCTTTGCAATTGGAGGCCTTGTTCTTGGACTCTGGGTTGGTTCACTCGTTATCGTTTTTGACGGGGTCTATTCCCTTGTCAGCCTGCTGTTAACTTTATTGTCGCTCGCCGCATCCCGCTTTATTGATAAACCCTCTGACGACAGTTTTCCTTTTGGCCGAGCAATCCTAGAGCCCATTGTCATTACCATTAAAGCCACCGTTATCTTGGCTATCGTCACTGTATCGCTTTACTCTGCCGTTACCGCGCTATTTACAGGCGGCCGGGAAGTTGATGCGTCGATAGCAACGCTATTTGGTGTGGTCAATGTCGCAGGTTGTGGTTACGCCTGGTGGTACATCGCTCGAAAGAGCAAACGCTTTTCTTCAGGTTTGATTGAAGCGGAAGCAAGCCAATGGAAAATGGACACACTACTGAGTGTCGCGGTTACTGCTGGCTTCGTTCTCGCATGGTTCATTACACTCTCACCTGCACAGGCTTATGCGGTGTACGCCGATCCATTAATGATGTGTCTCATGTCATTCTACTTCATTAAGGTGCCGCTTTTGATGCTTAAAGATGCCCTACGAGAGTTACTGATGATGCGGCCAGCTTCAGCGATTTGTCAGCAGGTAAACCAAGAGGTCTCTGCGGTATCTGAGCAAGCACAGCAAAGTATCGAACTTGCCGCGGTGACGAAAGTAGGTCGAGAGCTACGTGTAAACATCGATATCCACACCGAAAAGGCACAATCGATCCAGATTGCAGATATAGAACGCACCCGGAAAGCGCTTAAACGTCGTTTGTCTGCGTTGCCATTTCAGTTACAACTCACACTCAATGTTGCACGTTAGCGGTATCATTGCGCACACTGAAAACGGGATAATTTATTAACTCAATACTCGATAGCTATCCATAAGTAAAACTAATTGGGAATATGAAAAACCCTAGATAGACAAGGTTAAGTCCAGCGCGTAATGTAGCGATGCGATTAACCTTTGGTGATACAAGACTGCTATGAGTAATTGGGAACAATGGGTCAACACAAGTGCGAAAACCCGCACTCGACGTTCTGAAAGCGAAATCTCTAACCAACAGAAGCGTGTGAAACAGAAAAGAAAACGCGACCACGGCGAAGACTTCCTTTACTTCGATACCCTTGTCATGAGTAAACGATAATCTAACGTCTGACTCTAACAACTTCAGTTTGGGGGAGGTCTACTCCCCTACCACACACTGTTAATCATTAGAAAATCTTATTTTTCTATTTTCATCATCACGCCAAGCTTTCAATAGTGGTAGAGTGTAATCTCGCAACTGACTCTCAATACCTATCCGTTTGCACACTTTAACTCTAACGTCGAGGGCCTCTTTCATTCATGCTCACTCGCATTCCTTTGTGGATTTTACTCGGTGCTGTTTTGCTTGCCTTCAGCGCAGGCAGTATCAACGCCATCGCATTGCTCACTTTTTCTAACAATGCCGCCTCTCATGTCACAGGTACCATCACTCAAGCCATGAATAGCCTAGTGCATGACACCGCCAGCGACTCAACGACCCACTATTTACTCAGCATTGTTGGCATGTTTCTACTTGGCGCAGTGACCAGTGGCGTTATCGTTAAGAACGAAGCATTAAGGCAAGGACGACGTTATGGTATTGCACTTTTTATAGAAGCGATCGCCCTCTATGCCGCAACGTACTATTTTTATCAGCATCGCTTAACAGGTGAGTTACTCGCCTCATTTGCATGTGGCTTACAGAATGCCATGATTGCTACCTACAGTGGTTCGGTTATTAGAACAACTCACTTAACAGGCATTATTTCTGACCTAGGTGCAGCCATTGGGCAACGTATTAGTGGCGCTTCAGTGAATGGACGCCAAGTCATCATGCAATCCGCAATTCTAGTCGCGTTCTCACTTGGCGCTGTATCGGGTGCACTTTCTCTCAATGCGTTAGGCTTACTTGCCATGCTCATTCCAGCCAGTATCGTGCTGTTAGCAGCGGTCAGCTATCAATTTAAAGTGCGTTAATTGAAATCATAATACGGTTCGCTTCTCGATAAGAGAGCGGAGATAAGGGTTGCACTTTCAAAAACTCACGCACAAACGTCGGGTCTGTCTTACTGTATTCACGCAGTACCCACCCAATCGCTTTGCGAATAAAAAACGCATCTTCCTCCGCGAGCATACCGATGGTCTCTGTAAGCAGCTCAACATCTGTTGCGTCTTTATGCTTCAGGTGAACAAGTAAGGATGCGCGTCTTAGCCACATATTTTCAGATTCGCGCCAAGTGAGGATATGGGATTTCAAACTCGGATCTTTGAGGAGAAGTGGACCAATCAAATTAGACGCGATCTTATCGAGCGTATCCCAATGGTCAGCACTTTCAAGTAGTTCCACAAAAAGAGGAAACGCTTCAACAGTACGCAACTTTTTGTAATGCTCAGCAACATCGAGTGCGAGATATTGCTCTTCACGAAAATTTCCGCACCACAACCACCTCACAAGAGCACCAAATTGCTCTAAGTTATCTATTGTCGTGTGCGCTCGGGCTTCTTTGAATATCGCTTTTCTCTCTGGTGATTGCACTCCGTAAAAAGGCGTCGCTATTTTCATGTAGGCTCGCATTTCACGTGCCTTCTGATCGTCAGCCTGCTCAGCCAACTTTTTCTGCATAAAAATAACCATAGGAAATACAAACGACATAAATATACCAGTAGAGTGATAACTGCCTGCTATTATACCCAACTTAACGCAACATTCATGATCAAATATTTGTGCTCAAGCATCGCTCAAGTTACTTGCACAGCGACACCTTCGAGGTTTGTGATAAAAGTATCGGAGGGCCAAATAGATTGGAAAACGTCACAACGATGGAGAGCACAAGCATGACTGAGTTCCAAGAAAAACAATGTGATAAAGATAGAATTTTGTATATACAAAACCACAGAGTGTGACCGACTTCATGACAAGTCTGTCGATTTTGACCAATATTATAGTAAGACCCAATCGTAAGAATACAGATTTTAATAAGATGGGTTGTAACAACTCACACCACACCTTGCGCAGTGATGTGATCTTTAAAGGTAGTCAAAGAGGAAAGCCTATGAAATATACCCTTTTACTTGCCGTACTAATTAGTTTGAATACATTTGCCAATACTAGCGCCTCTAAAGCCTATTTCGATTCATGCATGGAAAACTATCACAACGAATCTCTTTGCTTGGGGTACGCGATGGGTGTATCTGATACCGTTAAAGCCCTAGAATGCACAACACCCTTAATGACGTTAGCGCGTATTGAACACCAACTTTCTCAGCAGACACACACAGACCACCAACAGTTGGTGAACTCATTTGCAGTGATAAAAAGTCAACTTGTGCCACAAGTCTGTCAACCTCTCCCTATCAGTAGTGCTGACAACGAGAGTAGCGATATTTTTGTCCCCTTCTAATATCGATGGTGTTTTCCCTCAATCTTGTAACCCATATTGGACTAGGTAACGCAGGATTGACCTCCAGTAAAAATAAGGGCCTGTATAAACAGGCCATTCTTATTCACACATATCCATGTGACGAGACAATCGCACTCTAAAGTTGATGTTATTACTACTCTTCTTTCGGTACGCTTTCCCAGTGCTCGTAAGGGTTTTGCTGTTTGTCGGTAAGCTCGATCGACATACCCATTTCAGCTAACTCTCTCAGAGTTAAATCGTCTGCAAGATATGTCCGCTCACCACGTTCATTACGTAATTCCATAATGCCTCCCAACTAAAACAACTGGCTCTTTAATATTAGTTGCTTCTCAGGAAAAACTGGCACCTTTTGCACATTAATTTACCGCTAACTCTGTCAGGATGTACGAATGTGTTTTAACGTTGTTGAGCACTCACGTTACCTCACTCCGCAACCTGTCGGCGAGCAATAAAGAGCGGCTGCCAGAGGCATTGGACTCAAATTTATCCAATAAAAAAGGCGCACGGTGAGTGCGCCTTAAGACCATTAAACCGCGATTATGTCAACAATAGGTAACCAACAAACAGCACCGACAACCCATAAATTAGAGGGTGTACTTCTCTGCCCTTGCCCGCAACAAGCATAGAGAATGCATAGCTAATAAAGCCCATCGCCATACCGTTCGCTGGCGAGAAGCTCAATAAGGTAAACATGATCGTAAAGAATGCCGCGATTCGCGATTCCATTTTACTCCAGTCGATATCGCCCAGTCGGCCAATCATGTAAACACCAATAACCACCATGGCAGGTGCAACCATAGCTGCTGAAAAAATCGAAAACAGAGGGAAGAAGAACAGTGATGCGATAAACAGAACAGACGCAACTACCGCGGCTAAACCTGTTCGTGCGCCTTGCGAAGAGGCAATACCCGATTCTGAAAACGCGGTAATCGATGTCGTTCCTAACACGGCGCCGATGACGGTACCACCCGCATCAGCAACTAATGCTGAACGCGCATTAGGCACTTTGCCGTCTTTGGTGATGATGCCAGCATCGCGCCCCACACCCACGATGGTGCTTAAACCATCAAAAAAGTCGACGATGAAGAAAATCACAATAACAAACAGCAGATCCATCCACTTTTCTGCCGTAAAGCCAGAGAGATCAAAAATGGCACCAAATGAAGGCATCACACTCGGCGGTAGTGACATAATTTCGTCGGGTAAGGGCGCGTAGTTTGTACCTAGTACCCAATCGGCCAGAATGGTGAGGATAATAGCCGAAACAAATGAGATAAATGTGGCCAGTTTAATACTGCGGATCATACAAGCCAAAGCGATAAAGATACTGATATACGCAATCATGACCTGAGGATCACTGATATTCCCCATACTCACCAGAATGATAGGGTTCGACACGATGATACCGGCATTTTTGAGGCCCAGAAATGCAATGAAAAGGCCTAATGACACAGATATCGCCAACTTGAGATCTTCAGGAATCGCTTCAATCATCTGCTGACGAATCTTGGTCATCGAGAAAATCAAATAGACAATGCCCGAAAGAAAGATACCAAACATCGCCTCATGCCAAACGAGCGAAATAGCCCCACTCAGTAGCATACCTTTGAAGAAGCCATTCATGCTCATGCCCGGCGCTAGCATAACAGGGTAGTTGCCAAACACCCCCATTATCAACGTCGCCAGCGCTGCGGCTACTGCAGTCGCTGTAAACACCGCTCCATGGTCCATCCCCGGAATGTCTCCGAGTATGGCGGGGTTAACCGCGAGAATATAGCTCATCGCCAAAAAGGTGATAAAGCCAGCATAAACCTCGGTTCCTACTGAGGTTTTGCGTTCTGATATTTTGAAGAAAGCTTCAATGTTCACTCTGATACCTATTCTGCTAATCAAATCTTCATCGCTGGGCGCAACATCCAACCAGTCGCATGATGTGAAGACTACCAATTAAGCAAATCCGCAAAACACGTATTCGAAACAGCCGTAAACTGTGGCATGCCGGCTAGCCAGCACAGAGAAATTTGGGGCTTATTACCGCTTAATAGGTAGATCGCGGCGAATTGTATCTTTTAAGATAAAAATCTCAATATCATGAATAAATCCAATATATTACAATCCCAAACAATTAACATTTCATATTCCGTGGTTCTAGACATGGCGCTATCGAACACACTGATTCACTATCGACAAATCAGATAGTTAGAGAAAGGCGTCAATTAGAGATCTACATCACAAGGCAAACGTTTGCGCAGCATTACAAAAGCAAAACAAATCATTTACATTAAATACAGTTGTAACAAATTGTAATTATGGTGATTTCTCAATAAATCTAGGTTCTCTCATTACTCAAGGATTCGAAAATGAAGCTTAAGTACTCTGCGCTCGCTGCGGCATGTACTCTCACCCTCACTGCTGGGTGTACCACGGAAACCCATACTGAAAAGCAAACAGCCGTTAAAGCGACCGCTGTAAGTTGCCAGAGTGCAAAAGCCGCACCACATTCAGAAATGTCAATTAGCGGCCTCACCTTAGTCGGCACCCATACTGCCCGTGCTGAGTTTGATAGCTCGGCAGCCGAAATCGTTAACTATGATGCTTGTACTGACCAGCTCTTTGTTGTTAATGCGCAGGCTGCACGTGTCGACGTATTACGCCTTGATGAAAACAGCAAGCCAAGTAGCAACAGCTACATTGATCTCACTCTAGCTGGACAACAAGCGGGGATTAACATCGGTGCGGCGAACAGTGTGTCCACCTATGAAGGCTACGTCGCCGTCGCAATTGAAAATGCCAACAAGCAACGTGATGGCATTATCGCCGTTTACCGCGCTGACGATTTAAGCCTAGTCGCGACGTACCCAGCCGGAGCGCTACCCGACATGGTCAGCTTCTCCAAAGATGGACGTTACATCGCATCAGCCAACGAAGGCGAGCCAAACGACCGTTATAGTGATGACCCTGAAGGCAGTGTCACGCTCATTGATGTACAAGCCGGATTCGGCAATGCCATCGTACATCAAATCGACTTCCGCGCTTTTAATCGCGGAGAGCATCGCCATAGTAGTCTGGGTAAAAATGTGCGAATTTCCGCGCCGAATGCCACTGTTGCGCAAGACCTAGAGCCTGAGTATTTAGCCTTCGCTGACAACGGTAAGCTCTACGTTGCAATGCAAGAAAACAATGCCATCGCGACAATAGATGTTAATTCTGCCACGGTAGATACTATTTGGGGACTAGGCAGCAAATCTTGGGGAGAATACTCCCTTGATGCTTCAAATAAAGACAAACTCATCGGCAACTTTCAACGCTATCAGGGGTTAGAAGGCCTGTTCATGCCAGATAGCATTGCAACTTACACAGTAAATGGCGAAACCTTTATCGTGACAGCAAACGAAGGGGATGGTCGTGAATACGGCTTTGACACCACACAGTTCAATTGCGATGAAGCCGGATACAAATGGGATGGTGATGATTTTGCAGGGACTGACGCCTATCAAACAGAACAGGACTTGTGTATCGTTTACCTTGATGAAGTTCGTGGCGCAAAACTTAACGTTGACCCGGCACACCCACTCGCAGAAGCGCTTGCAGACAAGAAACAACTTGGTCGACTCAAAGTCATAAAACCTGAAGGCATGTTAAGTGCAGATGAGCCTGTACAAGCGTTTGGCGCGCGCTCTTTCTCAATCTTCAATGCTGATGGCCAGCTTGTATTCGACAGTGGTTCTCAATTTGCCCATATCGTTTTCGCGGCAGATCGCTTGCATCTCAACAGCACCAATGACAGCAACAGCAGTGCTGATGACCGCAGTGATGATAAGGGGGTAGAACCAGAAGCAATCACCGTCGCGAACATCAACGATCGTTACTATGCCTTTATCGGGTTAGAGCGCCAAGGTGGCATTATGGCCTACGATGTCACAGATCCGCAGCACGCCCACTTTGTCACCTACCTCAACAATCGTCATTTTGAATACAACGTTTGTAGTGAAGTCAATGAAGATGGTGAGTGCGAAAGTGGCACCTACAATCCAGCCGCTGGCGATCTAGGACCAGAGTCAATTGTGCATTTCGAGCGCACTGGGCAGCATTTCCTTGCTGTCGGTAATGAAGTCAGTGGCACAACGTCTGTGTTTCGCATCGACTTCTAACCGCCCAGTCAATCCTTTCTAATCACAACGCCCCAATATTTGTTGGGGCGTTTTTTTAACTTGGTCGCGCAATCTTAAAATCCGCGCGTTTCTTATTCATTCAAGCTGGTATACTCGGTTGATTCATCTATCAAGGACGTTAAGACCATGAAATACCTTTACTTAGTAATGGCATTGGCAATCACAGGCTGTGCATCAACAGACGATGAGAGTAGCGCTAAAGAAGCCGCAATCAGTCACCCTGAACCCGCTGAGCAAGTACTGAATGTCGATACTCTTGTCGTGGACATCATGACAGAAAAACTGGAAAAAAATGGCCGTAGCATCTTTTGCGATCAGCCTAGCTACATCGGCTGCTACAATATTTCGCGTACCCAATGTTTAGCTGAGCTCGCCCTACCCCACGAGCGCTGCCTTGCACGTACTAATGATAAAACTGGAGGGCTGACTGCAGACAACTTAGAGTCTCACAGTCAGTATTACGGTGCTTGCCTTGCGTTAGAGCACATCATGAGTCGTATCGACAACCTCGACCAAGTAGAGCAAATCTCAGAATGCATCGGTAGCGCAGAAATCGATCCAAACACAGCCGCGCAGTCTCTACTGCAGTAAGTCTTTTAACGCCCTCACTCTTTTGTTCGTTGACCCAACACTCGCTTCACTCAGTTGGGTCTTCGCTCTGCCTTTTTGGGAACTCGCTCGCAAGACAGTGTCCTTAGACTCACATAGCCACCATTAAAACTATACATAACCCTGAATTCCCTCACCGCACCACGTCTTCAGCGCGACTTCCACTTCAAAAAAACGCTTTAATCGCTGCCATGCTCAATGCAATCACACCGCAATCCGTCCATCCTTAACGAGCAGGCACTATGACCCAGTTTGACGACCTCATCATTTTTTACCACTTAGTGACACGTGGAAATGTTCGCAGTGCTGCAGATCAACTTAAGCAGTCTGAACAGGAGTTAACTGAGAAGCTAGCGGCAATGGAACGAAAAGCTAGCTCTCAATTACTTCATCGGCACCTTCCAACCCTGACGCCAACAGAAGCAGGCAACACGCTCTTCGAATACGCGCAACAAGCGCAATCCTTGCTGACAGCGGCGAACACGGCGTTGCAATCTGAGCCCCTATCATTCAGTGGTACCATCAAACTGGCCGCGCCCTACGTAGACGGAGAGATAATTCTGCCCATCGCCTTGAGCCGTTTTAGTGCAAAGCACCCTCAGGTCAATCTAGACCTCACATTAACGCATGAATCGCTACCGCTCAGTGACAATCTTGATCTCGTTTTATCGACGACCAGCAGTGTTCACCCACAAATGATCAGCGAACCGATATTTGCTCACCGCTGGGTCGCTTGCGCTTCTCCGTCTTATCTCAACACTCATGGTTCACCGACCCACCCAGCAGATCTTTATCAACATAACTGCTTAGGGTTCAAAGCACAGACTGAAGGCGCATTTGAGTGGCAGTTTACTGATGGTCGTCACCACTATACACGCTCTCTATCTGGCAACTTTAGCGTTAACTCTCCCCAAAGCCTCGTCCAACTTTGCTTAGCGGGGCAAGGTATCCTTTTTGTTCCTTATTTACTTATCGCGAGTCAATTGCAGTCAGGACAACTTCATCAAGTTTTACCTGAACACATACACAAAGAAACCAAGATTTACGCAACCTTTCCTAGCCTGCGCTTTGTACCGCGTAAACTCCGCGAACTCAGTCGATTTATTCAACAAGCCTACAACGAGCACAACCACAATAATGAATAAAAATTCAGTGCAAACGCAATAAATATCACGTAAGCTGGGAATCATTATCAACTCGCCTCGCGATAGCTACATAAACTCTCTATCGCTATCTAGGCAGGCGACAAAGAAAGTACTTGGTATAAGGAAGATCAAATGAAGAAGATCGAATCAGTTGCAATTGTCGGCGGTACACATGGCAACGAATTTAGCGGTATCTATCTACTTCGTAAATGGGAACAATACCCAGAGCAAATTATTCGTGACAGTTTTTCAACCCAAACGCTCTTTGCCAATCCGAAAGCATTTGAAGAAAACAAACGCTATCTTGATTGCGATTTGAATCGCCAGTTTTTAGTCAGTGACTTGGAAAACCCCGCATTGACAAACTACGAGCAAAGCCGAGCAAAAGTGATGAATTTGCAACTTGGCCCGAAAGGCAATGCGAAAACGGATCTCATCATCGATCTCCACAATACGACCAGCAACATGGGTCCAACACTGATTCTTTTGCAATCAGATGATTACAATAAACAGATGGGTGCGTATCTTCGTCAGCAGATGCCCTCTTCAGTGATTGTATTTGAAGACCAGTCGACAGTTGACGAGCACTATTTCGTCAGCTCAATTGCTGAACAAGGCGTCATTGTTGAAATCGGGCCGCAACCTCAGTCGGTGCTTCGCCAAGACGTGTTAGATGAAATGGAAGAGATGACGCAACACATTCTCGACTACATCGAACATGTCAATGCTGGCACGTTACCTAAGCTCGACGACTATGATGCCTACCGTTATAAAGAGACCCTGACCTTACCGATGGATCACAACGGTGAACGCATTGGTATGGTGCATAAGAATGTGCAAGACAACGACTTCAAACCTCTCCGTAACGGTGACCCAATTTTTACACTCTTTTCAGGCGAAGAGATCTGCTGGAAAGGCGATTACGAAGCCTACCCGCATTTTATTAATGAAGCGGCTTACTACGACAATAATCTCGCCATGTCACTCGGTGAGAAGTTTACCGTTCAGCTATAAAGACGTTTCTGGTTAACGGCGACAGATTGGGTGTGCGTCGCGACTCGCAATTTAAAGCGACTCGGGTATAATGCCGCCCAAACTGTTCACAGGATTACACAATGAAAATTTGCGCCGTAGAAATCAAAAATCATGAAGCAATTGTTGTTCTTGCATCAATGGAACAAGGCATGATGGCGATTCATGACTGTCGCGTTACTGCGATTTCGATCCCGGTTACCCACACATCTGAAGACCTTGAGATTTTCCAGACCAAGTTCGCCAAACTGATGGAAGATTATCAGGTAGAAAATGTGGTGATTGGCGAGCGCATTAGCAAAGGTAAACTCGCTGCGCCGGGTTTGAGTTTCAAGTTAGAAGCTGCCATTCAATTGATCACTGCGCTGAATGTGAACGTCCTCTCTTTTGAAGACAGAAAAGCCAGTTTGAAGCGTAACCCTCTAAAAATGAAAGCAAAAGATGTAGGCCTTAAGCCTTTCCAAGAAGATACATTTACCACCGCATTTGCTTTCTTAAACATGAAATAATACGTCAAGTATTACGCCGAGTATCAAAAAACCCACACCTAGGTGTGGGTTTTTATTTTGTGACCTAAATTTGCCTACAGTGGATGTATCAGTGTGGCGCAAGAGGAAACCACACTGACAACACCGACTATTGCAAATTAAGCAACAATGACATCTTCTGCTGCAACATATGGAAGATCCAAAGCTTCAGATACTTCTTCACAAGTGATTTGGCCATTGAATACGTTCAAACCATTCATAAGGTGCTTGTCGTCAAGTAGGGCTTGCTTATAACCTTTGTTCGCGAGTGCAACAATGTATGGCAGTGTCGCATTATTTAGCGCGAAGGTAGAAGTACGCGCGACGGCACCCGGCATGTTTGCAACACAGTAGTGAACCACATCATCAACAATGTAAGTCGGCTCACTGTGAGTAGTCGCATGTGATGTCTCTGCACAACCACCTTGGTCAATTGCCACATCAACAATTGCCGCACCTGGCTTCATTCGCTTAACGAGATCGGCAGTAATGAGCTTAGGCGCAGCCGCACCTTTCACCAATACACCACCAATGACGAGGTCTGCGTCCAATACATGTTTCTCAATCGCGTCTTTCGTTGAGTATACCGCTTTCACTTTACCCGCAAACTGTGCGTCAAGTGAGCGCAGCACGTCGATATTGCGGTCAAGGATGGTTACGTCAGCGCGCAAACCCACAGCCATTTGTGCTGCATTCGCACCGACAACACCACCACCAATAACGACAACTTTCGCTGGTTCAACACCAGGTACACCGCCAAGAAGCATGCCACGACCACCGCGAGATTTCTCAAGCGCAAAGGCACCTGCTTGGATAGACATACGGCCAGCAACTTCAGACATAGGCGCGAGAAGTGGTAGTTGGCCCTTGTCATCTGTAACCGTTTCGTAAGCAATACACACTGCTTTACTATTGATAAGGTCATGCGTTTGCTCTGGGTCCGGAGCAAGGTGTAGATAAGTAAACAGAATCTGACCTTCACGCAGCATTGCACGTTCAACGGCTTGAGGCTCTTTTACTTTAACAATCATCTCAGCTTTGGCGAACACATCCGCAGCCGTTGGCAGAATCTCTGCACCAACAGCAACGTAGTCTTCATCACTGAAACCGATACCGGTACCCGCTTGGGTTTCCACGTAAACAGAGTGACCATGAGAAACCAGCTCTTTAACAGAGGCTGGAACCATACCTACACGGTACTCATGAACTTTAATCTCTTTAGGTACACCGATAATCATCTCTTTCTTCCTACTTCGTTGTTTGAGCGTTATATACAAAGTATGTGAAAAGTTTCGGAATGTGGCACTGTTTTTTCACCATTCTTTGAACACTCCATCCAACAAAATAATATATCGCAGAATATATAACTATTTGTGAATGCCGTCACAGTGTTAAATGTGGCTTAAATCACATTTTAGCAGTGTTAAGACCTGAATAAATTATAATCAGCCGACTATTCATCTGCCAATTAACAATAAAACCGATATCATATACAGCCACCATTAAGCGTTGTTTTGAAGTTTTCTGCTGTTAGTTAACGCAATAACACATGAAATTAACATGTATTTATCATAATAAATGGAAACTTAGCCCAATCTATGGTCGCTACCTTTGAGGAACTAAAGTAAAATTTTAGTAGTCACATTAGGCATATCCTCAAGCTACCTCAGGGCGCTCGTTCAGTGAAATGTTCTAAGTTTGTCAGCAAGGCACTGCTTCGAAGATCTAGTGGGCTAAATCGACAAGCAGTAACAAAGATGGCGCATCTAGAAAACTCGCCCTTTGGGAAGTGACCAGTTTCTTGAGATAGCTAGAGTATATTGATGGGCTCACCCCAATGTGAGCACGATTCTTTTCTTAAACACCAACAAAGGCTCATAATGAAAAAAACAATCGCAGCAATGGCATCTGCTTTGATATTGGCAGGTTGTATGACAAGTTCAAACTCAGCAAAGATCGGTGACCAGTTGTTTAATAAAGAATGGCAACTTTCTCAGATCGATGGTGCCTTTATCGATACCGAGATCGTCAAACAAGTGCCAAACTTTACCCTTGAAACCGGCGGACGCATTACAGGCGTTGGGGGTTGCAACCGCTTTTTCGGTGACGCGACGCTTGATGGTACCCATTTGTCTGCACCAGCATTGGCAAGCACTAAAATGATGTGCATTCAAAATGAAGTGGCAACGATTGAAGCTCAGTTTATGCAAGCACTGAGTCAGGGTGTCCATGTAGAGTTTCTAAACGAGAGTGAAGTCACCCTTAAAGGTGAAGCGCATACTTTTGTGTTTACTCGCTAACACGATACTCAAGTGACAAAGATTCACTAGCGGTGACGTGAGTGACAACATTCACCATCGGCACGCCCTCCTGACATAAGTCTCTGTTCATTTGTCGGTCGCGCGTGCCAACTTAAATCGCCTTTCTCCTTTTACGTCTCAGCGGTCTGTACTTATTAGCGGGCGTATACCTACCTTTCGATCTAGCCCACGAGACCGTTAAAGCTATGCTTTGCTGACAAACCAAGACATTCTCGCTGAGCATGTATTTTGAGGTTACTTGAGTATATTAATTGCAGGAATACTGCCTAACCATTCAAGTGCAAAGGTATAGCGCTATCACACTCATTTTCCCATCAAACCACCAAACTCAATGGATTACCAACCCAAAAGCACTGCCTTCAATGATTCGATACAGCGAATGTAACAAAATAAGACAAGATTATTTTTAAGGTATTCATTGCACATACATCTTAGTAAGCAATCATCACTTTTGCTTTAGCGGTATCGTACTTGCGAGTATCAGCATTCTGTCTACACAGCCACCACCGGATGCATTTTTATGCATATCAGTCAGGTAAAGTGCACAATGCGGTGGCTATTTCCACATAATCTGTACGAATTAATACCCAATACTGTAATAATTCACTACTAACTCACGCCCGCTGACAAATTAAAAATTCGCATCACAAAAAAATGAGAGAAAACGACGGCTTATGTCAATTCATTAATGCGTTGCAGTCTATTCACACCTCGTAACATTCTGGGACACCCGTTAAAACGAATCCCATATAGACTTTAAACACACTCATTAATTTTTATCGCGTATGAAGTCTCTTCTCATGACACACAAAGGAAAACTGAAAAAGCCTGCCTTTTTCATCTTCTTCTCGCTCTACTACGCGATGAGTGGGCTGATCTTACTTTATGTACTCCGCGAGACCTTTCGATTCAACGGGTTCATTGTCATCATGCCTATTGTAATTATCTCAGGCACGGGTATTGCTATCGTAGGAAACTGCTTGGCGAACTGGCTTGGCCGTCGGATATGACGGCCAAAAATGTAAATTACGGTGTTGGCTATGCCCACGAGACCTAAAAACAACGCCTTGTTGATAAGCTTAGACACTCCCACGGTACAAACTGCCCGAGCTAGGAGCTCAATGACGGCAATGGTGTGACAAGTAAACGACTGTTTCTGCCTTGCCCATATACTTGGCAAGTGTTTTTTCAGGCACCTTAAGTAAATCAACGACAATCAGCCCATCTAACGCGTTGTTAAACGCAGGGTCAACATTGAAGCAGACCAACTTACCGTTTAATCCCAAGTATTGTCTCAACAACACCGGCACTGATTTTCCATCCTCCATTCGGCCCAGCACCTTACCCAGCAGTTGCAGATCAGGTAACGCCGATAGCATGTCATGCTGCCAGAAAGCCTGCTTTTCTTCGGGTAGCGGATTACTTGGTGCGACTAATGCTGCTCGCTCAATATCATAATGATGAATCGTCATGGTTTCGGCGATCAACTTTCTCGCCAGCGCGCTGTAGTCATTGCTAATGCTGACGGGTCCAAACAACTTGGTGATATTAGGATGACGCGAGGCAAATGTCGCAATACCTTTCCACAGCAATAATAACGCACTCAAACTACGTTGATACTCGCGAGCAATAACCGAACGTCCCAACTCGATGGCGCCATCAAGTTGGGCGACAAAACGTTCGTCATAATCAAATAGTGTTCGAGAATAAAGCCCTTGAATGCCATGATTTTCAACAAGTTCATTCACTACACCAAGACGGTACGCGCCAACAATACAGGCATTTTCCCTATCCCAAACAAACAACTGCTGATAGTAGCCATCAAACGCATCGATGTCTGCTTCTAGGCCCGTCCCTTCGCCAACAGCGCGAAAATTAACTTCTCGTATCCTTCCTAGCTCACGCATAACCAAAGGGATATCACCACTCGGTGCACAATAGACATCAAATGCGCCTTGCGACAGCAGAAATGCACTAGGCGATAACCCGGCGATCTCTTTCGCTAAACTGCGTTTTTCTACTGGCTCAATAATATCAACATCATAGGTTGTACATTTTTCATGTTCATTGCGCCCGATTTGGAACGTTGAGCCCAGTAGATAGGTATTTAGCCGCAAGTAATGCACAAGACGAGTTTCATCCGATAACCCCTTTACTTCTGAATAGTGAATGGCTTCTCCAATCGCAATATCGATGCGCTGTTTCCGTTTGTTCAATAGTTCGCGCCCTAACATTAAGGTACGCAAAATCGGATGAATCTTCCCAGCAAGATAGAAGGGCTTACTGTTTCGACCGTTGATGAACATCGGCACCGTCGTCGCCTTGGTTTTTCGGATCATCTTTGCTACTGAGCGGCTCCACTCCTTATCCAAGAGCTTGCCGCTTTGCTTATCAAACGTCGATACCTCACCAGCCGGGAAAACCAATAATGCGCCACCATTTTGCAGGTGTTTATTCGCTTCTCGTAAAGCACGAATATTCGCCTTAACGGCATTTTCTCCCTCGAATACATCCACGCCAATAAAAAGCTCACTGAGCTCTGGTACGCTTTTTAGGTAATGGTTCGCGAGCACTTTGACATCTTTTCGGACGTTGCGTATCAGCTCAGCAAGAATAACGCCTTCTACTGCGCCGAGAGGATGGTTGGCAACAATCAAAGTTGCACCTTGCCGGGGTACTGCGTTTAGTTGACCACGCTGAACTTGATAGTCGATACCAAGCACATCCAAGGTATAGCGCAGAAAATGATCGAGCGATGCATTGTGGGGGCGGTGTTGATAATATTTATTGAGCTTCTTCAGTCCCGTTGCCCACTCTGTGACATGCTCAGCCACACCAAACGGGGTTTTTCGAGGGAGCCTAAATGGGCTAGTCGCCATAATAACCTCATACAGTTCTTAAATCAGTGTTGCCATTAACCAACAACACACTTACCAAACAGCGAACTCACTTACGTTGAGTGCGACATGGCATCATAGGCTAGCCATATCACCTGCAAGAAAAAGTGACTTTCGGGATGCAGAGGCAGATACAAATCAATATGGGTTCATTGAATATGCGATGGGCTGGACGACGATCTTTCGCTGACCGTTAGGTCTGATTAACTCATGTTATTCACGGTATCTGCGACTTATATACATCTAAAGTCTATCCTTGAAGACGTTCTTAAAAAGTATGAAATCGTAAGATGAATTATGTGTGTCATCTTCGCTTCAGTGGGATGCATCTTTGATGACAGATAGGTGACAATGATATTGGCTAGGAAACAAGCAAAGGAGAGATAGGACTAGGCTTGTCAGCACGGTACTGTTTGGTAGGCTAGTAAACTAAACAGAACCGCCGATAATGAGTTCAGAAACGACTTGTGGCAATAAAAGCGCAGTCCCCCACGCTAACAATTACTTTCAAAGGCTATCTACTTTCAAAGACTATCCGACAACACGATCAGCCATACGCTTATCTTTTCGCGCATAACGCCAACCAAAATAGCCGCCGACGATAGCGCCAAACAGATGGCTTTCAAAGCTGATTCTCGCCTGCCCAGGGAAGACACCGAAAACCATTGAGCCGTAAAAAATCAAAATTAAGAAAGAAATGAGCATCGACTTTACCGAGCGACGCATCACGCCGTAAATCAATAAGTAACTCCACAGTGCATAGATAACACCACTTAAACCAACATGGTAAGCATCGCGAGCAAGCAGCCAAACGGAGAGCCCAGTGAGCAACCAACTCACAGCAAGAACACGATAGAAGCGCTTCTCGCCAAACTGAAACAAGAAAACCGAGAGTACGGAAAAAGAGATAATATTACTAAAGAAGTGCTGCCAACCACTATGAATGAACGGTGAAAGAAACACGCCAATCAACCCTGTCGCAGATCGAGGATAGATACCAAGGTGGCTTAAACTACCATTGGTCAACACATTAACAATGGTAAGTATCAACAGCAACGCGGCGAATACACCTAAATATTGGACATGTTTTTTCAACTTCACGACTCCTTGTCTGTTCAATGGCTAAAACGTATTTTAAAGCAAACCGTTATAAAACTTTAAGTGCCAGTTTCGCCAAATTGTAAGCATCAACGTATCCTGAATGCTGACGCCCTTCCCACTCAATCTCAAGCACCTCCATCGCTGCTTTATGACCAAAGCGCACTGTTTTCATCCGTTGATGAATGCCAAACAGCGTGGCCATATTCAAGTACTCACTAAAGGGCATCTCCAGACCTTTCTGCTCGCACTCAGCTTTCAAAACATCATTATCATGTCCCCAAGCAGCGTATATCTTATTGGCACCACCAAAGTTTTTAATCATCGACTTGAGTACCGATGCCAGTGGTCGTCCTTGTTTTTCTATCTTTCTTGGCGTGATGCCAGTCAGCTCAACGCAAAACAGGGAAATATCATCATGCTCTGGCTTCACATAATACTGAGCACGTTTAACCACTTCGCCCAATTTCAGATCAATTTCAGCCAAGCCAATTTCAATGATTTCGCCTGTATTCTTCTCGCGACCGTCATTCCAGCAGCACATCTCTAGGTCAAAGCAAACAATGCGGTTGTAATTCATAACAGCTCAAATTAAATTTCGTTGCGCAACATTGTACCGCACCTTACCCACAACGAAAGTCTATAGCGAACAAAGGTCAACCAGTTGGCCTTTGTTCGAACAAAAATAGGATAATTGAGGATAAAACGTACTATTGAAGAATGTCGTTCAATGCTCTAACAAACGCATCGACAGGCTGACCACCAGTAATGACGTACTTTTTATTGAAGATAAACGTCGGCACTGCCTCAACACCCATTTGACGGTAAAACTCTTGTTCCTGCCTCACTTCTTGTTTGAATTGATCTGACGCTAGAACGGCACGTGCACTATCGCCATCAAGCTCGACGTCCTTGGCGACATCCACCAACACATTGTGATCACTGGGATCTCTACCCTCACTGAAATAGGCTCGGAACAGCGCCATTTTCAATGCCGTTTGCTTATTCCACAGCTTCGACCAATGCAAAAGACGATGCGCATCGAACGTATTGTAAATACGCGTTTGGGGTTCAAAATTGAAGTCAAAACTGAACTCCTTTCCCTTCTCCACCAGCATCTTACGATTATCCGCACTCTCTTCCGCGCTCAAACCATATTTTTCAACGATATGCTGAATCAAATTTTGGCCACTTTTTCCCATCGCTGGGTTCAACTCAAAGGCCCGCCATCGAATTTCAACATCCACGTCTTTTGGCAAGGTCTGCAACGCTTTTTGAAACGAGAGATAACCGATAATGCACCACGGACAAGAGACGTCGGAGATAAGCTCAACCGTCAAATTTTTTTGCATCGTGCCTCCTTTTGCTCAGGGCATTTATGCTATTAAGCATAGAGGAAAAATCCCGCCTATACACTCAGAGAACCCATTGAAGACAAAAGTCATGACTCAGTTCTAAATCATACATTTAGCGATTGCATCCTCTTACTCAATTGCATAATATGTGACCTGTTAAGTCCATCCGTTTCCGTTCTGTAAACGATGTGACTTCGATAGGAGAATACAAATGACATTTCTACTACTAGCCAATTAATGCGCTGCGTTAATCCATTGTCCCCCCGGGTACAAATGTGATTTTCGCCATTGCATGCGCATACCTTCATCGTCTAAAGCACGCAGTTGTCTGTGTTGTTTTCGTGTACTCATCAGTCAAAGATGCACTGGGCAAGTTTAGCCTCGCATTTTACTGTTTGTTCATGTGGCCTTAGGCGAAACCCTATACAAGCCTTCTCGATAAATCGCTTACTCACACAGTAATGCGCACTTTCGGTATAGAGCTTGTGACGAAATTGATAATAATGGTCAGTACACTGGTTGACGCGGTGAAAACACCGTGCCGTATACTGACTAAACGGTGATTCATCAGGAACAATTATGTCGTTATTAAAGTTTTTTGAACGCCTTATCCCAGCGTTAACAGACGACGCAGCGGAACAGCCTCCAAAAGGGCTATGGGCGTTTTGTCGTCATTACACACGTGGATATGAGATTCCATTGTTAGCGATGACAATACTTACCACACTGATCGCCATCAGTGAGGTAATCTTGTTTGGCTTTATGGGTACCTTAGTCGACTGGCTTGTTCAACATACCCCAGAAACCCTTATCGCTGAGGAAAAGCAAACCTTGTTCAAAATGGGCTTGCTGGTCTTGGTCGGTATTCCTTCGTTAGTATTGTTGCATTCGCTTGTCGTGCATCAAATACTGCTGGGTAACTACCCGATGAAGATTCGTTGGCTGGCCCACCGCTATTTACTACGCCAAAGCATCTCTTTTTATCAAGACGACTTTGCAGGTCGTATTGCCACCAAGGTGATGCAAACATCATTAGCGATCCGTGAAACTGTCATGAAGTTACTCGATGTGATGGTTTACGTCAGCGTCTATTTTACTTCGATGCTCATCATGATCGCGAAGGCTGACACCCGCTTGATGCTGCCGATGTTGGCTTGGTTGATTCTTTACGTCGGCATTCAATGGCATTTCGTGCCTAAGCTGAAGAAAGTTTCCACAGAGCAAGCCGATGCGCGTTCAACGATGACTGGACGAATCGTCGATAGCTACACCAACATTTCAACCGTCAAACTCTTCGCACACACAGACAAGGAAGAAGAGTATGCGAAAGAAGGCATGGAGACTTTCCTTGATACTGTCTATCGACAAATGCGGTTGGTGACAGGTATCAATTTGAGCGTTGAGATGATCAACTATCTATTAGTCTTCGTGATTGGAGCCGTCTCTATTCTACTGTGGTTAACCAACGCTATCACCGTTGGTGCGATTGCCATCGCGGTCAGCTTGGCACTTCGCCTTAACGGTATGTCGCATTGGATCATGTGGGAACTGAGCTCTCTGTTTGAAAATATCGGCACGGTGGCTGATGGTATGAATACCCTGTCGAAGCCGACAGACATTCAAGATGAGAAAGATGCCAAGCCACTCAATGTTGAGAAAGGCGGAATCACCTTTAAAGATGTCAGCTTCCACTATGGTGAAGAGAAAGGCGTGCTTGAAAAGCTTAACCTAGAGATCAAGCCTGGCGAGAAAGTCGGTTTAGTCGGGCGTTCAGGCGCGGGCAAATCCACCTTGGTCAACCTACTCATGCGCTTTCATGACGTAGAATCGGGGTCGATTGCCATTGATGGCCAAGATGTGAAAAAGGTGACCCAAGAGAGCTTACGGGCGCAGATTGGCATGGTGACGCAAGACACCTCTCTGCTCCACCGCTCTATTAAAGAGAACATTCTCTACGGTAAGCCAGACGCAACCGACGAGCAACTTGTTGCCGCAACCACCCAAGCACAGGCGCATGAGTTCATCGCGACGCTTTCTGACCCACATGGTAATGTCGGTTACGATGCACAAGTCGGTGAACGAGGTGTGAAGCTTTCTGGCGGTCAGCGTCAACGCATCGCTATCTCTCGCGTATTGCTGAAAGATGCGCCAATATTGTTGCTAGATGAAGCCACGTCTGCCCTTGACTCAGAAGTCGAGGCCGCCATCCAAGAAAGCTTGTATGAGTTGATGGAAGGCAAAACCGTCATTGCGATAGCACACCGTCTATCCACCATCGCTGCGATGGACCGCCTTATTGTGCTTGATAAAGGTGAAGTAGTTGAACAAGGTTCTCACCAAGAGCTGATCAACAACAATGGCATCTATGCGCAGTTATGGGCACACCAAACTGGCGGCTTCTTAGGGCTTGAAACAGAGCAATCGAAGCAACCTGAAGCGATTTAACTTCAAGGAGTGACAATGAAATACACGACTACCCCAGATTTCCCCGGGGAAACGATCGCATCCGTAATCGGCGTTGTTTCTGGCAACGTGGTGCAATCAAAGCATGTAGGACGCGATATCATGGCTGGCTTAAAAAGCATCGTGGGAGGAGAAATTCGCGGCTACACAGAGATGATCAATGAAGCGCGACAAATCGCCCTGTCTCGCATGATAGAAGACGCCGAAAAATTAGACGCTGATGCGATTGTTAACGTCAAATTTAGCACCAGTATGGTACAAGTCGGCACATCCGAAATATTAGCCTACGGTACAGCAGTCAAGCTTTCCCGTTAATCGAAACATCTATTTACAAACTACTCCAAAGAGGGTCTAATTTTTTAGACCCTCTTTTTTTAATTCTCATCCATCACATACACTAGAGAAAAATGCATAGTAACTGAAAAAAGTGCCATAAAGTCTTTAAGTTACGTGACTTTCCTTCCGTTAAATAAAAGTGTCACACTAAAGATGTAACTTGACGAACATCACACTTTTGGGTTTACTTAGCCCCTCACAGTTGAATATAAAAATACTAAATTTCTATGCAGAATAAATCTCACTTGGCTTTAAAGGCGCGCCTATCAAAATGTCACTCATTGGAGGAAGTCATCAAGCTTTCTCGCAAAGTGACTAACCCGTTTCTAAACCCAAATCACGAAGACAAATCATCTCAACAAGCTGCGGCGGCGAATGGTTCTGACTTTATCGAAGAGCCCGTAAAGCCCAAACGACCTCAACCACAACGATGGGCAGTGAGTTGCGAAGAGTAAACCGCTAACAAAGAATGCTCGATTTTCAAACGCAAACGTTTGCTTTTTTGCTGGCGGTTAGCAGTAGTTCTGGTATTATTCGCTGAGTTTTAGGGTTAACACCCAGTTATCATTGAAATAGGGACTTCAATCATGAGCCTTGCCGATTCCGTTCTTGCTGTTAACGATGACCTGCCAATTCGCACCGACAAGCCTGTCCACAGCGGTAAAGTCCGTTCAGTTTACTGGTTAACAGAACAAGACAGCCGCCGTCTCATCGAAGAAAAAGGCTATGACGTACCTGCAGATGCACCGCTTGCTATTATGGTCATCAGCGACCGCATTTCCGCATTCGACTGTATTTGGCACGGAGAAAACGGCCTCAAAGGTGTTCCCGGTAAAGGTGCGGCGCTTAACGCGATCTCTAATCACTGGTTCCGACTATTTAAGGAAAAAGGACTCGCTGATAGCCACATCCTTGATATTCCCCATCCTTTCGTCTGGATTGTTCAAAAAGCAAAACCAGTGATGATCGAAGCAATTTGTCGCCAATACATCACGGGTTCAATGTGGCGTGCTTATGAAAAAGGCGAACGCAACTTCTGTGGTATTGAACTTCCAGAAGGGCTACAGAAAGATCAGAAACTCTCAGAACTACTGATTACACCGTCCACCAAGGGTATTCTGCGTGACATCCCCGGCGTACCAGAACAAGATGATGTCAACATCACACGCGAAAATATCAGCGATAATTTCGCTGCTTTCAACTTCACATCCGCCGATGATATCCCTGTTTACGAAAAACTGCTCAAAGAAGGCTTTGGCGTTATCAGTGACGCGCTAGCAGAGCTGGATCAGATGTTTGTCGATACTAAATTCGAGTTTGGCTATGTCAACGATGCCGCTGGCAATGAAAAGCTCATCTACATGGACGAAGTCGGCACACCTGATTCCTCTCGTATTTGGGATGGTGCGCAATTCCGCCAAGGCAATATCGTTGAGAACTCAAAAGAAGATTTCCGTCAGCTACTATTGAATCACTTCCCAGATCCAGACATTCTTCTCAACAAAGACCGTATGCCTGAACGCGCTGCGTTAGCGAGAGACAATGCCTTGCCGCTAGAAGTGATGCAGAAAGTCTCAGATACCTATGTGGGTATCGCAGAAAAAGTGATTGGGAAAAAGCTGCATCTTAGCGAAAACCCAAAGCAAGAGATCATTGCGATTCTTCGTGACCAATACAGCCTGATTGACTAGAGTTAATTGGCCTGATTTAAAAGGTGGTAGCCTTCTTCTACCACCTTCTCTTCTCCAACTTACTCCCTTTATACCCGGCCATTTGCATACCACCAGCAAATAGTTGGCGCTTTATCGACCAGTTTCCGCTATACTTTAGTACAAAGTGCAAATTGGGTGTGATTATGAACGGTATCTCTCCGCTACAAGGTGGTTACAATATCCTGCAAAACGCTGATCAAATGGTGAAGAAAAGTGCCAGAGAGATCAACGAGCAAGGCTTTCAAAATCGCCGCCAAGAGCAAGCCAATGGTACCCAACAGAATGGTTTGGGCAATAACAACAACCAAAACCAAAATCCGTTTGCGACTAACACTGAAAATCAGGCCAATAGCCGAAATGTTGTCCAGCCTCTTGCTGATTTACAGCAAGCAGAGCTTTATGGCCGTGCTGGGACAAAAGTGGTTGAAGCAGAAGAACGGACTCGTGGCGGAATTTTAAACGTCAAAGTCTAACACCCGCTCAAAGTCTAACACCCGCATTGATATTGGCATCCGAACGCGCTTAGGCGCGTTTTTTGTTTCTACCTGTATACTCTGCCTAAAAACTCTCGCTGAACAAGCATCTTGAGGTGATTTGAGTCTAGTTTACGTCGCTCCCCGTTGATGCTGTCTCCCATTTAACGTCTCACCCTTTGCACTTCACCGACTCAAACCAAGTGCTATCTACGCTTTTTCGTCTATCCACCTTGATCTATGTTGCGAATAAACAATAATTTAACAAAACAACAACAAGTATTATTCTTGGGGAAAGCCATGAGTCAGACGTTAGTATGTGACAAGTTTCTACACTGGGCAGAGCAACGCAAAGATGATGTGTTTCTACGCCAAATCATCAACCGCCAATTTACCGATATCACTTATGGCGAAGTCTTAGACAAAGCACTTCGCCTAGTTAGCGCACTGCGCCACATGGATATCCAACCCGGTGACAAGGTCGCACTCGTTTCAAAAAACTGTGCCGAATGGTTTATTTGCGATCTTGCCTTTATGCTTGGCAGTTACATCAGTGTCCCTGTTTTCCCGACCGCAGGTGCGGATACCATTGCTCACATTCTTGAGCATAGTGAAAGCAAACTGGTTATTGTCGGCAAATTAGATAGCACAGACGCCATTGAGGCTTGCCTTACCACAAACTTAGCATCACCTTTACCGACCCTCTCCCTACCCTACTCCGGCACCATAGAAGGGGATTTTGAATGGAATCAGGTAATGGCGCACTATGAACCCTCCGCAGAGCGTCCTCAGCATAAACCAGATGATTTGATGTCCATTGTTTATACCTCAGGCACATCAGGCCTACCGAAAGGTGCAATGCTCACACACGGCGACTATGCTTGGTCAGCACAGTCACTCATCGATCACATTGGCATGTTGCCGGGAGAAAGGCTTTTCTCTTATCTACCTCTCGCGCACATTACTGAACGTGTCTATATCCAAGGAACGGCCATGCTATCTGGCATTACCACCGCCTTCCCAGAATCTCTCGATACTTTTATCGAAGATGTCAAAATGCATCGACCAACCTTATTCATTTCTGTCCCTCGACTTTGGACTGTGTTCCAGCAGCGCATTCTAGAAAAGTTACCGCAGCGCAAGTTAAACCTGTTGTTGAAGATACCCTTCGTCTCTAGCCTCATTAAGAAAAAGCTTGCTCAAGGACTTGGCCTCGACCAAGCACGCGTACTCGGCTGTGGCTCTGCACCCGTTTCTCCCGCATTATTACGCTGGTACGAAAGTGTTGGGCTCAACATTACTGAAGCCTGGGGAATGACGGAATCTTTCGCCTATAGCACACTCAACTACCCCTTCCGCAGTGACAAAGTGGGATCAGTGGGAAATGCTGGACCGGGTATCGAGATAAAAATCGCAGAAGATGAAGAAATTTTGGTTAAGAGCCGCGGCTTGTTTACTGGCTACTATAAAAATGACACTGCGACCGCGGAAACTATCATTGATGGGTGGCTTCATACCGGAGATTTGGGCTCTTTAGATGCGGAAGGATTTCTTTCGATCGTCGGACGTAAAAAAGACACGTTCAAGACAGCAAAAGGCAAGTTTGTCGCACCGGTTCCGATTGAAAAACGCCTCTTTGAACTCAGTAACATCGAACTGATGTGCCTCATAGGTTCTGGGCTACCGGCCCCTATGTTACTTGCCATCGCTCACGAGTTTCCCAACTTTGATCCTGCGCGCTATGAACGTAAGATTCATCGTGTTTTAGATAAAATTAACAGTGAGTTAGAGTCTCATGAACAAATTAAAGGCGTATTGATGATAAAAGAGCCTTGGAGTATTGAAAATGGCATATTAACGCCTACGCTTAAGATAAAGCGCCATGAACTGGAAAAACGTTATCACGATTTTTGCCAAGATTGGCCTAAGGATAAGCGTATTATTTGGGAAGAGAGCTGAGAGTGAAGTGCATAAGACAAGCTCAACGGATCTAAACGTCCAGCACACCAAATAGATTTCAATAGCGCCTTGCACGTTCTGCTCCGTCTCCAGCAAGCAGTACGTGCGTTTTTTTGACTACAAGTCATAAATGTCAACTTAGTCAGTTAACGAACCACTCACCTATCTATACGGCTCTACAGCAGTTTCTGCCCTGCTGCTTAGCGTTATAAAGCTCATTCCCCGCGAGAAAATAGAGCCGATTTCTATCTATGCTCTCATTTGGGACCAGACTTGCTACACCAACACTTACCGTAAGATAACGACTGATCTCCGTCGGAAAAGGAATCGCAGCCAGCGCAATCTCCTCTTGTAGCCCAACAGCGAGTTGCTTGGCTGCTTGAAGATCCGTATCAGGGTAGAGTAAGACAAATTCTTCATCTTGAATGCGCGCCGCGAGATCGCACGCTCGCTTTGCTCGGCTTTCTAACAATCGAGAAAACGACTTCAAACAGTTATCACCTTGCAGGTAGCCATAGAGTTCGTTGTAACGAGAAAAGTAGTCAATGTCGACAACGAGTAAAGACAAGGGCGTTTGTAATCGCATCGCGCGATGCCATTCTCTAGACAGTGTTTCATCAAACATGCGCCGATTGGCAATGCCGGTCAGTGTATCTTTCACTGAGTTTTTCAGCAGATGTTGGTTTGCTCTTTCAAGCTCTCTCTCCGCTAACTTTCGCTCGTGAATATCAATAATGATGCCGACCAACGCACTAATGTCATCATTGGCGTCTCGGATGACTCGAATGATGTTACGCACCCAAACATAATCCCCTTTTTGCGTAATAGCGCGATAATCAACTTCATGGTCATTACCTAACGTCGACTGAGTCAAACATGTTTCAACAACCCGCTCTCTATCTTTATGGTGTATTCGATCAATCCAGTCGTTAATGCTATCCCAGCTCGATGCAGGCCAACCAAGCAAACCATCAATTTGCGGGCCCATATACGTATAACGAAGACTGGGCCACTCCATTCTCCAAGGAATGGCTCGCGTTGATTCTAATAATTTGCGGTATTCATGGGGATGGAGTTCAACAACCATTCACTCACCCTTCGATTGACAAAGCTCAGAGTATATTCTTAGCAGTATATACCCTGAGCAGATAACTCGAGGCGGATTACCAATCCAAGTTCACTGTCACACCCACTTCTCTTCCTTGACCATAGTTAGAAGCAACACCCATTGGCGTGCTAAAAGCAAAGGTTTTGAATGATTTATCTCCGACATTGTGGCCATATAAGCGGAAACTGAGTCGGTCATCGAAATCGTAATTAAGCGCAAGATCAAAAAGCCCATAACCTGATTGAGACAGGGTATTACCTTCATCAAAATGAATTTTAGACTGGTAGCGACCGTTCACTAACATGGACAAATCACCTTGCAACCAATGGTCAGGAAGGAAGTATTCAACACTTGCAGTGATTGTTGTATCCGGTGCGTAAGGCAAGGTATTTCCTTCCAAATTCGGATTGCCTGATTCGAACCTTGACTCCCCAAACGCACCACCAAGGTTCACGATAAGGGCTTCGGTCGGATAGAACATAATAGCTAACTCAACCCCCTTACTTTGCGCCTCACCGTGATTTCGAAGTACCTGCTGCCCAGGCACTCCTGTATAGAGTTGCAAGTCTTTGGTTTCAATCCAATAGACAGCCCCCTCTAAAAAGAGCGTATGGTTAAGCAATGCTGTTCGCCATCCCACTTCTGCATTCAATGACTCTTCGGCATCAAATCCCAAACTGTCACCAGCACTTCGAGGGACTGGGCTGTAACCTCCGGGACGGTGGCCCGTCGTCAACGAGGCATATAGACGTGTATCTCGGCTTTTCTGCCAGCCTATGGCAACTTTAGGTGAAAACAGCGTGTCAGACTTCGTTGAATGAAATGACGGTATCTGCCATAGCGGGTGCCCACTATAATCGCTACGTGATTTCACTTTTTCACCACGCAACCCTAACGTCAGATCGACGCTTTCATTGAGTGAGTAAACCCCTTGTCCAAAAATGGCGTAGTTATCCATTTCCTGTTCATTTGAAACACCGTTAGTATCAACGTCAAAGCGACGTCGCTCGGCATAAGCGCCGATCAAGGTTTGCAATACCGGTGTCAACTGAGAAACGAAGCGCAACTCTTGACTATACGTCTTTTGATTTTCCTCCCAGTGACCGCCAATAAACGTTCGCTCCACCTCTCTATCTTGATAGGCAGTTATACTGGTGAGCTGGTGGTCCCCCCACTCATACCCGATATTCACTGCGTAACTTTTCACCTTGCGTTTAAGTTCTGGAATAGGTTGCAACGTCTGTTTGGCATCATATTCCTGCTCAAGAAGATACCACTCCTCATGACTGTCTAAGTCATCAATCCCCATTGAGAATGTCGCCGTCAACGGTGCGCTTTCTGGTAGGTAGTGCACACGTATTGTGCCGCCCTGCGTATCACTTTCATTGGCATCCCCCTTACCCGAAGGTAAATGCCTAATCTCGCCTTCTTCCTTCAGCGCACGAAGATGCATGTCGGCATACACATCCTTCGATACTTGCACCGCAAACCCACCATCAAGTTGTCGCGTTTTATCGCCCAATGTCACACTCGTCGTCGCTAAAGGCTGATCAACCGCTTTACGGGTAACGATATGAATAATGCCACCTTGGGCATTACCACCATAAAGTGTTCCTTGTGGTCCTCGTAACAGTTCCACTCGCTCAACATTTCGCAAAGGCTGTGTTAAGAACGCATTATCTTGTTTAATACCATCAACATAAACCGTGACAGTAGAGGAATAGAAATCTGGTGACGTAACCCCGCGCACGGTAGTGTTGGCATAAGTACGATTTCCACGAGATTGAATAACAAGACCGGGAAACACTTTTTCAAGATCAGACACGTCAGTCACACCTGCTCGAGCCAACTCCTCCCCGGTTTTAACGACGACTGAGCTATCGACTTGTCCTATCGGGGTACCTAGTTTAGTCGCTTCGACCACAATCACCTCATTCGCACGTGAATGATCGGCGTACCCTAAACAGGCCATAGCAATTGCGATGGCGACGTGAGTAGGTGCCTTATTATTCAATGGCATCAATTTCTCCTTACTACTGATTTTTTTATTACTTAAATGGCCGACGGAAATTAGCGCGAACACATCCCGCCCCATAACGAGGTGGCAAATAATGTTTGATAACGTTAACCTCACTCAACGTGAAGCAAACCTATATAGCCAGACTCCTCAAGCTGCTTACTTAGCGAGGAGAGTATCTAGGCTTTTAGCAAGACACCGCTTTGACGGTTTAGCGAGCTATATCAACTGAGAAGCACGCCATAGCGATTGATAATGTTCACAGCTTTCCATCAACGCCACATGATCACCGCTTGCTACAATACGTCCTTTATCCAACACTATGATGCGATCCGCATCCACCACAGTGTTAAGTCGATGCGCAACCATAATGACCGTTTTACCTTCGCTTAAAAGGTTAAGCGAACGCATAATCTGCGCCTGTTTATCGCTATCTAACGCAGAAGTGAACTCATCTAGCAGCAAGATGGGGGTGTCGTGTAAGAACGCTCGCGCAATACTGACGCGTTGTCTTTCGCCACCGGAAAGTTGACAACCGTTTTCGCCCAACTCAGTGTCCATCCCTTTTGGTAAGCGAGCGAGCAAATCTTCAAGGCCAGCAAGGCTGATGGCTTGATCGAGCAAGTATTGTGAGGCTTTCGGTGCAGCGATGAGTAAGTTTTCGTGTAAACTACCCGAGAACAATTGCACATCTTGCGTCACATAAGAGAGGTGTTGATACCAACGCTCAGTGCCGACTTCAGACAAGTTTTTACCACCGATCCTGATCTCCCCATCCGTCGGCATATAAAACGCGGCAATAAGATTAAGTAACGTTGATTTACCAGAACCACTCCGCCCGACAATCGCGACACGTTCGCCTTCAGCAATCGACAGGTCTATGCCAGCTAAAACATGCTCACCATCGAATCCATGCGTTAAGCTCTCCACTTCTAGATCAAAAGCGTGTGGTGATTCACCGTGTTGAGATTGTTGGGGCGCGCGAGCAAGCACATAAAGACGAAATGCTGCTTTCGTCATGTAACGTAATAACGCAGCATAGATGGCCATACGAGAAAAGGGACGAACACATGCCACACTAGCCATGACAACAACAAGCCAAGTACCTATCGCAAGCGTACCATCGACAACAGATAGAGATGTTACGCCCGCAACGATTGGAATACTAAGCTCTAGTACTAAAGTCGCAGCTACAACGCCAGCCCCTCCAGCCCACTCTAGACCAAGTCCATTTCGTCGCAAGTTCTCTATCTCATCACAAAGCGGAATCGACAATCGGTCACTGCGACCAAAAGTTTTTAGCATTGGCAGACAGGCGACGTATTCCAAGATTTTATTCGCTGTTTTAACTTGGCTCTGCTGATAACCAGTGGCTCGCTGTGAGAAACGTTTTTCAGCCACTAGCAACACACCACAAGCAATGAGAATGAAAAACAGCATGAGACAAGCTGCAAGTGGGGCAAGAATAGCAAGCCCAATCAACAGCAGTGCTGGCATTACCAAAGTGGCCACCACATCCGCGACAAGATGGCTAAAGATATCTTCAAACTGCTTCAGATCACTGGTGATAAGTTTCATCTTCTCACCAAGACCTTTACCCGTCAGCGTTGCCAATGGCTGACGACGGACGTCAGTCAATAACTGCCCGCGAAGACGATGGGTGATTTCATAAGCGCCGAGAAAACTCTGCTTTGCCGTCTGGCCTACCCACCATTGCAGAAAAACGACACTCAGCGCGCCTAAGATCATGTAAGGCCACGCAATGGCTAAATCAAAAACAAAGTAAGCGATGACCAATAGCCAGCCGAAAGCAGGCAGTGCTTCAACGCTCATTTTACCGAGGATTCCAATCCAAAATGTTCGGCTTTTGGCACCACTATGCATTAACAGAAACTGTAATTTACCCATGACTCAGCTCCTCGACATTTCCTTCATTCAACAAGAACACCCTTTGGTGATCCCTGACAGGTTGTGCTCGATGGCTAATGATCAATTGAATCTGTGCAGTGCAGTAACCCCTGATGGCCTGTAAAACCGCTTGTTCTGTCAATGAGTCCAAATGCGCGGTTGCTTCATCTAGAACCAAAATGGGAGCACGAGTGATAACCGCACGAGCGATGGCTAAACGTTGTAATTCGCCACCACTAAAATCTCGCTGAGTTTCCCCCATATCCGTGTCGAGTTGATGAGGAAGGCTGTCAACCAAATCGACCAGCTTCACGAGCTCAAGCACTTGCCAAATCTCTTCATCGGTCGCCTTTGGTGCTGCCAGCGTGATGTTGTCCCGTAAAGACCCACTAAAGAACACTGGAAACTGGTCAACAACGGCAAGATACTGACTTCGATTCTTATCGCTCAGCATTTCTACATTTTGATCATTGAAATACCAACCGCCATGATGCGCAGACAGTGACCCCGATAGCGATTCAAGCAGACTCGTTTTTCCACATCCAGACTTACCTTGAAAGATCGCGGTATCGCCCGGAGAGAATGACAAAGTCACCCCATCAATGATCCGACGCTCACCGCGTTCTATGATCAGATCGCGACATTGCAAAGTGTTCAACGGTGACAAGAAAGCCGCATTTCTGACTCGATCATCCCCAAACAGCGGCACTAAGCGAGCAACAGCAACGAATGACTGTTGCACTTGACCAAAAATCTGCGTCAGATCCAGCCATGGTTTCAGTAAACCCACCGACAGAATGATCGCCATCGCGCCATTGGCTGGCGGCAATGACCCAATAGCCATGAAAGCGATTGCCGCAGGCATCACCAGTAACAGCGACGCCTGTGCCAAGGTGACAAACGTCACCCAAGCACCAATCATCTGATCGGTAAACACGGTGACGATTTTGTTGTGCTTATCCATTGCTCGGCTCAATTGCAAATACGACGCTGAATCGACGCCATACAGCTTCATCACGCCAATACTGCGCAAAAACTCTAACTGGGCCTCATGCATACGGGCGACGATAGCATTGTACTTCTCATACCGCCCTTCAAACCCTCTCATCATCATGTATTGCACCACGGCAGCCACGGGCAATGGCAGCAAAGCAATAACGCCGAGCCGCCAATCGATGAAGAACATCAGACCAATCATTAAAATGGGCATCAATACCCCATTAATAATATCTGTGGAATGATGGGCAATAAGTGGTTCTAAACTTTGGGTGTCATCCGTAATGCGTTTCTCTACATCGCCACGATGATACGTTTGAAATTGTTCGCTAGAGAGGAGCGCCAGCGCGTTGATCATATGTTGGCGGACTTTCTGAATAACATGATAAGCGACAAGATGAGCTTGCCATACGGCGACCATATACAGCCCATAGCGGACAACAATCGCAATCGCCATACATAAAAAGGCAGACAACGCCGACTCGCCTTGCGTTACGGCAATAAGTCCAACGTAGAGTGATATCCAAGGCACTATTTCGATAAGCGTGCAGAGCAACGCGCTAGACAAAGAGAGAAACAAACGCTGACGTTCGCTGTCCAGCATTTGCTTCAGCGCTTGAAAACGATTCTGGTGTTGCGTGAGATACATAACAGACTCCTGTAGATAGGAATCATTCTCATCTTTTCATCTAAGAGTGGCTAGCAAAATCGGGAAACAAAATGACACTATCGGGAAATTAGCGCGCGCCGATATTGCTTAGGGGTTTGTCCTATATGCTGTTTAAACACTTTGGCGAAATAGCTACTGTTTTGATATCCGAGCTCTAAGGCCACTTCAGTAATAGAAGCGTGAGAATAGGCCAACTTCTTTTTTGCCAAGCTCACTCGATGTGATTGGATCCAGCTTGAAACCCCCATATTCAGCGTTTCCCTAAATGCGCGCTTCAAATAGCACTCATTGGTGGCTAACGCCTTTGAAAGAGAGGCAATATTCCAGTTGTCATTTGGCGACGCTTCAACCAATGCGCAAGCGCGTTCAACCAAAGTCTTAGGCTGCTTTTGAGCTAAAAGTAACGCCAATAACTCTCTTACTTTCCCCTGCATCCATAACAGCCGAACATCTCCGACAAAGTTACACTCCCAAATTGACTCGGCCACTGCTCGTAACTGCCCCTGAAGGGGCTGTTGCCACCCAGATTCATACAGGTCAAAAGGTTTAAACAGTTGGTCACTCTCAGGGGAAAGTCTCAGTGACAATGCATTATGTAATGGAAAATGAAAGCGAATCCCCTGCATTCGCCCCCCACTATCGATGGCAATTGGATTATGCGGTAACGGCGCCTGAACGATAGAAGCAATGCAACGGAAAGCAAACTGTTGGGGTGATGCGCTAGGATAAGCAGAACTGTAAGCGCCATTATCGCCAATAAAGCTGATATATAAACCCGTATCAACCGCATCATTAAAAGTGACACTGCCATTGGCAATACAATTGATGACATACGCGGTACCCGCCCCATCAAGGTCAATACATTCAGTGCTACCCGACAAATTCGCGACAGATTTCACGGTCTCGACGATACTTCCCATTGCGTTGTCCTACTCATCATAGTCAGCGTCCTACTCCTAATTAGGATCATGCAATAAATGATAATTATTATCAATATACTCAAACCACTTCAAAATCCGGGTTCAGCGAGAATTTATAGACTTGTCAGCAAAGCACTGCTTAGAAATCAAGGGGACTCAATCAAAAAGGCGAGCCTCGACGACTCGCCTAAAGGGAAGCGCCCTGTCTGACGACAACGCAGCCCCCACCTGATTGTTTATCCTCGACCTTCGTTGTGACGGTTAGGGAATAAATGTCAGTGAGTGGATATCCAGTTCATCCAAACCTTTGCTCAAGCTGTCCAGTTTTGCATCTGCTACCCAATCTTTCATGCTTCCCTGTCCATACTTAATGGTATGAATCAACACGTTTGCAGATAAATACACGTTGTGGATGACACCTGGCTCTATCGTAATTACCTCTCCTTCTCCATAGGTACGCATCGTCATACGATGTTGTTCTCTTATCGCTACGGCAATCCAGCCTGTTTGCACAATATAGATTTCACGCAGGGTGTGATGGAAATGACTGTTTTGCCAAGCCCCCTTGTCGGATGAACATGTCATCACATACGCTGACCTGTTATCAGCCACTAACCGGAAACGCTTCTCTCCGTTCTCCATCTGTTCAAAATGGCTTTCGATACCATACTTTTCTTTCGCGGCTTGCGGCAATATAGTACTCATAAACGACTCATATCCTCAGGCTTACCTCAAGAACGCACTTGCTTATAATGCAGATCACTCACCTCTCTGAGCCTCTGCGCCGCCTGTTCAGCAGTAAGATCACGTTGGGATTCTGCCAGCATTTCATAACCCACCATGAATTTTCGAATGGTGGCACTACGTAACAATGGCGGGTAAAACACGGCATGTAACTGCCAGTGATCGATGTTCCTCTCTGGGGAGAAAAACGGTGCATAATGCCAGCCCATCGAATAAGGAAATGAGCATTCAAACAAGTTGTCGTAGCGTGACGTCAGTTTTTTCAACGCTATCGTCAAGTCATCACGTTGCGCCTCAGTAAGCTCATTCATTCTGCGAACATGTGTTTTTGGTAACAGCATCACCTCGAATGGCCACACCGCCCAAAAAGGCACAATGGCTAACCAGTATTCCGTTTCGACAACAATACGCTCGCTGCTTTTAAGCTCTAATTCAACATAATCTAACAACAGGTTTGTGCCGTGCTTCTCGTAGTAGGCGCTTAAATTTTGATCCTTGCGGGTTAACTCGTTAGGCAGAAAACTCGTTGCCCATATTTGACCATGTGGGTGCGGCTGGGAGCAGCCCATACTCTCTCCCTTATTCTCAAATACTTGAACCCATAAGTAAGTTTTCCCTAACGTTTCTATCTCTCGATTCCACGTATCCACAATACCTTTGAGTTGATTTAAGCTCAGTTCGGGTAACGTCTTACTGTGATCGGCTGAGTAGCAAATCACCCGACTCACTCCTTGAACCGATTGCACCTGCATGAGTTCACTCGGCGGATACGGCATATCTTCTACGTCTGGCTTTAACGCTGAGAAATCGTTATCAAAAACATAGGTACCTTCATACAGTGGATTGCGATTTCCTGACACTCTTTCATTGCCGGCACACAGATAGCACTCGGGGTCATAGGGTGGTAATGCCACGGGTTGGATTTCATCCGTTTGACCACTCCAAGGACGCTTAGCACGGTGAGGAGAGACTAAAACCCATTGGTCAATAAGCGGATTGTAGCGACGATGGGGATTATCGATTGCAGAGAAGTTTAAAATAGACATGCGATTCCTTATGCATTAATGGTTTAAAAATCAATACCCTTTTGGGTTTTTGAACTGCCAGTTCCAGGCGTCCACACACATGTCTTCAATGCTGCGTTTCGCTTTCCAGCTCAGCGCTTTTTCTGCTTTTGTCGTCGATGCCCAACATGCGGCAATATCCCCCTTGCGGCGATCACATATTTCGAACGGAATGGATTGACCGCACGCTTTCCCGAAGGCTTTGACTAGCTCCAAAACACTGGTCCCTTTCCCTGTACCTAGGTTATAGGTATGAAGCCCCCTATTACCGCTTGCCTGCTTTAATGCTGCAAGATGCCCTGCGGCCAAATCCATCACATGGATATAATCCCGAACACCTGTCCCATCCGTTGTCGAATAGTCGTCGCCATAAATCGATAGTTTTTCCCTACGTCCGACAGCTACTTGAGCAATGAAAGGCATCAGGTTATTCGGCAAGCCGTTGGGATCTTCACCCAATAAACCCGACGGATGCGCACCAACGGGATTGAAGTATCGCAGCAAAGTAATACTTGTCTTCGGCTTTGCACTCGCATAATCCGATAACAGGCACTCCACCATAAACTTACTGCGGCCATAAGGGTTCGTTGTATTTCCAACTGACGCACTTTCAGTGATGGGTAATTCATAAGGGTCCCCATAAACGGTTGCTGAGGAACTGAAGACTAAATTATGTATGCCCGCTTTATCCATGGCATGAAGTAAGGTTATCGAACCCGCAACGTTATTTTCATAATATGCCACTGGATCAATGCTGGATTCTGCAACAGACTTTAATCCAGCAAAATGAATCACCGCACTGATGTTATGTGCCGAGAATATTTCATCAAGTTGTTTTGCATCCCTTATATCCCCAAGATAAAACTCAGGCCTTTCACCAGAAAGGCTTTCAATCCGATCAAGCACACCTATTTTACAGTTTGATAAGTTATCCAAGATAATTGGGGTAATACCTTCACATATCAATTGAACACAGGTATGGCTACCAATATAACCCAACCCACCAGTTACAAGAACTTTCATTTTAAATTCCTACATTCACCACCCTGAATAATTCTATTTGACATTCAAGGTGAAAAGATAATATCTCAATCTAAGAAGGGAAATCACCACCGCATAAAGCGGTGGCGTTTACACGATATATTCAAGCGACTTCAAGAAGCTTGCGAATCAACACTACCTATCTATGCTGTTCCGTTTTTAACCGCAGAAGCCTTAACTACCGCCTGATTTTTTCGGCTTTGTAAGAAGAAATAAAGCATCGCAAGCACCATCGAAACAACCGAAGCACCTACCCAAAATGTAATCGCCGCGTTGAAGTCATACACCTTTTGCTCAACACCATCGACCAACAATACGGAAGAAGTAATCAGCATACCGCTCAGCCACTCTTGGCAAGCAGCACCAATATAACTAAAGATACCTATCATTCCCATTGCCGCACCAGCCGCTTTCTTACCGGCAATATCAACAGCAATTAAGCCACCGAGTAACACTAATAATCCGCCCGTTGCAAACCCAAATAGTGCCATACCCAGCTTATCAGCCCAGTAAAAATGCTCGGGGGTAAAGAAGATCAAGCACATACCACCCACTTGCAGCAATCCGAAGAACAGTGTTACTGGGCCTCGTCGTGAGTTGAAGAGCGTATCGGAGATCCATCCAGAGGCGATTGAACCGAATATCCCGATAACGGCATAGATTGACATCACGCCACTGGCATCTAACAACTCGTAGCCTTTGTGTTCCTGCAAAAAAAGGATTGCCCAGTTATTTATCGCGTATCGGCTTACATACATCATTGCACTACTGATGCCCACCAGCCAAACTAGCGGATTTTTCAAAATTGTTTTTTGTTGCTCACTGATACTCTGGCTTGCATAAGGGCACGCCTCGTCGCGCTCTTTACCATGTTTATCAACGGTCTCATCTACGGGAGGTAAACCATAGGTTTCTGGCTTATCTGACAACATAAAGTAAAGAAACAAGGAGCCAACAACAGCAGCAATACCCGCGCCAATGAATCCCCAGCGCCAACCAAAAGCACCAACCAGCAGCGCCGTACAGACGAAACTCAACCCTTCACCAATATTGTGACTAATGCTAAACCAGCCATACACTGTTCCCATGCGCTTTTTGGGTACCCAGTTTGTTAGTGAGGAAATTGCCGGCGCAGCCCCCATCGACTGAAACCACCCATTTGCACCCCACAATACAACGAACAACCAAAAACTGAACGTAAACCCAAGCGCAAGGTTAATCAACGCCGACACCAGAAGGCCAAACGACATAAATCGTTTAATATTGGCGCGGTCAGCCAGAAAGCCATTGGTAAACTTACCGAATGCATAAGCTAAAAACAGTGCAGAACCAATCATCCCCATTTCTTGGGTTGTTAAGAAATTTTCGTCTAACATTGGCTTCTTAACAACGGACATACTTAACCTAGCGACATAAAATATGCCGTAACCTATTGTGGTTCCAAATATGGCCATCCACATATGACGAGTATGTTCCTTTTCTATCACCTTATCGTCTGTAACACGATTTTTAGATATAGGTCCTATCTTGAAAAAATCTATAATACTTCTAATCATAACCTGCCTCTAGAACATTGACTCCAGAGCGATGCTAAAAATTATTCATAGCCAGAATGATAAACTAGGCATTACATCAACATCAATTAGCATAAATTTAAGTTTAACATGGCTATATTTTCCAGCACGCAGCCGAAGCTCGTTAAGTATAGTAATAAACTTAACTTGATGAAGCGAACATGTACGCTTATACGATTATATTGATATTACTTAACCATCTGACACATTATTTCCTTACTGTGTCAGGACTTATCCTTTGATCTATTTAAATATCAGAGTACTGTCCCCCTCGATAACATTACTACCTAAAAAGCACACAGGATTGAAATAGCGACAACCCAATCTTTTTATAGTAAAAGTTTATTAATAAATACTCAAGCCACCTAAAGGTGCTTGTTCAGTGAGGTTAAGCCAGCCAACATTATGCTCTGGTTTATTATTTTTACTTACATTTATGCAGGCAGTCACTGCCGCAACGCTACCTAGAACGCATGTGATTCAACTCAATCCGCTTAATCTCCTCGCCGCCATCAGATCAGTCATTCCGATTGACACAAGATTAATATATTACATTGTGTAATGTAATATATTTGATCGAGACATGTGATGAGCATCATGCATAAAAGGCATTTACAGATTCTTATAGAGGATTTTCGGGATATTTACAGACAATCAAAGCTATTTTGTTAGGCAAAAATGGCGTGTGTAGCTGACAAGCCGAGCAACACGCGTAGAGTCAGCGCCTAGACGAGTGGGTAGCGAGAGACGAACAGGTCAGCAAAAGAGCGAAAGGCCCTTTCACATGACCATTGAGAAACAGTGAGGTTGAGCAATGAGAGGACTGATGGGTGTCAGCTATTTTTAAACACTCTTCCAGAATAGCGTGCAGGATTAATCAACGCGTCGATAGGCAACACTGCCGCCCCTAGATGGGGGTTATCATCCGTTGCGGCCTGAATGATATCAGGTGGATCAATGACGAAGTCTTCGCCAAACTCACGTTTTGCGGCAAGATTTCGATAAATATCCTTCAGTAACTGCGGTGCCAATGTGCCCCCGACGACAATTGCCTGCGGCGCAAAAGTGCGCGCAATGACCAAACAAAGCCACTCCAATTGAACGTGCGAGCGTGATAACCAATCTTGAACGCAAGGAAGCGTTAAGTGGGTATCTTCAATTTCATCCAAACGCTCAACATGAACGCCGTTGTCCTTCAAAGTATCGAGAAGATCTTGCCCTGATGGCCGAGGCTGAGACTTGGGAAACAGCCCCCCAAACTCCGCAGCAACATGGCTATGCCCGGTATACAAGCTTTGATTTATCACCGCTGCACCACCGATACCGTAAGATAACCAGACGTAACAATAGTTTTGGTAGGACTTACAGGAACCATAATATAACTCCGCCAAACAGGCGGCTTTTGCGTCATTGATATGGTACATGGGAAAGTCAAAATAGTCGGAGAAACTGCCTTTTAACTCAGCAGTAGGCCAATCGGAGAACTGGCGAATTTTTGCTGTTCCCTGCTTAGTATCAATGTACTGGCCAGGGTAAGTGATTCCGCCGCCTATAATCCTATCTGGATTACATCCCGACTGTTCAATCAACACATCAACACTGCGGCTGGCCTTTTCCATAATGACATTAAAGGCCCTATTCTCAATGGGAAAACGCTGCTCAGCAAGTATGTTACCTTCTAAGTCCGCTAAGCAAGTACGGAGAACATCAGGGTCAAAATAGATACCCACCGTTAAAATACTATGGGGTTTTATCTTTAATAATTTGGATGGAAAGCCTTTTTTTCCTTTCTTTGCCGGGTCTGGGATCTCTTCAAGTATGCCTAAATCTAATAGTTCATTCGTCAAGCGCGTGATGGTCGCAGGTGTCACGCCGAGTTCCTCAATCAATGCCGCTCGTGCTGAAGCTCCATGTCGATGCACATGCGAGACAATCCGTCGTATATTTAACTTTGAAAAGGCACTCGATACCATTCTTCCCTCTAAAACATTATTTTAAAATTGAAAATATCCTCCAACAGTATACTCAAGCCACTTCAAGATGCTAGTTCCGCGAAAACTTCAGCTGGTCAGCAAGGCATTGCGGTGAATATCGAGTGAGCTACATCAGAAAGCAGTAGCAAAAATGGCGAGCTTAGATAACTCGCCCGGTAAAAGGGTTAACGCACTATTCGCTGACTAATTCAACTGACTCACCTTCCCCGATCAGATGCACTGGGTCGACACGTTGGCCGACGAGTTTGATACCATCATGGTTATAAAAGCTCTGGTGGGTAAAAATGAAACCGTGATAATGACGGGCGATGGCCAGCAATACTTGCTGCGCCCTTGCGTCGGCAAGAAACGCCGGTTCAATGACACATCCCACAACATCTTCCGTGTTGCGTATACGTCGCCTAAAACTCACGAGTTCACTCGCATCTAAATCGAACAACCCAACCCAATTATAGATGCCTTCGATCTGTACGTCTCTATCGACCCATTCTTTTCGCGCCCCAAGTCGAATAGAGAGATCCGGCCAAGCAATAAGGTAAGACAGCTCATCATCACTGTGGATCGCTTGAATATCTGCTTCGGGTGCGAACTGCTGTAAGCTCGCAATATTCAAGTCGAATTTACTCGATAGATAGATCCCTGCTTTATCTGATGCCTGAACAGCGCAATGCCAGCTCAGCAGCCAAATCACAAGAACAAAACTAAGTTGTCGCACCCTTATCTAACTCCCATGTTATGGCTGCTTTCTCTGTCGCTATCATCAATCCGGCGAAACTACACCATTCGGATTAATTCAGCCACGATATGGATAGTTAAAACCTAACAAAGCCACACCTATTAAACACGGCAGACACGAGGAAAAATGCGGGATAGCACGCAATTAATGGTACAGAAGAAAGGAATATTCGACACAGATTCCAAGACAACAAAAGGTTATATGGTCACTAATACTGAGACAAAATCGCATAAATCACCAACAATGATCTTATGTTCCGTATTTTACGCTTAATGATGGCACTGCTTTTCCTCATAAACGAGATTTTCTAAAAATCGTTTATCCGCAAAGCCAGAAGTGACGACTTATCGTTGCATTTGAAGCCGTTCAACTCCGCCAATGCGCTAACCACCTTAAGGTGCTAACGACGAAGAGGACTCGCGTATCGAGTCCAAGTCAAAAGTGTAATCGGTTACTTTTCGTGTGAAGATGTAATACTCGTACGAGTTCGAACGCTTTCTATTAAACCCCTTTTACGTATTGTGGGTTTACCGTATTCCTTGGCAGGTCGTCCGCCCGATCACCGCGTAAAAGTGCATTGATATTTTCAACCAATGAGTATGGGGTTGTTTCTAAAACAGTGTCAGTTTCTACTTGGGTGAGATCAACCAATAATTCATCGAATCGTCTCGGTAAGTCAGCGATAACTTGGACATTTAGGTGGTGCTGCGCGGCATACAACCGATTGTAACTAGCGACTTGTTTATCGATAATGTACTGCATACCACTCCGCTGCGTAATACGCGTCTGTTTACGACAACGGGGTAAACAACCTTTATTCATTATGTGTTTTCTACAACCGCTACTGCGCTGAAACAAGCATTGTCGACTCGTCATTAGCGTCACTGGATTGTAGACACGATGATGCAAGGTAAAGCCTTCAGGACAAACAAGGCGCTGCATCTGTTTCTTACTCAGCTCACTCGAAACGAATGCCCCGACGCATCCAAACTCATCTTTTAAGCATTTCAACGCCCACGAATTTGCGATATTCATCTCTGGGCCAGCAATCCATTCAATACCAAGCTGACTCGCTGCGTAACCAAGGCCACTGTTATCAGAAACAATCCGTTCAGGTTGCCACTTTTGAAGCAACGCGACCGCGGCCTCATAGTCATCGCCTATTAATATCGCAGGAAACCACGGGACAATATGCCGATCATGTTCAAACAAAGCGTCTAATTGGGTGCCAACCTTGGCAAGGTTATCAGGGAGACGGTAATAGCATTGCGTTTCATCCTCAAAGCCACGCAACTGGGACAGTGATGAAACCACAATCGCGGCTGGAGAGACACTTTGCGTTTGCAGCTTACCTTCAAGATCTGCGACTTCTGTTGTCAATGTCCGCCCTTTTAAGCTTTGCGGCGTGCTTCTTTTCAGCACCACCTCATCCAGTCGCTTTTGCATATCCTGAATGATAGCGGTTTTATCCTGATAAAGTGCTTGTTTAACGGCCTTAAACGTTACCTTGTCACTCGATAGCTTTGCACGATAATGCGGCGCAAAGTCCTGCGGATCATCAATATACATCGCCTTCCCGACTTGACCGGAGAGATAGCCGTTGGAAAAGTCACGATTAAATACCGTATAGAGCGCTGACTTGTCGGCTAATGGCACCTGCTCGGTTTCATATCTATCAATTTGCTGACGCCACTGTCCGACCACTTGATATACGTAATGCGGTTTCTTAATTCGCCCTTCAATTTTCAATGAATAAACGCCAGCATCGGCCAGTGCCGCCATATCGTCAAAGGCAGAGTTGTCTTTCATATTCAATGGGTAGTTCGCGCCAGCAGCCGTGGTTTCAAACTGATCTCGACACGGCTGGCTACAACGCCCACGATTGCCCGACGCCCCGTTTCGAAATGAACTCGCATAGCAATGCCCTGAAAAGCCGATACAATATGAGCCATGGACAAACACTTCAGTTAAGAGATTGCACTTTCGCCCATAAGAAGCCAGCGCTTTTATTTCATCTAATCTTAGTTCCCGCGAAAGATTCACGCGACTGGCACCTAACTGACTAACCAACGCCATTTGACCCATGTTGTGCGTATTCATTTGGGTTGATGCATGCACATCAATATGAGGAAAGTAACGTTTGAGCAGGTAAGCGAGGCCTAAATCCTGAACAATGACACCATCAACATCTGTCTGCGTTAACTGCTCTAGTAAACGCAATACGGCGGGAATTTCACTCTCTAAGATCATAATATTGAGAGTGATGAACACTTCGCAGTCATGCTGATGTGCAAAGGCAATTAGGCCATCTAAGCTTTCTAGCGTGATGTTTTGAGCGCGATTACGTGCATTGAACCGATCAAGCCCGCAGTACACCGCATCAGCCCCTGCCAATATCGCCGCTTTCACCGCGTCTTCGTCACCGCCTGGTGCTAACAACTCAAATTTTTTACCTGCAACCGCCATAACCGCCCCTCAAAAACCGAAGCGAGGTATTCTAGCGGTTAGCCTTGATTGCAAATATGTACTGCATCAATAAAGCGAGAGGTATTCTTCTCCGTGTCAGGCGCGTTCAAAGAATGAAATTACGCCATAACACGATAGGTGAAGATTTTCCCTATCTAGATATCCTTGTAGCGAGAATCGCATGAAGCCGCTAACGAAAAACTTTCTTACTCAGCCTCTGAGCTCTTTTTTGTCTCTTTCTGATAGTGTGACAACGCATTCATCACTTTATCAAAAATGCCATCTTTGCCTTCCCATGATAAGCCAGTCATCGCCTCTATCGCTTCAAACACACTATCAACCGCGATAACCTCAAAGCGCCCTTTTTCCATGGCCGTAAGGACAGACTTTTTCAGCATCAAATGTCGGGCGTTGCAAGTCGGCACAACCACACCAACAGACTGTTTCGGATGAAGACGCTGACTCACATCGAAGAAGCCTTCCAACTTCTCGTTCACACCGCCGATCGCTTGAGACTGACCGAACTGATCCATCGAACCTGTGATGGCCATGTTCTGCTTGATTGGAATCTCCGCGATGGCCGATAACAAAGCAATCAACTCTGCCATTGACGCACTGTCACCATCGATAACGCCATAAGACTGTTCAAAGGTTAGTGTTGCTTTAATAGGTAACGCCGCTTGCTTAGCGAACAGCGACTCTAAAAACGCAGTAAGAATCATCACGCCTTTGTCGTGAATCGCACCACTCAGTTTAATGATCCGTTCAATCGCAATCACTTCCCCTTTGCCAATCGCACAGGTCGCTGACAAACGGCTTGGCAAACCAAACGCATACTCCCCGGTACTAAGTACGGTGAGTGCATTGATCTGCCCGACTTTATCACCTTGCAAGTCAATACGTGTCGCCCCTTCCTCGAAAGAGAGCAGCATCTGATCACGGGCGCGACTCATACGTTGCTCTTGGCTATCCAGTGCTTGCTCAATATGTTTGGCTCTGATCAGCGTGGACTCACTTTGCACCGACCAGTAATGCGCTTCTCGAAGCAGATTGGCAATTTCAGCAGAGTGCAGAGACAACTTAAATTGATCATCCGCTTGGCGCGCACTGAACTCGATGACTCGACAAAGTGCGTTGCGATCACAGTGGTTCAAACCATTTTCATTGACAATACTCGAAATAAATTTGGCGTAGTTCATTTCGCCTTCTGGCGTACGCGGCATCTCCTCCTCAAAATCCGCTGTTACACGAAAGAGTTCTACAAATTCAGGATCGTATTGCTGCAATAAGCGATAGGTATGCCTATCCCCAAACAAAATGATTTTCACGTTGAGTGGAATCGGTTGCGGTTCAAGTGAAAGCGAACCGGATAGAGTGACTTCGCGCTCCAACGAACTCATATCGAGTTGCTGTGAACGCAGCGCTTTCTTCAAGCCATCCCACACGTACGGTCGCTCAAGTACTTTAACAGCATCCATCATCAACACACCACCGTTGGCGCGATGCATGCTACCACCACGCAGCAAGGTAAAGTCGGTAACTACCGTCCCCTTAAACGTGGCGGTTTCTGCATAGCCAAATAAGCTGTGATAACTTGGACTCTCTTCAACCACAATCGGCAGACAATTGTCTTTATGTGTCACTAAAGCATTGACTTGATAACGGCGCGGGAGTTTTTTACCGGTAATCGCATAGGCAATGTCCGTGTGTGACTCTTTATCATCAAGGAACATATCAAGATTTTCGATAACATCTGCTTGCAATGCATCGATGTATTCAAGTACTTCTGGAATGTCGCCATAGCTCTCTTGAATCGCTTCAAAATGGTGCGCCATCACGCTAGTGGCAATTTCTGTCTCTAGTTTTTGCTGTTGATCAACAAACTTCTCTTCCCACTCGTTCATTAGTCGCGAGATACCGCGGAGCTTTTTCTCCAAACTATTGATGGCATCTTCTACGGCCTGTTGCTCAGCGTCGGGCAACTCAGCAAACGTCTCTTCCGTATGAGCATCTTCACCGTTCATCGCAACAAATTGATAATCACCTTGTGTGGTTAGCGATAAACTGACGCCGTGTTTTTTTGCTTCTTCGGTTATCTTGTTTAGCGCATGCTCTTGCTTGGTCGTTAGTTGCGTTTTAATTTTTTCTGCACGCGAGTAATAAAGGTCATTATCAAAGGCCAATGGTAAGGCTGTCAGCAGTTTGTTGATGATGGCCTCGATATCCTTTTTGAATTGCGCACCATTGCCCGGTGGAAAAGCGATTTTTTTTGCATAGCGACCATCATCAAAATCGGCGACATAGACCCAATCAAACGTATGCCCATTCGCGACAGGATGACTTTTCAGATAACGCATAACCATAGTGCGCTTGCCAAGCCCATTATGACCAACAGCATAAATGTTATAGCCTTTGCCGGGCATCGACATGGCAAAATGCACCGCTTGTTGTGCCCGCGCTTGACCAACAATTTCATCCAAGGGAGGAAGCGATTTCGTAGAAGGATCACTGAAAAGTGCTGGATCCGTTGTCGCATAGGCTTGCGACACTTTCAAAGAGTACGACATGAATGCACCTAGATAAGTTGTTGTTATATACCCAGTTTAGTCAACAAACTCGCGACATGTTGTGACATAAGGTGCTTTCAGCCCTCCAGCTTGGCGTGTTTGGTTAAGGTTTGAACAATATTCCAACTTATTCTGTGCTGAAGCAAACTGCCTCAAGATGCGTGTTTAGCGAGGCACTGCTTTGAAGATCTAGTCAACTAAATCGAAAAGGTGTAACAAAGGTGGCGAGCCTAGAAACCTCGCCCTTCGGGAAGTGACTTGCGCGCCGAGGTTAAGGCAAATGTGATAGGAATGGTTTGCCATTTAAAATACGTTTAACATAGATATCAGTGTGCTAAACGCTGCCACTCAAGCAATCTAAGCGCGTGATGCATTACACCTGATGTCTGTTAACCAGTATAAAACGTCTAAGTCACTCAATTTTGATGCCAAAATTCTCTAACAAAACTGCAGGTTGCTCAGCTGTTACGTTTCGCTCCTCTGGTTGTTCTCCCTCACCCGTTATGACGAGTTTATTGCCAGACAAGGTAATGCGCTTATCACCATCTAAACGTGTCACTAGTACTTTCTGAGTAAACGATGATTCGCTTGACGTTTCGATAAAGGTACATACCTGCTTAAAGTCAGCTAAACCCACAGGCTGGCGCTGAAAAGCATAACGATATTGCCACTTTCCTTCATTAAAAAAGCACAGTGCCAAATCGTTCATTGCATATGGTGCAATTTTGTATCTCACGCCCTCACCAACAGCTTCATTGGGCGAATCAATGTCTAGGGGCGGACCAAAATACTTCCCATTACCGACATCGACAAGATAAGTTTTGCCTTCAAGATTGACGAGCAAGGCCATATGATCAAAATGATTTCGAAAAGTCTCACCCGGGAACATCTCAGCGGCAATCAATTGAACATCAAACCCTATCTCTGACAGAACCCAACAAAACAAACTGTTGTTTTCAAAACAGACACCACCGCGATGATTCACCACGATTTTCGCGAAGACATTTTCTACGCTGAAATCAAGTGGTACGCCCGCCATAATATCGAGGTTTTCAAAAGGTACGCTATTGAGAAAACGCCACTGAAGTTCTGTAAGGCACGCCAGATTAACAACGGTATCTCCTTGATATTGAATGCGATCCAAAAAATCGTCAATGTTCATACTGCTCTGCCTTGCTCCCAACGACACCATACCAAAACGCGATCAATGTTTACTTCACCAACATCGCTGCACCAAAGACGCCCGCGCTATCGCCTAGCTTAGGTTTCACCAGTTTGGTCGCCACGTCTGGATTAAAGATATGTTTTTTAATTGCTGCTGGCGCATAGTCGTATAAGGCATCAATGTTGCCAACCCCGCCACCGATCACAATCACATCCGGGTCTAGAATGTTGATAACAACGGAGACGGCTTGACCAAAATGCTCAACCAAATGGGTCAAGGTATGACGGCACAAACCTTCACCTTCTTCCGCACCTTGGGCGATACTTTTCAAACTGCGCTTTTCGCCGGTTAACTCAAAATAGAAGCGCTCTAGAGAAGGGCCAGCAATGACAGTTTCAACACAACCACTTTTGCCGCAATAACAGTCAACACCATCGTCATGCACCAAGGTGTTGTGGCCCCACTCGCCACCAATACCATGATGACCATTGATCAGTTCACCATTCACAACGATACCAGCACCGACACCCGTGCCTAAGATCACCCCAAAGACCACTTTAGCGTCAGGGTCAACATCTTGTACCGCACCCAAGCGGGCTTCAGCGAGCGCAAAACAGTTGGCATCATTGGCAAGCTTGACTTCACAATCAAGCAGAATTTGCAGGTCTTTATCCAGTGGCTGACCATTGAGATGTGTCGAATTGCAGTTCTTCATGACACCAGACTGAGGATCAATGGTACCCGGCGTGCCAAAGCCGATAATATCTGGATACTCACCGACTTTTTCAGCGCAGCTTTCTATCAAATTACGGATATTATCGAGCACATGACGATAACCCTGATCACCTTCAGTTGGCGTTCGCTCACGCAGAATGCATTCATCTGTTTCGCGATCCATCACGGCGCACTCAATCTTAGTACCGCCTAAGTCGACGCCCCAATAATAGTTCTGCATGCTTTGCTCCCAGCTCCTTATCCGTTGACTCGCTGATTTACTTCGCTTTTTCGTTTCGTTCACATTAATTATGCACAAACAAGCATAGTATGTTCTCTACTCACAACAAACAGAAGGCAAAGCAGAGATGACTGAAGGTAAATACTTACGCTGGAAAGACGAACAAGGCAACGACTTTCGTCCAGTTTCGCTAACTGGGACAGCTTTATTGAATGACAGAACCCTGAATAAGAGTACGGCCTTCACTTACGAAGAGCGTGAAGCATTTGAGTTAGACGGCCTACTTCCGCCTCGCGTCCAGACTTTCGAAGATCAATTAAATCGTGTTTATGCTGGGTTTACTCATCTCGATATTGATATCGAAAAATACCAATACCTTCGTGCCCTGCAAGATCGGAATGAAACCCTCTTCTATGCCCTGCTCTCTCGTCATGTCGATGAGATGATGCCCATCATCTATACCCCAACGGTCGGAAAAGCCTGCCAGCAGTTCAGTCACCGTTACCAAAAAGCCCGTGGCCTCTACATTACTGAGGACAATGTTAATCAGATACCTGAACTATCACGGCACTTTCAAGGTAAAGACATCCGCATTATCGTCGTGACCGATAGCCAAGGTATTCTTGGCATCGGCGACCAAGGTGTTGGTGGCATGGGTATCCCGATTGGTAAATTGTCTCTCTATACCTTAGGTGCAGGCATTCACCCTGCTCATTGTCTCCCCATTGCACTGGATGTGGGTACAGATAACGCCGATCTCCTCAACGACCCTATGTACCTCGGTGTTCCTCGACGTCGAATGCAAGGTGAAGAGTACCATCAATTTATCGAACGCTTTGTAACACAAGTAAGACGCTGCTTCCCTCAAGCGGTATTGCAATGGGAAGACTTTAGCAAATCGAATGCATTCGATAATCTCACCAAGTACCAACAAGTTCTGCCTTCATTCAATGATGATATTCAAGGCACGGGCGCGGTTACTCTCGCGGGTATTCTGGCGGCGATGCGGACCAAAGACGCATCGCTTAAAGATCAATTGATTGCGATATACGGCGCTGGCGCAGGGGGCGTCGGCATCGCCGATCAAGTTTATGCGGGCTTGCTCAAGGAAGGTTGCGACCAAGCCAGTGCCAAAGCGCGCATCTTTGTATTGGATTCCCAAGGCGTCATCTTTGATGACCGCGATAATTTAGACGCGTATAAACAGCGCTTCGCGCAACCAGCCTCGTTACGTGATGAGTGGGGTTCGGGCCTCAAAGTGTCGCTTGATGAATTACTCGACAAACAACGAATCACCATACTGATTGGCGCAAGCGGCGTGGGGGGCGCTTTCAAAGCGAGCCATGTCTCCGCAATGATGAAACACACATCGCGCCCCGTTATCATGCCACTTTCAAACCCAACGGCGAACTGCGAAGCACTGCCACAAGATCTCTATGATTGGAGCGATGGCCAAGCCATTGTTGCAACAGGCAGTCCCTTTGGCGCGGTCATCTATCAAGATACACAGTATCGCATTGGCCAAGGCAACAATGTCTTCATTTTCCCCGGTGTCGGCTTAGCAGCTATTGTGGCGAAGCTTCCTACCATTGGCTTAGATATCTTTACGACATCTGCCTATGCCCTCGCTGAGTGTGTCAGTGAGGAAGACATTGCGAAAGGTTGTGTTTTCCCACCCGTCAATGAGCTCCGTCAGGTATCACTCCATGTTGCGAGAAAGATTCTTGAAGACGTCTGTGTGAAACACCCAGATTGCAATATCTGCGCGGTAAACATTGAAGAACATTTAGAGGAGCACATGTGGGAGCCGGTTTATCTGCCATACCGACGCGTATAAATAGAGAGACCGCATAGCCCTTGCAACCAAAGGAACGGCGATTTAGTATGAAAACTATCACTATCAACTAATTTGATATGTAATACCCGAAAATATGCAGAAAAAACACACAGGCTTGTGATTTCACAAGCCTGTTTTTCATTGCCAAGTTAAAAAGAGCGAGGAGCAGAGAACTCATAGCATCATAAACTCGCATTAAAAAATAATGGTAAGCCATTGAATGAAATGCGAATTATGCACTATAGACCTTCGCCAACGACGCCGGATAACCTCGATCCATCGCTAACGCCATTGCACGTTCCTCAACCTTTTTCGCATCAGGTTGCGGTAATGCGACTGGGTTGGTATGCATCAATAAACTTGATGATTTTAAATGACTCAATAGCGCTTCTGCGACCGTTAATGCTGATGAAGCTTTCACAATCTCAGCGCGAGCATACCGTTTCCCTTCAAACGAGATGTCTGCAGCGCGCAATGTTGGATCATCGCCGGGAATTTGTTGCGCACCACACAAAGGTTGCCCCGCGTATTCCGCGCTATTGAAACTTGGCATATATTGGCCAAAGTGCGTGATGGCTCTTTCTGTTCGCTCGCGCTGCTCACTAGGAGGCCAACGATGGGCGATTTTCTCTTCGAACCCTTGCGCCAAACGAGGTTGCGCATCAGAGCGGGATGAAGAAACCAATCCGGTTTTAAACAAGGTGATGTCTTCAGTCATGCCATGCAGTTGGAAATAACCATCAGCGTAAGGCGTAAACTGAGCCATGCCTTGCGGCGTACCACGTTCGCCATGAATGATGATTTCTGGCCAGTAACCTGAACCTGCGGGCCAATGAGAGACAAAGGCCGCTTTATACTCCACCATGCGATCTCTCGCTGCGCCGATCATATTGTCTATCGTACCTGTCTGATAGCCACAAGCATTGATAATAAAATCGACGGTTTGGGTGCCTTTGTTTGTCTCGACCTGCCAGCTATCTTCCTGCTCATGCAAACCGATCACTTTTGTGTTGAGTTGGACGTCAGCACGAGGAGCTTCCGCTAGCAGCAACTCCGCTGTCGACGCCATGCGAAATACGCTTAACCCATACTCTTGAACGAGCACGATAGGAAATTTTAACTTATCAAGATCTATCGTCTGCGCAAAAGGAATCATCCAATCATCAGGCTGCTGAGGGACTTCGACGCGTTGACGGCGTTGCAGCGCTTCCATCTCTGGTCGGGTGTAAAATCGATAATAATCCTTCGCTTCCCCCATCACTTTATTTGATGGATCTTTTGCAATTAACTCCGCATAAGCCTGTTCCAATAGGGCTAAACGTGGCGCCAGTGCATCGGGTGAACCTGGGTCACTCACGGGCACCGCAATCACTGTCGGTCGAACGTTGGCACAGTGTGGAAACTGTCGTAATGTCGCAACAGATTGTTCCAGCAACGTCAAGCACTGCTCATCGCTGATCTCGCGATACAAGTTACCGCCTGCATGCAGATGGCAAACCGGCGGTCCATTGACTAAACTTTCACCCGCCTCGAACAGGGTCACATTGAGCCCTTGTTCAGCGAGATGCATCGCCACTGTTGCGCCCGCAATACCGCCACCGATAATCCCCACACGGAAAGGATTCATTCTTTGATAGTCCATCGTCACTCAATAATAAGGATCTGTATTCTACTGAGACCTAGCGCACATTTAAACCCCAGTACGCCATGGTCTTTCTGTCAATGGCACACTTTTTGTGCTGTTAATACAGCAAGTTAGCCTAGACTCGATAATCAAAGGTTTCTACGCACCAAAAAATGATGGCGATCACTCAAATTTTGAGAAACTGCGATCGAGGCAAATTTATCCACTAAGTAACTGACAGAATACTTTAAAACCCCAATTACAGTCGGTATAGTGCCGAAAAAATTCAACGATTTGACGGAGAGTTTATGCAGTTCCATTACGTCACACGCGCAATTTTTCGCTCCCATGGGCATGTGTTAGTGGTCAAAGAGAAAGGGAGTGAAAACAGCTTTCTTCCGGGTGGCCATATCGAGATTGGTGAAGCTGCAGAAAAAGCGCTTCAGCGTGAATTTGAAGAAGAATGCGGGATTAAAGTCGATATCGAGTACTTTATGGGCGCAGTGGAATCCCAATGGGTTGAACACCAATCAGAGCACCATGAAATTAATCTGATTTTCTCTGTCAATTCGCCAGACGTCAGTTACCCTACAGGTATCCCGTCATTAGAACCGCACCTTGTTTTTCAATGGGTTCCGGAAAGCAAAATTGATCAAGTAAACCTGTTACCTGCACCTATGGTCACACTGATCCAACAAGACACCACTGACGCTTTTTGGGGCTCTTCGCTACTTGAAAAGTAGTCGAGTTGAGTGTGCGGAATACCTAAACGAAAAATAAAAAAATGGCCCGGAGACCGGGCCAAAAAATAAGTTTGAACACATAACTTATAAACAAAAACGGGTATCAGAAGTGGTTCCGTTCAACAGAACTTCACCATTCCGATACGTACCCCACTATTCCCTGCTTCACAAAAGGCATTGCCTTATCGCACAACAAGTCGGTCATGAGATACATAGCCAAGCTATTTCTGAAAACGAGATAAACAAAAATAACTTGGGTATGCAGTGAATCGTACCGAGGCTAGAGAGAGTGTGGTTTGTAACGAACAAACCACACCCTTTAAAACCATTACGCTGACGCTAGCTCTTGTTCTTGCTCTTTCTCTTCAACCACATTCAAGTGATTACCAAATAGAGGACGAATCGCTTTGATAATGTTTGAGCGCGCAATCAAACCAATCAACTCGCCGTGCTCAACCACTGGGTAGCAGTGAGGACGATTAATTTGCATGGTGCGGGCACGCTCATAAAGCGGCATGCTGCTCAAGCGGGTTGCGATACCCATATCACTGACAGGGTAAAGCACGTTTTTATCAATCGACATGTACTCAGCAATTTCTAAAATCGAATTATCTGGGCTCACCGTGTGGACTTCTGTCTTCATCAAGTCTTGCACCTGACGCTCATGATTAGGCATGTACTCTTCACACCACAAATCAACAAGCACGTCATGAACAGAGAAGAAGCCAACCAAGCGGTTATCTGTTGTCATCACTGGCGCACCAGAAACGTCGTTATCGATTAAAATATCCAGCGCCTTAGCAATTGGCATTTCAGGCAGAAGGGTCAGTGAAGGTGTAACCATGTGATCACGAACTAGCATGTTATCTGTCATGTTGATGTCCTCGAATAATTGTTTTCCGCCTGAAAAATCAGGGGTGACGATGGTAGCGGTTGGCAATGGGCCCGGTTTTGCACTGAAAATGGCCCAGTAACTCAAGCCGACCAGCACCCCACCACCGACAATATTGCCTAGCGTTACAGGTATTAAATTTGCTGTTAAGAAATGGCTCACAGTCAGATCAGCATACTGCGATGCCGGAGCCCCGATTTGCAGCCAAAAGCTGTCTGGCGCAAAGTTTTTAATCACGATACCTAAAGGCACCATAAACATGTTGGCGACGCTGTGTTCAAACCCAGTGCTGACGAACATCGCCACGGGTAGAATAAGTACGCTCAGCTTGGTTAGCGTGTTATTTGAACAAAACGTCATCCAAATCGCTAAACAGACCAATAGGTTACATAAAATGCCCAAGCTGAATGCTTGCAGCGGCTCATGGTGCAACTTGTGCTGGGCGATATTCAGAGCGTTTAAGCCCCACTGCCCGCCATCCATGATATATAGCTGCGCCATTGCGACTAAACCAAGCAGCAACATCGCGCCAAGGAAATTACCGATATAGACCTTGCCCCACGTTTTCAGCATGGTGAACGCCGAAATGTCTTTGTTGGCGCAAGCAATGCTGGTTAATACCGAACTGGTAAAGAGCTCACCGCCACATAGCACAACAAGAATCAAACCTAAGCTAAACGCGATACCACCAATTAAGCGGTTAACTCCCCAGCCAATATCACTGTTGCCTGTCGTCACCGTGATATAGAAGATAAATGCCAAGCCAATGAAGACACCTGCTGTCATTGCTAAGCCAATTGTCATTGACGTCGACTTACTCGCTTTCCCGATGGCGTAAGTCTCGGCCTTCTTCATCATCTCTTTTGGTGACAGGTGATGAAGATCGTTATATATCGTTGATTGCATTCAACACTCCTGGCTCACTTAGTCATTTTTCTAGGTCAAAGCAATCAGCGATGCCCCGTGACGTCCTATCACTAAAAACGCTAAGGATGTTTACGTTTCTGAACGAGAGCTAGACTAGGGTTTAAGTGGCTGAGAGTAAAATTGATTTTTCTTTTATCCCATATCATAAAAATTGATAGGGCTTTTGTGGTAAGATCTGCCTTGCTCAGCGCAAGACAATCATTGAGGTATTATGCGTTACTCATTAAAACAACTCGCCGTGTTTGAGGAAGTGGCTTCGTCCGGAAGTGTCAGTAAAGCGGCAGAAAAGTTATCGTTAACCCAATCCGCCGCCAGTATGGCACTTTCTCAATTGGAGAAGATGCTCGGTCGTCCCTTATTCGAACGTCAAGGGAAGCGGATGTCACTCACTTACTGGGGGACTTGGCTACGTCCACGCGCCAAGCAGCTACTTTTCGACGCGCAGCAAATTGAATTAGGTTTTTATGATCAACACCTTGTTAGTGGTGAGATCGACCTTGCTGCCAGTCAAACAGCGGCAGAACATCTCCTCCCTGATTTAATCAGTATTATTGATAGAGACTTCCCCGAACTACGCATTAATTTTAAGGTGAATAACACTCAGCATGTTATTGACCGCGTGAGGAGTTTTGAGAGCGATCTTGGAATAATCGAAGGACGTTGTGACGATAGCCGCTTACAACAAGAAGTGTGGTGTCACGACCATTTGGTGATCATCGCGGCGAACCACCATCCCTATGCCAAGCTTGATCAAGTCAGTCTTGCACAGTTAGAGCAAGCGAAATGGGTACTACGTGAACAAGGCGCGGGTACGCGTAAAATCTTTGATAGCGCTATGCATGGGGTGATCGAAGATCTTGATGTGTGGCGTGAGTATGAGCAAGTTCAAGTGCTTAGAACACTCGTTGGCAATGGCCAGTACCTCAGTTGCTTACCCTATTTAGATGTCGTGAAGTTTGTTGAACGTGGTGAACTCGTCGCATTGAATGTGCCAGAACTCAATATGCAGCGTACCCTCTCTTTTATCTGGCGCACTGACTCGGTAGAAAACCCACTTCGCGATTGCATTCGACGCGAAGCCAAGCGGATGATCAAGCAGCGTCACCTCGACATGTAATCAGCAACCAAACAAAAACCGCGCCAGTGTCAATTGATAACAAGGCGCGGTGTTGTTTAAGAGAACCTTTCGACTTCTTCCTGCCGTTGTTCCTCTTTGCGCCACCACCCGGGTAATCGCTGAATCTGAGCAATAATCACGCCACCTAACACCAGCGGCATCCCTATCGCGTGAAAAACGGTTAGCTGTTCATCCAGCATTATTGACGCCAACAACGCAGAAAAAACCGGGAGAAAATTCATATACATCGCGGCATTCCCAGCGCCTAAGCGCTCAATAGAGCGAATCCATAGCCAAGGCGCTAACACAGAAATTGCCAGCCCTGCATAAAGGACAATAGGCAGTGCGTCAGCGCTAATCGCCTGACTCTGCGCATTGAAAAGGAGTGGCATCAGCAACAGCACAGCAACGCTCACTTGTACATAGACCATTTGCCAGCTGGTTAAAAACGCGAGGCTCCACCGCTTTAAGAGAACACAATACAAGGCATAAGTCGTTGCTGCGCCTAACATTAACGCGTCACCAAGCACCATACCTTGGGAAAACAGCTGCGCTAACTCACCCCGGCTCAACATAAACGCAAGCCCGCCTAAGGAAATCGCAGTACCGACGAGCGCGCGTCCTTTAATACGTTGTCCTAATAGTTGTGCCGACATAAACAGGCTCAACAAAGGCACTAAGGCCATAATAAGCGCCATGTTTGTCGCGGTTGTCGTATGCGCGGCGTAGTAGCCTAAGGTCTGGTTTAACACCATCCCTAGCCCCGCCAGAATAGCAATCTTGCCTAAGTGCGGTTTGATTTGATGTCGCTTTCGCCACACCGCAGGTAAGCAAAACGGTGTTAACACAAGGAAAGCGACAAACCAGCGATAAAAGCTCATCGCGCCGGGCTCGATGACGCCAGCAGCCATGCGGTTTGCAATGGTATTGCCACCCCATAGCAACACCGTAAAAAGCGCTAAAAAATGGTACATATCAGATTCAAAACCAATAATAAGAAAAACGGAACAGAACGGAACTGGCAGAGGAGCATATCTGCCTCTGGTGATTATGCAACGTCTGATTTATTATATATATCTCCAATCGGACAATGCATATCGCTGGAAACCATGATCACGACCATTCCTGCCTCAACCAACAACGAACAGCCGTTAGCGGACACCTTTCTTACCTTTGATGCCTTTAAATCAAACACAGAAACCCATCCTCACCACCATCGCTGGGGGCAATTACAAGTGATCAAAGGTGGACTACTTGAACTCGCTACTCCTAAGCGCCGGTTTCTAACCCCACCTAACCTCGGTATCTGGGTACCCGCACATACGACACATTTCAGCTTTAACCGCCAGCCCATCGAATATTGCGCAATCAACATTATCGCTAGCCTCTGCGAGGGACTGCCCAAGCAAACCTGCCAAATTCCCATATCACCTATCGTGACCGCCATTGTTGACGACTTTCGGCGTCGCCAAATTCGGGTACCGGAAACAGAGCAAGATAAGCGCATGCTTGCCGTCATGCTTGATCAAATTCGTGCTGCAAAACCAAGCAACCCGTTTCTCCCATCGAGTCAACACAAGTTACTCGCACCCATACTCAATAAGTTAGAACGCTTTCCGGATCACAATCGTACACTGCAAACGTGGGCTGCAAGGCTCCACACCACAGAGCGGACACTCGCACGGCACTGCCAGAATGAATTAGGAATGAGTTTCACTGAATGGCGCACTCGCCTACGCTACGTCACCGCAGCAAAACTTTTGCGTGAAGGGATGGCTGTAAAAGAGGTGGCATTGACACTTGGTTACCACCAAACAAGCCCATTCATTACCATGTTTAAAAAATACGCCAACACCACCCCAGAACGGTATCGACAAGCGCTGTTGGCTGAGCGAGAAGCAGAACGGGGCACTGATATATAAAGGTTTAGTGCCTCGATTCTGCTAACGCATTGAGTTCACTCGATTGAATCGGCTTTCACCAATGAATTAAACGCACTCCTTGCTTGCTGGGCTTGCTCTGACAGCCATTGTTTCTCTGCTTGCGCGTCAATCAGGGCTTGAGAGAGTTTTTCCAGTTCTTGCTGCATCACTACAGGTAAGTGATGGTCGGCGTACTCCCTATCTTCATAATGCGCTAACACAAATGCCCGCATCTTCTTGCGCTGTTGCATCACCGCCGCCATGGCTTCACGCTCTGCTTCTGCGGCGGCTTGGGCGAGATCTCGCTGCTTCTCAAACTTTGCCAATGCGATACCCTGCCGCGACCACGGGTCAATATGTGGTAACGCTTCGATGTTGATGGTCGGCTCTTCGTACTCCTCTTGATGTTTGATATCGAGGCTGGCCGCCCTGATAAAAGAGACCATGAGCATGACGGAGATAACCAACAAAGGCAGTCCCCCAACAATGGCCGCTGTTTGCAACGTCGATAATCCCCCCACAAACATCAGTACCGTTGGTAAGAAAGAAAGAGTAAACGCCCAAAACAAGCGGTTCCAACGTAAGGGTTCAGTGGTGACTTCTTTTTGAACCACAGAGGCAAGAATATACGAGATGGAATCGAACGACGTCGCGGTGAAGATGATACACAACAAGGTAAAAACGCCAATCACCGCCAAACCCAACGGCAAACTTTCGAGCATTGCGAAGATCGCCGCGGGAGCACCTTGACGATTTAAGATTTCAATGACGTCGAGCTCACCGGTTAGTTGCAAGGACAAGCCATAGTTTCCTAGCACGATGAAGAAAAGAAAACACCCCATCGAACCATAAAAAATGGAACCTGCAATCATCTGCTTGATTGTTCTGCCCCGCGAAATTTTCGCAATAAACAACCCCATACAGGGTGAAAACACTAACCACCACGCCCAATAGAAGATGGTCCAGTCTTGGGGGAAATGCGTGTCATCAAACTGCCCGTAGCCACCAAAGGGTTCGGCCCAGGTAGCCATCACAAAGAAGTTGGAGAGCATACGACCCAGTGAATCCAGTCCCGTCTCCAACATGAAAACTGTCGGACCTGCCGCAAGCACAAACAACAATAGCCCCATCGCACCGTAAAAGTTGATATTGCTTAACAGCTTGATCCCTTTTTCCATTCCCACATAGGCGGAATAACCAAAGAGTACCGTGCAAACCAGTAGCACCCCAGCCTGACTCAGGGTGTTATTCGGTAGGCCAAATAAGTGATGCAATCCACCATTAATCAGGGGTGCAGCCAAACCGAGTGTTGTTGCCGCCCCGCCGAGCATACCAAAAATAAAGCAGATATCGATACATTTACCGACTGGGCCATTCGCGCGGCGCTCACCAATAACAGGCATCAATGCACTGGAAATTTTGAGTACCGGTTGTTTTCTTACATAGTAAAAATAGGCAATCGGTAATGCGGGTATCAAATAAATTGACCAAGCAATGGGCCCCCAATGAAACAAACCATAGGTGGCAGCCCAACGTATCGCTTCCTCACTTCCTGCTTCGAGTTGGAACGGCGGCGCTTGATAGTAGTAGGCCCACTCAATACATCCCCAGTAGAGTATGCTGGCGCCGATTCCGCCACAAAACAGCATTGCGGCCCACGATGCCGTACTGAACTCCGGCTGCTCATCGATTTCACCAAGCTTAATTTGTCCGAAGTCGCTAAAGAGACAATAAAGCATGAAGACAATGGCAGAGATACCCAGCGCAAGGTAAAAAACACCCAGTTTATCTGTCATTAAGTATTTGGCAGAGGCAATCCAATCCGCACCTTGGACTGGAAATAAAATCAGGGGTAGGACTACCGCAAGTAGCAAAAACATCGCACCGAAGAAGGTTGGACGGTCGATCAAGGAAAAGGCTTTTCCCATGTGTGTTTTATCCAATAAGAGACAAGTGCGCCATTATGGTGAGCGCACGCCACGCCATCAAATTGGATTATTGATAGTCAGAATAAAGCCAACTTATGATCAAGTTGTGACTGGTTACATAGCAACACCAATATAGGAGTGCGCAAATACCGCCTATATCCAACGATATTTAGCATCATACTTATCAGCCAAAAACTGGCCATGTGCTTTCAGCGCGTTAACGTCATCCATCAATAAGTTACCCAAAATATCTTCCAGCTCACGGTTTAACAGCGCTAGCTGTTCTATCAACTCATCACGTGGGGTTTTACCTGAAGACATCTGATGAAAACGGGCATAAGCAGGCGGCAATTTTAGGTAGCTGCTTAACATGTCAGGCAAGTAGGCAATGATCACTTGTTTGACGGTATGCATTTCATGGGTCACTTGGGTTTTATCAAGCAGTGGCAGAATCTCTTCAACTTTTTGCTCAATGTCTGACAACGGCTGCTGGACAGGTTCCGACAAACGACTTTTAGCACTTTCTAACAGCTGAGAGAGTTTCAATGAGAGCTCTTCTGTCGTCATTTGGTTAGTCATCTCAATCACTAAGCCGCGATTTTGCGGCGTAATGAGGGTACCCGCCGCATAAGAGCCAACCAATATAAAAAACAGGAATCGGTCGAGAAAGCCCGCGAAGTAAACCGCCAGCACGAGCAAGGCAAAACAGCACCCCACCAAGTGGGGGGTACTGTAAATATACAAAAGCACTTTTTGGCTTAGCTTCATTGATATCCTCGGATTTTCTTGAACACGTGGCTCAAACTCACTTTCCGCCCGTCAAAGGTACGGCCACCGGTCAATTCGGCGACACTTTTCATTTCTGAATCATCGGAGCCCGCAAACAGTACAGGGAAGGTTCGAATGTCGACAAACTTATCACTGCGCTGTTTATACCACGCTAAGAAAGATAAATAGTCTGATCCTGCTGTATTGCTGCCATCTGTCATCAATACCACCGAATAGAGTCGGTCTGGGTGCGCTTGACGCTCTTCATTGGCAAATGCATAGGCCGCTTCGAGCGCATCATAAATCGCCGTGCCGCCGCGCGGCTCTAGACGTTGAGCAAAGTTGGCTACATCCTGCATCACTTCGGTATCGTCAATCTCAAAGACGGTTGATTTCATGACATGTTCATTAAACGGTATCAACACCACTTTCTCACGTATTCGGAACTGTGCGAATTTGCCCGTCACACTGGTGTCTTCCCCCGTAAGATTCACAATCGCTTGCTTTAGCTGACGGATACGTTGTTCATTTTTCATTGAGCCACTGATATCCAAAACAAAGATGGCGGTATTCGGCTTGCGGTGAATGTTCAAAAAGCCAAAAAGCATTTCATTCACCACATCTAAACGCGCTGGGAAAGGCAACTCCATCAGGTAGTTATCTGGGAAAATGCCAATGGGTTTGACACCAGAGACCACAGGCCGACGATAGGTGTTTTCCATCATCCACTGCTGAAAGTCAGGTGTTTTGAAGTAAGCCACCAGCTTGTCGAATGCAGCTCGCTTCGATGGGTCAATCAGCAGTAACGGATAGTCTGCAGTGACAACGCCATCTTTGGGGTAAATCAACGTCAATGGCTCTTCGAGATCCCCCGACCGATTCATGGTGAGCAAAATACTTTCATAATTGAACAAACCATCAAGGCGATTTTGCTCTTTGACGAAGGTCCCAGCCAGCCAGCCGGAGCTACCGGAGGTTAACGTCTGACCGCTAAAAAAGTCCTTCAGTTTCGCTTGGTCGATACTTTCAACAGTAATGGCATCACTGGAACCTGAAAATGCAGCTTGAACCCCCATTACAGTGGAAAAGCCAGAGTTCGACGCTGTCGGATCTGTCAAGGCGTACTTGAACTCTCCTGTTCGCGCCTTTTCGGCTAAATCAGCCCATGTGACGTTGGGGTTATCTATCCATCCCCACTCCTTTGCTAAACTCTGTTTTACCGCTGGAATCACTGGCGATAATCCAATGCGCTCCGAGGCATGGATAACTTTTCTATCACCTTGGAGCAAAGTCAGGTACTTGGCATGCGAGAACCATGCTAAGTCATAGTGTTCACCTGACACCAACGCATCCGCCCCATCAAGTGTGCCTATGTACTTAAACTGGATATCGATGCCCGTTTCCTTGCGGATCTCTTGCAGTTTTGGTTCGATATCTTTCAGTTCTGAGCCCGCCAAAATGGTCACGGTTTCTGTTGGCTTAGATGACTCACCGCAACCAACAAGGGCAAGTGCAAATGTTGCGGCGGTTAAGATTCGCTTAAACATGTTCATTCCCTATAGTTGCAACGTCGCATCGTTGGATGAAACATTGACCTCTCGCATCAACGGCTTTGCTTTTTCAATACCATCAGACAGCACATCGACACTGCGCTGCATGCTTTCTAACGCCGCCGCTTTGTATGTCGACATTGCGTCGAACGTTTCATAAATGTCATTAAACGCGCCTTGCAGTTTATCGAGGTCAATCGTCGTGCTTGCGGCTTGTTGACCAATGTCGGCAGCTTGTTGCTTCAACATCGAAGCGGTACCCGCAATCATATCGCCTGTGGTTTTGTTCAATGCATTAATCTGATTAAGCACGAGTTTTTGATTGTTTAAAGCTTGTGCCACCATGACGGCAGTTCGCAATGCGCCAACGGTGGTCGTTGTCGCCCTATCAACACCTTTAATTAGTTCTAAATTGTTCTTTCGAATTAAATCCAGTGCCAAGTAGCCTTGTACTGATGATGCCAGCTGAGTCAGTAGGTCCTGTACCTTTTGACGCACGTAAAAAAGCACTTCTTCTTTTACCACACGCGCTTTTTCCGCATCCTGCGCTTCGATTTGTATAATGTTCGCCGCAAGCAAACGGTCGATTTCCTTGCCCATGTGGACATACTGTTCGAGCTTGCCCATCAGTTCCCACATCTGTGCTTTTTCAACTTCGATGGCCGCATTGTCTTTTGCCAGCTCATCTTTACCGTTCAGTAGCCCTTCGATAATGCCGTTAATATGGCTTTGTGCACTTTCATAACGACGAAAATACGCTTTGAGTTTGTTACCAAATGGAATAAGGCCGAGCAGCTTGCGAGGAGAAAGCAATGAGCCACCTTGTTTACTCGGATCAAGATCTTCAATGGTTTCACGCAACACCAAGAGCGATTCACCCACGGGCGAGGCATCTGACATCTTATGTGCCGCCACGGCCGGGCGTTCTAGCATTCGGTTAGACATCCCTGCAGCACGCTGAATTTCAGCCGACCCCATGGCATGAATCGCCTTCATTGAACTTTGAAACTGCGCATCGCCGACAGGTCTATCTATCATCACAGTGAGAAAGTCCGCTACGCGCTTATCAATATCTCGACGCTGCGCATCGGTCATCGGGACCATGCCGGCGGCTTTTTCCTGCTCGACAACGGCGACAGGCTCAGGGGGAGTAAGGGTTATCGTAGTCATCATTCTTCCTTTAATTTGGCTCATCACTGATAGTCTTGTTCGATGCGCGTGATCATGTATTCCAAGATTTCAAAGCTCGGGGGGTCAATGACGTTATAGAGCGTCGATGGTGCTGAGAACGTACTTTGTGCAATGTACTCATTAAACAGCGCGATGTTTTTAGGCCGCATACCATATCGAACCGCCACTTTTTGAATATCTTCATCATTGGCCAACGCGTTCCCAAGCGCTTCCCCCTCAGGCGACAACGGAATAAGCACATGCTTGCTGTAGATAGTTGGCTGAGGGTACAAGAGCACCATGTCATCGGTAATAGCGCTGTTCTCTTTGAACAGCTCTTCGATGAATTGCGCTTCATAGATCATCACCATGGGTGATTTTCCTGGCCCCATCGTTAGATAAGATTGAAACGGCACAGCGCTAGAGCTCTCGGTAAAGCCTTGACGCAAAAAAATAGAACTGAGGTCTTCTAGAATCACATCCGCTTGTTCTCGCTCGTGTAGCGTTCGCTCGTCGTTAAGTACATAACTGGCGAGAGATAAGTACATTGCCGCGGAGTTTGATTTACGCACATCGGTTGTGGTGACGAGAATGGACTTATTAGCGGGGTATTTTTCACTTCCTGTTAGCTCATTCCAGCGTGTTTTTTCAACAATAAGCTTAAGGAGCTTTTTCATATCAACCACATAGTGAACACCATCGCGCTGTTCTACCACACCATTCATCATTAAGACTTCGGCGACGGGTTTCCAAGACGCAATCACCATGGGCGAATGATAAACGTCAATCGCTTTGCGGATGTTGTGCTCACTTTGTATTTTGGCGGCAGCGGGGACGCCAGCTGGAAAGGCAAAATCGTAAGTGTTTAAATCGTAAGTCGCGATTTCTCGCGATCCGGCCTTTTCAACCGCAGCATCAATTTGGTAAGGCTTTCGTGCAAGTAAGTCGACTGTCTCTGCATCCCGAAAGAAGGGAATCTTCTCTGAGCCTGAAATGCCACGAACATGCTCTGTATTCCGAATCTCTATTTGCTCATTAACAGATATGTAAATGGCAGCGCCCACGCCGACAACCAGCAATGCAGTGGCGATTTTAGCGATTGTTTTCATTAACTGTCCCTGTCTCTATGAATCTGTTGTGTTGAACTGCGCACAACCTCAAGGAGAAGAACTTGAGAGAAAGGAATAGGTTGGAAACAACGCGTCCACTAAGGCGGCACATCGTTTATCACTGCTTTTCTCTGCTGAACCCTCCAGAGGCAGGTTGGGTATAGCAATCGATTATGACAGTTGTGTGAGAGGTCAGTGGGTGAGTAGCATTTCTATCGGCGCGCAGTGATAAAAGAGAAGCGCGTCGATAAATTTCGTGAGGGATATCGACTTTTCATAGGCTTAAGGATAAAGCAGCTACAAAAGCATCACCAATGATCGAAGATAAACAGGTAAATAAAACGGAATAAACGCAGCCATCCTACATTCCTTCTTCCAATGTTCGGCGTGAGTTAAACCCACGCCTGATGATTTACAACGCGGCACCACTGATATCGGTTGCTATCAATCGTTGTCCATCTGGACTATCACTGGCCTGCTCCGCAATCCACGGAGCTAAGCAGGCTCTACTGGTGACACAAGGATCCGTTAGCGCATCAAGAAAATCGGCCAGTTGCCTACGTTCTTGCGGGTTAATGTTGATGTTCTCGAACAAAGCAATATTCTCACGTCGTTCTTGCTGCAACTTACTCAGCGCCGCCTCGGTGTTTGTCGCGCCGTTGGGAAATAACAGACTACAGTTTGCTACGTTTTCAAATTGGGGAAGATCACACCATGCTTGGCGGTCAAAATAGTCCTGCACACTGTCACGGGGGTTGTTGTAATGTGCCAGTACCTCATCGAGGCTATCATACGCACCGGCATGGCCATAAGGCGCAGTCACCGCTATGTTCAACAAACTTGGCGTGCGAAAACGGTAGCGATCATCGGCGTCACCTGACACTAACTCTCGCCCAGTGTCGTCTTGATCTGCCTCTGTCTTACCAACGCCTATTTGAGGAAATGCAATGGTATGGTGTTGCTCATCACTGAAAAGCGGTCCTCGATGACAGGCTGCACATCCCGCTCCCCCTTCTGAAGCCGCGGTAAAGAATAAAATGGCCCCGCGTTTAGCGCTTTCATTCAGTGCCGCAACATCACCACTAAGGTATGACTGCCAAGGGTTTTCGACAAAAACCATCGAACGTTGAAATTCCCCTAAAGCCAGAGCGATATTATCAAACGTGATAAGTGTTTCTGCGTCGTCACCACTGTTGAACGCTTGCTGGAACTCAAATAGCCATTGGTTCAACGCCAGCTCGCCTGCCCCAAGACCAATATCACCTATCCGCGCCGCCAAGTGATCGCGAATCTGCGTATTATTGCTGTTCGCTTCAAAGTGCATCCCTTTCATCTCATCAACCGATGTCACGGGAAAGCGAGCTTGTGCCATCACCAAGTTATGGCCCGCATTGGGGTCCGCGATACCAGTACCACTCTCTGGCGTAGAAATGGGCGAAGCCGCGCCATTTTGTAACGCCTCTTTGCCGAGGCTTTCTACTCGTGAATCCCAGAACAAGCCTTGATCCCATAACCCAACATTGAAAGTCGTTGGGCTGTTTCTCGGCACATTGGGTACGCCATCGGCATCTCGACGGCCAACCCCTAACACATCACTTTGCAATGCATTAATGCCAACTGGCAGCGAGAGCCCATCACCACCGCCTAACATGGGGTGATGGCATGAAGCACAGGCAACATCAAACTCTCCACTCAAGCTTTTGCTGTAAAACAGTTTCTTACCTAACTGCGCCAGTGGATCAGTGATGTCTGGTAACGTCCTCCCCGCCAAAGGGGATTGCCTCAGCGCTAACGCATCGATGAGCGCATTTAACGCCAAGTCGGTTTCCGATACAGCGGGCAAATCGGGAACAGGGACACTCTCGCCCTCGGAAGTGTCGGCATTTCCAGGCGAAGGCGATACACCAAGATCACTGCCACCTCCACCGCAGCCAAAGAGCAATCCTATTAAGCTCGCCATCAGCCATTGTCTAGTTTGATTACACATATTGCCTCCCAATTTCATATTTTTAGTGAGGTTAGTCAGCAATTGCGCACGCTAGCCGCAAGAAATGAGGAACAAATGTGTAACTTCAGAAAAAAGCAGTCAAAATATCGAGTTACGTCTTAATATAGATCCTGCGCGGCACCTGCCAGGCCGTTGGCATTGCAAGGAGACGGAATGACGATATTCCAACGCCTTTGGTTAAGCTTCTTTTTCTCTGTCGGTATTGTACTACTGGTACTGTATCTTGCTATTCAATGGAGTTTTGACCAAGGGCTCATCAACCATATCAATGAACGCGAGAAAGCGTCCCTTGATCGATTAACTGACAATCTCGAAATCCTTTATGAATGGGACGATAGTTTTCAACTACTCGCAACATACCCATTTTTGTGGGGTGAGGTCGTCCGGCTTTCAGAAAGAGATCAGGACTTTACCGAGTCTACGCAGCAGTATCTCACTGCACTCCATCGGAGTATGGAAGGGGCTCCTACTAGAGAGACGCGCGATAGCAAGCCGCCGCGCGGCGAGAGCGTGCGCCCTAGAGATGAAGGTCGTCGCCCTCCACCTCGAGAAGATGGAAGACGCCCTCCACCACGCCGTGATAACGCCGAAGCGACGGGCCAACGTGGACAACGAGGCCCATCACGCTCGCCCAAACCACCCGGTGATCTGCGTGTGAGTTTACTCGATGCAGAGCGGATATCTATCGTTGGACCTTATGATACCCACTTCCTCACCACTGCACTTTGGCACGATGCGTCGATAGTGGGATACCTTGCGTGGCCACCTAAGCGCGAACTAGAAACCTCCTATGATTTAGCCTTCGCCGACAGTCAACAACGCGCCTTTTCCCTTATTGCAGGATTGGCCATTGTGATGGTGTCCGTGGCAGCCTTTTTCTTCTCAAGGCATTTTTCCCGTCCGTTAAAAACGCTCTCCTCTTTTACCACTGACCTCTCTAATGGAAACTATGAGGAAAGAGAAACACCCAGTGGACGTGATGAAATCGCTGTCTTAGGGCAAAACATCAACCGACTTGCCTTAACGCTAAAGCAAGCTGAAACGTCGCGAAAAGAATGGCTTGCAAGCATTGCTCATGAACTTCGCACGCCACTCTCAATCATTAAAGGTGAGTTTGAAGCTATCCTTGATGGTGTGCGGCCAGCGAATGAAGAAACCCTCGGCTCCATTGAAGAAGAAATCGCCCATTTACAGAAGCTGATTGAAGACCTCTACCAACTAACCAACGCTGAGATTGGTGCATTTCGTTACCATATGAGCGAACTCGATGTTGCCGCATTGCTCGAAGACATGCATGAAATCAATGTGGCTCGTTTTCGAAAAGCGGGCCTCACTTTGCGCTACCAAACCGATGTGAATAACGCTTGGATCCGTGCAGACGAAACCCGGCTCCAACAGTTGCTGGAAAACTTGCTCAACAACTCACTAAAATATACGGACTCTCCCGGGGAAACCTTGATCGTACTTAGGGAGAGCATCAAAGGTGTGACGATTACGGTGGAAGATACCTCGCCAGATGTTCCCCACGATGCCTTAACTAAACTGTTTGAACACCTCTATCGTGTTGAAAGCTCAAGAAACCGTAAAACAGGCGGCTCTGGACTAGGTTTAGCCATCACTCAAAAAATTGTCGAAGCCCATCAAGGAAAAATCCATGCTGAGCACTCTCCAATGGGGGGATTAAAAGTCGTGGTTTGGCTCCCGAAATAACAACAAGGAAGAACTCAATGCATCAGATACTTGTCGTGGAAGATGAAACAAAAATTTCTCAACTGCTTGCCGACTATCTAAAAAATGCAGGTTACGGCGTCACGCAGCTTTATGATGGCAGTAATGTACTCAAAACCGTTAAGACAACGCCTCCCTCTCTCGTCTTGCTCGATCTTATGCTGCCCGTTGTCGACGGCCTAACATTATGCCGAGAGATACGCCAACATAGTGACGTCCCTATTATTATGATCACCGCCAAGATTGAAGAAATAGATCGTTTATTAGGTCTAGAACTCGGCGCTGATGACTACATCTGTAAACCTTTCTCGCCACGAGAAGTGGTCGCGCGCGTCAAAGCGGTACTCAAACGATACCATCCGCCGAAAAGCAGCGACGAGCTCGTGGAATCGGCACCACCGACACCCCTTCAGCTGAATCCGGACAAACTTGAAGCCACCTTGCATGGCACAGCACTGACATTAACAGCGATTGAATTCAACTTGCTTCATCTGCTCGCAAGCGATCCGGGACGGGTATACTCTCGCAGCCAGCTCATCGACAATATTTATCGTGACCACCGCGTTGTGAGTGAACGAACCATTGATAGCCATATCAAAAAGTTACGTAAGAAACTCAATCAGATTCACACCGACGATGAGTTGGTACAATCCGTCTACAGTGTGGGATATAAATACTGCCCCTGATCCCATTCTTCAGGACATGGCCACTGGTTACCAAGGGCGAGGTTCAAAGTAGATTCTCGCTCTTAAACCGGGCCCATTGTCAGACAGAAGTAATCGCGCATGATGAAGTTGTGCCACGGTTTTTACCAAGGATAACCCCAAACCTAGCCCCGGTGATGAACGGCTAGGATCAAGCCGCGCTAAACGTTGTTGGACACGCTCTCTGTCTTGCAATTTGATACCCGGCCCACTATCACATACAACGAGCCCAAAGCAGTCGATGTTAATTTCGACATCGCGCTGAGAGGGACTGTACTTGATGGCGTTTTCGACCAAATTAAATACCGCGCGAAACAGTAAGCTCGGATTACCTTGGATAACACACGGCATCTCTTTGCGGATCACTAAACGAATTTCACGCTCTTCAGCCAGTGGTTCACAAAAGTCGTAGACATCTTCCGCAATTGCGCCGAGATCAACGTCCGTCATTTCCACTTTCGACTCTGCTGACTCCAGTCGCGATATCTCCAACACACCATTGAAGGTTTTCAACATGGCAGAAAAATCACCGTGCATCGACTCTAGCTCGACCATGGTGTCATTACTAATTTCTCGGTTTTCTAGTAGGCACTCCAAGCGCAATTTCAAGCGAGATAAGGGCGTACGCATGTCATGTGCGATATCGACCGTCAACGCATTCAGCGTCGACTCATTTTGCTCCAGTTGCTCAAGCATTGAATTCAAGTGAATGGCCAACATGTCAAATTCATTGTAACTCCGCCCGACAGGCAAACGTACTTGGCGCTCACCCATCATCACTCGACCCATCGTTTTGTTGACATGCTGAAGTTGATTAACGAGTCGAGAAGCAAACCACACAGCAATCACAATCAGCATAACCACTGGGATCACTGTCCCTTTCAACATGGTTTCTCGCAGCGAAGACTGAAACTCTTTTAGCACCTTGTCATCAAATCCAATGACCATTTCAAGGTCGTCATCAATTTTGATTCTCGTTGCATGCATTGAAGGTTGTGATGGCGAGAAGGTCACGCCCTGACTAACAAGAGGATAGCTAGATACTTGGCTTTGTAACTCTGCTTGTGTTTGATGGTAAGTATAGAGTCGCCCCTCTTCCAATGAGGACAACGTCTGCTGTAGTTCTTCAAGAGTCAGAATTTCTGACAACGCCTGAATTTGAGCACTTTCACTTAACAAGCTATCAACCACTTGCGTTTCAAGGTGCTGACTGGCTGTACGATAAAAATCATTCATCAGAGCGAAAATCAGCACGAACAGCATTCCCCCCACCCACAACCAAGTACGAAGAACAGAAGAGCGATAAAGGTGATCAATCTTCCCGGAGGACATAACCTGCTCCTCGCACGGTATGAATAAGCGCAGATTGATCATTCGCTTCGATCTTACGACGCAACTTAGCGATATGCACATCAATCACGTTCGTATTTGGATCAAAATGATAATCCCACACCGCTTCGAACAACATCATACGTGAGACAACTTCACCCGCATGCTCCATCATATAGCTGAGTAACTTGAACTCTTTGGGTTGGAGGTTAATCGCCACACCAGCGCGATAGACACGATGAGATAAATAATTGAGTGAGAGGTCAGCAACATTGAGCTCGGTGATCGGCACAGAGGTTTGATTGCGACGGACTAAAATTTTTACTCGAGCAATAAGCTCCGCTAACGCAAAAGGTTTTGTTAAATAGTCATCGCTCCCTGCGTTTAAGCCTCGCACACGCTGCTCAACACTGTCGAGTGCACTTAGTATCAGCACTGGGGTATGAATCTCTGCGGCGCGCATTGCCGCCAATACTTTTAAGCCATCTAACTCAGGTAACATTCGATCAAGAATAACCAACGCATAATCGCTACTTGTCGCCATCATCAAACCTTCACGGCCGGAAGGCGCAGTATCAACAACGTAATCATGCTCTTCCAAACCTTTTTTAACAAAGTCACGTGTGGTTAAGTCATCCTCGACGACCAATATTTTCATTGCGAGTCCCCCTTATTGAATTGTGACATTCTGAAGACAGGATACAGAGAATCTGATTCGCTGCCTTGATCCATTCACCAAGTAAACGAGTGTATTGAGAGTCACTTCATAATTTAATTTATTGAAAAGAGCGCCCTCTAAGCATTGTCGACAACCCGACTTAGAGGGCGCTAAGAAACCACAGGGGGATGTGGTTTATTCTGCTTGCTCTGTACCTAGGTAATGTACCGAGCATTTATTTTGTGATGTTGAGGTTTTGAGTAAAACGTTGTGCTTACTGGGTCAGCGATTTCATTGCTGAAGCCACTAGCTCAGCTTCACTGCCAATAATGACTTGCAAGTTCTTTTCTCCCACTTTAACCACGCCCATAGCACCAAGGCGCTTGAGCTGTGGCTCATCAATTTGAGCAACATCTTTAATTTCTAAGCGAAGACGTGTAATACACGCATCAATATTGCCAAGGTTTTGCTCGCCTCCAAGCGCTTTCAAATACGCAGCAGCGCGCTCTTCAAGCCCTTCTTCGGTCGCAACGGTGTCATTTTCGTCATCAACTTCACGACCCGGCGTTTTTAAATCAAACTTCACAATGGCAAAGCGGAATACCGTATAGTAAATCGCCGCGAAAGCGATACCTTGAACAATCAGCATATACGGTTTGTGTGCAAGCGGCGTATTAAATGATAAGACGAAGTCAATCAAACCACCGCTGAAGTTAAACCCTGCAATCCACCCAAATGCCGCAGCAAGAAACAGTGACAGACCCGTTAAACAAGCGTGAATAACATAGAGAGCCGGAGCAACATACATAAAGGCAAACTCAATTGGCTCGGTGACACCCGTAACAATTGCTGTCAAAGCGATAGCAAGCATCAATGAGCCTACTTTTTGCTTATTCTTTGCATGCGCCGTGTGATAAATCGCAAGACAAGCCGCTGGCAAACCATAACCCATGATTGGGAAGAAGCCTGCTTGATACATACCTGTCACACCCAGCTCACCGACACCTGACCAGAAAGTAGGAATATCATTGATACCGGCAACATCCCACCAGAATACCGCATTGATCGCATGGTGAAGCCCTAATGGGATCATCAATCGGTTGACAACACCATAGATACCCGCACCCACCGCGCCAAGGTCAAGGATACTTTTACCAAATGAGATCAAGCCATTGTAGAAGCTAGGCCAAACGATGATGAAGATAAGCGAGATCGCCAATGCTGCCACTGATGAAGCGATAGGCACAAATCGACGCCCACCAAAGAATGATAGCCAAGAAGGTAGCTGAATATTGTGGAAGCGATTGTAGAACTCCGCGGCAACCACACCAAAAATCAAGCCCGTTAACGCGTTCAAGCGTCCGTTATAAGCGCGTACCGAATCTGCACCCAAGGCTTCGACTGTGGTGTTGGTGAGGTTTGCCACCATACCGGGATCCAGCAGCTTGTCGAAAATCATTAACCCGACTAACCCCGCCAGTGCGGCTGCACCATTATTGTCTCGCGCTAGGCCATACGCTACACCCACTGCAAACAACCACGCTTGGTTGTCCATGATAGCGCCACCACCACCAATTAAGAAAGCAGCGATTGGGCTATTGCCCCCCCAACCCGCTGGGTCAATCGCATAACCAATACCAATCATTAAACCTGCCGCGGGCAGGGTTGCGATAGGCACCATCAGTGCCTTACCGATTCTTTGTAAGTAGCCAAATATGTTCACATTATTGTCCTTTTCATTGCGATATGAATTGTCGCTTCATTTGCGCTTTCACGGTTGAACATGAAAACTTGCCCTACAGCAATGACGCAGGCTCCCCCCTTTGTTATTGCTTTCATTCCCTAGCCAACATTTAACGTTGTTTAAGTGCTCTTTGGCTTTTGATTGCTCAAGCTAAATCTCTCTTTCAATAAGTTCATTTAGCTGTTAAGCAATCACGCTAATCGTTTCTTCGGGATTTTGGCTATTGACTTCGAATGAAGCTCACCCTCACTTCAATGCTGCTATTGTTCACGCAACCGAAAACTTGGGCTTTCCCTGCTATTTCAAATTCCCCCAAGGATCTCTCTCTCGATGCAAGATTGAAAAATATCCACCACGCCTACAACACGGGTTTCAACAGCGAGAGATTACCCGCCTAACTTGAAATAACAGGGCTAGTGTATCTGTGAAGAGATTAACCCTCGGTGGACTGAAGATTAACGATGATTAATAAAAGGCAGGATTAAAATGAAATGTGAAGTAGCTCAAATCTAAACTCAACAAACTGTTGAATTTGATGGCTAAAACAAAAAAAGGCACTCTCGAGAGTGCCTGTGCCTTTACCTCATATAAAATACCGACTCAGCAAGCGCTTTTATCGCTCCCTATCAAGGATCGGCGATGAAGGTCTATCACTATTTCTTTGCCAGTGGGAAGTATTCCCATCCTGTGCGCTTTTCTGCCTCGATCAGATCCAACGCACTGCGCCAAGCTGGAGAGGTCTCTGCGTCATCACTCAAATCCATCATGTTTTTACTTACACATGATGCTAACTTTGACATGGCAACGTTTTTATCGGGATTTCGGAAGTTCGCGCCCAATAGTAAAGCCCTAACGCCAATAGTCGAAACCGATACTGGGCTACCGCTCATCAGGTAAGTCACTGACGCATCACTGTAGAAGGAAGTACGGGGATCTTTTCCAAGCGCTTCATAATCAATAGAGACCAAACGGTATTTACTGGTATTAATCAAATCTTGTACAGGCTGGAAAGGATGCCCGCCAACGATAATCACGGGCATTTGCGGATCAAGACGCTTATCTACTTTCAACTCAACCAGCTCAATACTGAGGTCAAAGAAATGATTCAGTGCCTGCGCAGACACCATTGAGCCTCCCCACGATCCCACTTGCTGCCCTTTTAACATATCTAAACTAATAACAGGCGAAGGCTCACGTTTTTTTGAAAACAAGCTCCAGAATCCGCCATCTTGACTTTTGGGCTTGTAGTCACGAGGAATCAATAAATGCACTGCCTCTTGGTGCAATTCTGAAATCACTTTGACGTGGTTATCACTGACCTGATTCGGCATTGTATTGGCGTAGAAATAAAGTACATCTTCTTGCACGATCCCAGCGCGATACTTTTTATGTAACATCCCCATCAGGTTATCCACCGAGCCTTCGGAGTTAACCGCCACCAAACTGCCGTGTTTAGAGACAGGTTTCGCACAATAGCTAACGATATCATTGGCCATTTTAAAGTAGTTTCCCGTTGGTCCACCACTCGACAACGTAATTTCACTCGCTTGAGCAAAGCTCGTTGTCCCTGCCACCATTGCAAGCGCAAACAATGCGTTTCTCATTAAGTCTGTCCCCTTACTCATTTTCATCCATAAAAATCAAACGGAACAGTTTACTTTATGCAGCGGAACTCATTAGAGGATAGAAAATAAAAGATGGGAGGCATTACACAGAATAGAGGCGCTTTGCTGCTCAATGCAGCCTCTAGATATTTGAGTCTATCGATAGCCCAGCGAAAACTCGCCGGGCCTGTTGTCATTACAATATTGGTAAGAAATTCAAACGTACTTAACCGTCTCGATTGATTGCGGCAATCAACTCATCCAAGACCTCTGGCGATCTTTCTGTCTCAATCTGACACGTTCCTGCCGCCTGATGACCACCACCTTGGTACTTTAACATCAGCTCACCGACATTGGTTTTGGAGCTACGATCAAAAATAGATTTACCCGTAGCATACACAACATTTTGCTTCTTAAGCCCCCAAAGTTGGTGAATTGAGATATTACATTGAGGGAAGAGCGCATAAATCATAAAACGGTTAGTCGCAAAAATCACATCTTCTTCACGGAGGTCAAGTACAACGAGGTTATTGTAAACCGTCGCGCATCGCTTAATCTGCAGTTTCGCTTTTTCTTCATGCTCAAAATAAAGCTCTACGCGTTCTTTTACATCCGGCAACTCTAATATCTCTTCGATGGTGTGATCTTTACAGTAGTCAATCAAATCCATCATTAGGTTATAGTTTGAGATACGAAACTCTCTAAAACGTCCCAACCCGGTGCGGGCATCCATTAAAAAGTTAAGTAGTGGCCAGCCTCGCGGATTTAATACTTCATCAATGGTGTACTGGGCAGAGTCACCTTTATCCACGGCTTCCATCATGTCTTCCCACTCGCGTGGAAAGGCGTCATAGCCCCCATAGTAATCAAAAACAACTCTTGCCGCAGACGGTGCATTCGGATCGATAACGTGATTTTTGTTATCACCCTCGTTCCGTAATGTCTCCGATAGATGGTGGTCAAACGCAATGTGCGCATCTGCGACAAAGGGCAAATTGGTGGTGATATCCTTATCGGTAATCGTTATCTTGCCATCTTGCATGTCTTTGGGGTGAACGAACGTAATTTCGTTAATTAAATCCTTGTGCTTAAGCAGCACAGCGCAAACTAATCCATCAAAATCACTACGTGTTACTAGCCGAAACTGTTCCGTCATTACCGCTATCCTCGAAATCTTATAATTAAGACGCTGAGTTGAGTATAGCAACGGTTTAGCATTGATTAGGTTATCTCTCTCTAAAAACGCATTTTTTTCTCTTATATCTCACAGAGTCCCGCTTTCTTTAGCCCCATTCGGTTTTCATCCCCTTTTTCGCCTGCAATTAGCGCTGTTTTTTTGCGCATTGCACCAAAAATGCGTAGACTCAGACTCAAATTTACATGGAGGCCCTATGGCAAAGAAACAGAGAAAAAGACCTCAACAAGTCGAGCTGGTTGCAAAACCGCAATGTGAGCACGGTAGAGGCGAAATCCAAGACAACGCAATGGCAGCACTTGTCACTTCCAAACTGTTTAAAGCAAAAACAGAAACACCTAAAAAAGGAAAAGGGTCGTTTAAGCGCAATAAGTTCCGCTACAAAGGCAGTGAGCCTTATGCAATGTTGATCAATCTCGTCAACATTGCATAAGGTTCACGCCCTTCCTGACTTCCTAGCACACTTTTATCCCATCTCCATTGCAAAGCTGGCAATGATCCGCACTATAACCTACCAAATCATTGGTTAATCTTGCATAACTTCGCGGAGGATCTTCTGTCCACACCATCCAATTGGCAACCTGCAGCTAAAAAATGGGTCATCCAAACACTGAACACGCTCAACTATCGGACGGATGGCGCATTCGATACCGTTGAAGATTGGTACTTGGGCCAGGTTTGGCGTTTAGCGACACATCGCGGGTACGTCTATTTTAAAGCCACAACGTTATTACCTCTATTCGCTAACGAATCCGCTCTTTCTCATACCCTCGCGCAGTTGTTTCCTCAACATAGTGCAGAGGTGCTTGCTATTGAACCGAGAAAGGGTTGGATGCTAACCGCTGATTTTGGTCATCCACTTGATGAAAACGTAGGACTGGATGAATGGCATAGCGCTTATGGCGTATGGGGCCGCTTGCAATACGAATCATCACTTTATCGCGATCAACTGCTCTCTGCTGGCTGCCTCGACAGAAAAATAGAGCACTTAACGCACCAGCTTCACTGGCATTGCAAACAACACAAAATTGCAACACACCTCAAGGCGCATGGGTTCCAATGCGACTCTCGCTTACTAGAAAAACTCGCCAAAGCGATCGCCAAGTTAAACCAGTATGGTATCCCTGAGACACTGGTACATGGCGATCTACATGAAGGAAACATCGCCAAAACAAGTAATAGTCACTTATTCTTCGATTGGAGCGACGCTTGCATCACCCATCCATTCATGGATGGCATTTTTATCTATCAATTCTCTGACACCCCACAAAAACGGGCCTTGATCGAACAATACCTTATACCTTGGCGAAACTTATTCAATGCAGAAGCGTGTTATAACGCTTGGCTGGCGGCTAAGCCTGTGTGCTTTGCTCATCATGCCGTCAGCTATGCATCGATTGTTCTCAATGCACCAGCTGACAATGACGATAGCAAGGATTTCGCCGACAGCTTCTTACATCATTTCAAAAACCTCGCGATTGCTTTAACTGAAACGCAGAGATAAAAAAACGCAGTGAGCGTTTACGCTCACTGCGCTTCTCCCGCACACTGTGATTAAACTAACGATTCAATGCCATAATCCTTACCGTACTTCTCGACAACAAAATCGATATCCTTATCACCTCGGCCAGAGAGATTGATCAAAATAGAACCCCGCTTACCTTGTTGCGCCAACTGGAAGGCATAGGCCACAGCATGTGAAGATTCAATCGCTGGAATAATGCCTTCAAGACGCGATAGCTCAAAAAAGGCATCGATCGCGGCTTTATCATCAGCCGTGCCATATTGCACGCGACCTGCATCTTTTAGAAAACTGTGCTGAGGTCCAACGGAAGGATAGTCTAATCCACTTGCAACCGAGTAGACTTCCTGAGGTTCACCTAAATCGTCTTGCAGCATGTAAGATTTAAAGCCATGCATAACACCGGGTCGACCTAACGTCAGCGTTGCAGCGTGCTCGCCAACCTCTTGCAATGAACGTCCTGCGGGCTCCACGCCGTGAATTTCGACACCATCATCATCAAGAAACGCGGTAAACAGCCCCATTGCATTGGACCCTCCCCCCACACAAGCGACAAGATGATCCGGAAGACGCCCTGTCATCTCTTGTATTTGCACGCGCGCTTCATTACCAATAATCGACTGAAAATCACGCACCATCATCGGAAACGGGTGAGGCCCAACAACTGAGCCAATGGCATAAATTTGCGTAATGGGATCTTTAAGGTAGGCTTCAAATGCGGCGTCTACTGCTTCTTTTAAGGTCTTTCTACCATGGGTTGCCGGAATGACGTTCGCACCTAAAATGCGCATTCTCACGACATTAGGGTGCTCTTTCGCGATATCCACTTCGCCCATATAAATATCACACTCTAAGCCAACCAAGGCGGCTGCCGTCGCGAGCGCTACACCATGCTGCCCTGCCCCCGTCTCGGCAATCAGCTTTTTCTTACCCATTTTTTTCGCCAAGAGCGCCTCACCTAAGCAATGATTGATCTTATGCGCACCAGTGTGGTTCAAATCTTCTCGCTTTAGGAAGATATCCACACCGTATTTCTTCGATAAGTTCTCCGCGTGAAAAATGGGACTTGGCCTGCCAACAAAATGCTTATAGAGGCGAGCCAACTCTTCCAAGAAAGCAGGGTCTTGGCGACAAGTCTGATACGCCGCATTAATTTCCTTCATAATGACCTCGAGCTCTGGCGGAATAAAACTACCGCCAAACTCGCCAAAGTAACCGTCCGCATTCGGCATTGGGTGATCAAAACTGTTCTTCATCCTGCAATCCTTTAACCTCTATGACATAGTGGTTATTTAATCTACTACTCAATAAACCAATTGCACGTCCTTTTAACCATGGGTGTCTGATTCCGTGAGAGTGTTCTCATTGATGAGTACGCTTGCTTTAACTCACAAAAAAGCCTGCTTCTTTGGTAAAGAAGCAGGCTTTAGTTCAACCAATGCGCGCGAGTATGAGAAGACTCATGATACACACACTTACTGGGCAGTGGCTATTTCCGGCATTAGCTCTGGTTCCGGTTCTCCCGACACATGCAATGTCTGCGTCGGGAAGGCAATCTCAGCCTGATGCTCTTCAATGATCTTCAGTATTTGAAGCAGTACATCATGCTTAACTTCATGAAAATGCACCCAGTTCGTAGTTTTTGTAAAGGTATACACAAAGAAGTCCATCGAAGAGGGGCCAAAAGCGTTGAAATTCACTATCATGGTTTGGCGAGTGTCAATCTCGGGGTGAACGGTCAACATCGCCTTCACATTTTTGACAATAGACGACATCTGTTCAGCATCTGCATATCGAATGCCGATGGTCTCGTAGATACGTCGGTTTGTCATTCTAGACGGGTTTTCCACGACGATATTCGCAAAGACAGAGTTGGGTACATACAAGGGGCGCTTATCGAAAGTACGAATTACCGTAATGCGCCAACCAATGCGTTCGACCGTGCCTTCAATGCTGCGATCTGGTGAACGAATCCAGTCGCCAACCTTAAATGGGCGATCAAAATAGATGACCGCGGCACCAAAGAAGTTCGCCAACAAGTCTTTGGCGGCCATACCCACCACCAAGCCACCCATACCACCAAAAGCAAGAATACCGGAGATACTCACGCCTAGGCTTTGGATGATACTCAAAAAGGCAAAGATAACCACGATCATGCCGACGACTTTACCCAAAGCATTGACAGTCGTCGGATCATGCCCTTTCTTAACAAAATGCGCCTCTGCTTTTCCGATAAAGCGGAAACACCCCCAAGCAAACAGCAGAGAAACAGCGATCTGCCGTAACGTAGGCACCACGGCATTAATAGCTGGGTAGTCGAGGACTCGCGACAATACAGACAAACCAAAGACGACAATCATCCAGTTGACAGGCAAGCGCAATGCGTACCAAATGGCATCTCCCCAAACCAAGGAGGTGGAATGAATCCAGCGCTCAGTGCGCGATGAAAAAATGCGCCAGATAATGAAGGCTAAAATAGTCAAACCAACTATCATGCCAGCCTTGATATACCAAGTGCCTTCAAACAGCGTGAGGCTTTGTATCTCTAACTCTTCAAGCCATTGATCCACGATAACTTCTTCCTTGAAATAACATAGTGCCAAGTTATCGCAGATGACCGATGACTGCGACCCTCATTCTGTGAATTAGGTGCCAGATCGTAAAGGCATTCACAAATCAGTTGCAATAAGCTCAATTAAAAGCGATTACCCTGATTTATCAATAAACGCCAACGCTTTAGCCTGATCAATGAAGTCACGCATCTGCTGACGATAGGTGACCCGTGAACCGACTATCACAAGATTTATCTGCATTGTTTCACAAGCATCAATATCCCATTGCGCATCACCAAAATAGGTGACAGGCCATTGGTTTTTCGGGTCAGCGCCACGCAACGCTGTTTTCATGATCTCAATACGCTCGTGGTGGTCATTGGATGTCCCTATCACTAAATCAGATACATCAAACCCAGCTGACGCTAACTTTAACAGCGCAGACTCTCTCCATCCGCCAGTAGCAATCGATAGGGTATACTCCTTACTCTGTTTAAGCGCGTTGAAAAACGCTATCGCCCCGTCAACTGGCTCTGCGGGCTGCGCTGCTAAATGTTCCGTTACACGCCTTAAAAAAACCATTTTCACCGCGGCCTCAAGCGCATCAAGAGACCAGTGCGGTAACGCCAGCTCAATCAAGGTCATCAAAATACCGCGGTCTGTTGCATTAGGGTAAATCGTCCAATCGATAGCAAGCTCATGCCCTGTCACTTCACGTACTGCATCAGCAAAGCAGCGTCCATCGAACTCATACGACTGAATCAAGGTCCCATCAATATCAAACATCACGTGCTGCATAACCACTCCTTGTTAGCCATTGAAAACCTGAGTCTAAAAAAAGGCGCGACCTTTAAACATACTACCAATTAAACTCTCGCGACATTTGACAATTTGCTGTTCGCTCTCATTTCTAGAAGAAAGAATCGCTAATTCCGCGTCTTGCATTCGAAACTCTGGCAGACTGTTCCTTTTGAACAACGCAACGAATAAGAATTTATTCACAGTCAGCCCCATGTATAACAAAGTTAAACTCTTCATCATTGAATGTGTCGACCCATTGGACCTCCTCAATGATCGTTCAGAAGCTAAAGCCCTCGAACAAGTTTGCGAAATCTTCGGCCATAAAGTCGCTAACCTCACCGCCTATTCAGAAGCAGACCTACGAAAATACTGCCGCTATATTTCATCGATTGATTCTAGTCACGGAGTAAAGAGCCAACGAGAGATGCCACTTTGCATTCATATTTCTGCTCACGGAAACAAAACAGGCATTGAGTTTGGCAGTGATTTCTTAAAATGGCGTGATGTATTTGAAGCCATGAAACCGATTTTCACAGATATGAATGATTATCATGGTGATGTCTTTGTCTCTTTATCTTCTTGCGAAGCAGGTAATCAGGGATTGGATCAGTTAATCGCTAACGAATGGGAACATACCGGAAAAATTGACCCACCAGAGTACATTTTTACCACTAGCGACAATGGCAGTGTACGCTGGGACGATGCGCTTGTCTCATGGACTGTTTTCTATCATCGCATCGCGAATCTTCGCAAGCTGGATAAAGAAAAAGTACAGCTTGTTCTGGACGACATACTGCAAAGTATTGGTAACGAGCTGAACTACTTTCGTTGGGACCCTGAAAAAGAAGACTATTACTACTACACACCTCGCGAAGATACTGAGACCCTTGATGAGCACTTTACCCTTTAGTGAGAGGTAGTAATTTCATCTCAGTGTGAAACGCTAGTCGGTTGTTTTGCGAGGCAACATTAAAGATCAACACATAACCCTAGTGAATATACGTTTAAATTGTTCAAATAGCATCCAAATTTATTAAACAAGGACGCAACGATGTTTTTTATTTTTGGATGGGGAAAAACAACCACTAAACCGCTTGGTCAAGCGGATGATCATGCTGCCTGCGGCATTTGCAGCCAATCCGTGCCTTTTCATTTCATCAAGGTGACTCATTGGTTTACGCTGTTTTTTATTCCGGTCATTCCCTATAAGTCTCAGGCTTATATGATCTGCCCGCATTGTCAAAATGGCTTCGAGATTCCGATGAGTCAAATCTCTGCTGCCAACGGTGATTTAAACCAAGTTGCTCGCTCGCACTATTCAGCCTAACGCTTTCATCCAAGCGGTGCCAAGACTTGGATGAAAAAGCCATGCGCGATTGCTACAAACCCATACCACCATCAATATCCATAGTAGCGCCGCGCATCGCGATAGAAGCGGGTGAGACCAAGTAATCAAGAGCGCTCACCAAATCCTCAGCAACCATGATACGACCAAGCGGTGTATCGGACATGACATGTTTCAACCCGGCTATATCGTCATCACTCATTCCCGCTTTGCCTTGGATCTCTGTATGTGTCACACCGGGGCGCAATGCGTTAATTCGTATTCCTTTTGCCGCCAAATCTAAATTCAGTCCTCCCATCAAGCCTTCCAACGCGCCTTTACTAGCGGCATATAAAGACGCCCCAGCAAATGCCTTGTTGACGATTAGACTAGATAAAAGCACAACACTGCAGGGGTTACGCAGTTGCGGAAGTAATGACTGTAAGGTGAAAAAGGGACCTCTAACATTAATGGACATTGTCTTGTCAAAGTCCTCAACTGTTGTTCCCGGCACGGTGGTAGGATGAAAGACACCAGCATTCAACACTAAGGCATCGAGAAAAACATCTTGTGATTGGAGTGAAATCGCCAACGCTTCGATGGCCGATAGATCTTCACTATCACACAACATCGCGATCACATTGTCACCCAATCGCGTCGCGACCTCATTCAGTTTAGAACGATTGCGTCCAGTAATGACAACACGCCACCCCTGATCGATGAAATGTGTTGCTGCGGCTAAACCAATACCTGCCGTTGCACCCGTGATTAATATCGTTTTATTTGTCATCGTTCATTCCTTATTAACGTTGCATGCTTGACGACAAATACGATAACGTGCTCTATTGATCTCGATAAGACATCAATATTGAAACACTTTGTTCCCATACTGGAAACAATAAAATTCAATTTCCTATAAGGCATCGTTCATGATAGAGGCGATTAAAATTCTCCCTTACCTCCCCATGTTCCGGCTGGTGATTGAAAAGGGAAGCTTTCAAGGCGCTGCAGCTCACCTGTCTCTACCTCGATCTTCGGTGAGTAAGAAAATTCAGCAATTAGAAGTGCTCGTTGGTCAAAGATTAATCCAACGCACCACAAGACAGTTAGTATTAACGGAGGCAGGCGAACACCTGCTTACGCTATCTCAAAACTTACCGCAGCTTCTCTCGCAGTTAGAGACATTTTCACAAGCGCAACAAACTGAGCCGACAGGCGTCGTAAAAATAAGCAGTTCAACCCTGCTTGCTCAGCAGTGTATTTTGCCTCACCTTACCGCTTTAAAAGCCCGCTTCCCAAAAGTGACCATCGAGCTCAATCTCGATGACAATTATGTCGATCTCATCGCAACACGTGTCGACATCGCCATACGTATCGGTCACTTACCCGATTCCAATCTTGTGGCGAGGAAAATAGGAGAAAAAAGCATGTGCGTCGCAGCTAGTCCTGATTACCTGCAACGTCACGGTACACCGCAGACACCAGATCAACTCAGCCAACATCACTGTATCATTTTCAAGAGTCGAGAAAATACACACAATCATTGGCCATTCCGCGTTACCGATGGCGCTACAATAACAATAGATGTGACCGCTTCCCTCTACTCTGATGACGCTAGGTCATTGCTAGCGTTGGCATGTCAAGGTTTCGGTATCGTTCGAGTCGATCCCGCTTTCATCGCTGAAGAACTTCAAACTGGCAAGCTAGTGAGGATTTTACAAAGGTACGATGTCGATGACGTGCTGCCGATACAGTTAGTGTGCCTAAGTAGAGATAGCCGATCCCGCGCCAGTATGGCCGTTTGGGAGTACTTAGCTTCGATGCTACCAAACACGCTTCTGTCGCTACGCTCTCATTCATGAATCAGGCAGGTAAGCCATGACAAAAGCGCTTCGCTATATTTGGATGGCTCTTTTAGCAGGGTGCAATACGACATCAGGCGTTGACTCAGTCTCTCCGGCAGTGCACGCTTTGCCTTCTGCCACTATTGTCCATCAATCAACGCCAACGACGGTTCCACTGACGTTGCGCTATCAAAAGCTCTATGTCGATGTCATCATTAATCACCAACCTGTAACCATGGTTCTAGATACAGGCTCGCCAACCATTATTGATAAACAGCTAGCGGATCAGCTTGGATTGCAAACACTGAGTCTGCAAACGGGCCTTGATGGTAATCGTCTCCCAATCTCAATGGAAAAAGCAATGCTGCATGAAATGACACTGGGCAATATCGAAATAACAGATTTCCCCGTGCTCATTCATGATTTTCAGCGAGCTCCTGTTGCAAAATGTATCATTGAGAACGGCGTTATCGGCGCTGATCTCTTACCCTATTTCAATTGGCAATTTGACGTTCAACAACATGCGCTTACCATTGCGCCACGGTCAGTACCTTTCTCTACGGACGGCGCTTTATGGCATGGCGAGCTCGTTGATGCTGGCTATCCTCATTACCCAATTGTGAAGTATGGTGTCGGTGAATACTTTGTTGATAATGCGCTGCTCGATACTGGCTTCGGTGGGCTATTGCACATCAATCAACTTGCGGCCGAGGCCATCGGCCCTCACTCTATGATAGCGCAAGGTTTTGGACAGTTGATGCAATCAGCAGGAGGGGCGACAAAAAACAACGACTATCAACAAATCGCTCTCGAAAACATGACGATTGCGGGTAAACCCTTCGCCAATTTGGAAAGTTGGATTAGACCGACCCCTCCGACCCTCGTGGGTATCCAACTATTTGTCTCTCATCGCCTCACACTCGATTACCAGAACAACCGAATATCGCTAAGCCCCAACGATGTTGTGCCGCCAGTCACACCCAATTGGGGGATGCGTTTATACTTTGATAAAACACAACTAAAAGTCAGCTTTGTTGAGGCGGGTGGCATTGCAGATAATGCCAACATTCGCCTTGGCGATACCGTCCTTTCCATCAATGAGTGGGATTTCACACCAGCCACGAAAGAGACACTTTGCTCGCATTTTGATGCACTTTGGCATCAATTAAACCAGTCGGAGATCACCCTAAAACTACGTCGAGAACAAGACGTGTCGATTCTAAAACTCAACGCAACATCAACACGATGATCGCGGGTCTGCGCTAATCCGCTCAAATGACACACCAAAATCCGATGCTAAGCCGTTGAACTTTTTTCTTTACGGTTGCATCAATCCAACACCCTAATCGCTTCATCTACCCCCTTACAGGGCCAATAAGAAGCAAAAACACGTGATTTTAAGTTATTGAAATTAAAGAAATTAATTTCATGGACTACCAATCAATATCAATGTTAGCCTTGGCCATATTCTGTTGTAGACCAAGGAACACTACCTGTGAACACCCATAACCACACCTACGACCGCCATGATTTTTCGCGGCAAGATCTCAGTAGCCTCACCTTCTCAAAATGCCGTTTTATTCGCTGTCGTTTTAGTCGCGCTAACCTCAAGGAAACAACGTTCGTTGACTGCAAATTTATTGAACAGGGAGATATTGAAGGTTGCCATTTTGATGCTGCAGACTTGCGCGAGGCGAGCTTCCAACAATGTCAGCTCTCGATGGCAAATTTCAGTCATGCAAATTGCTACGGCATTGAGTTAAGAGAATGCGATCTAAAAGGCGCGAACTTTTCACGCGCAAACTTTGCCAACCAAGTCAGTACACGCATGTACTTTTGCTCCGCGTTTATCACGGGTTGTAACTTATCTTATGCCGACATGGAGAGGCTTTGCCTTGAAAAATGCGAGCTATTCGAAAACCGTTGGATAGGTACACACTTAACCGGAGCCTCATTAAAAGGCTCAGATTTAAGCCGCGGGGTATTCTCTGAAGACGTCTGGGGGCAGTTTAACCTCCAAGACACGAACCTCTGCCATGCGGAGCTAGACGGTTTAGACCCAAGGCGCGTGGATACCTCTGGTGTGAAAATTGCGGCATGGCAACAAGCACAATTGCTAGAGACTCTCGGGATAATCGTTTATCCGGATTAGTTTGAAAGCTGAGAAGACCAATAGTGCTTCACCTTCTATACTCAAGTGGCCTATCAACGCTTGAGTATAGACAACTAAACAAGGACCTAGCAGACCAAAAACACCTTAAAAAGTGTACCAGACGAATTCATAACCATCACATATAACCCCAGCACCAACCATCAAGCTGGCGTGATACCCGCTACAAACCAGTGACATTATTGACCCACTTCATCCACTTTATTTTCAATCTACCGATGAAAATCACAGAAACAAAGTAACAACATTAGTGAACTAAGATCACAATTGATGATTTCATTGATTTACGGATAATAACAGTTTCTTACATCCGTTTTTGAGTTCGAATTAGTTTTGACACTAAATATTCGTTCTTTCCATTTTAATACGTACGTAAGATTCACTATCCAAATATACGAATAAAAGGACATTTGATGTTTCGTCAGTTGCTAAAAGTTACTGCTGCTTTGGCAGTGATTACGCTATTATCCGCGTGTCAATCTACCCCGATTCAACCAACCATTAATCTTGATACCAACGAGTTGTTAGATAGTAAATCAAAAGTCGGTATCATCTACCTTCCTCCCATTCATGAGGCCACTACGCATATTGAAGGTGCAAGTTGCTTACTCTGTTATGGCGTTGCCGCAGCCCTAACCGCTTCACTGGATACCCATCTTGAAAGTACCATAGGTGATGATGAGTTGTTGAATATCAAGCAACTTATTATCGACGGTTATGAAGAAAGATTTGACCATGTTGAAATAACAAAACTGCCTGTGCTGTTCGCAGACTTAGAAGACTTCAAAGGTGGTCTAGGATTTGCCCCTCATGACTTCAGCCTACTAAAAGAAGAATTAGGTTTAGATTACTTGGTTGTTTATGAAGTGTATCGCCATGGTGCTTATCGTAGCTTTAGTAACTACTTCCCTAACGGTGATCCACTAGGCCACATCTCTGGAAGAGTCTACTCAGTCAACTTAAACAACAACGCTTACCTTCAATATCTAGAGTTTGATGAGAAAGTTCAGCCCGCAGGTAACTGGGATGAACCAAGCGATTTCCCAAGTGTGACAACCTCTTACTATCAAGCAATTGAAAACGCAAAGCAGAAGATCCGAACTGTTCTATAAATTAGGGATTAAAAGTCACTTATGAAAAAGTTTCTTTTTTGCTTTAGCTTATTTCTGACAGGGTGTGGAACCACACCCTATTCTGATGATTATGCTGAGCATACAAACACACTGACGAATGGATTTATTCCGGAAACTGAGCTCACGCTTGCTTTCATCGATGAGAACGTTGATTTGCGCGGAGTCTACAACCAAAACGACACCGTTGATAGTACACAGATGCTTTACGTTGATGCTGTCGGTGGAAGTGCTGGAGCTGCAGGACTCATCGGACAGTTAATTGCTCACTCTTTTATCATCGATAGCCAAAGAGATGAGAAACTCCAAGCCCAGCAGATGGAAGCAAATCAAGCGATTTCTGTCTTGTACGGTATGACAGCGAACCTCACTTTATCAGGCTTAGTCCAAGATCCTAATGCTAACCTAATCCCCTTCGAACTCGCCAAAGATGAAACCGTTAGGATTAAGCCGATCTTTTTCAGCGATCGTGAGTTCAACCGTCCTTATTTAACGGCGATTATTTGGGTTCCTTCAAATGAAACCGGACACAATGGTAAACCTCTTGTTAAGTATAGAAATCTGATCCAAGTCCATGGTGATATTCTTACTGACGATAAGATAGAGCGTTTAAAAAACAGCGATCAAGCATTGATGGTAGAGATACTGTCGGCGCTTTTAAACAAAACAATCGCCGTTGTTGAAAAAGAGATGACTGGTCACTACTCGGTAGAAGATAAAAACCCACAAACTTACTTCATTGAGAGCAATAGCCGTAAAAAAGTCGTTCGTGGTGTTATTGTAGAGGAAACTTGCCAAGACCGTGTCATCAAAGACCTGAGATCTTGGGTAATCGTTGTCCCATCGCAAAGCCTATGTACGAGCTAGTTAAGGAAGATATCCTTAGCCATTTTCGCTTTGCTTATTAAGAAAAATGCCTAGATTTGTCAACCATCACTGTTTGACAAATCTAGGTGAAATCAAACATCAACCTAGGACTGCAGCAGCAACCCTTTTTTGTACCTCATCCAGTTCACCGATCAGTACTCTTGATCCATGATTGTATGGCGCTCTTGGTGATAAGTCTCTTCGTCTTGGCCCCGTCGCCAATAAGGGATCGCATACATATTCTTTCGTGTGAGCTTGTAGTCTGCTTTCAGTTTGTCACGACAAGCAATGACACTACGACTCTCCCCTGCCACGAATGCCGATACCGTTTTTGCGTCGGAGGGTTTCTGCAACCCATCAATCGCTTGCACTAAAGGAGAGACTGAATCTCGCGGTCGGCTCTCAAGCCATGTGATTGTCATACCATCAGGCTTAGCAAAGTCATGCTTATCTGCTAAGTCATCAACCTCAATCAACACATGACCCCGTGTATCTGCTGGCAAACTTTCCAATATCGCACTCACGGCGGGTACGGCAGTTAAGTCGACGGCAATAACATGCCAATCAGCAGGTGCGAGCAGCGGATCTGGGCCACCCGGCCCTGCCAAACCAAGCGTAGAACCCTCTTTGGCATTCTGCGCCCATCCTCCACCCGGCGTGGCTTTGCCATGGGTCACAAAATCGATGGCGAGTTCATTCACCTCTGGATCATAATATCGTACCGTATAGGCGCGACTAACGGGCTTGTGTTCCGGCCAAATTATCTTATCGCCTTCTTTCGTCGGCAACTCTAATATCCCTGACACTTGGTTGGGAAGAAACAATTTAACATGCGCACCATTTTTGTCTTCAGGAAAACCAATAAGGTCATCTCCAGACAAAATGATCCTGACTAGATTGGGTGATATTTGCTCCTTACGAACAAACGCCAACAGTGAAGGCCTAACTCGCTGTGGTGCTTCCGCATCACTCATGTATTACTCCTTGTTACGATAACTCTGCACTTCGGGGAATGACCATAGGTGTATGGCTTACCGGATCTTCAATAATCATGCTTTGTAGCCCAAAGACTTCGGATACTAGAGACTCGGTGATTAATTCAGCGGGAGGGCCCACAGCTTTAACTTCGCCACCCGCCATGGCAATTAAATGATCCGCATATCGACAAGCTTGGTTCAAGTCATGTAACACCGCGATTAACGTGCGACCTGATTCTTGGTTAAGCCTTTTAAAAAGGTCTAACAATTCGATTTGATGGGCAATATCGAGATACGTTGTTGGCTCATCAAGCAATAGAATTGGCGTCTCTTGTGCCAAAGCCATCGCAATCCAAACACGCTGCCTTTGCCCTCCCGAAAGCGCGTCAACATCGCGTTCTGCAAACTCTGCCGTACCCGTCAACCTTAGCGCGTCTTCAATGGCTTTCTGATCTTCTACTCGCCATTGTTTAAACATTCCTTGGTGGGGGTAACGCCCTCTTGCGACCAAATCTATTACCCGAATCCCACTGGGTGCTTGCGCACTTTGGGGCAACAGGCCTAAGGTTTTGGCCACTTGGCGGGTAGGTTGTCGATGTATGTCTTGTCCACCCAAATATACCGTACCCTGTTCAGGTTTTAGCAAGCGACACAAACTTCGCAACAACGTCGACTTACCACAACCATTGGGCCCGATAATGACGGTGAACTTATGATCGGGGATAGACACGTCCATGTCTTTGCATATAACTCGCCCATCGTAACCCAGTGTCAGTCCTAGTCCCTTTAAACGTGTTTGAGCATCTAATTTATTTTGTTGTGCCTGGCTCATTCATTTCCTTTGCGTTACGTCATTGGTAGCACTATCAAGTGCGCACTCTGAGTAAAAGTGGCTGGCTGAAAAAGGTAGGGATTAATCACCAAACTGTAAACGTTTAACGACTATTTTGACCGCCTCGCATAACGGTTAACTTGTTTAGCATTATCCTCAAAAAATCAATGACGACGTGTGAGGAGCCATATGAGGTAAAGCCCGCCGATGATCCCTGTCACTCGGCCAACTGGGACAGTCATATTGAGAGGTAGCAGTTGAATAAACAGGTTTGCGAACAAAAGTAGACATGCCCCCATCAGTGCCGAACCAACAAGCGGTAAATTGTGATCGCGTAACAAACGACGTACAAGCTGTGGCGCTGCCAGCGCGATAAAAGCGATCGGTCCAGCCGCACCTGTTGCCAGCGCGGCTAGTACCACAGCGCAAAGAATCATGACAAAGCGGCAACGTTCAACACTGACACCCAACTGCATCGCAAGATCGTCGCCCATTTCAGTCAGGCTAAGTTGCTTTCCCATCGAGATCGCGATGGGCAGCAGTACTATGACGCCAAGCATCACTGGAAACACATGCATCCATGTTCGCCCATGTAAGGATCCAGAAAGCCAGAGACTGGCTAATATTGCATCGTCGATAGTACCTTTTACGAGAAGTAAGCCGTTAAAGGCACTGAGAACAGCGCCAATCCCGATCCCCGTTAAAATGAGCCGATATCCCCCGACACTGCCAGACTTCATTGACAGCAGGTAAACGGCCATTGCAGTAATAAGCCCGCCTGCAATTGCGGAACTTGAGACGGCAAGAGCACCACCACCAAAAATAACAATCTGCATTAAAGCGCCAGATGCGGCCCCCGTGGTAAAGCCAATCACATCGGGTGAACCCAGTGCATTTCGAGAAATGGACTGAAAGATCGCCCCAGAAATGCCTAACGCAGCACCAACAAACAGTGCAGTCAAAATTCTTGGCAAACGTACATTCATGACAATGCGCTCAACCATGCCTCCATCACCATTGCCAAGCACGATGTCGATGACTTGCAAGGTTGCGACCTCAATCCTACCCAATGTCATACTGTAGAATGCCACTGCCAGCGCAAGTAATAGAAGTATTGCGTGCACCATAAGTTGTCGGGTAGAAATGACCAACGAGAGAGGACCAACTTGCCAAAGTCGACCCTCAAAATAAGGTATAGAAATCTTACTCATAGCTGATTTATCTTCCATCGTCTTACCAAAAAGACAAAGAAGGGCCCGCCAATCAGCGCAACCATAATACCGACTCCAATCTCAGAAGGATGACCAATGATTCTTCCCGCAATATCCGCCCCCAACAAAAGAATGGCAGCAATCACCATGGCGTAAGGCAAGAGCCAATCGTGGCCGGGGCCAACCAGCAGGCGTGCAATATGTGGTGCAGTCAATCCAACAAAGCTAATCGGCCCTGCTGCGGAAGTTGCTGCTCCTGCCAATACAATGACCGCGATAGCTGATAGCGACCATACTTTAATCGGCTCTGCACCCAGAGCCTGACCAATATCTTCACCCAAAGAGACCGTATCTAACGCGCCACTCAGGATAAAGGCAATTGCACAACCGACCGCTACCAATACACTGACAGGAATCAACACATCGTAACCACGTCCTTGCAACGCACCCACAGCCCAATGACGGAACATATCCAATACTTCATTTTCACTGTTCAAAGTTATGACATGCGTCATCGCAAGCATAACCACACTAAATGCTGAACCTGCGAGGACCACCAACACGGGATTAATGCCTCCTCTTATTCCGGCAAGCAGGTATACGCCTCCACCGGCTATCGATGCGCCTAAAAGGCCAAACCACATGTAAGCTTGTGTCGTTGTCACCCCAAACAGCGTTATCCCACAGACAATAGCTAGCGCCGCCCCCGCATTCACACCGAGAATCCCAGGGTCTGCCAGTGGATTGCGGGTCAACGCCTGCATGACAGTACCAGCAACGCCAAGCGCACAACCCACAACGATGGCAAGAATGGTTCTTGGTATCCGGATATGTTGCACCAGTAGATGTGCACTATTGCTGCTATCAAACGCGACAATTGCATCTAGGCTGACGTTGATCGGAATATCACGTGAGCCAATAAATAGGCTAATGCCCGCCAATATCAGCAACAGAACCATTGAAAAAACAAGACCGAAGCGTTTCCAACGGGTCTCTTTCTGGCGAGCATGAGACACCGTAAGTAACAGTGCCTTTGCGTTGTCGTTATTCGGTACCATAACGCTTAACAATCAAGTCAACCATTTCCAACGCGCTAAAGTAGTCAATCCTAAAGCTGTTTTTTCCTAGGCCATAAACTTGCCCTGCCTTCACTGAAGGCACATTCACCATCACTGGATCGCGCAACATTTTTCGCGCTCCGGCGTCATCTTCACCCAATAAAAACGTTGTCGGCGCAGTCAGTTCAGTGAGTGTTTCATAATGAACACGTAAAAAGTCGAGAACTTCACCGTCTCGGTTATGCCAGTCTGGATTCGGTTCTTCGACATCAAAGCCCAACGCGGTCAACACTTGTGCATGAGAGCTATTTCTGGGGCTAATTGCATTTTCAGTACCCGGGCCAAAATAACCCACAATGTTCACTTTACCTTCAGGCAGAGTTAGCTTATTTCGACTTGCAACTAAGTAATCATTGAACGCGGTGATCTGTTCAGAAACACGTGATTCAGTGCCCGTCGCTTCACCCAATTTTACCGCTAATGATTGCCAAGACTGGTTCCCATAGCTCAATACTATGGTGGGAGCAATCTCCTGCAGCAACGCGACGTGTTCTAACACCGCATCCGCCCCACCAAGTGAAACAATAATTAAATCAGGGTTTAGCGCATAAACTAACTCAATGTCTATCGTGCCCGCAGGCCAAAGAGGCTCTACACCTCGTTCATCTGCGATCTCACTCCAATGTGCGAACCAGCGCCCGGCCCGATTGGTTGCCGAGCCAATAACCGGGGTATCAATGGCGAGTAAAGCCCCGGTGATGGAGACCGATGTCGATAAAATTCGCGTGGGTTTCTTCGGAATAACGGTCACCGTACCATCATCATTTTTAAACGAACGAGGCCAATCAGTATTATCAGCTAACACGGAAGAAGAAAAGAACACCCCTAAACACAATAATGCAATTATACTGTTTTTTATTATCATCATTCGTTCCATCTCGTTTGTTATCCCTAATAATATTGCTGATATATACTCCACTATTCGCATGGAGAAAATTAAATCAACATCAAAAGCTATAAAAGAAGCATGTTGCTATAGCCGCATGCTACACGGTTCGAACAGATAGATTCAAGAAAGAATTATTCATTTAATTATTATTCAAGCATTATGAAGAAATACATTATGCGAAATAACCAGAAACTAATGAGAACGGTTCATAAATATTAATGAGTGACCGTTTGTAAAGGTTATTAGAGGAAAAGAAACAGTAGATATATTCTCAAACCATCTCGAGAGGCATACTCAGCGCGAGTTTCAAGGCTTGTCAGTAAGGCACCATTTTGAAGAACAAGTGGACGACATCCCAAAACAGCAACGACTAGCACCCCGTGTTCTGCGTTAAAGCTGCATAAAAAGGAAATTCCATTCCTTCACGCCTTTACATTGAACTCGACGCACTAACCCGCTGCTAAATACCGCATCCTGGGGTTGGTTAAGCAGGATACTTACAGTATTCCCGTAATAAAGAGCAAAAATAGTCCCATTGCGACTAATGCGGCCCACCATGGACGATCTATGACCCAAAAATAGAGATAAAGTAGAATGGCTGCAGGAAACAACAACACTTTTTTCCCAAAAGAGAGAGAAGGTTCCGGCATTTCTTCAAGACGACGATGTCGAGGATGCGTAAAACTTGCCATTTCGCGCTCCACGATTTCAATGTCCACCGATTTTTCTTTCACTTTGGTTGTAATGTCCTCAACTTCAACAATCGTAACCGTTAAATCCGGCAAAAGATCGGTTTCCTGATCTTGATGATGGTGAATGGACTGGCGCTTTGGTTCTTCAAAATGTGTTGAACCTAACGACGCCGTGTTTGCTGCAGCCCTGTCATCACGAGGGTATTCAGAAAACACTTGCTCGTCCGGCAAAGTAAACTCAAGACGATTGTCAAGTTCAGGTGTCTCGCTCTCACCAACCAATGTTAGCTCTGGCTCTGGCTCTGGCTCTGGCTCTGGCTCTGGCTCTGGCTCTGGCTCTGGCTCTGGCTCTGGCTCTGGCTCCTGGCTCTGGCTCTGGAGCCTCCTCGACAGTCTCTGCAGATGCAACCTCTATTTCGATATTAGCGGGCATGTCAATTTCCACTTGCTCCGTCGGAATATCGACCAATTCAGCGTCATTAACTTCGGAGGATACCGGTGTGTTCTCCTCCACTTGCAAGTCAACAAACCCACGTTTTCTAAAACGGGCTAACTCTTTTTCAAAGAGAATTTCGGCTTCATCAAGCGTAATCGGTAATATGTTTACTTTACCCGTTGTGGGTGTATAACCTCGTCGACCTCGCTCGTACTCCAGTTGAAAACGTGCGGCTTTCTCGGTATCTAACTCATAAACCGTGAGTTGATAAATTCGCTCACTCGAGCCTTCCGCCTGAGTCAACGTCCCCCGCTTATATACTTTCATATCAATTACCTAGCCCTATAATCCACCTTCGTTATTCAAAACGACGCTAACACACGGGTGCAATTTTTTAACCCCACACCACTTTGTCATTCGGCAGACTGCACAAAACGCGAGCAACATCAGAGCAAGTATTCAGTTTTTCGGAAGGTTGAGCGTGAAGTCTATATGGCCACAAGTCAGGAACAATTTACTTACTTTGTAGATAGTGTAATGCGAGAGATTGACGCACGTCGAGTTCGAGTCAATAACAACTGAAGTAAGACAGCACATAAATACTCAGGAGCGCTCACGGCGCTCCGTTTTGATTTATGCTTACTTTCCCTCAAGAAATCTCAGCGTGCTTAGATGCAAATATCCTTTCGAAGTGACTATCAGCAGTACCAATTTCTACAGGTTCAATGTGCGACGGCATCGAGATTTCCCCTTCAAGACTGACGCCGAATTCTTTAAGTACCCGTATTGCTAGGCGAGGCGTTATCGGGTAATAACATCGTGCTAAAAGCTGAACAAAGTGCGCAATCACAGCACAAGTTTGTGCCACATGATCAGCAGACAGTGTTTTATGGATCAACCAAGGGGCGCGATGATGAAAATAGTTATTGAGATCATCAGTCAGCCTTCGAAGGAACAATGTCACTTGATAGACATCTCCGTTCTGATAGGCCTCCTCTACCGCGCGTAGGGTTGAGTTTGCACTATCAAACAGTACTTTCGTACTCTCATCCAGTGCCGCTCTAGAATAGGCGGGCAACCTGCCACTAAAGTACTTGAGTATCAGGGTGTTGTTCCGTTTCACTAAATTGGCGAAGTTATTCGCTAAATCCGCATTGATCACTTCACTAAGCTCATCCAGTGATAAATTACCGTCTCGATGAGCGGGTTTTTGCCGAACTAACGCGTAACGTAAACCATCTTCACTCAACGCCTGAGCAAAACTAGAAGGGTGTACCGTTGTTTCAGGAATAGATTTCGAAATCTTATGACCGTTGATTGTCCACCAGCCATGAACCAACAATCGCTTGGGTAACGGAAGTCCTAGCGCAAGCAAAAATATCGGCCAATAGACGGCGTGAAACTGCAATATGTCTTTGCCGATGACATGAGTGGTGTTTTCTAACGCCTCTGCAGTGTTTCCCTCTTTTTCAATCGCGGTGAGATAGCTAAACAGAGCATCTATCCAAACATAGATGGTGTGCGTTTGGTTATCTGGCACCTCCACCCCCCAGCAGTGCTGAAAACGTGAAATTGACAAAGGCTCAAGCGGTTTCTCCAATTGACTCATGATGGAAGCTTGAAAGTGATGCGGTGTGATGACACCCGGATTTTGCTGATAATAAGTGAGCAAGCGCGCTCGATATTTCTCTAAGTCAAAAAGATACGTCTCTTCTTCAACTTGCTGCGCTGGGGTCAAGTGAACGGGGCAGTTCCCGTCAACTAAATCACGTTCGACATAGTACTGTTCGCAACCAACACAATAGAGGCCCCCATAGCTACCTAGCTGAATATCACCTTGAGCCGCCAACTTTTCCCATACCCTTTTGACGTGTGCTTGGTGTTGAGGTTCTGTTGTACGAATAAATTGGCTAACATCAATGCCCAAGGATGGCCAGAGAGACTGAAAAACTGCAGATTTACCATCAACAAAGGATTGGACTTCCTCGTTTGCAACAGCGGCAGCCTTCGCAATTTTTTGGCCATGCTCATCCGTGCCTGTGATCAATCTGCAATCTTGACCTCGCACCAAGGCATAGCGATGAAGTATATCCGCTAGAATCCCACTATAGGCATGCCCTAGATGAGGGGCGCCATTCGCGTAGAAAATCGGGGTAGTAATAAAAGCTGTCATAACTTAGTCTCCAGTGTGTAAAAGTGATATAACTGGAGCAGAGGTACGAACTTAAAGATAACTCACCACTCCAGCATTCAATTGATTTGGAATGGTGATGCGTTCAAAGAAAACGTCTAGAACAGGCAGCCCATCCCACTCAGCATTCGCTGAGTAGGCATAAGCATCATTGAAGAAGTGTGTTTACTGAATCTGTTCATAACATTCAAAATAACAAATGGTTAGTTTAAGAACAAGCAGCAATTATCCGTGCTTGCTTGTGACTTTGTGAGTGGCTGAACCCGCATCCCGAGGTGATTTGAGTACAACGCCCTAGAAAGGGCGCCACTTGCCAACGACAGGCTTTTGCATGTAAAACGAACGGCGATGCAATCTAATCATTTGCGTGAAAGAAACGATCCGCTCGCAGAAATACGCGCCGCATTCTGTCGGCAATCTTGTCACAATGTCCGCCTTCAAAGACTTCGTAGTCTAGGTTCATTCCCTTACGTTTAAGTAATGCCATCACATCATTGAAGCGCTCCGTAATTGCCTTGCCTTTGTACTCCCCCTCTTGGGTTCCCATTTCTGCGAAATACTGTGGTGACAAACGGGTCGGTGTCCAATCAACAAATAACGTCTCTAAGTTATAATCCGCTAACTTGGCGAACTGCTCAGAAGCTGCCTGATGATCATAGTAATACGGTGGGTTCCCTGTATCTGGGAAATAGTGTTGAAGAAAGACTAAAGAGACATAGGTCATCCATTCTGGCTCCCCCCCTGCCTCCAATATCGACAGCTGCTGTTCAAAAAATTGCCAATCGCCCTCAGTAACGGGTGAGGACTCTAGCATTGGGTTAGCTGGGCTTAATGCCGCTACGTAACCAAAAAGTGTAGGGTAACGATTGGTAAGAGTCATAGCGCCAATGCCCCCCATAGAGTGACCGATTAACGCACGTTTTGAGGCCGAAGCATGCACCCGATAGCGCTGCTCAATTTCACTGACGAGCTCTTCACAGATAAAGTGTGGCCAATCACCCGTAATAGTAGATTCAAGGTACCAGCTTCCCCCCAATGCGGTTTTTGCACACGGTGCGACTAATATCATCTCATCCACCGCGCCACTTCGAATCAAGGTATTCATCGTAATATCGCACTGTGGATTATGAAAAGGAGATTCAAACCACTCTGCCGGCGAAGCGGTCATACCATGCAACAGATAGATCACTGGATACGTTTTGTTGCTGGTGGCATAACTCGGGGGTAAGTAAACCATCACATCGCGTTCTGCACTTTCACCAGCAGGATTCCCATCAATGGCCTTTGAGTACAAGCTAAAGCGCGTTAACGTGCCGACTTGTGTCACATTGGATGAAGCTATTTGTTCCATTCAAATCCTCTCCTTTCCTAAGACTCAGCGCTCCACCTGAGTGCGCCCAAGCGATAGAATGCAAAATTAACCACTAATTTTAAGGCTTAACGCATTACAAAATATGCAACGCACGCAATGATCTATACTCAAGCCACCTCAAGATGCAGGATTCAGAAGCGGACTAGCGCATCGAGTTCAAGGCAAAGGTATGAAGGAATGGCTTCCCCTTTCAAATACCTTTAACGCAGAAATCGGAGCGCTAGGCGCTTCCCTCTGGGCGAGTTTTCTAGGCTCGTCATCTTTGTTACTGCTTTTCGATTTAGTCCACTAGATCTTCAAAGCAGTGCCTTGCTGACAAACCTAGAAATTCTCGCTGAACAAGCATCTTGAGGTGGCTTGAGTATATCAACAAAGATAATAACAATTCTCATTGCCATGTTCATTATGAATATGAAATGATGCAAGTATTAAATTAACAAACACATTACATCCAACAATAAAAGCGACGCTGTCTAGCGCTCGTACAGATAAGTTCAAAGCCATAACCAAGGCCCACTCTGCTTGGAATAAAGAAGGAACGACATGATTAATCGCATCACACAACTTTTCCCCATATGGGCACTTTTACTCTCAGCCATGGCTTACTTCCAACCCGATCTCTTTGTGGCATTGAGACCTCAAATCGTGCCACTCTTAACCCTTATCATGCTAGCGATGGGGGTTAGCCTGAGCCATAAAGATTTCTTGGATGCCTTCAAACATAAAGCCGCCATCGGGGTCGGCGTGATACTGCAGTTTCTCGTTATGCCCGTCACGGCCGTCGCGATCAGTCTGCTGCTTGATTTCAGTACCGAGCTAACCGTCGGTATGGTGCTCGTCGGCAGCGTAGCAGGTGGAACTGCGTCAAATGTGATGGTGTTTCTCGCGAAAGGTAATGTGGCTCTCTCGATCTCTATGACCGCCCTTTCTACTTTGATCGGGGTAGTTTTAACACCATTGCTGGTTGAACTGCTTGCGGGGCAGACCGTCGACGTGCCAAAACTTGCGATGCTAGCCAGTTTGTTAAAGATTGTGCTCATTCCAGTCGCATTAGGTGTCGCGATTAATGTCTTTGCAAGTCGCGCTGCACAGGCCGTTAAACCTGTATTACCTCTCATCTCAATGGCAGCGATTGTTTTAATCATCGCGATCGTCGTCGCTCTAAATGCAGACAAGTTTGCCACACTTGGGCCTATCATTGCGCTGGCCGTCATTTTACACAATGGTATTGGTTTACTCGCTGGTTACTGGAGTTGCCGTGTTTTAGGCTTTGACGAAAGCATTTGTCGCACGGTGTCATTTGAGGTGGGGTTACAAAACTCAGGATTAGCGACTGCTTTGGCGATGAAGTTCTTTACGCCAGCCGCCGCGCTACCGGGCACCTTGTTTTCAATTTGGCACAACATATCAGGCTCACTACTCGCAGGTTGCTGGTCGAAGAAATCGTCAACTCGCGCCCAAACGCAATCACAATCAGCGCAATCCTGATATCGCGACTGACTCACGACTATTTGCCCCAATAGTCGTGAGTTCCAACTTTGTTGTCCGCGAAGGACTCGCCTAGATAGGATTCTTCACCTTGCAACGGCACGAAACTGAAGCTAATCATGTCGCTTTGACGCAGATGCCTCTCCCGCTAGTAACCCCTCACTAGGCCAACGTATCACTCCGACCAACTAGTAATTCGTCCTTCATCCTGTTGTTGAATATATGCAAAGCCACTTCCCAATATTAACAGTTTCATAAATAGAAAGGTTGCGCTTGAATAGAACGCGAACAAAACAATAAAAACAACCTTAACCCTACACAAGCGCAAGGATTGCGGAACCCAACAGTTTGGATGGGCATTCTGTCACCTTGCAAGGAGGAAACTATGTCCGCAGAGACACTTCCAGCCCAAAGAGCAACCTTGCTGCAACGGTTCTCTACCCTGTGCACAGCCATTGTACAACGCTATCTTCCTGACCCTTTCTTATTTGCTGCAATACTCACTTTCGTCGTCTTTTTAATAGCAATGCCAGTCACGCAACAAAGCCCGTTGCAGATGGTTGACGCATTTGCTGGCAGCTTCTGGAATCTACTCAAGTTTTCGATGCAAATGGCGCTGGTTGTTGTCACCGGCCATGCAATGGCATCTGCACCTGTCTTTCGCAAAGGACTGTCCTATCTCGCGATGACGGCCAAAACGCCAAGACACGCGATTTACATCGTCACCTTAGTCAGTGCATTAGCGTGCTGGATAAACTGGGGATTCGGTCTTGTTGTGGGTGCCATTTTCGCCCGTGAGTTGGCGGCAAGAGTCAAGGGCGTCGACTATCGTTTGCTCATTGCATCAGCCTATACCGGGTTTCTTTTTTGGCACGCTGGCTTGTCCGGTTCAGTCCCTCTCGCACTTGCGAGCGGCAGCAATATCGAAAGTGTTACGGCTGGCGCGCTAACGGAAGGTATCTCAACCTCTGAAACGCTATTTTCTGCGATGAACCTTGTCATCCTAGCAGCCATGCTCATTGTGATCCCATTGTTAAATCGCGCAATGCACCCAGCTCCACAAGCGGTGGTGACGATTGATCCCGCCCTACTCAACGAAAGTACCAACGAAGCAAAACAAAATTCAGCAACAACACCCGCAGAAAAGCTAGAAAATAGCCGTTGGGTCAACCGCTTACTGGCTATTATTGGCTTCACCTACATCTTTAGCTACTTTGCCAACAATGGCTTTGCACTCAATCTCAACATCGTCAATTTTATCTTCTTGTTCACCGCTATCTTGCTACATGGGACGCCAAAGCGACTCCTCGCCGCCATTGCTGAGGGCACCCGCAATACAACAGGCATCCTACTTCAATTCCCCTTTTATGCGGGCATTATGGGCATGATGGTCGCAAAAGGACCTGAAGGTGTTTCCTTAGCCGGTGCCGTCTCCGATTGGTTTGTCAGTATTTCCAACAGCTTTACATTCCCAATCTTTACCTTTTTGAGCGCTGGCATTGTTAACTTTTTTGTGCCCTCGGGCGGCGGACAATGGGCTGTCCAAGCCCCCATCATGATGCCAGCAGGTGCAGAACTCGGCGTACCAGCGGCAAAAACAGCCATGGCAATCGCTTGGGGAGATGCGTGGACCAATATGATACAACCCTTTTGGGCGCTTCCCGCGCTAAGCATTGCCGGACTGAGTGCCAAAGACATTATGGGCTTCTGTATTGTTGCGCTGCTTGCCTCTGGCGTCTTGATCAGTCTCGGGTTACTGATTTTCTAGCCCAATAGCGAAACAGCGAAACAGCGAAACAGCGAAACAGCGAAACAGCGAAACAGCGAAACAGCGAAACAATACGCTGTTTCGTATCCTCACGCGACGTCAAAATTCGACGGTCAGAATCGGGCTAGCGCCCTACATTCAAAGCAAAAGGGGTGAAGGAATAGAGCCGCCTTTCGAGCAGACTCTATACAAACCTCGGGGTGCGATATGCAACTATTAGGCACATTTTCCGCCTAACGCGCATTTTGAAGCAGCATAAATACGTATGAGGTCGCTTTTTCTAATATACCCAAGCCACCTCAAGGGAGGCTATCGCCCACCCGCGAAAGCCAGTTGAGAGACTTGTAGGGTTTCTTCCACATAATCAGCAACGGCGTACTTCGGCCTAAACAACGGCGATATGGGCAAACAAACGTTTAGTTTTTCAATATCCAACGCATCGTCACCAAATTTATCAATGAAAGTTGATTGACTGTAGGTCTGAATCTGCTTTATCCACCCATGATGAGTAAGTAGTTTTGCAAAAGCTAGCGGGCTATATCCAATAGGTTCGGCAATGGCATGCGGTTGACTGTGCACACCCGCTGCAATTAATGCTAAGAAGAAGTCCGCAACATCATCCACATGGACATACTGGTTGAAGCCTGTCGAGGGCAGTAAAACTGACATTTGTTGCGAATCTAAGTCATCAACAATGCGCTTTAACTGACAGCGTTTACCGCCATAAATCAAACTTGGGCAGAAGACAACGTTCCAGCCTTGATTCAGCGCATCCAAAACCGTTCGTTTGTCATGCGACACACATTCAAAAGGTGCCATCTTGAATTGATTCATTTCCTGTTGGGTTGCGTGACCAAACAGCCACACTCCCGAGGTATGAATTTTAACTGCATCGCGTTTCGCAAACTTGTCTAAATCTGCGAGCAACTGACGTTCGATCTCTGCAATCGTTTCGGGGTCATATTCTGACCAGTGCGGACGAGCACAGTTAATCACCACATCGTATGTGCCGAAAGCGTCACCATCATCAAGTTGTTGCACTCGCCCATGTAACACAGGGTGAGCCTTACCACGCTGCAAAATATAAACATTATGTTGGCGTTGACGTAGTAGCTCATACACATGATTACCAACATAACCATGCGAGCCAGATAGCAAGATCTTCATTCGCATTAACTCCTTATGCGACAGGTTTGCCTCGATTCCTTGAGGACTATGCAGGCTTCATGCCTTACTCTGTAATAATGACCTTATACTTGAGTCACAGTACCACTTTTTACTCCGCCGATCTGTTGGAAAATGTATGTTTTCCTGACGTATTCCGACACATTTGTGCAGATATTTCAAAGTTGCGGGATGATAGAAAGGTTTTGGTGCGTATTTGTCACGAAAACACGCAGCCATCGATGTTCACGACTCGGTTTGTGCGATAATCGCTTCTCTACCCAGCGAACGAAGGATGCAGTGTATGTTGGATAAAATGGCGTTTTTTGTCTGCGTCATTCGCAGTGGATCCATCTCGGCTGCCGCTAGAAAATATGCAATTTCTGTGTCGGCAGGGAGTCGCTGGCTTCAAGATTTAGAAGCCCATTTCGGTATGATCTTATTACGCAGAACGAATCGGTTGTTAACACCAACACCTGCAGGTAAAAAGCTTTTTGAAGAATTTGCGCCACTCGTCGACAATGCTGAGCAATTACAGCGTTCGCTGCAAGATTTTCAAGAGCACGATAAAGGTCATATCAACATCGCTTGCACACCTGTTTTTGCGAATCACTATCTCATGTCATTGATAGGTGATTACATCAAGACACATCCGAGTGTTACCTTCAACATCAATGTCACACCTTGGGCACTCGACTACGCTGGTGACGTAGACTTAATGATTAGTGCCAATGCAAACTACCAAGGCTATCAAGAAAAAGACCTTCATCTTGTACGTCGGGAAATCATGCAATGCCCCTTTGTGCCCGTTGCCAGCCCCTGCTACCTCGCAGCCCATTCAAAACCCTTAAAACCAGAAGATCTCGTCAACCATCGTTGCCTTTTCGCTTCGACATTAACAGGCAGCAACGATTGGATTTTTACGCGAGACGAAGAAAGTCAAATGATAAAGATCCCAAAGAACCTGGAAGTCAACGATAGTGATTTATTGCTGCAGGGCGTTCTTGAAGGTACGGGTATCGGCTATCTACCACAACGATTCATTACTCAAGAAATTGAAAACGGCCTTATCGTCCCGCTGCTTGAAGACTACAAAACCAGTATCTGGAGCTTGAATCTTTACTATCATCCTCCCAAGAAGGCCTCTGCTGTGGCAAGTCACTTCAAAAGCTTTTTGTTAGATGCCAGTTACCATCAGTAGCTCAAGAAAGACGCGATCTCACCATATACTCAAACCACCTCAAAATGTAAACGGTTACACAGAGTACCCTTTTTTCGCTATAGACAAATAAAACGGTTAACGCTTTCTTTTTATTTCGTCAGACAACCGGATAAGCATTTATTTCTATAAAGGCATATTCGTATTATTTGCACATTTTACTCGCCTAATACCTGACATCAGATTAATGATAGAATCAACTAATACTATTAATAGCCCTAGGGCGTCGCTAATATCTTCACCGGTGATTCTTACAATAATTAACTCAATGTATCACACATGACCTTTTTAGCTATCTTTAGCATGTCACTACTATTATCCATTCCTAGCGCTATTGACATTTTTCTGATAACCATTGATTCATTCTGACCTGTTATCTCGTTAATCCTCGATTAGGATACTGAAGACAACTGACTCTAGGCACATACCATTAACTTCATACTTCTCAACCACATAGCTTAAGGTAGCCACTAAGCTACAGAGGCAAGGTTCAGTGCGTTTCACTGTCAAAAGCGTATATTTTACTTATCACATTTGCAGCAAGCAATTTAAGTGGTAGGTCGTAAGGAAAAAATTAATCAAAACGAAACATTTGACTAATTAAAGACAAAAAAAACCCTGCCGACAATGGGAAGGAGTCCGGCAGGGAGGTTAGGAATTTGTAATCCAACTTTTGATAAATATAAATTGCATCAAACAGTTACTGTTTGCAACAGCTGAGGCATTTGCTTAGAGCTTGCCCCGCCATTTTGTGCGGGTTATTCACTGTATACACTCGTACACCCGACGTATATCACAATAATTCGTTATTCTGGTACTTTATCGATAACCAACATCTATTATACCGCACAAAATATATTCAGCACAGAGGTTATTGCCTAGTGATAATGTAAACGCTAACATCATTGCTGATATGAATATGGGATACTATACATCAACCTATCGCATATTTTCACCAAGCACATCCCATTTATTCAAAATAAAAGTGTTTAGATAACATAAACATTCCATTTCACCATTCGTTCGAATGTAAACGATTCCATCGCAATGTTCTTCTTTTCATCATTTCCCTTTTCGCAAGCTTCGTGCATCGCCCCGTATGGCTGCCATTGCGCTTTTAACAACACATCGTTATCAGCACTTTTGCCTTAAACTCGGCATGCTAGCTCACCCCTGCTAAAACCCATTGGAAACCGGCTCCTTGAACTATAACTGCTTTACTTCTGTACAAATAGACATGAAACACGAGCATAATTCATCATTTTGGAGGACGTCACGGTCACAATTCGCTATGCTTGTCACACTTTTTTGTCTACGGCCCCTTGATAGTAATCACTCTCTTCGGCCTAAACTAAGAAACGTTCAGTCCTCGCATCAACCGCAGTAGGACCTCATACAGGAACAGCACTATGACAATCGATCAACAAACTATTGATAACGTCTCTCAACTCGACGCTGAAAAACGCTATCAATATCTGCTAGATGAAGTGGCAACTCACCGCCAACTTTGGATTCTCGTTGATGAACACGGCAGTGTCATGCTCAACACTGAAGATGAAGATTGCGTCCCTGTATGGCCTCATCAAGCCTTTGCAGAAGCGTGGGCAACGGGCGACTGGGCAGATTGCAAAGCAGAGTCAATTTCACTGAACAAATGGTTGAGCCGCTGGACAAACGGCTTGTTGGATGACGAGCTCGCACTGGTTGTGTTCCCAGTCACAGAAGAAGATGGTCTCGTCCTCTACCCCGACGAATTTGATCTCGATTTGCAAAAAGCAAACAAACGAAAAAAATAATTAGTTAGGAAATCACATGGAAGTACTCATTCAAAAATTGCAAACGCAGCCAGAAACCGTTGAATTTGACGAAGTCATTGCCACGATTAACCGCTGCTATGAATACACACCAACCGCGTTCTCGAATGGCTTAGGTGATAACGTGTTGGTGAATGCTGCTGGCACCAACGAAGGCTCTTGTCGTATTTTTGCCTTCGCTAAACAGCAGAACCTCACCGAAGAACAGACGTTGCACTGTTTTGGTCATCACTATCGTGATGATGTGTTAGTCAACCCTGAAGGTGACAGCCATGGCAACATTCGCGCTTTTCAAAAGCACGGTTGGCAAGGCATTACTTTTTCAGGCACCGCATTGGCGCTGAAAGCATAAACGACTCCAGTGGTAAACTGGGTGCTGAGCAGGCCCCCAGTTTATCAACTAAGCCACTGTATACTCTGCTATGCAAGTGTAGTCACCCGCAGAGCCCTGAAAATGCGTCTCCTTAACGGCTAAATAGCTTTCGGAGGCAAAGAAAGCATCCCGCTTTTCTTCACTCGCAAAATAGATGGCGAACACTCGCTGCACCGGGTGTGTTGATGCCGAAGTCAAGGTTTCAGCGACTTTAAAGTCATACCGAAAACCGCCCCCATACTGGCGAAGAATCGGCAACATCGCCTCGCGATATCTTCCGTATCCTTGTTCATCTTTGATCTCCATGGCGATCAACATTTCATACATCTCGCTTCCCCTTTAAATAAAACGTATAAAATAGGGATGGCTACCAAGTAACCATCCCAATACATGTATTGCTGTCTTCAACTAAGCAGGCTTAGAGAATCGGCTATCTAGTAATCATCCATTGGCATATAGCCCTCGGTCGAGTACGGCCCTTCATTATGATTACTATCAAACACTGCTGAACGTGACTGCCTGAGTTTTTCTATCTCAGTCTCTAGCGCGTCCACCATCTCATAGTTCCCGTCGGCAAAAGCTAAATAGACTTGCTGCTCTAAATCAGCAATGCGTTCCTTACTCTTCATCTCAACACCTCCATTACTCTGCTTTGGCAAAATAACGTCGTTATCACTGTGAGTGTAGTGGAACATTTTTCAATCGGTCAACTCGAACGCGCCAAGCTACTCCCACATCACGCCGCTGTCATTGTTACGTGCTGACGTCAGTAATTCGATCAAAGGCAAAGCGCGTTGACGGAGATCGATCTCTGGCTCAGAGACTTCTTCGTCGTCATCCATTGGCTGCGATTTCGTTGGCTCTGGCAGCTGACCAAGCGAGGTTTGCAATAGCCTTAGGGCTTCCTCGACCTCTTCTTTGAGCAAGGCACCCGGCACTTTATCAGGGCGTCCCATCATAGCCAGCAACTGGATCGCAACACCGTCAAACATCATGATGTTGGCGTAATGCTTGGTCTTAAAAGTAATCATACTCTCGCTCCTTATTCACACTTTGTCTGATGACGCTTCAAACGGGCCATATGATAAGCTGCCACAAGCTCGCCATCGCGTAATGCGAAATCAGGAGATTCGCCCTCAATTTTGAAGCCAAACTTTTTGTAAAGCGCTATCGCTGCTTGATTATCTGTATAGACAGTCAGTTCAATGCGTGTTGCCCCCATCCAGTTTTCAGCCAAATTGATGGCTTCTCCTAGCAACTTGCTTCCGACACCACGGCCTTGGTAGGCATCATCAACACCCATGCCCAACTCAGCCACATGCCGGCGACGAAACCGACTCGACATCATTAAACCAAGCTGACCAATCACTTTTCCATCGCAGTCAGCGATCAAGCTTGCCATACCATCAGGAATCTCTGATGCGCGCTTTTCCCACTTATCTAATGATGGGTAAGGGAGTTGGAGAGTCTGCGCCTGCGTATTGGTATTCGCGTAGAGTTGCTGTAGCTGCTCTGCGTCTGACGCTTTAACGTGACGGATAATGATATTGTCCATGTGCTCTCCTTTTTATTGTCGTGTTTTCAACAACATAATACAAGAACAGCCCCATAACAATCATTTACACTCAAGCAACCTCAAGATACCTATTTAGCAAAAATTTCTAGGCTTTTCCGGGATAATTTCTAGGCTTACCAGCAAGGCACTGCTTTTTTCATGTGAATCAAGGTCACCTTCTTACCCGTATAGTCTTCCGTTGCTTCCACATCGTAAGGCAAGAAACCCAGGCTTTTATAAAGCATCGTTGCCGCAGTATTGAAACCAAAAACGGACAGATGCGCTTCTGCGCGATACTCATTTTCAATCAAAGCAATCATGTAGTTAAGCAATCGCTTGCCAAAGCCATGTCCTCTGTAACTTTCACTCACAACCACATTGCCAATAAACGCACTCTGCCCTGCTTGAACCTGATAAAGGTTCGCAAAACCAATGACTTTACCTTCATGAACGCAAACGGTGAGCGCTTCTCGTTGTCTCGCAACATCTTCTAACTGCGCGACGCTCCAAGGAAAGGTAGCACTGCGGCTGATCTGAAATAATGCTTCTGGCGTGTTAACCAACTGCGCGACTTCGACATAGTCCGATACTTCTGCTGGACGAATTTTCATATACTCAAGCCTCCTCAATATGCAGGATTCAGAAACTGACTAGCGCGTCGAGTTCAAGGCAAAGGTGTGAAGGAATGGCTTTCCCCTTTCAAACACCTTTAACGCACAAATCGGGGCGCTAGTCGTTTCCCGAAGGGCGAGTTTTCTAGGCTTGAGCATATTGCTTCCGTGTTATTGAGATTTTAACTGTTTAGAGGGATCGACAGCGATAGTAGGCTGTACCTTCAAGTGCAAATACATTTCGAAGCAAAGCCATTTCTCATCCTCGAAATCACAATAGCGTTCGCGCTTGTCATAAACAAAACCCAAACGCTCATAGCAACGTCGCGCCGCATAATTCTGCTCAAACACACCCAAGGTCATTGTTGACGCATTAAAGTGCTTCTTAGCGTACTCGATAGCGAGATTGACCAAACGTTCTCCTATCCCTTTTCCGCGCGCATTTGGGTCGACAACCAACACGCGGCATAGCCGAAATCTACCCTGACCTTGATCGACCACCTCAACGTAACCGATGACTTGGGTATCATCAACCAACATGAAGGGATAAACGCCTGGGGAAGATAAATGCATCTCTACCTGAGAAAGTGTCAATGGATATTGATAGAGCGGACCACCCCAGAGCAAGTTAAACGCGGCGTTCGGTACCCACTCAAGTAATCGCCAATAGTGTTCTTTTTCAAACGGAACAAAAATCAACGGCACCTCCAAACGTGCTTAGGCTCGGCGTTTCTTCTCGTATTTTTTCACTTTTTTCAACGCAATTTGACGTTTAAGCGGCGACAAGTAGTCAATAAATAGCTTACCTATCAAATGATCCATTTCATGTTGAATCGCAATGGCCAAAAATGCTTCATTCTCTATAACTTGCTCTTTTCCTTCCCGATCTAAATATCGAACCTTCACTTTTTTGAAACGCTCCACATCCGCATAATAATCAGGAATAGACAAACATCCTTCCTGACCGATTGTCGGAATTTCACCTTCTACTAACTCAGGATTAATCAACACAAGAGGATCATTTCTCTCATCTGACAGGTCGATCACAATCACCGCTTCACGACGGCCAACTTGTGTCGAAGCCAGACCGATACCGTTATCAGTGCTATACATCGTCTCTAGCATGTCATCAATCAAAGGTTGTACAGCGGCAACATCTTCAACAGGACGTGCTTTTTCACGTAATTTAGGGTCGGGAATCGTTAAAATATTTAAAATAGCCATAATCTCGACTTTAATTTACAGATATACTCAAACTACTTAAGTATATGCAGTGACTAAAAAAACTGGTGAACAAACAACTATACTGCCTTTTGATTTAGCCCACTAGGTCTTTAAAGCAACGTCTTGCTGACCAGCCTAGCAATGCTCGCTCAACAAACATATTGAGGAGGCTGAGTATACTCAAGCCACCTGTTTAGCAAAAAGAATGAATTAAGATAAAAAGAGGAGCGAATCAATACTGCTTCAGCCAATCGACAACAGCATCACACCGTTGCTTTCCTAATGCACCAATGCTGTGATACCGAGCTTCGCCATCGTGTATAACGATTTCACAACCACGGCGCTCAACGCGAAAGCTATAGCGAAAAGTGTTTGAAAGTTGCTTGGCTTCTGGGGGATAAATCAAATGAAGCGTAACCTGCCCTTTGGCATCAGCGGTCAGCATATGGAACCGATCAAGGTAGCTATTAAACCCGAGAGAAAGCATCAGAGCAGGTATAGTGAGAGAGATAAACACCGCTTTAATCGGTGAAACGGGTTCGAGCCGATAATCTCCGATCGCCCTCACCGCCAAGTATGAGATTGCACAACCAACCGCAGCGATACCAGCTAAAAACCAGAAGCTACCAAACGCGGAATCAGGGTTTGCTATCTCAAAAGCATTCATTATCGACCTGTCGTTATCACCACTGTCCCTGCCAACTTATCGTGCCATCCTTGTCGTCTTTCATCCCAAAGAATCCATGCAAAGCCGAGTCCGCACGGGAGGAATGAGACAAGATACCCAATGCAACGTAATGTCGCTTGTGGAAGCGTCAACCCTAAGCCCGTTTTCGCGTCCACCACTTTTGTCGCCAACATCATTTTGCCGGGTGTTGCAGCACGATAAACCCAAAAAGCTATCAGTACTAATAGTGACAAAACTGCAGGCAAGAAACTGTAAATGTCTGTTATCAATTCTGCACTATGTGAAAAACTGAAAGTACCACGCAGCACAAAGAGAAAAGGCAGATAGATACCAGCAATAAATGCGAGGTCTGTCAGCGCTGCTGCACAGCGTCGCCCAAAACCTGCATAGTCTTTGGACTCCTTTTCAACAGGGCCAGTGATATCAATCATACGTGGATGAAACTGCTGTAACTTTTTACTCAAACGGAATTACTCTAATTAAAACTGCGGCTCAACCGTCGCTTGGCTCGACTGCTTTTAACGGGGAATATCTCACCCATTTTCCGGCATCAAACATGTACCCATAGGGAGAAATAGCATGTCGGTTATGCTTATAAATGTCCTTTACCAGCGCTGAGATATGGCTCATCGCAAACGCGTCTTCACGAGGCACGAGGTACACATGGTCCCTCGCCGGCATAAAAAAAACCCAGCCTTCTTCCAACGCTGCTAACGACCAATCTGGTTGAGCGAGTAAACTTGAAGCTGCGTAAAAATCACGCTTACTTAATGTCAATACACCTTGCAGTTCTTGACTAAACACGACCCACTTCGCATCGGTTTGCTGCCAGTGCATTTGTAAATTATCATTCGCCAGCGCTCTTAAATGCGTAGCGCTTAACCCCAAAGCTTTGACCTGTGCTTTCGTGAGATATTGAGCGCTTTGCGGCGTATCGAGAACGTACAAGACAATGAGATCACTGTTGAGGTGCTCATAGTAAAACGGGGTCAAATCCTTATTAACGCCAGCTTCGCTCAACTGCTCGCGCGTGCGCACTAAAAAAGACTGCGGCTTGATGACGGGCAAAATTCGCGAAACCTGTTGATGACTGTCGTGATTCAGTTGCGCATCTACCACAACAATTTTACTTTGAATCGCCTCATAAAGCGGTTGCTGACCAAGTTCATAACTGTGGTATGCATTATCTAAAAAAACAATGAGCTCACCTCCACCCGGCTTATTCGCGCGAAGGTGAAGCTCATCAACAATGTCAAAACCTGTATCCGCCAATACAGTTTCTGCCTCCTGCTCAAAAAGAGCAGTAAATTCACCGCGTGTCAGCGTGCTGGCCGCCCCTTCCCATGACGGAACCAAACACGCGGCCACCAACATTACCCAATGCTTTCTCATTGTTATAACTGCCTAGCCAACTGGCATTTATTATGGTACGTGATGAGTATCAGCTATCGAATACTCGACGCCTTACTCTAAATATACTCAAATCACCTCAAGATGCCGGATTCAGAAGCGGCCTAGCGCGTCGAGTTCAAGGCAAAGGTGTGAAGGAATGGTTCCCCCTTTCAAACACCTTTAACGCAGAAATCGGGGCGCTAGTCGCTTCCCGAAGGGCGAGTTTTCTAGGCTCGCCACCGTCGTTACTGTTTTTTGATTTAGTCCACTAGATCTTCAAAACAGTGTCTTGTTGACAAGCCTAGAAACGCTCGCTGAACAAGCATCTTGAGGTGGTTTGGGTATACATTTACTTTTATTTGTTTTAATACAAACCTGTCTTGTTAATTAAACAGTAAATGCGCGGTTATTTTCACACTCTTCGCTTTACCGGAAATTCCAATTAAGAATATATGACAGATTTATGAATTAAATTTTACCAACTGGCAAAAGAAAATAAAGAGAAATCCGAATAAATTTCATAAAATCCGTACTCGATTTTAAGAAAAACACAGATAAAGACTATAATTTAAGGCAGACATCATTAAATGATGCTCTGAACCAACACATGACTCGAATAACACAAGATTCAACATCAATAGTTGTTTTTAATCTGTGTTCAGACAGAATAAAATTCCAATAACCCCGAGAATTGCGGTTAATTATTCATAGACAGGGGAATTCGAGTCACTCAGAAATGAACTTGATGCGCATAAAAATTCACCAAAACAGCATTTAAGTCACACAATACTCACAGTTTTGACTATATTTATATCTATCAATAAAGACATCGCATGACTGGACCGTCTAATTTGTAAGACTGCATTCGGCGTCCTTCATTGCTATTCTTTTTAGTAAAAGTTCGGTTAGCCCTAAGTATCTTAACCCCAGCAACAAAAGAGTCAAAAATAACTCAATAATTACCACGGAAAAATAACGCATACATTCTTATTGACTTATTTATTCCCAAGAAACATTAAAAAGGCGATAATATTATCGCCCTTTTATTATCAAATATATAAGCACTCAATGGATTGCAACTTTTGCATTGACACTCTTACCTTAGAGAGCGTAGGAATAAACCCAAGCCACCAACCGCCATCACTAAGATTGCCATTAGTTCAAATGCTGACATCGAGCGCATTGTAAAATTTATAGAACTAATAACACCAAATATGAATGCAGATACGGACCCAATCGTTAGCAGCCAGCCAATAATGTTTCGGCTATTGAAAAAGATAAGCCCTACGCCAAACATAAAAGGAATCAGTACCATACCACCAGTTACATTCAGCCCTTGTCCCATCATATTGAACGAGTACAAGCGCGTGCTCATGGCAAAATTATTGGTGATAACTATCGAGTTTAGCAGCATATAAAAACCACCACACATCATCACTAGGCCGATAAAAAAACTACCAATGCCTCCGGAAGTGCCGCCAGCCCCTTTCATCCCTTCTCTCCTTTTCGGTAAATCGTCAATGCTAAATCAAAGCAATAGGGAGTGTTTGCATCCGCGCAAACCCTCTTTCTTACATAGATTGAGCAACAGTACCGAGGAAACGACACAAAATCGTGGGCAATTAAATGCAGTCTGGTAAATCTGCGATGCATACCTTAGTTTTGGATCTGGTCAAGCATGCTTACAAGATAATCCGCTGCTTGTTGTGGGGTTTTGTCGGTGGTATCGACCTCTATATCGTACTCCATATCAGCGTGCACAAGTGGGTACTCATGACGCGCGAGACCGATCGCTCGATCACCTCGAGCTAACTCTCTTTGCTCGCAGACAGAAAGGTCACATTTCACACCAACGTAATAGGCATTAAAGCTTGAGAGCAACGAACGTAAATTGCGTTTATCCTGCTTCTCTATCCATGCATTATCGATAATGAGTCGGCACCCCGATTTAAGTAATCCCAAAACACATTCATGATAGCCCTGCACTAATACGGCATAATCATAGCCGCGACGCGTAATAGGCTTTCCTTCCATCATGCAGTGCAAGTCACTCGGTGGTAATGCATATAACACACTATCAATACTAAAATTAAGATACTGTACATCAAGCTGTTCTTGCAGGGCCTTCGCGACACTGGTTTTTCCAGCACTGCCTGTGCCGTTTAATATGATGATATCTGGACGCATTTCACGGTTCCGTTATTGATTAAAATAATGAATATACCGAATGACGTGTAGAGACGTTGTATCCGCTGACAAGGACGTGAAACAGTTCCAATAAATCATCGTCACTCAGTGACGTTTATCGTCTCGCAAAGAAGAAATTTGATAACCACATCAACAAAGTTCAAGAGTAGCTGCTACCCTCGCTATTAATAGGATTTTCATAACTACTCATTGCTCCACAGCAGCTAGGAATATCATGATGGAAAAGCCCGATTTACCAGAAACGCTAGGCGCACTTGCTCTGCACTACCAACGCGAACTCCAAGACCACCGCCTCCATCGCGCAAACATGCAACTGATACAGTTTCTCGGTAAAGTGAAAGCGCATTTTCTGCGTGAAACCACCTATCAATGTGGCAATATTTCACCGGGTTATCTCGACTATTCCTACTTCGCTTTTTTCAATACGGCACTCCGTGCGAATAAACTCCGTTTTGGCATCGTACTGAATCACCATGCTCTGCGTTTTGAGCTTTGGTTAATGGGGCAAAATGCGGATATGCAGCATCACTACTGGTCAATACTCAAAGCAAGCCCGTGGAATGTGGGCTTTGATGCAATGCCGATCTACTCTGTCTTAGAAACAGTCTTAGTTGAGTCACCAAACTTCGACCGTCCGGAACAACTGATCAAAGAAATCGAAGCAACGGCGACCTTAGCCGCCGAAGAAATTATGATGTGGCTGACCCCGCATTTGGAGCACTAAATACCGCTATGCAGGCCGTTTAAACAAGTTTAGCAGCGCGCCACCAATGATGAACACTGTGCCTAACAAGGTTGTCCAAGTTGGTATTTCATCAAAAAACAGCACACCAAATACTATGGCGAACACAACTTGTAAGTACGAGTACACCATAGTCTTACTCGCCGAGCCAACTTTCATCGCTTTGGTTAAATAGACTTGACCGACTTGTGTGAGTACGCCAACTAAAACCAAAAGTACGAATTGATAGAGATTAGGCATCACGAAATCACTACCAAGCAATACGAGCGAAACAGGGAGGGCAAATAGCGGAAAATAAAACACGATCACAGAAGGGTCTTCAGTACCGCTCAGTTTTCTCACAATGGTATAAGCAATAGAGCTTCCTAAAGCGCCAATCAGTGCGATTACCACACCGACTATAGGTAGATCCATCGCATCTGGTGCCATAAAGAGATCAGGCTTTACTATCACAACCACGCCAATGACGCTCAGCAGTAGACTGATCATCGTCGAGGTATGAACCTTCTCTTTTAGAAATAGAAATGCCATCACTGACGTGATAATCGGCGTCACGTTTTGAATGATAGTGGCTTCTGCTAATGGCAAAACCGTTAATGCACCGTATACGCAAATCAATGCCAACGCCCCGACAATGCCACGACATGCGAGTAAGAACTTATTGTTCCCCCAAATAGAGATGCCCTTTTTACTTACTAGCACATAGCTAAGCGACAAACTAATCAATGCCCTTGCTGCAATAATTTCAAACAGGGGGATACCGCTATTACTCACCGCCTTCACACAAACGGCCATCAACGAAAATCCGATAGCAGATATCACCATGTAACGAATACCTAGTACTGCGCTCTGCCCTATCTCGGTACGACTCATTAATCACTCCTAGTTAAACGCTCAAACCACCTCATAACCCGATAGCGAGCTCTCGTATCGAGTGGCTTGAGTGTAAGACGACAAAAACTGCCCGAGTTTACCCGATTTATACTCAAGCCACCTCAAGATGCTTGTTCAGCGAGAATTTCTAGGTTTGCCACCGAGGCACTGCTTTGAAGGTCTAGTGGACTAAATCAAAAAGCAGTAACAAAGGTGGCGAGCCTAGAAAACTCGCCCTTTGGGAAGCAACTAGCGCCCCGATTTCTGCGTTAAAGGCGCTCGAAAGGGGAAACCATTCCTTCACCCCTTTGCCTTGAACTCGAATCGCTAGTCTGCTTCTGAAACCTGTATCTTGAGGTGGCTTGAGTATATATGTATCCAACCTGACTATTTTCATCACGACTCTGCGATCCGTTCGTCATTCATCATCACTCCAAACTTAGACAAAATTGACAAAAATGTTCATAATTAAACTAGTGAATCAATAAAAGGATATTCACAATGAGTGTGACAAATACCCAGCCCGATATCAGTAAACAGCAGATGGCTGAAGCAGGCTTTAAAGCGGCCACTGTCATCCTGGATGGTTGGGGCTGCACCCAAGCAGAGATGCTATCCATACTACGCCTCAGCAAATCTTCTTTTTATAGCTTCAGAAAAGACAGCGAAAAAGTACGTCTTGATGACGACCAACTTGAACGGCTGAGCTACATCCTCAATATTCACTCCGCGTTGAGAATTATCTTCGACAACCCAGAAAATGTGCGCGGGTTTATGACAATGCCCAATCACAATGCGTACTTTGAAGGCAGAAAACCGCTAGCGATTATTGCTTCGGGTAAGTTCAGTGACCTCTACGAGGTGGCTATACGTATCGATGCACTTCGCTCAGGCATTTGGGGTTAATTGGCATGACGAAATCCGCACCGAACAAGGAAGCACGGCAAACAGGTTTTCGCTTGCTCAACTCCAAATACCCCACTATCGCCCTTTTCGAGGATGTCGCAAGCCCGGAAGACTTCGACGCCTTATATGAACTGCAAAAGCTGACCAATCCACGTATTCAACAAGAAGTGGGTAACATCGCGCTTATCGCGAGCGAAGAGATTCCCTTTCACTGTAAACGAGGAAGAAGCTACGCTGTGGCCCCTTTTACGCATATCAATCGAGATGGTACGCGCTTCGCCGATGGCAGCTTCGGTGCTTTATATATCGCAAATGATGTCCAAACGGCGTTGTTTGAGATTTATTATCACCAAGAAAAATACTGGCAAAACGTAGAAGGATTAAAGTTCGACCGCATCGTTTTACGCACTCTCGAATTTCAGTTTGATGCCAGTCATGTGCTAGACGTGACAGCCTACCCTATTGATGACCCCATTTACGATCAAACCCATTATGGCCAATCACAACAGCTTGGCCGACAAGTGAGAAAAGAGCAGTGCTATTCCGGCATCTACTACCGTTCAGTGCGTCATGATGGAGGGACGTGTTGGGCCATGTTTACACCCAAAGTAGTCTATGACGTCTATCAGCGTTATCACATTGAAATGATTTGGGATGGGAAAAAAATTGATTCAATTAAACGTATTGGTGAGATCAGCAAGTCACCCTTGAAAAAAGTGTAACGGCCAGCACAACCGTCTTGCCTGCATCGTCAAAGGGTGGTTAACCAACCCCAGCACGCAAATCTCTGCCATTTCAACACACTTTGTCGATTTAGGGTTGTTTTGTACAAGAATCAAGTCAAGCAACAGGCTATTTTAAATAGCAACTCTCCGGACAAAGCACGCGAACAACCTGCTTCGCCAATTGCCCGGACCGACACAATGCAATGAGGAGAAGGTGCAAATGAAGACAATAGGGTTGCTGGGAGGAATGAGTTGGGAGTCGACAGTAAGCTACTATCAAGCACTAAACCGCGGGGTGAAAGCGTCTTTAGGTCAATTACACTCCGCCAAGATCTGCATGTATAGCGTCGATTTCCAAGAGATAGAACGTCTACAGCATGCTGGCGAATGGGATGAAACAGCGAAAATCCTTTGTAAAGCGGCACAATCCGTTGAAGCAGGCGGTGCCGATTTCTTGCTCATTTGCACCAATACGATGCATAAAGTCGCCCCAGACATCGAAGCCGCTATTCATATCCCGCTACTGCACATTGCTGACGCCACCGGGGAACGCTTACAGCAGAATGGCATTACAAAAGTGGGCTTACTCGGCACCCGATTTACCATGGAACAAGCTTTCTACCGCGAAAGGATTGAACAGCATTTTGGTATTGACGTGATCGTACCAGACAGGTCCGCCAGAGAGACGGTACACAATGTCATTTACAATGAACTCTGCCAAGGCGAAGTACGTGAAAACTCCAAACAGGCGTATTTAGCCATCATCGAAGCATTAAAAGCAGCAGGTGCGGAAGCAGTGATCTTGGGTTGCACAGAAATTGCTTTGCTAGTACAACAAGCAGATACCACGGTACCTCTCTATGATACGACAGCAATCCATGCCCAAGCAGCCGTCGAAATGGCAGTCCAAAGTCATCCCACTCACAAGGTCGAGCCATAAAGGCCCCCAAAAAAGCGCCAGTATAAACACTGGCGCAATAGCCGGAGACAACCTGTTTACAGCTGGTTGTTATCGTTATCGTCTCAGTATTCCCTTTTTACATTGGAGAGCCAGAATCAAACAACCCCGTCTCATCGCTATAGATCAAGACTGTTTCACCTGACATTGCATCAGTAAAGGTATATTCATAAAGGGTATCACCGCTATCAATGCCTAACTGCGCCAATAGCGCGTCATCTAAGCTATTCGCTTGTAACGCATTTTCACCATGCGCACACCAACCAGCAAGGTCTAGATTGACCTCTTCAACACCAATGACAAAAAACGTCCCATTATCTGTGGCGTTCAAGCCAAAAACATCATCAGACTGCTTGGCTATTTTATCGAGACTCAGCGTGACACTATCATCACTGGCCGCGGAACCGACAACCGCTTCAATCCGATGGATATTGCTGGCTGTCATATCAACGTTTAACCCCTCCGCTTCCAGCCCTGAAGCAAACTCAGCACTCACCAAGGCGTCAAAACCTTTCCCACCGTGTAAGATGTCCGTAGTGGCATCATCACCAGAAATAACTAACGTATCATTGCCTTTCGCACCATAGACCCGGTCGATACCGTTTCCACCAACCAACAAATCGTTTCCTAACCCGCCTTTTAACGTGTCATTACCCGTGCCACCAATCAGGGTATCGTCACCGCGATTGCCCACAACCAAATCATCACCGGCACCACCATCTAACCAATCATCCCCTTTTCGACCATAAAGCGTTTCTTGGGGTGTAGACACGGAATCAAAGGTCACTGTTGTTTGCACGTCATTGAAGTCGTAGTCATTCGGGAACGGGTCCCCACTGGTATTGTCATTCCAATTCAGGACGATTTGGTTGCCATTAACCACATTCTGAACATGGCTCGGCTCTGAGAGCAACGCCGTAAATGTCTGTCCATTCGAACTCAATGATCCCGTTTCGGCATCCAGCGTCACAGCTCCCTCTCCGACACCTAACCGCCCTCCATTAGGTACAATAAACAACCCGACCTGATCGACGTCATGACAATCAAAATCTAACGTCAACGCATCCGTGGCGGTTTTCACATTACTCCACACGACGTTTGCTTCCATGACTTGGCCTTCTTCATCGAGCAGATAATAGCCTAAACTATTGTTATACCATGCATCTGACCCGTTGACGGCCAAGGTCATTTGGCCTTGAAACCCATTGACATCAAACTGACCTTCAGTCGCTACAAACTCGGGGATCATTTCACCGGCTTGTTGATTATCCCCTCCCAACACGACGTCATCGCCTCGTCCACCGTACATAATGTCATTACCATCTCCACTCAATGAGATAGTGTCGACACTGACTACATCAAAGGTATTTGTTGCCGCGGGTTCAAAGATCAATTCATCAAAGGCCTTCCAACCCGTTTGCTCCGGACCAATCTCAAACATGCCCAAGACATCGAGGATGGGCGAGACCCTCGGCTGTATCCCTGTCGCGAGATCCTCGGCGGTAAACGTCCCTTCAGCGACTTTGACGCCATCACGGTATGCCGTCCACGTCCCAATTTCTGTGTCACCGCTCGCTCCGTCATAGGGTCGAGAAATGGCAACCTGTGCGCCCATACTATGCTCACCCGTAGTAACCGAGACTGGCAAACTGCCCGCCGTATTCTGAGCAGGCATCACCGCCGCTTGCCCATTTGCAAAATCAAGCTCAAACTCACCCCTGTTTTCGTTGTAACTGTAAGCGTCAAAATGGTCACCAATCATCACGTCGTCACCATCACCGCCGCGCATCAAATCGTTACCTGCACTGTGGGCGAGATCCGAATCCGGGCCATTGTCGCCAATTAAAATATCGTCCTTTTTGACTTCTCTTAGGCTGACGTTATCAATCAGCGCACCGTAGGTATCCTCAACGCCTCCGGCTTGAAAAACAATCTCATGTGTCCCTGCATCAAGTTGTAAATCGATTTCAAAGTGCGACCATTGGTTTTCGGGATTGAACGTCATGATCACTTCACCATCCACAATCACCGAAAACTCGCTGGTTTCTGAAGCATTCTCTTGATTACCTCGATTACGCCCGGCATAGTCAAACTCAAAGCGGTACTTTCCGGTACTCTCGACCGTAATCGCTTGACCTACGGACGCATTTGAAACCCCTTCAGAGCCGGGGTCGCGGTGAGCATCTAACTCCAGTACCGTGTTGCTCGGTTCGGCATTCGCGCCCGTCGTTGGCGCGCCGCCAACGCGGGTATATTGCAGTTCAATGAGCCCATCATCGGTACTGGCGTCAAAGTCAGTCGCGGCCCAACCTTCGATTTCATCATATGTCGCCCATCGATGACCATGTGGGTTAAACACTGTCCCCGTTGCTGCACGGTTTTCAAAATCACCGTTAACGAATAAGTTTTCGCCAAGTGTTTGAGGGCCGCCCCCACCGTATATGATATCGTTGCCTGCACCACCTTCGATGTAGTCACTACCACGTCCCCCGGCAATCGCGTCATCAATGCACGACATGCCGCCTAACGCTTCAATATCTTTTTGTTTCGCGATGCCTAAACTATTATCAAACTCGCCCGGCTCATCACCCGCGTCCAACGTGTGATTCCAAGCCTCGATAATGTCATTACCAGCACCACCACGCACTTCATCAGAACCTCTTCCAGTCGCAATAAAGTCGTCGCCACGCCCGGCACGAATATCGTCATCGCCTTTCCCGCCGTGAATCTCATCATTTCCACCACCAGCATTGATGATGTCGTCACCGTCATAGCCGTGAATAAACTCGCCCTGACTTGTACCAGTCAGTTGATCGTCTTGGTTTGTGCCTTTGATGTCTTCTGCAGCCATGTGTATTTCCTCAGTTTTCATGGTCACAAGAGATAGCCCGGCTGTCTCACCCGTTGAGACCCGTGGTTTTCCGTCCCCACCTCGCGATGGGTTTGGCCTTCACTCTTCCTAGTGCTCTCGCATCGCTTTGTAAGCGGTGACATAGAGAGGGTCGAGCAAGTAGTCCATTGGGGTACGATTACCCAGTAGCACCATGACTTCAGCTGGCATACCTTGATACAAAGCACGATGAACCTCTGTATCAATCTCTTCCTTAAAAAGCCGTACCTTAATGAGATAGCCCGCTTGCTCGTTATCTTGTTCGGTCTGGTTGGCGGCGACATGGATCACTTCGCCGTTAATGGGGAGGGCAGTGCGTTGATCTAATGCGGTTAATCGGACACGCGTTTTCATCCCTTGTTGAATCACATCAATATCTTGCGGGGAAGCAAAGGCTTCAACGATAAACGCTTCTTGCTGTGGCACAATCTGTAACAAGGGCTGCCCCGGCGCGATCACTTCGCCAGACGATAACACCTTAAGGTCTGCAACTCGGCCAGATTGCGGCGCAACGATATCGATACGGCTCAATCGGTCTTCCGCCTCTAACATCGTCTCTTCCAATTCGTAGAGCGCCGCTTCAACCTGCTGCATTTCTTCTGCGATACGTTGCGTTTGATCATGGTGAATATTGGCGAGATGGAGTTTGGTTTCTGCCAAGTCGCCCTCTGCGGTGACAATGTCAGTGTTTGTCTCTGCGATTACCGAGGCTAAGCGCGCTGCTTCTCGCTTTAAATCAAGCAGACGTGACTTCGACGTACTACCTTGTGCCAGTAACGTAAGATGCATCGCGATTTGCTGCTGCAAGTAGTGAAGACTTTTTTGATCAGCAGCGAGTTTGCTGTGCAATGCCTTTTGACGGCTGAGGTGATTGCTGGCCTCTTGATCAAGTAAGGCCCGCTCACCTTTAAACAGCGCCATTCGTTGCATCATAAGTTGTTGCTGGGTTTGCATGAGTACCGCAACACGCGCATCCGCTTGCTGCTTTAATAACGCATCAGAAAACAGAATGGTTTCTGCTCCTGCCAACTCAGCCTGTAAACGATTGGCTCTGGCGAGATGGCTTTGCCATCGTGCCACCATCCGATTCAACTGAGAGCGAGCCGCAGCCGATTCTAAGGAGATAAGCCGATCCCCGGCTTCGACATACTGGCCATCATTAATCCAAATTTGGCGAACAATCCCGCCTTCTAAGTGCTGAATGGTTTTAGGGCGGCTTTCAACCGTCACTTTCCCCCTTGCAACAGCCGCAGCTTCGATCACTGCAAGGTTTGCCCACCCCAATAGGCCTATCAAAAGTAATAAGACAAAAAGCAATAACGACGCCTGCAATCGGCCTAGGCCCAACATTAGCACTCGCCCATCACCTAATTCGCGTTGCTCGGCCGAGAGCTGTGAGGTAAGTAAACGCAGCATCTCATGCTCCTTGGTTTTGCGAAGGCTGAGAGGACTTAGACGAATTGACAGACCCGCCTCTTTGCGGTTGTAAGCGACCACAAACATGTTGTACTGTGCCCGCTTTTGCAATTTGGCCTTGCTGTAACAAAATGGCCCAATCTGCAAGACGCAACAATGCTGACTTGTGCGTCACAACGATAACTGTCATTCCTTGCTGTTTACACCAAGAAAGAAGCTGCACTAACTGGGCTTCACCGTCTGTGTCAAGGTAAGCATCAGGCTCATCTAAAATCAGCAAGCGAGGCTTAAAATAAATCGCGCGCGCCAGTGCAATCTTCTGCCTTTGTCCACCGGATAACGGATACCCCCCTTCGCCAATCACCGTGTCATAACCCTGCGGCAACTGACAAATCAGTTCATGCGCACCAGCCCGTTGAGCGGCCTCTATCAACTGAACATCCTCCCCTTTCCCTCGAGAAAGGTGGCTAATATTGTCAGCGATAGAAGCGGCAATAAACTGTATGTGTTGCGGTAGATAGCCGACGACGGTTGTGCGCTGCGACTCCGGCCAGTTTTCAATTTGCCCGCCATCGAGACGAACTTCCCCTCGCGTTGCTCGGGTGACACCCGCAATTAAATCACATAACGAAGATTTCCCTGCACCTGAGGGCCCAACTAAACCTAAACAGTGACTCGCCTCTAAGCGAAACTGAATATTGCTTAATAAGGTGCGCTGGCTCTTCTCACACAGCCAAGTCACCTTATTTAACACTAACTGCCCTTGTGGATCGGGCATCATCACCTTGTCCGCTTCTGAGGATTGCGTAAAAAACCCAACCTTGACGCGACAATAGGCCTTATAGCCTGTCCGCAAACTCCGATACCCCGAAATGAGTTGCTCAAAAGGCTGTAACAATCGCCCAAGTAGGATAGAGGCCGCAATCATACCGCCGGCGCCCAGCTCTCCTTGAATAACCAATAGTGCACCTGCCGCCATCACAACGACCTGCATTACCATCCGTAACCCGCGATTAAACGCTTGCATGTTAGCGTGACTGGCAGATAACGCCGCGAGATACCAAAGTGTCATTTGCGATTTGCTTAGCCACGTTGCCAATACTGCATCACGCATGCCTTGCACGCGGACGTTATCACTTTGTGCCAACATCTCCTCTTGATATTGACGCACTTCACCTTGGCTTAGCTGCAATGCGAGGTGGTGATCACGCTGCAGCCAAGCGGTAAGCAAAGTCATAACCAGAATGACAACCACAGATACCAAGCCGATGGCGCCTAATACCGGGTGGAGAAGCTGCAATATCACTAAAAACACGGGGGCAAACGGTAGGTCGAACGCGCTAATAAATGCCGATGACATTAAGACTGATCGCGTTTCATGTAAGTCATTCAACAACCCGCGCTTATGCTTTTCTGTTCCTAGCATCTCTCGGTAAAGCGCATCACTCATATTGACCTCAAACCGCAGTGCATTGCGTTGCGCGAGATGGTCGCGCAGCGCGCTTAACACCCCCTGGATTAAAAGAAGAAAGAGTGTAATCACTAGCAAAGCTTTTAGGGTGGCGACACTTTCACTCGACAACACACGGTCAAAGACTTGAAGGCTGAAAACTGGCACCACAAGCATCAAGGCATTGATCAAAATAGTGACAATGATGAATGGAAATAGAAATCGAAGATGAAACGGAGATAGATGATCCCAATGTGAACTCATTACAGCGCCCTTTACTGCTTAATTGCGTCAGCCAACATCAACTTAGCAGGGTGTTTCATTCTTCAAGATGCGAAAAAAGTGGCTTCTTAACCGTGAGATATCAAGGACAAAAGGGTGCAACACTGTCTCAGTTGCAAGAGTAAAAAGACTCGACAATGCGATGCCCAGCTTTAATGAAACAGGATTCAAAACCATCCCGGCCATTTTTCAGCGACTTATTTCCAATGGACGCGATTAAACACATTGAACAACTCAGAAAAGGCGTCAGAAAAGTAAGAAATTGGACAAGGAAGCAATGCCAGTAAAACAAGGCGACACGTTAAACGACTTAGACAAGAAAAGAAATGATGCTCAGCAGCCTCTTGATGACTTGCTCAGCGAAAAAACGCCCATTTTCGCGAATGTTCGCGCCTGTGAGGTTCATCACAACGGCCTTGTGATGAACCTCACTGTTAAACAACGGCTAAGCGGCACTAAAACGGCTGATGCCTCCCGCAATATTCGCCGCCAATTGACGCACCTCTTCCGCGGTTAAATGGGTATGTTCAGCCACGCTGCGATTGGTCTGAACCTGCGAGTTCAACTGCACTAGGTTCTCCTTAATATCGGCAGCGGCCGCGGTCTGTTGCTCCGTCGCCGAAGCAGCTTGAATAGACATATCATTGACCTTTGTTAGCAGCTCGCTGGTTTCAATCAAGGTCGTTTCGGTCTGCTTCGACAACTCGACCGAGGTAGACACCTTGTCAAAGCCATCATCTATCTTACTCACCACATTGGTTACCGACTGCTGAATCGTCGCGATCATGGTTTCAATTGAATCCGTCGAATCTTGCGTCTTTTGCGCAAGATTACGCACTTCATCAGCGACAACCGCAAAACCACGTCCTTTTTCACCCGCGCGCGCTGCTTCAATCGCAGCATTAAGGGCAAGCAAGTTAGTTTGCTCCGCGATACCACGAATTACCTCTAGCACACTGGCAATGTTTGTCGATTCTTCCGCGAGATGACGCGCATCGGAAGATGTCGTCTCAATGGTTTGATAAAGCTCTTCAATCCGCGCTACCGCTTGAGTCAATGAGCCGATGCCTTCATTCGCATGGGCGATAGCTTCTGTCGTCAATGCTGCGCCTTCGCTGGCATTATCGGCCATCTCTTTCGTTGCCAAACTCATTTGATGGACAGCACTCAAAATCGTATCTGAAGAGGTACTCTGTGAAACGGCAACTTGAGACGTCTTCAACGCAGACTCATCCAGTACTTCGCTTTTACGCTGTAAAGCATCGACATCTGCATCGATGCGATGCACAACCTCACCCAACCCTTGTACAAAATGATTGAATGCTTTGGCTAGATCACCAATTTCGTCATTTTCTGACACCTTTATCTGCGCAGTAAGATCGCCTTCATCCGAGCTGATCTCCTCTATCCGCTCTGTTACTTCAGTAATCCTTGTCACCAAAATACGTTGACTCACAAAAGCCACGATTAACGAGATCGCCAATGTCGACACCAACACAACCCAGCCGATGGTCTTTTGCTGTTGATTCGTCGCTGCGGCTTGCTCTTTCAACAATGTCGCTTTACCCATTGCCAACTCACCCGACACGTCAAACACATCACGCAACGCACTAAAAGCCGCTAGCCCTTCCCCATCCAGAATGGCAAGCGCGCCCTCTTTATCGCCATCATTGCTCAAGGTTAGCACTTGATCTACGGAATTATTCCAACGCGAAAACGCCTGCTCAAAGCCCTGTGCTGATTGTTGAATGTCCGGGTAGTCACGCATTAGCTGCCGAAATGAAATGAATCGATCACTCGCTTGCTGGGCATTGTCAGCAATCGTCTCTTTCAATTGTGGCCGATGCTTGGCGTCATGGCTCACATATTTCACTAATGCGACCCGTACTTGATAAAGATCTCTGTCTCCATTCAATACCGCAGAAACCGCTGGTAAATAGACTTCCGTATAGCGATTCATATTTTGCTCTAAGGTACTAAAGCGCATATTGTCTGCAATCACGACGGCTAAAAGGGCGAGTGTTAGTATTGCGGTGGGCAAAGCGTACTTAATGCGTATGCTCAAATTCTTCATCATAGACTTCCTTTCTCTCAGTACTGTCGCAGCTAACCACTTCAGTTCGCGCTGCTGTTCCTCCTTATCGGCGGCTAAGATGAAATTTCAATGAATAACCACAGAGAATATTGATGAAATGCGCATTACTGCGAGCTATATCGACATTTGAGAAAGGTAACAGTAGGAGAATAGACCTAGAACCGCTTGTTTTCACTCAGGTTGCTTACCGGTGTTGACTTAGTGACAGCAAAATTCACCATCTCGAACTCGCAGTCGCTTTCATCTACCACCACAAAACCTAAACGCTCATACAACCGCTTAGCCGGATTGCTTTTAATGACACTCAACCCGACATCAAAGTTTTGCTGGTGGCTTTGTTCAATTAATTGTTGAATCAGCTGTCGCCCGATCCCTGCCCGTTGATAAATCGGCATTATCTGAATCTGCACGAGATACCAACGATGCTGCTTAGGCTCAAACAAGCTTTTAAACAAACCCGCAGATTCACCATTCACCTCAACAACCTTCGCATGTTCAAATTGGTACTGAACGCGCTGTAAGTATGCTTCCCGAGACGTAGGCATACCTGCATCAATCAGGTACTTGCGCATACTGGCATCACGCAATTGCTGCAAGAAATCAATATCGGAAGCTAATGCTTTTCGAAGTGATAGAACCATGAAAATATCTCGAACGCAATCAATGATACACTCAGTCTATAGCACCGTTAGCATAGCTAAGGTCCACACAGTTTTACAAAGCGGATTGGCTAAATCAGCGGTAGCTAAACCAAAACTGAGAGTCGTCTCTAAGTCGACGATTTGATTTGTCTTATCGACACTTTTGCCATTCCCTCCTGTCATCCGTCGCCACGAGACTAAAGCGCGTGCTAACCTCCGTACACATTATTCTCGAAGAGAAAAGACGATGACACCTCAACAAATAGCCCAAAAGTACCTCGAGCTAAAACTCCAATATGAAGAAATTAGCCATGTCGAGTGCGGCTTTAAAAAAGCCACACAACAAGAAGAAGATAGACTGAAACGCATCGCTAGCGGCATCATTACAAGCAAAGACTATAAACAACTTGCCCCCTTGTTTGCCGCGGCCGGCATTGAACTCAAGGAGTACCTTCAGATTAGAGAGGCGCGTCAACGATTCAGTCTATTCGGCGCACTTAAAAAGTAAACAACATCAAAGCATCATCTGCGACAAGCAGCACGATAACATCAACATTAGTGGTCATTCGATGGCTCAGAGCCACAATTTTCCACCGTAGCAATGTCATGCACCCGAATGGTGGTGGTCGCAGTAAATCCAACGACATCCATCAATTGAGGAACGACGATATCATCGACTCGATAGCTTACTTCATACTCTTCGTAAGCGGCGACGACACCATTCGTTTTCGACACGCTGGAAGTAAGCTGCTCAGAGACATGTTGAATGTGCTGACTCGCTATGACCCATTTGCCCATTGGCTGGACGAGATTTTTATCATCATTTATTCCATCATCTTGGGCAACAAACTCAACGATGGCTTGTGATGAAGCATCCTCTTCAAAAAACCAAATCCAGCCTTCCGGCGTGAAAGGCGTTGCATCACTGTATTTTATATAGATCGCTGCGTGCGCGCTTGGTAACGCCCACCGGTGCACCGAATACCCTTCCAAACACCCGCCACCAGAGAGATAAGGCACCACACCAACGTTAGCAGAAAAATCTGACGCCATACTAGAGAAATAGTAGGGTGGCTGAATGAGTGCGTTGCTCATGACATCCGCAGTTGCCGTATTTATCGCTCGCTGCGCAGAAAGCGCCTGAATCTCGTAGTCAGGCCCTGTTTCTATGTGGATATCGGTTTCATCAGAAAAAGCGGTGACTTCCACGCTCCCGTCCAGTAAGCGCTGGCTGGGGATGGTAAAGCGCCCCTTATGAATCGCAAACTTACCGTTGATTTCATCGAGCACATATTCCTGGAACGTGTCCTCACCCTGCTCAAACTCGACACCATAGCTCTGGTAGTCCAACACGGGGCCGACAACATCCGAGTTCACCGACGCGAGCCAACTCTCAATCTGAATATCCTCTGTCTTCTCATCAAATAGAACCAGTACCGCTTTACCCACAGTTGACATGTCTGGCTCTGGAGCAATCGAATTCACTGCATTCAAGCGACCGTAAGTCACGATCAAAGCCGACTTAGAAGCCGGGTGAAAATAGGTATTCGTTGAAAGCCCTGAAAACATCGCGGCATTGTGACCCGACTCAAAATGACTCACCACATCACTACCATTAAAATCAACCTTTCTTTCAGCGGTAGGTGCAACATCCAACACTGTGTCAGTTGAATCACTGTTGTTGCATCCAACCAATATCGCCATCAGCAACCCGATAAAAATTCTCATCCCTGTCTCTCCTTTGAAAACCACCATGCTTACGGCACCTGAGTTAAAGCTAGCCATAAAAGTATAGCTTTACAGACAATTTCGAATTATTGGAATATAGTTATCATTCCCTTTTGATAGACTTTCATCCCAATACAAGCCGCTACCTACTGCTCTATTAGTAGCCTAGATATGTTTAGGGCTGATTCTCAATTATCAGCGTCGTGTTTCATAATGCATCAAGATTAAGTCGGTCATTCTGATCAAGTTCAAATAATACAATGCAAGTTGAAGCCAAATTTCATTTAAATCCTATAATTATGTGCTCTAAATCGAGTCTGGCGTCTAACAAACATACATAGGGATATAAAATGAAAACAAGCCCATTCAAACTCGCAACGCTATCGGCAGTGGTTGCCTCAGCTTGTGCTTTCAGTAACGTACAAGCATCGCCTTTTGATCTCACGATATTGCATATCAACGATCATCACTCTCATCTTGAGCCTTCATCGCAAAAGTTAAAACTCGCAGGCGAATCTACATACGCGGAAGTGGGCGGCTTCCCTGCCCTGGTCACGGCATTGAACCAACGTGCCGCCGCAAATGAAAACGTGCTCAAACTGCATGCAGGTGATGCCATTTCTGGCACCTTGTATTACGCACTATTTAAAGGTGAAGCCGACGCAGCAATGATGAATCATGCTTGCTTTGATGCCTTCGCACTCGGTAACCATGAGTTTGATGACGGTGATGCGGGTCTTGCTCAGTTCCTAGATTGGTTGAAGGCAGGCGATTGTGCGCCAGATGTGCTCGCCGCCAATGTCATTCCAGAGCAAGGTGTTTCACCTCTTGCCCAAAAATCAGCAAACGACTACTTCAAACCTTATACGGTTAAGCAGTATGGTGACCACAAAATCGGTATTGTCGGCATCGATATTGCCAATAAAACCATGAACTCTTCAAACCCAGATACGACCACACAATTTTTGGATGAAGTAGAAACCGCACAAAAATACATCGACGAGCTTGTCGCCAACGATGTTTCTAAAATAGTCCTTCTCACCCACTATCAATACACCAATGACTTACAACTTGCTGCTGCGGTAACCGATGTTGACGTCATCATTGGTGGTGACTCGCATACCTTGTTAGGTGATTTTGATACCGTTGGGCTAAAAAGCGATGGGCCTTACCCAACCATTGTGAAGAATAAAGATGGCAACATGGTTTGTGTGGCACAAGCTTGGCAATACACCCAAATCCTTGGTGAACTGTCTGTTTCCTTTGACGAAAAAGGCAATGTGGCAGCATGTAGTGGTACCCCTCACCTGATGATTGGTCAAGAGTTCAAACGCAAGGACGAAAACGGCAAGAAACAACTGCTTTCAGGCGCGGCTCTTGAAGCCGTGATTGCTGACGTGAAAGCGCAGCCCAACTTGGTTCAAGTTGAAGCCGATGCCGCGACCCAAAAAACACTCGATGCTTTCTCTGAGAAACTCGATGTGATGAAAGGTCAGGAAATTGCCCAATCAACAGAGCTGCTTTGTTACGAACGCGTACCTGGCCAGCAAAAACACAGTGGTGCCGATGGCTGTGACACGCATACCGATGCCCACGGCTCACAGGTTGGCGATTTAGTCGCGCAAGCCTTCTTAGCGCAAACTAAACGTGCGGACGTCGCCATTCAGAATGGCGGCGGTGCACGTGCCAACATCACGCAAGGTACCTTTACCGCTGCCGACGCAACGAAAGTCCTGCCATTTAGCAACACCATGGTAAACCTGACAATGACAGGTGCACAGCTTAAGAAAGTTCTGAATGAAGCGGTAGATAAAGCCTATCTAGAGTACGTTGATAACAGTGCAGAAGGCTCTGACGGTGCCTACCCTTATGCAGCGGGTATTCGTTATGACGTTGATTTCAACAAACCTGCTGGCCAACGTGTTCACAACATCCAAGTCAAAGCGAAAGGTGATGGTTCTTGGTCAGCGCTCAGCGACAACCGTGAGTTAATCGTGGTTACAAATGACTATATTGCAGGTGGTAAAGATGGTTATCTCACCTTTGGTGAAATCTCCGCTGACCCATCAAAATACGAGAACACATTAAAACTCTACACTGAGACCTTCATTGATTACATCCGTGATCTCACCGCTAATGGTCAGAAAATTGAACCTGTTGCCGCAGAAGATCGCAGTACCCAAACCTTCACGCCAAAGGCAAACTAATTGCCTGTTAAGGTAAATAACCTATAAAAATGGCCAAGGTAGCGACCTTGGCCATTTTCTTATGTCATCGATGCTACCAAAAACGCGAGTAGCAATCGCTCCCTGTTCTCAAACCGCTTTCCACATCATTTTTGATTGCTCTGTGAAACCCAACTTTGCGTAGAACGCTTGTGCGGCTTTATTAAACGCCATCACTTCTAGCCTGATTTGGGTTGCTCCTTGAGACTCCGCCCACTGGGTACAATGCGCCACCAAGCGTGTACCAACCCCAGTCGCTCTAATCCCCTCATCCACAACAAGGGTGCCTATACGGCAAATGGGCGTCTTGACTAAAAACGGTATCGCTTCGTTCTGAGTCACCGTTGCCGTAATAAACCCAACAATCTCGTCATCAACTTCTGCGACAACAAAAAGCCGGGATGGATTATCTAAAGCGCTAAGCAAGAATGCTCTCTCTTCAGAGGTAGGTTCAACGAACGACTCTGGGGCGTTTTCAAAATGCAGTACACCAATTTGATAGTTCAAGCGCAATAGATCGACAATATCTGTCCTGACGGCGTTCCTTACCTTAATGTTCACTCTTTTTACCTTCCAGTAGCATCTGTTTATAAGACTTTGTCTGCAACGCAGTCGCTGTTAACCCAAATCGGCTTGCCAAAGTTTCAAGCTCTGCTTTATAGCCCGCAAGCTTCGATTCGTCATCCGTCATAATGGCGAATTCTGCAAAATCACCCAGCCCCTCTAAAACATCAACAGTGATATGAAATTTACCAACGAAGTAGATGCTTCTCTTTTTAGTTGCTTGCAAGGTAACTTCGTAACCCATGGTATTAAGCATACTCAACGCACTGCGCTCATCCGTGATGTTAGTTGCTTCACATCGGTCAGCTTCTGGCCCCTTGACGATCCAAAGCTTGATACCTGACGGTGACATAGTCCGTATACATACGCTCTTTTGCTGTGCTTCGAGTGCGCTATCCGGCGTATCAAAATACCAATCCGACTCAATGTTATCTTCAAGCATCACTTCATGAGGGATCTGTTCTAAAGCCGCTAAGAAATGGGCTTTGGACTCGAGACGATATTTAAGCTCCACCTCATATTTCCCACAGAAATGATCATCAGACATATATTCACCCAACATGAAAAACGATGAGCTTATCATAATCTGGCCGTTACCATTACCTATCGTTATCTCAGTCCTTCTTGCTATCTTCTGCCGCCTAAACTTGAACGACCTCGACGCGAGACTCTGTCGTTCGCAAGGGTAGCGACAGGATTCACTTGCGTTTAATTGCCTTTTGCGCGCCATATTTTGCTAAACTTCGTCCTTTAATCAGTAAGGCCGCAAAAATGATGACTGACGAAGAAAGAATCGAACTGCAACAAAACAACCCACTGCACGGGTTAAAGCTAGAAACAATGTTGCAGGAGTTAGTGGATTTTTATGGCTGGGACATTTTAGATGCCGCAATGCGCTTCAACTGCTTTAACACCAAGCCATCCATTGCCAGTAGTGTGAAGTATTTGAAGAAAACCGAATGGGCAAGAGAAAAGTTAGAAAACTTCTACCTTTACCGATTTAAACGCATGCCGCGCGCAAGCGCAGAAGAATACGAATTGCCGCCAAGAGCACGCACTTTCCGCCACGGTCTTGAGCCTAAAGAGCCGATGCCGCTCACTGTGGATTCTATTTTGAAATCACAAGCGAAAGCAGCGTCTGCCTTTAAACAGCGGTCTTCTCGCGGACGTTCGCCACGTCGATAATTGCTCCCTTCCACTGACAAAAGGGCCCCGCTTGATGACTCAAACGAGGCCCTATTCGTTTTCTGACTAGCCCTATTCTGAGCGAGAAATGTTAGCGAGCTACATTTCTAACTGATTGCGTTTTTTCTTCTTCTTTTTTCCCGTTCCAGCAGGCGCTGGCTGTGGTCTCATAGGCAAGAAGTAGGCTTCGCTTTGATCATCGTCCACTTCAAAACCTGCCACCTGCTCACGCTCCAATCGGAACTTATTTTTCTTTTCGATCACCTTGAAATGATGGTAATCATCGTAATCAATCAAAGATAACCCTAAACCGACTTCCCCTGCGCGACCACTTCGTCCAATACGATGCATATAGTCAGCAGGACTACGGGGAAGGTCAAAATTGATAACGACAGGGAGCTTCTCTATATCAAGGCCACGTGCGGCGATATCAGTAGCAATCAGCACTTGAATCTCTCCAGACTTGAACCCGTCAAGCACACGAGTACGAGCGCCCTGCCCTTTGTCACCATGAAAGACTTCCGCGGTGATGCCGCGTTTTGAGAGTTTCTGAGCGAGATGATTACAGGCGTTCTTCGCATTCACGAATATCAAGGTCTGACGCCACTGATGCTGCTTGATAAGATGAGCCAGCACTGCCGTCTTCTCACCTTTGTTAACACTGAACACGCGTTGCACCAACGTACTCTCTTCAGCACTCTGCAGCTGAACATCAACAGGATCGCTGAGCAGGTGCTTAGCCAACGTCGTGACTTTATCTGGGAACGTCGCTGAAAATAGCAACGTCTGTTTCTGCTCTGGCAGTAACGCGAGGATGTTATTGAGCTCTTCCGTGAAGCCTAGACTCAACATGCGATCAGCTTCATCAAGAACCAGTGTTTTGACACGGTCTAACTTAATCGCATTACTGGAGACCAGATCAAGCAACCGACCCGGTGTCGCCACAATGATGTCACATCCACCACGCAGTAACTGCATTTGTGGGTTCACTGACACACCACCAAATACCGCGACCGTTTTAATCTGCTCTCGAAGATGATAAGAGTAAGACTTAACGTTAGAAGCGACTTGTGCGGCTAGCTCCCGTGTGGGTACTAAAATGAGATGAGAGACAAAATTGCCACGACGACGAGGGGTGTCTTGCTGAAGAATCTGTTGCAGAATTGGCAATGCAAACGCCGCCGTTTTACCAGAGCCCGTATTCGCGCCACCCACCATATCCTTCCCTGCAAGGATATGAGGAATCGCTTGAAGTTGAATCGGCGTTGGTTGGTGGTATTCTAACTCGACTAATCGCTCGACGAGTGTTGGAATCAATCCCAGATTGGCAAATGTCGCTTGCTGTGTGTTATCTGTCATTAGGAGAATGGCTCGGTACTTAAGTAAAGGCCGCGTATCTTATGCTATTCCGCGCCAGGATGTTAGCGATAAAAAGGCTAATTGAACTAGCCCCATCCATTGACCGCCCGCGTACATCACTCATGATTTCCTGACGAATGCGGCCTGTCATTGATTACCCATTTTAGCTCAGCACACTATACTCAAATCGCCTCAAGATACGGGATTCAAAATTGGTCTCGCGAGCATAGTTCAAGGCAAAGATACGAACGTGTGGTGCATTACTTCTATCGAAACTCATTATTCTCTGTTAGAGTCGCCTTCCTCAATACTCCGATACCTTTTGTAGGACACGCTAGTGACTAACAACGAAATACTGCGTCGTATTCAACACGCCTTAAACCTCAAAAATGCCCAAATAATCAAAGCCTTTGAACAAGCAGGTCTCAATATCGCTCACGATAAGGTATTGAACTGGTTAAAAAGCGATAATGACAAATCATGCGTGAAGATAAAAGATAAGGAACTCGCAACTTTCCTCAACGGGTATATCAACTTAAAGCGTGGTAAAAAGGAAGGCGAACAACCGCAGCCAGAAAAAACACTCACAAACAACATGATTTTCATGAAGTTACGCATTGCGCTTAACATGAAAGCGGAAGATGTACTGGATGTATTGGAAGTCGTTGGCGTTAGTTTAAGTAAATACGAAATAGGGGCATACTTTCGCAAACCAAGCAACAAAAACTACAAGCCATGCGAAGATCAGTTACTGTGTCACTTTTTAGATGGCGTACAGTTTTCACACCGACCTGACTCAGAAGCATTCACTGACTAGCTTACTTGTTAACGCAAAGCGAAAGCGACACACGGCTTTCGCTACCTCATGTTTGCCTCCCCCTATTCTCGAAAAAGCACTCATCAACCAACAAACTTGGTTACCGATGAGTGAATTTTTTCGCCACAGGCTTCAAATAGTAAGGCCGCATTCACAACCACATGATAGCCCTTTCAATGACAACAAGACGCTTTATAAAGCATCTTCGTTAAACACGATGAGATCCGCACCTGTATAAGTCTCTCTGTAGTCAGATAAGTGTTCATGCTCAAAATCACGACCAAACTCTTCGATTTTGTTCGCAACTTGATTTAGAAACTTTGCCATTTCGCGCAGTTCATTTGCATTTGTCGATATCGTCACTTCGGATAGGCTTAACGGTGAGTCGGCCTGTATGCCTTCAGAATATCCATATAGCAACACAATGCTCTCCTTGTTTTAATCATCTACTTTTGTCCAGAACAGCGGCGTGTTTATTTGCCCGACATCCCTTCCTTGTTGTTTCTAGCTCAATGGCAGCTTCTTTGGCTCTGGACACCACGCTTTCATATTTTGACTGTTGTAAAAGGAGAATAAGTTGCTCCTCTAGCTCAGAGACACCTTCACCCAACAGGTACGCTAAGTGCTCTAACCGATTTTCAGGCCACGCCTGATAGTGTTCCAGAACTGCGCTTAATAATACCTCTGGAGCGCTGTCGATTATTTTTCGCGCTTCATCACTCAAAACATCAGCCCAATAATCATCGTCTGCATGATCTAATCGCTTAATGAATTCTTCAAATTGACTCAATGCGTAACACCTAACACGTGCCTAACGGGTTGAAAAAGGGGGACAGTATGGTAACTCTCCCTATTCATTTTCCGCTATTTACAGACTATCCAATATCTAGCCACCGGCTCTGGAAAAACTTTCCCCATAACCACTTTCTCAAACCTTCCGCCATTCGATTCTATTACCTTACGAGAAGCGATATTGTCTTCATCGGCAGTAATCAGCGCTTCGGCAATACCCAACAGTTTGGCTTTAGGTAATGCTAATTTTAACATCGATTTACCATACCCTAATCCGCGATGCGACGGGGCGACATCATAGCCAATGTGGCCCGCCTCTAGAGCAAGGAACTCATTTCTGATGTTATGACGTATACGAATCGCGCCTAAAACATTTTTATCATCATCAACAAGCCAATAATGGTTACAGGGCACGTAGCCATCAGGTAAGTTTATTCCCTGAGCTTCATCTTGAAGCTGCTGAACATACCGAGCAAAATCCGAAGCTCCGTCGCTATAGAATTCCGCATTATCAACGTCGTTTTTGTAGAAATCTTCGTAAAATGCCAGAAACTCGGGCTCAAATTCTAATGATGGGGAAACTAGTTTCATTTTTAACTTTCTCCTTCAGCATAAGGCCGATTTCTAACAAACACCCTTATATAATTGTTTGTGCTAACTGCTTTGCCGCTAGGCTATTTCTACTGCGATGTACTCATCGATATCCATAAGATCGATAACCCCGGTTCAGTCCAAACCATTTCAGCTATTCGACATTTTTCCTTGCGCTCCTCACGTCGAGGGTTAGGAGATTCTCCCAAGGATTATTATGTTTTAGTCTGATTTTCGATGATTTTTTCTCTGTATGATTCAATACTTTCACCCGAACATTCATTTGGGTGCACTTCCAATAAATTGCGCCAACTTGAGAACTGCATATCATCAATGACAATGACAGGTTTTGGTAAAAAGCCGACAAAGCAATCTTCAATATCAAACTCTCGAGCACTAGACTGAGCATACTCTGCCCCTCCAGAGCTCCAGCAATACATCAAGGCTCCCTGCTCAAAGAGGTCCTTAATATGACGAATCACACCAGGGACTGGAATGCGTTTAGAACCATAGTTTCTAACGAATGTTTCATCAACATCAACGTAAATGTACACAGGACGACTCATTTAACTCACCTTAATCATAACGCCGACGCAAACACCAATCAAAAAGGAAGCCGCTAGTTAAGTTCGCTTTAAATACTGACTCGGAACAGATTCAGTAAGCCAAACATTATTCACTGTTTTATAGAAAGAGTAACCATCCAAATGCATCCGTCTAGCGTCGACTGTAAAAATTACTGGCTTTCCATACCTGCTTCCGACAGCTTTCGCTACTGCCAAAGATTCTGTTAGGTGTACATGATGCCGGCTTCCCTTCGTTAAACCAGACTCACCAATGGATTTAACGTTTCGCTCAGCGGTTCCGTGTAAAAGATAATCAGGAGGAATTACCACACTCAATTGTAAGTCTACCTCAATCGAGTGTCCTTGATTTGCACGAATATGATTACCATTGCCGCCTATAGCAAAACGACGTTTATCGCTAGTTTCAACGACCAAATCGACTAGATCCCGAGTTAAAGCAACGTCGACAGTTTTTTCAATCAGTTCATCAATTAAAGCCCAACCTTGTTCATCTAATTTCAAACCAATCGAATCCGGTTTATGCCTTAAAACGTAGCTAAGATATTTAGATATTTTTACTAAGTCCTTCTCCATACCATCCTCATAGAACATAGAAATACGGGTTCCCTGTGTATCTGTTTGCCTCCTGCGGTTATCAAAGATTGCCCCACAAACTAGGACGCCTTACCAACGTTATACTGTGTAACAACCTAGCGTCTGACAACCAACGACCTATACCCGCATGCGTCGCACACTGGATAAAAAATAATTTAAAACATAGCGATAGTGCGTTACTGAATACTCCGAATTCACTCTATGGTCGTTTGCTATGCGCACAGTATTTCGACTTGCTTGATGGCGTCAAAGAATACTTTATGGCATTGAAAGTCAGGCTTACTTCCAATTTTATACCAGAAGAAATTGAACTCATGCCCCCCATCATCTTGAGTGAAAAAGCGCCATTTGCTCGATAACTCTTGCTCTATTTCGCAAAGCACAAAGTGCCACAATTGATTTTGAAAACCACTTTCCCAACAACCAAGATAATGAGTTCTCGCAACACTAGATAGTCCTGATTCTTCTTCCAATTCCCTCAAGGCAGCACTTTCAATAGAAATATCTGACTGCTCTAATGTGCCTTTAACCAACTGAACATCAGCCAATGGGTGTTCAAACAGCAGTAACTCAAGATTATTGCCTGTTTTTCTAAGCACGACAGGGCAAACTTTAACTTCCCTCTTTCGGATTCTATCTTCCACTCAACTCTCCCTTATCTATGGCACTGCCATTAACCTCAATCAACCAGAGTGTTTTTAGGCCTAGAATCGCCCTCGGGCTAAAATCAAAGTGCCCGGAAGAGACTTCTCTTAATGACAATAATCCACACTTGAGTGATCGCTGTGAGCAAACGCTGGAGGTAATCCAATCACATTCGGACTGTTATAATGACGTTGCCCTTGCTAGATAACTATTTGGTTTGCACGCCATCGATGAACAAGAAACAACGCTTCTTCATAAGTCTGTATCACGCACTAAGCCACTCACAACGATAGTCATTTATTAGAATCCTTTTTTGATGAGTCGACGAACCCTTGCTCTGACCGATGCCGGTTCTTGAACTAGTGCCAAATTAAGTATCTCACTAACTTCATTTTGTAGCTCTGGGTACTGAACGGCAAGCTCATACAATCCGTTAAAACTCCATGCTTTAATGAACTTATTTGCATTTGACAGTCCATGCCTCAAAAATGGCTCAAGCACTCTTCGAGTTTGTTGCGCAATACTAAAATGTGCCAACACTTGCAATATATGTAATATTGCTTCCGAATGTTGGTAACTAGGTATTCTGGCCAGAATTACCTGCTGTTCGTCATTGGATAATTTCCCATCGCACTCAAGATAACGCTTTAGCAACCATGTTCCACCTATACTTGAGCGCTCTTCGAGACAAAGATCGATTACGTCCGACCTAAAGTCGGCTTTAGTATGGTGCTCAATGTACACTTGCTCAATATCTTCTGCTGACCTCCCATCCCAACCTAGTACATCCCTGCCTATTTTTTTCATTCTGACCTCGCTAGGTTTTAATGCCCACATCTGCGGTGGTTATGGAGCGCAATGCAAAACCGATCGAACATATTAGCCTGGTATATCTGCATCATTGGGGCCTTCAGCGAGTGAGCCTGAAACAAGGATTGAATGCCCCCAGAATAAATCACCATCATTGTGCCAGAATTCAAACTCTCCATCGGGATAAACAGTAATTGAATCAAGCTTCATGGCACTAATAAAATCTGCAGCTGTGAGTGCTTCTTGGCCATCCATTAGCCAGTTGTCATTTTTCAACTCAAGAAGTTCTGAAACAGCATAGTTTGTTATTCTCTTAGACCAATCACTAGCGCCGCTATACAGTGCCTCTAGGGTTTTCATACTGGCGTCTGATGAGCCGTTTTCTTCATCCAACGAAACCGATACACTAATCGGCTCGTCAATCCAATTTACCGTACCTTCAAACCAATCTACCGTTCGATTGAGCACTAATATACCAAACTCAGGATGAGTGATTTCGACTGGCTCCTTAAATTTTCTGAGAACCGCTCTTAGCTCAGCATCATCTGGCGCATCCAAAACTGAGACAACTTGGGCTCTCGCATCACCGAACGGGCTCACTTTTGACAGCTTTACTTGCAACTGGACTAAGGATTCTCTCTTGATGGTGGCCTGAATGGCTTCTAGCTCACCATCAGCAAGATTCTTCGAAAGGATAAGCTTTGAATCATTAACTTGTCCCCCACGCTCCTTCCAAGCAATTAGAGAAAGGTTTAAGGACCAATATTGCTCGGAAGAAACCTTGCTTGCACCGGGGCCACTAGCACCAACAACACCAGATACAATTGTTTCTGGCAAGCTCGCAAACTCCTTCTCCAGCTTGTCATTTTTAATCGCAGCTTCTTTGAATATATCTTTCATCTACTTCGTTTCCAATTTAGACTTCATCGCACATAAACAGCGGGAAACCGTTGGCTAAACCTAGCGAGGAACGAACAATAGCCAATATTAACCGTTTGATCTTGATACACTTGTTAGGCACTACTACATGCAGCCCAGTGTGTCTTGAAAATCCTACCGTCGTAGCCATTTGTATTATTTTTGTACCTGTTCAAATGACATGTTAAGCAATTAACGCCAGTTTTTCACCGCACCCACTTTCTGTGCGTGATGCTTCGTGAACTTTATAAACGCTCTTGCGGACGCTGGTGTTTCTGGCAGTGTTTCTGATTCATGGCCACCGCTTCCTACATACCTAAAGCCTGCTTCCCAAAGTAACTTGCTAGCTAGCCATTTACTCTCCGCTGTCCTTTTGGGGCTGCGAAAGTTTCGCCCCATAAAGGCGAGTGTTTTTCCACAATTTGGGCAGACATACTCCAGCTCACTCTCGGCTAACCAAGCAGTGTAATTATTTCCCTTTTTGAAGGCTGGGCGATTAAACGACACGAAGCAATCAAAGCAAGCAAACTTGTACAATGAACTCATTATGACCCCCTTATTGCCTAACGAATGACACGGAAGATTTATTTCCATACTCCTTCAAGCCTTATAACGCCAACATTTTTTTATGCAAGCAACGGCCTTGCTAGGCTCACCAAAATTTCCACCAAGGCTTTTTAGGAGAATTATTTCCATCGGCTTTTCCCTGATTCAAAGGAACTCCACCTTTAGATTTCATTTGCTGCCAAGATTTAAACTGCTCAGTTAATTTAGGTGCTAATTTATGGTAGTTCTCCCATGTATCTTGCACATGATAAAGTGTTGGAAGGTTTTTTGATAGGACTGTCTCATAATCATTGAAATATGCGCCACCTTGGTAGTAGGAATTTGCAAAACTATTTGCGTCTTCACCTAAATCATCCTCCACTAACTTTTCATCGCAATATAATGAAAAGTATTCCCTACCAGTCATTTCTTCATTTTTGACTTTCTCTAGTTCTTCAGTATTATCAAAATGAAACTCACCTTCTAGCCCTGACTTTATTATCCAAGCCATAAACATTCCGATATGTGTACCACCATTTTCAGGAGGTAAATCTTTAGGGTAATCACCTCCTGAATGCCAATCAGTTCTATCGTATGTCACAACTACACTCCCAAATTAACCTAACGAATGACATGGATTCTCTCTCATAAAAATCAACCACACTCAAGTGATCATTGAGAGTAAATGCTCAAGGTAACCCTGCCACATTCCGTTTGTTATTATAATGTTAGCCTTGCCAAATGCCACTTCAGTTTGCGATACATTGATGAACGAGAAGTTACTCTTCATCACAAGTCTGTTTCTGGCGCTAAGTTACTCACAAACATAGCAAATATTCCGCTTATGCGTATAGGGCTTGCAGCGGCGCACAATATTGAGTGAGGGAATTCAGCAAACAGCTCGAATACGAACCGTATTATGCATGGACATGATGTCAGCCATGCAATGTAACCCTGTTTTCAAAACCACGTACTCACGACTTTTAGAAGCTGGAAAACCTAAAAAAGTGGCTATCATTGCCTGCGTTCGCAAGATGATTGTAATACTGAGCACAATATTACGAGATGGCGTCATGTAGAATGAAAATATAGCCAAAATTTAGCTATTGACGCCATAGTCGTTTGTTATGTGTTTACTTAATATATGCCAGAATTTTTGATTTCAGTATATCGATTAATGTCTGGTCCATATATTCATAATCATCTGGAATCCCCAAAGATATTACCGGCTGCCCATTGATGGCGTTACCAAATTTCTTTGATAGCTTCTTCTTATGGGCGTTTTCCATTACAAAAATATAATCAGCCCACTCGATGTCTTCTAGGGCCACATGTACTTCAGCATCGTTGCTGATTCCAGCCGAATATACATCCCATCCCTCTACTTCGCAAAAGATAGCCTCTGCCGTCGGGCTTCGAAGCTTATTCTTGCTACATAGGAATAAAATATTTGGCACAAGCTCTCCCGCTGGTTAGGCACATAACGAATGACATGGATTCCCCCTCATGAAGATCTGCCACACTTAGGTGACGCTGTGAGAGTACTGGAGGTAACCATGTCACATTCCATCAGTTATTGCGGTGTTGACCTTGCTAAACACCACTTCAGTTTACACGTCTTTGGTGAACGGAAAGCCACTCTTCTTCACTAGCCCGTATCACGCGCTAAGTTGCTCACAACCATAGCAAATATGCCGCCTATGCGTATAGGGTTAGAAGCTCGCAGCGGCGCACACTATTGAGCACGAGAGTTCAACAAAAGGCTCAAGAACGAACCGTACTCTACAAGGCAATGATGTCTGACACGAAATGAAACCCATTGTTTAAATTGACCTATACGCGGCCAGTCGATACTGGAAAAACTAAAAGAGTCACCATAGTCGTTTATTAGAGTACAATTTGCACTGTTGCACTCTTAGCCCCAAGAACAATTTCCGCTCCAGACTGAAAATAAAACGACCAAAGCCACTCTTCATCGGGGTCACATTCAGTCCAAAATTGACCATCACACCAATTTTCATTCGCTATAAAACCAAAGCTACTCAGACAGTTGTCTTCGGTGAAAGACATGTCTGAATCTCTTGGCCTTACCTCTGCCTGAAATACACCATTTATAGTCAAAATAATGTACTCAGGTTGATTTTTGTTAACCCAACTTCCAACCCCTCTTTTCCAGATAAGATTGACAGACTTAGTTTCAATGGAATAGCTATATTCCTTAAAATCAAAATCATTGTGAAGGTCATATTCAATTGATTCATGCTTTAGATGAATACTGCTAGACCATGAAAAGTTTTGCGAAATCATCCTTGTACCCTAACGAATGACATGGATTCCCCCTCATGAAGATCTGCCACACTTAGGTGATCGCTATGAGGGTACTGGAGGTAACCCTGTCACATTCCATCTGTTATTGCGGTGTTGACCTTGCCAAGCACCATTTTAGTTTGCACGCGGTAGACGAACAAGGAGTTACTCTTCTTCACAAGTCTGTTTCGCGCGCTAAGTTGCTCACAACCATAGCAAATATGCCACCTATACGTATAGGGTTAGTAGCTTGCAACGGCGCACATTATTGCGGATACACGACACAATATTCAGATGCTCAATCAACGAATTGATGAAACGGAGCAAAATTTCATGCAAGTACGAGGGGTTGGGCCTCAAACTGCAACCACTATCATCACTACGACTGGCAAAGGTGAGCAGTTTAATTAAAGCCGTGATCGGCAGCCCAAAAGCCAACACTTAAAGTTTAGCGGATGTTTGACAACCGGGGGAATCCATGTAACCCCAATAATCTGCCTAGCGAGCGCCGCTACACTGGTGGCGGCCTCGTGCCGACCCAGCGACGCTTACTAGCAGGCTTAACTGGATTGTTATCACTTTACCATGCTTCTGACTTTTCCGGCCCAAGAGTTATCTTTCGGTGACAGCACTAAAGACTGGCAGCCTTGGCGGGTACATTCAATACCAACCCCTTCAGAGTCATCGATCATTAGGTCGATGCCGAAATACTTTGGTGCCTTGCTGTAACAAGAATATTGACGATGTTTCCGAACTACGGAATCGTGCTCTGTTTGATTGATAGCCTTATCAATGCGAACCCCCCAAATCTTGAACCAAGATTTTATGTAAAACGAACTCCTAAGGCTTGTTGTATAAATCCAAAGCTCGTGATTGCGGCCCAGTTCCTTTAATAGAGATGCTGCTTCATTTCTAAGTTCTTCTCTATAAAGAAGGCTTAATGGGAATGGCAGTTTGCTGCTTCCAACTGAAAAATCTTGAGTTGTTGGAATTAGCAAATCATCTAAGTCAAAAGCTATTCGCATAGTGAAGAGTGATAACCTTGCTAACGGGCGATAATGCTAAACGACCCAACTTGAAATTTGAGCCCTTATTGCCTAACTACAAGCAGAAGGCTCATATGTATTGTGATGTGTCTCGCAGAAAAACCTGGTTACCCTTAATCTCAATGAAGCCAAAATCCCCTTCTAAAGTGAAAACACTACCTGAGAAAGAAACACCTTCAACCTCACCAAGAGTGGGAATAATGTTACTTGTTGTTTTATTTACAGAGAGACTCAACCCATGAAAACGCACAGTAATGGGATTAGTTTGTTCATTGCTGACTAACAAAATCCCTTTCTTGCCCGACTCAAGAAGAAACTGCATTTCTATGAATAAGTCGTTGAAATCTTGATTTATACTCAGGAGATCTGATTCAAATAAATCTTCTATTGTCATATACTCTTTAGCCTGAAAACGTCGCTATAATAGGACAGCGAGCTGTAGTTATGATTTATGTCAACGAAGCGCTAGCGGAGTGCATAGATTGCAACGAAAAACTGCTGTTCCGGTGGATAGATTTGTTATGCATTACGAATCTGACCTACTTCTATAAGGTACCGTATACAACTCTTGAACATATCATTGTCTTCTATCAGGAGAAAGAATGACTGTTCACCTTTATCATATAAAATTACAGGAATTTTCGTCGTGTAGTAATCTTTTAGCGTTATGTCTTTATTTTGGGAGGATAAATACTTTTCAACGAGATCTGGATCATAGCCTTTGATATAGTCACTCCCCGTTTTTATCATTTCTACTGAAACATCAATCTCATCTAGTTTTGCCATCTCCAATTTGGCTTTTTTTAAACTCAAGGAGGATTTAATAACTTGTACGCTATTTAGATGCTCTTTTGCTTCTAAAGCTGAGTAATTAAACTCTTTCCTGAGATAGCTGAGAAATCCAAATTTATTTTTCTCAAGACTAATCAATCGGAGTTCATATTCGTCTTCTAGTTGTTCAAGAAGAACATTCTTATAAAGCATTGCTAACACTCATTTTCCTAACGAATGACATGGATTCCCCCTGATGTAGATCTGCCACCCTTAAGTGGTCGCTGTGAGAGTACTGAAGGTCACCTTGCCTCATTCCATCTGTTATTGCGGAGTTGACCTTGCTAAACACCACTTCAGTTTACACATCTTTAGTGAGCGGAAAACCACTCTTCTTCACTAGTCCGTATCACGCGCTAAGTTACTCACAAACATAGCAAATATTCCACCTATACGTATAGGGCTAGAAGCTTGTAGTGGCGCGCACTTTTGAGCGAGAGAGTTTAACAAACAGCTCAAGATGGAACCGTTCTCTACAATCTGCCAAGCAATGGAATCCTGTTTTTAATGCCACCAACACTCGCTTAATTGACACTGGAAAGCCTGAAAAAGCCGCCATTATTGCGCGTGTAAGAGAGATAGTTGTGATCTTAAACTCGATGTTTAGAGATGGCGCATTTAGGATGAAAACATCGCCAAAAACTAATCATTGACGCCATAGTCGTTTGTTGAACGAAGCCGCTACGCGGCAGAGTGCTTTGATTACATACACTTAACTCTATGACCTTACCATACCGGTAAGCCGTGGAGAACCATCATGAACCCACAACAACAACGTCATTTTGACCAGCTTTATCAACAACATCTCGATAATCTCACTTTACAAGGCAAGCGGCCTGCAACTATTGATGCATACAGTCGCGCTGTGCGGCGTGTGGCAGCCTATTTCGACTGCCCACCTGACAACTTATCGCTTGATGATCTACGCCGGTATTTCCGTCAACTGATCGACAGCCACTCGTGGAGTACCGTCAAGCTCGATCGTATCGGCTTGCAGTTCTTTTACCGCTACACGCTCAACAAGAAGTGGCAATGGCTTAATATCGTTAAGCCACCGCAGGTGAAGCGTCTGCCGGATATTCTTACCCCCGCTGAAGTCGGTTTGTTGATCAGTATGACCCGACAACGGCGGTATCAGGTCTTTTTCTTTACCCTCTATTGCTTGGGGCTGCGCTTGGGGAAGCCCTTAGCCTCACCGTCTCCGATATCGATGCGCACGCGATGCAAGTCCATGTCCGTGACGGTAAAGGCGGGAAGGATCGACTTGTACCGCTACCGGCACGTACTCTGCAAGCGTTGCGCCTACATTGGGCTTCGCATCGCCATCCTCAGTGGCTATTTCCTGGGATAGCCAACGATGCGCCGATGGATCGCGGCAGCGTTCAAAAAGCGATGAAGCAAGTCTGCCGTGATACCCACATCCATAAAAAAGTCAGCCCACACTCGCTACGGCATTGCTATGCCACTCACTTATTGGAGCAGGGGCTCGATCTTCGCTCGCTGCAAGTGCTGCTGGGTCATGCCAGCTTAAATACCACGGCACGTTATACCCAGCTCACACAAGTGAAGACTGCATCGACTGTCAACGTTGTCAATCTGTTGGCTGACAACCTGACCCTGATGTGGGAGGCACAATGAATGACTTCGTCACACTACTTACCACGCACTTAGCCGCGTTCACTGCCCGCTATCACACCAAGCTGACACCCGAGATGCATCGTGCCATCCACGCGATGTGCCGTTGTCGCACTGAGCAGGCGGGTCGCTCACAGTGGTATTGCTACCATTGTCAGCATGATGATCGGTTACCGCTCGGTTGCGGTCATCGCCATTGCCCGCAGTGTCAACAGCACGCCAATGCACAGTGGCTCGAACGCCAGCAGGCCAAGCTCCTGCCGTGTGACTATTTTATGCTGACGTTTACCATACCCGCACCGCTACGTGCGTTGGCTCGCTATCATCCGAAGCCATTTTATACCGTGATGTTTGCGGTGGTGGCACAGTTGCTGAAGGACTTTAGTCAACGCCAACTTCATGGCCAGAGTGGGTTTACCTTAGTGTTGCATACTCATAACCGACGCCGCGATCTGCATCCTCATCTCCATGTGGTGATGCCCGCTGGGGTCTATCAGCCGCTTCGCAAGCAATGGCACAAGGGTAAAAAAGGCTTTCTCTTTCATCACAAGGCGCTGGCGAGTGTTTGGCGAGCGCGGTTACTCGATGCCATCAACCGTCATCCTTTACTATCACTGCCGGCAACACCACTGCCATCACACTGGGTCGTAGACTGCCGACATGTGGGGCGCGGCCTCCCCGCACTGCAATATTTGTCGCGCTATCTGTATCGTGGCGTGCTACCCGATAAGGACATCATCGATATCAGTGATAACACGGTGACGTTTCGCTATACCGATAGTCAGACTCGACAACCTACGACACGCACTTTGCCGACTCTTGAGTTCTTGTGGCTGATTGTGCAGCACGTCCTCCCCAAAGGGCTACAACGGGTACGTGACTACGGTCTGCTACACGGCAGTGGGAGGCAGTTACAGGGCGGGATCGCACTTTGATAGCTAATGTGATCTAATTGCGCCAAACCCTCTGAAATATAGCAATTGTGAACCTTATTGAACACTTATCTGTTGTAGAAGATACTCGGTCGAACATCAACCAGAAGCACGATATCATCGACGTGATGTTCCTTGTGATTAGTGCCATTGCATCAGGATGCGAAGGCTGGCAAGACATTGAATTTTATGGAGAAGAAAAGCTCGACTGGCTAAGAAAATACAGACCATTCGAACATGGTATCCCTCGCAGACACACGATAGCTCGTATCTTGCGTTCCGTTGTTGCCGAATCTTTGCTTGAGGCTTTAGCTCTTTGGATAAACGAACAACGAACTGGTCAGGACAGCAGCCCCATTATCGCCTTTGACGGAAAAGTACTTCGAGGCTCCTATCGTAACGATAGAAAAACAGCATTGCAGTTGGTCACGGCGTACGACACCGAGCGTGGTCTCGTTCTGAGTCAAAAGCCGACTGAGACTAAAAATGGTGAGATAAGCATTGTCCGCCAAATGCTTGATGTTATTAATGTAAAGGGTAGCGTTGTCACGGTTGATGCACTGCATTGTCAGCGTGAAACATTAGAGAAAATCAAAGAAAAGCAAGCCCATGTTGTTGTCCAGGTTAAGAATAATCAGCCTAAGCTTAGAGCGGCTGTTGTGGCGCAGTTCCAAGCAGTTTTTGATGCAGGCAAGGAGAAAATAGTCACTGAAATCAAAGAGAAAAAACATGGACGCAGCGAGGAGCGATACGTGTTTCAGCTAAAGGCCAAATTGCCTGCCGACCTGTCGGAGAAGTGGCCGACGGTAAGAAGCATTATAGCAGTGGAACGCCATCGTGTGATCAACGGTAAAGGCACTGTAGATACCTCATACTACATAAGTTCTTTATCGCCGAATCACAAACTACTGGGCCACTATATTCGCCAGCATTGGCGGATAGAGAACAGTCAACACTATGTTTTAGATGTTGTTTTTAAAGAAGATAGCTCTCGTATCACTTTAGATGGTGCGGTTGAAAACATTGCGTTATTCAGACGTTTTGTGATGAATATGCTCAAGCAATGCGACTGTGGTGCACCGAGTCAAAAAGTGAAGCTGAAAAAAGCGGGTTGGAACGACGATTATAGGGCAAGAGTTTTCTTTGGGTTATAAATCCATCAAAGTATGCTCCTGCCCTGGAGGCAGTTACGACTAACTATTCAACTACCGATGTTATGGTGGTCACCGTTTCGGCTGCCGCAACAATCAACGCGTCCACGGGTACAGCGCGTCTGCCCCTGCTGCCAGCACACGATGACCTGCGTCGGAGTCAGCCGACCGAGATAGCCGAAAGGCGAAGATAAGGAGAATGGCATTAGCACAGTGAAACAGGAGGTCAACAGAGAACACGCAAACAGAGGGTAACCTATTGAAGTGACGTTGCTTATCGTCGCTTCTGGTTGCGCTCGTTTTAAATTCGGTGCAAGGCATCATACCCCTTTCAATCTATCTGAGTAATTTCCTTATATAGTGGTCCGGGCTTGTTCAACACCCGGATAAAGTGTCGGCTGCGCGACACTTATCCTTATTTGTTAGTCGGTGGCTTTGCCATTGAATGCTGATTATTCGCACAATCTAATGCCATTAAAATCAATGCTCGACATTTGTAGAACTTACTTAGGGAAAGGCTATGAATTTTACTCGGCCAAACAAAGCGCCCTAAATTGAACATTAGCATCATGCGATCCAGTAGCGCCAACAAACGTAGCCAGTGAAACAATACGACGAAAGTTATTGAACCAACTTTAACCTTAAAACCTTTCAAAATATTAAACGACTAACGCTTTATATACGGATTATTTCCGTATAATACCCCAAATTTTGATTCCGTATAATCTGCCATCATTGGCGAAACGCATCTAACATTAACCATTAAAAACAATATATTAGAGTTGCAAGGACAATCGTGCTCGTCATGTTATGCGGAAAAAATCCGCATAACCTGCGATCTATTAGTCCGCTATCTTACTGTGCTGAAAAAACGCTCTAACGTTGTGACTCAACTCGAAATCAAGCGTTTGTTCTCTTCTCTTAACCCTCACTTCAGGCCTGCCGCACAATTCATATGTGGCTCTGGTTCACACTCGATGGAATGCCTTCGCCTAAGGTATGCTGACATCGAGTATGCCTACCCTGCAATAAAGGTTTGACGGGAGAAGACCACAAAACCGCACGCTACCGCCCTCGCGATGGGGCAAGGCTCCAATGGCGATAAACAAGAGTGCTGACCATAGCAAAGATTGTTATGCGTTCATACACGCATTGGGCAAACATTGTGAATCAACACGCAGAGGTAACCTATTGTTAAAATGAAGATTTTTGGAAGTGTGTGGAGTAAGTCATGGTAGGTGAAGAAGCCCCTACCATGATGTCTACTATTATGAGCACTTTGGCAGGAAGCCAACAATAGGAAAGCGCGCGGTTTATGTTCGGTAAAGTACCTTCACGATATGCCAACCAAACTTGGTTTTGACAAGTTGCGGTTTCAGGACTTCACCACTGAAACAAGCTTTATCAAAGCGGGTATGCTATATAACGCAAGCGCTGCCTTGAAATCAGGTTCTCCAAAGAGTCTTTACAATGTGCCAACCGAACTTGGTTTTCACTAATTGAGGAGTAATTGTCTCGCCTTGAAAGACCGCTCGATCAAATTGAGGAACCATCTGCCCTTTACGAAACTCTCCTAAATCTCCACCCTTTTTGCCTGATGGGCATGTAGAGTGCTTACGTGCAAGGTCAGCGAACTTCTTACCTTGTTTAAGCTGCTTCATTATCTCTTCAGCTTGTTCTTTATGCTTCACTAAGATGTGAAGTGCGTGGGCTGTTTGTGCCATGATATGTTTCTCAAAAACTACAAATAAGTGCGATAATACAGACTTTAGACGATCTTAACCACAAGTGGCTTCAAATACCGACTTTACGTAAACAACATAAATAATCACTGAGCAAAAACACTAAAAGACTGTATATAAATACAGCATTTTTGGTTTATTAAATCTAATCTACATAGTATACTTCATCCCTCAATTCTAAAATAAAGGGTAATAACGTAAGCTATGGCAACAGGAGTCCTAGGTAAAGAAAAGCTAAGCGAAGACGCTTTGCTTGCAGGTGGTATTAAATCAGAACCTTGGGATCTTCCTGATAGTTCAGCACCAATTTCCCTGCAATATGCTAACAAAGTTAGTGAAGAAGACATTCTAAAAACAATCAACCATAACTATCTGATATTTAATGGAAGCTCTGAACCAAAAGCTACCGAGTCTATTCCACTTGATAGTTTCGTTCTGGCTGACAACTTCTACGGTCTGAATAAGCTAACAGAGAACTATAAGGGCAAGGTCAAATTGATCTATCTTGATCCCCCATATGGTACAGGAATGGAGTTTCAATCACGTAGCCTAGAACACGCCTATAAAGATATTTATGGTACAGCATCATGGGTAGAAATGATGCGTAGACGTTTAATTCTCATGCGTGAGCTGATGGCTAGTGACGGAACGATCTATGTTCACATTGGTCATCAAATGTTGTTCCATCTTAAAGTGATCATGGATGAGGTATTTGGACCAGATAACTTCCGAAACCTAATTACACGCAGAAAATGTAGTTCGAAAAACTCTACTCGCAAACAGTACCCTAACCTGCATGATTATGTTCTTTTTTACAGTAAATCAAGTAAGTGGCTGTTTAATCAACCAGGAGTGCCCGCTCCTAAAGAGTGGATTGAAAAAGAATATCCTAAACAGGACGAGCGTGGTCGTTACAAGTTAGTTCCAATTCATGCTCCCGGAGTCCGAAATGGTGAAACGGGTATGGAATGGCGAGGAATGATGCCGCCTCCGGGCAAACACTGGCAGTTCAAGCCATCAAGACTAGAAGAATTTGATCAGAACGGTGAAATGCACTGGTCTAAAACTGGTAATCCACGCAGGAAAGTATATCTCGAGGAGAACAAGAAAGTTCCAATTACTGACCTCTGGGATCAGTATAGAGATGCACATCACCAAAGTAAGATGATCACTGGCTATCCTACGGAAAAGAACCTAGATATGCTTAAGATGATTGTAGAAGCTTCAACCAATGAGGGTGACATCGTACTAGATCCATTCTGCGGTTCAGGTACTACCATACATGCGGCGAGGGATCTGAATCGTCATTGGTTAGGTATTGATCAGTCATTTACTGCTGCTCATGCAAGTGTCAAACGTATGAAGCATGGCTTAGAGAGGATGGGTGACTACGTTAATAGTAATAAGTCTTCCAAACAAAATGAGCTACCGCTTGGAACTGATGAAAACAAGGTAGAAATTGGCTTTAATCTAGTGGTCGACGCAGATGTTTATGAACACTATCAAGATCTAGTTCAAGAAATAGCCAAAATTTAATTTATACGTGAGGCAAGGAGCTAATCCTTGCCTCATCTATTTTCTAATTAGGAATTCAACCACTCAGAAGTTAGTCTATCTTCAGCAGTTTTGAGTGTACTTACTCTAACATTACCTCCCCAACGACCATCTAAACTGCATGTTTCTTCCCAAGTATCACCATGAACAAGACCTGGACCATCAGCTAAGAAAATAATCTTAAAGTTATTACCAGAACGAGCACAATATGCCTCAGCCTTGTTTACTTTGTCATTATTACCGCCTGTACGGTCATCAGACTGCGAACCACCACGAGTACTGTCATAGCGAGCAAAACCAACTGCTAAAACTGCTTTTGAGTCGGCATCTTTAATCACAAAATCACACGGGTAATCACTGTCAAAATCTGTGAAGATTTCATTTAACTGAATATCTTTACCTGCTCCCCGTGGACCTTCAATGGTTAACTTCCCATCAAATTGCTCTTCAACCCAGTTAAAGAACATATCTGTCAGAATATAACCTTGCTCTCCTCGGCTATCATACTCGCCCAACAAAGCACTTAGCGCAGCATACTTATCATCTGAAATGTCAGAGAACTGACCTTTCAGAGTGTCAATGGCTTTAAATGTGTATCCATAATTATCTACAAAAACGGATGTAGGTGTTTTGGTGATTTTCTTAGTAGCTTCTGTATCACACACAGGACTTACACAACGACGAAACAGTTTTAGCAGTGACATACGAGTGTCTTTGTCGAACGCTTTTGGCGTTCTAATTTTCTCTAGTAGCTCCGCTGACGACTCACTTGAATTAACCAGTTCTGCAAACAAATCGATTTGTGGTTTGTATGTTTCAACTCGCTGATCCATAAACTCAGGGAACGTGCGACCAGAGTTAATTGCTGTAGTAACCGAGTGAGGGTCTGTTATAGTGCGAAAAAATGATAGCTCAACTGACATGGATACCTCTTGTATGTCTGAAATAATTCGTAAACACTTGATGTGTACTTATCCTGCTCTAGCCGAGCATATACAAAAATGCGATGTCATTGAAGAGAAAAAACCTAGTGATGATAAGGTGTTAACTATTTTGATCCAAACTGTAATAGGACAAATGCTTTCAAGAAAAGCTGCCGAAACAATCTTCAACCGTGTAGAAAGCCGTATACAGGTTGTTGGTCAACTCGGCTTTTTGAAAGAAGAAGATTTTACTTCGTGCGGTGTATCGAAAAGGAAAGCCAAATCAATCCTATTATTAATTGAGCGAGAGACTATAGAACCTGATTACTTCGAGAGCTGGAGGACACTATCGTACATTGAACTGCAAAACGTCATTAATAAATTTTGGGGTATTGGCGAGTGGACAGCTTCAATGTTAGCCATATTCCACTTCGGTAATCACGATGTTTTCCCATATAAAGACGGAACTATACAAAGGGCATTATCCCTACTAGAAGCTCAAGGCATTAAAATAAATCCCGAACTAGCATCACCTTACAGATCGCACCTAGCGCTTTATCTTTGGCAAATGATCGATGCCAAGATAATAACTAACTAAGTTTTTTCTGCTAAGGAGATTACTGACAACCCCAACACCCAGTTAATTGTATCGTTTGCAACCTTATCACTTGCCCATTTATCAGCCAGTAAATGCCTCAAACGAACCACTCCACCAACAGTAAGTACTGATGTAGCCTCTGATGTAGCGTTAGACACTAATAAATGAACAACCCTACGAAAGCGCTGGTCTGTTTTCATTGCGATCTCCCACGAGATCTTAAATTCTTCTGAACTGGTTAAATCGAGGCAATCAAGTACTACAGGCAGGACTTTTCCTTTTAGAGCCTCTCCAAAATCTTTCTTGTTTGGGTAATAATTCTGAACAGTAGACTTACGAATACCTAGTCGATCACTCACGTTGTTAAGTGTTATCGAATCCCAACCACTTTCCCAAAACATCTGAACTATTACTTCATCAAACTGAGCTTTGTTTGCAGCTCGTTGTTCTGCACTAATTTTTGCCATAGCAAACTCCTTCTATAGCCATTTTAGCATTCTACATATGTATTAGTCACTTACATCACCCTCTGTAAATTCAGTTATTATGCTCAATTTTTACGTCCTGAGAACTCATTGTTGACATTGCGTTCTCGGGACGCTATATTGCAAGCATCTCCTCAGCACACTGCTGAACATCGAGGCTGATTCTGGTCTTGGTGGGAATCTAAAAATGAGGAGATACTATGATTAACTTTAATACTGTAGATCTTTCTGTCGAAGATATTACGACGGTAATGATGCAACGCAAACCGATTGCCACACGTACCATAACGTTCTGGAATGAACTTGAGTACAGTAAGAAACGATATGTTAAGTACTGTATCGATGGTCAAATGGCAAACTCGGTTTGTTTGACTTATAGCACTGGTGGATATCGTTATTTGCTAGCTCTTTCTTCTAGTAAGAAGAAAACGTTCGATATTTACTATATAGGCGATAGGAAAGTTGAAATAATCAACTCACCGAGCATTATCAGTGCATTTGATAAGTCAATGGATACTCACCTGCTGCTTCAGGCATATAGGCAGTTAAAAGGTGAGCAAGGCACTAAGCCTTCAATATGGAAGCGAAAGACGTACCTCTCCGAAATCTATTTCGGATTGCTAACGTGTATTGGCGAAACGATTTATGGGAAACCAAAATTCGAATCGTTTAGTGAATGGGATTCTGCTAATTCACACGCTACATTGTCAGCATTAAGTGCGAAAGGTGGCGAATAATGAACAGTATCTATAATAGCTCTGCGTTCATTACTCGCTACTCAGAGAAAGGCTTTATTTCAGCGTTCAGTCGTTGCACCGTTTGTGAAAGTGAATGGGATGACATTGTCGTTGAAGTAAATGGGTCAATTCGTTCATCTATCCCTTTTCATCGGGATCAGATGCCTGAAATCGAAGACATTAATCTTTCTCTGTGAGGTCAACTATGAATATTGAAAATGTAACAGTAAGTATCACCGACGTGATAGATAGTTTGTCATCTAATAAGGCAAACTTTGATAAGCCTGACTATGTATGGCGCAATGAACTATTATCTCTCGGCTTAGTTGAGAAAGATAAAATGTTTACCATTCCTGGTCAGACTGCACCGTTGGCTATTGTATTAGCATCAAAAGGGTATCAAAGCCGTTGTGGTTCTAACCCTCGTATTTCGTTGTTTAGTCGAGCATTAAATGATCCTGTATTGATTAGTGTACTTGAGAAATATGACCTTGAAGTCACTAAGAATATGGGAACCACGATTAAGGGTTATGACTTCCCTGATGTAAAAGCCAGCGATGTACTCACAAATGTGCTTGCTGTAATCGTACAGGAGTATGAAAAACTGAAGGTAAGTAGTATTAAACCTCAGTTTGTCACTGCTTCTGAAGAGAGCATCTTCCGTGAGTTTGGTTGATCTCGAAACAGGTGAGATTGTCTGTAGCTATAGCGAAAACCGTAAAACAGTTTTCGATGCTGATACGGGCGAATTCATCAGCTTCCTAGACTTAGGAGATCGAGACGAAGGATTGTCTCTACCCTATTACAGTTTTGCTTGGTTGGAAGTTATCGCAAGAGAAAAGTTGAACCAACAAAGGCTTAAATTCTGGCTGAAATATGGTAATGATAAACGCTATTTTCGAAAGATGAGCTTTGAGGTGTTCAGGAGTAAAGATTATTACTATCGATGGCTGTTTAATACCGCTTTCTATAGTATCGAAGAGTTAGCACAGTCCAGTGGGAGTAACTATAACCGATGGGCACGAAAGAAACTTCTTCGAGACACCCAAACAAATCGTGTTGTACGGCATGTTTGGAGGTCTTACCCTCAACTGCGACGATATATTGAAGACCGAGAACTACTATCTAATTAATGCCCCAGACGCCTCATGGTATCTGGGGCTTTCTTTTTAGCTCGACCAAAGGGTCGCCTCACCATATTTCCCCTGTTTCCTGTGTTCCCCGTGACATAAGGCTTGCCGATTACACGCCCTATAAGGGAGGGAAGACCCTCCGCAACTAACATTAACATTTCCAAGGAGCATCATTATGGCTGCAATGGATATGGTTGTTGGGACACTTAACGAGGCTGAGAAATCTGCTTGGCGTAGGAAACGCACGAAACTGAACCTACGCAGTAATATCTCCAAGCATAAGTTAATCGCTATCCGTCGAGAGTTTATCCTCAACTACCGCACCGCTCGAACAACTTCAAACGGCTAATACTCCCTGTATTTAGCCTCAAATCATCTCATACAGGTTCAAACACTCGTCACTAGGGCAACCGTACCTTTTAAGCGGTGAGCGTCCTGTATTTATTGAAAAGGAGCAAATCAATGCTTATCAAACCTGAAGAATACATGCACGATGAACTGCCAATAATATCTAAACCGTATTTGCACAAACAGTCAGGTGCATTTAGATATGCTGATTGCTTGGATATAAGCCGTATAAATATGCTCTCATTTACATATCTTGGTGGGCTGTTCTTTCAGAAGCCAAATAAATCTCTAAAAGTGAAACTTAATCTGAGTGTTACTCCTGATGGTAAAGTTAACAACGAATTAGGTAGCATAACCACCTACACGGTAAACGATAAAAGCAAAGCCTTTCGTCGGCAGTTAATTGGCGTATACAACACTGGCAAAAAATATAATATTCGAGCCTATGTATACCATATGACCCAAATAAAAGAGTGGCTATCTGAGCACAACATTTCTATTGAGAAAGTTACTTTCCAGTCTGGCATACCTGTTGCTCACTCTCATAAGTCTTCAACATTAAGCCAATATCGCCTGAAAGATTGTTTCAACACAATTATTTGTGACCTCGACGGAATCCCAAGAGGAATTTTCATTACCATTGGTGATTTTAGTGCAGGGTCTGATATCGAGTATATTGAGAGTGAAACAGCTAAGTCTGGAGACAGTAAAGTTGCTAAGTTTGAAATCGATATTGATGCTGTTGTTGATAAATACTTAGACTAAAAATTGAAATATAAATGTAAATTTAAATGTAAAGGAAAGTACCCCCTGTATGGGGAGTATTTCTTTCGCTTCACTGACGTGACCAAAGCAGTTGCTTCGTGCTACTTCGCAATCACTGCTTTGGACGCTATAAGACGTTCCGTCCACCCGTAAACGGGCTGGACTCACGTAAATATCCTATCAGTCTCACTCTCTCCCACATCAAAGAGAACCACTATGTCAGATTCACTCTCACTCGAAAAATGGGATTATGTCCGTCAGAAATGTTATCGCATCAAATCTGAATTTGATAAACCAGTCAATTTACTAGAAGCAATCTATAACACTGTTGTTGATTCACGACGACGTAAAAGACTTGCTGTTGTTTCTGCATCTTCACTATACAACTGGACTATCAATGATACTGAACAATTGAAATATGCTCTGTTCGAGTTCATCAAGTATTACGGTAGATTCCGAATCAGAATCCATAACAAGCATGTCACTGAAGTTGCTATGTTAGTTGCTCATGAGCTATCGGATAAATTCAACTTCATGAAAGCTCTTCACCTTACTCGTTTCTCTTCAGTTGAAATGCAAGTTCTTACTCGGAAATAACTGAAGGTAATGCTGGCAGGAAAATAGCAATTTTCAACTCACTATAAATCAATAACTTACAACTCAAATATGGAGTCCATAGGTATACTCCACTCAAACGGAACAAATCGTTCCATTTCTACGAGCAATCGCAAGCTCTTCAATAAATCCCAAAACATTCCAAAAGTGCACATCATCTGACACCAAACTGTTTCTAATTTGGGTGTTTGGTGCATGCGAGCATTTGGTGTGTACTTCTGAAATGGAGAAACAAATTATGCCAAGCAAAGGCTATTGCAAGATCACCCGATTTATCGACCCCGATAGAATTACTCACTACTTATATGAAAGTGGTGGAAGCCAATCCAAGCTATCAAGGATGTTGAGCACTGAACTAGGTCATAATATTTCTGAGAGTAAGGTTAAGAACTTCATTTATAAATACAACCTGCATGGGGCTATGCAGCTAATTAAAGATATTCATCGAGAGGTAGCCAAGAATATCGCAGATAAAAGGGCTGATCGAGTTCCTGAACCCCCAACCGAATACCCTTGGGTAGAAATAAGGTCGCATGGTAGTAAACGATACAAATTTAACATGGAAACCTATCAGCTTTGGTCTCCAAGTTCCCGCAAGTACAAGCAGCCATTTATCTTATCTGATGGGCAACGACACTCTTATCCTGCTTATTCAATCAACATAGCTCTTAGTAAAAGGGTAAACGTCACCATCGGTAGACTGTACCTTATGTGCCGTGATGGACTTGATTCAGGACTAAAAAGCATTAGATATCAGAATATTCGAGCACTTATAGCCAAACAACCTGTACCTAGTGACCCAACATCGGCTTACTGGGCTATCAATGAGCATTCATCTGAACTATCGAAAAAGAACGCTTTAGCACTACTTCCAATAAAATACGATGAAAATGGTCGTATTAGAGCAGATTACTCACCATCTTACTCCATATAAATAGATAAACCCAAGAGCCCTTGCATTTCTCTTGGGTGTACCATTCTGCAAGTCAAATACTAGCCGCTTTCACAAGCAACACTAGTGTCATCCTCCTGCATCAAACCATCCCCACCATCTACATAGGTTGAATCAACATGAAATTTAAAGAAAACATCTGCTCATACATGTTTGCTGCATTTATTATCAGCATATCCATATTTGCAATTCTGGCACAGTAAGTAGGTTTTCTTATGCTTGAAGACCACATAAAACGCATAAGCAAAGTGAATCAAGAGCCTGACCATATCAAATCGTTGAGGAATCGAAACTTGAAAGTCCGTCGCTGACGAAGAGCTATTGCAAACATAGGCACTAAGCAAGACTATGCTTATCCTGAAGAAGAACTCAAACGTCCAACATAAACTAAATGCCCTGACCAATTATGGTTTGGGCATTTTATTTTCATTACATTTCATCTGAATCAATACGCTATCGTTTGCCCCCACTCCCTATTTAATACATGCAGATCGATCTGTATCCCTAGTAGCGAGATTTTTACGCTGTGCAGAATTTTGGCGATTTTTGACAGACATGAATTAGGCTTTCAAGTGATTCCGTTATGCTCCAACTCCTACAACCGTTAGACACTCGTTAGTAGGTGATTGAAGCAGACGGTATCACACAGTTTTCTCCTAACATGCGTCTCTCTGCCACTCAGACATTCCAACATCCCCTAGAGAATCAAATAACGTCGATATTCCTATTCAAACATATAGAGCATAATTCCTCTCTAAAGATCCTTACACCCTAAGCTCTGGTATCTGTGAATTAATTATCTCTGTATAGAAAAATACTGAAGCCCGATTTCAGATAATAAGTGCGACACTCATGGGAAGGTGTAGAAGAGGAAGCCAACTGCCGAAAGTGATACGCTCTTCTCGCCAAAGAAATAAGCAGTACTACCATGAGTTATCAGCAGTTGACTGAGGGGAGAAGATACCAGATTTCTGCCCTTTTGGAACTGGGAATATCAGTCTCTGAAATTGCCAAAAAGGTGAAGTGTCACCGTGCCACGATCTATCGTGAGTTAAAAAGAAACCGAACAAGCGATCTCTATTGCCCCGTGCAGGCTGAAGCCTCGACCATGGAAAGGCGAAAAGCGGCTCGTAAGTATCGTATACCTGTTGAACGTATTGAGTTCATAAAGCTTTTACTGAGTATCGATTGGAGTCCTGAGCAAATTGCTAATGTTCTAACGAGCGCTGGAGCGCCTGTTAGTCACGAATGGATCTACCAATACATTGCTTTTGATAAACGTACTGGCGGCAAGTTGTATCGCCACTTAAGGCAAGGGCACAAACGTTATCGCAAGGGACAGAGAGTAAAGGCGCCAACGATTAAGCATGCGGTTTCAATTGATGAACGTCCATCGGTCGTCGATACTCGTGAACGGTATGGGGACTGGGAGATCAACACTGTACTGGGTAAGCACGGCAGCGGCGCTATAGTCACCATTTTAGAGCGCAAGAGCCGATTTTATCTGATCAAAAAAGTGGTGTCGAAATCAGCGGTTGAGGTGACGAAAGCAACAATAGAGATGTTGATGCCGTACAAACACCTTGTGCATACAATCACAGCCGATAACGGTCGTGAATTTGCAGGTCATCAGGAGATCGCCGAGGCGTTGGAGGCTGAGCTGTACTTTGCTCATCCCTACAGCTCTTGGGAGCGAGGCGCAAATGAAAACGCTAACGGGCTTTTACGGCAATATGTGAAAAAAGGCACGGATTTGAGAACAGTCACTGATGAACAAATTGAGTTTGCTCAAACTAGGATAAACAACCGACCGAAAAAGTGTTTAGGGTTCAAGCAACCAGCCGTCATTTTTAAAACGATGGCGATGGTCGCTTGAAATTAAAGAGTGTCGCACTTCGGAGTTGAATTCGGGAGTAATTCACACTCAATAAGCATCTGATAAGCGGTATCTGCAATCAGACAAAACACATTGAATAATCTGCTAAATATTTCTGGTAATGAAAAAGACGGAAGAACTCCGTTACAGACGGACTCGAGGACTAGTGAGGTACTCGACACAGTAAAGAGAACTGTTCTGTGTGTAGCTAGAAACAATAGCCAGACCAAGATTCTAGACCTGACTTCCAGTGTGACAGACTCATCCATCACAGCCATGTAGCAGACTGATTGTCACATGCACTGGATATTCGTTCCTCGTATTACAATCATACTGTTTGACACAGAGATTACTACCCATAAACAAACTGTTGGTCTTTTTCTCTGACAATACAGACTCGACACACAACGGATACCTGTAGGGATCAGTGTCAATTCAAGGTAACATGATCCGTTGATAAATCAGACTCCTGATAGCTCGTCCAAGGCGGTTACATGTATCGGCTTCAATACATGACAGATAAACCACACAATAATCGACCTCCTGTAAGGAGCAGCACTGTGCAAGCTATCATGCTACGCTCGAAAAATAGACCTCTCACATAACCGTCAAAGCCCTTGCATGGGAAACATCCAGTACAGTCAACATATCCTGCACATGTAAGGATCATACAAAGGTATCTATATCTCCACTTAATGAATCTGCGATGTCAAAGATCTCGAGACTTACAGCCCCTCCAACTGAACACCAAGCCAGATAAACACTAATCTAAAACTAAGCATTATTCATTAGAAACAATGATTTACACACAATACTGTCACATCATACTTGCTCCTAATCCGTATAAATAACCAAACGTCCGTTAGGAATTGAATAAATGCAAAAGTATGTCGTTTACTACCGAGTCTCTACCAAAAAGCAAGGTGAATCAGGTTTAGGTCTTGAAGCCCAACAGCGTGATATCGGCTTGTTCCTCAATAGCTATGCTGAAAATTACGCGATAATCGGTGAATTTACTGATGTCGAGTCAGGAGCTAACGCTTCCCGTCCTAGCTATCAGCAAGCGATGAAATTAGCTGAAAAAGAAAGAGCTGTATTACTGGTTTCAAAGCTTGATCGTGTATCACGTGACGTTGAAGAAATAGCTCGTCTGATTAAGACCGTCGATTTAAAAGTGGCTTGCTTACCATTTGCCGATAAATTCCAACTTCATCTATATGCTGCTCTAGCTGAACAAGAACGAGACTTCATTAAGCAACGTACTAAAGCAGCCTTACAGTCAGCGAAAGAAAGAGGTACTAAGCTCGGTCGCCCGACTTCTGTTCAAGAGTTAGTCGAAATGGGTCGCAAGGCTGGCGCTGTAATGAAAAGTAAGGCTGATAAATTTGCTGAAAAGATTCGAGCGATTATCGTCCCTCTGCGAGAAGCAGGTATCTCGCTAAGAGGTATTGCTGATGCGTTGAATATTCAAGGGTTCAAAACTCAGCGAGGTAAAGACTGGACTGCTGCGGGTGTAAGGAACATTTTAACCCGTTTGGAGGCCAACTAATGAAAAGCATAGAAATCGGCGATACTTGCCCTCATTGCCATTGTTTGATCTTCATGCCACCAGAAATTGAACCTAACTGTCAGACTTGTGGTGAAAAGCTCTTCGATGAAGACGATTACTACCCTGATGAGTAAGCACTACAGATAAACGGAGAGGCATCAATTACTCCCAAGGCTCTCCGTTTTTCATTCGATCTTCACTCTCCGCCAAGCCTTTCATCAAGACATAACTAATTTTGATATTGTTGCCGTTTTTGAAGAAAATTCGACAATCCAAGTCGTCTAATACAACCTTATTGAGTACTGAGCATAGGATTGCATTTACTTTAAACTTGCCAGCTTCACTATTGAGATCGAAATTAAGGTCTACTTCATCGCTAACCTTTCTATTTTGAAGCTCTTGTAACTCCAAATTAGCACTAGCAATTTTATCATTAACATGTTCAATCTCTCGACCCGCATCCTGACGACTTGCCTCATCGGGAAGATAACGAAGTGATGCTATGATATTGTTTCGTTCATTACTAAGTTGCTCGATTTCGTGCTTTTTAGAGTCAATATCACGTAAGTTAATACCTCCACCTTTCATACCAACTGAGATAATCTTCCTCATATACTTATTGAAAGCATCAAATATCGGTTCTGCTATCAAGTAAGTGTGGTCACAATCTTTGAAACTCGCTCGACCACGGCAACGCAGCCATTTGTTACTGAGTGTCATAACTCGACCACACTTCGGGCATTCCATAAGCCCTCTAAGTGGGTTTGCTATCTTACTGCGCTTGCCTGAAGTCATTTTCTTAAAGGACATCTGAACTGCATTAAAATCTTCTTCTGAAATGATCGCAGGATAATAGTCCTTAATGACTTGATTTGTCGGGTGTCTTTCAGTCCTACCATCATCGGTATAGACAACTGTTGATTTCCTTAACCACCCCATTACTCGTTCATTTTTGAGATACTTACGAACTGTTCCAACGTTAAACCAGCGACCAGATGAAGTTTTAATTCCCTGTTTTCTTAACGAACGAACTATCGAATCAGCCCCCATGCCATCAAGTTTCATCTGAAATACTTTACGAACAACTTCGGCTTTTTCTTCAATCACTTCGTATTCTGATTTATCGGCATTCAATTTCAGCCAATAAGGGCACATTTTAGATTTAGTGACGCCAAAATTACGGGCATGTGCTGAACGTATCCGTTCAGCTTTTTGCTTTGACTCTTGGTGAGCAAGATCCATCATCACCGTAAGTTGAATGTCATAACCAAGCTCGAACTGATCGTCCCATCGAAATACCTTTTCTCCAAATCGAGCTACAGCAATGTTGATCCTAAGATGTTTCAACTTTCGCCAGAGTTCACGTTGCTCATCAACAGAACGTCGAGAAATACGGTCTATTGCTTCAACCAGTAACAAAGAGTTTTCTGGTATCTCCCCATATTCACATCGCTTAATGAACTCCCCTAGAGCTCCTGAAGATAGATTATGACCTTTATATGCAGAACGACCATCATCAATAATCGCTTCTTTGAAATGATACTCAGGACGCTTTGATAGCCAATCAAGAGCCATAGATTTCTGGCGGTCAAGACCTGTTTTCTCGACTTGAACCTCTAAGCTAACTCGACTGTATATGTAGCATGGTAATGTCATCCGAAACTCCTATATCAATATCTACTTCATATATTAATACATTCTTGGGACGCATTAAATGCAAAAAACTAGCTGAATACCGTTTTCAAAGGAGTTATAACACGTACTACCTTTTCAAATTGCGGCACCATATCGCCTTTACGAAACTCGCCGAGGTCACCGCCTTTTTTACCCGATGGGCAAGTCGAATATTTTTTTGCGAGTGTTTGAAACTTCGCACCTTTTTTTAACTGCTTCATAATGTCTTCAGCTTGCTCTTTGTGCTTGACCAAAATGTGCAGTGCCGCTGCTGTACGTGCCATCATAGCCCCCAATCGTCATTAAAAACGCGCTATTCTACCCTACCCCAGATGCGGTGCAACTGACTTTAACCACCTTGCGTTGGGTCTTTTTATAACACATCATTTCACTCTCAACGGACAATACCGCCGCACCAAGGTAAGCAACCAACACGCCTCTTGGCCGTTTGCTCAGATTGCTAGCAGTAAGTTTACCCAAAAACAGGTATCATTCGCCCCATTGATGCGTACCAACAGAGAATGCCCCCGTGGATGTCTTAGAGCACAAACTAAAGAAAATTGATCGCAAGAACTACCGCAGCTATACCAGCCTTAAAGGTGAATATACCTTTGCCGATTTCACTCTCCATTTTGACACGATTCAGGCAGACCCATACGCGCCCGCTTGTCGAGTCAGGGCCCGCCGTGATTGGTCGCTGACTGACCTTAACTGGTTGAAAGAGACCTCGCTCGACTTCCAACGCGCTGCGCGGGATTTTCTCACACGCGAATTTGCCCGTCTTGTCCAGCAAGATAATGCGATCAGTATCGATATGCCGGGTCAAACCGTGTTAGATCGCACTTCAGTAGTCTTTGATGACGATGCCATCGAACTCAGATTCCGATTAAACCTGCCGGCAGAGGGTCGCACCATCATTGCGAAGCAGACACTGCACTTGCTCACTTTTACGCTGCCAAAAGTCATTCGCAAAGTTACGCTAGCCCGTGAACTCAACATAGAAGCGCTTAAAGCACACTGTCGCAATATCGAAGATCAAGTGGCGTTACGCGCGCAATTAGCCGAACACAATCTCATCGCATTCGTGGCCAATGGTGCTGTGCTACCCCGCTTAGCGGGTAATGTAGATCTCCCGTTGCAAGACGCGGTGCCATTTGAAAGCCCTGCTACTCTTGCAACCACGTTGACCACGCCTCACAGTGGTGACATCACAGGTATGGGGATTCCTAAAGGGATTACGTTGATTGTCGGTGGGGGTTTCCACGGCAAATCAACGTTATTGAATGCCATTGAAGACGGTATTTATGATCACCTTGATGGCGATGGTCGTCACCATGTTGTCACTGACCACAACGCGGTAAAAATTCGTGCGGAAGATGGTCGCTGTGTGCATCAACTCGATTTATCGCCTTACATCAATCACCTGCCCCAAGGTAAGCCGACGACACAGTTTTCTACTCAAAATGCCTCCGGTTCCACCAGTCAAGCGGCGTGGTTACAAGAATCGCTCGAAGCAGGCGCTACCAGCTTACTGATTGATGAAGATACTTCGGCGACAAACTTCATGATCCGTGATGAGCGCATGCAGGCGTTAGTGGTCAAAGATCAAGAACCTATCACACCACTGGTTGACCGTATCGCTCAGTTGCGTGATGAACATGATATCTCAGTACTCCTCGTGATGGGCGGCTCTGGTGACTACCTCGATATGGCAGATACCGTGATTCAACTGCACGACTATCAAACCTTAGATGTTACCGAAAAAGCCCGTGAAGTGATTGCAGCGCACCCGACATCGCGCCAAATCGAAGCAAACCAAGCACTGGCAAAAGCGGCACCGCGTCAACTGAGTAGCGGCCAACTCAAAGGCTTACTGGAAGAAGGCAAGTTTCGTATCCAAGTCAAAGATAAGCATGCGCTCCGTTTTGGCCCAGAATGGGTTGACCTCTCCGCACTTGAACAAATTGCGCATCCTAGCCAGTTACATACTGTCGGCTGGATGTGGTTTCAAATGGCGCAACAACGCGGCTGGGTGAAACAACCCGCTCGACAATTTGATGCCATGCTGCATGCAGACTGGTTCCGCACCCTACCGCCTTACGGTGATTTGGCCCGCCCCCGTGCAATTGACGTGATGGCCGCCTTAAACCGTATGCGCAAAGCAGAATTTAAATAAGGATAACAATGCAATACAGCGCGATTAAACAAGGAGAGCGAGTCGCTTTCCTTAATGATATGACGATTGGGCTCATTCAGCCTTCTGACCTCGTTGATATCATCACGATGTTAGACGATGAGGCGGTGACAGAGTACTTGTTCTTTGCTCCTGCGCCGATTGAAGTCTACGAAGGTTACTTCAACCCCATCATTGAAGACACAAAAGAGGCACTCGACGCTGAACGTTGGCCTTCAAATCCCACTTTTGTGGTCAGGGATAACCAAAACAAGTTCCTTGGTATGGCTGGGATTGCGGGCGTCGCGCTGTTAGCCGGTAACTTTGAGGTCGGTTATCAGTTACCACAAGCCTCCTGGGGTAAAGGGCTTGGCACCGCCCTTTGTCAGTTCGCTACCCAACTGGTTTTTGAGCACCTCAATGGCCATAAAGTGGCCGCAGATTGCTATGCCAGCAATGTTGGTTCATACCGCGTCATGGAGAAGGTAGGATACGTGAAAGAAGGAACGCAAGTCGGCTACTACCTGCGCAACGACAAGTTAGAAGATCGGGTTATCTACGGCATGACGCTTGCCCAGTTTCGTGCATTAAATGCTTAACCCGGTTTGAGGCTCAATGAACAGAAAGTCGCGTTTTGCTAACGCGACTTTCTTACACCCCTTCCTTACACGTGCTTGCCTCATTGCTGTAACCTAGATTCATTCTCGTCAGGCTAACAGGCCAGAACGCTAACCCAGTTCGACCTCGACATCAGACTCAAGCGTCGACGAGCAGGCTAGTACATACCCTTGTTCAATTTCTTCGGCGGTTAATGTCTCCATGCTCGTTGAAGACACATCCCCTTCGCGCACTTTACACTTACAAGACCCGCAAATCCCACTTCGACAAGCCACAATCAAGGGTAAGCCAGCACCTTCTAATACCTCTGCCAAGACTTGCCCTTTATGAGCCACTATCGACTGAGAAAAGTCGGGCACCTTGACGTTCAAGCCAGCGTCATGCGCCTCGGCACTGTCTTTCGTCACAGGACTAAAGCTCTCTTGAAAGAAGTTTGCCATATCGAAGCCAAGTTCACTCAAGTAACCTTGCACATCTTGCATAAACGGATTTGGCCCACACAGGTAAACCGTACGCTGCTTAAAGTCAGGCACCAGCACCTGCAACCATGTCGCATTCAATCGACCTTCTGGATAGGACGTTTCACCCCGATGCTTTAACAGCAACGCGAGATTGAAATCGGCGTACGCCGCATGGTAAGTCTCTAGCTCATCCAAATAAATCGTTTCAGATTGAGAACGCGCGATATGCAGGAACGTGACATCAACCCCCGATGCATTGTGGAGCCATTGTTTCGCCATCGCGAAAACCGGCGTAATGCCGCAACCCGCGCTGATCAGTAGGGCTTTCTGCTGGCCCTCAACGACCAAGGGCGGATGGTCAATGCAATTAAAGTCGCCAGCAGGCGGTAAGGCTTGGACTGTATCGCCTATCAACAGTTGATCGAGTAGGTAATTAGAGACCTTACCGCCATCGACACGCTTAATGGTGAGCTGGAGGTAGTCGTCACCGGACAGCGAGCTGAGTGAGTAAGCGCGAAATGCCATCTTACCGTCGATTTCAACCCCAAGACTGATGAACTGACCCGCTTTAAACTCGAAACACAATGATTCTGACAAATCGGCCAATTTGATACTGACCGTATCGGCAGTCTCATGAAACTTATCGACACAACGTAACGTGACAGCTTGATTCCCTTGCCATTCAAAAAACATAACACTCTCTTTAAGAAAAAGACTGCGCCACCCAGCGAGGCGACGCATGGCTTAATAATCCATTACGCTGCGAGGATAGCTTTAAGGTCATCCTGCACGTTGCCAATACTGCGCATATCGAACTTTTCTTGGATAATGGCAATCAGATTGGGGGTTAGGAATGCCGGTGCCGTTGGTCCGGTGTAGATCCCTTTGACACCCAGCGCAAACAAGGTCAACAGAATGACAATCGCTTTTTGCTCGAACCAAGAGAGTACTAAGGTCAGCGGCAGATCATTAACGCCACAGTCGAACTCGTTTGCAAGCGCCAACGCAAGCTGGATAGCAGAATAGGCATCATTACACTGCCCCACATCCAACAAGCGAGGAATTCCCTGAATATCGCCAAAAGTGTTTTTATTGAAGCGGTATTTACCACACGCTAAAGTCAGGATAAGGGTGTCATCGGGTGCGGCTGCGGTGAAATCGGTGTAGTAGCTACGCTCAGCCTTATCACCATCACAGCCTCCCACAAGGAAGAAATGCTTAATGTTGCCTTGCTTCACTTGATCAATGACCGCCGGGGCGGCATTCATCAACGCATTGCGGCCAAAGCCGACGGTGATATGGTGCTCGATTTCATCGTGCTGGAAACCTTCGTGGGCAAGTGCGCACTCGACGACTCGGCTAAAATCATCGCCTTCAAGGTGTGCCACTCCCGGCCAACCGACAATGCTGCGTGTAAATAAGCGGTCTGCATATTGACCAACATCTGGGTTCAATAGGCAGTTCGATGTCATCACAATAGCGCCCGGGAAGTTGGCAAACTCTTTCTGCTGATTCTGCCAAGCACTGCCGTAGTTACCCACCAAATGGGGATATTTCTTCAACGCTGGATAGCCGTGTGCAGGAAGCATTTCACCATTGGTATAAACGTTGATGCCTTTACCTTCAGTTTGTTGCAGAATTTTCTCTAGATCATGAAGGTCATGGCCTGAAACCAGAATACACTTCCCTTTTACTGGCTTCACATTCACCGTTGTTGGCTCTGGATGACCAAACGTTGCCGTCTCACCATGATCCAACATTTCCATCACCTTGTAGTTCATCAGACCGATGCGCATTGAGCAGTCGAGTAACTCGCCGAGGTCTACAGGATCTGTCCCCAGCCACGCCATGATTTCATGGTACTCAGCGTAGATATCGTTATTGGTTTGCTCAAGTACTCGCGCATGCTCCATATATGCGGCCGCGCCTTTTAAACCGTATAGGCAGAGTAGGCGCAGACCGATAACATCTTCATGCACATGATCTTTACCACGATTGACAGCGACTTGAGGCGCGAAAGCCAAAATCTCTTCCGCACCCTTTGGCAGCTCAAAGTTAGCGACATCCGGCATTGCCGCGATGGCTTCACTTGTCAATGCAGCCAGGGTTATCACCTGATCTTTAAGGCGAGATTTGTAGTCAGCCGCTTGGGACGTGAGCTCAAGGATGCGAGCTGGGTCGAAGTTAACATTCGTCAACGTAGAGAAGAAGGCACTCGGTGCCCAGTGGTTGATTTCATCATTGACAATATTGAATTCCAACGCACGCGCTGCCCAAAAAGAGACCCCTTGTAGGGTATACACCAATACGTCTTGCAGGTCGGACACCTCCGACGTTTTACCGCACATACCTTGTGCGAAAGCGCAGCCTTTTACCGCCGGGGTTTGAATTGTCTGCTCACATTGAATACAGAACATAATGGGTTCTCCAGTCTTTAGAATAATTGTCGTTTGTTCCTCCTCTGCAGCAGAAAACATGCCAATAGTTAAGCTATTGATTATTATGAAATTAATCTAATCTTGGAGCGTAGTGCGTTGTACTTAGAACAACGCAGGCGATGTCTTAACGACAACACAATAGAGAAGGTGCTTTGAAAAGCACCTTTCGAACAGCGGCTAAAAGTCGCGAGCAAAAGAACGAGTGCTTCTAATGGACGGCTCTATCCCCCTAACGGCTCAAGCCACCTCAAGGTGCTTGGGTCTATCATTTGTTAACCCCTAATTTTTTCCCCATTCGGTATAGATTACCCCGGTCCATCTGCAAAAACTCGGCCGCTTTTGCCCAAACACCCCCTGTTTGATTCAGCGCGTACGCGATAACATCACGCTGATAGTCTTCCACTAGCGTTCGCAATGGTTGGCTCTCTTTCGGGAAATAGCTTGATGTATTTTTCACATCATCCAAATCTAGAGATGTGTCGAAATGGTGAAGGTGAAGGGTACTCACGCCTTGTTGAATCGCATGCAGGGCCGCTCGGGTTAAGGTGTGTTCCAACTCACGAACGTTACCCAGCCAAGGCAGCGCCTCTAATTGTGTCAACACCTTAGGGTGGACATGCAGGTTAGGGGCATTAAATTGTTGGCGCACTTTTTCCAGTAAATAGCCTGCTAACACCGGAATATCGCCGTCACGTGCTCGCAAAGGTGGCACTTTAATAGGAAAGACATTGAGCCTGTGGTACAAGTCAGCGCGAAATGTCCCCGCCTCTACCTCATTCTCTAGCTGCCGATTGGTCGCGGCAATAATACGGACATTGACCATCAGGTGTTGATCACTGCCGACACGTTGCAGTTCACCATGCTGAATCACACGCAGCAATTTAGCTTGCAGGAGCAGAGGTAGTTCACCCACTTCATCGAGAAAGATCGTTCCGCCATCGGCCAGTTCAAACTTGCCTGCACGATGGCCATTGGCCCCGGTAAACGCCCCTTTCACATGCCCAAACAACTCACTCTCCGCCAGCCCTTCAGGCAATGCGGCGCAGTTCACGTAGATCATGGGTTTATCGCGACGATGTGATTGGGCATGCACTGAATGGGCAACAAGCTCTTTGCCTGTCCCTGTTTCCCCTGTCACTAACACCGCATAATCTGTTTGCGCCACTGTCGCGATGTTATTGCGTAGTTGATTGACTTGCGGGCTGAGCCCCACCATCTCCCCATGTTGAGAGCGGGCTTGCTGAATTAAGGTTTGTGTCACGCTTTGCTGTTTTTGGTTCTGCGCTTTCAACGCCTGCAATTGGCCAATGTTTCGCAGTGTCGCGGCGGCCATCGCGGCAAAGGTTTCAATGGCTACCCTATCAATATCATCAAAGGCACCGACTGTAAGCGCATCCATCGTCAAGACACCGACTTGTTGCCCTTCAACATACAGGCTTATCCCCATGCAGTCGTGAACATCCATGCAGTACTCTTCACTCATCAACGCGCCATCAAACGGGTCTGGCAGCGTACAATCGGCATCAAAGCGCACAGGCTGCATGCTTTGTACAATGGCTTCGAGCCTTGGATGCGCCTTCGGAAAATAACGCTGTCCCAAAACGGATGACATCAGCCCTTTCACCGCGACAGGCGTTAAAAACCCATCCTCATCAAAGATAAATAGACAGCTCGCATCGCACGGAAACGCCTGTGCTACCCCCTCTATTAAGCTTTGGTACTGCTGCGTATGTGAACGACTCGTACTCAAATTCAAGGCGATATTCAGTAGCACTTTATCTATTGTTATCGATTGCTGCATTTTTGATGGTCAACCTGATCAGCCACACAAAGGTGATGTCACTTTAACATCAGCCCCAGATTAACGTTTGAGTGAATCTGAGAGAAATTGATCTCGGATCATGGACATGGCAATTGGCTACCCAATACCCACTCAATGCGCGCAGAACAAGCCACCTCGAGGCGCTTGTTCAGCGAGCGTTTCTAGGTTTGCCATAGAGGCACTGCTTTGAAGATCTCGTGGGCTAAATCAAAAAGCAGTCACATACGGTCACACGCATCAAAGGCAAGATAAAGGGGAGCTAAGTTAAGTTGGGCTAAAAATGGATCTGCACAGGCATACCTTCAACCCATTTTTCGTCATCAATAGGCTCGAGAAAGGCCAAAGTCACTTTCAGCAATGCGGGTTGTCCTTCAAACGGTTTCGCTAATTGAGGGGGAAGCTTAGAAGCCAACTCGGTTGGTAAACTCACTTCCGCTCTCAACCGAGTGCCGTCCGGAAGTTGTACCGTTGCCTCGCTGCCTTTGCTGGCATAGGCAATAAAACGTGGACTGAGATAACCCACAATCTTTGGCGATAGCTTTGAAGAGATGGTGGCAAGTTCATCACCTTTCTCAATACGCTGCCCCACTTTAATCTGCGAGTCCACCACAAAACCATGGTAAGGGCTGTGGACTAACAACTGCGCTTGGCGAATTTCATTTTGTGACAATGCCCGTTGCAAATCTAACCGTAGCCGCGCGATAGCACCTGCAATCAAGGTTTGTTGGTGATTGATCTGCGCTTGATTGAGATCGATATAGCCATTGCTAACCGTTTGCTCTGCAGCCCCTTTTAAATTGACAACGGTGGCATAATCAACCTGTGACACCTGCCGCGTTCGAAGGTACTCATCATATTTCGATTTTACATTGCTCAGCTCTCGTAAGGTGCGGTTCGCCTCTTTAATCGCGTCTTCATAGCGCGCAAAGTCTAACTCGGTTACTTCACGTTCTTCGATGTCAGCAAGGGCAAGGTGTAAGAAGGCGATATCATCCTCGATCAAGGCATTTTTTATAGAGATCAACCGTTGGCCTTGTTGCACAATCTCGCCTCGTTGATAGTGGACCTCTGCTATCACCCCATCCCCTGCGGCAGTCAACACAATCGGTTCAACCGTAACAATACCCGGCGCTTTAACCGTCAAATACTCTTGATAGATGTAATACAGCATCACTAACAGTGGGCTCACAATGAGCAACAGTAAGAAATACCACCGCAGCTGATACCCACTACGTTTCGCACTGCCATAGATCACTTTGACACCCTGCTCTGAGGTGGGTTGTTGCTGTTTATCTAAGTAAAATTTCACTTTCATTTAGAAGCGCTTCCCCCGTTTCAGTACCCACCACGGTGCCATACTCGACTCTTCGTGACTTCTTCTCACGACTTCATTGACCATGGAAAATGCCGTGACCATGCGCATAAAAAAGGCATAGAAGGGGTAAAGTAATAGCCACCCTGCCATCGTCGCATCCGCTTTGGCCCTTTCAGACACCAAACCGAGATAGATGATGAAATGAAAACTGATCATCACAAGGTAGACGAGATAAAGAACAAACATCATCGCAGCCATAAAGCTAAGGGGGTAAGCGAAGATGATTAATAAGGTGTAAAAGACCACCAATAATGGCAACACGACGTTTTGCACAACACCATAAGTCATAGTGAACACAAAGTTGCCCCATCCCAATAGGTGCGGACTCAACCCTTGGCGATGTTTACGTAAAAAGAGGAACAACAAATCCCCATCCCAGCGCAATCGCTGCATCACCAATCCTTTGAGCGTATCCGGCACGTCAGTGTGCCCCACCGCATGAGGATTAAACCCTAAACCTGCACTGGGATAACGCCGTTTGTACTGCTTCAGCCGCATGGTTAAATCCAGGTCTTCGGCTGTATGGGTATCCCACCCACCCACTTGCGTTAAAATCGGCTTTTTAAATGCCCCAAATGCGCCGGAAATATTGTTCAATACCCCCCATGTCGCCATCCCTGTTTTTCCTGCCTGCATCGACACCATATATTCGAGCGCTTGCATCCGAGTTAGTAAATTGTCTTGCCAGTTTCGTACTCGAAGTGCACCGCCACAGGCCACCACGTTTGCGTCTTGCAAACTGGTGATCATTTCCGTCGCCATCGTGTTATCAAAAGAGGTATCACCATCCACGTTAATCACAATGTCATGTGTCGCTTTGGATAAACCGGCGTTGAGTGTCGACACTCGGCCACCGCGCTGCCACTTTGGAATCACTCGAACGTCACGACGCGCTTTTCCTTTGTAACGTCGTGCGCCCTCAATGGCCGCCTTAAACGTCGCTTGATTCTGTACCGCACCATCCACAACCGCCAACACTTCGATATCGCCGGGATAATGCTGCTCGACCAAGGTATCGATGGTGATCGCGATGGCATCCCCTTCGCCATAACACGTAATCACAAAGCTGATGCCCGGGTAGGATGTAGGCAATGGGGGAGTAGGACGCGCAGACCAACGAAACACGCCTGTCAGCACCAGAATCGAGAGGGGTAATTCAACACCAATTAACATCGGCATTAGCACGAGCCAAAGCTCTTGGCTCTGCTCCAACCAACCAAAAATTGTGCGGACAAGATAATAGAACTCAGACATCTTGAAGCTCACCCGCACAGCTTTCTAACCAGTTCACCACATCATGCCCGCACTCCTCATTGGGCAGCGCCCACGCAGACACCAACATCGTAAACTCCTCATCTTCAATGAGGTCAGCAATTTGCTCTATTTTTCCCTGCAGAACATGCATATTGGCCATTTCCGTCATCGGCATCAGCAAGAACATCATATCGTTGTGATACTGACAACACAGGTCGGTATCACGCAATAGGCCATTAAACCGCTCAGTGATCTGATCAATTAATTGAAACAGCTTCAACTCGCCAAAATGATAGCCATACTCTTTCAAACCAGGAAAATAGAGGCCAATTAATAGATGTGCTTGATCATGACGACGCGCCAAGGTGTTCAACCACACCAATAACTGGCTAAAATAGTGACGCTCAACACGCCCTTTTAAACTCAACTCAGGAATAGTGAGCACGTGGCCATGACGCATCATTTGGTTGGTTTGCTCACCCGCTTTATAGGTAAAGATGTTTCTGGCTATCAGTTGATGAATGTCTTGCAAGCTATGGCACTCCATACACCTCGCCTTCGTCTCTGCTTCAACAAAGTTATGCCCGCACTGTCGGCACTCATACACCTCTAATGGCCTGTCATAATCCACACCAATATGGCGTAGCTTGGTCAAACAGTTTGGGCACTCAATCTTCCCTTTGCGGGTAAAGTGGCTCTGTAAATCAACATGGCCACAGGTAAAACAATGCAGAGAGACTTTCTCGGTGATATCCGCGCTATGGCAAGATGGGCAGGTTTCCAAGTAGTTGACATGACCTGAGTGACAATGACTACAAAGGCGAATTTTATCAAGGAGTTCGTCTTCTTCTAAGCGCTCATTTTTGACTTCTTGCACCAAGAAACCATAAGGCGAATCCGACTCCCCCATATAAGCACTCAATAAGGGATACTGATAAATAGACAGGCTGTCACGGACATAGTGTGGGAGTAGACGGCGACTTGGATTTAGCCACAGCCACGCCATCATTTTATCGTCTTCACCTTCATGAATCAGCGCAAGCCGTTGCTGGTGGTAATCCCAACGCGTTTGCCAGTCTTGCTCTGACCAGAGCCCATCACTGAGGGCATCAGACAACGGACTACTCTCGACAGTGTAAACTTGCCAAGCCCAGTAACCGCCAGAGCGATGCAACTGCAATAACACCTTATCTTGCTGCACCGTTGGCAGATCGATCACTAAAATCCCCGCGCGTTGCTGAGGGGATTCTAAAAGTGTTGCTCGATGTTCAGTGTGTAACTCACCCTTTGGCGGCGATGTGCTCAACCAATGGATAACTGGAGACTCGATCATAAACTCACCCGTAATTTTGATTTCCGTTCCAAATTTACGTAATTGATAAGTTTATTTTATTTCATTATTGCGATGTTTCACCTGTACCAATATTGACACTGAAGCATATAAAGGCACTGTCGCTTTCTCTGCAACCCATCACGGCAACGCCAACAGGCAAGGTAAACTTTTGAATTAAAAGAGAAGAATACAAAGCCAACCCCAAATAACCTAGATCTCGCTAGGCATCATCTAACGCTGAAAAGCGAAATTGTCGCGTTTCTTCATCAAACCAAACCCAGACGCGCGCGCCGTTATTGACCACTAAGACGGTTTTTTTCATCCCTTTATGCCAAATCGTCTCAAAATCGGTCACTTGACGCTGATTGTACACAGTGTCTTGACGCTCAAACGGATGCTGAATCGAGCGCTGACCTCGCGCTTCTATCCATGCAACTAACTCCCCGTTCGATAACAGCAACACACCCGGTGCGCCCAAAACGGGCACCAAGCGGGCATTAGGATCAGTCGACAAGGTAATGGTGTTGTCACGATGCCGTGGCTGCCAACAAGTGATACCGTCACCTTCACCACAAAACCAAAACGGCGTACCCACAACGTTACGATACGATGACACCCAACGCTGCGATATACCAAACTGCATCAGTCCCCACTGCCATAGAGTTCCGTCATCTTTGAGTGCAACAAAGTGGTCATGGGTATTGGCTATTTCAATGACATCTTGCTGCAACTCATCATGTTTGCGTCGATACTCACTTAAGCTGGCATAACTGGGATACCCAATCAAAGACTCTAATAGACTCCCGCCACGAAACGGGTCGCCCCACGCGATGACCTGGCCGTTGTTCAACAACGCGATGGTGGCATCATCAATGGCCGCCACCTGATTAAAACCATGCTGACTCAGGCGTTTAACTTGCTCCTTATCCAGTAAGCAGGCTTTATCAGACTCAGAAAGTGCAAACCCCTGCCCTGTCGCTCGCAGCCCTAAATACCCACAATGGGTCGCGATCACCCCTTCAACATTCACTAACGTCTGCCAATGCTGAATCCCTTGCAATACCCATCGGCGATCGCTAAACCGAAGGCCAGCGTTAGCCAAATACGCCACATTCGATGCCATTGTGTTGACAGTGTCAGCTTCACTCGCGTTCGTCATACACCGCAGCTTGTCTTCAACACAAGACAGGTCCGTTTGCCACACTTCGACAGAGGCACTATTTGACTGCCATTTTGCGCTCTCTAGACGTGATTTAATCGCTGGCGCGTATCCATTCACGGCAAGGGTCGCGATTAACTTATCGTCCCTTCGATTCTCCGCGTCACGATAGATCGCTTCTTCGTGCCCTGCCGCCGCTGACTGAGCCAAATATTGATTCATCTCGTAGGTGCGCCACTCCTCATCGGCAACAAGATAAAGCTGATACAATGATTCAGGTAACGTGGGATCTAATCCGGCGTAATAGTGGGCAATACTGTTGTTGTCATGCTGACGATAGAAACGGATTAAGGCTTCAATAGCCCGTTGACGTGCTGTCACCAACGGTTGTTCATCACTCCCTGCAACACCTTCGTCAATGACTTTCTGCAAGGTCGGTACCCACTCCTCAGGGGGCTTGCCAGCATCCGCTGCGACGAGCGCTAAGTTAACCACAGCAACCGGATTGCTGCGACGAACCGCTTGCTGATAGAACTGCTCTGCTTGACGCATATCCGGACTAACACTCGTTGCTTGACGCGCGACGGACGCATAATACTCTCCAAGTCGGTTATAGACCTCGCCATCTTTTACTCTCACTAAACTCGTGCGTAGCCCCCGTTCACATTGGTCCGGTAAATGAGGAAAGTATGCTTGTTCGCAAAGCGCGAGATAATCTTTTTGATGATCGCCCTGAGTCGATAACAAGTACACAGCCATCCGAGGCGAGTAAGGAAAGTCCGAAAGGCCATAAGCGCTAACGGCCGTAGAAGGCATTTTACGTGGCGTGGCTAGCTGTTCGATGCTGGGTTCATCGTCATGGGCGACGAAATCGGTCTTTGCCAAGGCATAAGCCGCTAGCCGTTGCGCTGATGTGTGCCCTAGCTGTGCGGAAAGAAATAGGTAGTTCGCGAACTGGCTCGGATCACTGCCCTGTAACTCACCCTCGCGGTGCAAAAAGGCCAGCTCTAACGCTGCCGTCGTGCGCGAACCTAGCGCGACGGACTGTGCATAAAGCGGAATAACTTGTGACATGTCACCAGCGCCACCAAATGACTTTTGATGGTAGAGGGCTAAGGTTGCGGCTGATGACGCGGTATGGTTTTCAATTCGTTCTAGCAGGGTTCGAATTCTTGCTTGATCATTCGAACCCTGAGCAAACAACTGGCCAATTTCTTCAATATAGTCAGCATCAGTGGCTAAAACGCTGCCGCTAGCGAGCAGCATCACAACCAATAAACAAACGCGAGATAATGACAACACAGACCCTTCACCGTTCAAAAATAAAGGTTGAATTTTAACTCTAATTCACTGAAATTTATAGGTTATATACTCACGCCACCTCAAAATGTACGGTTCAGAGGCAACCGAACGCGTCGAGCTCAAAGCAAAGATAAGAGGATGAAATAGGTCAAGCTAGAATGATAGAAATGGAGCACATCCGTGCTCCAAAAATCTCCACTATTTTTTCTGAGATTATTTTGACGTCATATCCCAAGGACAGGCGGCAGACAACTCGCCAACCCCCGCAGTGGCCATGGCTTCTCGCACCAAACGTTTATAGCGATTTTTGATTGGCGTCGGCAGATACGGGATCAAATACTCTTCATCAAACGTTGGCAGAGGTTGATCAGGCAATACGGCCACCTCCAAGTCAGTCAAACGCCGGTCAACATTCGTGGTTGAACCTTCTATGCTCGGTAAACCCGCTAAGAGACGTTGGAAATGCGCCTCACTCATCAAAAAATCGACCAGTAGATAGGCAGCTTCACGCTTCTCTGGATTGTTTTCAAGGTGTCGCCCCAAGGACAGACTGTCGAGAGAGAACAAGTTCCCTTCTTCCAATGTCGCCAACCGCCACTTCTGATTGTTTGCAGCGTTACATTCGGTAAGCTCTAACCCCCATGTGGTCGCCACCGTTTGGTTTTTCAAATCATCACAATCATTCACTTGGTTAAACCAGAACCCATCGGCATTCTTCAACTGAGCGGACACACTGACACGTAATGATGCCATCATATCGCTATCTTTGAGGATCTCTCCCGAGGTGAAAGCCTGTACATCCATGCCATTGGCCAGCACGGAGGTCAACACGAGCGGCTCAAATTGATCGCAATACACTCGAAAGCTTTGCTTTAACTGAGAACCGTAAAGATCACGCCACGAGTCGGGTGCATCAATTTTCTCCGAGTCATAGGCCAAGCTAAAGTGAGCAACCGTATGGGGCAGCGCATAGTGGTTACCCGCATCGTCAATATCATAATGGCGATTTTTAAACTCTGACTTAAGGAACTGGTAGTTACTCACTTTAGACAAATCCAGTGGCAACAACACCTTAAGTAGCCGTGAGTCATGGGTCTTGAAGAAATAGCTCGTCGGCATAACAACATCCGCTTGCTGTTTTCTAAGTGCATTATAAACGCTGTCAAAGTCGGTAATGAAAGGCTCGACTTTATTAAGAGTGACATTCATGCCTTGGCTTTTTGCGTACGCTTCAAAACGTGCCTTATAACCCTCCGGCAAGTAGCCCCACTCTAAAAAGTTGATTTCAACTTCCGCACTGACCGTAGCACTGGATAACAACAAGCATGCCAGAACTTTCATTCTCATTCCCACTTCCTCACCTAGGCAATAAATACCCTCAAAGTATAGGAAGTCAACGTGAGAATGCGAACCTAGGTGCAGTATCCCAGAGCCACCTAAAGAAGTTCGATGTTGTTTAATCTATCTATCGAGTCCCCAAACAAAAACGAAAAGGGTCTGCCAAGGTCCGCTGCTTTTTGGCGACATTGTGACTCCAATCTAAACTTCGAATGAATGTTTGTTTTGAAATTTTGATGATACACCTCGCCTATTTGCCCAAGGTTGAACTCAAAAAACTGTAGGCCATATCCGTTTTTTCGTATTCGAATTCGCAGATCGCTCAATGAGACATGTGTAGAGATTTCCATCTGCTGAGAATCCAACAAGTGCTGAAATGCAGGGGACGAAACTCTGAGCTCCGCAGGCATTTCATAATAACGATAGTTTGCTGACGAGCGTCTCGATAACGTCACATTCGAAAAACCCGCCTCACCACCGTCTAACGACATGCGATGAAAAGGAATACGCCGAGAAAGCTCTACACCAACGGTACACAAACCAGCACTTGTGGTGCCCACGCCTGCTGCGTGCGCGATAAGATCGGCAAACGAACTCGATGCAGCTACCATAATATCGTTAATTTTAAGGTCTGCCGTCACCTCATCGGGGAGATAATCCACATCGTTCCAAACCAAGGGATCTTCCGACTCAACCTGCTCTCCCAAAAGCTTAATGTGGAGAGCGATTTTTGAAGGATCGGCATTTTTTTCCATGACAATCTCATTCAGCGCAGTGTAGATGGCCGACTTTTGCTCATCAGACAATCGACTGAAAACCGACATACTCAGTATTATCGCTTTACTGTCCTTTTTATCTACTCGCACTTTCACCGCACTCGATGACAAACCAAGATCAGCCACCAGCGCTTTTATCTGGTTACTATAAATGGGATTAATTTTTTTATTATTGTAAATGTCCGCTGTGACAAACTGATCAAATTCCAGTCTTGCATAGTCACTATGGCACCCACTGAGTAGCAAAACTGCAATCGCAAAAACCGATCTTAAGCTCATTTCCTTCACTTTCCTTCTGAAAACCTCACTGCTGGCTATCGTTAACCAAAACGACCAAAAACCGCATTAAATAAAAGAAAAAATCGAGCACCATTGTACAAGGGGGAGATCGCGATCATTAACGGATAGATAATATAGAACTCGAAATAGATATAAGTAACAGTGATACCTTGCTATTAATGAAAGCGAATAAAAGAATATACTCGCTATGTTTAACTAGCTGAGAGGATAAACATGTCACCTATCGCTGTACTCATTCATGTGCCCAATGTCGATAAAGGCTTAGCGTGGTATCAAACCGCTTTCCCTGCGGCCTCACCGATCTACCATCCGGAATCCAACTTCACCGCCCTCGATTGTGAAGGGTTTCATATCGAGATAGTCCAAGCGGATGAAAAAGTCTCTAATGGGAAATGCGGTTCAGTGTTGTATTGGTCTGTGGAAGATCTCACTACTACCTTACGGCATTTTGAAGCACTCGGTGCTCGCCTTTACCGTGGCCCTATGAAAATTGAAAATGGGCTTTCGATGTGCCAATTGGAAGATCCCTTCGGTAACTTAATTGGCTTGCGCGGCCCAGGTGATGAGAAGCAAGGCACCTCATCATCTCTAGCAAATACGCCTTCTGGCAAATCGCCAAGAAGCGATTAAGATGGCAGGCGAGATGTCAAAAATGATGGTGTATTAGACAATATTGTCTACCCACCGAACATGTTACCATGAATGGATAAGTTGCCTTTGGCATGGATGCCGAATAGAGACAAAGGATGGCGTAATGAACGAGTGGTATCAGGATAGAGTTTGGACGCTAGACCATCCACTGCGCCGATGGTCAGTACCGATTGGTACCCGCATGACAGTAGTTCGCCTCAAAGACAATCAGCTCTTCATCCACTCGCCCATAGAGCTCAATACACAATTACAGCTCGCGCTCGCAGATTTAGGGCAAGTTGCGATGATTGTCACCCCCAATCATCGACACCACCTTTTTCTGTCTGAATGGTGGCTATCCTATCGCGAAGCTTACTTTTTCGCCCCACCACGGTTACAACAAAAACGCACCGATCTCGTGTTCGATGATGCACTCGGCGCAAAAACCCCCTCTCTTTGGCAAGGGCAACTCTATCAAACACTTGTCAGGGGCAGTGACGATATGGAAGAAGTAGTCTTTTGCGATCCAGTATCAAAGACGCTAATTTTGGGCGACACATTGGCTTGGCTGCATGTCTCTCACCCACTTACCGCCCTGACTGGGTTAGTGAATGGTTGCTATCATCATCCCGCGATGCCCTTTTTTTGGCGTCAAACCTTCAAAGATAAAACTCGATTGCGTCAATCGATCCAAGAGATCCTCACTTGGCCGTTCGAGCGCATCATCTTTAGTCACGGAAAGATGGTTACGGAGAACGGCAAGCAGGTGTTTGCGGCGGCATTCAAGTGGTTGCTGTAATCCGTACTGCTAACATTTAGCGCAAAACGTTCTGAGATGTAGCGAAAGGTTACTTGGGCATCACACCAGCATTCGCTACTATCCCAGCATCATCTTTCAGGAAGTGTTGATTCTTATGGACTTTTTCCCGGTTTTTCTCAAGCTTACCCAGCGTCCCGTTGTTGTCATTGGTGGTGGCGATGTTGCCTGTCGCAAAGTCGACTTACTTCTTGCTGCCAACGCTGATGTCACCGTTGTTTCACCAGACCTTCACCCTTATCTCAAACGCTATGTAGATGCAGGAAAACTGCATTACAAAGCAAAAGGTTATGAAAAGGATGATCTCACTAGCGCCATTCAAGTGTGGGCAACCACAGATGACCGCGCTTTAAACCATCAGGTTTACCATGATGCCCACAGCCTCGGCCTCTGGGTGAATGTTGTTGATGACCCTGACTACTGTGATTACATCACTCCCTCAATGATCGACCGCTCTCCAGTACAGATCGCATTATCAAGTGGCGGCGCTTCACCGGTCATGTTGCGCTTGATTCGCGAGAAACTGGAAACACAACTGCCGCATAATCTCTCCCTACAAGTTGATTTTGCTGGTCGTCAACGGGAGCGTATCAAAGCGCATTACGGGACAGTGGATGAACGTCGTAAGTTTTGGGAGCGCTACTTCCGTTTGCCCCAAGTTGAAAACGCAAAGGATGAACACGCCCTAGAAGCGGCATTTGTTGCTCTGCTTGATCAACCAGACGCGTATGAAGGTGCTGTCTACGTTATCCATCATGGTAGTGACACCGAGTTGCTGAGTCTCAAAGCACTCCGTTTAATGCAACAATCCGAACACGTGTTATATCCTGACCATACCGACGTCGCGCCTTTCATCGAGCTGTGCCGTCGCGATGCAGATCGTACACCTGTCCGTGCTGTCGACCTCGCATCCGAAGCCGATAAACTGGCGAAGCAAGGTGTTAGGGTGTGTGTTTTGACGCAGGAAATGACCCAAGATCTACAAAAAGTCGGGGAGAACATCACTTTGTTCGCCCAAAGTACTGACGCCCTATAAGAAGGTTACGCGAGCGAACCCAAGAGACAAGCCTTAAAAGCAAGCTAGGATACTGAAATCAAAGTAACTTGGTAAAAAGGGCGTTCCGCACTGCCTCTCAACGATTTGCGACGTATATACTCAAACCACCTCAAGATACTTGTTCAGCGAGAGTTTCTAGGCTTGTCAACAAGACACTGTTTTGAAGATCTAGTGGACTAAATCAAAAAACAGTAACGACGGTGGCGAGCCTAGAAAACTCGCCCTTCGGGAAGCAACTAGCGCCCCGATTTCTGCGTTAAAGGTGTTTGAAAGGGAAAGCCATTCCTTCACACCTTTGCCTTGGTATCTTTACCTTGACTTAGACGCGCTAGGCCGCTTCTGAATCCTGCATCTTGAAGTGGTTTGAGTATATAGAGGCAGTTTCGTATCAATAACGAGACAGTTCAACGCTTTATCTGTGATATCGCAGGTAAATGACCTCAACATACCTGCCTCAACACAGCGATTGTGTATATAATCACGTTTTCTTTTTTTAGCTAGCAAGTTATGTTCAACCGATTGTTTTTATTTCTCAAAGGAATGGCAATGGGTGCGGCGGACGTCGTACCTGGTGTATCAGGCGGTACCATCGCTCTCATTACGGGTATCTATGCCACGCTGCTGGATAGTATCCGTAGCTTTACTCCACAACTGTTTGGCATTTTTAAGAAACGGGGACTCAAAGGCGTTTTCAACCATGTAAATGGGGGCTTTTTGATTACCTTGTTTGCAGGTATTTTCACCAGTATCTTAACGCTCGCGCGTCTGATCACTTGGATGCTGGAAAACCACCCTATTCCTCTCTGGTCTTTCTTTTTTGGATTGATCCTCATCTCCGTTGTTCATCTCGCCAAGCAAATGGATGAGTGGGACATAGGCAAAGGGTTATTGTTGGTGGTTGGTGTGGCTTTTGCCTATCTCATCACCGTTGCGCACCCGTTGCAGCTAGAGCCGACAACCTTCAACTTCTTTCTTGGTGGGAGCATCGCTATTTGTGCCATGATCCTACCCGGTATATCCGGCAGCTTTATTCTCCTCCTCCTTGGCCTCTACGCCCCCGTCATTGGCGCGGTCAAAGGGCTTGAAATAAGCACTTTAAGTGTGTTCGCTGCGGGGTGTATCGTCGGTCTACTCTCATTTTCACATTTATTGGGATGGTTGCTCCGTCACTACAAAGACGCCACCATGGCTTTTCTCATCGGGTTAATGCTTGGCACACTCAATAAAATGTGGCCATGGAAAGAGGTGCTAAGCTACCGCACCAACTCAAGTGGTGAGCAAGTACCGCTTGCAGAGCAAAATCTTTCACCGTTTGCTTACGAGCAAATTGTTGCACAGCCGTCACAGCTTTGGCTCGCATTGGCTGCATGTATTGCGGGTATTTGCTTAGTATTGGCATTAGAGAGAATAAGCCAACAAACACCTGCAGATTCATAATCTATCACCAAGCCGCTCACTAAGAGCGGCTTCAGATTGATGACGAACCCCGCTTTTTAAGCGGGGTTCTTTTTTGGAAGCGACCGTAGGTCGCGATCGCGATATTTTTTGCTATGTCGTGCGCAGAAGTTTCCGTTCATTACATAGGCATACAGAAGCAAGTATTTGCCTCATTTCTGCCATGTTTAAGCCTATTTTTCGGAGATAGTTCATCACCAGCGCTATCTTCTTGATGTTTTGGGCTGCCGCTGCCAACCAACATTGCATTTGCACATTGGCTAGACCGCGGAAGCGAGCATAACGATGACCGTGATGTTGCTTAGCGTCTGCAAAGCTACGTTCTACTGTTTCACTTCGACGTCTATAAGTCTTCTTGCCGTAGGAAGAGAGCCGCATTTGGTTTGCCCTCTCTACTGCGTCACTATAGATATGCCGTGTAATCACTTTCTTCATATTTCTGCTTTGAGTACAGTCATCCCTCATTGGACAGAGCGCACATTCTTTGGGGGCTGAGTGGTATTCTCGATACGCATCGCGTGAGGTCGTTTTATAAAGCAACTCCTGACCATTCGGACATTGGTAGCTGTCTCTTTGCGCATCGTAAGTAAAGTGTTTCTTTTTGAACGTATTTTTCGTTCTAGATGGACGTCGATAACCGAACACGCCAAGAATAGCTCGACGTTCAAGTGACTCCGCCACTGGAGCAGTAAAGTAGCCCGCATCCAGTCCAACAGCTATCGGGTTCAATTGGAATGTGGCAAGCGTGTAATCTAAGCGTTGAACGTAAGGCTGTGAGTCATTGATGTTACCCGCGGTGGTGTAGGTATCGAGAATAATTCCGTGTTGACCATCAACGGTTCGATGGTCGAGATAAAAGAAGCCTTGAGGCTTATTATCACGAGTCATGAAGCCACTCTCTGGGTCAGTGGTGCTGGTTTTAGTATTCTTTGTTTTGGCTCTGACTCCCGAGCCTTAAGTGGCTTCTTACCTGCTTTTCTCGGTCTAAAGCGACGTCTTCATCCAGCATATCAAGATAGGTACTGGCACGAACCGCCGTGACTTTATTGGTGTGTTTATTCTTGTTGGCGTTCGCTTTGAGATGAGTACTGTCCGTAAAGAGCTCTTGACCCGCGACCAAGCCTTTCGACATGGCTTGCTCTACGATATTGATAAAAATACGTTCGAATACATCCGTGCCATTAAAGCGACGAATGCGGTTCTGGCTGAGAGTAGAAGCGTGAATGACTTTCTCTGTTAATGACATCCGCAAGAACCAACGGTAAGCGACATTCACTTCAATCTCTTTGACGAGCTGACGCTCACTTTTATGCCAAAGATGTAGCCAAGTAAGATGATTTTGAAGAGGCGGACAGGGTCAACAGGTGGGCGTCCATTATCTTTACAGTAAAGATGAGCGACTTCATCTCGAATGAATTCGAAGTCGATAGCATTATCGATTTTACGCACTAAATGGTTTTTAGGAACTAACTGTTCCATCGTCACCATTTCCAGTTCGTATTGTTGCGGAGTAGGCTCTTGAAGCATAACGGAGTGTCCATATTTCGATACCCCTATTAGATCAAAGGTCTAGCTCGAAAGCTAGACCTTTGTCAGCAGTCTGAAGCCGCTCACTAAGAGCGGCTTTTTCCCCTCAATCGCACATTCCAAACCACTTCAGTTTCCGATACTTTTTCAAGCTGTTAACATACCTGCCAAGTCTTTTAACTCACTTCAAGGTGCACAATGAAAGCCCTGCGGTTGATAATCCCTATTCTTCTCTTAGTCATCATCGGCTATGCGCTTCCTTCATTCCTTTCATCTCCGTTATTATCGGGTGGCACCACCATAGACGACGTGAATCGCGCGGAATGTTATGCCAAGCACGGACACTGTGAGTCCAGTAAAGGCTCTATCCACTTAGCCCATAGCCAATCCATTCTCGCCAATCAAATTACGGTTGAGCTGCCAGCATTGAAAACCAATAATCTCGTCCTTTCACTAGAAGGCGTGGAAATGGATATGGGCACTTACCAGGTCGCGATTCCTCGGCTGAGCCAAACAACCTACCAGACAGACCTCTGGTTTCCTGCCTGCACCCATAATGAGATGAATTGGGTTGGCACATTAGAAGATAAAGACGGTGACTTCTCTATGTCAGTCGCCATACGTGTGACACAAATTGAGGAGGATTAAAAACATGTTCAAAAAGGCATTGATATTGATAATTGCGCTAGGCGCCGGCCTCGGATTGCGTTGGTACGTTGATCAACAACCTAAGGCGCCAGTCAATTTACTGAGCGCAGATCAGATATTCACTTTAGAAGATGCAACTGACAGCCGCCTTCGCGTCGCCTACTTTGGTTTTACTCACTGCCCCGACATTTGTCCTACTTCGCTCGCAGTATTAGCCGCATCGTTACGTCAGATGGATGACAATGACCAAGCGAAATTGCTACCACTCTTTATTTCGTTAGATCCCGAGCGCGATACACCGGAGAAAAGCGCTGAGTATGCCCAATTCTTTCATCCCAACATCGTCGGCGTTTCCACCTCTGACACTGAACTCGAGGCGCTTGCGAAAACTTACGGTGTATTATTCAAGCGTACTGAGCTTGAAGACTCAGAGCTTGAATACTCGGTTGACCACAGCTCCTTTTTTTACCTTATTAATAACCAAGGCGAATTGCTCGATAAGGTGCCGCATACGATGAACCCAGCAATACTCACCGCTGCGATTGATGCGCAAATCAACCCTGAGTCATAAGACTAGGTTCTTCTTACCCTCCATTAAGCACGCAATGCGTGCTTTTTTCATTTAACCCATATACTCAAACCACCTCAAGATGCAGGATTCAGAAGCGGCCTAGCGCGTCTAAGTCAAGGTAAAGATACCAAGGCAAAGGTGTGAAGGAATGTCTTTCCCTTTCAAACACCTTTAACGCAGAAATCGGGGCGCTAGTTGCTTCCCGAAGGGCGAGTTTTCTAGGCTCGCCACCGTCGTTACTGTTTTTTGATTTAGTCCACTAGATCTTCAAAACAGTGTCTTGTTGACAAGCCTAGAAACTCTCGCTGAACAAGCATCTTGAGGTGGTTTGAGTGTAGGTATATCGTTTCCAAAGTGACTGTGATGTGCGCCGCTAAAATTGCTTACAAACACTAAAACACCAGTCCCCTAGCGAATAAAGTGGGAGCATCGTCATTCTTTTTAACTGTTTTTTGTGAGGAAGTGATCAAATGAGTTCGAATCTCGAAACCCTGTGTCATACTGGTTTTACTGCATTTTTATCATGCCGTGTAAGCGACGAGTCAATGCGTGTTACTTCAGTCTGTTGAAGAAGTCGCGATGCTAAAAATGAAACGCATATACCCAAGTGTCCTCAGCTTGTAGGACTCAGAGGTTACTTGGGTATAAATAACCAAAGAAAAAACCAGAGGTTGCTATGAAAAAAACACTATCAGTTCTTTCTATCGCTGCATTAACCATGTTCATGGTGGGTTGCTCAAGCTCACCTCAGGCCGAGATGGAAACAGACGAAATCAAAGAGCTGACTAAGCAGATCGAAATGCTATCTCAGCAGGTGCAATCACTTGAAAGGCAGCAACGCGATACGCGTTCTGCAGTACAGTCGATGGAATCAACTGCTGACGCTGCAATGAAAGAAGCGATGCGCGCCAACCAACGTATTGATAACGTACCAAGCTCTTACACCAAGTAATTCGCTCAATAAAAAGCGCCTCGATAGTCACTCTATCGAGGCGCTTTTTATTAACCTCATACCAGGCAATGTCGAGCGTTAGAAAACCTCGCCAACAATCTCAACGGGGACGCCCGCTTGCAAGCGAAGTGCCGCATTCATCATTGCTAAACCACGTCGGTCATCGCCAAGGTATTGCACAATCACCTCAGGAGGCGGAATACGCTTATAAATGTGCTGTTCATCTTCATTTGCAGACAGTGGTTGATGAACCTCCATATACAGGCTGCCATCCGGCTCTAGACTGGCTTTTAGTGGCTGGTTGATCACCGTGACTTTTGTTCTGCGCTGCACTTCCCCGAATAGCCACTCAATATCGGGAGGGAGCATTCGGATACACCCTGAACTCACTCGCATCCCTATCCCATAGGTTTTATTGGTGCCATGGATTAGGTATTCACCATTCCCAGCCGCCAAGCGTAAGGCATGATCACCAAGTGGGTTTTCCGGGCCTGCCGGTACAACATCCGGTAACACGATATCGTGTTTCTCTAAATACTCTTTGCGGATATTCGCGGTCGGCGTCCACGTCGGATGTTCAATTAAACTGGTAATGTGCGTGACCATTTCGGGGGTTTCTCTGCCTATCCGCCCAATACCAATCGGGAACACATGCACTGTTTCTGTGTCTGGAGGAAAATAGTAGAGACGCAACTCCGCCAAGTTAACCACAACCCCTTCTCTAGCCACGTCTGGTAAGAGCATTTGCGTTGGAATTGTCAGTAGATCCTCTTCTCTCGGCAGATAAGGATCGCTCCCTTTGTTCGCTTCCAACAGCGCGAGAATACCGACATGAAACTTATCGGCAATATCCGCCATACTCTCTTCGCCGGTTGGCTGATAGGTTTCGAGCTTGCCGATCAAACGCCCTTCTATCGGCAAGTTGTACTCGGTCGCTACACTGACCGAGCTAGCAAGAAGCAAGAGGCTACACCACATTCGTCGCACAAGAGTTACCTTTTAGCTATCGTTTTTTGACACTATATACCGAGAGTGAAATGTTCAACAAGCCATACCAAGCTGATAACAGCACAGCATAAGCGAATATACTTAAGCATATTGCGCGGTAAGCTGTCGCCATCGACGTCGCTGTTCACCCAGTGAGCGCTTCATCGCATCGTAATGGGTTTCCACATTTTCTAGCTTGGTTTTAATGCCCGACTGCAGCGCCTCTTGTTTGGCTTCAATACAGGCTTTTTTAGCCTGATAGTAATCAGAAATACGGGTGAGAAGGAGTTCATACTCTTGCTCCAGAAGCTCACGTGACAGTGTAGCCTGTGGTAATGCGGCGAGTTTTGTCTGCGCTTTCTTCAATGTCATCTTGGCTTTCATTTTTTCAATTCGATCTGCTGGGCTTCGACGCAGATCGGATGCCAACTTAAGGTACGACAGGCCATTGATGAGCCATTTGGTAGGATCAAATTGCCACCAGCGAATGCCATTTCGATAGTCATTTTCAAACAAGTGATGAAAGTTATGATACCCCTCCCCGAAGGTGAAGAGTGCCAATACCCCATTATCACGGGCGGTATTACGATCAGTGTAAGGCTGGGATCCCCAAAAATGCGCTAAGGAATTAATAAAGAAAGTCGTATGGTGACTCAATACCAAGCGAAGAAAACCAACGAGCAGTAACGCTCCCCACACATCCCCGGCGAAAAGACCTATCACGAGAGGCACACCAATGTTCATTAGAATAGCCAGCTCAACATAGTATTTGTGTTGCCACATGACGATGGCATCTCTCTGCAAGTCACGACAGTTGGCGTAATCAGCGTATCGTTCTGGCTGATACTCACGCAACATCCAGCCAATATGGGAGTACCAAAGCCCTTTCGTGGCCGCATAAGGATCTTTTTCTGGGGCATCGACGTGCTTGTGATGGACTCGATGATCAGAGCTCCAGTGCAACGCACTGTTCTGCAATGCAAACGCGCCGCCGAGCGCATAAATAAATCGCATCGACCAGTGCGCGTTGTAACTCTTGTGAGCCCACAGTCTGTGATAGCCCGCAGTGATAGAAAGGCCACAGTAACTAAAGCAAATCAACAAGGCGAACCACAGTCCAGCGCTATAGCCATGCACTACGCCATACCAAGGCACGACAATCACAGCGACCAAAAAAGTACTCAAAAATAGAAAATTATTAACCCAGATGAGTTTGGGTTTAACAGAATCAGACATGTCAGGACACCTTTCAGCTTACACGTGTAAGCCATAATAGCGTCCCGACCAAAAATCACAACAAGGAATTAACAATTAGAACTTAAAACGCACCCCTGCCTGACCTTCTAATCGCATCGTGCTCTCTTTATCTAAATACCAAGTTGGCCCTGCCTCTGCGTAGAATGTCATCAAATCTGTCATCCCCAATGGAAATTCAAATCCCACACCAAATCGTGGCCCCAATCGATGTTCATCATCATCCGTATACTGGATACCACCATAAGCATAGAGCGCCTCAAGTTGCGGCTGCCCAAGCGCTTCAGAGAGATTCATAATGATGTCACCTGAGAAGCTAAACGTATCGAGCCCGAGTGAGAATTTAAATAACGGATGCGGTTTGATGGTTAATCCTGAAGATGGCGAACCCAAGTAAATACCTGCATCAAATCCATAATTTGCCCAAGCTGTCGGCGCGCTGACCATCAGCGCAACCGCGGCAGCAAGTACTCTCTTTTTCATTCTTTTTCCCTAAAAAGTGACCATACCCAAATGACCTTTACACTCCCGATGCGCATCCACTGGAACGCCTAAGGAGCCACATTTACATTTATGACCGTTCACGGTTTGAACTTCTATCTAAGATTCAACAGCGCACGTTAAAGTCACTTGGGTATAGGCAAATACTACCGTCATTAAATGCTCAATGTCATTCTCTCCTTAAGCATATTCGTAACGAATTGTACTGAACTTTCTACACGCACAAACCCATTTATAAAATAGTTTGAAAGTGTTTTGCGACTTGGGCGGTCTAAAGAAGTAATTGTAAAAATAATCAATTGAGACAAATTCAATCCAATTGGAGAAAAGTGGCGTAAAGTTAAGCATAGCCTTAATTTTTTGTTTATATCGTCACTTTAACGATAACTTCAGCATCTTCAGGAACCACTATGTTGATTAAAAAAACCAGACGTTGGGAACTAAAAGAGAGTGAAGCAACCCCTGAGCACATCTACAAGGGCCGCAGAGAAATTTTAAAAAAGTTGGGCATCGCAGCCGCAACGTTACCCGTGGCCACCTCTGTTGATGCTAGCCTATTCGATTGGTTTGATGATGAACCCGTACCTGAGTTTGAACGCTCGCCACTGCAAGCAAAGGAGAACCCCAGCAACCTTATCTTGACTCCTGAAGATAAAATACTGAAGTACAACAATTTTTATGAATTTGGTACAGACAAATCTGATCCAGCAGAAAATAGCCAACACTTTAAGGTAGACCCGTGGACACTCAACGTGGACGGGATGGTAAACAATCCAACAACGCTCAGTTTTGACGATCTCTTTCGCCGCTTCGCCTTGGAAGAGCGTATCTATCGGTTGCGTTGTGTGGAAGCATGGTCAATGAACATTCCATGGATCGGCTTCCCGCTGGCTGATCTACTCAAAATGGTCGAACCAAACAGTGATGGACGGTATGTCGCCTTCAAAACACTGTACGATCCCGAGCAAATGCCCGGTCAAGCATCACGCCGAGTCGGAGGAGGCATCGATTACCCCTATGTCGAAGGCCTTCGCCTTGATGAGGCGATGCACCCACTTACTTTGCTGGCAGTGGGACTGTATGGCAAAAGTCTCGCACCACAAAACGGTGCACCTGTGCGTTTAGTCGTGCCATGGAAATACGGCTTTAAGAGCATCAAATCCATCGTTCGCATCAGCGTGACTCATGTTATGCCACCCACAACCTGGAATAAACTCGCGCCTAGAGAATATGGGTTTTATGCCAATGTAAATCCTCGTGTTGACCATCCTCGATGGTCGCAAGCATCAGAGCGCTTCATCGGTGAAGGTAACTTGTTCAGTAGTGAGCGCAAACCCACCTTGATGTTCAATGGCTATGGCGAAGAGGTCGCCAGTATGTACAAGGATATGGATCTCAGCAAATGGTATTAAAGCTCACGCCCAAGCGCCTGCTTGGATTAAAAATTGTTATTCACACACTCAACGTGATCGCCTTTGTTTATTTGGTTGTCGCGGTGTTATCAGGTGCAATGGGCGCAGACCCGCTACAAGAGATGAGCCATTATACCGGCAAAGCCGGACTACATTTACTGATCCTAACGTTACTTGTGTCTCCCATCGCCAAGCGTTTCAAGCTTGGCCAACTGATGCGCGTACGGCGGCTGCTTGGCTTATACTGTTTTAGTTGGGCCTTGATTCACGTACTCATCTATTTCTGGCTCGATTTAGGCTTGTCTCTCACTCTCTTTTTCGAAGAAACCACGCGTCGCCCTTATCTCATCTTGGGCCTCATCGCCTTCCTCTTGCTCACCGCGCTAGCCATCACCTCATTCAAAACACTGCAAGCCAAAATGGGGAAACGCTGGCAGCAACTACATAACACGGTGTATCTCATCGCCCTACTCGCCCCCATTCACTACCTTTGGTCAGTGAAGTCTGGGTTAACATCCCCTTTTCTTTATTTACTTGGCTTTATCCTCTTATTGGCAATGAGGTGGTCAAAACTCAAGCAAACAGTGACTAAACTCTCATTTAATCAACAGTAATGCTGCGTTTTTCCACGACGATCACTATCCAATGTCAGTGAGTTTTGTAAATATACTCAAGATGTTTGAGTATCAGACGCAAGCATGTGCCAAGTGATAGTCCAATATGACACGCCCTCTCTTTTAGACTATTTGTCACTTCACAGTCTTTTGGGGTATTTCCCTTCAATAATTTAAAAGGGCTATACTCATATATGGTCTTCCCTCTATTGGCAAGATACCAATGTCGATAAAAGGGACAGGTTGCTTTCATATATCCGGCCTATGCGTGAAGCTCGTGTGGCTTCTGGCCTTGATGACACTTCGCGCATATAGCCCTTATCAAATTAACGGTTTTGGTAAACCTTTGAGTATATCAGGGTCCCTATATGCTGGTCTTACCTGTTTTTCATCTAAACTGCTATCTACGCAATATCTGGTGTGTGACGCTTTAGTTAAATCTTTCTGTTAAACCGCCGCTGGCGCTTTATAGCTTTCTCCTCGACAGATAATGACCCACGCGATACGGATTATCTTATTCGCCAGCGCCACCACAGCCTTGTTAAAACCTCGCCTTTCAACCAGCCGCAATATCCATTGACTAAGCCTGTCTGTTTTGCCATCGGCTCGACTCACAACCGCTCTTGCACCATGAACCACGAATGACCTTAACTGCTGATTCCCTCGCTTTGTAATGCCAAGCAATACCTCTCGACCTCCCGTGCTAAATTGCTTGGGCACTAAACCTAAGGCTGCTGACGCATCACGCCCTCGTTTAAATTGCTCACCACTTCCCATCCAGGCTCTTAAGGAAAAACTCACCACGGGACCAATACCTGGCACTTTTATCAAACGCTGACAAACGTCTTTTTGCTTCACTTTTTCGGCCAACCTTTCGTCGTACCACTGTAGCTCTTCGTCAAGCCTTTCGAGTTGTGTGTATTGCCTGAATAAAAGCGCTCGAAATTCGTCGGTTAAGCCGTTCTCAACATCTTCTAGAATAAAAGGCAGCGATTTACGCAATACCTGACTTCCTCTCGCCAGCACTACCCCATACTCCGCCAGCAACCCTCTCACATGATTGATTAAGCGCTTTCTGTCACTACTCACGTGTTGACGCATGAGCAAAAAAGTTTGGTCGTCTTGCTGCGCTAGGGATTTGACCGCAACGGGGCGAATCGCACCGTGCTGACACGCTTCTGCGATGGCCTTTGCATCGTTATAGTCATTCTTTTGGCCTCGTAAATAGCCTTTCACATGCTGAGCGGGAAGTAATACAACAGAGTGCCCTAGCTGGCCTATTTTTCGTCCCCAGTAATGCGCTGTACCGCATGCTTCCATCGCAATGACACAAGTCTCTAGCTTCGAGAGATAGCCAATGAGCTGTTGTCGATTTAATTTCTTTCTCTCAACTTGCTTACCCTGTTTGTCCAACATGATGAAGTAAAAAGTATTCTTTGCTAAATCGATACCAATGGTTTTACACTTATTCATGGTCTTCCCTCGTTTTTAGATAGGCGATTTATCAACGCTATCTTGGCACATTGCGATGCCGATTAGTGCGAGGGAAGACCATTACATCAAATCACGGCAAGTGTTGGATTCGTGTACAGTTTCTACCTCAAATGCACTTTGCTTTATATCTGATATGGACAACAGAGAACACGATGTACGATTTGTACTTTTCACCTTCTGATCGATTAATGCCTATGACAGCCGAATTTAACGCGCCTAAAACAAAAGGGTGCCATCGTTGATACACCAACTCATTGAAGACTGTCTTGCTGCTTTTGACGTGGATTGCCGCCTACTGTGCGAGCACCATTACCCTACAGTGCACAATCGCGGTATGAAGGAAAACCATCTTGGGAAGGCGCTCGCTCGTCGCCTATGCCACCAGTTAATGAAGCTCGATATAAATGCCGAGACACAAGAAAAGAGAAGCGATCCTGCTTTTGCTCACCCAGTTTATATGGTGAGCTACGAGGGACATGAAATTTGGATTGTGGCACAGCAAATGCTCAGTGCTAATCACCATTGCAGAGAAACGCTCATTGAAGAACTCAATCTCATCGAATTACAGATGGAGCATGTCAACCAGCAGCACATTTTGATCATCGCAGATCACTGGTTTGATCGCAGTCGAGCCAGTAAACAACTGCCAGCATGGTGGATTGGCGAACTCCCTAATAACCTTCAAGCGTACTACAACGAAGGTATTCGTTTACAAGCTAGCCCGGACTCGCTGCGCTCGAACCTAAAACATCGCTTTGGGTGGCGAGAAATTAACACCGACCTCCGCCACCCTTTACTTAAAGTTAATACAGACCTGCCGATACATCGCTACATGCTGCTTTCCGCACATATCGACCTCTCTCGCTGCTGATTTAACAGCTCTCGATGCAACAGCTCAAATAATACACTAAATTATGCAACACCCATCACTTCATATTCATGCTTATTATTGCTAACGTAATGATTGGATTAAATAAAAAGGAGAAGTAAAAGATGGGAAAACAACGCGTATCGTCTAAGAAACTGAAGCAAATGCTCAAGTCACTAAAAGACAAAAAATGATTTCTAGAGCCTCCAATCGGAGGCTCTTACTTTTTAAACATTTCAGTACGCAATCACTGCCAGTTACAAGTCACGCATGAGGATCTCTAGTTCCTCTTCTGCACTTTCAATCAACTTCGCCAAATCACGTGCATCTTCACTGTTCATCCCCAAGTTCCAACACTCTTTTTTACCCGCCTCAGAATAGCAAACTAAATCCGTCATGCGGCCATGTGTTTTAAACGAGAGCTGTTCGAAATCGGCATCAATACTTTGCCGATTTTCTAGAATTTCGACATGTACCATGCCTGTAGGAATGACGTTTACTGTTGCATGTAACTCGGGCGTACCAGGAAGAGTATAGTGACGACATTTGGCTAACATAAGCGTTCTCCTTAACAAAACAGGTAGACTATTTAATCATAGGCGATAACGCTTTCATTCGTACTAGGTATCGAGTGCTTTTTGTCAATCAAACGGGATAGATAAAACAACACCTTGAAAGTTGGGAAAAAAAATTTTAGAAACGATTAGTTATATCAATATAAAAAACATGACCATGAATTATATTGCAATTAGGCATCTTGATGCACATCGAAATGCCCAATTCTAAGTAACTAATTATAAAGGCACTTTAGCCCAGTAATTAGAACCGATAGCCAAAAGTAACTTGTGACATACCTTTGCGAAGTTCGGTATCGCCATCATCGACTTTCACGGCGGAATTCAAACGCAACGCGAGTTCCCAGTGACCATAATGGCCGACTAACGCAAGGTGCGAAGAAAAGCCAAAACCGCTGTGACTCAATCGAACCGTATCGTTGCTGCTACTGACATCACCATCAATGTCGACATAACGACCACCAACACCAGCTTGTAGCCGAAGTCCCTTACAATTGCCACATGTTGATGCACTACCCCATTGATAAAACAGCACTGGCTCTGCCACGACACTGTAGCCTGATATATCACCATTGCGATACCGTGTCGCGTCTTCGGCATCAAACTTGTTATCAAGGCTCATCACATACAACTCTGTGTGGTAACCCCAGCGAGACTCTCCGAAGTAAGCGGCAGGCTGCATCAAACCAAGCTGAACAGCGAGATTATTATCCCCTTTAAACTTAACTTCTTCTCCAATTTTCGGAGACGTTAATTCTATCAAACCACTGTTAACCGAGAGGCCAACATAAACTGACGGCATACGAAAGATATCAATGCCTTCTAAGGCTGAAGGAAGCTCCTCAGCAAATAAATAAGGGCTAATTAGGGCCAAGCCAAGAAGTGAAGCTTTATACATCATTATTAGAGTCCATTCTTACTACATCTACAAAGACTTATAACACGACCATACAGATTCTTCCTCTGTTTTGACTCAAAACTTCGATAGCATCCTGCCCAAGAGCAGAAATCGCTCAACATCTCGAACTGCAAGCATTAGCGCGCTTGATCGTACACGGTAGTTGGGGCTGAATTAACGATAACCGAGGGTTATACTCAAGCCACCTCAAGATGCTTGTTCAGCGAGAGTTTCTAGGTTTGCCATCGAGGCACTGCTTTGAAGGTCTAGTAGACTAAATCAAAAAGCAGTAACAAAGGTGGCGAGCCTAGAAAACTCGCCCTTTGGGAAGCGACTAGCGCCCCGATTTCTGCGTTAAAGGCGCTCAAAAGGGGAAACCATTCCTTCACCCCTTTGCCTTGAACTCGAATCGCTAGTCTGCTTCTGAATCCTGCATCTTGAGGTGGCTTGAGTATAAACAAGGCTAGCAATTGATACACGGCAAGCAGAATAATGCCTTTCAATCACCTCTTTGCACCACTGTATTGCAAAGGTAGCCATTGATTCTGGAAAGTAAAAAGGCTTCCGAAGAAGCCTTATTACTACTAATCATTATCGAAATAGCCATCATCAGATTCCGGCCAATCATCGTAATCGAAGTCTTGACCGTAATCATCTGCCTCTGACCAATCGTCATCATCAAATTTATCTCTTGGATCGAGCATACCCTATCCTTCAAAAAAGCTTGATTTCACTAGGCCACTACAACTGCAAGCGGCCTGATTATTAATAAAGCGCAATTTTTAAGAAGGTGTTAACATCCAAAAGAAAAATTCATTGCTTCGTCACATTTCACTCTTTTCTCTAGAACGCCGCTGCAAAACGGCAGTACACCGCGTTACGATGCCTTTTTCTTTGCGGTAATTTTAGTCACTTTATCACCGCAATCCCATCCGTTTGTACGATCCTTACGGTGAACACAGGCGTTCAATGTTGAGGCGCGCTTCGTCCATGGCGAGCTTTCAATTGCCTTAGTCATATCTTCGTAACCACAGTTGCGACGAATCTCGATAGAACGACGAGAGAACTCTGTATCACTCAATGGAATATGCCCTTGAACAGCATCATAAGTGATGTGGACGATATCAATCTTGCCCCCCTCTTTTAGATTTGTTGCATTTGGCACTGCTTCAGAGCCCACTTCCAACTTCTTCTGCAAGTTGTGGAGGTTATGTCGATCGACGATAGCACTAATGTTATGACTACTGCGGCTAGCGTATTGAATTTCTTTTTGACGCCACATGACTTCATTCATAGTCTTAGGTAAGTCGCCATGTGCGTTCCACAAGTCGACCATAAAGATCAACAAATCGTCATTTTCATCCGCCACATCCAAGATGCCATCTAGCGGGGTGTTTGAAACGCAACCACCGTCCCAATAAAACTCATCTCCGACACGGGTTGCAGGAAAGCCCGGAGGCAGAGAGCCGCTCGCGATGGGGTGTTCTGCGCCCAAAGGTAACTTGTAGTTGTCGAAGAAGATAAGTTCACCATCAGTTACGCGCGTAGCACCTAAAATCAAGCGGTTTTTCTTGGTATTGATGCGCTCAAAGTCGCACAAGTCGTTCATTGTCGAAAATAGCGGCGCGGTGCTATAAAAACTGATAGCGCCTTCCGTACCCGGAAACGCAAAGAAAGGATTAACCGGTCTTGGGGTAAAGAAATTAGGTTGCCCAAACAGTAGCGCTTGTGAAGCACTGATCGTGTTGTATGACTCCGCCGTTTCACTCGGGATAACGACATCACTGCTAGGACGAGAAATACGATTCCAGAACGTTTCGAGTTGACTCAAACGGTTCTCTGGTTCGTTTCCTGCCAAGATGGCAGAGTTAAGCGCACCAATTGAGATACCGGCAAACCAATCCGGCTCAAAACCAGCTTCTTTCATCGCTTGATAGGCACCGATATGATAGGCACCTAACGCGCCGCCGCCTTGTAGAACGAGACAAACCTTTGGTTTTTTACTTTTTGAAGATCGCGTAGTGGCCATTTTCTATTCCTTAGATGAATTAGTCCAGCTATAGGTATAGTGCAAAATGGCGCATATTGTGACTTTTTTTAAAGGCAAAGATGTATTGATAAAAACCTAAATAAAACAAACGACTAAATATCAGGATCGACCCAAACAGAAGTGAAATCAAACCAACCCATACTGTTGGTTTCAGCGCCCTTTAACTGCTCAGCAGAATTGACCCCAGCCCAAGTATGAAACAAGGGGACAATGACACGATGCGACACAAAAGCATTCAGTAACTCCTCAGCAGGACACCCCCCTTGCTCTTGTGCCCGCCATAAACGAATGGCTTCGAACGCGTTTACCAGCTCTTGCTCAGGGACAGACCGAGTGACATTCGCATACTGAAAAAGCCAGTTAATGATCATGCTAGGGTGCCGTGAAACGAGGTTAATACTCCCAAGCCAAATATCGATATCCTTTCCGTCGCACGTATGGAACTCCATGTAACTCATCGTAACCAGTTCACAATGCAAACCATCTTCAAAAAGCAGCTCACGAATTGCATCCCCCATCTGAGTGAAAATTGGGTGACTCTCAATCACGGCTATTTTTAACGTTACTCCCGTCCGCGGCGGTTTAATATCAGCGGTTTTAGGTGCTGTATGAATCCATCCCGGCATGAAACCATATGCGGGGATCATTTGAAAAGCGGGAGTTTGATTGCGCAACAGCTGCTGGTGGATATCGAAAGGGTTAAGGCGATTAATCACATATTGCTGCCAAGCCTCTTGCTGACAAAAACCGCTGCACTGATTGAGCACCAAATAACTGCATCCTTCATCCAGGCGCGAGTATTGTGACGGTTGATGAAGGTTTTCACCAATCACAGAAATCGGCGAGTGATTGATGTCCGGATTAAGGTGGCAAGCACTGATATTCTCGAGCACCCAAATTTCGATCTCATCAATCAGGGCCCGAAAACCAAAATAGTGATCGAACGCTTCTAGTTTGATGCGCTGAGAATCCGCTTGCAAAATTCGGTAAGGCCCTGTTCCTATCGGCTCAAACCCATCCTGCGCTAGAGGCGTAGTTGCAGGGAGTATCACGGCCTCAATCGAGGCTAGCAGCTCAGGAAGATGAAAGTCATCGGTATTTAATTGGATATCAATGATATTAGCAAAAGGAGAAGTCACCGATTTAAAGTGCTGGAACAGAGGAAAGCTCGCCAAGCGTTGTAATGAGGCGATATAGTCATCAATACTCACCATCGCTCCAGAATGAAAGCGGACACTCGGGCGCAAAAAGAAGCGCCAATGTGACGGAGAAAGCATTTTCCAATGATGCGCTAGATCTGGTTGTATTGTTTCAGTCTTCTCACAAAAACGGCTCAAACCATTAAACACTTGCCGAGCAAGGTGATGCTCCGAGCGTCGCATGGGCTGCAGAGGATTAAGCGGGTTTATTGCTCGGTAGTATGGCAGGCGAAGCACTTGCCGGCCTTGTACCGTCGCATAACCCAGTTGCTCAGTAATAAAAGCAGCCAGCTTTTGCTTATCGTCACCTAGCAGATGCAATGCTCGCTCGAATCGCCCTTCTTGAATCGCCTCTGTGACATCAGCATGCAGCAAGGCGTCTTGCGTCAAGTTAAAGACTAATTGAGACAGCTTCCCTCGCCCAACGGCTGGTGTCCAGGTGATCCACCCTTCGTCACTGAGTTTGCCCATGACCATACGGACATTACGGCGCGTGCAGTGTAAAACTTCCATCAACTCGCCGACAGTGACCGCAGTGTCTTGGCCATTGAAGTGTTGAAAGAGTGTTTGGAATTGTTGTTTTAAGCGAGAGCCACTCATCAGTAGGAAGGTTCCGAAATGCTAAAAACTCTTATTTTAGCGATAGATAAGATGGCGTCCAGACTAAGGTACCGGAGCCAGACAAATTAGAAACGAAAAAATCGCACTAGCCTTCATAGTGCCATGCTAATCGGATACTTGTCTGCCCTTGGTCTTGTTTGAAAATCTCGAAACTGCCCTTCTCACCAAAGAGCTGAGTTAGTCGCCCCTGGATCTGTTTCAGGCTCTGTGACCCCTCTTGCTCAAGCAGTGCACCAAGTCCGGTGCCATTATCGATTACCAGCACTTCCAGTTGATCCGTTTCGCGCCTAAACGCCACAGAGAGATCTCTCGGCGTGGATTGCTCCAAATCCCCATGCAGCACCGCATGCTCAACAATGGATTGGATCAAATTAGGAGGTAATACGTAGTGAGGGGAAACACCATCATCAATTTCAATAGAGTAAGAAAAACCACCTTGAGAGCGGAGTTCATGAATACTCAAGTAAGTATCCAGCAACGCCACCTCATTGGTTAAAGTGGTACATTTGTCATAACTCAATGGCATTGAAACACGCAATAGGTCAGTTAATCGTGTGGTTAAGTGTGCTGCCAAATCTGGGTCTGTCGCAATGAGCTGACGAATATCCGTTAAGGTGTGATAAAGAAATTTAGGATCAACTTGGCTTTGAAGTAACTCCAACTCACTGAGTGCAAGCCGACGTTCCAAGTCTTGTCGAATCAATTGGTTTTTCATCAACTCAGACTCCAAACTCACCGCTTGACCTTGGAGATAAAACATAAAGCTCCCCGCTCCAGAAAACAAGACAGCAAGAGCAACAATGGGGAGAAAACGTAACCACTCTTCACCAAACCCATACCCTTTGATCCACAGGTACGCATTCACAGAACCAATGCTGATTCCAATCATACTCGCGATCAGTGAGTAGCGAAGTTGAGACCAATAAGGGTAGAGGCTACGAACGATTAAATTTGCGGAATAGCAAGAAAAGCCATAACCAAAAGAGATAGCCATATGGCGTATAAAAAGCCCATCAAAAATGAGATAGGTAAGTATACTGACAAGCAGACTCACCGCTGACACTATCCATATGCCACGATGAGACAAAAAGTAAAAAAAACTGGTCATGTTTTCCTCCGAAACTCATGGTTGTCATACCCATCGCACCCTGCCAAACGCAATTTCGATAAGATTTGAAATGCGCCGCATTTTTTCTCCATCATGACTAAAAAGCACGCATTATTGACTCGAAAAATGGATTGGTTAGTTTTTACTCACTTAAAGAAGGGACTTTGGCTTTCGTCCCCTATATCGCGTATGGTGTAAGGCTGTTTGAATCATCTAGCGCAATTGGTTGCGCAACATGTGTGCGATTATGCCCACTAAGGAAAGGTAACAAGGCGAAATGAGTAGTAGCAATCAACTCAATGAAGCGCGACGCGCATGGATGGCCTCACATGTTGACGATACCCAGTACCCAACGCCGGAGTCTCAGGAAGGGTTAGCGCTGTATCTCGACAGTGATGCCCCCCTTGTGCATTATGCATCCAACAAAACCTCCAACATTGAGCTAACCGTCTATGAAGTTGACTGTCACCCTCTGACCATCCGATACGCGCGAGTTGTTGCAATGGCTTGGCCAGAAGCACAACGAGGGTTGATCATTGAGTACCTCACCCAGCTTGACCAAGACCCTGAAGGGTTAGCAAAACTCTTTTTGGGTTATGTTGACCAAGTGCCTACCGTGACGGCGATGGTATATGGCAATGAGACTGCTTACATCATCACTGATCTCTTTGGAGAGCATGACCTCGCCAAACAAGCAATGTATCTTCATCTTCAGCAATCAGACTCGCGGACTTGTCTAAACGCGCCGCAATAATGCAAAAAGCGCCAGTTTTGGCGCTTTTTAATAGATTATGCATTAACTTCAAATAACAGACAGAATTGCCTCTGCCAATATAGTCAGCTTATCTTCTTGCATACCCGCAATGTTAATGCGGCCGTCACCAACGATATATATGCCAAACTCTTCGCGTAGACGATCGATTTCACTTACGGCTAAGCCCGAATGTGAAAACATGCCTTTATGCTCAACGATAAAGTCAAAGCGTTGGCAACCTCTCGCCTGAAAAGCCGCGACCAGCCCTTGACGTAGTCGCTGCAAACGCGCTTGCATCGCATTCAGTTCATCTTCCCAAATCTGAGTGAGTTGAGGATCGGTTAAAATGGTTGCTACCACTGCCGCACCGTGATCAGGTGGCATAGTGTACGTCGAGCGTGCCAATTGAAGGATACGTCCTTTCGCGACATTGGATGCCTCTAATGACTCACCCACAATGATAGCCGCCCCAGTTCGTTCACGATAAAGCCCGAAACTCTTCGAACAAGACGTAGCGATTAATAGTTCAGGTACACGTTCCGCTAACAGGCGAATGCCTTGCGTATCTGCTTCAATACCATCGCCAAAGCCTTGATAGGCGATATCGACAAACGGTGTAAAGCCTTTCTTTAAGGCGAGTTGAGCAACCGCTTCCCACCCTTCTAGACTTAAATCCGCGCCCGTAGGGTTATGACAACAACCGTGCAGTAGTACGATATCATCGGCCGTTGCGGCTTCCAGCGAGGCTAACATCGCGGCTTCATTCACTTGCATTTTGTCGCTGTCAAAGTAGTCATAAAAGGCGACTTTAAGTCCTGCCGCTTCCATCACGGGTTGATGGTTCACATAACTCGGGTTACTCAACCATACAACGGCATTAGGTCTTGCTTGCTTTATCAGGTCAGCAAGCATGCGTAACGCCCCCGACGCGCCCGGCGTTTGCACCGCGGCTGCGCGAGCATAAGCGGCACTTTTCTCACCTAGCACCAATTTCATCATGGCCTGATTAAAAACTTCATTACCTGCTAGACCGACATAGGATTTTGTATCTTGGATCTGAATGAGCTTTTCTTGAGCTTGCGCCACGGCTGCCATAATCGGTGTATGACCGCTGGCATCTTTGTACACGCCGATACCCAAATCCATCTTGTTTTCACGCTGATCTTCGCGAAACGCCATCGTTAAGGACAAGATAGGATCCAGCGGCGCTGGGGTGAGTTGTGACAGCATCTTTTTCTTCCTGTTTATAATTATTTAGATACCAACAACCTAACATTCATCGTTAACGAGTTCATCCATTTTTTGCTGCAACGAGATAAGGTAAAATTCGAACTTTATACCTTGATTTCACGAGGATAAAGACGTTTATACTTACGGCTCCAATACACCTCCCATCGACCAAGCACACCTTTCATTTAACACCCTACCGGATAATACATTGGGTTCATTTTGCCTTTGACACTGTGTCGACGGATAGCAGGTAAGTAAAACATGGATATAGCAACACTGGTTTCTATAAGCTACATTGTAAACATTGGAATATAGGCATACTGCCTAAGTAATAATTATTCCCATAAATGCTATAAAGGAAAGTCATGTCTAACCTGCTCGCTTCCGTCGATCAACGCACCCAATTAGTCGGTGAGAACCGTCTTGAGCTACTCGTCTTCAAACTCAATACAAGACATCTGTTTGCCATTAACGTGTTTAAGGTGCGTGAGGTTCTTAATTTACCCAAGCTCAACATGTTGCCAGGATCGCACCCTCACATTTGCGGTGTTGCAACGGTACGCGGCACGAGTATTCCGGTTATTGACCTGAGAGGGGCGATAGGCATGCGCCCACTCAATCGTGATGAAGAGTGCAACCTGATCATTACCGAATACAACCGCACTGTGCAGGCTTTTCTGGTGGGGCAAGTACTCAATATTGTCAATACGTCATGGGAAGAGATTCAACCTCCACCGGTGACGTCGGGTAAGAATAACTACCTCACCGCCATTACCAATCTGATCCGTGAAGGAAAAAACGAAATCGTTGAAATCATTGATGTCGAGAAGGTGTTAGCTGAAATTGTCGATTATGATGTGTCGGTCTCTGAAGAAGTCATTGATGATCAAGTGATTCACCACTTAAATGGCCATAAAGTGTTAATCGTTGACGATTCCATTACAGCGAGAAACCAGATTAAAGACACACTCTCGCCGTTTGGTGTCGAAATCATTGAAGCCAATGACGGATTGCAAGCATTAAAGCTATTGAAACACTGGGCGGATGAAGGGAAGAACATTTATGACGAAATACTCATGATGTTCACCGATGCCGAGATGCCAGAGATGGATGGGTACAAACTCACGCATGAAGTGAGAAATGACCCTAGAATGAAAGATCTCTTCATTGCACTTAACACCTCATTGAGTGGTAACTTTAACGAAGCAATGGTAGAAAAAGTAGGGTGTAACCGCTTTATTTCAAAATTCCAGCCGGATCTGCTGGTGGATGTCGTACAGGAGCGTTTGCGACAAATTGTAAACTCATAACGAAAGGACTCGCCGTTTGCGTTTTTTCACTTTGATATTCTTGGGAATAACCACTGCTTTCCCCACAATCAGCTGTCAAATCACCGACCACCCAAGTGGTGTTTCATTGCTTTCATCTCGCTGCGATATTGGGGATGGTGTATTCAAGTCCGAGGCAACTCGCTTAGAAATGGAAAATCGTCAGCTTTGGCTACAATGTGGCGTTGTTCGCGAAGAAAATTTCGTCAAAACACGCGATCACATCGAGTCGATACAGCCCTATCCTATGCGTGTTTCACACTACCAAGAAGACCAATACCGTTGCCTTTTAGGGCCTTTTGAAACCTCACAACAAGCGTTAGAGATCAAGCAAAAAATCAAATCCGAATCTCAGTTTAGCGATGCCTTTATTCGTGTTGTGCCCCTCAATGCTCCTTCCTCCACTATGGTGGCTACTGTGGAACGCGTTGATGCAAACCAAGTGCAACTCGCCGAACAGTCACAGCGCTTGAAACAAGAGTTTCTCACTTCTGTAGGCGCGAACTCTCGCTATACCCTGTCCATGGTCTACCTTGGTGACAACAACAGTTACTATATGGAGCAATATCAAAAATGGTCTCGTGTCGATTTTAAATCCGCTCAGCAAATTTGCGCTCGCCACGGCATGGATTTACCCGACCACGCCCAGTTCACTGACCTTGAGAAAACCAAATCACTGGAACGCTTTCCGCGGGTACTGCCATTTTGGCTAAGTGATGGTAGTGCTGTTGTCCGTGGAGAGAAGCAACCAAGACTCATCTCTCCACTCTCTGAACTTAACATTGCTTGTCTCACAATGCGTTAAGTAACATGATCAAGAGCACTAGGCTACATTGGTGAAAGCGAAGTAAACGGTTCATTGTCATCATTTCATCACCATAACCATACAAAAAGACATAACAGTACGCTGCTCATTAAGTAATAATCCATTTCTCTTACCATGATTTTCTCTCCTTACTGGATGGGGGCTGTATTGAGTGCCAACTGCATCAATACAAACCCCATCACCACAATGGGTATTAGTGCCACATCGGCCTTGAACAATGTCCTATTCCTTCACCATGCTCATACCCATGTAGCTAATAGAGACGCGACGGTCATACACATTGTTTTCTAAGGTTTCCTCCTCCATCACGGGCAGCGTATCGCCATACGCGTCCATCAATAATTGAGAAGGCTCAACGCCACGTTGAATCAAGTATTCGCGCACTGTTTCTGCTCGCATCTGAGAGAGAGCCAAGTTTTCTTCAGCATCACCACGGCGATCGGCATGCCCTTCGATTAACCAGGTTTGGTCTTCGCTGCCAACCATCATGTCGGCGATAGTGTCTAACTGCTCCTGATAGTGGGCCGCTAAGGTGTAAGAACCCGTTTGAAATTGCACATTGATGTTTAGCGGTTGAGGTGCAACATGCATCGCCTGTAAAGATTGACGAAGATGCGCATTGTCGCGTTGCGCAAGTTGGTAATCTCGCTGTACACCTTCTAAAGCGGCTTTCTCCGTCGTTAACTGTACAATCTGCTCGGCTTGGTCACGGCTTTCCGCTTCCAGTCCTGATGATGTTCCGACTAAACCACCGACAATCGCACCGATTACGGCGCCGGCTGGGCCTCCCACCAGCGCGCCAATGGTTGCGCCTCCACCGATACCATACATTTGATGCTGGCTCGTTTGATCTTCCGATGCATGAACGTTTGATACCAATAGTGCTGAAGAGATAAGAGTAACGATTGCTGCCTTTTTCATGTGTTGATTCCTTGTGTTTGTTTGATGGGTTAATTAAACCAAGGCAATCTGGCGCAGCGCAGGCAACAAAATGGCAATTCACTTATGAATTGTGGCGAGATTGTGGCTTTTGATCGAGAGTACTTTTCCTCCCCCCTTTTTCGGGTATAGTCAACCCATCAAAGAGGAAGTGACTGTATGAAAAGCATTGTTATTGTTGAAGATGAGACAGCGATTCGCGAAAATTACATCGACGTATTAACGCGACAAGGTTATCAGGTAAAAGGGTATGCAAATCGCACCGAGGCAATGGCCGGATTTGAACAAAGCCTACCTGATTTAGCGCTAATAGATATCGGTTTGGAAGATGAGATTGATGGCGGCTTTCAACTCTGTCAAACGCTTCGCGCCAAATCTCCCACACTACCCATCGTCTTTCTCACTGCCCGCGACAGTGACTTTGATACCGTATGTGGTTTGCGTATGGGTGCTGACGATTACCTCACCAAAGATATCAGCCTCCCTCACCTTATGGCACGTATTGCCGCCCTGTTTCGCCGCTCTGAGGCGCAAGGACAACAAACGGATGACAGCGATGTTATTGACCGAGGCCTACTCAGTGTTGATAAGGGAAAAATGCACGTACATTGGGATTCCCATGCAATAGACCTGACGGTGACGGAGTTTTGGATGCTGCATGCGCTGGTTCGTCGACCAGGCGTTGTAAAAAGCCGTCAAGCACTCATGGAAGAAGCACATGTGGTGGTTGATGACAATACCATCACGTCGCACATCAAACGTATTCGCAAGAAATTCATCGCTGTTGACAGCAATTTTGACCATATCTCTACGGTGTATGGCATGGGGTATCGCTGGCAGGAGCCCAAGTAGATGCGGAACAGTTTACGCGCTAAAACCCTATTGATTTGTAGCTTCTTGCTGCTGTTACCTTGGTTAGGTTATCGCTATATCTGGGAAATGGAAAAAGTCCTACGTGTTGGCCAAGAGCGTAATCTGCTGGGCACGGCACAAGCACTCGCAACAGCGCTGCATGAACGTCCTACGTTATTCTCATCGCAACCGCAAACTGGCACCAATACCCAACGCGATCTTTATGCTTATAGACTCCCGGCACCGATAACACTTGATGGCGAGTTTGATGATTGGCTCGGGTTTGAACAACATATCAAGACCTACGGCCGTCATTATGTGCAGTTTTCTCGTTACCCTTATCGGCAGGAAGATTATGCTTTTCGACATATGCTCGGACGGCACGGTGACCATCTCTATGCGCTCTTTGATGTCACTGACAACACGCTGATCACGCGTCGAAGCGCATCATCCAGATTGGATAGAAGCGATCACCTGGTGATTGCCATGACCACCCCGGAGGGGCGATTGCAGCATTATGCTATCGCTGGCCAAGAAACCGGCCCTGTGCAAACTTATGCGGTAGATGGTGAGATTTCAGATACCGCCGCCCTTTCCCCCATCAGCTACATTCAAGGCTATTGGCGCAATCACCAACACGGTTATAGCCTCGAATTGCAACTTCCAATGGATCACATCGGCGACATGCTAGGGTTTTCCTGGAGCAATGTTAACGATAGCTTCAACCGTGATATCGACACCGTCATTGCGACAGCAAGCATCAAAACAGCTACTAGCCTTGGTCAGCTCATCGCCCCCTCTGAAGAAATAGATCGTATTCTCAAAGCGATGACACATAGCCAAGCCCACTTGAAGGTGATCGACAACCAACGGCGTGTTCTTGCGAAAACAGGTCAGCTAAATCCTCAGCAAAGTTTATGGTCTAACTCATTAAACACGTCAGACAACGTGGTAAGCCGATTGCTTGCCCCACTCTATGAATGGCTATTCCCACTACCCAAACTGGATACAACACCGGAAAGCACCGATGACGCAAAAATTCTCGGACTTCATGTTACTCAAGCGTTAGCGGGACAACCGTATGTACGGTGGCGAAAATCTGAAGATGACAAAGATGTCATTATTCTCTCGGCTGCGCATCCAGTATATGTCGATGGCAAAGTCGTCGGCGTTGTCATTGCCGAAGAAACCAATCTCGGGATTCAGACCTTGAAGGTCGAAGCGCTAAAAGGGCTATTCTCACTAAGCAGTGCGATCATTCTTCTCGGCATCACAACCTTGTTGCTCTTTGCCTCACATATTTCCAACCGTATACGCCGTCTGCGCGATAACACAGAACGCGCAATAGATACGCAAGGACGCGTACAAGAAAAGATTACTATTGACCAACGCCAAGATGAAATTGGCGATCTGTCTCGTGGTCTTGCAACCATGATGGATCGGTTAGATGGCTATCATCAATACTTAGAGCAAATGTCTTCCCGCTTGGCCCACGAGTTGCGCACCCCAGTCGCAGTTGTGCGGTCATCGTTGGAAAACTTAGCATTTTGTGAAACTGAGCCCGCGAACATGCCATATATTACGCGAGCCCAAGAAGGGATTAATCGTCTCAACACTATCTTGTCTCTGATGACGGAAGCGACTCGGATCGAGCAAAGCCTCGAGCAAGTCGATAGAGAGCAGTATCGTTTAGATGAACTCCTTGATGGATGTACACATGGTTACTCCCTCGCCTACCCGGATACTCAATTCAATGTCGTGCTCCCTGAACAGCACCTTCATGTCATGGGTTCACCCGATCATCTTGTGCAATGCCTCGACAAAATCGTTTCCAACGCCATAGACTTCCATGTCGCTAATACTCCCATAGACATTCGCCTTGTCGTCTTGGGTGAGTCAGCAGTACAAATAACTATTGCTAACCAAGGTCCATTGCTTCCCGCTGAAATGGAAGATCAGCTTTTTAACTCTATGGTCTCATTGCGTAAGAAAGGCAAAGAAAGTGAACATAAAGCAAAGCAGGAGAAACCACACTTAGGCCTTGGGCTCTACATTGCTCGCTTGATTGTCCAGTTCCACAAGGGCGAAATCACGTTAGCGAACCGCAGTGATCGACAAGGTGTTGTCGTCACTATCACACTCCCTTTGATTGCTGCATAACTTTGCGATCTTGTCACATTCTCTCCCAACTGCATCCTTGAAACTGAGGCAAGCAGTTGGGTGGTTATGTGAGCTATCTATCATTCACGGCTCATCCTTAACAAATTCAAGCCATTGGCACTATTTTTAAAGAGTGCGTATAAGGAGACCACATGACCACCACCAATAATACTGTGCTCGTTGTTGTCGATGTCCAAGGCAAACTAGCACAATGCATGGATGACAAAGACGCGCTGTTTAAGCACCTTTCTATCATGGTGCAAGGTGCCAAATTACTGGATATACCGATTATTTGGGTTGAACAAAACCCGCAAAAATTAGGCGCTACTATTGCAGAGGTAAGCCAGCACTTAAGCGATCAAACCCCGATTGCAAAAATGACCTTCAGCTGTTACCAAACAGCGGAATTTAGCCAAATGCTCAACCAGCTCGATCGCGAACATGTGCTGGTTTGCGGTATAGAAAGCCATATTTGTGTCTATCAAACCGTGTTAGATCTTTACCAAGCAGATTACTTGGTGAGCTTGCTTTGTGACGCAACCTCTTCAAGACAGCGCTACCAAAAGGACATTACCATTCAAAAGCTCGTTCAACTAGGCATTCCGATCACCAGTGTTGAAATGGCGTTGTTTGAGCTGATGAAAACAGCCGACCATCCTCGTTTTCGTGATATTCAAGCGCTCTTAAAATAACCCTGTGGGCCGTGCTAGCACGGCCTACAATCATCCCGATGCAATAGAGGCATAACATTATGAGCGATAAAGCACTAAAGCAGTCTCTATGTGCGCTTTTACAACAAGATAAGACTCGCCTGCATTTACTCAAACTCGTCAGTCAGTTGCCCCTTCCGCAATGCTATCTCGCGGGCGATTTTGTACGACACCTCGTTTGGGATCATCTTCATCAACGTAGCCCATCACCGATTTCAAGGGTACAAGTCATCTATTTCGCGCCTAACGACCCCGAAACGGTAAAAGGAAAAGAGATAGAGTTGCTGCTCCGAAAAATCCACGCTGACGTGTTTTGGCAAGTCGACAATATGGCAACCACCCACACCGCTTACGAAGACTCTCCTTACAAAAGCGCTGAAGACGCCTTGGCACACCTCACCGAAAAAGAGTCGGCCATTGCTGTTCGCCTCAATGACAAAACACAGTTGGAAATCCTCTCGCCGTTCGGCCTAGCATCACTGTTTCGTGGAGAAGTGACCTTGAATCCCAAACGATCTCGACAAGCAATGATGAACCATGTTCTTAACAACCAATGGCTCCAGAAGTGGCCAGAACTGCGTATTGTCATGTCAGAATAACCACCGCCTTATGCACCAAATCCCTATAAGTCATCAGAAAAGGTATACACTTAACATCAGGCAATACTAAATTTGCTTTAAGTATCATTTGCGTTTTTGGGGAGTGTGGTATGCGTTGGATCTTTGGTTTTGTTTTCCTGCTGTTTGGCTGTGAACAACCCCAAGAGAAAGTGCGCATTGCTATCAACCCTTGGCCTGGCTATGAATTTCTTCATCTCGCTGAGAAAAAAGGATTTTTCGAGGAGGAAGGCTTACCCGTTGAGTTGGTTCAAGTGGCCAGTTTATCTGACGCGCAAAGCGTCTATGTCAACAACAATGTCGAAGGCATCACCAGCACCCTGATTGAAGCAGTGCAAATTGCGCCCTTAGGTGGCAAGCCCGCCCGTGTCATTTTAGTCATCGATTTTTCTAATGGTGCCGATGTGATTATCGGTAATAACATTCAGACGCCAGAACAACTCAAGGGAAAACGTGTCGGCGCGGAAGTGGGATCATTGGGTCTATATGTCCTCTCGCGCGCATTACAAAGCGTGGGCCTCAGCCTCGATGACGTGCAACTGATTAATGTTGAACAGTCAGAAACGGAGTATTTAATGCTCTCCGATGAGCTCGACGCTGTCGTCACCTACGCCCCTTACTCAGTGGATTTACTGCGTCACCAGCACTTCTCTACCCTATTCGACAGTGCCATGATTCCGGGGGAAGTCGTTGACGTAGTCTCTGTTTCCCAAGAAGTGCTCGACAATAACCCGCATTTTATCGAGAAGTTTCATCGTGTATGGACCCGAGTCATCAACTATTATGCTGAACATCCCGAAGCGTCTATCGCTATTATGGCCAAGCGCCAACGTATCCACAGCGATGAATTTATCGCCAGCATGGAAGGTTTAAAAATCCTCTCGCTCAAAGAGCAACAGGATCTCCTGTTAAAAAATAATAAAATCAACGACACAGCAAACCAAGTCTGCGAGGTATTGCTTTATGCCGGGGCTTTCGATGGAAACTGTGATCATACCGTTGCTCTATTTAGCCTCAAGGAGTAACACCCCTGATGTCTCGCAAACTCTTTAGGCAATCGATCACGGTCAAACTTATCGCATTAACGATTCTCATCGTGGTTTGCACATGCTTCATCATCGGGGCTTTTTACTATCAGCAAAGCCGCACGCAGACCGAATATGCAGCAAACAAAAATATCGACAACATCATTAATGCGCTTTTGCTTGCAGTTGAAAACAACGCCAGTAACGCGAACTTAATTCGTACCATTACGATATTGGCTTCTGAACCTGAAATCGTGCGGTTCAGTATTATCAACCCGAGCAGTCAAACCATCATTGCTGACAGCCACAATGAATATATTGACATGTCAACCGTGGCGGCATTTCACCCCGTTCTCTCTAATCAGATTGAACTCTTCGTTGCCAATGGCGACAACCAGCGCATCTTTGCCAAGCAAAATGCAGAGGATCAAAACCACCTTAACATCTTGCGTCGGGTCAACATGATCAACCCGACATACAACCGCCTGCGCCCCTACTTAATCTTTATTGAGTATGACATCAGCTCCGACATTGCTTTCCAAGTTTCACGTTTCTGGTACTACATGGGCGTCACCTTTATCGGCTTTATGTTACTGCTTCTTTCCATGATCTACTTGCAAATGCACGTCTTCATTAAGCCTCTTAAACAATTAGCACAGCAGGTTGGCTCGCAAGGGTTACGTCCTGTCGACGCGTTTTTTGATCGAGAAATACAGGTCCTCGTTGACAGCTACAACTCCCACGTCAAGGACTTAGTCACAAAGCAAAATGAGCTCACTCAAACTCGTCGCTATATCGACACCATTATTAAACGTATCCCCGTGATGCTCGCGTACACGGATAAAGATCTACGCTATCAGTTTATGAACAGTTACTACCGGGAGTGGTTGGGCAAACCCGAGCAAGATATTCTCGGCAAACGCGTTGATGAGCTATTGCCACCACTGACATTCCAAACAATTCGCCCTCATATTTCTCAGGCATTGCGCGGGATTACTGTCAACTTTGACAGTCAAATCATCTCGCCCCAAGGTGAACAGCGATTCGTTCAGGTGCGTTACATTCCAGATATTGACACTGATGGCCAAGTGAACGGTTTCTTTGCCTGTATTGAAGACGTCACATCACGCTACCGAGACGAAGAGAGAATCCGCCTCTATGCCACGGAGCTCGAAGAAAAAAATATTGAACTAGAGCGGGCAAATTTACAGGCGGAAGATGCGGTAAAAGCTAAGTCAACTTTTCTCGCAACGATGAGCCATGAAATTCGTACCCCAATGAATGGGGTCATGGGTATGTTAGAATTAATATCTCATACAAATCTCAATAAAAACAGAGTGAATACCTCAGCTTGGCTCAGTCCAGCTCATCGATCATGCTCGATGTCATCAATAATATACTCGATTTTTCTAAGCTCGAAGCGGGTCGAGTTGAGCTGGATGTGCAATCCATAAATCCCACTCAACTATTAAACGAAACGGCCAAAGTGATGGCAGTAAAAGCCGCTGAGAAACGCTTACCTCTTCTTCTCGAAATATCACCGCACTTCCCTATCAGTATTGAATCAGATCCCACGCGCATTAAACAGATATTGGTCAACCTGATCGGTAATGCGATTAAATTTACCAATGAAGGGTATGTCGCGATTCGCGCTACATTTGAAAACAGTACATTACTCATTTCTGTGCAAGATACAGGCATAGGAATGAACGAAAAGCAGCAGGCGCAGCTCTTTAGGCCATTCACTCAAGCGGATGCATCAACGACCCGTAAATATGGTGGTACTGGACTGGGGCTGAGTATTGTAAAACAGTTACTCGAATTATTTAATGGACGTATAAAAGCAACCAGTGCACTGGAAAAAGGCACCACGTTTTCCCTGCGCATTCCGTTGCACGAGTTTGAGATTAATGACACAACCGAAATCAACCTTAGCGATAAGAATCTCTTGCTCGTCTCACCCGCGGTAGAAATTCGCCGCTTGTTTGAGCCACATTGTCAACAGTGGTCTTTACCTTTTAGCGTCATTTCAGACCCCAATGAAATACTCTCAGCAATAGCAGATCACACGAATGTCATTATTGACACCCTTAACATTGAACACGCCTTGTTTGCGCGTCTCATCAGCATGAAGAACCGTTTTCCAAAGACTAACTTCATCGGTCTCAGCCCACCATCACACCCCAAGATTCGTCCAAATCCGATACTGGCAAGCTGCGATCACACCCTTACAGTGCCTTTTTGTCCAACGGCCATCGTACATTTGCTCGAAGAAGGCATCGCCTCTCCGCCTGCGCCATCCTCGATGACGACAAAACTACAGCCGTCGTCACTGCAACCGAAATACCTGCTCATTGTTGAAGACAACGAAGTGAATCAGCAAGTCATTACAGCGATGCTCGACCAGATCGGAATGCGGCATCGACTTGCGGTAGATGGCAATAAGGCCCTTGATACACTCACTGAAGAGCACCAACGCTTCGACATGATATTAATGGATTGTCAGATGCCCGTTATGGACGGCTATGAAGCCACTGCGTTGATTCGGGAAGGAAAAGTCGGGGACTATTATCGAACCGTGCCCATCATTGCGTTAACGGCGAATGCATTGCCCGAAGATAGACAACGTTGCTTAGATGCGGGGATGAATGACTATCTGAGCAAGCCACTCGCCATTGAAACATTAGAGGCATGCCTCGAGCGCTGGCTACAACCTGCTTCCCGTCAAGACCGCCCTGTGGCTTAAAACCTCCACTTTGCATTGCCTTTTTGAGGAGCTCGCTACTATGTTTTCAATAAAGATTGCACTTTTCTGACATTTCATTGTCTTTACTGTGTTTGCCTAAGTACTTCCAAATTGCGCCTGAAAAAGCATTTTCGTCGCAATTGAGCACTTTTTAGCATCTTGTTCGTATTCTTAGACAGAAACATTGACGCAAGCTATAGAGCCCGCATAATGGAACGGATTAAAAACATTAGCGTTCGCTGAACACTTACATGCTAGGTCGCTAATCAAATATGTGTCATCGAAAGGTATTACACTTGGACGCCTTAAGCGCTTCATTTTGATGGCCTGAGCCAATGAGGTATATACCTAATCGATCTCAAGGAACGAGGAGCACACCCCCACCTGAGATTGCCTAGGTATCTATCTGACGTTAACTGCGGCTAACTGCCGCCCAATGTGAACAAGTTGCAACCGACGTAACGAGATTATGTCAATCTGAAATAGATAGTTGCAATTTATCTTTTGTTCAAACTGCAAAGTCAGTTACGTTTAACGCAGAAACCATTAACGCATTCAATTTTTCAAAGGTTTTTCCATGAAATACGCCGCCGCATCACTGCGACTTGTTACATTCTCCACCTTATTCTCCGCTTCTGTGATGGCCGCTCCAACTGTCGTTCCTGACGCTCCGTCGATTGCCGCTAAGGGCTATATCTTGATGGACTTCCACTCAGGCACCATACTTGCGCAACAAAACGCTGATGAATCACTCAACCCAGCGAGCTTAACCAAGCTGATGACGAGCTATGTCATCGGTCAAGAAGTCAAGCGCGGTAACATTTCTTTAGAAGATAATGTCGTTATCAGCCAAAACGCTTGGGCGCGTAACTTCCCTGACTCATCAAAGATGTTTATTGAAGTTGGAAAAACCGTAAAAGCCGAAGACCTTAACCGCGGTATCATCATTCAGTCGGGTAATGATGCCAGTGTCGCTATGGCTGAGCATGTTGCTGGCTCAGAAGATGCCTTTGTCAGCCTGATGAACTCTTGGGCAAGCACCCTCGGCATGACATCAAGCCACTTTAGTAACGTGCATGGCTTAGATGCAGAAAACCTCTACACAACCCCGCGCGACATCGCAGTGTTGGCACAAGCCATTATCCGTGATGTCCCTGCACAACATCAGTACTACAGTGAAAAATCATTCACCTACAACGGGATCACCCAAAACAACCGCAATGGCCTCCTTTGGGATCGCAGCCTCAATGTCGATGGTATGAAAACTGGCTACACCCAAAGTGCCGGCTACAACTTAGTCTCAACGGCCACCCAAGGGCAGATGCGCCTCATTAGTGTCGTCATGGGTACCAGTAGCGCGCGAAGCCGCGAAGCTGAGTCAAAAAAACTTCTCAACTACGGCTTCCGTTTCTTTGAAACCGTTTCACCGCATAAAGCAGGACAAGAAGTTGTTTCAGAACGTATTTGGATGGGCGACGCAGAGCAAATCAGTTTAGGTGTCCCTTCAGATACTTTCGTGACAGTGATGCGCAGTCAACGCAACAATCTTGTGGCAAACGCTGAATTATCTGGCGAGCTAGAAGCGCCGATTCGTAAAGGTGATCAAGTTGGCCGACTCGTCTACCAACTCGACAATGAAGTGATCACTGAAGTGCCTTTAGTGGCACTAGAAGATGTCGAACGAGGTGGCTTCTTTTCACGTATAAAAGATATGTTTATTCGCTTCTTAAAAGGCCTGTTTAGCTAATTAAATGCCCAAAACCGTCTAGCCAGCGACACTCCGTCGCTGGCTTTTTTTTGTTTTCTATACTCCTTCCCTCTGCGCCAGTTCACGTGCTTTGTACGTCGTTATCGCATGACAACCTAAACCGAGTTCAAGCAAACACTTTTTTGGCTTTAAAAATAAAGTCGTGAAGCGGCTCACTCTTTTGGTGACACTACTTGCATGCAAAACGCATTGATAATAATTTGCATTACGTTTGTTATTAGGGAGAGAGCAATATGAATAACGCATTTCATCCGGACCCGCTATTGCAGGTTCGGGATTTGGATGTGGACTACATTACAGATGCGGGTGATTTTCGCGCTGTAAACAAGGTAAGTTTCGACATTGGTAAAGGGGAGATTTTCGGTCTCGCGGGCGAATCTGGGTGTGGTAAAAGTACCATAGCATTTGCCATTAACCAGCTTCACAAGCCGCCTGCATTTATCAGTGGTGGTCAAATCCTTTTTGAAGGCGATGACTTACTGAAGAAAACGTCAAAACAGATTAATGCCATTCGCTGGAAGGACATTGCGATGGTATTTCAGAGTGCAATGAACTCACTCAACCCTGTTCTACCCGTCGATGAGCAGTTTGTTGATGTTATGCGCCACCATCTCGGCTTTACCCGAGAAGAGGCGATAGAGCGCGCAGAAAAGATGCTTGATCTGGTGAACATTAGCCGCGACCGCCTTTTCGACTATCCACACCAATTCAGTGGTGGAATGCGACAACGTCTTGTGATTGCCATCGCGCTATCACTCAATCCCAAAATGATTGTCATGGATGAGCCAACAACCGCGTTAGACGTTGTTGTTCAACGTGAGATTCTGCAACAAATCTTCCAGCTTCGTGAAGAGTTTGGCTTCTCCATTCTATTCATTACCCATGACCTCGCACTCATGACCCAACTTTGCGATCGTGTTGCGGTTATGCGCAAAGGCCAGTTGGTTGAAGTCGCTGGCTCGAAAGAGATCCGCAACAACCCTCAGCACCCATATACGCAAAAGTTATGGGCATCATTCCCGAATATCCATGAAGTACACGAGGAGACGCCAGCATGACACAACCCATTATTCAGGTAAGAGAGTTGCGTAAAACCTTCACCATGGGTGGCGGCTTCAGTAAAACAGAGCAATTTGAAGCCCTACGCGGCATCAGCTTTGACCTTCATGCCGGTAAGACGCTCGCACTGGTCGGGGAATCAGGCTGTGGCAAAAGTACCGTCGCACGTATTTTAACGAAGGTACACAGCCCTACAGAAGGCGAGATCCTCTATAAGGGCAAAGACATTACCGAGATCCAAACCCGTGCCGACATCCTAGATTATCGCAGTAAAGTGCAGATGGTCTTTCAAGACCCCTTTGGTTCACTGAATCCAACGCATACCATTGCACACCATTTAACGCGCCCACTGATGATCCACAATCAAGTGAAATCAAAAGCAGAGATTCGCCCGCGTCTTGAAGAACTCATTAAACTCGTCGAGTTAGATGACGACACACTCGAAAAATTCCCGCATCAGCTCAGTGGTGGTCAGCGCCAGCGTGTTAATCTTGCGCGTGCCCTCGCTGTCGGCGCAAAAGTGATTCTTGCGGATGAACCCACCTCAATGCTGGATGTTTCAATCCGTCTAGGCGTGTTGAATCTTATGCAAGAAATGAAAGAAAAGATGGGGATCGGGTTCCTTTACATCACGCACGACTTAGCCACAGCCCATTACATTGCTGAAGAAACGGCGGTAATGTATCGGGGACAAATCGTGGAATGGGGCGATACGCGTAAGATATTGACCAACCCACAACATCCATACACTAAACTATTGATATCAGCTGTCCCTGACCCTGATCTTCCTTTTGGCAACTTACTGAAAGAGTCACCGAACTATTCAGTCGATGCCGAAAAGATCCGTGAGCTCAGCGCTCTACCGCAACCTGAGTACTCAGAGGTGAGTGACAACCATTTTGTTCGTCACTGGGAAAATGCCGGAGAAAACGCTGCATGATATCGATCACCGAATGGTTAGAATCGAAAAGCAACCTACAACCAGCCCTAGAGGGCTGGTTAATTGCGACCCCTAAAGCCATCTTTGATGCCCCACTCACGCCACTGAAACAGCAAGCAATTGGTCAGTGGTACATGGCTTGTATGACATGCTATCGAAGTAACAAAAGCGAACCAAAACAAGCGGCATCATGGATACAGCTCGCCTATAGCTACCTGCAAGTCATGGCAAGTGACCAAAGTCATACCCATGAAGTCAGACTTTGGTGCCTACAACGCCTCGATCACTTAATCGTCGCGTTATTAGAATGCGCACAGCATTCCGGTGAAAATACCGAAGAGGCAATTTCAGCGCATATCGCCTTTATGAGCAGCCAGCAACACCGAAATCTGCCCGCAGATCTACAAGCGCCCTAGAGAAAAAACTGCCCACTGCACAGTGTCAACGCGCCGAAGCAGACTGATTACCATCGCTCGCTCATTGCGATGGTGACAGCACGAAAAGACAGGTCGTCTAATTGCGCTTTCGGCGTCGCCTCAATGCCCTGCTAGGGCTCAACGCAGGAAATGCGACCTGCTTGCCATCATCTTGAAGTATTTGTATTTTCTCCGGCGCACCAGACTTGGACAGAAATAGCTCGCCAACTGCGCTTCGATTTACAAGCCGTTTACGCCCAGCGGTGTCGGGATCGCGTTTTAAAATCTTCATCCGTTTTCGTTTTGTTAACCAGTTCAGCGGCGAGTTGGGACTATACAGAAAACGGTCAAGCCCTTCACAAATCGACAATAGCGGCTCAGGAAACTCATTCCGAAAGCCACTGCAGGTGATCTGATAGATGTTTGGACGACAACGTCGAGAACGAATCTTCACATCGTAAGCAAAGGAGTAATGCACATCACCAGACAAAATCACGAAATTTTCCGGTGTTCGTGTATGAGTAAAGATACTCATCAAGGTGTTCGCTGCGCCTCGATGCGCCATCCAGTTTTCGGCATCGACAAGCAGTGGGTAACCAAGTGTTGTCATGCCCTTTTGCAGTGTTTCAATGAATTTTACGCCAAACATAGGGGCAGCTGACACAATCACCACCGAAGGCTGATTCAAGATTGCTTGTTGAAACTCTACCAATGCCTCCCAATCCATCAGCCCAGAGGGCTTATTCAAGTTACTTTCAGAATGCCAACGACGGGTTCGGGTATCCAAAACAACCACTTTCGGCATTGTGTCTATGGTGTAGTGCCATTGCTGATATGCTAGTACTTGATCAACCGCCTTCTGGTGCGTTGCGCTACCCGGGCGCGCGATGCCGTCTTTCATCGCGGTAATAAACGCATCATCATACTGTGTTGGGTTGTTTCCCCACCCTTGAAAGAGCCAATAGTCAATCAATGCATTCCCTACAATGCGGCGAGTGAGAGGATGCCCGTATACGGCATGTTCCCAGCCCACAGTGAGGTTCCAGTCATCGGTGACATCATGATCATCAAAGATCATATACGTGGGTATACGTGACAATAGCCAGCGGACATCATTGGAGCCATCGGCAAACGCGCGAAGTTGTAGGAGTTCTTGATACCATCGCTCTCGCTCTTTATCACTAAATGATGGCTGATTGGCATAATCGGCAACCTCACCCCAATCAATCGCTTTCCAGAGCTCGGGAGACCACACCAGTAAATACATCGCGTGGAACTCATTAAGGCTAATCAGATGGTTGTCGATATCTTTCGCGCTGAAAATAGGCTCTTGACGCGTCTGAAGCCCAAACCAGCGCTTCACTGAGTGCGTTGGCAGCACAGATTCACGACCATTGATATGTTGGTGGCTGGATTGCAACGTCTCACTACAAGGGTAAGTGCACCCGGGCAGTGTTTCAGTTTTCAAACCAAGTAACTGAATGACGCGAGTTAAGATTAGCATCATAGGCCCAGCGACATGATCGGCGTAGATCTGATCGCCACTCATCATCAACAACGCGGGCCTATCTAGCACATTTTGAGATGCTACCTTCTTTTTCGCCGCGACAAGTGCATCACCACACGCATGATGGGGGTGTCGACAAGAACCATGCAAAAGGTAGTCCGCTCGTGACGCACACTTGAATTCAATGCCGTCCTTTGTCGCCATATGAGGCATTGTTTCATGTAAGCATCCCATTTTTGTCACGATATCGTAGGTCAACACCGTGTCTTGAGGCACTGACAAGGCTACAGTGGCCAACGTTACCCATGCTCGCTCACCAATTTGGATTTGATGGCATGCGTTCAATGGTAAATTAGCCAGTACAGCGCCCTTGTGCTGAATCAGAAGCTCCCCTTCTGTCAAACACTCGCGACTGGTCCACCATATAGCGACTTGGTGCGGCGTAACAGCACGTAGAATTGGACCTGCGATGAAAAGTGGGATGGACATAATCGCTTTTGCTTTATCCTTTTGTTACTTTTGTGTTGGTATACTGTCTTTGATTTAGCCCACTAGACCTTCAAAGCATTGCCTTGTTTACAAGCCAAGAAATTCTCGCTGAACAAGCATCTTGAGGTGGTTTGAGTATGGCTAATACAGAATCAATGTTATTTTACTGTTACTGCCAATCAGCCGTCCACTGCACTCTCAAAGAAAACATCCAACCAACCAGCAGTAGCGAAGACGAAACGGCCAAAAAGCATACACCCTCCACCTAAAGCATCACACCGTGCCAAAGAACACAAGCCAACAAAATACCCATAAAGCATAGTTAGTCGTTGTTTTTTGACAAAAAAATCAATAAAACCTCACTTTATTCATGACCTTTATCGCGCTCAAAATGCAACAAGACACATAATATTTCATATGAAGATCGACGGAATCGCAAAATATTTTTTTTTGCTGGAAACCTACTTCTAAACATATTTATTACTAACGGCACTCCAGATAACCTATATCTACATTCTTCTCGTCGATTTATTTCGACACGCACCTAGAGCAGACGTTTATGGACACAGTCAGCTTTAATATAAAAAAATGGCATTACCTCTATAAAGATAAGGAGAATATTCTTCAGCATTACTCTAATGACAAAAATGTCACTCTTCCGGTCTGCAAGATACCTGCAGGCATGAAAAGAAGGATGAGCACAATTTCAAAAATGGCCGTCCAGGTTGCGATGGACGCCTCTTATGATGAGATGGTCGACTTTATTATTTTCACCAGTCAACATGGAGAAATAAATCGCACCATTGATATTTTAACGACAATTGCGAAACAAGAACCCATTTCGCCTACAGCGTTTTCACAAAGTGTACACAACACTGCCTCTGGCCATTATACCATTGCGACTAAAAATGCTTTGCCTGTCACTTCAATTTGCGCGGGCAGTGAGAGTATCAGAAGCGGCCTCATTGAAGCGTTTGCGTATTTGCATGGCAAGCCAAATGCGACGGTTTTATTAGTCGATTTTGATGAGCCCTGCCCTGATATGCTCAATAAAGGCGAGCAAATGGCGCCCAGCCATCATGCGCTTGCCATGCTGTTAAAAGCAGGTGATGAACACCAACTCATTTTCAATGAGATAGGTGCGCAAACAGTAACGTTAGGTAGCCAGTTTTTTCTTCAAGCCCAAAAAGGCACGACGAACAAATTCAACATATAAATTATTACTAATAACTTATAAACAGAAAAACAATCCATTATTGACTAATAGGGAAGGAATATATGGAAAACTTAGAGCTTACAATCAAAAAAATCATCATTGAATCACTAAATCTAGAAGATATCACTCCAGAAGATATTGATAGTGATGACGCATTGTTTAACGATGGTTTAGGTTTAGATTCAATTGATGCATTGGAACTAGGCTTAGCGCTGAAGAATCACTTTGACATTAAGATTGAAACGAATGACGAAAACATTCGTAATCACTTCAAATCAGTCGCGACACTTGCGACACATATCGGTGAATACATTTCTAATACTGAAGTCAGCTGATTCTATCATGCTATGAATAATCAAGAAAAAACAAAGCACCCTACTGGGTTATTATCTCACTTGATGATTTCACCACGGGATCTTAATGCCGTGGTTGCAAAAACGTCTGAAGGTAATAGAAACTGGTCAGCATTCATTAGTGACGTGAATAATCTTTCTGCGCAATTTGAACGACAGAAGGCAACACGCATTGCACTGTGTATGCGTAGCAGTTATGCCATGGCAGTAGCGCTGATTGCCTGCTTTTGTTCAAAGCGCCAAGCCATCGTGCCCGGCAACACGCAAACGGAAGCATTAAAAGCACTTGAGCATCAATGGGATCTCTTCATTCATGATGGTGACCATAATGCACAAAACAATGCGCAAAATATTCACACCCTACTGGCTTGTGTCGTTGGTCCTGTCCAGCAAACAAACATCATCGATACTGACTCATTGCGGCTCATACTTTTTACATCGGGCTCAAGTGGTACACCTAAGGCGATTAGCAAATCGCTAAAAGGGATTGAGAACGAGTTGAAAGCACTTGAACAGCAATGGCACCAGGATGTGGCCGAGAGTGAGTTTGCCAGTACTGTGTCTCATCAGCACATTTATGGATTACTGTTTCGCTTATTATGGCCACTCTCAACGGGTCGCCCCTTCTTAGATCGAGATTGGTTGTATCCAGAAGAAGTTCATCAAAAAAGTGACGCTAAGCGGACGCTTATCTCTAGTCCAGCGTTACTCAAGCGATTACTTCTCGACGCGTCGCCAACGCAATTTAGTGCAATTTTTTCATCAGGCGGCCCTTTGCCTTTGCAAGCTGCATCAAATGCAGAAACCTTGCTAGGTCAGCGGCCCAACGAAGTCTTTGGCAGTACAGAGACAGGGGGAATTGCATGGCGGAAACAGCGCACGGCGGAAACACCTTGGCGACTATTTAAGGGCCACAAAGCGACAACCAATGACGACCATTGCCTGTTACTCCAATCTTCATTTATTGAAGACGACGACTATCAAACTACGGACCGAGTTGCCTTTATCGATAACGATACATTTGTCCTAAAAGGACGTGCAGATCGTGTCGTTAAAATTGAAGAAAAACGCATTTCTCTCCCTGAGATCGAGCACCGTTTAGCACATCACCCTTGGATTGATGAAGCGGCGGTGATCGTCCTCAATGAGACAGGACGCCCTGCATTAGGCGCTGTTGTCGCACTGACGGAAGAGGGTGCTAATGAACGCCAAGTGCTTTCTGACGCTGAAACCTGGAAAACCCTCCGCGCCTATTTGCGTGAGTGGATTGAACCTATCGCGATTCCGCGTAAATTCAGAGTCGTACGACACTTACCGGTCAATGCGCAAGGCAAGTTGGTGCGCAATGACGTCCTCGCCTTATTCACTCCTTCCTCACAGAAAGCGGAGGAAGTACGATGAATAGGTCACCTCACATCATTAGCAAAGTCGTAGAGAATCACACTGCCACATTGAAAATGCAGTTCGATGAGACACTGTCAGATTTTAAAGGCCACTTTCCAGGCAACCCACTACTACCGGGCGTCAGCCAGATTGACTATGCCATTGCGATGGCTCGTCAGTTACTCAATGTTGATGCACCTTTCGCAGGTATTGAAGCACTCAAATTTCAACAGCCTATTTTACCCAATCAAGACGTTGAGCTTGCTCTCCAATGGCATCCAGCCAATCAAAAGCTCAACTTTCAGTTTTCTTCAGGGTTAGGAACCCACTCAACTGGACGCGTTCTGCTTCGCAGTGACGCCTCGTTAACGGACTAAAACTATTATGACTAAAACAATCGAATTCGGCGCAGAGCGCCTCACTATTGAAGACGTAATTGCCATCGCTAATGGTGCAGATGCGCACTTATGTGATCACCCAGAGTTCACGGCAAAAGTGAATAAAGGCGCAGCATTCCTCGATAAATTACTCGAGGATGAAGGTGTTATCTATGGTGTAACAACGGGCTACGGCGACTCTTGCACTGTTGCAATCCCACCAGAGCTGGTTAACACGCTTCCACTCCATTTAACACGCTTTCATGGCTGTGGATTGGGTGAAGATCTCGACCACCAGCAAGCACGTGCCGTCATGGCGACCCGTCTATGCTCACTCTCACAAGGCGTGTCAGGGGTAAGTCTGGATCTGCTTCAGCAGATCGTCACCATGATTAACAAAGATGTCGCGCCACGCATTCCACAAGAAGGTTCAGTTGGCGCAAGTGGCGACCTCACCCCCCTATCCTACCTTGCTGCCGCGATGATTGGTGAACGTGAAGTACTCTACAAAGGCGAAGTTCAAGACACTAAAACCGTATTTAGTCAGCTAGGCATTGAGCCACTAACCCTTCGCCCTAAAGAGGGTCTTGCGCTCATGAACGGTACTTCTGTCATGACGGCCTTGGCTTGTCTTGCCTACCAACGTGCAGAGTATTTGGTGAAACTTGCCACACGCATTACCTCAATGGTTTCTGTTGCCATGCAAGGCAATGATTTCCACTTTGATGAAACCCTATTTGCAGTGAAGCCTCACCCAGGCCAGAAGCAGGTAGCAACTTGGCTACGTGAAGACCTGCAAGCTGAGGCCCCGCCACGTAACAGTGACCGCTTGCAAGATCGTTATTCATTGCGCTGCGCACCACATGTTATCGGTGCAGTTCAAGATGCCCTACCTTGGCTACGTCAACTGATTGAAAACGAACTGAACAGTGCCAATGACAACCCAATCATCGACGGCGAAAAAGAGCGCGTGCTCCATGGTGGTCACTTCTATGGCGGGCACATTGCGATGGCAATGGACACGCTCAAAACGGCGGTTGCCAATATTGCCGATTTGATTGACCGCCAAATGGCACAGCTCATGGATTACAAATTTAACAATGGCTTGCCATTTAATCTAACGGGCGCTGAAGGGGATCAAAAGCCAATCAATCACGGGTTCAAAGCCGTACAAATTGGTATCTCAGCTTGGACTGCGGAAGCACTGAAACACACAATGCCAGCGAGTGTATTCTCACGCTCTACAGAGTGTCACAACCAAGACAAGGTCAGTATGGGCACCATCGCATCACGCGATTGTCTGCGCGTGCTTCAACTCACTGAGCAAGTGGCAGCTGCGGGACTGCTCGCGGCATCACAAGGCATTTACCTTCGTCAACGCCAAGGCGAACTTAACCCTTCGCATATGAGTAATGCAGTATTGAGCATGCAAAGTGCCGTGAAACGCGATTTTGACCCGGTCATTCAAGACCGTCCTCTTGAAGGTGAACTACGTCTAGTTGTCGCAATGATTCAAGAGCAGCACTGGGACCTTTACTAATGCCTCGCAAGCAATTGCGCGCAGAGATCTCCATGGTGACGGCGTTTCAAGACGCCGATCCCATGGGGATCGTTTACCACGGTAATTACTTTCGGTTTTTTGAAGAAGCTCGTCGCGTCTTACTCGAACAGATAGATTACGGTTATCGAGCGATGTCTGCGTCAGGATATAGCTGGCCGGTCATCGACACACAAGTTAAGTATGTAAAAGCGATACCCTTTAATCACCCCATCTGTATCACTGCAACATTGTCGGAATGGGAACACCGCCTTCGAGTTAAGTATCTGATCACCTCAGAAGATAAGCTCACCGTTTATACCCGTGCTCACACCACGCAGGTTGCGGTTAACTTAGAGACGGAAACCATGTGTCTTGCCTCTCCAAGTTGCTTCACAGATCGGATAACAAGCGCGATACGCCTAAACGACAATGATGTTGAACAGCGTACTGATTTACCTATCTCAGAAAACTAGACCTCGGCATCAAACATGACAAAGGGAGCCCCAATAATGAGTGACCCTATTTATATCCATGCCTGTAGCTTTATCTCAGCGCTGGGTGATACGCCAGAATTAATCCATCAAAGCTTAATCAGTGGTGATGCGCCAGGATTTGAGCGTGACCAGTCCTATTTAACCGATGGCACAGAAACCTGGCTTGGGCACGCAGCGACATCGCTTTTGCCTCTGCCAACGTCAAATACCCGATACCAGTCTAGAAACAATCAATTAGCGTATACGACGCTACAGCAAATTGACGATGATATTCGTGCCACGATCAAACAGTTTGGTGCTCACCGAGTGGCTGCCATCATAGGTACCAGCACGAGTGGCTCGGAAGAAGCCAGTCAGGCCGTCACCCAAAGATTGGCGTCACAATCCTTACCTGAAGGCTATTGTTATGCGCAACAGGAGCTAGGCAACCCCGCAGCGTTCATTGCTGATCATTACCAAATTAAAGGCCCCAAATATGTTATCTCTACCGCTTGCTCTTCCAGCGGTCGCGCCTTTATCTCAGCAAAACGACTGCTGCAAGCAGACCTCGTCGACGCTGTACTTGTTGGTGGGGTAGATACACTCTGTCCCCTCACGTTAAACGGTTTTCACTCACTGGAAGCACTCTCTAATGAACGTTGCCAACCCATGGGAGCAAATCGAAAAGGCATCAATATTGGTGAAGCTGCCGCTTTCATGATTCTTAGAAAAGATAAACCAAGTGATGAACAAGCCGTCTGCTTATGGGGGGTCGGTGAAAGCTCCGATGCACACCACATTTCCGCACCGCACCCGGAAGGACTTGGTGCAATTAGCGCGATGAAGATGGCACTCGAAGACGCAAACCTTCAACCCTCGGATATTGGCTATATCAATGCCCACGGTACCGCGACGCCACTCAATGACCAAATGGAAACAAAAGCCATTTTTAACCTGTTTTCAAATGATACGCCTGTCAGCTCTACGAAGCGTCTCACTGGGCACACCCTTGGCACAGCTAGCGCTGCAGAAGCCGCTATCTGCTGGCACCTGTTAAAGTTCCAGTTACCTTTACCTGCTCAAACAGGGCTTTATCCCCTTGATGAAACGCTAGCGCCTATTGCATTTACTGACAACACAACAGAGTTGAGCTCCCCATACATTTTGAGCAACTCGTTCGCGTTTGGTGGCAATAACGTAAGCCTTATATTTGGAGTCGAACATGGCTAATGCACAAAAGCTGTTTTCAACCTTCCCTGATATTGATCAACTATTACCCCATGAAGCGCCAATGGTCATGCTTGATGGCCTCGTCGCAGTCAGTGACAAAGGCGCAACATGCGAAGCATTTGTTGGGTCTGACAACCTCTACTTTGACGCCACTCAACAGCATATTCCAGCTTGGATTGGCTTGGAGATGATGGCGCAAGCCGTTGCCGCAAAAGCAGGATATCGCAGTTGGTTAGAGGGTCTCCCTCCATCACAAGGCATGCTATTAGGGACAAGACGCTATACCACATACTGCACCGGGTTTAAGCAAGGCAGCCGACTCGAAGTTCTGGTCTCTGAACAGGCCGACCTCGGTGAGATGGTTCGATACAGCGGCAAAATCTCTTGTAATGGTAAGTTACTTGCGGAGTGCGGCATGAACCTCTTTATCCAACAACCTCTTTCGGACACCAACTAACATGGACAGCACAATAAAAGGCAGACGAGTTCTCGTCACCGGGGCAAGTAAAGGGATAGGTAAAGCCATTGCCATCGCGTTGGGGCAACAAGGGTACGACATTGCTGTCAACTACCTTAGCGACCAAGCCGGTGCTGAGAATACCTTGGACCTGATTACAGAACTCGGTGGTTCTGGACATTTACTGCCATTCGACATCAGCAATCGAGCACAGTGTCGCCATACGCTAGAACAAGACATCGCCCAATTTGGCGCATTTTATGGCGTCGTCAGCAACGCTGGTATTACCGCTGATACCGCTTTTCCAGCAATGGAAGAGGCGCAATGGGACAGGGTGATTCACACCAACTTAGATAGCTTCTATAACGTGATACAGCCCTGTGTCATGCCGATGATCAGAGCGAGAAAAGGCGGGCGAATCCTCTCTATTGCTTCGGTGTCAGGCATGATCGGAAATCGAGGCCAAACCAATTACAGTGCCGCAAAAGCGGGTATTATTGGCGCGTCAAAAGCCCTCGCTCTTGAGCTAGCCTCTCGAAAAATCACAGTGAACTGCATTGCCCCTGGGCTCATTGATACAGGCATGATCGACGAAAGTGTAAAAGAGCGCGCACTACCACAAATTCCTATGAATAAGATGGGCAAACCCGAAGACATTGCACAAGCCGCAGCGTTTCTTATGTCTGACGGCGCAAACTACATTACACGACAAGTTCTCGCTATCAATGGTGGGCTCAACTAATAAATAGACTTAAGCCTTTCCCCTTAACTACGAGCACTAGGCCGCTTCCGCCCAGCCTCTTGATTTAGCTTGAATCAACACCACCCGGAGAAGATGGAATAACTTTATATTCTCCGGGCAATTTTCAGCCAATAAACCCAAACAACAAAACACAACCAGCTATAAAAACCAATAAAATCACAAAAACCAGTTGATCATCCAAATCATATCACTACAATCCGCTCTCTTTGCTTTATAAGATTGAGTTATATGATAGATACTACCATCCTGCCGATGTATCTCACTGCTGTCATCGCCTTACTCCTCATCCCGGGTCCAGATATGCTGTTGATTGCCAGCTCTAGCCTCAGCTATGGTAAAAAAGTCGGTTTGTCCGCTAGCCTTGGTAATGCCACTTCAGGCATCATCCTTTCCCTTCTTGCCGCACTAGGGATTTCTGTCATCGTTGAGGCAGCACCCATTACGCTCGATATTCTACGTCTTATTGGCGGTGCTTACTTAATGAAAATGGCTTGGGATTCATTTCGCACTGAGGTCACAGAGTGTACTTCCGAGCTTGGTGAAAAACTCGCAGGTCGTCTCTACAAACGTGCGATGTTAAGTAACTTACTCAACCCAAAAGCACTGCTGTTCTTTATTCTGTTCTTGCCGCAATTTGTATCGACAGACATTGCAACCTCAGCGGGCGTCCAACTTCTTTCTCTGGGTCTACTTCTCAATGTACTGGGACTGACATTTAATATCTTACTTGTACTTTTAGCCAGCCAACTCGGTAAGCCATTGCTACAAAATGCCCGCTTTAGAAACTTACAGCACAAACTCATGGGGGCTGTCTTTTTAATATTAGCTATTGGGCTATTGACAGCACAGATTGGAAGCTAAGTAATCGTGCCAGAGAGTTAACCTCTGGCTTTAGCTTAAACTTACCCCACCAATAAAAACAATATGCATTTCCTATAATTATAACTGACTAACCATTCATAAAGAATAAATTAGATGCATCTCCAACCGTAAAGATAAAACTCAATGTAATTGTTAACCAATGACACAAGTTGTTTTTCAATCATTTCATTAGCCATAAAATATTAGCGCTAAATAATTATCTTTGGAGCTCTTATGAAAAACAGCGTCTTTGGCTTGCTGGCTATTTTTCTCATTGGTTGTAACAGTAGTTCAAACAAAAGTACAGCGCCCCCAGAATTACCTGAAGTCCCACAACCAAAACCTCCCTCGATTGCGGTGACAAGTGACGATGTTGCCTCAGTTTGGCATCCTGGAGTAAAAGACCCAAAAAGCTATCTCCATTACCAGATCAATCATTGGGAAAACAGTACAGAGCAAGGCCCATTTATCACGCTGACGGCAATCTCAGACAATAGCTTCATTTCGGATATAACTCACTCGCAGAGCGACACAAATGGAACTTGGACATTCGCAATGTTACCAGGCTACGAGCTTGAGCATGGCAGCCATGACACACGCTATGAGCTGAAAGCCTGCTATGACGAGACGTGCTCACAAGAGTTACTCAATTCTCCCATTGAGATCAAGGTCGACTACCGTGTCGATTTAGACTATGAAATTGCCGTCAAGCCTGAAATCAATTTTAGCCAGCTATGGGGCCGTAATGAGGACAACTTTTCTATAACACCGACCGTGTTTGCGGAAATATCTGGTTCCTATACAAACAATTTATATGGTCAACTTGTTGTTGAAAACAGTGCTGTGAATGAACACATTAAACTAGCTCATGTATCCGTCGGGTGGTCATCAAGTTTGGCTGTGTATGGGAATAAACCCAAAGAGCTTTCGTTTGATATATTTCCAGGTGACATTAAGGTCGAAATTTGCTTTGACGAGAGCTGCAAATATCCTCTTAAGAACAGTCCTTTAACCTTTCCGTTTAATATTACTCATCAAGACAAACACACAGCGCCGGATAAAGCCCTTCCTCTTACGGCTCTCAACCTCAACATGCTCTCTACTGAACCAACAGACGTCATCATAGAGGGGAGCTATGTTTATTTTTTGTCGAACCTACCATCACCAAAATTACAAGTGTTTGATTTAAACGCTCAACCAATAATACAGTTAGATTTACCACACGCAGTAGAAAAAACCGATGTTACCGTTGCTGAGAGCGGTATCTCGATTGCCATGACGCATGAAAATGGCATTCTTGTTTACCAGTTGGATAGCAACACCTTAGCGCTTCTCGATACCAAACACATTGAAGTGCCCTTTACCATCAGCGCCATGGCCCAAACAGAGCAATATTTATGGGCAATCTCAACCAATAGCCAGCAAGTTGCCTTGATCGCCTTAGACACTGGCATCATTAGTTATCCTATTACCTCGTCGCACCCACTGCTCGATGTCAGTGTTAATCCTGACGGCAAATTTTTAACTTTGTTAGAGAAAAACGAGAGCACAGGCACGCTTACCGTTTATGATGTGTCATCGGCAACCGAGCCAACACGACTAGGTGTTAACTACGTGAACAACAGTGAGTGTACCCAAACGCTTCGCTGGCTTACCATCGATACGTTTGCATTAGATTGTAGATATACCTACCAGCTCCAAACAGAGTCTTATCGACCGTTGGATTACCTTGGTGACATTGAGAAAATGCAAATCCAGTCAATTCACTATGCTCAATCACTTCGTGACATAAATACGGCAGAAAACAGCTTGCTAGTCACCGATGACAATCGCTACGCAAGTGTTCGCTACGTGAATCCTGAGACATTCAACAACGACACTATCTACACCTTGAATACGCTTGCTGATTCGGGTGAAAGCGTTCAAGTATTCCCTGTAGCCGCCACTGAGCGCCCTGATAGCTCCCTACTGATTTTCGGGTATCGTTTTGATAACGAACAGAAAGTCTATGGATTCTACCAAGCACATGTTGATCCAATTCCATAACCTGACTAGCTAAGTACCAAGACTGGCTTCATGCTCTGACTCAGCAATCTCCCCTTGTAACCAAGCCGAAAAAGTCGCTATTCGCTGGCGTCGAGGGGAATCTGGGTCAGAGAACAACCAAAACTTTAGTCCCGGTGTGATACCAATATCAAACGGGCGTACCAACATGCCCCGTTCAACATAATCACTCGCTAAGCTCTCAGAGGCTAAACAGACGCCATGGCCAGCGATCACCGCATTCATCGCCAGATCGAACGTCCCTACTTCCATCCACTGCACTTTGCTTTTATCCATCTCAATACCAGCCAGCTCAAACCAGGTTTCCCAAGGAAAGTCATTCGAATCGAAGTGAATTAACCAACACTGCAATAACTGCGCTGCTTCCGTGAAGGCTAAGTGCTCCGCAAGTAATGGTGAGCAATAAGGATAAACCGCTTCTTGCAATAACAACTCTTTTAACAACCCCTCTGAGTTTCCCATCTCTTCACCTTGCCAAATCGCCACATCGATCCCACTGTGACGTAGCGCTAGATCAGCGCAACTTGTCATGATTTTTATCGGGATATTGGGGAAATGCATGGAGAACTTCCAGAGTCTCGGCATTAACCATCGGGCCGCAAAGGAAGGGGGCACACTCACGGTTAACACACCGTCAATAGGCTCACTGCTGATTTGATTTAAACCACTGATAATATGTTCAAAGCCATGGGAAATCTGCTTGTACAGCGTTGAGCCCTTTTCCGTCAGCAGCATTTCGCGCCCTTGACGAAGAAAAAGCTTACACCCGAGCGCCTCTTCAAGTTGACGAATTTTCTGACTCACCGCGGCCTGGCTAACGAACAGCTCTTCAGCGGCTTTACTATAACTTTTTAGGCGTGCGGCAACTTCAAAATACCGGAGACCGGAGAGATAACGCAATCGAGAGTCCATAACTATAACTTATATTACCTATGAGTATTGATTGTTGGTTTGATCATCATTCTCACTTCATAGTAACGAGAATGGTTACCAATAGACAAGCTTGAGAAGGAGTTCAGCGATGAAAATTGCACTGCGTTGGGGAATGAACTTAGAGGTATTTTTCTTTAACTATCACTTTAAATGGGGGCTTGGAGATACTCTAACTGAGAATGAGGGCAGCGTGCTTCCTCCGCTATCGGCGCACCTTGAACGCGATCTGGGCATTCATCGCAAACGTGATGATGCGCGAGACTATACAAAATACCTATAAGTTAAGATTATTGTGCTTTGCATAGCGTCTTTTGCGTCTCGTCCTCTGTCGCGTCAAACAGAGCATCACTGACAAGCCCAAGAAAATTTCACTAATCTAGATTTTTTAATAGCAAGGGGATCCCCCTGAAAGTCTTCTCGCCTACTCGGGTCTATCTCTGTACCCAGCTTGAGGTGTTAAGACGATGACTCGACTAAACAGACGTTGGATAGCCGTCAACTTTGCGTTGATTGTTACCACCCAGATACTCAGCCTGCTCGCTTCCGTAAGTGCCGCGCAGCTCAATGGCTTTTCGCTCGACACAACCAGTATCCCGAGGAATGAAATCCTCAGAGGCGGCCCACCAAGAGATGGTATACCTGCCCTACTCTCCCCCAATTTCATTGAGAAAACAGCAGAACAAGCACCGTTGAAGCCCGATGATGTGGTACTTGGCCTTTTTCTGAATGGCATCGCTAAAGCCTACCCCATCAATATCATGAACTGGCACGAGATCGTTAACGATGAGTTTGAAGGAAAGCCGGTGATGATTAGCTACTGCCCATTATGCGGAAGTGGTGTTGCTTTCGAACGTGCTATTGCCAAGAATGAAGCCTCCGCCACACCAGCACTCAGCTTTGGTGTCTCTGGGCTCCTCTATAACTCCGATATGTTGATGTACGACCATCAAACAGAATCTCTCTGGTCACAGATAAAAGGGGAAGCGATATCGGGAAAACACCTTGGGATGCGACTACAACAGCTCCCCATGCAGATGATGCGCTGGAAACATTGGTATGCCCGTCATCCAAATACACTTGTTCTCTCCACTCAAACAGGCTTTTCTCGCAATTACGATGTCAACCCCTATGCGGGTTACGAAAGCCATGAGCGTCTCTACTTCCCTGTATCCGAAACCGTCCCTGACCGATATCATGCCAAGGCGTGGGTCTATGGACTCACCCTCGAGAACCAGTCTTTAGCGATACCACTATCAACCCTCAAATCAAAACAAGAGACAGAGTTTAGTTATACCCTTGACGATCAAATTATTGACTTCATCTGGCAGCCTGAAAGTGAAAGCCTGCTCGCCTATGACCAACAAGGCCACCCACTGCCATTAACTCCACTCTATTGGTTTGCCTGGTATACCTTCTATCCCGCAACCCTAGTCTATGAATAAAGCACGGAATAGAATTGTTAGTGTATATCTATTTCAGCGAACGTAACAAAAAACGGACAATCGGATCTTCATGCTCCGGAGGCGAAAGTACCCATGGCGCAATATGGGGAGGCATCACAATCTGACGTTGAAGCAGCTCATCAATGACGGGCTTATACTCAAAAGCCGTTTTTCCGACAAACAGACTGGCCAGATCCTCGGTTTGGTAACGCTGAAACGCTTCCTTCACACCATTAAGGTACAAGTAGTCCTTAGTAAACCCACCACCGCGATAAGCTCGGGTTGTCACCGTAAATGCGTTATCGGGACTCGCACCATGCTCTTCATGTAAGCACTGATAAGTTTCAGCAAAACGATGACCATTTACCATCATGTTCACCGCAATCACGCGCAACGCGAGTACTTTTAATCTTTCAATAGAACAGCTATCAGACAAGTACTCTGCCAGTATCGCCAGCCCTTCTTGCGTGTGCGTATTGCCGGGTAGCCCTAGTTGAAAAATACGTAAAGGCTGTTGCTTGGCATTGAGGGTTGTTAGCATGTGTACACCCAGTTCATGGGCTTGCAAGCTGCGGATATCCAGAGCGCTAAACTGTTGGCGCCGATTCACTTTTAAACGTTCCCCACCGACTAGCGCTTTCGCGACGAGTTTGTCATTCGCCGCCACTTGGCATTTCAAATGATGAAAGTCACAATAAGTCTTAAACTTGTCGATAGCTTGTTTGGCATCAAACATCACCAACGAATCATCGCTTTGCTCCGAATGACTGTGCAAGATGAAACGTGCATTGTTAATATCAACTTCCGAAGGCTGCCCATAGTAACGCAGTGAGTTGTAAAGAAAGTCTTCGGTCCCAATTTGACTTAGAAGATCTATTCTGACAGCGAGTTGATCAATGGTACGCCGGTATAATGCTCTAATGGCAGGGTCTTCAATGCGCTCCAAAGGTAATCGATACAACTTTTCTCGAAATGCGTAGGGATCAAGATCGAGTTGACGATACTTGAACACTGGCGAGTAACACCAAGGTTTAGCGAGGAAACGGCGCTTTTCAGCTTTTACATTGATTGGGTTGATATAAGAAAGCGTGTTTACCCCTTTAGCAAGACGAAACAGGGCAAGATCGACCGCGATCAATCCTGGCGGAAGGCCTTCCGATAACAACTTGTTGTAGCTTGTTTTACGGCGCATCGCCTGCGGAGAAACAAGCTCGGCTGAGTGGGAGCTAAGAACAGAACGCAAGCCCATCTCAAAGGCCTCTTTCACAATAGGAAAGATGGTCCCCGTATTGGCGTCACGGTAGACACATGGCAAATGTAAGCAAAAAATGACCGCACTTTCCAAGCTCTTCAGCCAATCATCCGCCTCATAAAGTGCACCGACGTTTGATGCACTCACCAAAGTATCGAGGTTTGGCAGCTTGATCGCGCTCAATTGCGTCTTCAGGTGACTCAACGATTTTTTTGCCCGTCGCTTATCCAAATACTGGGTTCCAATATGATAATTAGCGACTTCACTGTCACAATGAGGCGTCGAAGACAATACGTAGACAGGTATCGTCTGAAATTGCGCTTTCAGTTTCAACCATACCGCCTGAGCAATTGTGGCAAGTGCCCCATCACGTGTTTCTTTGGTGCCGTGCAAAGTAAAAACAATCGGTAAAGAAGCTACCATTTCGGTTAAGGAACTCGCGCTATCTTCGTGTTCAGAGAACGACAGCGACGCCTCTTCGACCACTGCAATACAGGGCGCATAGCTGTTGATCCGCAAAGAGAAATGGCCGGATTCTGATGTGCCATTGAAACATTCTCCACGCTCAATTGCGCTCAACATGTTGGCTGTACTAAACATCGTTTTCATGACTGTTTTCACTATTAAACACTTCCCAATATACTCAAACCACCTCAATATGCTTGTTCAGCGAGAGTTTCTAGGTTTGCCATCGAGGCACTGCTTTGAAGGTCTAGTCGACTAAATCAAGAAGCAGTAACAACGGTGGCGAGCCTAGAAAACTCGCCCTTCGGGAAGCGACTAGCGCCCCGATTTCTGCGTTTAAAGGTGTTCGAAAGGGGAAAGCCATTCCTTCACACCTTTGCCTTGAACTCGACGCGCTAGTCTGCTTCTGAATCCTGCACCTTGAGGTGGCTTGAGTATATCATCGTGGATTGTTTGTCAGTCCCAACAGCTTGTAAATCAAAAAGCATTCATTCTGATGATGAAAACATTTGATCGAACTCTACTTCGTTTTGGCCTACTATCGACACCATGCACCAGTGCAACATGCACTGTTTTTAAGCGGCTTTCTATTGGGCTAAGCCGATGTGAATGAGGTTCACGATGGACACTGAGTTACTCCGAACATTTATAGAGGTTTCGAAAACACGCCATTTTGGCAAAGCGGCAGAAAACCTTTTTCTTACCCAGTCCGCGGTAAGCTTTCGCGTCAAACAGCTAGAAGAGCAATTAGGCAATGCACTTTTTTCGCGCCAAAGAGGGAATATTCACCTTACCGTCGCGGGAGAGCGCATGCTGCCCTATGCAGAAGCCATTCTTCAAACATGGGGGCGTGCTCGGCAGGATGTCGCCCTGACCAAAGAAAGTAATGTACAGATTTCGATAGGTGCCGCTCCTCAGCTTTGGCAATTTGATACATTGAGCAACTGGATCAGTGATGTATACCAACAAGTTGATGGTCTTGCGGTGCGCTTGGAGTCCATCAACCGGCGGGATCTGTACCATAAACTGCTGGAAAAACAGATTGATATCGCGATTACCAGCGAACCGCCGAAAAGCGAAGAGATCAGCTCACGAAATGTTCAGCAGTACGCTCTCGTATTAGTCACGTGTCAATCAGGGTTAATGATGGAAGAGGTAAAATCACTGCCATTGGTCTACCTCGATTGGGGGGTTAAATTTGCGATTGACCACACCAAGTTACCGGCATTAAACCGAGCACCTGTTTTGCACACCCACTCACCCAAAATAGCCTTAGACTTTATTCTCGCCAATGAAGGGGTTGGCTATTTACCTGAGCCAGTAGTGCAGCAAGCGCTCATTGAGCAACGGTGTTTTGTCGTTGATGACGCACCAGTCATTGACCAAGGCATACACCTTGTCTGGTTAGATGAAAACCCGAAAGTTGAACAAATCAACGCTATCACCCATGTTGACATTGGGTTTAACGCCAAATTTGGATAGTAAATTATTGATATTAAATAAAAAAACGGGCCACTGGCCCGCTTCTGTTTTTTACCTGCTCACTGCAAAATTAGTGAAGTGGTACGATTCGTGTATCCGTGTGCGTAACACTGATGAGGTCATCGCTGCCATTGTAAGCATTTGCCGCATCAGGGTGCACCGCTTTCAGGTACTCAGCTAACGCATCTTGCTCTTTACCCGTCGCAGAGAAGTCAGACAATGCCGGATCGTTGGTCATCGCTGTTTCTAGTCGCACTTGGTTGTCCGCACAGTCAGTGCCTGCACAAGGGAATGGATAGCCATCACCACCACGTCCAATGTAGCCTAGCGTTACAAGTTTGAAGGTGCGATTCGCATCACCTTGAATTGCCCCGTCAGCAATCACAACATCATTACCGACAGTCAACGAACGAACGCGCTCACCCGCAACCGTGACAGCGCCAGATGTGCCATCAACAGCGCGTGCGGCTTGGGTTGCGTCAAAGCTAAAGCTCATACCACCGATTTGTGGGAATCGGCCGCCACCATAACCAGACGCATCGGTTGCATCAACTTCACCAATCGCATGTTCAATGATGGCTTTTAGCTCAGTCGCAGTCACATCCATTAAGACAAGATCATTATTAAATGACAGTGCGGTTTGAATATCGTATTTAGAGATGTCACCTTGTGCTTTGTTTGCAGCTGGGAAAGCGGCCGTTTGCTCGTAAGTGATATCTTCTGGGTTTGTTGACCCTGCAGGGAAGTAGCTTTGACCAATCTCGGCACGAATACCACCACCGTTCTTAATCGAAATAACCGTGTTTGCATCATGCTGTTGCGCATACCAAAGGTTAGCATCCGCCGTCAGGTTACCGAGGTTTGATTCCTGACCACGGACATGGGCGCGAATACCGTTCAAGAACACATTTGAATGGCCAAGAATCACACTCTCAGACGCCACCAACACATCCTTCATTGCAGTGACAACCGCTTCAACATCCGCATTCGCTTCACCACCTAACTCGTCTGCACGTGCCTGTGTGCTGAGTACTGGTCCACTCACTGCGCTATCGATCGAATCTTCAACTAATACACCGTCTTTATCGAACTCAACAATCAAACGGCCAAGGTACTTATAATCACCCTCAACGTTCACTACCGCTACAGGTTGATCGCTTGCCGACTTCAATAGGATTGGGTAGGTATCCGCAGCAGTATCGCCGGGCCACAACTCATCTTCCGTCGTGGCTAGCAAGGTATTTGAACCACCTGCAACAATGATATCGACATCTTTTAGCAAAGTGGCAAGTTGCTTTTCGACATTAATATTCTGCATATGCGCAAGGAGTACAACTTTATCAATGCCGGTCGCGACAACAGCATCCACTTCTTGCTGAATGATAGCCGCTAAATCGGCAATCTCATTGTTAGCTGGAAGCACAGTCACATTGCCCACAGAGGTGATAACGTCTTGCGTGGGTGTCGTCGCGCCAATCAGCGCAATTCTTTGACCGTTGACTTCAACAATGCTGCTCGCTGCCAACTTGTTTGCTACTTCAGACACAAGTTGTCCCGCCTCAGTGACATGAGGAGCTGTGTTTGCGTCAGCAGAAAAGTCTAAGTTCGCGCTCAAGTAAGGGAACTGCGCGCCCGGATAAGCATTGTCTGCGCCAAAGATAGTCGCGAACTCTTCTGGTCCACCGTCCATATCGTGGTTACCAACCGCTGATGCTTTCACACCCATGGCATTCAGCATGGCGATATCACCACGGCCGACACCCGGTACGTTAACACCTGCAACGTTTGCAAACACATCATCGTCACTTGCTGCATAACGAGAACCCGGAATGTAGTTGTCACCCGAGCTGACAAAAAGTGTGTTTTCAGGATACTGTTTAGTCAGAGCATCGAGGTTACGGGCAAAGTTGCCAGCGTTATCAAGCACACGCGAGTTAGAACCATCCATATCCGCGACATGCAATAGTTGCAGTTTGTAGTTTTCAGCGACCTTGACAGGCGCAGTGTCACTGTCAGAGTTACACGCAGTCAGTAACGTTGAACCCAGTGCAACAGTCATCGTCAAGCGAATAGCCTGAGAGAGTTCTTTCTTTTTAAACATTGATACTATCCTTAAAAACATTCCAATATATGCAACAGATCATCCGCTGGCATTTGATATTTCTATTCCAGCGAGGAATAGAGATGACAGTCGAATCATCGCAAGGTTTAGAAAAAGAAAACACTGGCTTTGACGAATATTTTATGACCGATCACCAAATCAACATAGAAAGAAAATATGCAGTTTAGGTACACTTTTAAGTGCATTTCATCGTATCAAAAAGAGACAAAGCAATGTTTACTTACACAATTAACATTTAGAATCTTGTTAAGGTTAGAAGCGATTTATGAAAGTATTATTAAGTGAGTCTTTCAGTTGCATTATTTAATCGCCCGTTTCCATTTGATTTAAAAACCAGCAGACAAAATAAGTAGGCATTAGTCATTACAGGCAGCAGCATCAACACATTAGGTATACTTTTATTGGCTCGCCCATTGGCTACAACCGTTGCCGGCAGGGGCTAAAGCGGTCTAGCGACGAAGAACAATACACATTGTGATAGCATCAAAAACCAAGCGGTACAGTCGTTTATGCCGACGATAACAGAATAGGTGAAGTCATTATAACGGGTTAATATACTAGTTCCCCCCCTTTAATACTGACCCTAAACGGTAATAATTTTTCTCGTGCAATCGATTTCAATTTTCCAAGCAGAGCATCCTTCGCTAAAAATTCCCAGTAATTATGTTAAGGGCACTACCTCCATTAATCTCAAAACGCCCAGAAAGTTGACATATACATATGCAACATCATATTAAAACGGTCAAAAAACCTCTCTTAACTGGATAACGACTTAGGCATCCCCAACAGAGAAATAATACTCTCAACTAATAGAATATTTTTATACCAATAATCAAAAGTAACCCAAATATACTCAAGCTACCTCGAGGTAACGGACTCAGGATTGAACTCGCGCTTCGAGTTCAAGTCAAAAATGCTCAAACCATTTGTCGTTTAAACACATTCACCGCATGTACCGGCGCGACATCATGAAGCTATCAAAACCTATGGCTTCTACTGCGGTTTCACATCACTTAACCAAGCGATGATAAGTACGAATCGGCCTTCCAACACTTCCATGCTGCAAATACGCGGTCAGCAAACCTTCTCGCACGGCGTGGTCTAAATAACGGCGCGCGGTGGTTTTACTGATTCCTGTTTTCTCTGATAACGACGCCGCACTGTGTTCTTCTGTCACAAAGCGAAAACAGGCCATCACTTGGTCCATCGTGTAAGGGTCGACATGGTTATTCGCTTTATTACGTTTCAGCGCGCTTTTTTGTCGGCGACTTAACAGCCTATCGAGGGATTGCTGATCTAAAGATGACTCTTCTAAGAGCTGCTTATCAAAATCGGCAAAACGCGACAGTGTTTCTTGAAAGCGGTGATAATTGATCGGTTTGATGAGGTAATCAAACACCCCTAAGTTAAGGGCTTCTCGGATCACCGCCATCTCATTAGCCGCTGACAGATAAATCACCTGAGCAGCCGCACCTTGATTTCGCCAGTGGCGAAGTAATTCGAGTCCATTTCCATCGGGCAAGTAGTGATCAAGCAACACCAAATCGGGGACAAGCGTATCGAATAGCACGTTTGCTTGCTGCACTGAGCCTGCAATACCGACCACACGAAACTCACAGAGACGGTGAATCAATTGGCTGTGCAGATCGGCAATCTCGTTATCATCTTCGACAATCATCACATTCAACATTGCACTCTCTCCTTCAGGGCTGCGATATAGATGGTTATATTCGTCATACCCGGCTCAGAATCAACTTCAATGTATCCCCCTGCTTCTTCGACATACCGCTTCACCAAATAGAGACCAATGCCGTGTCCTTGCTCAGATTTGCTGCTGACCCCCATCTGGAAAACGTGATTGACTTCATCAGCTGCGATCCCTATGCCATTATCCGTCACCGAGATAACAAACTCAGCCCCCTTATCGCTAATAAAGAGCTCAACACAACCTGCATTAGGGGCGCATGCCGTAAAACTGTTATCAATCAGGTTACCTATTACCGCACACAACGCCTCTTCAGATAGCCCGAGCGGCACGCTACTCACTGCGCTATCTTCTGCAACTTTAAACGTAATTTGCTGCTCTTGCGCGCGGTGGTATTTACCGATCAGTAGTCCCGATAGCATATCCAATTGACATTGTACGGCGAGCTGGTCGACAAGACGCTGCTGCCCGGCAGAATGGAGATCGATCAGTGCCAACGCCTTGTCGGTGTTCCCCATTTGGATAAGCCCACCTATGGTGGTGAGTTTATTAGCATACTCATGGCGCATGATCCTGAGGCTCTCCGTATGTTGGCGTATTTGACTCAATTGCTGAGTCAACAAACTGATTTCATCACGGAGCCGGAAACTCACCACACAGCCCCCTAGTGGTTCGCCGAGATGCACACGGCTTGCGATCACGGTTTTACCATTGAATTGCGCCATCGCATCAGAGATGTCGCGACTTCTCGCACTACAAAACCCATCTGATTGGATAACATCATCCACGTTGGCTCCAATCACTGAAAAAGGCGTGCCATTGCCTGTGGTCAGTTCCAACCAATGCGCGGCATTCCGGTTGCATTCGACGATACAATTTTGCTTGTCTATCGCAATAACCCCCTCATGAGTCGCATTTAATACAACACGTTTTAAATCGAGCATGCGCACTAATTGATCGGGTTCCAACCCTTGCATACCACGGCGGATCCAACGCGAGATGACAAGTGTAAATAAGCTAGAGAAAAAGACCGTAGAGATGGCGATAATGAAGATTGGCCACCAATGTACCCGCTTCCACTCAGTGAGCGTGTCAATGAGATACCCGACCTTGATCATCCCAACCACACGGCCATCGTCATCAACAATGGGAGAAATGTAACGCAAAGAGCGCCCTAAAGAGCCCACACTTTCCGACAAGTAATGTTCCCCAGACTGCAACGCCGCCTCGATATCTCCACCCATAATCGGCTCGCCGATTCTCTCAGCAATCGGGTGTGCCATGCGGTGGCCTTGCTTATCGCCAATGACAATGAAGTCAGCATCCGTCACGGCATAAAGGCCGTCCACCAACGCTTTTACCGCGTCTACATCCCCCACTGAGACAGCGCGCCGGAGCGTATCAAGCTCTGCAATTTGTCTTGATTGCACCATGGCACGCGCGGCCACCTCTTGTCGTAGAATCGTCATTGCTTTCGGCACAACGGTGAGCCACCAGACAGCGGCTTGCAGCAACAATACCGCCAACAGGCTCAACAGAATTTTTTTATTAAATGTCACTCGCGTACTCCTTACCGCGATAGGTTACCGCAAACCGCCACCACGCTCGTTGCGCACCCCTTGATTCTTTAACAGGATCACATCGTGGTTTTTATGGTGTTAATCCAACGTTTTATGGTGAAAAGCGGCCATTATGCGCTTTATCTCATCCAATATTTCACCGTTTCATGTCCTCAAAGCCAATTCTCATATTATTGATGGAACGCATTTTAAGAACCTGATTTAGCGCAACTTTTTATTCCAATGCTGGATTAACGTAACAGACAGATTAATTCATGAAGGAGTAAACGTGATGCAATGGCTGCAAACTGCGAACGCACGCTTGGGTCTCTTGGTGTTGTTCAGCACCTTGGTTTGGTTTATGCCGATACCCGATGGCCTCTCGGTCGAGGCTTGGCAAATGATGACAATATTTATCGCGACGGTATTGGGACTGATCATTGCCCCACTGCCATTGGGCGCAATGGCCCTGATCGGTTTAACGGCCACAACCTTAACCGGGTTGCTGCCAATTAAAACCGCCCTCTCGGGATTTTCGCACCCGACAATCTGGATGATTGCTGCTGCGTTTTTCATATCGCGCGGGTTTATTCAAACCGGCTTTGGACGCCGAGTCGGGTATCTTTTTATCAGCAAATTAGGTCATAGCTCACTCGGTTTAGCCTATGGACTGGTGCTCACCGACCTCCTCTTTGCGCCCGCGACACCGAGCACCACGGCACGTTGTGGTGGGATCATTTCCCCCCTCTTTCGCTCGGTCGCCGAGGCCTATGACTCGTCTCCAGAGAAAGGGACAGAGAACAAAATTGGTGCCTTCCTCGTCCAATGTATTTTCCAATGTAATGCCATCACTTGTGCCATGTTCCTAACCTCGATGGCAGGTAACCCGTTAGCAGCCAACTTTGCCGCAGAGCAAGGAGTGGAAATTACGTGGGGCAGTTGGGCACTCGCGGCCATCGTTCCTGGCCTGCTTTGCCTCGCACTTATCCCTCTAGTGATGTACAAGGTTTTTCCACCAGAGTTAAAGCGCACACCTGAGATGCGTCAGCTTGCGCAAGATGAGCTCAAAAAAATGGGTAAGATGACCCAAAGCGAGTGGATGATTGCCGCCACCTTTATCGGCATGGTGACACTCTGGGTGCTTGGCCCAACGCTTTCACTGCACGCCACTGTCACTGCACTAGCCGGGCTAGTGTTCTTACTCGTAACACGTACCATTCAATGGGATGACGTATTAAAAGAGAAAGAAGCGTGGCATACCATTGTCTGGTTTGCGGTGTTAGTCATGATGGCAGGTCAACTCAACAAGCTGGGTTTTATCAGCTGGTTTGGTGATGCGGTGGGCGCTTCAATGGCAGGATATGGCTGGGTGACGACACTTGCCATACTGTTACTGGTCTATTTTTACAGCCACTACTTAATGGCCAGTGCGATGGCACACATCAGCGCGATGTACTCCGCATTTTTGGCCATTGCTATCGGTGCAGGCGCCCCACCCTTGCTGGCAGCGGTAGTACTCGGGATGTTCAGTAACCTGTATATGTCGACCACACACTATTCATCAGGGCCTGCGCCTATCCTGTTCGGCGCTGGCTATATGTCTTTGAAGCAGTGGTGGAAGATAGGCTTTATCTTTACCTTAATCGTCATCCCGGTCTTTATGATTGTCGGTGGCGCATGGTGGAAATTGATCGGCTTATGGTAGGCCAATAGCAAACGGGCTGGCCGACTCGCCAGCCCTGTTGCATCACAGCAAGCCCAAACCCAGCCTGAGCATGTTGTTTTCTCACTGTCCGCTCAGCTAACCATCAGAAGCGGTAACCGAAAGTCGCACTCATTTGGTTCGCATCTTCATAATCGGTCGAAAAGTGGTCGCGCTTTAGATCGACATAAAAACGGTCATAGTGAAAACGTACGCCGACGCCAAAATAGACCCCATCATCGTCATACGTTGTGTCAAAACAATTATCACAGCTTTTCGTGCTCTCATCGTAAGAATAGAACCCGACTGTCCCATAGGGCTTTAAAGAGAATTTATCCCACTCGAATGTATAACCGATATCAGTACCGACTTTTATATTCGTCGCTTTATCAAGTGATTCATTCACATCAGCATCTTCATTCATTTCAGCAGAAATAAATAGACCGACATACTGATTAAAGTCATAGCCGTACTCTAATTTCAGCCCTGAGCCGTAATCACCACTGTCCACTTCAGTGATGCTATAACCTAGACCTACTCGGTGTTTGAAAATACTAAAATCTTCCACTCCAATCGAAGCAAGAGCGTTAAAAGATAATGCGCCTAACAAGGTAGGCATAATAAGTAAGTTAAGTTTCATTTTTCTCTTTTTAATATCAGATTATATAAAAAAGCACCCATCTTAAATGAGTGCTTCTATTCTCAAGCATCGTCAAAGTGCTTGACCAGTCACATGACCAATCGTACTTAGAATCGATAACCTAGACTAAATGATAGTTGGTCTAAATCATAGTTTTCCACTTCAAGGAAGTCTTTCTGAACCTCGATATAAACTCGGTCGTAATTTAATCGCAGGCCTAAACCGTAGTACACACCTGAATCATCGTACTCAGTTGGAATACAGCCGTAACCATAGCGACTATGTAGACAAATTTCGCCCGTCTCATCATAAGAGAAGAAGCCCACTGCACCGTATGGCTTCACTGACAGTTTATCAAACTCAAAGGTGTAGCCGATATCGGTGCCTAGTTTCCATGTCGTACCATCCGACTCCCAAGAACCAGTAGAATCAGAAACACTAATATCATCATTCTTTTCTGCAGAGACAAAAAAGCCAAAAATTTGGTTAAAGTCGTAGCCATAGGTAAACTTAAATCCATCACCATAATCATGGCCATCGATTTCAGAAGACGATTTACCAAGACCAATTCTGTGCTTATATTCTGGCTGGTATTCATGTTGATGTTCGTGACTATGCTCTGCCGCGTTGACAGCAGAAAAAAGTGTCATCAATGACACAGCTATAATAGTTTTTTCATTTTTAATCCATCGCCTATTACAAATGAGCATTTATTCAATGCCAACATTTAAGCCAATATTTAATTTCAGCGCGATATTACACAATATGAATCGCCGCATCAATGCAAATGACATTAATTATCATTAATACTTATCAGCAAGACAGTTTATTTTTAATTTTGGGTCATTACTAACTGAAATAACCCTAAGCGACCAAGAAACGCAGAATTCAAAAGCGAGCGCTTCGAGTGCGAAACAAGAATTGAAAGAAATAGCCTCCCCCTTTCAAAGACGTTTGATGTAGAGACCGGGCACTCAATGCTCTGCCGCTATCATGACCAGCAATGCACTCCCCGCCACAGAAACTATACTCATAAGGCATACTTAACTAAGGGGTGAACAGTTGTGCAAAACTGCTTAGAGCGAATCTTGATTGTTGATGATCAGAGTGTCATTCGATTTGCACTCAAAACAGCGCTTCAGACATGCGGAGACTATGACTTAGTTGAAGCAAAAGATGGCTGTGAGGCGAAGGATCTGATCAATGAGAAAGATTTTGAGCTTATATTTTGCGATCTCAATATGCCCAATGAAAGCGGTATCGATGTCTTGCAACATCTTGCAGAACGCGCACATACGCACCCAATTGTCATGATTAGCGGAGAAGGTGAACCCTTACTGAATGCATGTTCACTCTTAGCTAAACAGTTTAACCTCAATATACTCGGTGTCGCTGAAAAGCCGATTCAAAGACAGACAATCGCGACTTTCCTCAGTGCAGCAGAAGAGACGCTCAATCGTGATAACCGACGCTCAATACCCAAACTTTCAGAAAAAGACGTTGAATTGGCGATCAATGAACATCGTGTCGTCGCCTATTTTCAACCGCAGATTGAGCTACGTGAAAATACCATTCATTGTGTAGAAGTCCTCGCAAGACTGAAAACTCACAATAATAATACGCTCTTGCCTGCTAGCTTTATTCCGGTTGCAGAGTCAAATCCAGAACTGATTAATAAACTTACAAAGTCTGTGATTCTTGATGCACTCGAAAAGTTTCAGCGTCTCAAGGAACGTCACCCGACTATCCTGATATCTATCAATCTCTCGGCTTCAATGATGGATGATCAATCCTTTCCAATGTGGTTAAGCCAGACCTGTTTCACCCACAACGTAAAGGCGGGAGATGTCACCTGTGAGCTAACAGAAACCGCGATCTGTAACCACCCGGCGCTGCTAACCGCTTCTATTCTCAGATTAAGTCTATTGAAGTTTAATCTGTCTATTGATGACTTCGGCACTGGGTACGCTTCGATGCAGCAACTCCATGCGTTGCCGTTCCAAGAGCTAAAAATTGATAAGAGCTTCGTGAAAGACTGCATGACAAATCTCAAATCCAAAGCCGTCATCGAGCAAACCATCAAACTCGCGAAGGCGTTGAACATGACGGTCGTCGCGGAGGGTGTCGAAAATGAGGCCGTTGCTCACTATTTGCAACAATTACACTGTGATGTCGCTCAAGGATATTACTACGCTCCGCCGTTAAGCATTAGGGCGTTGCTCTTTAGTGATAGTGCCAATATGCACTGGCCAGAGGGGTGAAAGCACGATGAAAATTGCCATTAAGCTGCCGTTATTTTATACCGCTCTCGCCCTTATGATCTTCGCATCTATTTACTATATTGCTGATCAAGGTCGGTCAATGCACATGACGGATGTGCAAAAGAGCACGGCACGAGAGGCAACAGCCATGATCAACCTCATCGAACAGCACATGTTCGAACGGTATGACGACGCCACGGCTTTCCCTCTCACGTTCGGAAGAGTCTCTAACAAGACATTTGCACACAATGCCACCAGTCCGGAAACATCGCGCTACCTCAATGAACTTGTGAAGCGCTACCCATTCTATCGCCGTATCGTGATTTTTGACGGGAACGGAAATGTTCTCGCTAGCAATACGCGCTCGGCTCTCGGAAAAACACTACCCAGTCTCGCAACATCCCCTGATGTGATTTCAAAAACTCGCTGGTTTCGTGATGTGTTGAATGGCGTAACCTTGAGCCCGAGCTTGCCTAACAGTGCCTATGTCGCTGGCCCGCTGCAAAGTGCCCTTGAACAAAAATCCCAGTATTACGATATGATTTTCGCTTCGCGCATATTAGACGACGAAGGCGAAGTGATTGGCATTTGGCTCAACTTACTTGACTTTGGCAGCGTCGAAGAGCTAGTAAAAGAGAGCTACCAACAACTCATCGCTCTCGGTTACCCGACGGCTGAACTCACCCTGATTGACCGACAAGGTAATGTCATTGTCGACTTTGACCCAACGGGACAAAATGAAGCGAATTATACCCGTGATCACAACGTCTTAGGCAAGTTCAACTTAGTGGAACAAGACCTAAAATTCGCGCAATTAGCTATCTCTGGCCTCACAGGCTCAAGCATATCCACCCATGCTAGAAAAAAAATCAATCAAGTCACCGGTTTTGCACATACTGCCGGCGCCTATCAATATCCAGGCCTCTCTTGGTCTGCGATCGTTCGCATTCCTACCGAGGACGCTCTCGTTTCTGCGCGCCCGATCTATGAGGCTGCAGTCTCTGCTGCCATGGGCTTACTTATCATCATCATTGGCTCTGCTTTATATGTCAGCTTGTACATGGTTCGCCCCATGCAGCACGCCGCGCGAACAATTAACCAATTAGCCATTGGAAAACGCAGCCTCGAGTTACCCGCACAACATGACAAAGATGAAGTCTATGCTGTTTTTGATTCCATCGACAATCTTAGAAACATGCTAGTAGAGCGAGATGCGCTGTTAACAACAAGCCATAATCAACAACTCGCGCTCGACATGCAAAAACGCATCATTGACTCAACCGCGACGGGCATTGTCGTCTGTGATTTTCAAGATAAACATCATCGCATCACTTTCGTAAACCGCGCCTTTGAAAACCTGACCGGTTACTTCAAAGACGAAGTCATTGGCAAGCCTTTCTCTTTTATTTATCTGAGCAAAGACGACCCCAACGCATCATCTATGTTCAAAAGCAGCATGTGCAATGGCGCCTCCTGGACATCGGCAATCAAAAGTCGCAAGAAAGACGGGAGTTACTTTTACAACAATATTCGTATTGATCCAGTCCATGACGAGAACGGTCATATCACTCACTATATTAGCGTGCACTCAGACATCACTGAGCTGAAGAGCGCCGAAGAGAAACATCGCCTCACCCTAAAACAGCAAGTTGATGATCGTACGCGTGAGAGCAAAGAAACAGAAAGCCGTCTTCGCGCGGTATTTGATACGACACATGATGGCACCGTTGTGATAGACAGCAATGGTATCATTCTTGACGTAAATCGTTCGCTGGAAGTCATTTTTGGCCATAGAAGAGAAGCGCTGCTCGGCGAAAACCTCTCTCGGCTCCTCGGAGAAGGGCATTACAGTTATATCAGACAACATCTCAGCACAGAGAACCCCAAAATCATCAGAAAGAACCTGAAAGTCAATGGCGTGCACAAATCGGGGCACACCCTGCCTATTGAACTTTCGATTGGTCAAACCCACCTCGGCGATGAAAAAGCATTTGTCATTATCGTCCGAGATATTACTGAGAAAGAGCGTGTTTTACTCCGAGAGCAGCAACTCAAAGACGAACTCACGGAACGTGAAGTCATCTATCGAGCTGCCTTCAGTCAAGCGGCAGTCGGCATCTCACGCATTGACCTAGATGGACGTTTTCTCGAGGTGAATGACAAAATGTGCCAGAGCTTCGAGTATCCGGAAAAAGACCTACTGAGAATGACCCTCAAAGAGGTCATCCACGGTGATGCTTGGCCTAATATACAGTCTGCAATGGCAACCCTTATTGAAAACGACAAAAAGTTTTTTACCGCTGATAGCCAGTACATCAAAAGAACCAGTATCGTGTTTTGGGCAAACCTTTCCATCTCGTTAGTCAGAGACATTTACGAACAGCCTAAATACTTTATTGCCGTCATCGAAGACATTACTGAGCGTAAAGCTTTCGAGAAGGAACTCAGTGACTCACGCAACGAGCGCGAAGAACTGTTACGTGGTATCAAACTCGCCTCAGACGCTGGCGGCGTTTGTAATTGGTCTTACAACCTTATTACAGGGGATCTCAAATGGGATGAAAGCATGTTCCAACTCTACGGCGTCCCCTCAAGCACCGAAACCGTTTACAGCACATGGCGAGATTGCGTACACCCCGATGATGTCGAGATGGCAGAGAAAGAAGTCATGTACTCGATAGACCATTGCTGCCCTTTCAACTGTGTATTTCGAATCATCAATGCCACGACGAAATCGGTGCAATACATTAAAGCTGCCGCAGATGTGATATGTGATGACGGAGGCAACGCGATTCAGATGTACGGGATTAATCTCGACATTACGGATGAGCGCCTGACACAGATAGAACTAGAGAAAGAGACCGTCGCCGCGCAACAGGCCAGTGAGGCTAAGTCTCGCTTTTTAGCGACGATGAGCCATGAGATCCGCACCCCAATGAACGGTATCATCGGGATGATCGACCTCCTTGGCAGTTCTAGCCTTGTCGCCGAGCAGCAACGAATGGTAACCACTATTCGCGATTCATCATTTTCACTCCTTGAAATCATTAACGATATTCTTGACTTTTCTAAAATCGAATCAGGGCAAATGGCCTTAGAAATTGTCGATACTTCATTACTTTCTATCATGGAAAAAACCGCTGACGCACTCTGGGTGAATGCCCACAATAAGCGTGTAGAGGTTTACATTGAGCATGATTTTAGTGTGCCCGCAACATTACGCTTAGATGCGATTAGAGTGCGGCAGATATTAATGAACTTGCTGGGTAATGCGATCAAATTTACCCACTCAGACACCGCTGCTGGTTTAGTCGTTATTTCCAATCAATACCTGAGTGAGCAGCAAGCGCTTTCCATCTCAGTAAGAGATAATGGCGTGGGTATGACGCAAGAGCAAATGTCGAAGTTATTCCGCCCATTTACACAGGCGGATTCCACTACCACACGAAAATATGGCGGCACGGGTTTGGGGCTGAGCATTACCAAATCATTTGTTGAGCTCATGGGAGGACAAATTACCGTCGAGAGTGAAATTCATCGCGGTAGCTTGTTTACAATCACGCTGCCACTCACGCCCCCCGTATTCTCAGGCGCATCAATACAGTACGACTTTTCTAACATTTTCGTGAGCCTGCAAGTCGATGAACTCAGGCTTCGCCATGCCTGCGCGTCAACGCTAGATCAGTTAAAAACCCAATCAGTACCCCAAGCGCACACCAAAACCATCACGGTAACAGACAATGTCGACTTCGATCCGCCTAAAAATGAGGCTGTTCTTTTCATCAGCCATCTTCAAGACCCAGCAAAACTCTGTTGGCAATGTTTCTCGATTGGCTGCCACCCGCTAAAACCAAGCGAGTTGATTGAAGGTCTCGCCATACTCAGCGGCCAAGCGAGCCCTAAACTAGAATGGCACTGTGAGGAAAATGACAACCTAGACGCAGTCCCGTTGAGCAGAGAGCAAGCGATTGCAAGAGGTGAGCTCATATTATGCGCGGAAGACCAGCCCACTAACCGATTAGTGCTCTCTAGCCAACTTGCCAAACTTGGGTTTGTTTTTGACATGGTCGAAAATGGTCAAGAAGCCTTAGAAGCGTGGAAAAGTGGCCAGTATCAAATCGTACTGACTGATTGTCATATGCCCATGATGGATGGCTATGAACTCACGGCAGAAATACGCCGCCTTGAAGCACATTTACCCGAACCGAAAACGACCATCATTGCCATTACCGCCAATGCCCTTTCAGGCGAAGCGGAAAACTGCATTTCTGCCGGTATGAATGACTATATCGCCAAGCCCGTTGAATTGAACTGCCTGAAAAGCATTCTCTCCCAATGGCTTCGTAGCGATGGCGGCTCGGCCAAATCTCCGCCCGTTGATGCGGGTTCAGAACACCCACAAGCGCATGTTGAAGACCTAACCGTCATTGATCTGCCGCATTTAATCAAGGTCATCGGGACTGACGACAGATCGTTAGTTGATGCCGTTCTCCAGATGTTTCTCGATAACGTCGGCAACGATATTAATGCAATCGACATGGCGACGAAGTGCCAAGACGCCGATACAGTGCGTAGCAAAGCGCATGGCGCCAAAGGCGCAGCAGCCTCGAGCGGGTTACTGAACCTAAGCGAAAAACTCAAAGAGATAGAGAAGCACGCAGAACACTTTGAGCGAGTTATTGAAGTGCTACCAGAGATACAACAAGCGCTAAATGCATTGAAAGAGCAATTAAAAACAGAAGGCGTCATTAACTAGAGAGCAAAATAATGAAAGTCACGGTAACTGTTGTGCTTTTTTACGAACATCAAGAAGCCCTTGATACGGTGCTGGAAGTCATCACGCCTCAGTTTGATATGGTGCATGAAATCGACATTCATCATGAGCAACACGAGTTCATCAAACTGTTACAGCAACATCATCAATGTATCTTGTATATTTATGCCATCGATAATCCTAAGACAGCCGCAGAACTCAAGCATATGCTGGATAACCATCCTTCATTGTCAGCGCTCAATCATTTCCCTCAGCAAGCCTTTCTCATCTGCGACAAAGTACATCGGGAGCTCGCCTTTCAGTTCTGTATGGAAGAGTCCTTCTACAGTTATGAAACCATGCGGCCAATTTATGATGTCGGCAAGATACGATTGGCACTCGCAAGGTTGAGCAACCAACTAGTGATTGAAACTGAGCTTTTGATTAGTACTCAAGACAAGAAGTCAATGGCGGACCAAATTTGCGAAAGCCATCAAGCGCTCGACACCATCATCAATGAGCTAAATCAACAAAAGCAAGCCCAACAAAGCGCGCTTGATCAGCTCTCTGCACCCATTTTTGACAAACTGCAGGAAATTCCCGATCAACAGTGGCGCAATGCGTTTGATGTCTTACTCAAGCATCGTCCAGATCAAGAGCGGCAAGCCGCTGAAAAAGTACTCTCAGGGCAGTTCATCAATCCAAAAGTAGAGGCGATAAAACAGAAAAGTTCAGCCGTGTTCGACAAAATATCTGACGCGATTGAAAAAGCTAAACCACACATCACTCAGGAAAAAGAGACTATTGTCGTGGCAGATGACCAACCCGTTATGCTGAAAATTTTAAGCACGATTTTACAACCCAACGGCTTCAATGTAGAGCTTGCTTCCAATGGTGTCGAAGCATTACTAAAAGCGAAAGTGTTTTATCCTAAAGTGGTGTTGCTGGATATCGATATGCCCATCATGAATGGGTTTGATACGCTATCGGCAATTCGAAAACTGCCCGCTTTGGAAGCGGTACCCGTTATCATGCTGACAAGCCACAATGACAAGCAGGTTTTTGAGAAATGTCTGCGCAATGGGGCTTCTGATTACATCATTAAACCCACCAACGCAGACACATTATTGAAGAAGATTAATCACTACCTTTAGCGGGTTTCATTACGTCGCGCTGCAACGGCGGAATGCGATTCGCGATGCGCTGCCCAAGTAACATAGAGGCGATGAACATCGCTATGCCAACATCCACGCTCCCCAGTGCCGTCACTGCTGGCCCAGGGCATATACCCGCAATGCCCCATCCAATGCCAAACAACGCAGCGCCAAGTAACAAGCGTCTATCAATCACGGTATTGTTCGACATCGCGAACCTAGAACCACAGATCGGCGCGGCCTGACGACGTATAATCAAAAAGTAAACGGGCATAAACACCATCAGCGCACCACCCATCACGAACGCCAAGCTTGGATCCCATTGCCCGGTAATATCTAGAAAGGCAATGACGTTCTGAGGGTCGACCATACCAGAGATCATCATACCCAATCCAAACAATAGGCCTGCAACTAAAGAAACCATCCGATGCAACATTTGTCTCTCCTTACAATACATGCAGACGAACAAACACAGTGATCATGGCGACTCCCATGAACACAGCGGTTGCTACTATAGAGCGTTTTGAAAGGCGTCCGATCCCACAAATCCCATGGCCACTTGTGCAACCATTCCCCAGTGTTGTTCCGGCTCCAACCAATAGGCCGGCGATAACAATATGCCCTAGCGCTCCCTCTGTAGCGACATCTAAGCTTGGATAAGCATACCCTGCCCAGAACGCTAAAACGCCTGCTGATACCATGCCTAGAATAAAAAACACTCGCCAAGCAACATCGTCATTAGCCCACTTAAATAAACCAGACACAATGCCACTAATACCCGCAATCCGACCATTCATCATCAGCAGCAAGCTTGCAGACACACCTAGCAACATACCGCCTAGTAATGATTCCCAAGGAATTCCACTCAGCATCCATCATCCTCCTTTCGAGTTTGCTGCGTTGATGCGACATCGGCGCAAAAGACCTGCTGAAGTGCTTCGATCACTGCTCTACTTTTATCATCAGCCAAAGAGTAGAACACCTGTTGAGACACTTTTCTCACCTTCACCAATTGGTGCTGACGCAAAATGGCAAGATGCTGAGAAAACGCAGATTGACTTAGGCCACTACTCTGTTGGAGCTGCCCTGCGGAGACCTCTTCTTTGGTTAATTGGCACAGCACCATTAACCTTTCAGGATGAGCCATTGACTTCAACAAGTCAGAGACAGCCTCCGCATGTTCACGCATGCCAGTCACATCAATCACAGTGAACTCCTAATAACACTAAAAACTACATTAGATAGTACTAATAAACATAGTTCAGTCAACCCTTATTTAGAAGTTTATTTATTAGACTTTTCTTAATTAGTGTTTTATTGTGCTGGGAGATATCAAGTTTTTGTAGCTCTCTAAGCTACGCATCGTTAATCTGACCCAAAGCAAAGAGTCCAAATTAAGGGGTTATTCATGACAAAGATCGTAATCATTGGTGGCGTAGCGGGCGGCGCATCCGCTGCAGCGCGCGCAAGACGTTTAAGTGAAGACGCTGACATCATCATGTTTGAGCGTGGCCCGTATGTCTCGTTCGCCAACTGTGGCCTTCCCTATCACATTAGTGGCGATATTAAAGAACGCAGTAAGTTATTGCTGCAAACACCCGAAAGCTTCCTTGCTCGCTTCAATGTCGATGTTCGCGTCATGAATGAAGTCGTAGCGATTGAGCGCGAAGCAAAAACCATCACAGTTAAAAACTTGCTTGATGGCAGTACCTACCAAGAACACTATGATTTCTTACTACTCAGCCCAGGCGCGGCCCCTGTCGTGCCTCCGATTCCGGGAATCGACAATCCTTTAACGCACTCCCTGCGTAATATTCCTGATATGGACAAGATCTTAAATACGCTCAATACCAATCAAGTCCAGCATGCGACGGTTGTTGGTGGCGGCTTCATCGGCCTAGAGATGGTCGAAGCGTTTCACGCTCGCGGTATCACTACGACGTTACTCGAGCTAGCCGATCAGGTAATGACGCCAGTTGATCGCGAAATGGCTGGGTTTGTACATGCGGAGATTCGCGACAAGGGCATCGATCTGCGTCTGAACACCGCACTCTCTTCGGTCGAGTTCATTGCAACGTCCGGCGAAGAGACGCAAGGCTCACTAAGTCTCGGTTTAAGTACTGGTGACACACTGTCAACCGATCTCTTGATCATGGCGATTGGCGTGAAGCCAGAAACCGCACTCGCTAAAAAGGCTGGATTAAAAATTGGTGAGCTCGGTGGTATCTGGACGACACCATCAATGCAAACGAGCGACCCTTCTATCTATGCGGTAGGAGATGCTATCGAAGAGCACGACTTTGTCACTGGCGCGCCAACACTGGTACCGCTAGCGGGGCCGGCAAATCGCCAAGGACGTATGGCCGCTGACAACATGCTCGGGCGCGAAGAAACCTATCAAGGTACACAAGGCACCGCTATCTGTAAGGTTTTTGACCTTGCCGTTGCCTCAACAGGAAAAAACGAAAAGCAATTGCAGCGTGAAGGCACGGACTATGAAAAAGTCTATGTACATACCGCTAGCCATGCCAGCTACTACCCGGGCGCAGAGACCGTCTCATTCAAGATGCTCTTTGAGCCAACATCTGGAAAAATCCTCGGTGCGCAAGCGGTGGGTAAAGAAGGTGTCGATAAACGCATCGATGTGATGGCGGTAGCCCAACGAGCGGGTATGACGGTCGAGCAACTGCAACACCTTGAGCTCACTTATGCACCACCTTATGGCAGTGCGAAGGATGTGATTAACCAAGCGGCGTTTGTTGCGAACAACATCATTAAGGGCGATTCAACACCAATCCACTTTGATGAAATGGATTCATTGACGGACGATCAAGTGCTGCTTGATGTACGCAACCCAGGTGAGCTGCAAAACGTTGGGTTTATTGAAGGGGCAATCAACATTCCAGTCGACCAACTGCGTGATCGAATGGCTGAGCTGCCTAAGGACAAAGAGATTGTCATTTACTGCCAGGTCGGCTTACGCGGCAACGTTGCCTATCGTCAACTTGTTAACAACGGCTATAAAGCACGCAACCTTTTAGGGGGCTATCGCACTTATCGGTTTGCTCAAGCGTAAGATTAGAAGCTTAAGATGCAATGAGGAAAGCCACCGCTTTCCTCGTTTTAACGCTCACGTTTACCGCACTCTTATCAGCTATTGGCAGACCTGCTATCAGATAGCAATAAATGAACCTAACGCGCAATCAACAGCAGGTCATCAAAGTGCTACTTCTGGGTAAAGGTTTGCCCCAGCCCAACCAGTGAGTCGACGCGCTCAGAAACCCCTGCACTTTGCGCGTTCACCACATCGGCTTGCTCTGCATTGTGTAACGACACATCGTTCACATTAACGATGCTTTTGCTTATCTCATGAGACACAACACTTTGTTGCTCGGCAGCCGTTGAAATTTGGATAGCCAGATCGGCAATATCAGATACGGCACTAAACACCCTATCGACAGCTTGCTGTGAGGCTTCTGCTTTGGCAACACAATCGCCCGCTGTTGCTTTCTCCAACTCCATCACTTTTGACCAACGCAACAGGGTGGTTTGGATCTCAGAGATAGAGGCCTGAATTTGCTCTGTTGCACTATTTGTTCGGCTAGAAAGCGCGCGAACTTCATCAGCAACCACCGCAAAACCACGTCCATATTCTCCAGCACGTGCGGCTTCTATAGCAGCATTCAGCGCAAGCAAATTGGTTTGGTCGGCAATCCCTTGGATCTCCGACATAATGGTCCCTATCTTCTCTGCCTCATCCGTTAGCTCTGCTGCCGCTTGAGAGGAATTGTCAATCTCACCCGATAAACTCTCTATACTCCCCATAGCGGCAGCCATTAAACTTTTTGCCTCGGCACAATCTTGATTCGCTAGCTTCACCTTCTCTGACGTTGACGCGGTATTACCAGCCACTTCATCGATAGTCGCAACCATCTCTTCAACCGCCGTTGAAACTTGGCCAAGTTCACTGACCTCTTTATCAACGCCTTGTTTCGTTTTTGTCGCGGCATGCTCTAAGGTATCCACGTTCTGACTCAAGTCAGCACAGCTATCCGTCACTCGCCCAATGATGGTTTTGATCTTTCCTGCGGCCATCTTTAAATGGTAATCCGCAATACTGTGAGGCTGACTGCCACTAAAAACTAAACGAGAGACACTGTCGTACTCCCGCGTGAGTGCTTGATAGAAAGTGGGGGTTTCGAAAAGCTCAGAATAGAAACAAAGAAACGGTAACAACACGATACCCAATGCAGCCCAAGGCATTGAAAATGACAACGCCATCAACCCCAACGCCAACGCGAAGAAGGCGACCAAGCGATATTTAAACTCGCTGAATATCGACGTCAGTCGCTTGCCTCGATTGACCTTATCATACAGTTTCTCCGCCTTGCGCTTTACGTCGGCTTGAAGAGGCGCTCGTACTGACTGATACCCCACAACCTTACCTTGGCTAATGATGGGTGTAACAAACGCATCAACCCAATAGTATCGACCATCTTTGCAACGATTTTTCACCGCCCCGCGCCAAGAATGACCTGCTTCCAATTGCACCCAGAGATCCTTAAATGCCGCCTTGGGCATATCTGGGTGACGAACAATGTTGTGATTTTTCCCTACTAACTCATCGATGCTATAACCTGAAACCCGGGAAAAAGTCTCATTGGCATAAGTGATAATGCCGCGTAAGTCCGTCGTCGACACTAACTCATCGTTAAATGTCACTTCTTCATCAATGACCTGTTGATTACGTCTTCCCATAGCCACCTCCTGCCGTCCCCGCTATTGGGCCCAAGTATGACAAGCCGTTTTCCTCTCTCCGACCAAAGATAGAGGCGTTACCCTATTCGAAAACCACTCAATAAAGCGCAGGCTTAATGTGTCAATCACACACAGTGCGAGGCGACAAAGGAATTCCAAACGGGCATATAAAAACAATAGCAGAGGGCGTAAATTCCATGTGTGTTAAGGCACTCAATGCCCAAGATGGGAGGGATAATAATGAAGTAAAATCTAAAAAAACAGGCACTCGTGACAAAAATGCCTGTCTATATCAACAAATTTGCAACACTGGCAAGGCAAATCTTGGATTAAACCAAATAAAGATCGGCCGATTACTCAAAATTTCCTGTCATAATCTGTTCCCCATGCAAGAGAACCGTGTTGCCCATCGCAAAGACTGAATCAATCTCGAAATGTGCGTTTAGCGCCTCTAATTAAAGTCATGGTTGTCATATTTTCAGAGTCTCACATTGGTTGCCCTAAACTCCGTTGTTCTAGGGCTTATTATAATTTTGCTATCTACGTTAGCTAGCGGGTTCAGTACTTACGCAGCATGTTCAAACTGGGGGTTCAGCTCTCCGAAGTACCAATTGACACAGGCTTTCGCCAAGACCTCAATCGAGTCAATGCACCACTCGGGGTGCGTTTTAGCCAGTGCAGACAGGGCTATCGGTATTTCAGTACAGCCTAAAATGACGGCTTGTGCGCCTTGTTGTCGCAAACGATCAAAAGCGTCCATCAATAGGGCACTGCCCTTATCATAGGCACCACTTTTAACGGCATAGATGCCAGCCATTACCTGTTCTTGCGCCTGACCATCGGGTACTACGCAGGCCACCTGTTCATCTGCTAAGCGAGATTGATACAAGCGCGTACTCAAGGTCGCGCTCGTCGCTAAGATGCCCACCTTGGTTAAACCTCGTTCCGCGATGTTGTTGACCACACTATCTATGATACTGATGCTCGCCAGCTTCGATTGCGCACTCAGCTTTTCATGCCAATAGTGTGCCGTATTACATGGCATCACAAAGAGCGACGCGTGCGCACTTTCCAACTCATTTAAATGTTTTTTCAGCATAGGGAAAGGGTCAACGCCTTGATTGAGTATGGCACTGGTACGATCAGGTATCTGAGGTACATTAGACACTATCATAGGTAAGTGGCCTTGATCCTGAACCGCATCTGTCAGCTCAATGATTTTTTGCATAAAAGCCACAGTGGCTAAGGGCCCCATACCACCTAAAATACCGAGTTTTCTCTCTGCTGACATTGTCATAACACGCTCTCATCCATCTTCGTCACAATATCGTCTTGACCAAGATCATCGCGCCACACAAGCCTATTGTGAAATGCCAAATATGGCTCTATCATGCAAAAAATGCATGACCTGTACTGCTACGCAACTATCGAAACACAGCGAGAAATGATGAACATTGAGACAAAATGGCTACAAGATTTCCTGACCTTGGCGGAAAGGCGTAACTTTTCGCAAGCGGCCGTTGAACGCAATGTCACTCAACCTGCATTTAGTCGCCGTATTCGTGCCCTGGAAGGCGCGATGGGAACGGAGTTAATAGACCGCAGTAAGTCCCCTATCGAGCTAACGCCCGCAGGTAAACAGTTTCGAATCACTGCACGATCGATCATGAGTCAAGTGGATGAAGAGATCAGTCGGTTAGCTGGCCTGTCGCTGCTCGGAGGACAAGCGGTTCAGATTGCTGCTGCGCACTCAGTCGCCACCAACTTACTACCTGATATACAGATAAAAGTTGCCGAAAAAACACCCGAGGTGACACTCAATGTTGAAGCGGTCGATGTCGACGATGCCATTGAAGCGCTGCAGCAAGGGGAGTGCGATATTTTGTTGGCATTTCATAACCAAAAACTGCTTTCTCGCCCCTATCAGTCGCATCTGTTAGATCAAAGCCACTTGCACCTTGTCAGTGCTACTGCCCAAGGTACTGATGATCCATTGTTCAACCCAGCAAGTGATGTCGATGTGCCTTTGCTGGCCTATTCACCGGGGAGTTTTATGGGCCGAGAAGTGCAAAAGAAGACGCAAGGGCTGAAACTAAAACCGGTATTCTCTTCTTCAATGTCGGATCTGATCAAAGCGCTTGTGTTGAAAAAACAAGGCGTTGCTTGGCTGCCTCACTATGCCATTAAACAGGAATTGGCGAATCACTCTCTCACCATCCTGTCACCAGAAATCTTTTCCATTCCTATCGCACTCTACGCCTACCGCTATGACACGCGACTTCACCCAGCCGGAGAAAAAGTCTGGGAGTTGCTTGTCTCAGAAAAACATTTAAGTACCGGTCATACCGCCTCTCTTCCGTCGTAAAACGCAAAAGCGCTAAGAGTTAAAAGTGGGATCTTTTACCCACTTTTTTAACCTCTCCTTGATGAAATGACATCACAAACAAGCACGCATGTATCTATACGCGCAAGCTATTAGTCGAGAAGATACATCACTGTATTCATTAAGTTTCCGTTCAGTTGTTGAGCGTTAGTTTTTATGCACAACACACAAGAACCTTGGACGTAGTTGTTCAAAATAGGAAATGACATGAATAAAAAATTACTTGCTATCGCAGTGGCCGCTGTAACCGCATCAACTTCCGCTCACGCACTAGAAGTGTACAACGATGATGTAAACTCATTCTCAGTTGGGGGGCGTCTTGCACTGAGTGCACGCTTTAACGACGGCGATCATGAGCTTCGCAACCAATCTTCTCGCATTAACTTCGCGTTCAAACGTGATCTTCAAAATGGTTGGACCGCGGGTGCGTTAGCCGAGTGGGGCTACGATGCAACAGCGAACAGCAGCGACGACTCTCACCTCTCAAACCGTCTGGGTAACATTACCCTGCAAAATGACGAAATTGGTCACTTCACCATCGGTAAAGCATGGTCAGTGCACTACGATGTGGCGGGCAAGACCGATAAGATGTGGATCTACGGTGGTGATACAGCAGGTAACTACACAGGTATCAGTGGAGATGGCGGCGTTCATGGTACGGGCCGTGCCGACGATGTTATCCAATATCGTCATGCCTTCGGCGGCTTCTCTGTGGCTGCCCAGTACCAGTTTGCTGGCGACGAAACTGTAGGCGACAACGTTGTTTGGGAACGCAAAAACGGTTACCAAGGTGCCGTGGGTTACCAATTTGACAACGGTTTAGGCTTCAGTGGTGTTTACGCACAAACTAACTTCGACGACCGTGAAGATGCAGAAATCTACAACTTAGTTGCGAGCTTCCAACATGACGCCCTTTACCTTGCAGCCAACTACAGTGAATCTCGTTTCCACGACACCTCACTAGATGGCGTTGCGAGCTCGAAAGGCGATGCACTCGATAAAGTACGCGGTGTGGAACTCTTTGCGTCTTACGACATCAACGACTTCCAGCTCCTTGCAGGTTACAACTCGCTAGAAGATCAAAACTCTCGCGCTGAAAACACCTACGCAACGGTTGGTGCGGCTTACTTCATGGGTAACATGATTCTCGCGACCGAATACAAAATGGACATCGACCTCAAAGATGCCACTGGTGGTGACCTGAAGCGTAACAATGAGCTAGGTCTGCTCGTCCGCTACAACTTCTAATCGAATCGCACGCGCTATTGGTGCGAGACGAACACTACCCGCCGCTGCACAACTTAGCTGCAGCGGCAACTGCCCCTACGATTTCTTGAGTATTTGTGAGTTTTCACAGTCCGGCACATCTCTCGATACCCGGACTTTTTTCATTTCTCTCGACACCGCTCGCTGGATGCTGTCTCTTGCTGGTTGCCTCATTTCAGTGAATCGCATCGCAGCTAGCAAAACGATGACATTATTCCGGAAAAAATAATTTATAATCAGGCTCCTGATCATTTGTGTTTCGAGTTATGGCTGTTTCTATTCGTTTTCTCTCTCTTCTCGTCTTCAGCGCAGCGGCTTTTTCAGGCACACCTGAGGTTCGTGACCAGCCAGCACGTCCATTTGCGAGCTTTCAAGGCACACAGCCACTCATTAATCAAAATACAATCACTGATAACCTCACGCTGCCTGACGATAAAGATTGGATTCAACTCAACTCTGGCGAGGTGTTACATGGTGCTATTGAAGAACTTTTCCATGAAACACTGACGTTTAAAAGCAAAGATCTCGGTACGGTCAAGATCAAGCTCAACAAAATCGCTCGCTTTTACACCCCCCGTCATATGGCCATCTTTATTCTCGATATGGGAAGTTTAGAAGGGACATTGTCACTCGATGGTGACGTACTCTCTGTCAATGGCGGTCCGGGTTTTAAGATTGATCCCGATGAGATTGTTTCGATTCATGAGGTGAAATCCCATGAGCTTGAACGTTGGGAAAACAAAGTTACGCTGAGTGCGAACTTCGCTCAGGGCAATAGCGATTCTCTCGAAATCAATGGTAAATTTTCGGGTGAACGCACCACCTACCGATCACGATTCAGGGTGAACTATAATGGCTTACTCACCGAAACCGACGGTGAGACATCCGCCAAGAACCACCGTTTGACCAGTAGCTATGACTATTACCGTCATAATAAACATGTCTTTCGCCCCATTCAGATCGATCTCTTTCATGCGCCACTGCAAAATATCGAGTTGCAATCAAAACTCAGTTCCCAGATCGGTTATGAGGTCTTTGATGTCACGAAAAAGAGTTGGGAGCTATTTATTGGTCCATCATGGCAATGGACCCAATTCGATACGGTATCAGAGGGGACGGATGAGACAGAATCGAGCATTGGTGCCACGATCAGTTCTCAATTTGAGCTTGAGTTGAACTCAACGATCGATGTTTCACACAATTATGACCTGACTATTGCAAGTGAACGTACGGGTGGCCTCATTCACCGTAATGTTTTGGCGTTCAGTGTCGAACTCACTGACATTATTGATCTCGATATTGATTTCATTTGGGATCATACCTCTAAACCCACCCCAGATAGCGATAATGTTCGTCCAGAAAAAAACGACTACCGGCTCACTTTCGGTATCGGATTAGACCTCTAAGTAGGTAACGCACCCTATGCCAGACACGCATAAGAGGGCATTCTGGGAAAAGTGACTTCCCTCCCGAAAATGCTTTTTGCACCCTTACTGATGGAAGGTATCAAAATCCGTCAGTATCTGCTCCAGCGACTCAAATCTATCCGGTGTACCCATTCGTTGGGTCAACGCATTGACTAACGCCTCTACCATCGCAAACCCAGCGATACGACTCTGAAATACCCCACTGGAGCCGCTTTCAACCAGCAACTGCACATCGCTATAAGGTAAGTAAGGATTCACACTGTTATTGGTCAATACAATCACTTTTCCGCCCCGCTTATGGAACCACTCCACCAGCTTCACCGCGAGATCGGAATAGCGATAATAAGAGATCACAAACAAGACATCGTCTTGGCGCATATCCAGCAAGTGGTGTGGAAGTAATGAGACATCTGGAGTGAGATGGTGCACGCTTTTCCTAACATAACGTGACAACATCGTAAAATACGTTACTAAACCATTAGAAGAAGCCGGACCAAAAACATACAAAGCGTTATCTCTATTCTCCATTAATGATAAAGCTAAATTAAACTTATCTTCGTCTATTAATTCTGCGGTTGTTTGAAAACTCGCCGCCAGTTCACTTAAATACCCCTTTGCGGTTATTTCCTCAACATCCGATTGAGCAAGACGAGAAGCTATTCGAGTCGGCGTGACTAACTGTGTTTCACGAATATGTAAAACGATGGCTTGCTTGAAGCGGCTATAGCCCTGAAAGCCGATGTTCTGTACAAAGCGGCCTACTGAGGTCTTACTGGCGCTGCTGCGCTTAGCAAGCTCCTCAATGCCCAAGTACGGGATTTGCTCAAAATTATCAATAATGAAGTCAGCGACACGTTGCTCGGAGTTAGGCAATGGTGAACGGGACGCTATTTTCAGCTTCAGTTCAGCAAGGTTTAAAGTCTGATCCATAATCGTTATTTTCGTTATCCAATTATTTCACTACTCGATAAAGTATTAATTTCGGCAGCTTAACAATACATTCTTCTATTATTGTTCTAGATTAAAGAAACATGACAAAAACACAATTAGGAATGGGAAAAGAGAATTCCCATTTATTTCCATCCGCATTTATTATCTTATATCGCTACTAAATAAATACGGAGCTAATTATGTTCTCTCTTATTGCCATTCCAATAGTAGCTGCTACTGGCTACTTTATCGTGAAAAAGTACAACACTCAGGCGTGCTTGTTTGCGGCTGGTCTTTTGATGCTACTACTGGGTGCATTGAGCGGAAACACAGATTTCATCCCATCGAATGCCTCTTCAAGTGGCGCGGTTGTATTTGATTTCTTTGTTGTTATTAAAGCACTTTCTTCCTCAACCCTCGCAAACCTTGGTCTCATCATCATGGCTGTGGGCGGTTTTTCTAAATACATGGGTCACATTGGTGCCGCCAATGCGATGGTTGAAGTTGTCACCAAACCGCTCTCAGTTTTCAAAAACCCTTATGTGGTACTGGCCCTCACCTACATCATCGGTCAAATCATCAACATCTTCATTCCAAGTGCGGTTGGTCTCGCCATGCTGCTTCTTGTGGCACTCTATCCCGTATTGGTGCGTATCGGTTGTACGCCAGCTGCGACTGCCGCTGTTCTAGCGACCACCGCATGTTTGGACTTGGGCCCAGGTTCCGGTAACTCAAACCGAGCAGCTGAAGTGATTGGCATCGACGCTGCTAACTACTTCTTAGCGAATCAAATGGTCATTGCCCCTGTCGTTATGATAGTGATCGCGGTGCTTCACTACTTCAGCCAACGCTACTTTGACCGTCGCGACGCCGCGATGGGTATCGTCGTTGAAGAACTAAAAGTCGATGAAAAAGAACAGCGTCAAGTACCAAAGTGGTTTGCTATTCTTCCTGTGATGCCTCTTGCATTGCTACTTGTATTCAGTGAGTTCCTCATTAGCTCTATCAAGGTTGATGTTGTCACTGCGATGTTCTTCAGCTTGGCTATCGCGATGATCGCTGACCTTATCTTCTCTAAAGATCTGAAAGGCGTTGCTGACTCAATGAAGGTTTACCTGTCTGGCATGGGCACCACGTTTTCTGGCGTTGTCGCCTTGATCATTGCAGCAAATACCTTTGTTGAAGGTCTAAAAGCAATGGGCTTCATCGATATGCTACTAGGCGCTGGTTCTAACCTTGGCCTCGGCTACATCGCGATGCTGACTGTGATGGTTGCCATTATTGGTGCAACGGCAGTGCTGTCAGGCTCGGGTAATGCCGCCTTCTTTAGCTTCTCACCACTTGCCCCAGAAGTAGCAACTTCTGTTGGCGTAAGCACAGCAGCTCTTGCGTTGCCTATGCAGCTTTCAGCGGGTATTTTCCGTTCATTCTCTCCTGTCGCAGGTGTGGTTATCGCATGTGCTGGTGCGGCGAACGTTTCACCTATCGCTGTCGTACAGCGCACAGTGATTCCAATGATGGGCGGTATCCTGACGCTTATCCTGATGAGTGCCATTGTCCTGTAATCAGTGACCACACATTCGCTATATTAAGGGCTGCTAACGCAGCCCTCAGATTGATGACGAACCCCGCTTTTTAAGCGGGGTTCTTTTTTGGAAGCGACCGTAGGTCGCGATCGCGATATTTTTTGCTATGTCGTGCGCAGAAGTTTCCGTTCATTACATAGGCATACAGAAGCAAGTATTTGCCTCATTTCTGCCATGTTTAAGCCTATTTTTCGGAGATAGTTCATCACCAGCGCTATCTTCTTGATGTTTTGGGCTGCCGCTGCCAACCAACATTGCATTTGCACATTGGCTAGACCGCGGAAGCGAGCATAACGATGACCGTGATGTTGCTTAGCGTCTGCAAAGCTACGTTCTACTGTTTCACTTCGACGTCTATAAGTCTTCTTGCCGTAGGAAGAGAGCCGCATTTGGTTTGCCCTCTCTACTGCGTCACTATAGATATGCCGTGTAATCACTTTCTTCATATTTCTGCTTTGAGTACAGTCATCCCTCATTGGACAGAGCGCACATTCTTTGGGGGCTGAGTGGTATTCTCGATACGCATCGCGTGAGGTCGTTTTATAAAGCAACTCCTGACCATTCGGACATTGGTAGCTGTCTCTTTGCGCATCGTAAGTAAAGTGTTTCTTTTTGAACGTATTTTTCGTTCTAGATGGACGTCGATAACCGAACACGCCAAGAATAGCTCGACGTTCAAGTGACTCCGCCACTGGAGCAGTAAAGTAGCCCGCATCCAGTCCAACAGCTATCGGGTTCAATTGGAATGTGGCAAGCGTGTAATCTAAGCGTTGAACGTAAGGCTGTGAGTCATTGATGTTACCCGCGGTGGTGTAGGTATCGAGAATAATTCCGTGTTGACCATCAACGGTTCGATGGTCGAGATAAAAGAAGCCTTGAGGCTTATTATCACGAGTCATGAAGCCACTCTCTGGGTCAGTGGTGCTGGTTTTAGTATTCTTTGTTTTTGGCTCTGACTCCCGAGCCTTAAGTGGCTTCTTACCTGCTTTTTCTCGGTCTAAAGCGACGTCTTCATCCAGCATATCAAGATAGGTACTGGCACGAACCGCCGTGACTTTATTGGTGTGTTTATTCTTGTTGGCGTTCGCTTTGAGATGAGTACTGTCCGTAAAGAGCTCTTGACCCGCGACCAAGCCTTTCGACATGGCTTGCTCTACGATATTGATAAAAATACGTTCGAATACATCCGTGCCATTAAAGCGACGAATGCGGTTCTGGCTGAGAGTAGAAGCGTGAATGACTTTCTCTGTTAATGACATCCGCAAGAACCAACGGTAAGCGACATTCACTTCAATCTCTTTGACGAGCTGACGCTCACTTTTATGCCAAAGATGTAGCCAAGTAAGATGATTTTGAAGAGGCGGACAGGGTCAACAGGTGGGCGTCCATTATCTTTACAGTAAAGATGAGCGACTTCATCTCGAATGAATTCGAAGTCGATAGCATTATCGATTTTACGCACTAAATGGTTTTTAGGAACTAACTGTTCCATCGTCACCATTTCCAGTTCGTATTGTTGCGGAGTAGGCTCTTGAAGCATAACGGAGTGTCCATATTTCGATACCCCTATTAGATCAAAGGTCTAGCTCGAAAGCTAGACCTTTGTCAGCAGTCTGAGGGCTGCTAACGCAGCCCTTTTGTCATTTCTGCTCACCCTTTCGTCACTAAGGAGTCCCGACCATGAATCCTGACAATGTCTCCGTTTTCGATTCAGCCCTTTACTCGCCACTTTTTACTCAAGCAGAGATGAAAGCCGTTTGGTCAGACAAGCATCTTGTCTCATGCTGGCTGCAGTTTGAAACTGAAATTGCCGCCATCCAAGCCGATCTCGGCATCATTCCCGCACAAGCGGCAAAGGCGATACAACAAGCAGCGACAATCGACAACATTAACTGGACGCGCCTTGCCGCTGAAACAGCCAAAGTGGGCATGGCAATAAAGCCCATGGTTGACCAAATCAGTGAAGCGGGAGATCCCTTGGTTAAGCAATATCTACACTGGGGATGTACCACGCAAGATCTGCTCGATACTGCACAAGCGATGCGTCTCAAGTCATCTCTGTCTTTAATTCGCCGTCAGGTCATCAATCTCATACGCTCACTCTCAACGATGGCTGACGCGCATCGAAACACCGTCATGGTCGCTCGGACGAATTCGCAAGATGCCCTACCAACTACATGGGGACTGCAGTTAGCCTCGTACCTAACGGAAATGACACGTAACCTGCAACGTCTCGATGCACTGACACCGCGTGCCACCATGGGCATGTATGGGGGTGCAGTGGGTAACTTGTCCTCTATTGGACGGGTTGGTTTAGAGGTCAGAGAGCGTCTCATGTCGGCGTTGGGGCTTACTCAACCCATCGGCCTTTGGAACGCAAGTTTAGACGGCATCGCCGAAACCATTCAGTGCTTTGCGATTATTCACGGCTCCTTGTGCCGTATTGCGAATGACATTGAGCTCATGGGACGTGCCCCACTGGCCGAGGTCCGTGAAGGAGAAGGCGGAGGAGGCTCTAGTACCATGCCTCACAAAGCCAACCCGCGGGCTTGCAACATGATTCAAACACTGTCTCGTATGGGCTGGATGTACGCATCCTCCGCACCTAACCTCATGGATCAGCAAGATGTACGTGCAGCGTCAATGCGCGTGCTCAACTGGTCACTGGTGCCTGAATCTTGCCTTGCCGTTTCAACATCGTTAGCGCGAGCACAACGTTTGCTGGACAACCTCATCGTCAACAAAGACAACATGCGACGAAACTTCGCGGCATCGCGTAACTTGATTATGTCTGAAGCAGTGATGATGCAAGTCGCTGAACAAAAAGGACGCGGCGAAAGCTATGCCATGATCAAAACGATCATCCATGATGGACTCGCCAGCGATATGAGTCTGGAAGAGATGCTGCTTAATAGCGAAGCCGTCACTGCGATGTTCAGCGAAGCGGAGATTACCGCTCTCTGCGATCCTCGCAACTACCTTGGCTGTAACGACGCACTGATTGACGAAAGCCTTGCCTACGCTCAAACCTTACTTGAAGGGACGGCATAACCCTCATACGATGCGCGATAATTCGGTCACACTTGCCCCTTTCAATGTCTATATGCGTTGACATTCTGTCAGCGCTTATTCATTTTTTGTCTCAGCCTCCTGACGCGTTGTCAACCCAAGTTAGCATAGCGTCATAGACGAACTGATATGCAAGGATCGCGCAGGTATGGCTTCTGCGATGAAAGAAAACAAACGTCACGGCCCAAAGCAAGGCGCATCACAACCAGCAAAAAGTGATGAGCGAGGTTTTCATGACACACTTAGCCACTTCATCGATCATCTCGCGCCTCAATGCGAAGTGTTCAATCAAATCCGCTTGTTTTCTCCTTGGGGGCTGGAAGATCAACTGCTTGATGGATGTCACTTTAGCTACCTTCGCCAAGGCGAGTGCTACGTCGAACTCCCGGGCGAGGCCCCCCTACGCGTTGAGAGTAGCCAGTTGCTGCTCATCCCCAACGGTATACCTCATCGCCTAATGAGTGCACCAGATGTGCCATGCTTGTCGGTCGAAAAGCTGTTCAATGGAAAGACTGACGAGGAAGTACGCGCCATGGCAATTGGTGGCTGCGGCCCGCTAAGCAAACTCATTTGTGGGCATTTTCGATTTTCAGACCAACAGCCCGAACATGCTCATATTCTGTTGCACAACTTGCCTGATATCATCATTTTAGATGCCCATGCTGGGACACGTCTTGGCCAGATTTTAGAATGGCTTTACGAAGAGAACAGTCAGCCTCAATCCGGTAGTCAAAGCGCAATCCGTCGCCTGCTTGATCTACTCGTGCTAGAAATTTTTCGCGCCTTGCCAGACCATGCCGCCCCCACAGGCTGGATACAAGCTATGCAAGACAGACACTTGATACCCGTGATGACAGCCATGGTGCACTCTTATCAAGCACCATGGCGTATTGAAGATTTTGCCAAACTTGCCGCGTTATCGCGCTCAGCCTTTAATGCGCGCTTTACGCAAATCGTCGGCTGCGCACCACTCACTTTCTTGCGTCGCTGGCGTGGTATGGCAGCAGCGCAATACCTTCGCCGTTCTAGTTATAGCATCAGCCAAATTGCCGCTTTGTGTGGATACCAATCTGCGGATGTGTTTATCCGAAATTTTCGCAGTCAGTATCAGGTCACACCGCGCCAGTACCGCCAAGAGAAATCGATGATTTAGCCATATTCATCGATGCCCCATCTTTGAAGCTCGCGCAATGCTGGGCTGGGTTTCCGCTTCGCATTTAGACTCAATCCAGTCATCCATTCAAAAGGAACTACTATGACATCTCGTATTTTGATCACAGGCGGGACCGGCAGCGTCGGCAGTGCCATTGTTGAAAACCTTATTGATCATGGTTACACCGTTACCGTGCTTTGTCGCAATGAAGCCAGTCAACACAATGCACTGGCCATGGGAGCGAATGTCCTACCTGGCGATATCGAAGCGCCCCAATACTGGATAGATGAAATCTGTCATTTTGAAACCTTGATTCACACTGCATGCAGCTTTGGTGAAGACATGGGTGCAATCGATCGCCGTTTCGCAGAGGCGATAATTAACGCAACAACCCAGCATAGTCACAACTTACTCGTCCTCTATACCACTGGCTGCTGGACATTTGGTGCCCATGATAAGGTCATTGATGAGACCTACCCAAAGCAATCTACCCCGGAATTTTCCTGGATGATCGACAATGCTGCTTACCTCGATAATGTCCCTCACATCGACTTACGGCGAGTCAGCCCTGTCAATGTCGTCACCGATGAACTCAAAGTACCCCCTCTCCTTAGCCTATCGGCCGAAGACAATGACTTCATTGAAATCCCCAATAGCGCCCCGTTGCATTGGTCACTGGTTGAACGCACCAGCTTGGCGGATCTCTATCGACTCGTTATGGAGAAAGGACAGCGTGGCGAAGAGTACATCGGTGCGGATGAGGTCGGTCTCCCCGTCGACGCGTTAGCTGCACAGGTATCAACCAAACCGATTAAGCGTGTTCCGATCAAAACATGGATGGAGAAATACGGTGACTGGGCAAGAGGTTACTCTCTCAATCAACGCTTTTCGAGTCAGAAAGCGCAAACCCAGCTAGGCTGGCAGCCTAAGAAGATATTCTAATTAAAAAAATGGACAGGCATGGCCTGTCCATCTCAGTTACCGAATAGACACGCTAGTTAGAGACGAGTACACGGTCGATCACTTGATCCGCAATTTGGTCAAACACGCGATCAACATTAAACAAGTCCGCAAGATGGTAAAACTCTGGCTTACTCGCGCAACGCTTCATCAACCGCTCACTGGCCTGCCCACCAAAATTCACAGTAATAATGTTGACATCACGACCACCACGTTTTAGCTGAGTACAAATAAGGCGCATTTTCTTATCACGATAGCCCGGCCGTATCAGGTGTTCACCATCGGAAAAGACAATGAGATATTTGTCATTCATGGGCTGACCATAGTTTCTGGGCAGTTTAGGATGATTCGAATCCCACAACCCTCGCCAATAAGGAGACAGCAGGCGCGCGGCCCAGACCATGCCTTCGGCATTGTTGGTGTTCATCCCCGCAATAAGCTCATTTGTCCGTCTCACAAACTCAGTTTTCGTCGTCATGAATGGACTGATTGCATTTTTGTGGCACTCGATCTCATCAAAGATCGCCTTATCCGCAAAGTGCTCGCGATAGCCATCCGCTGGGTTTGTCGACGGATACACGGGCGGGTCTAACGGCGTGCCATCATCAAACACATTCTGAATCGGCGGCACTGTTGGACGGATAATGCGACGCGTATTTCGCGGCGCATTTAACGGTGCTTTTTCAAGATTTCGGAAATAGAACAGCCCGAGCGCGCCAGCAGACTGTGGCTCGTAGGCCAAATCGCGGCACATTGCCCCACGCGCGCGGCCTGGCACCGCTGGAAACTCCCCTTGCGCCAGGTCAAACATATCATGCCAACTGTTTTCCAACTTGACCTGAGCATGGTCATAACGACGAATGTTGCCAGCAAAAAACTCGGGATACCAGCCTACGTTAGTGTTTCCAGAGGCCGGTACGAAGCTGATCGTGAACTCACGATTCTCGCCACCCGACGCATAAAGTTTATCCGCGAAACCGAGCAGTGCTTTTTTGGTCTTATCCAAGGGTGCCCCTGCCATTGAGCCAGAGACATCAAGCATAAAGACGATTTCTGCCGTCGAACGCGTAAGGTCGTTCGTCGCCTGAGCCCTTATATTCAATGGATCTTGTATAAATTGATTCATCAAATCAGGCTCATAGGTCAACGAGACATCGAGTGTTTGCTTATCTTCCGTATTGTCGACTGTGATCAAATACTGATCAGCGAACTGTGCCGTTACCCCTGAATTAAGGTTGGCATTGACAATCAGTCCAGCGTCAAACTCAACATTTTCGCTCGCCCCTGCAGAGGTTAACGCAGCATCGGCAGCCTGAGCCAAACGTATGTGCGTATTCTGCACTTTGATCACGTCGTATGTATAACCCGCAAAGCCGATCATGGCGACTATCAATACCAGCATAAAGACAGTCACACTGCCCTGTTGCTTTTTCATCTTACCTCCGCTTGTAAACGACGTGGTTGTACAACATTCTGTCCGACGTAATTAACGGCACCGCAAGCACCGCAATCACTTTCTCTGTGGGGACAAAACATGAACTCACGCGCCAGTAATTCCCTGTCGGCAACTGCGCTTCATTCACGGGTGGAATACAGTCACCGAATGATGCCCGCTCCAACTTGCCGTCCGCTTCAACAGTCACGGTCACACCAAACTGCCCTGGGTACTCATCCGCGAACATGCGTTGAAAAACAGGTTCATAGGCGCGCACTTGATCTTGGAGGTTAGAATCTTCCGGAATGCCTTGTTGGCTAATTGCGCGGGTCAGAATATTCGTCACATCTTGCAAACGATTGTCTGCTCTTAATATCCATGCAATGTCTGCCAGTGCAAAAATCAGCACAAGTACGACAGGGATGAAAAAGAAGCCTTCAATGGTCACGCTGCCGCGCTGTTTACTCTTGAGCTTCACTGCGTTTCTCCGGTATCAGCACAGTATTAACCTCATATTCATAGGCATCAGTATTTAACGAGAAGAAAGGGATACCTAATGGCGCCAAACGCACACGCACAGCAATTTCGACCACACCCTTTTGAAGTGGGTCTACCTTTTCTTCATCTTCTTCTATCCACGCAGGAATGGAGGTAAAGACGCGCGTCTTTATCTGAGATAAGCCAACATACTCTGCGCCGAACAACTCATAACGGGTAATGAATTTCTCGGCGAGCTCTTTAGCTGTGTCCACTTGCTCTACTTGTGCCGCTCGTTTTGCCGACTGCACCGCAAAATCGATACGACTGAGGTGAATATTGACGCGACCGACTTCAAAGAAAACTAACACTAAACCGATAAGCACAGGCAGGAAAAAGGCCGCCTCCAATGCGGCAGCCCCTCGCTGTCGTTGCCGTTTGTAGAGTATCGACATTAACGTTCAGCCTCGCCTAACTGCTTCACTAATAGTGCCATGTCATGATCCACCTCATCCTCTGACATGAACTGCAGCAGGACATTACGCGCATCGTCATCCTGTCCTTTCGCGATCAACACCAGCGCAAAAGTACGTTGCAAGTAATCGGGGACTTCAGGTCGGCTCACGAGCGGTTGCAACTCGTTGTACGCTTCGTCAATATCGCCAGAAAGCAGCAGCGATAACGCGAGATTAGAACGGAAATTTTTGTTATCTGGTGCCACGGCAATGGCTTGGCGATAGTATTCCTGAGCACCTGAAAAATCAGACAAGCTATCCTTCGCGACCCCAAGGCCATTCAAAAGCGCAGCATTGTCTGGTGTTGCTTGCAAGCCCTTTTCGAACCACTGCACCGCTGACGCCGCGTCTTGGTTATCTAAGGCCAAGCGCCCCAATAACAGTGCAGACTCGCTGGCAACCTCGTCTTGCGCATTCACAAGTTCAGCCAATAGTGCTTTCGCTGCATTGGGTCTATCTTCACGAAGTGCCACTTTCGCCTTCATCAACTTCGCTTCAGGGTGGTTGGGATCCACTTCAAGCACTTGATCAATCTTCGACTTCACCGAAGATAGCTGACCATATTTAAAAGCCGTATCCGCCAAGCCCATCAACTGCTCCGTGTCTACGTCATTCTGCTGGGTGGTTGCACAGCCTGTTAACAGCAGACAACCCATCATCAAGTATTTCATATTCTTACGCCAAACTATCCAGTAACTGAGACATCACTGGTGCGATTACCATCACCAGCATTGGGAACATAATCAACGTCATCTGGATAAGCGTAATTTTTCCCGGTAACTTACCCGCTTCTTCTTCAAGCGAAAGCGCACGTTGGCGACGCGCATCTTCACTGATTTGACGCAAGGTATCGGCAAGCGGCGAACCGTATCGTTCGGCCATCTGCAGTGTACTCGATAAGGTGTTCAACTCCGCTACCCCAGTTCGCCAACTCAAATTGGCCAACGCTTGTTTACGATCATTGAGCATTTCTAACTCTGCCGCCGTCATGCGAAACTGCTCGGCTAATGGCGAGCCTTGACGCATAAGGTGCTGCGCGACGCGGTTAAATGCCTTATTAAGCGATAAGCCACTCTCAACACACAGTACCAATAGATCAATGGCATCTGGCGTGGCTTGGCGCAGCAGTTTTCTAGCGCGGTCGGCATTCAGCTTCAACCACCACTCCGGAATGTTGGCACCTATCACAAAGCCACAAAGGTACTTTGTCACCGCAAATGAGCTGACTAATGTGCCGTTCTCAAAGAGTTCGTTGACACCAAGCATCAACACAACGAGCAAACCGATGCCATACTTCAAACTCATTAACCACAGCACCGCGTTGTCATGCAAAAAGCCCGCATTCGCAAGTAGTTGCTTCAATCGCTTGCGCTCTTTTTCTGTGGCGAGCTTTTGCATAAACAGCAGTTGAGAACGCCGCTCAGTTTGTGCGACCCCCATGTAACGCGTCAGTTGTGCCTGCTGCTGCCGCTTCACAGCTTGCCCTTGAAGAAGAAGGGCAACACAAAGCAACATCGGAACGATGGCCAATACCGCGACTTGTAGGTGAGTTAATCCTTCCATTACGACACTCTCATACGGGTTAGTTGGCGAATAAGCAGTAAGCCTACAAACACACTGATCACCACATAGAAGAGGATCCACTGCCCCTTGTCATCGGTGAATAGGTAATCAAAATGCTCGCGGGCAGAGGTATACAATACCCCCATCAGTACAAACGGTAAGCAAGAGAGCACACGAGCAGAGGTCCGAGACTCAGAAGTAATGGTGCGAATGCGACTCTCCATCATGCTGCGCTCTCGTAGCGTACTCGCGAGCTGATTCAGCATGTGTGACAACTTACCGCCTGTTTCATGCTGCAAGCTCAGCAATATGGTCAAAAACTGAAATTCAGGACTCGGCAACTGCTGATAGGCGTAGCTCATCACATGATCAACGCTATGGCCGAGCTTCAGTCTGTCGTGCATAGCGCGAAACAGACGTGACGCCACGCCTGGATATTGCTCGCTTAATACCATGAAGATATCGTGCAACGGCGCACCCACTTTCACTGCACGCACCATAGAATCAATGATATCCGGCATTTGTTGATTAAACGCTTTCACGGCGGCTTGTTCCAAATGCTTGACGGCAAAATAGACCGACACTGCAGACACAAGCGCAACCAGACCCAATGACAGTAATGGCTCCATGCCCTGCGCAATCAAGAAATAGACAGCGCCCGCAACCATCAGTACCGCAAGCAATCGATAGCGGCGCATTGTCGCTTCACCAAACAAGGTCTCTAAGCGAAAGTAAAACGCTAACCAAGAGGCGCGATTGCGCTGCACAGCAACCGCGGTATCCACATCGAGATATCTCGCTAGCTGCTTTTTAGCCTGTTGGTTTCGAACAGAGGCAAAATAGAGGCTGGCACCCATTGCCAGCCACAATAACGCGATTGCGATGATCAAGTGATTCACTTGGCCCCCTCAAACAACGCTTGCATTGATTCATGTAAGTCAAAGTGCCGCGCCCTTTCAACCAGTACCGATGGCAGCGCACCTTTGTGGTACTCGCCTTCACTACTTGTCGACAAGTGATACTCAAACAAAGGCGATAGCGCAATTTCACCATCAACGCATTCACCGACAGCCGAAATCGCAGTCACACGACGCTTACCGTCATGCGAGCGTTCAAGCTGAACCACAATGTCAATCGCGGCACTGATCTGTTGACGAAGGACATGAGAAGGGATTTTCTCAGCCCCCATCATCAACATGTTTTCCAATCGCAATAGCGCATCATGCGGAGAGTTGGCGTGCAAGGTACACAGCGAGCCATCGTGGCCTGTATTCATCGCTTGCAGCATATCAAACGCCTCAGCACCACGGACCTCACCCAAAATGATTCGGTCTGGACGCATACGCAGGGCATTCTTAACCAAATCACGAATGGTCACGGCGCCCGTGCCTTCTGAACTCGCCGTTCGGGTTTCTAACTGAATCCAATGCGGCTGAGAGAGTGACAACTCTGCCGCATCTTCAATGGTGATAATGCGTTCCGCCTCACTGATAGGCGCACTCATGGCATTCAGCAGTGTAGTTTTACCCGCACCTGTACCACCCGAAACAAGGACGTTTAAGCGAGCCTGCGCTGTCATCGTCAATAGCTGAGCCATCTCTTCGGTCAAGCTGCCAATCTTCGCCATTCCCATTAAGTCGAACTTGCGTTCCGGGAATTTACGAATAGAGATACAGACACCGTTGAGAGAAAGTGGCGGTGCAATGATATTGACACGGCTACCATCCGCTAAGCGCGCATCGACGAGAGGTGTTGATTCATCGAGACGACGACCTACAGCATTCACAATGCGTTGCGCAATGTTGAGGAGATGCTGCTCATCACGAAAAGACACATCCACTTTTGACAACTGACCATGACGCTCGATGTAAACCTGATCAGGCCCGTTCACCAATATGTCACTGATACTAGAATCATCAACAAGGGGCTGGATAGGCCCAACCCCTGTCATGTCGTCGGTAAGCTGCTGTACCAGCACTTCCAGCTCGGCGCGATTGTAAGCCAACAATTGATCAGCAGAAAGCTGATTCACAGCGGTCTCAATACGCATGACCAATGCCGCGCGCTCTAACTTAATGGCTGCAGATGGGTCAATGAGCTTTTCAAATGCCTCTTGTGCGGCATCAGACATTGCCAATGGCTTACCACGATGTAAAGCTTGTGCTTTAACCTGATTACCAAACATTAACGGCCTCCAGAAATTAGCGTCGTTAGACGCTTCATCTCTTTCGTCAAACCACCAGAAAGGGCGATGACAGGCTTAGCTTGTAGTTCACTTTTCGCAAAGGCTTTACCGTCAAACGGGAGAGTGCTCACTTCACGCAGCTCAACGCCGCTATGAAGCTGTGCTGACGTCCAACGTTTGTGACCACTCGCACGGCTAACATTCCCCACGGTCCAACGCTGCTGAGACCCTTGGGCTTCTAAGGTCATGAACTTCTGCAAACGGCGACCAGCCTGAAGTGAGAAGTCATGTACCATCAATACCGTATCTGCCGTTTCAATCAGCTCACGCATCGCCATATGAAGATGCGGCGGTAGATCGACAATCACATGCGAAAACTGACGACGCAGTTGTTGAATCGTGACCAGCAGTGCGCCTAGCGAGGTTTCCTCTTGTCCTTCACCATAGAATGCCTGCAGCTTGTCATTCACTTTATGGCCGAACTGTTGAATGAGCACCGCATCAATACGTTCACTTTCTACCGCAAGTTGCGCCAAAGTCGGCTTGTAATCCACTCCCAATAAAATCGGGTGCTGACTATGGGCTAGGTTCAAATCAACCAGTGCGACAGAGTGGTGGTCAGCGATACCATAGGCAAGGTTCGCCGCGACACTCGACACACCGACTCCGCCACTTGTCCCCGTCACTAGGGTTAACGCGCCTTGGTGGAAGCTACTTTCAGTCACTCGTCCTTCAAGGTGATCAAGTGTGCGACGCAACGCCACAGGATCGACGGGGAATGACAAGTAATCCCCTACTCCTAGCTGAATCAAACGTCGGTATGCCTCAACTGAGATTGCATGGCCAATCAAAATCACTTTGCTATGTGGCGGAATGAGAGCGGCAAGTTTGTCTAATGCATCAAGGTCTTTGCCTACAACTTCAATCATCATCACATCGGCAGCTGGGTTGCGTTGCAGCCACTTAACCGCGTCTGCAAAGCCCCCATTGTGCTCTGTTAAGCTGTAGTGCGAAAGATCTTGTGTCACGACCTGCGCGGTCAGTTGCGCTTGTGGTTGTTGTGAAAACAGCGCGATTGATTGTTGCTTAGTCACCAGAACCGCCTCCATTATTTTCTACAATAGCGGTAGGATCTTCGGCGATGCGTGTACGCCCTTGAAGCAGTCGTTGCACTGCACCGACTTCTAGCTCACTACTGCGTAATTTAAGCGCGAGACCATTGTTGAAATGTGCTTTATTAACCATGGATACATATCGATTTTGTGCTCGTCTGCACTGTGCTTCAGAAGTAAACACACCATCAAACTTGCACGTATCTGCATGAAGGTGAACTTGGGTGATCATATCGAAATCTGGACGCGCTTCTAAACTCCAGCGAATATCCACGTTCATCAGATAGAGATCGGCAAGTTCACGTTCCCACATCGCCAGTTTGTCGAGCTCAAGCTCGGGACCCACAAAAGTAATTTCTAATGTGCCTTCCTCTAACTGAGCAAAAAGGGGGGAAGTGACCGCATCAATCGCTTCTGCAATCTCCGCTTTGGTGATGTTACTCGTCACTTGCTCTTGGTACTTATCTTGTGTCGTCGCACATCCTGTCAGGATGCTGGCCAACATGAATGCATACAGTGTTTTCTTCATTCTCTTCTTCCCTTAGTAGCGATGGCCATATTGACCTAGCAGACGTGGCGATTCGTCTTCACCTTCAAGCTTGCCAAACAGCAGTCGCTCCAAGCGAGTTGGAGAACGAAAATCACTCAGTGGGCTTGCAATTTCTTCGATTGAATCAACGGGTTTAACGAGCGTTGCGGTGGCAATGATCACAAGCTCGCGCTCGACCATACTTGTGGTTGTTTTGCGGAAGAACGCACCAACAACGGGCAGTTCGCCAAGCACCGGAATCGCATCAACTTTGTTCTCTTCGGAGGTTCGAAGGAGGCCTGCTAACGCGAAGCTCTGGCCATCACCCAATTCAATGGTTGTTGTCGCACTGCGTTTATCAATACCAGGCACTTCCACACCGTTTAGCATGATAGAGTTTTGACGACTAAGGGCACTGACCACCGGCGTGACGGTCAGAGAAATACGATCTTCTGCAAGCACGGTTGGCGTCACCGATAGCGCTACACCAAATTTCTTAAACTCGATACCTACCGAATCGCCATCAATGTTAGGGAAAGGAAACTCTCCGCCCACCAAGAACTCTGCTTTTTCGCCGGATTTCGCGGTTAGATTTGGTTCTGCCAGTACATTAACTAAGCTTTTTGAGGCTAGCGCATCAACAATGCCCATAATGGACGAATCTGAGATCGCACTGTCAGGGTTTAAGATATCGAAAGGTTTAGCAAACTCACTCCCTGGCGATACACCCAGCATCCAATCAGGATGAACGGCTTGCCAGCGAATACCTAACTCTTCACTGGTGCTACGAGACATTTCCACCATGCGAATCGAAATATTCACCTGTGTTGCTGCCGCGATTTCGAGGCGATTGACGACAAGCGGGAAGTAGGCTTGTCCACCCGGCCCCTCTACATCACGTTCTTCCATCTTGCTCTTTTGATTAGAAAGCTGCTGATAGCGCTCCTTATCGGTGATACGTTGCATCGCAAAGCCATTCACCATAGACAAGATTTCTTGCGCGACCTGAACATTCGGCGCTTTACCCGCGACCGCAATCGCCTCTCCGACCGGAGACAAAGTCACGTCTACATCCGGATAGATATTTGATAAACGCTCTTCAAGCGATTTCAGCCCTTTACGTTGAACACTCACACGATAGTGACCGATAGCGTTACCTTCAGTACCAATCACAACGATGTCGGTTTGACCCACTTTGTTACCGTATATCAAGACGGTGCGTGTTGAAGGCGTATGCGCATTGGCCGTTTCTTGTGATGCGACGAACACACTGCGAACATCTTGGCTAAAACGAAGTAGACGCGTGTTGCCTTCTTCCAATTCAATACTTCTGCTTGCGTTTGCAAATGTCGCAAAGCAGATCAAAAAGAGTGCGATAAAATGTCGCATGACTTATTCCTTTGATCCATGCACGACAGTAACCGCGTGCGTAGGTTGTTGTTCCATGTCGTGTGCACCTGAAATGTCTTTCGCCCATTTCAATGCGTCTTGCTCTAACAAGCTGTCATCACCAATGCTGCGAAGCACCAATGAGATCTCACCGAGCTTACTCGCAAGTAACAGCTTCTCTGCATCAGGCAAATTCACTTCGAACGTAACGGGAACGGGGTCATAAGGAGAGCGTTCTAGGCTAGATTTCTGGTGAGCTGAGTATCGGGCATCTATCGCAAGCAAACGAATGTTTTGCAGCACAGTCTCAACCGCCATGTTGTTAAAGACAGGCTGGCCGTTGGTATCTTCTTCAATTTCGGATTGGCTTGTCAGTAAGACATCAACATAATTGCCTGGTCGCAGTTGACCGAAACCCGCACCTGAAGGATCCATTTCAAGTGAAATAGCTCGCATGCCCGGGGTAAGCAGTGCTGACAAAAAACCATTATCTTCTGGGCGAATAAGCTTATCCGCCGTCAAAACATCGCCTTTTTTCAGACTGCGATAGACCAAGCTACCCATTAAATCTGCGGGTTCAAACACCCCTTTTAAAAACACTTCACCCAGTTGTGCTTCATCGAGCTCGCCAGCGGGTTGCCATGTCACACTGCTTGCTTCTAGAAAACTACCTGTGGTTAAGTCGCGGCTCGCCGCCAGCACATAGGCTTGCTGTGCTTTCACTTCAGCCACCACATTTTCAACCACTTCGGGTTGCTTCGGTTGTGTGTCTACGCGAACAAATGCGAACAACACAAGTGCTATCGATACGGCAGCAAACACCACCATTAACAATCGATTCATGAGAATTGAATTTCCGTATTAAATTATGAAAAAACTGGCAGACGCTGCGATAGCAACGCCCAAAGGCAGAGTGGGTTTGACTGCGGTACAACGGAAACGCGCCATCCATAAAACAGCAATCGCCACCACACCAGAAGCTAATGCAGTGTAAAGCAGATAATGCTGCCAATTGCTGCCGACAAGTAGTCCTGCTGTCGCAAGTAACTTGACATCACCACCCCCTACCCATCCTGATTGCCAACACGCATACCCGAGAAAAAACAGCGCAAAAAACACGGTTGTCACAAGCAGCCATTGTGGCTCTGCCAATTGGCATCGGTAATACAACGCCAAAACGAACAAAGTCCCAACAGCAGCGTTTGGGATCTTGCGGGAAATCAGGTCAGTCATTGCACACAACGCTAGCAGGAACAGCAGCGTTGCTTCCAACATAGGGTTATTCACCCGCCGGATTTAGGCTATCGACAATCGCGATGAACTTCTCTTTAAGTGCGGAGATAAATACACCGTCAGAACCAAAGATGGTTAACACACCAGCAGCAAGTCCTGCTGCCAAAATGCCGTATTCGATTGCTGTAGCGCCATTCTCATCCTGGATGAACTTCTTGAACATGGGGTCCTCATTTTCGTAATAGAAGTGATAATAATTTTCACTTGCAAATGATAACAAGTCCATTAATATTCGCAACAAATAAATAGCATTAAATTCCGTACTCCGATCTATATGCAGATACATATATCGGGGTTGGGGTTTTTGACTCAAAATACATTATTAAATACAAAATACGCAAATAATTTTGTTTTTCCGAGCATCATTTCGCTCGAATTATGAGCCAAAAACGGCTCCGTTAACAATCTGTTACAACAATGAAATAGGGAAATAGAATGACAATTTTGAAGAGATCCTTGTTAGGACTTTCTATCGCCGTAGCGCTTTCAGCGTGCGGTGGTGGTGGCGGTGGAAGTAATGGAGAGGGAGGTTCACCAACCCCTGAACCAGTACCACCTACACCCGTCGTAACGAAGACAGTGACTGGTTTTTTAAGTGGTTACGCGCAAGATACAACTGTCCGTTTACTGGCAGAAGGTAAAGTACTTTTAAGTAGTACTGCGCAAACTAACCCAGGAGAAAGTCAACCGCGATATCAATTTGATGTCGACTCAGAATTGGTCGATGAGGACGTATCGTTAACGCTCGAAGTTGTTACAAACTATGTACCAAAGCCAACAGATCCGGAAAACATCCCAGAAACGAAAAACAGCACTTTAGGGACGCCATCTGACACCTCAAACAGTGCCACAACGCCTGAATACATCTCACTTTTTAAGACGGAAATCGGTACACGTGCTGAGTTATTCGCTTTTGATTTAAACCAAGATGGGATTGTGGAAGGTAAAGAGTTCAAAAGCCTCTACCTAAGCGGCACATCTTCAGTGCTTACTGCGCTAAGTATCGAAACAGACAATAATTTAAACGAGACAGTGTCACGTATTGGCCGCGAAAAGTTCCTTGCCCTCAGCGCTTGGGTGCACGCATGGACAGCAAGTAACGAGGATGGCAATGCCCTCGTCGACCTGCACAAAGAGCACGCGAATCACATTAGTCATGCTTCCATCAGAGCGTTGTCACTGCAAATTGATCAGCTCATTGCCGACTCAGGGAATAAATCAAATGTACCACCTGCTGCCGACACTTCGAACAGCAATGATGGCGCAACAAAAAGCACAGTAACGCCTAGTGAGCCAGACACGCCAACGCCAATGACCGCAAACGAAGCGGTCCTCGCTTTCGTTGCCGAGCGCTTCACTGATGAAGCACTCATTACCGCGATTAACGCGCAGTTAACTAAACAGACCGAATTACTCGCAAACGTGCCTTACACGGACGTACTTCGTGAACTAATCGATAGTACCTACTCTCAGCGAAGCCTTACCCTTCAAGGTGAGATTCTAGAATCCATTGCCAACGGGGCGCAAAGGCCACAAATCACCATTCAAATCGGTAATTTTAAAAACGACCCAAAAAAAGTGGATTACTACGACAAAGTCGACCGCCCTAAACGTCCAGTTGATCTCGCTGTGAGGAGTCAGAATAAAACGGCGGAAACCTTCTATCCGCAAGGCAATGATTTCACCGCGACTATCACCCTGCGCGATACCGCCGATACCTTTGAATCTTGCAGTCCAACGGGTATGGAAGTCCGAGGTGACTATGACTCATTTAAACAATGGGACAACATGCAAGACTTGCTGACGGCTATCGTCTACGATCCGAACACGGGTACCGAGATGCGATCGTTCCTCGGCGCATTTTGTGAGATTGCGACCTTAGATAGTAATAAAGATGGTGTTGTTGATTCGGACGAAATGCCCGCACTGAAAATGACCTTAGAACAAGCCGCCCATGCCATCCTTGCAGAGCGTTCAGGTCTTGTCCATCATGGTGGTAAACAGTATGCCACCCCGACAAGCCAAGCGGCCATTGCTCAGCTTTACAACAAACACCCACTCGATCAAGTCGAGTTCATGATGACCATCATTGCGATGCAAATCGCAGGCGCCGACAGCCGTACTGGTATCGTGCCTGACAGTGCCGACGACTTCTTTAAAACCGCGGCCACGTTACTCGACCTCGACTATAGTGCCGATAACCGCATGTATGGTAACCCTCGCGGTAACGAGGTACCCGCGATTACGGTGTTGCTCAATATGTTACAGCGTATAGAAGATGTCTCTTTTGGCCTTCGTGACAACGACATGACAATGACACAACTTCTCGCAGAGACCACACGTGAAATTAGCCAACTGAGTCAGTTTGAGTCAGACAAAGATATTGGCGATGCGATTATTCAGAAAATCTACAACAACGGCGCTTGGTTGCCATCCGCCCCCGTTGAAGGGTTGGACTCTACTTGTCAGCAAGTGATGAAAACAGATCAACTCCGCGGTATTGGCCTTCGAGGTCAAGGCGAAGGCTGGATGACAGTTGGCTGGTCCCCAAACAAGAATAGCAGTGAATATACCTTGCATTGGGATACGAAACCCTTCACGAAACCTGAAGACGCCGCGTATTCAACCACGACACAAAAAACCGTTGTCACTATCGATCAACTTGAAAAGTACACTGAATATCACTTTATGATCTCGCATACGGGTACACCAAGTGCACCATTCAGTTTCCGTCATGGCGATGCTGGTTTAAAAAATGCGCGTGTCGTAGATTTTGATGATTCATGTAACCAAGCGCTTGGTTATGCGCATAACTCCGATGTGAATGGCTACCGCAGCCTCAATCTACTGAAAATTGATGAGCAAGGCGCGCCACTCGAACGTCAAGACCTCCACTATCAAGCTGCGCCGTTTGCCTGTGTCACCGAAACGCAGCAAGGTCGTACTTGGGCAATTCCAAATGCCGTCCAAGAAGACGGGGATATCGTGCCGCACTTCTACGGTGCAGAAAACCGCTACATTAAAGGCAATGACATTACCGTCGAGGATAATGACTTTAACGGCTTCTGCGTCGATGACAGTGGTAACCGTTTGAAAACCGACCTTGCCAACCAATGTAACACTGAGCGTCTTGTCGAGCGCGTCAACGCCGCAAACTACTGTGGCATCAACAACTGGCGCCTGCCAAACATGATGGAACTTCGTAATATCATGCTCACCAATGGTGAAACACTCGACGATAATTTCTTCCCTGACATGGAAACGAACCGAGAGTTCTGGTTTGAATGGACCAATCCATATAAAAATGAGTTTGGGTATGTACAGCAGTTTATCAACAGCCAACAGTGGGGCAAACTCACACCGCGAACGACACCGAAAAACGTCGTACTCGTCAGTGACGGTCTAAACCTCAAGCAGCAGTAAGGAAAGAATCATGAAATTACAATTAGCTATGCTATCAACGCTGCTTTTGGCTGCGAACGTCAATGCGACCTGCCAGTCAGAACCGGGACGCTTTGAGCTAAACACCATTGCCACAGCCGACGGCGATATGGTGGTGGTTAACGACTATTTCACAGGGCTTCAATGGCAACACTGCCCTCATGGCCAGTTGACCGACCAATGCGTTGGTGAACTAAAAACCGTGTCTACGCGAGAAACAAACGATAACTACTACTCAAAAGTCACCGAAGCATTTAACGCTAAACTTGCCGCTGAAGATACGGGCTGGCGAGTGCCGGAAATCAGTGAGCTAGCCTCGATTGCTAACTACAACTGTTTGTACAGTACTGATACTCAGTACTTTAAACTGACTGTTTCCAGCGCAGCTATCGATGCTATGTACGCCGAGTTCGATGCCATCATAAAAAGCTATGATCCTCTCGTAAAAGCACGTGAAGAAGCGCTTCAGGCTTGGATTGATACCTATACGGCCGACGATGAGCTAAATAAACTGGAACAAGAGCGTGCTGCGCTGGAACACTTGTTATCAGACTATAAAAACTGGGATCCTGACAAATACGCACGCCTTAATGAAATAAAGAAACACTTCTCTGATACCGTACCTGAATGGACGGCCATGCACCAAGCAAATAGCAAACACTATCGCGCTTACCAGTGGGGCATTGAAAAAGAGGGCTATGTTTCTTTGATTAAAACTCGCAATAACAAGGGAACCGATCTATCCCAGCAGTACTTAACAACAACAGGCTACTACGTTGGTTTTAAAAATAGACCAGACTTTATGATGGACTGGAACAATAACGCCTTTACCGATCTCTATTGGCTATCGAATACAGGTGACTGGATAAACTATCCGGCTCGATTAGTCCGTAACATGTAATAATGCAATGCCAGAAGCCTTACCCTTAGGTAAGGCTTCTGCTAACAATCAACGCCCCGCCAAACTCTCAAACTAGTACGGTAGACGCCAGAAAACCTTGCTTGTATAGCAACAGATGCAAAGTTGCTCACACCACTCAACACAACAATAATAATTATCATATTGATAATTATTATCACTTGCATTGAGTGACAATATCATTAATATCCTGTGCGCCACGGAAGGACAAACATCCAACAAACCCACCCATGGCAGATCAATATGTCGCAATATCCACCTATACCGTATAGAAAACCGATAAAGGTGCAATCGTGACAAACATTCATACTTTGAAATCTTTGTGAATTAGCGCCGACCCTCGCTATTCACATCAATAAGGATTGATGATGACCTCAATGAAGAAATCACTTCTCGGCCTCTCTGTTGCCTTCGCACTTAGTGCTTGCGGTGGTGGTGGCGGTGGTGATACAACGACGCCAACCCCTGATAAACCAACCCCTTCTGTCACTAAAACCATTACCGGATTTGTTTCGGGATACACGCAGGATACTGTCGTTGTATTAAAAGCTGGGGATGAGATTCTTGGTCAATTTGTGCCTACCAAGTCTGAATCAGAGGCGCATCCACGTTACCAGTTTGATATTAAAGAGACGGATGTCCCCGCTGGCGTTGCACTTTCCGTTGAGGCCTATATTACAGCGAAAGCAGAGACTGACGCCGCAACCCGCGCCGATGATTCTAAAGATGGTGCAGCCAACGAGATTGACGGCCGACTTCTCTTCAAAACCGACTTAGGTAATCGAGAGACGCTTTTCTCCTCTGACACTAACAACGACGGCATTGTCGCTAACACTGAGAACTTAGCGCTCGATCTTGCGGCAACCACGACGACACTTTCAGCCCTGAAAATTCATGGTGAAAGCTATACCGATACCGTAAAACGTGTAGGTCGAGATAACTTCTACGCCATTGCGGGCTTGGTTCACTATTTCACAGACAGCGATGAGCAAGGTAAGTCAGTCATTGACACCACGACCGTTGATAGCAGTGACTTACTCGCCGAAGTGAAAGGTATTGCGGCCAAAATCAGTCAATATGGTGAAGGTGTTGATGCGCTAACCGCGTTGCTCGCAGATGATGATAAGTACAGTGTTTACCTTGTTGATGGCCACAATGAAAGTATCAAAGCAAAATCTGATCGCCTCAAGAACATGCCTTACACTGACTCGTTACGCAGTGTTATTGATGCCACTTTCCCAACCCGAACACTGACATTCGAAGGCAAATTAATCAAAGGGTTAAAATCACCTGAAATCAGCATTCAGATTGGCGCCTTTGAAAACAATCCGTACCTAGTGGGTACACCACAAGATGATTACTTTAACAATGCACACAAACCTAAGCGACCAGTAAACCTGCCTGTTACCAACAAAGGCAAAACGGGTGAAGTCGTCTACCCAGATGGGGAAAGCTTCCGCCTTACGATTGAGTTAACAGATCCTGCAAACACCTTCGAGTCTTGCCAACCCGCACATCTTGCCCCCTATACCAATAGCGGTGGTATCAATACCAATAGTGATCCTCGTTGGTTCTCTAATGCCAAAATGGACAATATGCAAGACCTGCTAACTGCGATTGTCTATGACCCAACAACTGGCGTCGAAATGCGCTCACTACTTGGTTCATTCTGTGAGCTGGCAAGCCGCAGTATCGACCGCAACCAAGATGGTGTCATTACAGACATCGAACTGCCAGCACTGCGCGTGTCAATTGAAAATTCTGCACATGCCATTCTAGCCGAACGTAGCTCACTTGCGCATCATGGCGGCGCACAAACCACTAAACCGGTGCAAGTTGATGCCATCCAAGAGCTCTTTTCCCGTCACCCTAAAGAGCAACTTGAATTCATGATGGCTGTTATTGCAATGCAAATTACTGGCTATGATGACGATGCGGGTATCGTTCCTGACAATGCTGATGATTTCTTCCGCACAGCAGCGACCTTGCTGGGAATTGTTTATGACGAAGAGAACCGCATGATTGGTCAAAACCACATGGGTGGCAATGATAGAAAATATCAGATGCCAGAAATGACAGTGCTGTACAACTTCCTATCGCAACTTGAAGACGTCTCTGTCGGTATGCTGCAATCGGGCTTAAATCTTCCTGACCTACTCAAGCGCAGTACTGAGAGTATCCTGAAGATTAGCCATTTCGACAGCGATGTTAACCGCAGTACCGCCTTACTTCAGGATATTAAAGACCGCATAAGCTGGTTACCTGATGTGCCACAAAATGGTCTCGACTACACCTGTAACACGGTGCTTGAGAAAGATCAGTTGGTGGGAATTGCACTTCGCGGCCAAGGGAAGGGTTGGATGACACTTGGTTGGAGTGACACCAAGAGTGCCAAATACACTATTTATTGGGATACCAAGCCATTTACCGACGTTACTAAAGCAGAAAATCAAGCATCAACAAGCCAAACGCTGCATACCTTAAACGGTTTAAAGGAGTATCAAACCTATCATTTCATTATCGAGCATGATGGTACAGCCAGTGCGCCTTTCTCAGTTCGTAAAGGTGACTTAGGTATCCTCAATAAAGCCGACCATGGTAATAGCGATTGTGACCCTCTCACGGGCGTGGCCGTGAACTCACATGCCAACGGCTATGGTGCAATGTCACTTCTCAAAGTGGGTGGCAACGGTCTACCAATTGATCGCCAAGATCTCCACTACCAAGTCATGCCTTTTGATTGCGTTACCGAAGTGAAACAGGGCCGTACTTGGGCTGTACCGCATGCCGTCGTGAAGGATGGTGACCGCGAACGTCATTGGTATGGTATCGACAATCGATACTCGTTCGGTAAGGACACCATTGTAGCCGATGCCAACTTCAATGGTTTTTGTGTGAATGAGCAAGGCGAAACGATCAAGTCAAATATGGCAAAAGAGTGTAATACCGACCGGCTTGTAGAACGCGCTAATACTGCCAACCATTGTGGTATCAGCAACTGGCGTTTACCAACCGCGATGGAAATGATGAACATCACTGTGATGCACACAAACCATTTCGACCGTAACTTCTTCCCTAACATGGATCAGAACCAACAACTTTGGATGGCATGGGATAGCGAACGTTATAAAAAAGCGGCTTTCTCACTCGATTTCAATACGGATACGCGCGGTAGTGCTTATCTAAGAACAGATCCAAAACAAGTACTCCTTGTGAGTGATGGTATTCGAGTCAACAAGCAGTAAGAAGGTAAAGATGATGAAACTTAAAACAATTGCAGCCCTAACCGCATCTGTTTTATCTCTACAAGTCCATGCTGCTTGTCTAGATGAAGCGGGTCGTTTTGAACTCAAAACCCTCAAAAGTAGTGAAGGGGACATCGTTGTCGTCAACGATTATGCCTCTGGTTTACAGTGGCAACACTGTCCAAACGGGATGACAACGAAGGAGTGTCTTGGCGACCCTAAAGTTGTCTATACCCGAGAAAGCAAAGACAGTTTTTACGGCAAAGCCGCTGAGGCGTTTAATGCGACTTTAGACGGGAAAGATCAAGGTTGGAAAACACCTGATCTTCGACAACTAATGTCAATTTCAGATCTCAGCTGTGCGCACGGCACCAATACCAAGTACTTTGGTCTGGGTATTAGCACAGCGAAGATCGACGAGTACATGGCCGCAATGGATAAACTAGAATCTGATTTCAAAGCAATCGTTGGAAAACCATTTTACGATGCGAAAGCACAATGGGAAGAGGACCTAGCAAATGATACTAAGATTCAAGCACTGATCGCCAAGCGCAACGAAATCGATGCAAAATTGAATGCTGTTTGGGATTGGGATCTCTATGATCGTCGTAATGAAATAGAAAAGGACTTGAAAGAAGCAAGTCCAGCCTACGGTGAGATGCTTACAGCAGCAAACACTTATTCCAATAAGTTTCAATGGGGAGACAGCAAATTGGGCATACTCTCTCCAATTAAAACCCAGAATAAACTACCCTTCATGTACCACCAACGTTACGTTTCTACAGACATGTTGTCGATGCACATCAAAGCACGTCCTTACATGACGTTAACAAGCGAAGGCGTAGAAGGTGTCTCTTTACCATGGATTTATACCTCAATGGGCCACATTCCTTACCTACAACGCTTAGTACGTCCTATTCCTGCTGAGGGCTAACTTAGGTCATTGATGATAGAAACCTAAAACTCAAACAGGCCGCGATGCGGCCTGTTTTTTTAGCATTCTTCTTGGCGTTGCACGGGAATTTCAAAACGAAATAAGGCAGCAGCTTCACTCTCATCGATATTCAATAAACTCTCGATACAAAACCCTGTCTCAGTGACTTCTAGCCCTTGCTGCAACAGTTGCTTGTATAAACTGTCCCACGCTGCCAAGTACCCGCCATCCGAGGACACCCATACTTCACAACTAAAATAATCACCCGCGGCGACATCTGTCTCACCTTGACGGACTTTGCACCACTCCCCTACCCAAAGCTGTGCTTCCTTAACGGGTTTATCCAACTCGGAAAAGGGAGTCAGCATGGTTAACCCAATGCCACCTTTGGGGTGAGAATAAAAATAGTCGTCCCACTGTACGCCCGTCAAATAGCGTCCTCGCAAACGTCGTGTGGGATGAGAAACAATCTGGCACTCTAATGACAAGGCCAATTGCTGTTCTAAACTCACGGGCGTATTACTCGGATGTGCCAGTTTGCGCCAAAAGGCAGACACATCCTGCATATCGCCCGCAAGCGCGATACGACGTATCTCTTTCGCTGTCATTCCCAAATCACGTTTTAGCGCTTTCGCCAACGCTTGCGACGAGGAGAAGCCGACCGCCAATGCGACGTCTGTTATCGAGCGATCACGTTGCTCAAACAGTAAACTTGCCGCGTATTGCAACTTCATCCGCGAAAAGTACTGTCCCGGCGTCTCTGAAAACAACGCTTGGAACTGACGCAAAAAATGATAAGACGAGACAGCACAAGCCTCACAGATCACACTCCAATCGAGCGATTCACCCGTTTCAATCGCTGTAAACATCAGGGATAACGCCTTCTCAAACCGTCGACGATGATGGTCAGGGAGCGTATTGAGTAGCGCAACTTCAGGAATCAATATTGTCGGTTTCATCTCCCCAAATTAATCGATTCAATCCAGTTACGCTACTCCGTTAGATGAAGATTGCAGCGTTTATGACAATCACTTACATTTCACTTCGTGCTTCTATACTCAAGCCCTATGCCCTATTTTTGAAACTTACTGCAATATCAGTTGTTCTTGCTGCTCAACTGGCACATGCTCTTTGCGGGTAAAAATGGCCAATAACAGCGGGATAAGCAGCAAGGTCACACCTGTCGCGAAAATTTCGCCAAAGACCAAAGAGACCGCTGCGGGTTTCAGATACTGCGCTTGCTCTGCTGACTCGGTGAGCAGTGGCAACAAGCCGCAAACAGTCGTGACGGTTGTGAGGAAAATCGCCCGCACACGACTAACTCCCGCCGTGATCAGCGCCTCTTGTTTTGGCATCCCTGAACGGTACAGCGCGTTAAAACGAGTAATCAAAACCAGTGAATCATTGATCACGATCCCCGTCATCGCCATCATGCCAAACAAAGACAGAATGCTCACCGGCATGCCAAGCAAGCCGTGACCAAAGATTGCGCCCGCAAAACCAAATGGGATCACTGCCATAATGATCAATGGTTGCCAGTAGGACTTCAGCGGAATCGCCAACAATGCATAGATGGCTAGCAGCGTCATCACCATGGCGGTTTTAAAGCCAGATTGCACTTCAGCAATCTCTTCGAACTCCCCTGCGGGGCCGATTTTCACACCTGGGTATCGCGTTTCAATCTCCGCGAGTGAAGGTTCGAGTTGTGCAAAGCTCTCCTCGGGTGACTGCACAGTTCGGTCCTGCCGCCAATAGACGTTCACGACATTACTGCGATTGCGACGATGGAGTATTTCAGGTTCTTCATCAAAGGAGAAAGTCGCAACATCACCAAGCATAACACTTCGACCATCTTGCAAGAATACGGGGGTATCCGACAGCTGAGACGTGTTGATCCGCTCATCGTCGCGATATTTCAATATCACTTTGGTTTCTCGCCCATGATGGAGTAAGCGATGAATTTCCATTTCACCAAACCCATTTCCTGCTATCTGAGCAATATCTGCTTGGGTGATGCCTAGCTGTCGACCATAGTCATTCAAGGTGACAATAAGCTGCGGCTGACCGCCTTGGCCATCATCGTAGATGTCCTCAACGCCCGCTATCTGTTGTAACTGACCGCGCAAGTCAGCGACGGCTAACCGCGCTAACTCTCTGTCCTTGGCACTGACCGTTAAACTGGTTCCGCCCATGTTCGCGCCACCACCGGAAAAACTGACCGCGTAAGCGCCTTCAAATTCTCCTGCCAGTGCTTGCCAACGATTAAGTATGGTATTGGAAGGTAATCGAGAGAGCGCTTCTGCACTCATCTCAATGGTGGCTTCAATCTGGCCATACCCATCAGAGTACATCAGCAAGTTGCTGATCGCTTCTTTCTCTAGCTGATAGTCACGCTGTAGCGCTTTACTCAATTGGAGTGCCGCGGATTCAAGCTGCATTAAACTTCGGCTTTGCAACGGTAAAGGTGCCCCTTGCTCTAGGGTGATCTCCGCTTGCACATAGCGTCCGGGAATATCAGGGAACATGGCACTTCGGATGGTCCCCCCCATCCAAAGACCATAACCGAGTACGACGAGAGCGAGGAAATTGATCGTCGCCGCAAACTTGCGCTTCAATACCCAACTCAACATCGGGCGATACACGCGCTCAATGAACCAACGCAATCCCCCATCAGCTTTAGACTGCAATGTGGCAATAAACTTCCCCACACCTTTCGTTGCGGGTGATCTTGGCGCTTGATTGAGGTGAGCGGGCAAAATGAACTTACTTTCAATCAAAGAAAAAATAAGGGCAAAAATAACGACCGCAGAAAAACCAGCCAATATTTTCGCGATTTCATTGTTTATCCAAAGCATTGGCGAGAAAGCTGCAATCGTCGTTAATACACCAAACACCGTTGCGACTGTCACCGCTTCTACCCCGTGCCATGCCGCTTCTTTAGGATCGCTGTGACGACTTCGCGCATCGTGGATACTTTCGCCAACGACCACTGCATCATCCACTAAGATACCCAGCACCAAGATCAAGCCAAATAGCGTAATGTCGTTAATGCTATAGTCAAACCAACCCATCATCGCCAGAGCACCTGCGACGGAAACGGGAATGCCGACCGCTACCCAAAAAGCCAACCTTAAGTTCAAAAATAACCCGAGCAATGCCAGCACAATCAATAGTCCTTGCCACGCATTGGTACCAAGGCGGTTAAGTTGTTCTGAAATATACGGCGCCATATCCGCTAAGGTATCAAGCGCGATATCATCTGGTAACAGATAGCGTTGTTCTTCTAGTACCTCTTGAATCGCTTCGCTCACTCTGAGCAAGTTATCTTGCTGACTGGTGGATATTTGTAAGGCGATAGCCGTATTGCCGTTATTGCGCACAATCGCGCCTGTTTCTTCAAAATCACGGCGCAATGTCGCGACATCGCTCAAACGAACCACACCACTCGGCTGGCTCAACACGACCAAGTCTTCAAGTTCTCGAACACTTTGCGCATAACCATCCCCCTTCACAACAAGGCGGCCGCGATCACTTTTCAACTCACCGCTACGCGTTTCAAACGAGGCTTGGGTAATGCTCTCAGAGAGACGACCAATCGACATACCATACCGCTTCAACGCAATAGGATCCGGCTCAATCACCAACAATGCGCTACGCGCTCCCCAGTTGCTGACCTTGCTAATCAATGGATGCTGCAATAGCGCTTGCTCAACTTGGTAAGCAACGGGTTGTAAATCAGCATCACTCCGCGCACCGGAAATCACAACGAAGGCAGCGAGATTCGTAAACTCCATCCGCGTCACCTTGGGCGTTTCCGCCGCGGTAGGAAAGCCAACAATCGCAGAAACGCGATTACGCACATCCTCAAGGAGCCGCTCCAGATCGGCATCCGCTCGTTTGCGAATCGTTACCGAGGCATATCCCGCCATCGATTCGCTGGTCATTGTTTTAATCCCAGAAAGATCCGCAATCGCTTGCTCTATACGCTGAGTGATCCCTTCATCCACTTGCTTCGCCGTGCCCCCGGGATAGGTCACCGTGACGCTGAGACTCGTCGGAGGGACTTGTGGAAAACTCTCCACGCGCATCTGTCGCATGGACAACACACCGCAGACCAAAATCGCGATCATCAATAGATTGGCAGCAACAGGATTATCTAAAAACCATCGGGATAACCACCTCATCCTTGCTCTCCTTTCACGTTAGCGTCGCGACTGTCAGCAAGCTGACGTTCATGCTGCGCCTCTTCTAGCTGCACGCGCACTTTTTGCCCTATCAACATTGAATTAAGAGGGAACTCAACAACGTCGCGGGCTAACGCCGCATCCTCTTCGAATCGAACCCAAACCTGTTTGCGACTTTCTTGGAGCACTTCAACCGCTTGGCGGCTCAAGGTGTCTCCTTCACCAATAGTCCAGACATAGCCATCTTCCGTCAGTGCGCTGACGGGCAAGGACACCACATCCTCTTGCGCTGGCAGCGTGACCGTGACACTGACCTGTTGATCGGCAAGTAGACGCTTTTGACCTTCAAACGGCGACGCCACTGTTAGCACCAACTGACGCTGGCGAGTTTGAGGATCAAACTTTGGCGAAAGATAACGCACGGAAGCAGGCCAGCGACGCCCCAGACGATCTTCAACATTCAATTGTTGTTGCGGCACCCCCTGCCCTAAGCGTCGCCATGTCTGCGCGGATAGTGGCACCATCACGTCCATGAACTCACTTGCTGCGAGTTCAAACAGGACATTGCCACTTTGTACATATTCTCCCGGAGAGACGCTGTTTTCCAACACAACGGCATCGAACGGCGCCACAATGGTGGCATCCGCCAATCGCGCTTTAGCACTTTCAAATCGCTGGCGAGCCGCCGCGAGTTCTGCTTTCGCCGTCTCAACTTGTGGAATTCTTCGGGCATATTGCGAAGCAGACTTGCCCTTTAGCATTGTCTGCGCAACCGTTTGTTCGTGGCGTTCTCGTTCAAGGTTTAATTTGGCAGTAGCGACTTCACCTTTTATCTGGGCTAGTTCGGCCTCCAAATGGACCGTTTCTAATTGCAACAGTACCTGCCCTGCTTTGACCAATGTCCCCGGCTGAATGCGCGCATCATACTCAGCCACATCGCCCTCGACTTGCGCGATCAACGCCGTTTTCCAACGCGGCTGGGTAATCCCTATCACGGTGTGAGACAAAGTCACACTCTGTGGCGTAGCTCGGATTGCCGTCACTGGCATCATGGCGGGAGGCGCGTCATTCATTGGTTCGGTTTGCACGCCAGAGGATTGAAAATAAAGACCACCGGCAACAAATGCAGGCAGGATCAACGAAGTGGCTATGGAGAGTAACTTTTTCATTTCTAAAGCTCCCTGACTTGAGGCAAGGTATTGATTCGCTCAGTTATTTCCCCTAAGCGCGATAGTTGCTGAAGCACGATAGGCAAGACAATCATGGCTTCAACATATTCCCAGGAGTAGCTAAGGATGGAGAAAATTGCGCCGGAAGTAATACCGTCGATGTCAGTGGCCATCCAAAGATTGAACAGAATGAAACCTAACTGAACCGTAAATACCCCGCCATAGAGCAGTGCTTCGGTGTCTGACAAGGCAATTTCACGTCGGCACAGTGCTCGCAAATACTGCTTCAGCGTCGGACGATGGCCTGAATTAAGGACTTCAACCTGCTGCTCAACCTTATCGTTGAGTTCACTATTGCACTGCACAAACCGACGATGAAACAAGCTATAGAACAGCATCGCCAGCACCCCAGTCGCGACAGCGCTGATGGCAAGATCGCCACAAAATGAGGCTAAGATCGCCACCGAAGCGACAATTTGAATCACAGCAGTAAAGAGTGGCGGTAGGTCTTCCTCTAAGAAGTCCACCAGCTCTCTGGCCATGGAGAGACGAGCTGTACGAACTGAGACAGGGAGTGCGTTTTGTCGCTTGTCGACGTGTAAGCAAATCGCCGTGCGAATCTGGCCATAAGCACGCGTATCGATGAACTTACGAATCACCGCGACAGTAATGAGCACTGCAAAAACAGCAATCAGCACGAATAAAGCGTCATATTGGTTGACGAGCAAACCGTCAATGGCAAAACCGAGGAAAAGAGGAATGAGCACCATTAGCCCATTTTCAACAATGACAAGGCTCCATGTCGTCAATATCGCGCGCGGATACTGCCGCATCAGTCCAGAAATGGTGACTGGTTGAGAATAATCCACACCGTTCTCCTTGTTTAAGTCTGTTGATTACCTAAACATTGTCGCGGTGTGGGCGGTGAGAAACTTGTCCGATATTGCTATTTTTTGTTAACTCTTTTTTTACTAACTCGTTTTTGTTGGCTCATAGACTCAAGTCACTTCAAGACGCTTGAGTATTTAAAACAGCAACGGCTCACGTTATTCATCCAATAATTGGTCAGATTTCGCCGCACAGATAAAATCGTTTTTGTGGAGCCCTTTCAAAGAGTGGCTCCACCATTCCACATGGACTTTTCCCCACTCGAGCACAATCGTCGGGTGGTGAAACTCCTCTTCCGCCAAGGCAGCAATCCGATTTGCAAATGCCCAAGCTAGCTTAAAATTCTTAAAGGTATACAACTTTCGCAATCGGGGGATATCCGCTTCAACAACAATTTCCCAATCGGCTAACGATGCCAGTAACGCCGTCTGCGCTTCGTGTGTGAGTGCAACAGCATCCGATGAACACGCTTCACAGCGCAACGTATCAAGCATGGACAGACTCCTTTGGTTCGAATTTAGGGGCAAAGAGGCCCAACTGTTTTGCCTCTTGAACTTTACGACGTAAATCCGCTTGGCTAAGTCGATAGAGGTCGGCAATATCCTGTAGGTAAAAGTAGATGGGTTGCAAAATATCAATGCGATAAGGTGTTCTCAATACATCTAACACGGAAAACAGTTGACGTTCAGCTTGATCGCTTTCCAGTGCATAAACACTTTCTGCCGGGGAAGAGAGAATCCCCCCGCCGTAAATTTTCAGTTTATCCCCCTCTTTCAGCAACCCAAACTCCACCGTAAACCAGTACAAACGGGCTAAAAAGACACGCTCCTCATGGCTGGCATTCAGGCCGAGTTTGCCATAAGCGGCGGTAAACGCGGCAAAGTCTGGATGGGTTAGCATGGCACAATGCCCGAAAATCTCGTGGAAATAGTCGGGCTCTTGCAAGTAATCCATTTCATCGCGATGGCGTAAAAATGTTGCCACTGGAAACTGTTTGTCCGCCAGCAAAGCAAAGAAACGATCGAAGTTGATCAATGCAGGGACAGGGGCGCAACGCCAACCCGTCGTTTGCTGCAATACGGCATTAATGGCTGGCAGTTGTGGCACAGAATCCATCGGGAGTGCCAGCGATTTCAATCCTTCGATGTAGGGCTGACAGGCACGTTGTTCGACCAGCGGTATTTGACGAGAAACCAAGGTAGTCCAAACTTGGTGTTCCTCATCATCCCAATCAACATACCCCTGTTTATCGACGAGTTTGGAATGGTACTTAGCCATCTTGCGCCCTCCTCTTCAATCCTACACTCGAGCGACTAGCGCCCCACTTCGACATTAAACCTGTTCGAAAGGGGAAAACCATTCCTTCACACCTTTGCCTTGAACTCTAGCCGCTAGTTTGCTTCTGAATCCTGCGTCTTGAGGATATAAGCTTATGCCGAGCAACGAATAAGTTGCCAACCCGTCACGCACTCTTTACTCGCCGAATTCGTAACAAAAATTTTACATTGTTATTTTTGAGCTATATTTCAATAAACAATCTAGACAATAAAAGCTCAAACACCGATGGGCTAGATACGCGGAGCTTGCACGCAAGCAACAATAAGATGCTTGTCCAACGAGAATTTCTAGGGGCGTTCACTATGCGACGTTGGTTTCAATTTCCGTTAAAACAAGGGCAGGCTTCTTCCCAAGCCCATTGCAACCTGCCTGAAAACAGTTACGAGCGGGAATGTGGGCGAGACGGATTTTTCGGCCCCGCCAGTCATATGTATCATCGTCACATGCCAACAGGTTGGACTCAGTGGCAGGGCCCCCACCGCCCTAAAGCGTTTGATACGTTCAAACTCGATCTCACTGCCGATTCCGTGTGGGATGCGCCGATATTGCTACAAAACGCTGCCCTAAAACTACGCTTTTGGCAATGCAATCAAGCGATGCCTTATTTAGCACGCAATGGCGATGGTGATGAGATGCTTTTTATCCATCAAGGGAGAGGTGACCTCTTCTGTGATTACGGCCATCTTAGTTATCAAGAAGGTGATTACCTGCTGATACCGAGAGGAACCAACTGGCGTATCGAGCCTCAAAACACGACGTTGCTAATGCTGATAGAAGCGACCCGTGACAGCTATCAGCTGCCAGATCGTGGTCTTGTCGGTCAACACGCTATTTTTGATCCGGGCGTACTTGTACCCGCAGCCATTAACAGCACCTTCATCGCTCAGCAAGATGATCACCAAGTCTGGCAAGTCAAACTGAAAGCACGCGATCAGATCAATGTGATCACCTACCCTTACAATCCACTGGATGCTGTTGGATGGAAAGGTGAGGTAACCGCTTTGAAACTCAACTGGCGTGACATTCGCCCCTTGATGAGCCACCGCTATCATCTGCCCCCTTCCGCGCACTCGACCTTTGTATGTCGTGATTTTGTGATTTGCACCTTCGTTCCGCGCCCGATAGAGCAAGACCCTGACGCATTAAAAGTTCCCTTCTTTCATAATAACGATGATTACGACGAAGTGATCTTCTACCACCAAGGCAACTTTTTTAGCCGCGACAACATCGATGCGGGAATGGTGACATTTCACCCCTGCGGTTTTACACATGGACCACACCCCAAAGCGTATCAACATCAAGGCGAAAAAGCGGCGACGGACGAAGTGGCCGTCATGATAGATAGTCGCGTTCCTTTCGATGTCACAGATGCCGCAACCAAAGTCGAAAATACGTCTTACTGGGCCTCATGGCAATCCGGGGCCACGAAGCCTGAGTAGGGCAATTTACAATGTAAAATGGAGGTAACCTATGAAGCTCGCTTCGCTCAACCATGGCCGTGATGGGCAACTGATCCTCGTTTCTCGCGATCATCAGTCTGCCATGTTTGTCCACGACATTGCGCCAACGCTACAGTTTGCGTTAGACAATTGGCATTTGGTTGAACAAGAGTTGCAGCATCAATACGAGTTACTCAATGCCGGGAAAGCGGAAATTGCCTTTAAGTTTAACCCACTCGATTGTCACTCCCCGTTACCTCGTGCTTTCCAATGGGCTGATGGCAGTGCCTATGTCAATCACATTGAACTCGTTCGTAAAGCGAGAGGCGCAGAGATGCCGCCGAGTTTCTGGGTCAATCCGCTTGTCTATCAGGGTATGTCGGATGGGTTTCTCCCTCCACATGGCGATATCGAAATGCGTAACCCTGAATGGGGCTGGGATTTCGAAGCTGAACTCGCCATCATTACCGATGACGTACCTATCGCCGTGACAGCAGACGATGCAGCGCAACACATCAAGTTAGTCATGCTAGTGAATGATATCTCGTTGCGAAACTTGATTCCCGATGAGTTAGCAAAAGGGTTTGGTTTTTTCCAATCTAAACCTACCTCAAGCTTCTCTCCTATCGCCGTGACCCCTGATGAGCTGGGTGAACATTGGTCCGAAGGCAAGTTGCATTTAGAGATGCAAGTCACCCTAAACGGTGAACACTTTGGGCACCCTAATGCCGGACAAGATATGACCTTCTCTTTCCCGCAGTTGATCGCCCACATCGCCAAATCCCGAGCTCTGGGCGCAGGCACCATCATTGGCTCAGGCACCATCTCAAACCGGGACAGCAGTGTCGGATCATGCTGCCTCGCTGAAAAGCGTATGCTAGAGAAAATCACACACGGTGAAATAACCACGCCATTTTTACAACCGGGTGATCACCTCTCCATTACGATGACACCCCCTGATGGTGCGCCATTATTTGGCGAGATCAATCAACGCGTCATCGCTTGTGAGCCTGTTAGTCAAACGCCGCCACATCAAATAAAGCGTTAGGAGACGCCATGCTGACGCTCTACGATTACCCACGATCATCCGCGGCTTATCGAGTGAGAATTGCGCTTGGTTTAAAAGGTCTGGATTATCAGCAACACCCTGTGCCACTGCTCGAAGATGCGCAGTTTGATAGCCAGTTCACGCGGCTAAACCCAAACGCCTCTGTACCCGTGTTAATGACCAAACATGGTGCTATTTCTCAGTCTCTGGCCATTATCGAATATCTAGAAGAAGCCTTCCCTTATCCGCGGCTGCTTCCCCCTTCGGCTCATGACAGAGCACGCTGTCGTGCCATCGCACAATTGATTTGTTGCGATATTCATCCACTTAACAACTTACGCGTACTCAATCATGTCAGCCAACTCGCAGGTGAAGAGACAAAAATGACTTGGTATTTCCATTGGCTCAAACGTGGTTTTGATGCCTTAGAAGCGCAATTAAAAGCCCGGAAAACCCATTACTGTTGCGCAAATGTACCAACACTCGCCGATATCTGCTTGGTACCTCAGCTATTTAACGCCCACCGATTCGAGTTTGACCTATCCCCTTACCCCAATCTGCTCGACATCGAGGCCTTGTGCATTGAACAAGAGGCGTTTATTGAGGCCCACCCTGAGAATCAACCTTAAGTGTAATGAGGAGTTCATTATGTCTGACAGCCTCTGGATGCCTTCTCGCGAACGTATTACCGACTCTAGACTCAATCAATTTATGGTCAGACTGAGCCAACAACATCAACAGTTGTTTCACGACTACCATCAACTCCACACCTGGTCTGTTGAACAAAACACCCTATTCTGGGCCGAAGTATGGGCATTTTGCGATATTGTCGGCGAGCGAGGGCGACGGATAACGGCGCACGGTAAGCCCAAGTTCGGCGACTTTGTCGCAAGCCGTGATACACAATGGTTCCCGGATGCAAAAATAAATTACGCAGAGAACCTGCTCGCCCACGCTTTTCGCTCGCCTGACGAACCCGCGATCCTCTTCGATAATGAACAAGGCAAGCAAGAAACACTCACTTGGCAACAGCTCTGCGACCGGGTTTCGGTTGTGCGCCAATGGCTCCAACAGCAAGGCGTAAAAGAAGGTGATGTTGTCGCTGGTTATCTTCCCCATATCCCACAGACAATCATCGCGATGTTGGCAACGACCAGCTTAGGGGCGATTTGGACATCCACTTCACCCGACTTTGGGGTAGAGAGCGTCATCGAACGCTTCGCACAGGTATCGCCAAAGGTCCTATTTTGCTGTGATGGCTACCCCTATGGTGGCAAACAGCACCCAATGGCGGCAAAAAACCAGCAAGTATGGCAAGCATTAGAAAGCGTCGTCTCCCTATGTCAAATCGAATACCTCGATATCGAGCAAGAGGAAGACTTCAATCTCGATTCGCCCGTCCAGAGCTGGGATGAGATTTTCAACCACTTTTTAGCGCGCCCGATGCGCTATCAACGGCTGGCATTCAATGCACCACTCTTTGTTCTGTACTCTTCGGGCACAACCGGAAAGCCTAAATGTATCGTTCACGGTGTGGGTGGCACCTTGATTAATCACTTAAAGGAGCATCAGCTGCATTGCGATGTTAAACCTCATGACAGGCTGTTTTACTACACCACATGTGGTTGGATGATGTGGAACTGGCAGGTCTCAGCGCTGGCGAGTGGCGCAACACTCGTCATCTATGATGGGCATCCGCTACAACAGCCGAGTACACTCTGGCAACTGGCGGAAAGGCGAGCGGTCACTCTCTTTGGAACCGCATCTGGTTACCTTGGGGCATTACAAAAAACCGGCTACAACCCTATGGATTCGGTTAACCTCACCCATCTAAAAACACTCTGTTCTACGGGTTCCGTCCTCTATCCATACCAATTCGACTTTGTTTATCACCATATTAAAACCGACTTGCACCTCGCTTCCATCTCAGGTGGTACCGACATTTGTGGTTGTTTTGTCTTGGGAAACCCAATCTCACCCGTGTTTAGAGGCGAGTGCCAAAGTCGCGCGCTGGGTATGGCCGTGAAAGTGATGAACGAGCACCATCAATCAGTGAAAGAGAAAAAAGGGGAGCTTGCCTGTATTAATAGCTTCCCGAATCAACCAATCGGCTTTTGGAACGATGACGGCCAAGCCTACCACAATGCCTATTGGGCAACATCGCCGGGGGTTTGGCACCATGGTGATGAAGTTCGCCTGACGATCAATGATGGCATGATCTTTTATGGCCGCAGTGACGCAACGTTAAACCCTGGCGGCGTCAGAATTGGCACCGCTGAGATCTATCGCGTTGTTAACCAGCTCAACGAAATCAAGGAGAGCCTTGCCATTGGTCTGCAACGGAATGAGACAGAAGAAGTCATTCTCTTCGTTGCACTCGCAGATACATACACTTTAGCGCCAACCCTTCACGACAAGATAAAAGCGGCGCTACGCGAGCACTGTTCGCCTCGCCATGTGCCATCGCAAATTTTTGTCATCAGCGATATGCCTAGAACCAAGTCGGGAAAATTAGTCGAACTGGCAGTTAAAAAGATCATGCATGGTGAGCAAGTGAACAATGAAAATGCGATAGCCAACCCACAAGTCCTTAATGAAATCCGTGACATCTTTAAGCACTGCACATGACTAAAAAGTTAGAGGCAGAGCAATATTTCAGCGCCGAGAGTAAAGAATTTATCGAAGAGGAAATATTTAGTGCCTATACTTCAGAAGGTTATCTGCTCTAGTCCTCTTAACAGGCTTGAGTATATATTCGCCACTCGACGAATGGCTAACATGTTAAACAAAGGAACAACAAGGAACGTTCATGAGCCGTATTAATATCGACCTGCCCGATTCACCGCTTTATGAGACGGAAATGCGAGTCCGGATCTCAGATGTGAACTATGCAAATCACCTATCCAATGATGCCATTTGGGGTTTTGTTAACGAAGCACGTGTACAGTTTCTCTACTCACGTGGCTTTAGTGAAGCTGATGTGGATGGCAAAGCCATTATTCTTGGCGATTCTGCGGCAAGGTTTGAAAACCAAGCCTTCTACGGCGAACCGATCAGCCTTGAAGTTTATGCCGATGACTTTACCGAACACAGTTGCTCGCTCTACTTTCACCTTTACCACGCTGACAAAGGCTACACCATTGCAAAGGCAATGAATGGTCTGGTGTTCTTTGACTATCACAATCAATCAGTGTGTGATGTGCCTAAGGCCTTTGTTGAAGCCTGTATTCCTCTCGAAGTAGATTGATCTCAGTAACCGAGTTCATCACTTATCCAGCGCACAAAAAAAACCGCTTTCTCACGAAAGCGGTTTTTGGTTTAGGTCTCGACAGTACGTATGAACGACTAACGTAAGCTTAGGCTAATGTTCAGATTAACGTTGTAGTAGTTGTTGAATACTGGCATTTTGTTCAAGCTCTGCGTGTAATGTGCGTAACGCTCATCTAGGTCTTTCTTGATTTCAGGATCTTGGAACTCTTCAGCCGTAAGACCGTTCAGTTCAAGCGTGCTAAAGTCAGTCACACCTTCTGCAATGGCTTTGTTCAACGCATCGTAATCTTCGATAAGTGAAATCATACGCCATGCATAGTCATTTTCGCGAGTTGCATAAACGTCCATGTAAGCCACACCATTATCCTTACGGGTAAAGGTTTTGTACTCTTGGTGGCTAGCAATGTCGTTACGAACACTGATCTTACGTGCAAGAATGATATCTTCTTCCGTCACGTAATCACCCACGGTTTGCTTCATTACTGCCATCAAGATTGCTTGGTTTAGCGGTACTTCTTTTGTAAACGGTAGGCCGTAGTAGTTACGTACAGCTGAACTACCCCAGTACGGCATTGGTTCAACCATCACATCCCAAGACCAAGCATTGAAGTCACCTTTTGGCGCACGGAACTTGCCGCTTTCGTCTTTGAAGTTAGCCGTGTAACCATCTGCACCCAGTAGGATTGAGTTGAACAGCAATATGCTACGGTCGTAGAAATAGAACTTAGTTTCGCCATTTTCTACTACACCACGACGCCATGGGATATCGATTAGGGCTTTAGTCGTGCGGTCTGTTGTCGCACGGAAACCATCACGGTCAACTAGCGTTGTAATAGCAGCGAGTTTGTCAGGCCAGTGGCCTAAGAAGTCAATAACGTTTGATGTAATGGTCTTCCCTCGCACTAATCGGCATCGCAATGTGCCAAGATAGCGTTGATAAATCGCCTATCTAAAAACGAGGGAAGACCATGAATAAGTGTAAAACCATTGGTATCGATTTAGCAAAGAATACTTTTACTTCATCATGTTGGACAAACAGGGTAAGCAAGTTGAGAGAAAGAAATTAAATCGACAACAGCTCATTGGCTATCTCTCGAAGCTAGAGACTTGTGTCATTGCGATGGAAGCATGCGGTACAGCGCATTACTGGGGACGAAAAATAGGCCAGCTAGGGCACTCTGTTGTATTACTTCCCGCTCAGCATGTGAAAGGCTATTTACGAGGCCAAAAGAATGACTATAACGATGCAAAGGCCATCGCAGAAGCGTGTCAGCACGGTGCGATTCGCCCCGTTGCGGTCAAATCCCTAGCGCAGCAAGACGACCAAACTTTTTTGCTCATGCGTCAACACGTGAGTAGTGACAGAAAGCGCTTAATCAATCATGTGAGAGGGTTGCTGGCGGAGTATGGGGTAGTGCTGGCGAGAGGAAGTCAGGTATTGCGTAAATCGCTGCCTTTTATTCTAGAAGATGTTGAGAACGGCTTAACCGACGAATTTCGAGCGCTTTTATTCAGGCAATACACACAACTCGAAAGGCTTGACGAAGAGCTACAGTGGTACGACGAAAGGTTGGCCGAAAAAGTGAAGCAAAAAGACGTTTGTCAGCGTTTGATAAAAGTGCCAGGTATTGGTCCCGTGGTGAGTTTTTCCTTAAGAGCCTGGATGGGAAGTGGTGAGCAATTTAAACGAGGGCGTGATGCGTCAGCAGCCTTAGGTTTAGTGCCCAAGCAATTTAGCACGGGAGGTCGAGAGGTATTGCTTGGCATTACAAAGCGAGGGAATCAGCAGTTAAGGTCATTCGTGGTTCATGGTGCAAGAGCGGTTGTGAGTCGAGCCGATGGCAAAACAGACAGGCTTAGTCAATGGATATTGCGGCTGGTTGAAAGGCGAGGTTTTAACAAGGCTGTGGTGGCGCTGGCGAATAAGATAATCCGTATCGCGTGGGTCATTATCTGTCGAGGAGAAAGCTATAAAGCGCCAGCGGCGGTTTAACAGAAAGATTTAACTAAAGCGTCACACACCAGATATTGCGTAGATAGCAGTTTAGATGAAAAACAGGTAAGACCAGCATATAGGGACCCTGATATACTCAAAGGTTTACCAAAACCGTTAATTTGATAAGGGCTATATGCGCGAAGTGTCATCAAGGCCAGAAGCCACACGAGCTTCACGCATAGGCCGGATATATGAAAGCAACCTGTCCCTTTTATCGACATTGGTATCTTGCCAATAGAGGGAAGACCATATATGAGTATTGGTTCTCAGGTGCTGGTACTGGCGCACTGCCACTGTTGAGGTATTTACCCGCTTCAGCTATCACAGTTTGACCTTTTGAATCCAGCAGTTTTACAACACTCTCATCAAAACAAGACTCTGGCACATGATTCATTTCGAAGTAACTACGGTTACGGAAATCATCAATCAAGTCGTAGAGGTTTACATAGCTGACTTTATCGTCTGCATCAGTCACTTCACAAGTGTGATCAGGTGTAGTTAATACAGAGTAAAGCTGGCTTGTTAGCTGACTAACTGATTTCGCAGCACCACAGAAGAAGTCATAATCAAAAGTATGTTCAGCAAAGTATGGATTCTCAGTGTTACAAATCCAAGAGTCACTCGCCGACACATTCATCATGTCATAGTCTGAGAAGTTATCTAAACCAAATGCACGACCAACAGGCCCACGGAAGTCCTCGTAATCCTGAATGGAGTCACGTAGACGCATAAAGAAGCTAATACGGCTTAATGCATAACGTGATAACGTTGATTCAGTAAATGTTGCACGGTCACCGCGAATAGTACGCGTGTAGTACCAGTCGTTGTATGACTCTAGATTGTAAGCCATGATTTCAGAGCGGTTACGGCCTTCATCGTGACGATTACAGTCGTTATTTAGTGATACGTTACCATCGGTACAGTATTTGAAATCACGGATGTTGATATCAGAGAATTTCGCTTCTGGCGTATCCGCTGATGACGCTTCTGGATTAAAGTTCTGCACTGATGCTGTCAGCCCTTTAATAACACCGTCATAAGTTGGCACAGGGAAATCTGCATATGGGTCTAGAACCGCATCCAACAACTGCTCATCAAGGTGCTTAACGCTGACGAACTCAGATTCAGCAATCGTACCATCTTCGCGAGACGTGACATCCGCTTCTACCTGACGGCTGTAGCCAAAGCGCAGTGCTGCTAGGTCATATGGACCAAATACAGGCAACGCATTTAGCATTGAAGGGTTGTAATCCATGATCGAAGAGTAGCCAGGTACCATTTTCAGACCATGTGTCGCCAACTCAGACTCAGTGAAGTAGTTCTCGTAATCGTTACTACCTTTGAAGTTGTGGCGAAGACCAAAGTTATGACCAAACTCGTGGACTAATGTTTTCGCATAGAAAACACCTGACAAGAATAAGCTGATATCCGCTTGTGTGCGCTTGTCTAGGTCTTTCCAACGCTTCAATCGACCTTCTGCAGTGCCCGCTTGCTCTGGGTTTTCCCACAGTACAGGGTTCATCCAATCAAACGTCATACCACCAATTTCAGTTGGTAGCGTTTTAAGCGTCGCGCCTGCACGAAGAGCCGTGATTGGGAACATGTTGTTCTCAGACCAAAAACGTGCTTCTAGCTCTTCATCAATAAAGAACTCTTCAACGTTTGAGTAATCTTCGCTGTTTGACATCACTTCATTGTAACGAAGAACGGCTTCTTCTAAAGACTCGAAACCTTCAGGTGTCGCTTCGTTATAAAGTGATGCAATCTCTTGGTCTAAGTAAGCACTCTCAAGCACAGTTGAAGCATCTTGTGAAGCAACAGCAAGGGATTTAGTTTCAGCGTCAGCAGGAACGTCTGCCGTTGGGGCTTCCTCAACAACTGGTTTTACTAATGGATCAACACGACCAGGGTTATTGTAGTCTTTAACAATGCTTTCCCATGTCCAGCTTGCACCGGCACGGAGTACGCCAGAGTATTGGTTAACGTGTGCGTGAACAATTTCGCCCGTTACTGGGTTAACAGCGGAAGGACCGTAACCTGCAAGACCGTTAGCCAATGGCTCATCAATCAGGTTAACCACGTTATAACGTAAGTCACCAGATTGCTTGCCTGATGGCTCATGGAGTTTAATTGGTGGCATACCAACCGCGGTCAATTGCGGGTTGATCTTATTGACAACATCAATGGTGATCTGCTTATAGAATTTAGTTTCTTCGTTCAGATCAAAGCTGTTCGACAGGTGGTACTCGATCGCTGGCAAATCAGGATTGAAACGGTGTAGGTAATCAAACTCTTGATCCATTTTGCCTGAGGTGTAAGACACATCTGGGCGACCAACTGTGCTCGCAAAGAAACCGAAAGAGTCACGGTCACCACGGCGGTATACGACAGGGTCGTACTCTTTACTGCGAAGCTCATCTAACGGTACTAGCGAGTAGAACTTAGAAACCGTAAAGGTGAGTTCGCTCATATCAAAGTTGTTGCGAGACAACGCACCGATCATACAACGCCATGAGTTGTTCACGGTGTAGTCTTGTTCTACTTCAAAGTTAAGTGCGCCGGTCTCAGATAACTCATAGCCTTCCCAACCGCTTGCAGCGTCAGTTGCTAGGCGTGGGCTACCTTTAACGCTGTAACAACCATTAGAGAAGGTAAATAGGTCATCCCACGTGCGCTCATGAACAACGACTTTCTCGTAGTCAGGGACGAAATAGCCACGGTCTTCCCATGCTACTTCGTTTTCGTCTACTTTTTCTTCTTTGTTAGTACAGTCACCCCAAGAGTCTTCTTTACATTGGTAGTCGACGTACTTACCTGGAATAGTGATAACTGGACGATGGTTCGTTTGCTCATCAGCCCAACGCGCCACAAAGCGGTCTATGTCTTCTTTTTGGCTCGCATCAATATCATTTTGACTGATGAAGTCTTTATTTAGCATGCGAACGTTTAAGCCATTTTCAGTAAACGCCACTGTTACTAGCTTCTCTTCACCTTGCCAGAACGGCTTCATGCTTACCGCATAATCAGGTGCTTTTGCCATAGAAGGCATATACAGATAAACCTTGTCTGTACGAATACTATTTTTTGATACTTGCTCGACAGGCTTTGAAACCGTGTCATACGCTTGATCGTCGGCGCCACAGCCTGACAGTGCCAGACCTATAGCAGCCGCGATTGGCAGCTTTCTAGTTATCATGTGCTACTCCTTAACTAATAGTCACATCCGGTTTGTTGTGGTTTTTGTGGTTTAAAAGTTGTAGTTTGCTGAGATAAAGAACGTTGAACTTCGCTCATCAAAGAACTCAAATACTGGGTCTGGCCCCTGCTCTCGGTCGAAGAAGGTCACGCTGTTGGTGTGACCAGCGCTAACACCGAACTTTGGTGTTACTTGGTATGAAATAGACTCAGTGTGAGTCATCGAGAGCGGCTTACGGGTGCCTTGATAGCTATAGTTAGCACTATTCAGGAAATCGATTCGTGCAGACCATTTACCATAGCTATAACTTAAAGAGGTGAGGTTACTGAGATTCCACTCAGTTAAAGAGCGAGTACCTACCGTTTTATATTCGTGGAAATTTTTTGTCACACGTGGCGTCAAACCCAGAGTGAAGTTTTCGAACAAGCCTTCTTCCGGCGAATAACGGAAAGCAATCGCACCACGCACTGACGTGCGCAATTTGTCTTTGCGAGACAATTCAGAGATAGGTAAAGAAAAGCGCAGGCTCGCAGAAGATTTAATTGTGTCAAAAAGTGTTACAAAATTTGATTTAGACACAGTGCCAAAGATATCGGTCTCGTACCAACCGATCGCCCCATCAAGTGAGCGGTAGCCACCACCCGATACGGTGAAGCGGTAATCATTCCAAAATTTCCTTGATACAGAGACGTTTGCAGAAAACGTACGCTTTGCATTATATGCCGAATCTTTGTAGGCATTTCGAGAGTAACTGCCCGAAAGGCCCACACTCCATGGAGAAGAAACTTTCACTTCTTCTGCTTTATTTTCTTCCGATTGCCCACTTTCATTTTCAGCTGCAATAACAGAAGCAGACATTAAAGCAGCACCGAGCAAAATCAGCGAGTTATATTTCGGCATATTTACGCTTCCTTGTGTTTACAATTACTTAGCTACCTTGAATTGAAAGTAGCTCCTTATAATAATCAGCATTCATGGATATTTATTATTCCTTTGTAGATTTGACTTTTTAATTTTGGGTCAAAAAGGAAACAAAACATTCAGCCGTTGAATTGAACTGATAAATTTATGTTCAAATTAGCAAAACCATTTGGGATTTGATTCTTTTTGTAATATGATTGCAACATACCACCTGATGAGACTTTCAGGTTCAAAAAGTGCTTCGAGATTGAACTCTCTGTTTGCTGGCTAGGACAGAAGAGCGAAGTATTAATAATTAAAAGCGTTTAAACACAATTGCGGATTCCATTAGCTTTTTATTCCTATACACAATGGAATGCATAGTCAGATCGGGAGTAAAACAATGCGAGCAGTTAACTCGGAATATCTATTAATGGCCCTGCGAAATATCATTAAGCAGAACGGCCTGACCTATAACAACCTAGCAGAACGTATCAACGTCCCCTTGTCGACACTGAAGCGTCATTTGCATAGCTCTAGTATCACGCTAGATAGGCTCATTACTTACTGTAATGAAGTCAATGTCACGCTTGAAGAAGTACACAAGCTAGCGTCGCAGCTTCAGCATAACAATGAAGATTGCTTCAATGCCGTTCAGGACGAAGTCTTCTTCCAGTTCCCTGAACTCTATGATTTTTATAGAGAAATCAAGCATAAAACCAATAACCTAGCCGACATACAGGCCCGGTACGACCTCGACGAGGCGGCCACCTACCGTTTTCTTCGTGCTCTCGAGATGATCGGTTTAATGAAGTTACACGAAGGCAACCGTTTCTCACTCATCGGGCCTTACCACTACAAGCTGTCTGATGACTCAAAACTCAGTAAGCAGCATGTCTCAATCCTCAAGCAACAAGCGATGAACTGTGAGGAGTCCACCAAGCTGGCGTGTTCACGCATGATGCTGAGTGAAGACCAAGTTGATAATATAGAGGCCATGGTAACACAAGAGATATTACGCTGCCATAATCAGAATGTACAAGAGGGTAACACTGACAAAGATTACCAGCGCAATATTTTATTTGTCATTGGAGAGCATAAAGCAGTGAGTTTCTCTGACGGAATAAAACCGATGCCGGGTGACTTCTTAAATCAAGTAAAAGGGCTAATTCAACAACACCAATTAGAAACAGCATAAGTTATTTCTAAATTAGTTTACTCGCATTAAATTTGGTCACTCGACTTAGATTAATTACTATTAGCGCACTAATAAAAAGTGCGCTTTTATTTTTTATTCAATTGTTACATTATAACAATATGGAAACGTGGTTACTTAATTAGTCAACACACCCAATTTCCTATCAGAAAAATATTTCCAATCAAATGCAAAATGTTCTCATTTACTACCTACGATGTGTTTAACACGCCTGCTTCAAATACATACGAATAACCAAATACAATCGTTTGCTTTTGCATTTAACCACAGTATTCAGTACAAAACAGGTAATGAGTCACACATATTAGAAAGGCAATCGTTTACCTTTGACCAAGATTTTGACATGAAGCCAATTTACCATCGGTGACCATTCAATCTCAAAAACACCGACTCAAAATAATTAGTCCCTAGAACTGAATAGACTCGTACCTCACATCATGAGTAACAAAACAGAAAACTGAAAGTTAATGCATTGTTAACGACTAGTTATTAACCAGCAAATACAAAGGCAACCTAGTTAAGAAAAGCCTTAAAGAAAAGGCAAAGCAGCCCATATAAGCCATCTTCGTCAACCCTCTCACATCACGAGCGACTCTTTGACACCAAGCGACACTGCTTGATACTTATACTCTGTCCAGCTCAAGGTGCTTGAGTACACAGACTAAGACCAAATACACTGCTGAGCCGCCTCAGGCGAACACCGCGCAGATAGCAATCTCTTCTGACTCAGAAAAAGCGCAACAAAAAAGGCCTCAATCTTCATTGAGGCCTTTGAAAACGTATTTGAACCTTACGCTTAAACCGCTAAGTGGCAAGCCACTTGGTGGTCATCGCCCTTTAAGACTGGGCGCTGTGATTGGCATGGTGGCTCTGCAAGACGACAACGGCTTGCAAAGTGGCAGCCTGCTGGTGGGTTCAACGGCGAAGGCACGTCACCTTGTAAAATGATTCGCTGACCTTTACGACGTGGATCTGGCACCGGAATCGCTGAGATGAGTGCTTGCGTATAAGGGTGTTTCGGATTGTCAAACAGCGTCTCTACCTCTGCCATTTCAACAATTTTACCTAGATACATCACTGCGATGCGGTCAGAAATGTGACGAACAACCGACAGATCGTGCGCAATGAAGATTAACGCGAGGTTAAGCTCTTCCTGCAGTTCGAGCAACAAGTTGATGACTTGCGATTGAACAGAGACATCGAGCGCAGAGACCGCTTCATCACACACAATCAACTTAGGCTTCAGCGCAATCGCTCGAGCGATACCGATACGCTGACGTTGCCCCCCAGAAAACTCGTGCGGGTAACGATCAATAGCGCTCTCTTGCAGTCCAACACGTACCAGTAGCTCTTTCGCCCACTGACGACGCTCCGCTTTGGTACCAATGCCGTGGATTTCAAACGGCTCTTCTAGAATATTGCCGATGGTATGGCGAACGTTAAGGCTTTCCATCGGGTCTTGAAAGACAATTTGCAACTCTTTGCGCAAAGACACCATCTCGCGCTGCGACAAATTGGTGATATCGCGACCTTCAAAGAAAATTTTGCCGCCCGTTGGATCGTGTAGCTTCAATAAGGTGCGCCCTACCGAGCTCTTACCACACCCTGATTCACCAACTAAGCCAAGGGTCTCGCCTGCTTTTAGGCTAAACGACACCCCATCGACTGCATAAACGTACTTCGCCGGATTGAACAGTCCACCACCGATTTTATAGTGCTGCTGCAGATCCTTGATTTCGAAAACTGTATCACTCATTGACTGCTGCCTCCGTGCCTACCCATTCCTGAGCATTAAAACAAGCTACCTGATGACCATGATTCACCAAAGTGAGTGGTGGACGTTCACCGCTACTGCACGCGGGTGAACTGCGGTCGCATCGATTACTGAATCGACAGCCAGATGGCATTTCAGACAATGCTGGCACTGAGCCAGGAATCGTATCTAGCTTGGTTTTTGTTTTACCTTCTAAACGCGGGATAGAACGTAGCAGGCCTTGCGTATACGGGTGGCGTGGGTTTTCGAACAACTCAAACACATTGGCTTGTTCAACAACGCGACCAGCATACATCACAACTACTTCGTCACACATTTCAGCAACAACGCCCAGATCATGGGTGATGAAGATAATCGCCATCCCGGTATCACGTTGCAACTCAAGCATCAAATCAAGGATCTGCGCCTGAATGGTCACATCCAACGCCGTCGTCGGCTCATCCGCGATCAAAATATCAGGTTCACAAGCCAGTGCGATGGCAATCATAACGCGCTGTCGCATACCACCAGAAAGCTCATGAGGATAAACATCCAAGCGCTTCTCTGGCGCTGGGATCCCCACTTTTTTCAGCATTTCTAACGATGCTTGTCGACGGCCAGCTTTATCCAGTTCTGGACGGTGCAGCTCAAACACTTCACTCAGTTGACGACCGATGGTATGCACCGGGTTTAGCGCAGTCATCGGCTCTTGGAAGATCATCGAGATTTTATTGCCGCGCAACTGATACTTCTCCGCTGGCGGAATGGTGGCGAGGTTGCGACCTTCAAATTCAATGCTACCCGCGGTAATTTGACCATAAGGTTGTGGAAGTAGGCCCATGATCGAGTTGGCGGTCACACTTTTACCACAACCTGACTCACCGACAACGCCGATGGTTTTACCGCGTGGTACGTCGAAGCTAACGCCATCAAGCACCTTTACCGGGCCATCATCAGTGGTGAATGTCGTTTCCAGTTGTTTTAGCTGGAGAATGATATCTCTATTTTCGCTCATCATTAACTCCTTAATTGCTCAGGAAGCGACGATCAATGGTTGTCGATGGTTCAAACACTTTGTCGTCATCCAGTGCTTCAAGAACCCGTGCTTTTTCTTCGGTATCAATCCAAAATAGACCGTACTCAATGCGTGAAGCATCAAGAATGTCACTTGAAAGCGACGTGCCTAGTCCTTCTGGCAGTTTGACATAGCGCCAGTGCGCGCCGCGTGCAAATGGCACAGAGTAAGTCGGAATGACACAGTCACAGTCAGCAATTTTGGTTTGAATTTTACGAGAAAGCGCTGCTTTAACGTCAGAATCAAACTCAGAATCGAACTGATCAATTAAGGCATCCATCTCAGGATCAGCATAGTTGGTAAAGTTGTTTGTCTGTGTCTTAGCATTGTCAGAATGGAAGTACTGCCAGTAAGCCGGCAACATACCTGAACCCATGCCCAAGAACGCAACTTGGTGTTTCTTTTCTAACAGAGACTTAAAGCCTGTCGCGCCATCAACCAACTTTAAGTTGATTTCAAGGCCCGTCTTACGTGCTTCCTCTTTTAAAACGACAACACGTGGCGTGTGCATCTTAGAGAGATACGTCATGGTAATTGCCAAGCGCTCACCCTTGGCATTGACGCGAACGCCATCATCACCCAAGGTGTCAAAACCCGCTTTAGCAAAGTAATCAATCGCGGCTTCAGGGTCGAAGACTTCAGCACGAATGTCTTTGTTATCATAGACGCCATAACCTGAACCAAAGGCTTGCAATTGGACATAGTCACCACGAAGAACGATATCAATCATCTTCTTAACGTTGAGACTGTGCGCAATCCCTTTACGGATATTGGCATCTGACATTAAGCCATCTTGCAAGTTAAGCCATACACCTGCCGCCCCTTGCGGCTGATTGTTGTAGAGCCATGACTTGTGAAGGTAACCCGTATCATAAAGTTCGCCTTTGCCTTTATCATGCCAAAGTGAAGGGAACGTCATTGCAAATGAATCGATGTCACCCTTCTCAAAGTGCTTAATGGCGATGTCTTTATCACGAATCACTTTGATACGAATGCGATCAACATTGTATCGGTGCTGATAGTACTTATTGGTGTAGCCCCACCAATCTTCCACTTTATCCAAGGTCACATAGCGACCCTTTTTAATCTTGGAGACATGGTATGGACCCGTCACGGGTTCGTTTTTCCAGTTATAACGGCGCACCCAGTCTGACGGAATGCCCTCTGGGTAATAGTGTGCTGGACGAGGACCAATGTTGAGGCGCTGACTCAGTTCATCTCGAGCCAATGCATCAGCAGAATGCAACGCAAAGGTATAGTCATCATAAACCGTGATACCAACTACTTTGGTCGAAAAGAAGTTTGTGTACCAAGGCGCTTTGATGTGCTCACTCGTCATGTACTCAAACACAAACTCAAAATCTTCCGCTGTGATCTCTTCACCGTCAGACCAACGCGCTGCGGGATCCAATCGGAAATACATGGTTTTGTTGTCGTCAGCATATGCCCATTCCTTGGCGATCGCCGGAATGTTCTTGCGGGTATTTGGATGCATTTGCATCAAAAGCGGGTTGCCATCTAACAAGAAGGGACGGAATGAACCGTTCGAATCCGGCCCCACTGTGCGCATGGTTAGCGGAAAACTCTCGATACGTAAGCGGTAAGTTCCGCCTTGTTTCGCATTTGCATCACCAAAGGTGGCTTGGTCGTTATTGTTAATCCAGTTCAGGCCTTCAGGCAGCGTGTTTGCCCAGCTCGGTGACAGCCACATTGCTGACAAGGCTGTCAGGCTCATTAGTAATTTTTTCATTGGCAGCTCCCTTGCTTTCTTGTCCGCCTTCGCGGCGGACAGTAAATATTGCTTCATAGTGAATCCGTGCATCAGGTGTAACGAGTGTGCTTTTTCGGGTCAAAGGCTTCGCGAACACCTTCACCGATAAAGGTCACCATAGTAAGAACAGTGACAATCGCGCCGACGACAGACGACATGATCCACCACGCATTCAGATTCGATTTACCTTGCTGAAGGAGATCCCCCCAACTTGGTGTGGGTGGCACAAGACCCAACCCTAAGTAATCCAACGCCGTCAGCATGGTAATGTTGGTGACGATACCGAAAGGGGCGAGCGTCACGATCATGACCATGGTATTTGGCAAGATGTGCTTAGTGATCACTCGCCATGTACCTGCACCCTGCGCTTTTGCCGCCATCACGTACTCTCGCGCTTTTTCTTTATAGGTCATGGTACGCATGTACCACGTTATCCCTATCCAGCCAAAGAGTACGTTTATCAACACGAAGAGGAAGAAACTCGGTTGTATGATCGACACCATAATCATGATGACGTAAAGGAACGGCACCATAGACCACACTTCGATGATCCGCTGCATGACCAAATCAAACTTGCCGCCAAGGTAGCCCATCAAGCACCCTACCAACACACCGATGGTATAACAGATTGCCAGCGTCAGTACCGCAAACCAGATAGCGATGCGAAAGCCGTAGATCAAACGGGCAAGGACATCTCGACCAGACTCATCAGTACCAAGGAAGTGACGGCTTTCCAATGACGGTGCGTTAGGCGGATACGCCTCACCGTTGAAGTCTTGCTCATAAGGGTTCCAAGGAACAATAGGCATCAACACCCAGTTACCTTCGTCCGCTTCATCAAACTTCTGTTTTAGCTCGCGATAATTTGCCTCGTACTCATAATCTTCGCCGAAGAACTGCCCGGTGCGCACAGCGCTGTATGTTGGGAAGTAAAGGCTACCCTGATAGGAGACAACCAGCGCCTTATTGTTCACAAACAGTTCAGCAACTGATGCCAGCAAGATCAGCGTCGAGAGAATAATAAAAGAGTAGTAGCTTCGTTTAATTGAACGAAAACGACGAATCTTCTTTTTCGTTAATGGATCCAGTTTCATCGCTTAGCTCCCGAACTTAACACGTGGATCGACGAGGGCAACACAGACATCCGACAGGACATTACCCAGCATCAGTAGCAGAGATGAAATCGCCAAGATACCCATCACAACAGGATAGTCGCGTTCCATGATGGACTCGTAACCAAGAAGGCCAATGCCGTCAATGTTGAAGACCACCTCAATCAAGAACGAACCCGCAACGAAAACAGACACAACGTTACCCAAGTGACTGGCAATTGGGATCAAACTGTTACGCAGGGCGTGTTTCTTCACCGCTTGTTTGAAAGGCAAACCCTTCGCGATTGCTGTTTTCACATAATCAGCGGCAAGGTTTTCCAACAAGTTGTTTTTCATTGTCATCGTTAAGATAGCGAAGTCACCAATGATGTAACAAATCATCGGCAGAACGGCGTGATGGGCGATATCTAGGATTTGTTGAACAAGGGTAAAGTCATCGAAGTCATCACTCGTAAAGCCACCCATCGGAAACCAATCCATATGGAAGGAGAAAATGGTGATCAAGAACACACCAACAACATAGTTTGGCAGGGCATAGCCCATAAAGACGGCGACAGAAGTGGCGTTATCTACCCGACTGCCGTGGCGGAGCGCTTTAAGCACCCCCAAGGGTATGGAAACGAGATAACTGATAATAAAGGTCCAGAACCCATAGAATACGGAGACGGGTAATCGTTCCGAGATCATGTCCCAAACCGGTTCGTAGTAGCGCGTCGACTCACCCAAGTCAAAACGGACGAGCTTGTTCAACCACTCCCAGTAGGCGACAAGAATAGGCTTATCTAAGCCATAGTAAGCATTAAGTTCTGCAATTTGGTCATCGGACAGTGTTTGGTTACCTTGCTGGCTCGCACGGCCACCTTCCATCGACTGCATTTGCATTTCTGAGATCATCCGCTCTACAGGGCCACCAGGGACAAAGCGGGTAAGCGTAAATACCATCAGTGTTACCCCGATAAATGTTGGGATAATTAACAGTAGACGCCGTCCAAAATAGGCTAACAAACAAAAGCTCCTTCTTCCGAATTCCTTCAACGACTCAAATCGCAATAACTAAGTACTTGAGTAATCGATTGATTACTCCTGTTCAACAGCATCACATTTGTAATGATAGATACGTTTGAATCGCGGCAGTGCATTGATTAATAGTTATACCCATCTCATCTCTGTGTACTGAGATAGCTGGGGGTATTCTCATTAAACACGATATAGCGCGAAGGACCCGAAACCAAGCGACTCAGCTAAAACACCAAATCATGATGTCTTTAGGCTCGGATGATGAATTCGTAACGCGAACTGGCTCGAAAAAACACCGTGTTTACATTTCATCAGCAAATACGGTGGGCGTAATACTTGTATCTGAAATCCAGCGGGAAAGTGCTTGGGATCAACATTTTCTGCAAGCTTTAAAAGAAATTTAGCAAACAAGCTTCGGAGGAGATGAGAGAGAGTAAATGGTGCAGGTTTGGACAAATCGTCGGTTTTTTCAGCAAAAAGGCTCAATAAATGAGCCTGTATATACTCAAGCCACCTCAAGGTGCTTGAGTATCACTCAAACGATTGAAAACTATTCAGCCTCTTCTTGCCAAGGCATCTCTGGCAAACAATCTAGGTTTTCAGCATAGCGCTTTGTATTGAAGGGCGCGTCATTCTTCATAACATCGAAGACCTCAATGGCAAGCGCGGATGCAATAAACGCAATCGCATCTTCGCGAGCATGACCCGTCATCATCAAACGCATCAAAGTCTCTTTGACTTTAATCGGGTTACCATCTTCTAGTTGATTTTCGACGATCTCAATCAAGGTATCGCCAGTCATGATATCTTCAGACATTGCTTGTTCCTATATGGTTACCCGTAGGGGCAATAATGCAAATTATCCCAGATTCACGCACAAACAAAAAGAGCAGCGAAGGCTGCTCTTTCATAAAAACCATCAATCTACAGTGACATTAAAAGCTGATCGCACGTCGTCCTGTGTTTTCATCACGCTTCGCACGTTTAGGTTTCGCCTCTTTTTTCGCTGTGGCCTTCTTTGCTTTAGACGTTACCGCTGGCTCTAAATCATGTTCAGTCGAACGCACAGGCACCGCAGGTGGCGAACTTGGTTGATGATACTCTGGCGTAAAATCCACTTGAGGCTGAAAGTCGATAAAGAAAAACTCGCCGTTAAACTCAATCACATCGCCTTCTTCCAGCTTGCGACGTTTGCGCTGCTCCAACTCTCCGTTGACAGCAACATACCCTTCAGAGATAACAAACTTCGCTTCCCCGCCACCGGAAACCACGTTAGCAATCTTTAGTGCTTTATATAGCTCTATTGGCAGGCTATCTACCTCAATCGGCGATGCTTCTACCTCAATTTCAGTGACATGATCGGTCATACTCATCAATCTCAGTCAGTACACTCAGCAAAATTGTCGGCGATTCTATATCAAAATGACAGTACTGTAATTAAAAAATGAGATTGGTGTATATACATTCCCTGAAAGTCGTGAAAAAACGAGCAAAAAAGAAGCCTTTCAGTGACATCACTGAAAGGCTTCTCATACAAACAGTCAATGTGACTTAAATGCCAATACCTGCGCTCAATACGATTGAGTCAGTAGTGAGCTCACCCATATCACGGTACTCATAACCGATAGTGAAATCGACCAATGGGAAGATGGTCAATACAAAACCTGCACCACCCGTAAAGCCTACGCCATCATCCGTGGTTGGATTATGGTCCACATCATAAAAGTTGGCGCCCGCACGTGCGTAAACATCACCGATGACAAGTGGGAAATCAAAACGGAGTTGAACCGGAATAGTGGTGTACTTGACGGTCTGCTTACCTGTTGTCAGAGTCGTGTTCACCTTACCTTCACCCGTGGTATAGCCAGCATTCACGCTGAGAAACGGCCCAATACCGTAGCTTGCGTTCACCCCGTACTCATAACCATACTCGTTACCGCCACTGCCGCTTAGGCGAGTTGCACCGCCATTTGCACCCACAGAAAGCCCAACCAATGCCATTGATGGTGCACTCGCTGTTAGTAGTGCCACAGCCAATAGTGTTTTTTTAAGTTGCATAGTCCCTCGCTTTCAGCTTACTCGCTAAGAATCAGAAAATATTTTATGGAAGCATCATTACATGACAGTATTACGTCCAAAAGTACCTTTTGAAAATCAATACCTTTGGTTTAAATTGTACATGAACATCTTCCGTTCGTACTTTTTTTATCGGTCTACTTCACAAAATCTTTAAAAAAATGAGGTATCCAATGTTTTGTCCCCGATGTGGTGCCAGCACGTTTGAGCGCGAAAGCCTTAAGTCTTTCCTTTGTAAAGCCTGCGGTTTTACGTATTTTCAAAATGCAGCGACAGCAGTCGCGGCGATCATCATCGCTGAAGGAGAAATGCTCATCGCAGAGCGCGCGCGAGAGCCTGGGAAAGGAATGTGGGATTTACCCGGTGGATTTGTCGACTATGACGAGCCTCTCGAAACCGCCCTACAACGTGAGCTCCAAGAAGAGCTAGGCTGGCACACAGATATCTTGCAATATATTGGCTCCCAACCCAATGTCTATCCCTACAAAGGCATCACCTATCACACCTGTGATTGTTTCTTTTTAGTCGAGCTGGATGCCAAACCCGAACACCTCAAAGCGAATGATGACGTGGCAAGCCTACGATGGGTCGCGATTGAGGAAATCAACCTCGATAAGTTTGCATTTCAGTCCATTCGCTCAATGCTGGAGACCTTGCTTACGAGTAGCTAGTCTTCCTGACTCTCTTCATCCCGCTTTTTACGCATAGCAAAGCCACAAAAGAAAATGCCAAGACCGGATACTGAAAGCACTTGGCTTTCCGTATTCACCACACCGAGTGACCCTGCATAAGCGAACATACAGACCCCCACCCATTGCAGTAAGTATTTAATCACCTTCTCATGAAGTTCCATATCGTTTAACCCCTTAGTTATCAAACTGACGAACAGTTTGCGTTCACGTCCTGTGAACGAGATATACTCAAACCACCTCAAGATGCAGGATTCAGAAGCGGCCTAGCGCGTCTAAGTCAAGGTAAAGATACCAAGGCAAAGGTGTGAAGGAATGGCTTTCCCTTTCAAACACCTTTAACGCAGAAATCGAGGCGCTAGTCGCTTCCCGAAGGGCGAGTTTTCTAGGCTCGCCACCGTCGTTACTGTTTTTTGATTTAGTCCACTAGATCTTCAAAACAGTGCCTTGTTGACAAGCCTAGAAACTCTCGCTGAACAAGCATCTTGAGGTGGTTTGAGTATAAACATAGAGATTTCCCGATTTATAGGCAACAGAGCGCATTATTCATCTAGAGAATGAGATCTGGAAAAAGACAGCGGGGCAATACCAATCACTATTTGATCACTTATAAGCAACAATACCGACTGGTGTCAGCGAGAATTTCGAGGCTAAATACTATTCAGACGGTGGGACGACATCAACAAGCTGCTCCGCTCTATCAACAAACAAAACACCATCAAGGTGGTCAAGTTCATGTTGGAAGATACGAGCAACAAAACCATTTAGTGACACCGTCACGCTTTCGCCATCGACATTTTGATATCGAACCACAATGTCACGATATCGATATACCTCGCCACGACGTTCAGGAACACTGAGACACCCCTCCCAACCCAACTCTTTCTCTTCGCCATGAGAAAGCAGCTCTGGATTGATCATCAGTTCTGGCGGCATAGAAGGCGCATCGGGATAACGAGGGTTAGGATTCGACGCAACAATAAAGGCCCGCACACTTTGCCCTAACTGCGGTGCGGCAATCCCCACCCCATTTGCCGCTTGCATCTGTATCAACATCTCATCGAACAACGTTAAATGTTCACCAATATCCGCAATGGGTTTGGCTTTCTCGCGCAGTACGTCATCACCCAGCTTTCTTATCATTGTCTTGTCCTACTACTTTCGATGCTTTTGAAGTGAGCGTTTGTACCGCAACCACCTTGCCTAAGTTCACCGCCCGTCGCCACTCTTTTTGCAAATCAAAGCGGATACCCTTGTGACGACGCCGGTTAAGTTGCACGCCCGTTGCGTCATCAAGGCTCGCAATGACCCCCGTTTCAAGGACGGAGACATTGTGAACATGCGGCGGCAATGTACAAACAGGTACCCAAGCAACATGCTCAGGGATGGGTAATGTGAGTTTTAGGTGATTGACAAGATCCGCCACCATTTGCGCCTTGCGCGAATCGGGCTGGTCAATATTGAGGGATTCGAGTGGCGTATCTGGGCCCAACTGATCTATGTGGGTAATCGCCACAAGCATAGGAGGAAATCGTCGCTCAGGGTTCGCCACATAATAGTCATTGAGGGCTCGGAAGAAACTCACATCAATCTGCCGCGCCGATTGTGTCGCTTTCATCGTCCAAATCAATAAATCGCTATTTACCGCCGTCTCGATACAACCGGACAAGTCAGCCATCGTGACACCCGGTGTATCCTGATAAATCACTTGTACATCACCTTCATAATCCGCCAAGTAGCCGAGTCGCTCCGCGGTCGTCGACAACACATCAGTTTCTGCCACGGTTTTATTAAGAAGTTGATTCACCAAAGAAGATTTACCCGCATTCGTCTGCCCCATGATCGACACGGTCACGGGTTGAACATCGGCAGCCATCGGTATTGGTGCTTCCTCTCGCAGTTGCCAACGGCCACTATACAGATCAATCGCCACGGCGCAGGACTGTTCTAACAGCAAACGCTTGGCGCGATACTGAAGTCGATCTCCCGCTTCATCAAACGCCTTACTGAACAGCGCGCCTCGAATCTCCCCCATCACCGCACTCATCGGGTTTATCCATCGCGCGACACGATAGGTATTGTTCGCCCAACGCCAACCACGCTGGATCTGATCTTTCTTACCATATACCGCGATTAACTTATCTATTCTCACCTGATTCGCTAACGGCAAATGAAGATCGACATATTGACGATAACGACGACTGACCTCTTCGTTAATCTGCAACAATTCAGGCAATGTAAACGCATACACTGCGCGACTGTTGTCGGGATAGTAAATCAATGCAACCCGCTCAAACTGCGCTAAACACAAGGGGTACAAACTGCCCCACTCGGGCTCATCCAAGTTGTCGAGCGCACTCATTTGCTCTCGCCAGACCAACTGCTCTTGCTCTCCCCAAGCGGGATCCGCCTCCGTCACCACGTCGCCCACATCAGGCTTGCGCTTTGCTATGCGTTGTTGGAGAAAATGGAGTGAGTAACTACTTACCGTTAGTAGCGTCACACCTGCGAAAAAGATCCACCAAAGCCCTTGCTGCCAAAGCCATACCCCGCCTGCTGCCGCTAAACCGAGAATCGGTACCAACCAGCAACAGACAAGGAGCAATTTCATCTTAGGAAACCACTGCCACCAAGGGGACTTATTCATTACTGTTTGTCTCCCGCATTGTTCTTCTCCCGCATAGATTTGGCTTCGCTCAAGGCTTGACGATAGATCACCTGCAAGCTGTCGGCATCCACCGGCAGATCCAGTTTGGACTGATACAGGTAATAGCAAGCGACACGCCCAAGTGCATAGGTCGTGGAAAAACTGATCACTGCTGCCGCCGCACTGCCTACCGTTTGACCAATGCCGGGAATCAACTTCGCTAATTGCCTTCCCCCTAGTTGCCCGCCATAGCGAAGTAACATACTCGCGCCGAGAGCGGAAGAAAACGCAGATAAACGGGCGCGGTCCCATTGATAGTCATACCGTTTCCCCAAGGAGTGCAGTAATTTTCCTTGAATAGTGGGCACAGTGACTAAGCCGACACCCGGTAAGGTATCACTCGCGGCAGCTGCCCCGGCATACCAAAGAATCTCGTTCTGATACCGCTGAAAACAGAGGCTTTCCGCATCTTTCGCTTGGCTGGATTGTAACCACAAATGCAAAGTTGGCAGAATTTCAGCCACCGTCGCCTTTAATCGCGCAACCTCAACGTCATCGTCGCTGTTGTAAATAACAGCAGGTAACGCTTTCCCCGCGATCGCTTCGAACTGTTGCTGCAAAATCGTCTGTGCGCGTTCAGCATCTTCTGCTGGCATTTTATGCTTACGACTAAACACTAACACCGTTGCGAGGTCTCGTTGGCTCATTAAAGCTTGCTTGTACGCGGCAATCACCGACGCTTGATCAGGTTCATCGAGCGCGCAGGCGATAACAACCGCATGCGATTTCGACTGGCAGTAAGCGATATCGTCGGTGGGGTCATAATCAACTTCATCTAAGCCGCGGCTATCGAGAAAAGCGACTAACGGTTTCTCATTCGGGAAGGTATAAAGCGAAGCGGTTTGGGTACAAGGCTGAAATCCGTTGCCAATCTCAATCTTGCTATCATTGGTGAGGGTTTTAATGAACGTGGACTTGCCAGCACCCGTCTTTCCCAGTAGCCACAATGTGGGCAGCGTCATCAATGCCGCTTCCACTGGCACCTCATCCGCAGGCGGGTTCATCACCGCATCATAAAGACGTTGAAAGAATGCTGACTTCATAAACTTACCTCTCCCCCACCACAACGACATTAATCGTTTACCTTTCTATCAAGTTTAGCGGGGAAGGGGAAATTTTTTAGGGACAAAAAGCGAGTAAGTGGTTGAAGTATTGGTCAAGTCAGCAAACAGTATGACTCGTAAGTCGCCAAGCGATACGATTTGAGTTTTCAGCAAGCTAGCAAGGAAAGTAATCCGAAATTACGCGAATGATCGCTTCTGCCGCCGAAAAGGATTTACGCTCTGTTGCAGACGTATTGGCGAGATCGCTGTTGACTCGGGCATGTACTTCCTCCATCTTGAACTTACTGGCATCACACCAGTACACACCTTCTGTTGCATCTATCACACCTTGCAAATAGTGCTGTGCATTCGCCTGTAATGCCCTATCGCTGCTGGCTAGTGCTTGATAAAAGTGATCGGCATTCTTATTGATATCTTGCCATTCACTTGCTTGCACGAGTGAAGAGCAGACGAAAATTATCAAGATAGCACCGACTGTTTTCATAGCGCCTCCCAGCAATGCGGATTCGAGTACGACACATTGAGATACACACTTCAAGGTTAGCCGACGAACCGTAAGACGAGCAAGATTACTGACCCTGCTTGATTCAACCCTAAGGCACGGCACTCGCTAACCTATAATTAATAGGGAAATCACCCCAGTTAACATGAAAACCTTGCTAGTAAAGTAAAAATCCTCTCGGACAACTAATGTAATACAAGAATTCTTCACCTGATGTGTGTTTATAATGAGGCCCAAGATCAACCGTTTCTGATATAACCTTTTAATATTACTTAGAAATAACGCCCTCACCCATTCATCAAGATGAGTTGCGAGAGAAAGAGCGGGGGAAGGAAAATCTTCACCTGGATCTTCAAATAGCATCATGTAATTACTATCATCTACATAACTCAATATATCATAATAATATGCGTCCGTACTGTAAAATATTGGACTAAATCTAATATAGGTTAGAGGTACTGCCATAAACTCTATATCAAACCTTAACTCATTGTTCTCCCTCAAAAGGCTGATCGCCTTCTTTAAAACAATCTCGGCATGAGCCCAACTTTCATCAAAAGATCCGTAGTATTTCATATGCCAGTTACGCAACACAGCTGGGTGATTATCTGTAAGGATATCAGTTCTAATAGGTTCACCACTGTTATATATTTCAAAAATACGTTTGCACTTATTTAAGTCCAACTGCGAAGCCGAAACTGAACCAGTAAAAGCAACAAAATAACCGCCATTTTATACAACATTGACCTTCCGACTCCGATGTTGAATTGATATGTATGAAATTATAAAACCACTTATTCCAATTCACAATATCACAGTTTAAACTATTCTTTTCTATACGTTCGGAATCAAAACAAATCAAAGGTCACACAATATCGATAGTAAGTAGTCAATTTCAGACATTAAGCACACAAGTTATTTGAAGTTGTTCACCGTTTATAGAATGATAATTCTCGAAGAAAAACTGATAGTGCGCAACACCTTTTATACTGTTCTAATAATAGTGAAGCGTTGGCATAAATGTTCTCCGTCTTACAGATTAATGGCTAAAACTTAATAAAGTCAAACCCTGAAAACGAACGCTTAATATCGTCTAAAGAAACATTGAATATTTTAGCCATTTTTCTAGCATCATAGCAGATCGCCTTTCTTTCCTTATGTAATACTTTTATATGCTCAAGAACATCTTCCACATTTTCGTCCTTCAATGCCGATTTTTCCAGTTGTAAAATGTTGTCTTCCGTAACAAAAACGACTAGAAATGGCCACTTAGGAAAAATGTGCTTTTCTACACTACCACTGTAAAAAACCGCTCCATCTATATCCGCCTGACTAAAATCACATTGCTCTACCAAACCTGATGAACCATTTCGACTACCAAAACGATTGTTATGAAACTTGCCTACAAACTTGCAGCGAATCAACGAAACATCATACCAATAAAATCCATTTAAAGGCTTTTTCGCCACAATCGTCGTATCCTCTAAGGTACCACGGATACCCAACGCAGAAGTGGGTACCTTAGACTGAATTACGCAGTTTTTTAATACTATTTCTGGCCCAATAACATTAAATATCAAACGGTCATCAATAACAATTTCTTCATTCTCGACTGTTCCATTTTTCAGCTTCATGCGTTCCTCACTTAAACTCTATATACCTAAATGACGAGCCAATCATCCTGAGCACATGAAAACAAGGATAATAAAACCTCCTTTAATCATCGCACCTGAGACAAGCAACATCGATGATAAGCAGCCCAATAATACCAATGACATCACATATTCTTTTGAAACTCTTGTTAATGCTTCTAATCATAGTAGTCAGCAAATCTAAACCCATACGAATTGCCATTTTCTAGCAAATAAGCGTTATAGCTGTCCCAGAAATCGACGAGATCAACAATTGGCTTTAGGTCCAAGACATTGTCCATGCTTGTATAATAAGTAATAGATGTATTTTTATCCAAAAGGATAACTTCATGACTACGAGTGTATATTAATACCTTGCAGTCCTTTATCCAACCATCAACAGAAGATATGTCTTCATTCGTAAACTCGATGCATTCTTCAAAAATTGTAGGCCAAGTATACAATATAGGTACATCTTTTTAAGATCTTTACTCTGGCCTTCCTTATGTATAAGAAATCCACTTGTCAGATAAAAGTATGATTCAATCTCCTTTTTCAAGTAAGTAGAACTGTCATCTAAAGCTTTTACATGATAATAATAAATATCGTAGAGTGGAACTTCAATCAACATATCTTGACTAACAAGTGCAAAGCAGATATCCCTTCGCCCCCAAAGTAGCCTAGAACCTAGTTTCATTTCGAAATTATTTTCAATTACATTGTAAGTTTTTGGTAAGTCAACTCTCATCTCCTCAGATAAAGATGGAATTCCACCACTAAACCTGTCTTTAAACACATCATTTAGTTCAGATGGCAAGGCCTGTGGCACATCCGTAATCTCTTTAAATTCCTTTTCGAAAAAGTCCAAAAACATAATATAGACGCCTACAGCAAACAGAGTTAGATCATCGCCATCTTATTGTCATAAGATCCATGTCCATGATGTAGAAACATGATTTACATCGCAAGTTGTTTATCGTTATTTCTAGGAATCAGTTGTTAAGAACACAATATGATAAGTAAAGCTAGCACCCCATTAACCCACGGGGCAGAGATACCTAATCCGATTTAGAATACCCATCAATGATGGTGATTACTGACAACTAAAACAGTTCCTCTTCTAACATCCGGATCCAAGTAGACACTGAGCTACTGTCTAATTCAAACTTCTCCAAACGAGAAGAGAATTCAATAAGTCCTGAGTTTTCATTTTCCTGATATGACATACTGATGTCATGAAGATTCCCAGCAAGAATCAAGAATTGCTCAAAGTTCTCTGCTAACTTAAGAAATACTGGGTTAGGGCCAGAGCTAATATCTACAAGAAACACTTGGCCTTCATTTCTTCCAGCGGCACTTCCTATGCAAACAGTATTTGCTTCACAACATGCAACCTCAACAAGATAATTATTACTATAGAACCCAAGAAAAGGATTACTGCAGCTTTCGTTGGCTTTGGTGAGACAGGTAAGTAAATCACCGCTTCCATACGTGACAGGCCATAAAGCAAATTGACCTATAGACACTCCAGTTAACTCAACCTGACGAACAACACGTATATAGCATAAGGGCAACTCAGGAATACGTCGGCTTAACTCAGCTATTTGTTCTTCTGAATAGTTAGAACTACCAAGCCTAATATGCGATGCAATCGTAGGAAATTTAGCCGCTTCTACATCTGTATATAACTTCAACTCATCAATGTTATTAATCATTTATTACCGCCTGTTTACCTGAATGCAAAGGTGTCAAATTCTCCAACCTGGTCGCTTACTATGTAGAGATTTAGGCAAAGGTATGGCACTATGCCCATAGTCCAAATGGTGATGGATAATGAGATCACCTAGGTGATCTGCATGTTCAGGAAAGTGATCAATCCAATGTTCATCAACAACTGGAGATCGGTTAGATTTAACAAAATATAAATTATCAGAACTTAAAGTGCCAGAGAAAGTATCTTTCCATTGCCTCCAGAACTGCCTTCTATTTCCAATATCACCATACATAGTAGTACGTCCTGAAGTGAATTTTGATGTATCAATGGCGATTGGCCCTTGAACTGTGATAGGGTTGATTTAATCCCACGGCACTCGCTAACCTATAATTAATAGGGAAGTCACCCCAGTTAACATGAAAACCTAGCTAGTAAATAGCAAATCCTATAGGGCAACTAGTGTAATATAAAAAGTCTTCACCTGATGTATTCTTGTAATAAGATCCAAGGTCAGCCGTTTTATATATGACATCTTTAATATTACTTAGAAACAACTCCCTCACCCATTCATCGTAGTGACCTGCGAGAGAGAGCGCGGGTGAAGGAAAAACATCACCTGGATCTTCAAACAACATCATGTAATTTCTATCATCTATATAATTAAAAATATCGTAATAATATGCATCCGTACTATAATTCATTCGGTCGAATTTCAAATACATTAATGGCAATAGCATAAATTCCATATCAAATCTTAACTCATTATTCTCTCTCAAAAGACTGACCGAATTTTTTATAGTAACCTCAGCATTCACCCAACTTTCGTCAAAAGACCCATAGTATTTCATATACCAGTTCTGCAACGCATCTGGGAACTTTTTTCCGTTAAAGTTAAGTCTAATTTTTTCGCCACTGTGATATATTCTTAATAATTTTTTGCACTTATTCAAATCCAACTGCGAAGCCGAAACTGAACCAGTAAAAAGCAACAAAATCACCGCCATTTTATACAACATTGACCTACTGACTCCGATGTTGAATTGATATGTATGAAGTTATAAAACCACTTATTACAATTCACAATATCACATTTTAAACTATTCGTTTCTATACGTTAGGAATAAAAACAAATCGAAGGTCACACGATATCGATAGTAAGTAGTCAATTTCAGACATTAAGCACACAAGTTATTTGAAGTGTATTACCGTAATCTAGAGTGGTAATCATCGAAGTAAAACTTCTTGTACGCAATACATTTTAGAGTGTTCTAATAAAAGTGAAGCGTTGGCATAAACGATCTCCATCATTACTGCTTAATCAGTGAAATTAAAACTTAATAAAATCAAATCCTGAAAATGAATGCTTAATATCATCCACGGTAGTATTAAACAACTTAGCCAGTTTTCTTGCGTCATAGCAAATACCCTTTACTTCTTCACCAAAGTGTTTAGAATGACTAAATATATAAGCAACGTTTTCGTTTTCCTTTGCGTATTGTTCCAATTTCGAGACATTTTCTCTGCTGTTAAATAAGAACAAAAAAGGCCATTTAGGGAAAGTGTTACTTTCAACATTGCTCCCGAAGAAAAAACACCTATCAATGTCCGCTTGACTAAAATCACATTGCTCAACCAAGCCTGGTGAACCATTTCTACTACCAAAACAATTATTATGGAATTTGCCTACAAACTTGCAGCGAGTCAACGAAACATCATACCAATAAAATCCACCTAAAGGCTTTTTAGCAACAATCGTCGTGTCCTCTAAAGTACCACGGATACCCAACGCAGAAGTGGGTACCTTAGACTGAATTACGCAGTTTTTAATACTATTTCTGGCCCAATAACATTAAATATCAAACGGTCATCAATAACAATTTCTTCATTCTCGACTGTTCCATTTTTCAGCTTCATGCATTCCTCACTTAAACTCTATATACCTAAATGACGAGCCAATCATCCTGAGCGCATGAAAACAAGGATAATAAGACCTCCTTTAATCATCGCACCTGAGACAGGCAACACTGATGATAAGCAGCCCCAAAATACCAATGACATCACATATTCTTTTGAAACTCTTGTTAATGCTTCTAATCATAGTAATCAGCAAATCTAAACCCATACGAATTGCCATTTTCTAGCAAATAAGCGTTATAGCTGTCCCAAAAATCGACGAGATCAACGATTGGCTTTAGGTCCAAGACATTGTCCATGCTTGTAAAATAAGCAATAGATGTTTTTTTATCCAAAAGGATAACTTCATGACTACGAGTGTATATTAATACCTTGCAGTTCTTTATCCATTCATCAACAGAAGATACATCTTCATTCGTTAACTCGATGCATTCTTCAAAAATTGTAGGCCAGGTATACAATATTGGTACATCTTTTTTTATCTCTCGACTTTGGCCCTCTTTATTTATAATAAATCCTCTAGATAGATTAAAATACGATTCAATTTCCCTCGGCAAATAAGCAGACCTTTCAAATAAATGCCTGACATGATAATGGTTAACACAATATAATGATACTTCCACTAACATGTCTTGACTAACAAGTGCGAAAAGAATCTGTCTTCTCCCCCAAAGTAATCTAGAGCCAAATTTTAATTCGAATTTTTTTTCAATTACATTGTAAGTTTTCGGCAAATCATCTCTCATCTCCTTGAATAAAGATGGAATTCCACCACTAAACCTCTCTTTAAAGACATCACTCAATGATGATGACAAGGCCTCTGGGACATCCGAAATTTCTTTAAATTCCTTTTCGAAAAAGTCCAAAAACATAATATAGACTCCTACAGCAAACAGAGTTAGATCATCGTCATCTTATTGTCATAAGATCCATGGCCACGATGTAGAAACATGATTTACATCGCAAGTTGTTTATCGCTATTTCTAGAAATCAGTTGTTAAGAACACAATATCACAAGTAAAGCTAGCGCCCCATGAACCCACGGGGCAGAGATACTTAATCCGATTTAGAATACCCATCAATGATGGTGATGTTCGCCATCATGAGCGTTATGATCGTGCTTCCCATTGTGGTGCATCGGTTTAATGGCTTCTTTGACTTTAAACATCAGCTCTACCTCCCCGGCTTTTTCAAACGTAACGATGACAGGGAACTGTTCGCCTAGCGCCGGGACCTTAGTGAGGTTAAAGAACATCACGTGGAAGCTGCCCGGCTTTAGGGAGACCGTTTCGCCTGCCGGTACTTCAATACTTGAGACTTCACGCATTTTCATCATGCCGTCTTCATGGATATGGTTGTGTAGCTCAACCTTACCGGCGATGTCTGCGCGAGCGGCAATAATACGGTCGTCAGCCTCACCTTCATTGGTCACATCAAAGAAGCCCGCAGTCACCGCAGATGTCGGCGGAACCAGCTTAGACCACGGTTTTTGGATGTGGAGATCGCCAACGTCAACATCCTGTGCGTTAACGAGCCCTGAAAAGAGCAGCGAGAGAGAAAGTAAAAGTGTTTTTTTCATGGGTATGCCTTGTCTCTGTCCATCGATAGAGAGCAACTGTAACACCCTGATAACAAGCAAATTGTGGGGAAGTGTAGAAATGTGATGCCTATTCACTATTGATGCTGTCAATCTATTCCCGATACAAACAAAAACACCCGCTGGCTGCGGGTGTTTTATCGTCTTGCTTGTCTCACTAGGCTTGCGCGGGTGCCTCTTCAGAGACCGCTAAGTGCAAGAAATGGAGGTGGCGTTCATACTGCGTCAGTGCATCCGCAATGATTTGCTCTTTGGTATAGCCCAATACATCGTACTGCTGACCACCTTGCAACAGGTAGACTTCAGCGCGGTAGTACTCTTCTTGACTCTCTGTCTCTTCATCATTGGCGTAACACGGTACGACAAACTGCTGAAGACGAATACCATAAGCGAAATCTTCCGCTTCATCTTTACGCACCACTAAACGCACCCGTTGTTCACTCAGTTTCTCGATACTGGCGTTCAGGCCATTTGCTTGCATCTCGTTCGCAAGATCGATCAAGGCAGGCTGCACCGTATCCGTAATAAACGAGGTCGCTTCGCCACGGTCAGGGTGAGAGACCAGCGCAGAAATACGGCTTTGCCAACTTACGTTCGCTTTCGCGTACTGTACCGCTGTATTGTGCGTTTGCACGCTGTTCATCAGCAAGTAATCATGACGCAGTGCTTTAAATAGCGAGTAACAGAACGCAAGCAGCATCACCGTAATCGGGAAAGCACTCACAATGGTCATGGTTTGCAGCGCGGCTAAACCACCTGCCCACAATAGTGCTGCCGCAACCACACCTTCGGTTGAAGCCCAAAATACCCGTTGCCATACAGGCGGCTCTGCTGCACCACCGCTGGTTAAGGTATCAATCACTAATGAGCCAGAGTCAGATGAGCTGACGAAGAAAGTAATGATCAACACAACACCAATAACAGATAGCACTGTCGACATTGGCATCAATTCAAAGAATTGGAACAACGCGGCAGGCACATCATTCGCCACCGTCTCACTCAGTGACGTCATGCCTTTGTTGATGATCGCGTCGATAGCCGTGTTACCAAACGCCGTGAACCACAAGAAGCAGAATGAGCTTGGAATGAGCAACACGCCGACAAGGAACTCACGAATTGTACGACCACGTGAAACACGTGCGATAAACATCCCCACGAACGGTGACCAAGAGATCCACCAGCCCCAGTAGAAAATCGTCCAACCGCCAATCCACTCTTCTTTCGGGTCGTAGGCATAGAGGTTGAAAGTCATGGTGACGAGATCAGACAGATACGCGCCAGTGTTTTGCACAAACATCTGCATGATCAATGCCGTTGGACCCGCAACGATCACGACGATAAGCAATGCGCCAGCCAAGACCATGTTCACTTTAGAAAGCTGCTTAATCCCGTTGTCTAAACCCAGAACAACAGAAATCGTCGCAAACAAGGTGATAACAACGATGAGCCCCATCTGCACGCCACTTGAAACCTCAAGGCCGAACAGGTAGTTGAAACCCGCATTCACCTGCATCACTCCAAAACCGAGCGAGGTGGCGACACCGAACAAGGTACCAATCACGCAGAACGCATCCACGGCATGACCAATCACACCATAGATACGATCACCAATGAGAGGGTAAAGAGCAGAGCGTGGTAACAGTGGCAACTTATGGCGATAAGAGAAGTAAGCGAGCGAAAGTGCAACAAGTGCATAAACGGCCCAAGCACTGATACCCCAGTGGAAGAACGTGATTTTTAACGCTTGCTGTGCCGCTTCGGCACTAAAGGCTTCGCCAACCGGCGGCCACATGGTGTGCATGACAGGTTCAGACACGCCATAAAAAACCAAACCGATCCCCATGCCTGCGGAAAACAGCATCGCGAACCAAGCACCTAGGCTGTATTCAGGTTCGGCATGGTCTGGACCAAGTTTGATATCACCTAATCGGCTACACATTACGCCAATCAAGAAAACGAAAAAGATTGCAACGGCAGCGAGATAGAACCAACTCGCATTGTTGATCAGCCACTTTTGCAAAATAGAAAAGTTAGCCTCAAGCTCAGCCGGCATAGACACGCCAAAGATGACGAGTAGAGCAATAATAAAAACAGAAGAGAAAAAAACAGGTTTATTTAAGTCCGTAGACAAAAGTGACTCCTTGTTGTGCCCCTAGCTTATGAATAGCGCAGCGTCATCCGACGGGTCACTATTCGCCTCAGAGCGAAAAATGTGCGCGGATGATATCACAATTAGTTAGTACACAAACCTTTTAAACTCAAAGTATCTAGTGTTTTTTACCGTATAATTGCTCATTAATAACACAAACGAATAATATGAACACAAAACATTTCCATGCCAAAAGTGTTTGATTATTCCTCATCACCCTGCCTTTGCCTACCTTTACCCTGTCCAACGATATCGTCCCATCTCCACAGCAGTGCTTCACTAACAAACCGAAATAGACGCACTGAGCCAACCTGTTTTACTACATTATGTTTATGCCCTCCTCCCAGCATCACTGCGCTTCACTGCCACTCAATTCCTTCGTCTTCCACCTATTTTGATTGGGTTTCAATTGCGCCAGCAGCGCACAGATCAACATCAGCGCCATTAACCCATATTGATAGAACTCGAATTGTTCTGACATCAATATCGCCCCTGCAGCAATGCCGGCCAAAGGGTTCGCTATCCCCGCAAACGCGAGCTGCAATATCGTCGCTTTGCGCAACAGATAGAGAAATGCACTGTAAGCAATCATGGTGTTGGCAATCACCAACCAAGTTGCTGAACCAAAGAGCTGACGACTGAACGTGACTGAAGGGGGCGACTGCCACCACTGCCAAGCAGCGAAAGGCACCAACATCAATCCCCCTAAAATCAACTGCCATACGAGCACTTGCCACCAACCTAACTCGGCTATCAAGGTTTTTGCACACAAGCTGCCGAAGAGAATCAACAGGATGCCGATGACCATTGCCGCAACACCAATAAGGTTGACCTCACCTTGCGCCGGATTAAACAACAGAGTTGCCGCCGTTAGCATAAGTAATGCCGCGGCTATTTGGCGTTTGGCGGGTGCGGCTTCGCCCCTAAAATGATTAATGATCATCGCAAACATGGGGGTCGTTGCAGAACCAACGGCAGCAAAGCCTGCAGGGAGTGTTTGCGCGGCAATGAAAATACAGGTGAAAAAAGCACCGATGTTCACCACGGCATTGATAAACAGCGGTTTCCAATAGCGTCGTTGCGGCCATGTCGGTTTAAGCGCCAATAAGATAAGTCCAGCTGGTAACGCCCTGAGCACACCTAGCGCAAAGGTCGGCCAAGACTCAAAGCCAAACTGGGTTACCGCATACGTTGTTCCCCAGAACATCTGAGGAATCATCAGAAGAAGAATAATCACAACAAGTATCTCCACGTAAAGATATTTGAATGCCACTATACTTCGCTTTTTCAATTCGGTAAAGTATCTTTACGTTAAGAAAGATAACCAAGGACTCGAGAATGGCTAATCAAACGCCAGCAGATACGATCGATCTGATCATTGAACAATGGCAGCAAGAAAAACCGCAACTCAACACCTTACCTATGGCGATGCTTGGCAGAATGAAACGCTTAGCCGCGCACTCCGAAAAAGCGATTGCGGATTGTCATAAGCAGTTTGGTATCAAGCTCGGTGAGTTCGACGTGTTAGCGACTTTACTTCGCTCGGGTCAACCCTACACGCTGACGCCTTCGGTGCTGTTTAAAACCATGATGCTGAGCTCCGGCGCAATGACTAATCGCCTTGATCGTCTCGAAGAGAAAGGTTTAATTACACGGGCGCACTCTAAAGATGATCGCCGCAGTGTGACCGTGAGTTTAACGGATGAAGGTAAGGCCCTGATCGAAGAGGCAATTGTGGCACACGTTAAAGTCCAAGAGTCCCTGGTGGCGGGAATCACTACAGAAGATCAACATGCGTTCTCTGAACTATCGAAGCGATGGTTGATTTCGCTCAAGCATGATGCTGATTTGCCTCAAGATTAGCCCAAATTGGCTTCCGTTCTTGATATACTCAAGCCACCTCAAGATGTAGGATTCAGAAGCAGACTAGCTTCCCGAAGGGAGAGTTTTCTAGGCTTGAGTATCAGATGAACGCGATGTAAAGATGAGAATCAGCTTAAGAGGTCACCATGATAGAAACGATGCGAAGTTTATTAGGTGTGAGCGCGTGCTTTAATGTTGCCGTCTTGTATTCTTGGTTTCTCACTTTCACGTTTGCACATCAACGCCTTTATCAATGGCAAACGCGGCACTCTGGCTGGGACGTTTCTCGTTTCAATCAATGGCACTATCGCGCGCTGGCAAGAATCAAAAACTTCACCATCACCTGTTTGCTCGTCCCTTCCGTTATTCTCCACCTCTATCTAATGGCAATCTAATTCACTACCGAAAATGGCCAGTATGTGTTAACAATGGCGCTAAAATGTACTCACGTTATCGCAAGACGCTTGAGTATGAATTCATTCCCGTCTGCTGCTGAGAATGAGATTAGAGGGCCTACGACATGGACGCACACTACTACCTGAAGGCACGCTTATCGCGTGACGCGAGATTTGATGGCCTCTTTTTCACTGCGGTAAAAACGACGGGGATCTATTGCCGTCCCATATGCCCTGCCCCAGCCGCCAAGGAAGAAAATGTCGAGTATTTTCCCGCCGCGTCGCAAGCCGCCGCTGCAGGCTACCGCCCTTGTATGCGTTGTCGCCCCGACAGTGCCCCTGGCTCACCCGCTTGGTTAGGTAGCCATACCACATTGCGACGCGCACTTTCACTGATTGAGCAGCAAGGGTTAAGTCATCAAGCGTTACCGGCTTTTTGTGACCGGCTCGGGATCTCCGAACGCTACCTGCGACACCTCTTTCAAGAACACGTAGGTATGTCACCAAAGACGTATGCTATCTATCGCCAACTGCTGTTCGCCAAGCAGATGTTGCACGAATCTCACTTACCGATCACCGATATCGCCTTTGCGGCTGGCTTCAATAGCGTTCGCCGTTTTAATGATGCTTTTCAGCAGCACTTTAAGCTATCACCCAGACAGATTCGTCAATCTAAGGTGCAAAATGACAACGGAGAACTCAGCTTGTTTTTAACCTTTCGTCCTCCTTACCACTGGCCATCCGTCCGTGATTTTTATGCCGCCAGAGCCATTAACGGCTTAGAGTGGGTAGATGAGCACAGCTATGGCCGTACCTTCACGCACCATGGCGAAACAGGGCATTTCACAGCCACCTTCGATGAAGACAAGCATGGTTTTCATGTCGCCATTGTCACCGATAAACCTGCGGATCTGCACTTACTGATCGCCAACATCCGTCGTTGCCTTGACCTTGATGCAGATGTCGCGCACATAGAGCAAGCACTCACCAAAGCCATCGGCATGCCACTGGATATTGCGGGCATTCGTCTTCCCGGGATTTGGAGCCCTTTCGAAGCCGGCATTCGCGCAATTCTCGGCCAGCAAGTGTCGGTCAAAGCCGCCAGGAATTTGGTGGAGAAAGTGATAGACAGCAACCCAGATAACGCGGAACCTTACCGCTATTTCCCCGAGCCCAATGCCATCAGCGAAGCCTTTGTACGTAGCCTAGGCATGCCAGAGCGTCGCAAAGAGACACTATTAACTTTCATCAACTATGCCATTGAAAATCCGATCTTTGACGCGGATGCACTCCTTAAGCTCAAAGGCATTGGGCCTTGGACCGTCGACTACCTTAAACTTCGCGGCATCAATGATCCCGACATCTTTTTAAGCGGCGATCTCGGCGTGCAACGTGCGATTAAAAACCTCAATGCTAGGCAAGATGCCACAGCATTTAACCCAGATGCCGCCGCACCTTGGCGCAGCTACCTCACCTTCTACTTATGGAATGTTATGGATGTTTAATCAACTCATAGATACGCCAATCGGGTGGCTCAATGTTATCGCTAACCACACCGCGGTTACCGCGATTCACTTTGATGCCGATCCTGATTTAGATACGCACACCAACCCGATCACTCAACAAGCAGTGCAAGAGCTCACTGAGTATTTTTCAGGACAGCGCATCAACTTTGATGTCCCCGTCGCTCCAAAAGGAACGGCCTTTCAACACCGTGTTTGGCACGCACTGCAAACCATTCCACATGGTGAGTTTTGCAGCTATGGCGATATTGCTGTCAAGTTAGACAACCCCAAAGCCGTACGTGCTGTCGGTGCCGCCAACGGGAAAAATCCGATTCCGGTTATTATTCCCTGCCATCGCGTGATTGGCGCGTCAGGCAAACTCACCGGGTATGCGGGTGGACTCGATAAGAAAACCACCTTGCTCAAGCTAGAGGGTATCGAAGGCATCAAAGCGTAATGCAGAAGATGAATTTTTCAGTCCAACCCGCTAGAATTGCCGCCCACATTCGCTGTTGATTGAAGACACCATGCAAGATCCGATGTTTTTTCCATTTCATGCTGACGTAGCGTCGTTACCCAGACCCGCGCAGTTCACCTTTCCGTTTTGCTATCAACCTCATCCGATGGCAATCGCAGCATCGGAGGCCTTGCAAGATGCACTCAGTCAACCTTTAGAGTGGGAACACGACTTTGGCTTAGTGCAAGAAAGTGAGTCGGCAACCGGAAAAATGTTCGGCGTACTCGTGGTTGAAAACGCGCAAGGCGAGCTAGGGTATTTACGTGCCTATTCAGGCAAAGTCGCTGAGAGTAATCACCTGCCCGGCTTCGTCCCGCCTGTGTTTGATATGCTGGATGAAGATGGCTTCTTTTTGCCTGAGCAAGCAGAGATCAACAAAATCAACCACCAACTCGATGCTGCATTAGCCTCACAAGACTATGTCGTTGCTAAAACACAATGGCAAACCGTGGCCAATGACGCTAAAACGGCGCTGTCGACGCATCGCGAGCAGATGCAAATCAACAAAAAATCGCGTAAAGCACAACGATTAGCCCTTAGTGAACTTCCTGAAGAACAACGCGCAGAAGCGCGGCAACGACTCAATGAAGCAAGTGTGATTGATAAACTGCAGCTACGCGACCTTAAATTGCAGTGGGAAGCGACAGTGAACGACGCGAAAGCGACGCTAGATGGTTTTGAAAACCAGATCGATGCACTCCGTCAAGAACGAAAGCAACGTTCGCACCGCTTACAAAAGCAGCTCTTTGCGCAATACCGCTTTCTCAACGCCGTGGGCGAGTATGAAGATCTTGGCGCAATTTTTGAGAAAACACCCTATGGTGTGCCCCCTGCTGGGGCGGGTGAGTGTTGCGCACCTAAACTGCTGCATTACGCTTATCAGCATGGCTATCAACCGCTTGCTCTCGCAGAGTTTTGGTGGGGACAATCGCCCAAATCTGAAATTCGTCGCCACCAGCATTACTACCCTTCCTGTCAGGGTAAATGCCACCCTATCTTGTCACATATGTTGATCGGGCTTGATGTAGAGCCGAGCCCTCTGCTAATGAGCGACAGCGACAAGAAACAAGTGGAGATCATTTATGAAGATGAACACCTTGCGGTGATCAACAAACCTGCTGAGTTTCTTTCGGTGCCCGGTAAGTCAGTTAACGACTCCGTCTATACCCGCATGAAAGCACGTTATCCCGATGCGACTGGGCCACTGATTGTCCATCGACTGGATATGTCGACATCGGGTTTAATGGTGATTGCCATTAGCGCCCGCGCTAACAAATACCTACAACAGCAGTTTATTCAGCGAACAGTAAAGAAACGTTACTGTGCTCTGTTAGAGCAAGATATTCCCAAGGAAAGTGGCACGATAAGCTTGCCAATGCGCGGCGACTTTTATGATCGCCCTCGCCAGCTCGTCTGTTTTGAACATGGCAAACCGGCTGAGACCTTTTATGAAGTGATCGAGCGCCACAATGGCAAAGCCAAACTTTTTCTTTATCCGAAAACAGGACGCACCCACCAACTCCGCGTGCATTGTGCGCATGTCGATGGCCTGAACAGTCCCATCGTCGGTGATGATCTCTATGGTACGCGTGCGAACCGCTTGCATCTGCATGCAGAGAGCATCACCTTTGAACATCCCATCACCCGAGAGACCGTCCACTTTCAGGTCGATCCAGATTTCTAAATTAGTATACTCATAAATAAAAACGCGCTGCTCACTCAGCGCGTTTTTTCTTTAAAGCGACAATTAATCCATTACGAATAATCCATTACGAATCAGGCAGCATACTCTTTACCGCATTGACAACAATGTCGGGATGTTGCAAGTGCAAGTAATGGTCACTATTGGGCACCTTAATATGGCGGCTATTGGCGGAAAGTGTTGCGAGGCGACGTTGGAACGACTGCCATTCTGCATTGAGATGGAAGTTATCGTCTTCACTGAGCTGCGGTAGACTATTGTCTGACGCACTGATCACCACTAACGGCATTTCTCCCATCCGAATCAAATGTGCATCCACCAAACGCTCATAGTTTTCCGCCATATGGCTTAACTCATCTTGCATACCATTAACATGGTCTGTCGTCGCTAACACTGAACGATACTGGCTAAGCAAGGTCTCTGGCATACCCGGATCTGGAATCTCCTCAGGTGAAAGTGCCAACAATCCTAGTTGCTGTAGAGTCGATACCGTCGCTAACTCGGCCAACGAGGCCTCATTAATCCCTTCGTAAATTGCCTTGGTTCTATCGCTAATCAACTCATAAGCAGCATCGACAAGTACCATTCCTTTAACACGATCAGCGTGCTCGTGCGCATAGCGCCTAACCAACATGCCACCAAAAGAATGGCCGACCAACACTAAATCGCCTTCCACTTGCGCCGCTGCCAATAGCTTTTCAAACTCCGCAAGCATCAACTCACTGCTCCGCAGTGCATCTGGATGACGCTCACTCCATCCGAGTCCAGCTCGATCGTAGCTACATACCCGCGTTTCGCGTGCAAGCTTGTCTTGAATATTTCGCCACGTCAGAGAGAAATCGCTGCCGCCGGCTTCCATCACTACCGTTGGTGAACCATGCCCAGCACAATACATATGCAGTCGATAGCCTCCCACATCATGCAACTGTCCCGGTGGTAAGGTCACCGCCGTGAGCGCTTTTTTAGTCGAATGGCCTTGATAGAGCACATAGGCGACAAACGCGATAACCAGCACCACAATCATGATGATAAAACGCCATAGCCATCGCCACGGGCTCAATCGCTTTTTGGTAAAAAGTGTGTCCATGATACATCCCTGAAGTGAGTAGTAATTTGCGATCACGTCAGTTGCATGCTCCCCACTCTCCGTGGGGTTGACGTGATACACAGGCCGCTTTTCGCAGCTGACTTAATTTTCCCAAACATCCGTTACGTGACATTCAGGCCAATTTGTTATTTTTTGTTCAAATTACCACTAATGGGGAGAAGATCACGTGCTTGTTATCGCGAAAAATAACATTTGGGACATATAAAGAAGAGTGTCTATACAATCAGATAGTTAGTGGTTCAATAAGGGACAAAATTGGCTCAAATTGTGAGTGTGGCTGTTACCTGCACAATGGCATGATCGCTACTCTCACTGTCAATTTCGTACCGCGGGTTAATCAGATGGCGGTCAATACAGTGATAAGCACAGATTCTGCCTCGGCATTCGACGCTGTTATGATCAAAATGATCAGTGAGCAAAATATAGTCCAGTACGCTTCCCACCGCGCCATGGTAATGAGTCGCAGGCCGAAGTATTTCTCTATTTTGTTGCGACTGATACAAAGCCCAACTGTCGTGCAGCCAGCCATTGTTCGCCAACGCCTTTAACTCACTACTCTGTAAATCGCGATTGAAATCCCCCATCACTACGGTAGGTAAGTGAGCATCGGGGCCTTGAGAGAGCTGCAGATTCAATAGTGCCGCTTCAGTACCGCGTTGCCGTGTTGAAGCCCACGAATCACAGAGCTTGAGTGCGATATTGCGCGGGTCTTGGCCCTCTATGTCGACTGATGCGCGCTGAGATTTGAGATGAATACTCACGCATCGGATATCACCTAAAATCGGATGTGTCACAACCGCAACGACAGGCGTACGACTAAATTGGAACGGCGGGGGAAGTCCTAGTGATACCAACGTCTCTGTATCAACCCTGATCGGGTAGCAACGTTTTAGGGGCAAGCGGGAGGCAATACCGACGACGGGAGACTCATAGATATAGCCATCTCTTACTCGGGGTTTGTCAACGATATGAAGTTTATATCCATAGGGTTGCAACAACTCATCTAACGCGTTGTCAGAAAAGATCTCTTGGAAGCCAATAATGTCCGCTTCCAATGCAGCGACGTGTGAACGAACCCACTGTTGTTTTTTCTGCCACTGCTCAGCCAAGAGAATGTTATCCATCTCGTAAGCGGCATTCGGCGGGGCAATAAAGTTGAGTAAGTTCCAAGTCGCTAAGGTAAGCTGCATCTTTTCTCTCTGAGTGCTAAACACATGGTTCAAGGTTGTTTACTCAGCTTTCTACGAATAAACAAGGATACGTTACACAAATCATGCTCACTTTTCACCGTCGCTATGCCATCTTGAATGTCGCGCTATTTGCATTGCTCGTCTTTATCGCACTATTCATCAATGATCGGATTATTCGCCCCTTCATAGGTGATGTGTTGGTGGTCATTTGGATCTATGCGTTTTTCTGCACTTTTCTCACCTTCTCACGATGGAAAATCGCACTCGGTACGCTGCTGTTTGCCTACAGCGTAGAGATAGCTCAATACTACAACCTAGTAGCGCTTCTCGGCTTGGAGCACAACCGAATGGCACGCATTGTGATCGGTATGACATTCGACTGGCTCGACCTCGTCGCGTATAGCCTAGGTTGGGGGATTATTACGATATACTCAAGCCTCCTCAAGATAAGGGATTCAGAAGCGGACTAGCGCATCGAGTTCAAGGCAAAGGTATGAAGGAATGGCCTTCTCCTTTCAAATAACTTTAACGCAGAAATCGGGGCGCTAGGCGCTTCCCTCTGGGCGAGTTTTCTAGGCTTGTCATCTGTGTTACTGCTTTTCGATTTAGTCCACTAGACCTTCAAAGCAGTGCCTTGCTGACAAGCCTAGAAATTCTCGCTGAACAAGCATCTAGAGGTGGCTTGAGCATATCTGCGCCGCTTGTTTTAGTGTCTAGTAAGTTGTGGCTGCCTCGTTTTTCGCCAAACATAGAAAGCAGCCACCACAATGGCTATCTCAACCAATGCGGTCCAATGAAAAAGAAAGTTAAACCACCAAGGCTGGTACAAAGCAGGCACGGTGACCAAGGTCGTCGCCACGTCAGAGAAAGGGAATAACCATTGTACTTGCCCTACAACGGAGTCCAGCACAAGGTGTAATACGCCTCCTAGGGCAAAAGCAACCATCAGAGCACTTTTTTCTCGCCAAAACTGACGACGATAAAGACAAAAAGCAGTCGCAGCGAAAAGTAACCACAAAATAGGTAAATGCGTCCAGTAACCATGATGATGGGTGGCTCTATCTGCGACAAAGTAAAACCAAAGTAAGTCGATGTCAGGAATAACGCTACCTACCATGGCCGCTTGTATGAAGTGGCGTTGGTTACCACCGACAGGCACGCAAGACGTTTGAAGTAATTTCGCAAAGAGGTAGCCGGCGGGAAGGTGCGCAATAAACATCAAAGTATCCTTTCATCGAACTGTATTCGGTAGCCTTTAAGCCTGAACTATCCACTCAACAAATCGCTCACCCAGCTTTGATAACGACGGCCGATTAAAAACCAGCTTATAAGATAGGTCTGTCGGCAAGGTCAGAGATTTGTCAGAAAGCCGCACGAGTTGACCTTTTGCGAGCTCCTTCTCAACCATTTTAGGTTCAACTAAACCGACCGCCTCAGCCTCTAACACAGTTTGTACCACATGACTGAGGTCAGTGAGTCCTACCATGTTCATCCCCTTGGGTTCTTCTACGCCTTCATTTGCAAACCACTGCAGCCAGTCAGGCCAAGTTCGTCCCTCTGTTTGGCAATCAACATAACAGAGCATCACATTTGTTAAGCGGCCGAGATCGTGAAGATCAATAGTGCGGGCGAGTGCCGGACGACAAACGGGGATGACTTCGGTAGAGAACAGTCGATGCTGCTGTAAAGGCTCAGCCACATCACACCCAAAGCGGATTGCGATATCAAGCTTATCTCCAGCCAGACACCGCACTTTATCTGTCACATCAAACACAAGGTCAGCATCAGGATAAAGCGCTTTGAACTCGGGTAAACGTGGAAATAGCCAGTTCGTTGCAAATCGCGGCATCACCGAGATAGTGAGTGTTGTCTTCGCTTTTTCCTCCTCCTGAGTCACAATATGTAATGCATCAAGATGGCTTTTATACATTACGGATAAGGCAGCATCTACCCCAACCAGATACACCCTACCCGCCTCCGTAAGACTAACTCGACGGCTTGTACGCTCAAAAATCGAAAAGCCCAACCGCGACTCAATCTCCTTCACCTGATAGCTCACAGCCGCTGGAGTAAGCCCTAACACATCTGCTGCTTTTGAAAAGTTTAAATGTTGAGCAACAGCATTTAGTACCCGCAGCGGTTGCATACCCGGTAACTGGGAGGAAGTAGGTTGATCTACTCGGTTTTCGGCGCGATATGACATTACAATCTTCAAGTATTTCTTAATGATGCTATCAGTAATACTCGTTTCTCTTCTGAACTGCAATTGCTCACAATCCAAATCACATCTAATTCAATCAAAGGAGATATTATGGCTGAGCAATTTCTATCAAGGCCACACCCAGCATTCATCAACGGTGAGCCTGCGCATTTCAACGACCTTCTTTCTCTTACCTTTGCGGGTTTCGCGCACTTTACGTTTGTTCAAGTGAGAAATGGTCAGGTAAGGGCACTGGATTTACATCTAGAGCGACTCATCACTGCGTCGCATCAATTGTTCGGACAACCCTTATCGGAAGATCGCATTGTTCGAGAAATGAAATTAGCCATCGGCTCATCTCAAGATATCGGTCTCCTTTACTATGTGTATAGTGACCAAGGCGAGTTCAACCATCATCGACCTACCCTTCAAACCTTGGTTCGGACACTTCCGGCTTCGAGTGGCCCCACAGGTCCACTACAGCTTAAAACAGTAGAGTATGAGCGCTTGCTGCCTGACATAAAACATGTAGGAGAAATTGCCAAAACCCATTTCATGCATAGCGCCGCCCAACAAGGGTTTGATGATGCCGCTTTTATCGACCGACAAGGCTATTTATTAGAAGCCTCAATATGGAATCTGGTCTTTTGGGATGGTGAGCACATTGTCTGGCCAGAAGGCCCCATGCTCAGAGGTACTATGATGGCGACAGTGCAACGCCAGCTGACACGTCGAGGCATTTCGCAAAAAACGCAAGCTATTCACATCAGTGATATTCGCCACTTCCGAGCCGCAGCAGTATTGAACTCTTGGTCAGCAGGCATCGCGGTATCTAAGATAGATGAGGTTGTCTTTACTAGTTCCAAACACTTTATCGCATTACTGCATAACGCGTATCAACAAGAACCTTGGGAAGTATTACCAAGCAAGACTTAAACCACATCAAGATGCTTGTTTGGAAGAAAAAGAAAAGAGCGTGTTATCTACTGACAACAACACACGCTCTTTCAGGGGGGATTTACAATGTAGGCATAGATGCCACGTTGATCACGCGATCTCTTTCAGGCTCATGCCTATCTGCTGCTCAAACTGGCTCGCGCTAATCTTCGTCCATTCAGGGAAACGTTCGTCTTCAAGTTCAATCCGCTGGAAACGCTCTTCACCGTAATTTGGCCCTACATCAGAAGGCTGGTGTTCAATCCAGACAATGGCATCATTGCTGGCATCAGACAAGTGCGCTTCTTTAACATCATGAATGATCTGCGCAATGTGCTTACGGCTACTAAGGTTGTACTTGTTCTCAGCGAGGTGGGTGCAAAGGCCAATGATTTTTGATTGCTGATCATCGCTGAATAATCTAACGCGGCAACTTCCGCCGATCGATGAGCTTCTTCCAGTGAATGAGTGTTTATAGTCGATAATTTTTTTCATTTAATAGTGTCTCATTCTTTCTAAGAGGCGGTGAGGTCAGTGTTATCGCTATGACATTCAGTACTTCACCTCGTAATGGCTATATGGATCCTGACCCTATGTACTGTCTCGTTCAATATTAATATCAATTCACGGTATCTATTATTAATAACTAATGACAATTTTTGTAGCTATCCAACCCGCCCAGATGTAACAATTTATTAATAACTTCCAGACACTCCATGCTAAACCTTACTGCAGTAACTTACTGATATCTCGTTTTTAGATCTAACAGTCGACACTCACCCCGCAAAAAGATAAGACATTCATCACATTTATTTACTAAGCACAAATATCAGCACCCGTACATTTTGAAACCAAAAGCATGTGCTCATAGTCTCATTTAACTATGCAAACCATCGCGGACTTCTCATTTCTTTTCGAATAGGATTGGAGCATGCTCTGCAACAAGGTATTAACATAGATGCTCAAGCCTCTTCAGTGGCTTAGAGATAATCTCCAACAATGATCGACACACAACACATCGACGATAAAACACAATTAAAAAGGAGTAACGCTATGCGTTCTGCAATCAAGAAAGGACTGATCGCGCTTTCGTTGGCTATTTCATTGCCGGTAGCGGCCAATAACTACACCATAGGAACGGGAAGCCAAAGTGGCACCTACTACCCACTAGGTGGATTGTTAGCGAAGATCTGGAGTGAAAATATTGATGATTTTAACATGCGCGCAGAAGTCACCGCCGCCTCTGTTGAGAACGTCATTAAAGTCTCAACCAATAAGCAGCTCGCAGGCATTGCAATGGGCAACGTTGTGCAGCAAGCCTATGAAGGAACGGACCCTTTCCCACGTAAGATGGATGTCTCTGTTTTATTTGCTCTTTATCCAAACGTGGTGCAGTTCCTTGTGCCTGCCAAATCAGATATTCAATCGATCGCCGACCTCAAAGGCAAACGCGTTTCGCTTGGCGCACCGGGCTCTGGCACACGAGTCAGTGCACTGAATATACTTTCAACACTTGGCATCGAGGAGTCTGATGTAAAAGGACAAGCACTAAACTATACCGCGACGACCGAAGCATTGGCCAATGGTCAGATTGACGCGGGTGTGATTGTGGGGAGTCTAGGCGTCGGTGCGATCACCGAGCTCGCCCTCACCCGTGATATCCGTATTCTCTCATTCTCACAAGAAGAAATTAGCCAGATCATCGCTGCCAACCCGTCTTATGCGGGGCTTGATGTCGAAGCTGACAGCTACCGTAATGTTCCTGCATTCACTGCGCCAGCCGTTTGGAATGTCCTTGTCGCTAAAGGTGACATGAGCGATGAGATGGCATACGAGATGACAAAAGTCGCGTTTGAAAACATCGAGCAAATTCGTCAATCCATTGGTGTGACGAAATTTACCACGGTCGAGAACATGAACAAGCTCGCGGGCATCCCACTGCATCCTGGTTCTCAGCGCTACATGGATGAAAAACTGAAATAAGCCAGTTTCACGTTTACATAGGAGCAATCAATGACAAACACGTCTTCGTTGCAGCACCGTGTGACCGAAACCTTAATGCTGATAGCCGCTGTTGCGGCTATCGCTTTATCGGTCTTCCAAATTTGGCAAGGTCTCACTGCCAACCTCTCCGCAACGGTGTTTCGCCCAGTACATTTAAGCTGGATTCTCGCGTTGGTCTTTCTCGCAAAGCCGATGGTTTCTTTACAACGCTTCCCTCAACTCTATCTCCCAGCTCGTCTCGTTGATGTTGCCTTAGTTGTGGCAACCCTATGGGCCGCGCAACACATTGTCAGGTTTGATTACGATGACATTACCTTTTTACTTGATGGCCTAACCACACCAGATATCGTCGCAGGATCACTGTTGATTGGTGTTTTGCTCGAAGCAACCCGCCGCACAGTGGGTATGGTGATGGTCGGCATCGCAGGCTTTTTCCTTGCCTATGCCATGTTTGGCGATGCGCTTCCCGCTAATGTCGCGAATAAAGGCTTTGAGCTTGAAGAGATCATCCGTTTTCATATTTTCTCAACCAACGGCGTTTTTGGTGCGCCGCTGGCCATCGCCGCAGGTGTGGTATTTATCTTCGTGCTCTTCGGCGCGTTCTTGCAAGTCACGGGTGCGGGGCAGTTCTTTATCGATGCGGCATTTGCCGTTGCAGGGAAGTACCGTGGCGGGCCTGCGAAAGCCAGTGTCATCGCTTCGGCTGCGCTGGGGTCCATTTCTGGCTCCGCGATTGCAAACACAGTAACAACTGGCGCGTTAACTATCCCCATGATGAAAAAGCTCGGCTATCGACCTGAACAGGCTGCAGGCATTGAGGCTGCCGCCTCGACGGGCGGGCAAATTATGCCGCCTGTCATGGGAGCGGGCGCGTTCGTCATGGCGCAATTTACTGGCATCGCGTATAGCGAAATCCTGCTAGTTTCCATTGCGCCAGCCATTCTCTACTTCGGCTGTACCTTGCTATACGTACATTTGATGGCTTGTAAGCTCGGCTTGAAAGGGATGGACAGCGTCACTCAACTTCGTGTGGTGATGAAGCAAGGGTGGCACTTCATTCTGCCCCTCGTGTTAATCACTACCCTGCTGCTGATGAGTTATTCGCCAGTATTAGTCGGCATCGCTGGATGTGCAGCCATTTTAGTGGCCGCTATGTGCCGCAAACACAGCCGTATCTCTCTGCGCCTTTTCTTTGAAGGAATGAAAGAAGGTGCGCTACTCGCCCTCCCCATTTCCGTCGCGTGTGCGACTGCGGGTATTGTGGTGGGTGTCGTTGGGCAAACAGGGATCGGATTACAGTTTACTCAGTTCCTCATGGCCCTTTCCGGTGGTTACTTGTGGTCGGTTATGGCATTAATTGCCATTGCAGCCGTCATTCTGGGGATGGGACTCCCTGTGACTGCGGCCTATATTGTACTGTCTATTATGGCGGTACCTGCTTTAACAGATTTAGGCCTTGGCATCCTCACCGCACATATGATCGTGTTCTGGCTGTCGCAGACGTCGAATGTGACGCCGCCTATCGCGCTTGCCGCCTTTGCAGGTGCTGGCGTCGCTGGTGCATCGCCCATGAAATCCGCAGTTCAGGCGTTTAAACTCGCCCAAGGCTTCTTCTTGATCCCATTGATGATGGCATTCTCTCCCCTCATTTTGGCTGAGGGTGAGCTGTTTGGCTTTGTCATTGCGATTGTCACAACCGCAGCCCTTATTGCCGCCTTTGCGGGTGCTATTGAAGGCAGAATGATACACAGTTTATCCATGGCTGAACGTGGCATCCTGTTTATATGCACTTATCCTTTAATCTTCAGTGGTGATATTTTTAAAGCCATTGCTATAGCGGTGGTCATTGCGGTAATCACCATTAATGCAATCCGTATTGGAAATAAACAGACAGTCACAGACAATTAAGCACCTACATATATAATAAAACAAGGCGCCTTATAATAGGCGCCTTTTTGCTATTGTATCTCATCACCACAACAAGAATAAAAAGTCACTCTGCGATAAAGAAACTCATTAGTACAATAGCAATTCTTATCTTATTTTATTTGTGCCATCAGATCTCTTATTGAAAACAGAATTATGTGTTCTACCTGAACAGAAATAATAAGGTAAGTTGAGTGCAAGGTCGCTGAAATTACTTACACTTGTGAGACACAACTTCGTAATTAACTTTATGCGTAATGCTGCCGTACTGGCCAATCACATAATTCTGTACTTTCGTTTTACATTGGGCTAGTGCGTCAGATTTTATGTAGATACCGACACCATCAAAGTTCCAACACTGTGCTTGATCTCGCGCTCGGTCTGTGGCCGACACGGCTTGCGAACTCGTCACATTGCATGAAGAGTACGTCCACTTTGAGGAGCCATCATCATTGGTTGAGTTGCAACCCGCAGCCATAAAGATGACGCTAAGCATAAGTAATTTTTTCATTTTTTAATCCCCTACTATTTTTTCTCATCACCTATAATAATTTCGCTACTGCAAGGCACGACAAAATAATCATGCTCTTGCGCAACAAAATCAATGGCTAACTCGTTATAACCGAGGCAGGGATAAAAAGTGCCACTGTCAGCATCGACAATCACTTGTTCACCGTATATTTCTAATTCAACTGGAGCGGCAGTAACATTTAAAATGGAAAGAAAAGAGTCTTTTGTCTCTACCACATCAATTCCAGAAATAATCGGCTGTGTACCAACCGCCATTGTGCATGTCGCGCAAAAAGCCAGCGCGATAAAAGATTTACTCACGTTCATTGTTGCTCCTCGGTAGTGGGATACCGCCACTTGGATAGGTAAAAAGAAGGCATAGGTAGCAACCGATACATGCGTGCCTCTATTAAATGAACCCCGATTAATAGAAGCAACATAGTCAAAACAGCGAAAAACTCGTCATCTATCAGTTGTCACTCGCTAACTATGCCCTACGAGAAGAATTGTAATCATCTACGAAACAAAGTCCTGTTATTGATTGTAAGGAATGGTCGACACGCTACTGCAATTCATAACAATTTCGTAACTCTGTAAGATTTTCTGCTTTAATATACTCAAGCCACCTCAAGATGCTTGTTCAGCGAGAGTTTCTAGGTTTGCCATCGAGGCACTGCTTTGAAGGTCTAGTAGACTAAATCAAAAAGCAGTAACAAAGAGGGCGAGCCTAGAAAACTCGCCCTTCGGGAAGCGACTAGCGCCCCGATTTCTGCGTTAAAGGCGCTCGAAAGGGGAAAGCCATTCCTTCACACCTTTGCCTTGAACTCAATGCGCTAGTCTGCTTCTGAATCCTGTATCTTGAGGTGGCTTGAGTATAGGCTTATTTAGGCGCCCTGCAGGCTTGAGAAAGATAAACGCCATCCACATCAGTACGATTTTCACCCTGTGCGCTCATCCCTTTCACGGGCTCATCATAACCACATAGCCATGCGATCGGACTTGTCGGGCTGCCATCAACCGTTGCCGGGCGGTATGTGATCACTGTCCCTTGTAAAGGTGCCGCCACTTTGTTTCCCAACCTTATATGTATTGCGCCGTCAACGACGTCAATTTGGGAAACGTAATTGCCAATCAACTGCTCTTTTTGCGGCAAGCCCGCTTCGCTGTTCGTGTAAGGAAAGGCAAGGTGATGGCGATAATACTCGGTAATTCGCTGTCTCAGAGTAGACGAAATATGGGTGGCTTCTGTCGTTTGCGCTTGATAGATATAACCTTGATAACTTGGCATCGCAACTGAGGCGAGTATCCCTATCATAGTAACCACGATCATCAACTCGATGAGCGTGAATCCTTTTTGCTTCATGACTAAAATCCTCCCGACATCATGACCAAGGGTTTGTATACACTGGCAAGAAATATCATAATGCTGCCGACAAGACTCATCGACGATACCATGATCAGTGCTTTCACCATGCGCGTTGTTTTCGCGGCTAATTGTCCAAGTTCGAGCTCAACCAGTTGACCAATCTCACGTGTGACGGAGAGACCTAGCCGCTCACTTTCTTCTAGGTATGAAAGATAATGGCCGCCAACTTCACCCGGTTTAGGAAAGCGGCAATCCTTCGGAGAACCGTTCGTCGACAAAGGATCGGCGGATTTTAAGGGATAATGTATCAGTGCCACCGCATTCCTGTAGTGATGCCGAAGCGCTTTGGGCAGTATGATCAACCACATCTTACTGGTATTGGATACCTCAAACATCAGCATACGCGCTGACAAAATGCTTAGAAACAAAGTGTAAGCACAAAGCAAAAGCACCAAGGCGACACACCACACCCCATTGTTCAAATAAAAACTCACTATCGGAGACACGAGCATTTCGAAGTGAGTCAAGACTTCAAGCAATCCCGGAATCACCATATTCAACACAAGCGCAGATAAAAAGGCATAGAGTACGGCCACCAAGCACAAATACTGCCCCGCGTTTTTTAGCTTTTCGATCTCTTCTGATTGCCGAGAAAAATTGAGTTGTCGATAGACATCCAGTGCCTGCACGCCTTGCGTTGCGCTCACTTGCTTTAACGCATCAAGCAATGAACCCTCCATCTTACTCAGCGGCACCATACCTTCTATCACCTTCGTGCACTGCGGCGTAGCAACCGTGTCGAGTGCTTGCTTCCAATCAACGTGCTCCTGCCTCTCGTAGGCACGCTGGCAAAGATACTGAAAACGACGAGGGATCACTGTTTGTTACCTCCGAACCCAAAACGATAAACGTAGAGAGCTACACCCAGAATACCGAGGCCAATACACATGCGATTCACATCATCCCAAGAGAGTAATCCAAGCAACGGCTGACTGGTCGAAAATGGCGCAAATAGATACATATCTGAATGAATCAACGCATCGAAGAGCACGTGCGATATCGTCCCTAAAAAGGCTGTCACAAACGCACATGTCCAAGTAATTGGCAAATAGTGACGTCGCCGAATGATAAGAAAACCGAGATGACATAAGGGTTTCCCCGTCACTGCAGCAACTATCGCTAATCCTATTGCACCAAGCAAGGTATGTGACCAACCATGGAGGTGCCCGCCTCCACTGAGTAAAACCACCAACGGCTGCACATCAATGACAATTTGCGACCAACCAAATAGCGTGAGAGAAAAGTGTCGCCCGGCAGCAGATTTCATCACGACGCCTGCTCCCATGTGGAAAGGTGTGAATGGCATGTTAATTCCTTATAGACTCAAGCCATCTCAAGACATAAATTATTTTCAAGCACAATACTCAGTTCACTGCCATTCCCCAAGGCCATATCAAAACATTCGCCAATCTGGCTCGAAAACTTGCAGCGCGCTTGCAGGTATCATCATTCCATAGCGTTAACTGCTTCGAAAAAGGAAAGCCATTCCTTCACACCTTTGCCTTGAACTCGAATCGCGAGTCTGCTTCTGAATCCTGCATCTTGAGGTGGCTTGAGTATATAAAATCTCCATTCGACGTAAGTCGCTCTATTTCTCTGTTGTTTTTTGATCTCGCCCCCTTGAAGGCAGATAAACGATTGCGTTACTCTCTCCGTCGCTGATAAGTCAGTAATTTATTCTCAGGGCGGGGTGAAATTCCCCACCGGCGGTAAATGTACTCGCGAACCCCTTTGCTATGTACATCAGCCCGCGAGCGCCTAACGCCGTTTTGTTAGGGTCAGCAGATCTGGTGAAAACCCAGAGCCGACGGTGATAGTCCGGATGGGAGAGGGTAAACAAAGGCATGGATCTCGAAAGAGTTCCGTGCGCTATTGGTTTGTTTCTAGACATAGAACAGACACCACTTCTTTACGCCCTGATTCTGGTGCACACAGGAGCATAACCATGAATCAGAACCCACAACACGACTCTTTACTTGCACCGTTCGGTAACCCTATCGAGCGAGTTGAAGCAGGTATCAAAGCACTACAGCAGGGCCAAGGCATTCTTGTCCTCGATGACGAAGATCGCGAGAACGAGGGCGACCTCATCTATTCAGCCGAAAGCATGACACCTGCTCAAATGGCCTTGATGATCCGCGAATGCAGTGGCATTGTTTGCCTTTGTTTGACCGACGAGCAAGCAGAGCAACTGGCCTTGCCGCCGATGGTGCAAAACAACAATAGCCAAAACCAAACCGCATTTACGGTTTCTATCGAAGCAAAAGTCGGCGTCACGACTGGCGTTTCAGCTGCAGATCGCGTCACTACCATCAAAACCGCCATTAACCCAACGGCAAAACCGGAAGATCTTGCGCGCCCTGGTCACGTATTTCCGCTTCGCGCCCGAAAAGGTGGCGTACTGGAGCGACGCGGCCACACGGAAGGCACGACCGATATGATGAAACTTGCCGGCTTAAACCCAGCGGGTGTGCTTTGCGAAGTGCAAAACGAAGATGGCACGATGGCACGCACTGCCGAGATCGTCGCATTTGCCAATACACACAACATGCCAGTATTGACCATTGAAGATATTGTGGCTTACCGACAATCACTGCTCGCCAAAACCGCATAATACGGCGTAAAAACCATTTATAAACCACGCTTCGGCGTGGTTTTTTATTCCCCTCATCAATGCAACCCTCCTGTAACAAAGCACACAAAATAAGATACAAACCGAACAATTCACCTAACCTGCATTATCACTATCAAAGCGATTAAAACACACGCAATTTGGTGAGAAAGCAACCAATCTCGATTGATACGCTCATAACACTCTGTTTTTAATGGATTCTAGTTATGGGTGTTACCGTCAATGCAAATGGACTTAGCGTTGTTCACCAAGGCTCTGGAGGAAGTGCGAGCGCGGCTTCCTTTGCAGCGACTGGTTTTAAAACGTATCATAATGAACGAGTAAAAATCATTGACGAATAAATATCGTAAGACGGTTTTTATAGAAATTCTAAAGTAATCAGGACTATCAAATGAGTGTCATTAAAGATGGTTTAGAGCAACTGCTTAAACCTTACCTCCATCAAAATGAAAGGGACACACTAGACCTTTACGATGAAAGTTGCCCATACCGAGATATCTTTCTCGATATATTATCAGAAAAAGATACAAAGAGCGCTTTGTGCTTATACCCTAATGGAGAGATATTGTATGGAAAGTACCTAGAAATATGCAAATATCAGCAAAAACAAGCTAATGCCTCTAAGGATGAAATTGAAAACGTCGTCAAGTCTTACACCAATCAATATAAAGAATTACTCTTGGAGTATAGCTATAATGAAGCGGCTAATTTCATTGATCGTATCGTTTCAATAGAGCCAGTTGCTCATACACCTGAGTTCAACGTCGGCGAAAACATTATACATAGATATATTTATGGATGTATTGGCGAAGTTGTTATTGATGATATGCCAGCGTGTGAAAGCATAGATCTTTTGTATAACTGGTCACTTAAAAAGACAGGATGGATTACAGTTACAGCATACTTTTTAGAGACCTTTTTCAACGAGGACGCTATTCCAAGCCGACAACCCAACTACTTCGAGCCGGCATTCAAACTTTGGTGCTATCGATACAGTAATAAGTACTGGGCAAAAGGTAATGACCTACTGAGTAGTGAACTATGCTTCATGTACAATGATGATTAACTGAGAATTTTGTCTCGATATATAATTAATATAACATAACTAGAGACAATAACTTCGTGCCTAACTTTTAGTTTAGCACCTCAACTTACAATAAACATACGCAAGAGGAATGACATTAACGTGAATCATCTTTAATTACTATGCTAATTAATTAAAGATAAAATGAATTACAATGGAGCAAGTGATATTCAAGGCTCTTTGATAAACCACTACCATATATCGACCAAAGATTTTTCAAAAGCAAACATGATATAATTTAAGTCCTCAATTCATAAGGTTGAAGTAAGGTATGAGTACTGTCAAAAATTAGGTATCGATTTATCTTCAGCAATAGTCGATGCGATAAGGGAGGATGTTTTTTCCATAAAAGAGTGTAATACTTGCAATGAAATATATTCCTATATCATATATTGCGATTCAGGATTTAGATCAATAGGCAGTGCATACTCTACAATGGATTACCTTCGCTGCCATCCATCAAGCGAGGTAGATGTAAATTCATGGCCATATATAAACAGTAGTTATTATAACTTCAAAAGGCTAACAGTTATATAGATAATATCTATGAAAGCTTTTATGATGAAGAATTCTCTGATGTTAATCTTGACTGTCTAGACTCCGAAGAACTAGAAGACTTCATACTAGACTTTTTATGTACTGCATAATCGAAGCTCTATCAACACTAACAAGTGATGACACGTTAGATGACAAATTTTTGTTGGGCATCTCTTTCCCTGATCCTTGTTCAAAATCAATAAATAGAATAGTTTACGTATCAGAATCAGTGAACAACACGAAATGGCACGAGAAAATAATCAACTTTTACAATGCCGATTTATAACCACGTTTGAATGACAATTTTAAACAATGAAGGTCATGAATTCCAAGAGCCGACTAACCATGAACTTGTTAAAAGCAGGATTTGCATACGTGACGATAAGTTATGTTTTAACGATAAGTTAGTTACTGGTAATGTTTATACATTATTAGAGAACAACCAAGGTATTGTCGAGGCTGTTAAAAATGGCGTAATACAGTCAGTTACCCATCTTGAACACAAGATATATCAAGAAGACGAAGTGGATTACTGTGAAGTCCACTACGTCAATGGTGAGCCGCTCACTGGTTACGTGATTGATATCGAAGGACCTTATGTTACGGCATTGACGTATTGCGAAAGAAGTTATGAAAAAAACTTCACGGTATGGGATGAGCAAGGTCGAGTCACTGAATATTACAATAGCAATAGCGAATCTATCGTTGAAATCTGCATTAGCTATGTAAACCCCGAAAGGCCTATCGTTGAAAAAATTGATGTAAATAAAGTTGGAGTTGGTCGATACAAAGTATCAATAGATACTAATCATCAACTCACTTCATTAGTCTTATCAATTGATAAATCTGACGCCCAATCATTGATTAATCAACAGAATTTATCGATAGACATATCCATAAATGATACATTGCACAGCATATCCAAATTTCGGGAAGCCGTTGTTCTAGAAATTGATAATTTAAACAGATCTGAAATGGGGCTACTATGTAAGAATTCCATCAACTTAGTCAAGCTTGTTCGTTCAAACTATACGGAAAATTTTATCATTGAACTCTGCCGAATGATAAATCCCATGAAGATCAAGTTGATGCACAAAGATCTAGCTACACAATCTCTAATTAATAAGCTTAATGACATTGGTGTGGAAACACTAATTTGAAGAATCAATAATCTTATATCATAAACTCTATGAAGTGATAAACTATCTGAACATAGTTATTATAGAATCGTGACCACCTTGATCTATTCGTCAAATCTATTTAACTTTAACTTGCATTAAGGCAGCTCCACATAGAAACGAACTTGAGATTCAGACCATTGAGATTTTAAAGAAACATACAACATATCATGCTGGAAAGACATACTTTAGTAGTGCTCTGTTCACTGGTAATGTTTACTCCATTACCGAGAACAACCAAGGATTCATTGAGCATGTTGAAAATGGCGTAATACAGTCAGCTACCCATCTCGAGCACAAGGTATATGAAGAGGACGAAGTGGATTACTGCGAAGTCTACTATATCAATGGGGAGCCGCTCACTGGCTACGTGATTGACATTGATTACTCATTAGAAGATAAGCTATTTGTCCATAGGATCGAAATAGAAAGCAGAGAGTTTGGCAGGTACGATATTTCTCTGAATGATGACGGAGAACTAGTCTCAATGCTGCTATCTATGAGAAAACAAGGCGCTCAAGGCTTGATCAATCAGTTGAATCTCCCTATTAAGATAGACCTAAATGATATAGTGACAAGCCTTGATGTTATTCAAGACACACTTGTTCTCGATGTTAATGAACTTGCTAGAAGTGAGTTAAAATCATTAATAAGCCCTTCTATCAGTTCAATTCATCTTTCTGGAAATCATTATTCAGAAGATTTTGTAGTCGATCTTTGTGAAATGATAAACCCGAAGAGCATTAAGATATACCAAGAAGACCTAAATTCAGAAGAGCTATCTATTGCACTTGGAAAAAGAAATATCAAGCTTATATAGTACGATAACTTCTAACTAATTGCTTGAATGGATTAAAGTGAGTCATGATACATACTGAAACGATTTTAAGAAAGATAGCAAAGTTTGCCGTAAAATACAGTTGTTACGGTATAAGCAATGAGAAACTCAATGAAATAGAGTGTAAGGAAAACATTTTATTACCAGAAAAATATAGGGTGTTTCAATCATACCTCGGGAAGTCATTAGAGATTGATGGTTTCATTCAATACCCAGATATTATCGGTTATAGAGATGAGCTACAAAAAGAGGCAGAGCAAGATGGTGTAGATTTCGACATACCTAAAAACGCCATTCTCTTACGAACATTTGACGGAATAGAATTCTGGTATATCGTATGCGATGGAAACCAGAACCCCGACGTCACTTACTATAATCTTGATGAAGGTGTCTCTTCAAGTACCAAGACAGATCTAGATTCGTATTATTCAGACATCATAGAAAAGTTAAGCAAATATTACGAAAGATTAATGATTTATAGCAAATTAAGAAAATACGAGATTACGCTTACTCTAAGCATGGTAATAAGGAAGATTTATCATGCGCAATTAATTTCATTAGAGAAAACCTTCACTTATACAAAAACATTGAACTAAGAGAACTATATCTTGGATATATTATAGATGGAATCATGAAAAGTAAATTAGAAGATCTAGATATTTTTGAAAATCTTGTGAAATTATTTTTAGATTTAAATGTGACCTCCGAAGAAGCTTTACAAATTTTATCGACTAGAAAATCAACTACAGCACATGAAATACTCAGTCAGTGTATATCGGGAACAGATATTTTCTGAACAGATAGTAAAGACTGGGTGCGCTAATCGATTATCGTTGCTCCGTTTACTATCCATGTATGAAAAGCGACTTATTTTCTCTACTTTTTGCGACCTGCTCGACCTCTCCTTGCCTTTCTTTTATCTGTGAATCATTTAATCTATCGCGAGATATCTACTAGACAGATCTTTGGCGGGGTAAGGCTTCACCTTTCTTTGTGGCCGACAGACTCCTTTAATATCTATTAAGGTGAAAGTGATGAAGGCAACGCAGCTGTTTAAAATCATCGACCGAGTAAACTCAATACTCTTTCTGATACTTCTTATAGCGTCTTCAATAATTGTCAGTATATTTGTCTATGAAGACGTGACGCATCGTCGCACAGGCACTGTAGAAGTCGAATCCTCGAATAGCGATGCAAAAGAAAAAATTGTACTTTCCCATATTGACCACATTCCCGGAAGAGGCATCAAATACATCCGTGTTTATTCTGAAAATGTGTTGGCAGTTCAATCAAAAGGTCGTCATCGTCGGCTAGTCAACATTCTATTTATAAACAGAGATAATGAAGAGCCATCTTGGCTGTTACCTAATCATAATCAAGAAATAGAAAAAATGGATCAGCTTAGATCGTATGATGTTGGAACGGAGAAAGCCGTTGTTGATCATCTCTATTTTCAAGTCAAAGACCAGTACCTAAGATCAAATGTATGCATGAGCGATGCTGACGGAAAGCACTACAGCTGCTTAAATGTAAAAGGAAATCAGGTAGTTAGTCATGAGTATGACTATTCAAACAGTCAACTAAACTTGCTAGTAAAAGAAGGTAACCAAATAATCTATAAGGTCTTTGACACCAAAACAAGATCATTAATTTCCGAAAAGTCTATTTTGAAAATGTAAGTTTATATACCCAAGCCACCTCAAGATGGTGAGCAACGGTTAACAGGCCTAATCCACCTTGCGGTGCTTGTTCAGCGGGAACGTCTAGATTTGTCAGCTAGGCACGGCAAGATTTTAGAGTAGTAAAGTCAACACCTATCAGTCCCTCTCTTCGACCACCATTTGTGTATCGTATTTCACGCGATTCATTGAAATCAAAGTCTTAAACGACTTCATGTTCGCATGGCTATAAAGCAGCTCTTCGCAGAGCAGTTCATAATCGGCCATATTAGGGACATCAATGATCAATACAAAGTCAACTTCACCTGTCACTTGATAGCACTCTTTCACCTGAGGTGTTTGTTGAACACGGCGGACAAAATCATCGTTCAGATGCTTTTGGTCACGCTCCATGTAGACTTCCACCACCAAGTGAAGCACTCCCCCCAGTTTTAACGGGTTCAATATCGCGACTTGACGATCAATCACGCGCTCTCGGTGCAAACGCTGCACTCTTTTCAAGCACGCTGGCGGCGACAAGCCTACTTTATCAGCCAGTTTTACATTCGAAATTGAACAATCCGCTTGCAATGTGCGCAATATGGCTTTATCCAGCCGGTCAAGAAACATTATTTACAATCCATGTAAAAGAAAGAAATTTTTATAAACTATTTGTCTTAAAAGAGAAATGATTTCTTCGCTGATTTATATAATAGCGTTATTCACTCCAATGCGGTCAGAGGCCCATCATGCGTCAACTCTCACTCCAGCCACTTCAACAAGTTGCTAGAGATATCTCTCGCGTTTATATCGCACTGCTAAAGGTACTGATCCCCGCTACCATCGTGGTTAAGATCTTAGATTTTTTTGGCGCAACCGACTGGCTTGCGAGCTTGCTTTCTCCTGTGATGGCATTGGTTGACTTATCAGACAGCATGGGGCTTGTTTGGGCAGTGGCCTTACTCACGAATATCTACACAGCGATGGTCGTGTTTTACAGTGTGGCTGCCAATGAAGTGATCACCATCGCGGACGTCTCTGTGTTAGGCACTATGATTCTTATCGGTCATGCCATTCCGGTAGAAGGCGCTGTTGCGAAAGCGACGGGCGTTAGTTGGCGAGCAACGATTATTGTGCGCGTAGGTGGTGCGATTGTACTCGGTGCGATACTCAACCAAATCTACACCTTCGGCCATTGGCAACAACAACCCGTATCCTTGATGTGGCAACCTGCCATCGCAATCGATACAACCCTACTCGGATGGATAAAAGATCAAGCCTCAATGCTACTCTCTATTCTATTCATTCTGAGCGGATTAATTCTTTTGCTGAGAATATTGCGCTGGCTAGGTATTGAAGCCCTAATGCACAAAGCGCTTTACCCTCTGCTTAGAAGTCTGACGCTTGGAAAAGAGGCCGCTAATATTACCGTCATTGGCGCAACATTGGGGCTGTCATTCGGCGCTGGTCTGTTGATCGATGAAGTGAAACAAGGCCACATTTCTAAACGCGACACCTTACTGGTAATGAGCTTCCTTGGCCTCTGTCACAGTGTGATTGAGGATACCTTACTTATTCTCCTACTCGGCGCAGATATCATGGCTATCCTATGGGCGAGACTCGTATTCGCCATTATTGTTATCGCGATTTGGGGAAGGTATTGGATGAGCCCTAACCCAGCGCTGCGCTAACAGGTGGTATCTACATACTACTTTTCACACACAATTCGATACCGAAATTCTTATGTGAGCATCTTTTTCTTGTCACTGCAGAAACTATTCACTTGTTCTTTTCTTAGAAAAAGTTCCAGCTGAATCGCTTCACGATAAATACGAAATAGGTGAGAACTTGTCGCTACAGAAAATAGAAAGTGCATCGCCGCCTACACCATTTGTTATTGATGCCAGACATACCATCAATAAAATATGGGACGGCTTCAAAAAGACTCAATAACTTAATGAGGCTAGGATACCTAAAAAGAGGTAGTCAACCTAAACCGACTACCACTCTCGCCATAAAGATCCTTACTCTTCCTGCTCCAAGTTGTCACGCCAGTTACTCATAATCTTCAAGCGTATATCCGGATCTTGGCTAGCTTTTTCAATAGCTTCTAGCCAATCACTCCAAACGGCACTATCAGCTGGCATACCATCATCTAGCAATGACATGCTGCCTAAGAAACCAGCTAAATCGTCGGAATTTGTCAGTGTGTAGAGTTTATCCAAGTATAAATACATCGCCTTATACGCGTGATCAATTGTTATTGAGTCTTTCATTGCTTTTGCCTCGGTTTTTCACTTGCTGATAATCCCGCAACCCGGATATGGGAATTACCAGCTACATTAATTCGTGGGAGCAGCTCTATAGCGATGTTTAACTACTCGTGATAGAAAAGTCTCCTGCCCTTGCTTGCCATCTTAGATTGCAGCCCGGACTTGGGTCGCCTTGTCGTTAAGTTTTTGCGTCTATAAATTTCGCAATGATCTTTACGCAGCTTACCCTTACCCCAAAATTATTCGCTTACAGCGCAGTTATGTACATTACGAGACTATTCACATTGGGTCTAGGACACAAGCGCTGTCACATCACTAGTATTGAACATTAACCTAAGTCACCACCGTGCCGACACATACACACCCGTGGCATCATCTTTCCACCATGGTGCCACATAAACCTGTCCAGATTGGCTATCGGTGAAGAGCCAACCCGTGAAAATACCAATCGCAGCACCTGCCAATACATCTTCCCAATAGTGTTTATCGGCTTCGACCCGAGCAACACCCGCAAGCGTCGCAATACCATAGGCTGGGAGCCCGACCCGCCAGCCGTGCCGAATGTGTAAATTTGTTGCCGCTGAAAACGCATTCACGGTGTGGTTGGAAGGAAAACTATCGTTATCGCTCATATCCGGTCTATCTTTCTCAAAACGCGCTTTCATGACTTCACCAATCACGGTACCCGATGCAACACTTAGCCCAGCCTGTGTCGCGCCATGCCAGTCTCGCTGATAAGCCGGCCAAGCAATCGAGGCCGTCACAAGACCGTAAGCTGTGTAATCGCTGATTTCTATCCAAGTATCTCGATCTACCGCATAGCTATCACATACCATTAGCAAGCCCGCCATTATTGCTGCGATCTTTAGTCCTTTCACATTGCCTACCTTTTTCAACACCCCAATAAACAACGTAGTGCATAAAAATGACATCTGTTTGATTTTGTTAACAGAGTACGTAGACTGATAAAACTACAAATTGGCAAGTAATGTCGGCAGGAGGCTAACATGCAGATAGGTATATATCTCTATAACGAAGCAGAGGTGTTGGACTTTTCCGGCCCTTTTGAAGTGTTCTCGACGGCCAATCGGCTCGCCTCTCGCGCCCAACAAACCAGTGTCTATCTCATTGCTGAACACCTCGCGCCTGTGAGTGCTCGAGGTGGCTACAAGGTGTTACCGCATTACAGCATTGACGCTCACCCTCAACTAGATGTTGTGATGATTGTCGGGGGAATGCATCTCGATGAACTCAACAACCCCAAGGCAATCCAATGGATTAAAACCGTCAGCCAAACTGCCACTATGGTGACCTCTGTTTGCACTGGCGCATTTCTTTTGGCCGAAGCAGGTATTCTTACACATCACTCAGTCACCACACATTGGGAAGATATCGCAGATTTGCGCGCACGCTACCCTAATCTTACTGTTGAAGAAGGGGTGCGCTGGGTAGATGAGGGGAACATTGTCACATCTGGCGGTATTTCTGCTGGGATTGATATGAGCTTACATTTAGTTTCTAAACTGATTGACCCAGAGCTCGCTGTCAATACTGCCAAACAGATGGAGTTTGACTGGCGACCTAGAGAGGAATGATTCACTAAACGCTTTTGCGATCTTTCCACGAAATGCGAATGAACACAGCGCCAATGACACCCTGAATTGCCACGGTTATTAAGAAAAGGTGCATGATAATTTCTGCCGCAATAACCGCATTCACGCCCGTTGTCGCCATAAAAGAAATAAAGTGCGACCAATGGGCTAACAAGCAAATTGGCACGATTGCTAGTGAGATTGCGGCACCTTTTATCAACCAATGGCGTGATTGCCACTGCGCCTTTGGAAGGATCTGATAACGGCCGACGGTCCACAGAATCGCGCTGATTAAGACTAATAAACTCTTCATGACTCACCAGAAAATCAAACAACTTTATCTTGTTGCCAAAGAGTATAAATTAAATTGATTGAACAAGAAATAGGCAACAGAAAAATAAATAACGCTTGTTCTCTTCTATGCGAGACATCCATTTTCGTCAGGAAGAACGTCATGTTTTGTTGCAAAAAGTCTTACAAAGACTCGGGATAAAAAGCGCATAATAGGGCTATCCTCTTCTCGCCTGAGCTGACCGTTAACTAGAAAGAAGCCAATATGGAAAAGCCACAACCCGCGCCCTCTCACCATAGCAAGCCCTCGGAAACGAAACCCGAATCAAGCGTCATCATAAAATCAACAACAAAAACGATAAAAGTACTCACATTAATGCTCGTTTTTCTCTGTGCGGCGATGAGCGCGTGCCTTACCGTTGGGGTCGACATCAACCTTAAACGCTTCCAAGCCTATATCTTAACCCTTGCCGCAGAGAGTACTGGACGACAAATCGATATCGACGGCGACTTAACGCTCTCATTGAGTTGGCAACCGCAGCTTAAGCTACAAGGCTTAACCATTCCCGGCTTACCGAGTGATGACGACAACTTTCCCAATCAGCCCTTGCTGATTGCTGGTGAGGCGCAATTGCAGCTTTCACTATTGCCTTTACTTTCAAAACGCATCGAAATTCAGCAATTTTTGGTTGCCGATACCCATTTACAACTTGTCGACGATCATCCGGGGCCAAACTGGCAGTTCCCTTCCCAAACATCAGCAACACCCTCGCCTGCCTCTTCAAGCGATCCTTTTCGTATTGCTATTGCCGGGCCGATCGCCGCAAGCAATCTCAGTGTCAGCTACTCCGACGATACGCAGCACTTTAGCGCTTACTTAGACAGTCTTGCGCTCTCCCCAATCTCCGACAGTGCAGTTGCAGATAACTGGCAACTCGATGCCAATGGGCAAATGTTAATGCAGCCCTATACGCTGACATTACAGGGCCAACTCATGCGTTTACTCGATGGGAATGCAGGGGAATTTCAGTTTGATGGTCACTATGCGGGAGCAGATATCTCCCTGACTGGCCAGTATGATCAAGATTGGCGCATTTCGACGCATATTGACTGGCTCAACACCCAGCCGATACAACAACTACTCGGTTTTGATGCACAGCACGCAGCGCCTTTAACCATCACTTCCACTATCGAAGCATCACCAAATCACCTTAAGGTGGACAATCTCTCAATTAACAGTCCAATCACCGAAGCGGATGGCAAGCTCGCGATTGTGTTAGGTAACCACAACCATATTGACGGCCACCTCAACATTCCTTACATCGATTTGCGCCCTTGGTTGCAACCCGAACCTATGCCAATGATGCGTGCATTCTCTAGCGATGAACCACAGAAATCACCACTACAATTGGCACTTGACCGCTGGCTTAAGGAAACCTCAACGTCTCTTTCGATTAAAATCGGTGAGATCTTAGGGCTTGGTACGCCAGTCGAAGAGCTCGCGTTACACGTTAATGGTCGCGAAGGGATATTAGAGGTACCGGTCAACGCCAACATCGCCAACGTGCGTTTTGAAGGTGCCGCCGAAATCGACGCGACGAACTGGGTGCCAGCACTCTCTATGACTCTAGGTGCAACAGACTCGCCATTAGGCGACATGGCCGGCTGGCTAACAGGCATGTATTACGCCAAGGGGCACCTAACTCACGCAGAGTTGGCCCTGCAAACACACGGTGTCAGTTTAAAAGAGTGGCTAAACAACAGTGCGCTATCCCTCGAAATCGACAATGCATTTGTCGATTGGGGCGCACAAGCACACTATGCCATTACAGAAGCGCGTTTAACCGGTGGCATGCACCGTCCCTTCCAATCACATCTTCAAGGTGAAATCTTGGGTACGCCCGCCACGTTTACCTTTCAAGCGGGCACCTTGAATGACGTCATCATGAACCAGGATTGGCAAGCAGCGATTAAGTTAGAAAGCCCTGCGCTGAATATCACAGGTGAGGGTTTACTCAAACAAACCCGCTGGCAAAACGGCAGCCATTTTAACTTCAGTGCATCCAGCGACAACATCGCATTATTGGGCCGTTGGTTGGGCACAACGGAAACCCTGACCGGTGACCTCTCATTACAAGGGCAACTGGTTTATCTGGATGATGAAATACACTTCTCTATGCCGGATATCGCCCTGCTGGATACTCGCGGCGATCTCGCTTTACGCTGGAAACCGAGCACCTCGCGCCCATTTCTTCAATTTGACGCCGCATTTAGCCGCCTCGACTTTAGCCAGTTCGCGCAGTTTCTTGAAGACGAACACCTGCCTCAGGTAGAGCAGACCATTCCCACCCAAGGGGTAAATCTCGATTTACCATTATTGCCAGAAGAGATAGTCATTGCGGATGCCGATATCAACCTCCACGTCAAGCACCTGCAATGGGAACAGCAAACGATTAAGCAACTGCGTTTCAAGGGGAAAGTAAGAGACGGCGAGATGGCAACCTCCCCCTTTTCTGCCCACTACCTTGGTAGCCACTACCAAGGCGACATCAGTCTCGCGTTGAGTAGCCACCAACTAAGCGCGCAACTAAATATTGGTGTGAATGATCCTAATATTAGTTCCATGCTGGAAGCGTTCGATATTGCAGGCCGTGATGATATAGAGATGACGCTAAACAGTGCTTCCTTAGCCCTAGCATTACAAGGCCGTACCCTGATTGAGCTGATGGAGCATGCAGACCTGACTCTCGAGATGACAGGCGGATACCTGAGGCTAAACGATGCCTTTTCAGATCATGCACTCACAATTGACGTTAACAACGGCCATTTCGTTACTGGGCCAAATAGTCAAACTCATTTGATAGTGACAGGCGAAGCGCAGTCGCTGCCAGTGTCTATCCAAGTCAACTCGCTATCCTTGAAACAAATTAACGATGGCCGCAATACCATACCGCTCGAATTGGACGTTAAACTGGGTGAACTCGATATTCGCGCTAAATCTACCATGGCATTCCCACTCACCATCCATGATCTACAAATGGCGTTACACCTTTCGCTTCCTGACCTTTCTACCCTGAACGCCTTCACTGGTGTCGACTTGCCGCCTTATGGCCCACTTTCGCTTTCAACCCATTTGAGTACACGCAATGACGGTTATTACCTTGATGACCTTCAACTCACAGTAAATGAAAGCCACTTAACGGGTAACGGCCATTTTCTACCGCCAGAAAATGACAACCTTGTCCCTCAGATAGGCTTACAGCTCAGCGCCCCTTATATTCAACTTGATGATTTCAAGACAGAAAATTGGCAAGCGTGGCTCAAAGAAGAAGCGACGTCGACGCCAATAGATCAACAGGCTGTGCCAGTGGTTAGCCCAGAGGGGCTTCACTGGGCAGAGGTTAACCTTGCGGTCAATGTCGATGAAGTACGCTCGGGTAAAGACTGGCTGGGCGCAGGCGAACTCAACCTGACACTTCAAGATGGTCAACTCGCCGTTGCACCACTTCATATCAACATACCGGGTGGCGGTGTCACGATCGAGTCACAAATCCGAGCTGAAGGTGAGATGTTCGATATTCGCTTACAAGGCGAGTTGGATACCTTTGATTATGGCATCATTGCGCGTCGACGCGATCCTGACACCTCTATGTATGGCACGCTAAGCACCCGGTTTCAGCTTTCTAGCTTAGCCAACTCACCCGATACCCTCATGAACAATGCGAATGGCTTTATCGGTTTCGCCGCTTGGCCAAAAGCCTATGATGCAGGTTTGATTGACCTCTGGGCAGTGAGCCTTACCAATGCGATTTTACCCAGCTTTACCGATGAGGAAACATCCTTGCTGAACTGCGTTGCCGCAGGTATTGATATCACTCAAGGCGAGATGACCCAACGCGAGCTTCTGCTAGATACATCCAGAATCCAAGTGAACGGCAGATTCAACGCTAGCTATGCAAACCGCGACTTTGCGCTTTATCTTGCCCCTCGCTCAAAACGCGCTCAGATTTTCGGCCTACAAACCCCCATTGAAATTCAAGGCTCATTTGAAGACTTTGATTTTAATGTCCCTTGGTCCGCCATCTTTGAGACGTCGATACGCTTTACCACCAGTCCAGTGATATCTCCACTGCGCTGGCTCTTTGAGCGCCCTATCCACCCCGATGGCTCCGCCTTCTGCCAAGAGATTTGGCAGGGATGACAACGCGCTCGCCATTAAAATGGCGAGCACCATCGCAATAAGTATTACGACCCAAGAATCACACTCAGGTGATTCTTGGATTAAAACTTAGAAAAAATTGCTTCGAGCTTTTCGTCTTGTCTTACTTCTGCTTGTTCCAACGCTAGGTCTTTTGTCGAAATACTGCCGGTTCCTACATCAAAAACATCGGCCCCATGCTTGATAAGCAATTCAATAACATCATGGTCTACGTTACTTCCACTATACGACGACTTTAAGGGGCTTCTTCCATCTTCACAAAGGGTATTTGGATTAGCGTTGTTTTCGAGTAACACCCGCGCGCACTCTCTGTGTCTATTTTGAACGGCATATTGCAACGGTGTTGCGCCAAAGCAATCTTGCAAGTTAACGTCTAGCCCTGAGTCAATTAAGAATTGCAGCATCTTGGGCGATGGTTTATATCTGATATTTTTTAGTGAGGTATGTAGATAGGTCCAGTTCTCTTTTTGAGAGATTTCTTGAATATCGAAACCATGTTCGCTTAGATTAGCGATTTCTTCAAAGTCATCTTCCATGATCGCTTCAAACATCTCAATTGCCATTTAAAGTTACTCCCTATAGTCAAACCACCCCAAGATGCTTGTTCTGGGTGGCCTGATATCAACGTTTTCAACTCTATCGTGTCCCACATCAGAGCATTGAACACCTAGTCTTCAAACTCGGTGATTACAATGAAGTCCTCTCCTGTGCTAAATGACCTCTCAACGATTCGTTCGATTTCTTTCAATTGCTCTGCGCAGACTTCAGCACAGTTACCCTCGAGCGCAAAGCCAAGTATTATGTCAACATCTTCAGCTGTTAACTCATTAAGAGGATATGTTGCGTTCAATTCTTCTTAATCATTGTCAAAAAGTTCCAGTATATACATAATTTTAAGCTCGATTTAGCTATGCTTTTTCTGACGGTTACGTAAAGCCGGATAGTATATCTTGGTACCTAATTTCTCAATCTCAGAAAGTATCTCTTTATATTGCTTTCCTTCATAATAAATAAAACCTTCAAAGTGTTTATAATAGTCACCATATTCACGATAACGACAATCATTTATAAACATATCTTTGGTTTTTCGCTCATGTTCAATTTCAATCTCATCACCAAACAAAATTGTAATAGGCTTTTCTCGACCCATTTGATTACGCAAAGAGAAAACCAATAATGCGCTACCACCGGCTCCTGCAAACGCCATCGGGCCTGCTACAAACAGGATAGCGATACAAGCAATCATGCCTCCCCAAACGATAGCCTTGCCTAAATGATGCCAAAACTCAGCGACATTTGAGCTTTCGACACCGCGAATTCCATAACATGTCAACTCGAATTTATAGGTCGGTTTGACCAGTATAATGTAATAAAAGAAGCATGTAAAAATAGGCATACAAACAGCAGCTAAAGTCAAAACGACCTGAATATTATCAAGTAATTCTTTTCCATCAATAACATTAACAACCATAACCATAGCCATAACCATGGCCATCATGAAGGTCATCATCACTATCGATATGTAAAAAAACTTGTAATCACTCTTATATACTTTTTTTTCTGCTTCCCACCTATAAGTAGCTTTCGCTTCCTCTAGCAACTTTATCCTCATAGAAACAACCTCTTTAATATTATTCAAGTTAATTCTCCTTAAGGTCTCTAAATAGCATTATTTGATGATTTTTGCTGGCGTGTTCACCCGGCGCATTATGCTTAACAAGATAGTCCCGCGAACCCATTTGAGCTCGAACCAAGTAACTTAGATCATTTCTATCACCATATTGCACTGAAATAAGTGTCGCGGATTGATTAAAGACCTCATTGGGTTCATACATCAGATACGGATAGACTTAGAGTAAAGAGTCATTGGCTATGAATTTTCTGACGATTACGTAAAGCCGGATAATATATCTTGGTACCTAATTTCTCGATCTCAGCCAGTATCTCTTTATACTGCTTTCCTTCATAATAAATAAAGCCTTTAAAGTATTTATAATATTCACCATATTCAAGATAACGACAGTCATTTATGGACATATCTTTATTTTTCCGCTCATGATCAATTTCAATTTCTTCATCAAAAAGAATTGTGATAGGCTTTTCTCGACCCATTTTATTACGTAAAGAAAAAACCAGTAATGCACTTCCACCCGCACCTGCAAACGCCATCGGGCCCGCTACAAACAGGATGACAACACAGAAAATCATACCCCCCCACACAATGACTGTCCCTATATAATGCAAATATTCTGGAACATTAGATCTCTCTGTGCCACGGATTCCATATTGGGTTAACTCGAATTTATAACTTGGTTTGACTAATATACTTACGTATAATCCATATACAAAGAAAGGTGAAAGAGCAGAAATTATAATAAGAAAACCTAGCATGTTATTATATGATTCATCTCCACGGCTTACATTAGAAATTAAAATCATAATCATAATCATAATTACCATAAAAGTTAGAAATCCTAACATAGCATAGAAGAAATTATAGTCACCTTTATGTATTTTTTATTCGCCTCCCAGGTATAATTAGACTCCGCTTCCTTTAATTTCTCTAGTTTAGAGGAAACAATCTCATTAAATTTATCCAACCTAACTCTCCTTTTGGTCTCTAAATATCATAATTTGATGATTCTTACTGGCGTGCACATCTAGAGAATTGTGTTTAACAAGATAGTCCCGCGAACCCATTTCAGCTCGGACTAAGTAACTTAGATCATTTCTCTCACCATACTGCACCGAAATAAGTGTCGCTGATTGATTGAAGACCTCATTGGGTTCATACATCAGATGCGGATAGACTTAGAGTAAAGAGTCATTGGCTATGAGTTTTCTGACGATTACGTAAAGCCGGATAATATATCTTGGTACCTAATTTCTCGATCTCAGAAAGTATCTCTTTATATTGCTTTCCTTCATAATAAATAGTTCCCGAAAAAATCTACGATAGTCACCATATTCACCTCTTTGAGAATCAACTATTATCATATCTTTAGTTTTTCTCTCATGTTCAATCTTTATCTCATTTCCAAATAGAATTGTAATAGGCTTATCTTGGCCCATTTTATTGCGCAATGAAAAACCAACAGCGCACTACCACCGGCCCCTGCAAACGCCATCGGGCCCGCTACAAAAGTATAACTATACATGCTACCATCCCTCCCCAAACGATAACCTTACCTAAGTGATGCCAGAACACTGGAACACTTGATCTCTCAATACCACGTATTCCATGTAGAGTTAACTCAAATTTATAATATGAATAAACAATTGCATCAACATAGACCATGTAAATGAATAGAGAATAGGCAGCTCCCCATGCTATTAAAAACATCACTATCCACACGGTTTCATAAACAGTATCATCTTGAATGTATAAAATAATGGCTGCCAAGAACAAAAAAATTAACATTCCAATCGAGATAAACAAAGTACCAATCCAAAAACGCCTATGATCTTGTTTAGTCGGCATAGGCATAACATCCCATGTGAAAATAGCTTTTGCTTCTTCAAGCTGCTTCAGTTTCTTAGAAACAACCTCTTTTACCTCACTCAAACTAACTCTCCTTTCATTCTCTGAACAACATAATTTGATGATTCTTGCTAGCGTGTTCACCTGGAGAACTGTGTTTAACAAGGTAGTCACGCGAACCCATTTCAGCTCGGACTAAGTAACTTAGATCATTTCTCTCACCATATTGTATCGAAATAAGTGTCGCTGATTGATTGAAGACCTCATTGGGTTTATACATCAGATACGGATAGACTTAGAGTAAAGATTCATTGGCTTTGCTTTTTCTGACGATTACGTAAAGCTGGATAGTATATCTTGGTACCTAATTTATCGATCTCAGCTAGTATCTCTTTATACTGCTTTTCTTCATAATAAATAAAGCCTTTAAAGTACTTATAATAGTCGCCATATTCACGATAACGACAGTCATTTATAGATATATCTTTGGTTTTTCTCTCGTGTTCAATTTTTATCTCACTCCCAAAAAGAATTGTAATAGGCTTTTCTCGACCCATTTGATTACGTAGAGAGAAGACCAGTAATGCGCTACCACCGGCTCCTGCAAACGCCATCGGGCCTGCTACAAACAGGATCACGATACAAGCTATCATCCCTCCCCAAACGATAACCTTGCCTAAGTGATGCCAGAACTCCGCGACATTTGAGCTTTCTATACCTCTGATTCCATATCGGGTTAACTCGAACTTATAGCTTGGTTTTATCAATATACTTACATATAAGCCATATGAAAAGAAGAGAGAAACAAGAGTGGATATAATTACCAACCCTAGTATGTTGTTAAGTAGTGCATTCCCGAGGCTAACATTTACAAATATAGCCATAATTATAACTATAGTTATAATTATGGCTAGAAATCCTGTCAAAGTATAAAACAACTTATAGTCACTTTTATTCACTTTTTCTTCCGCTTCCCACTTATAGGTTGTTTCTGCTTCCTCTAACTGTTTTAGTTTCTCAGAAACAAGCTGTTTGATATTGTCCACACAAACTCTCCTTTAAGTGCAATATAGTGGCTGGGACTTCGAATGCGGAATTAGTAGATCACCTAGCTTGACTGATTTTTTGCCCATCACTGCACACTCTTTTATCTTTTATGACGGCAATCTACTCAAAGTAGATGCGTGCAGCGATCAACCAAGAGATAGGCTTGAACCTAGCTCGCAGAGCGTATTGACGATCTCGTGTTAGTGCTCTTGTTATGCGACTGACCTCAAAAATCGAATGCACTTTCTCTAAAGAGAAATATTAAGCAAATCAAACAGCTGACCACATACAAAACACGGGCGCGCGCAATATTCTCAGGCCACCTCAAGATACGGGGTATAGCTTCTTCAGCTAAGGCTAAGACTCACCTCACAAAAGTACGTAGATTTACAAAATCCATCATGGTCTTTTATATTAATGAGAATTACTATTATTTGTAGTGATGTAATTATAGGCAATAAGAATGGATAACCAGCTAGATAACAAAGGATTAGACGATAGCGTTGCGCAGACATTGTTTATCCCTTTATACATGAAATCACAGCAGAGCCGCCGTAAGGATGCCTTTTTTTCCGATCCTGTCGCGTGTACATTGATCGACAAGCTCGACTACGACTTTTCGTTTTTCAAAAACTCACAACGCAGTGCGATTGGCTGCGCTATTCGTGCCCGATTCTTCGATGCGAAAGTCGTTGAGTTTGTCGCTCGCCATGACAACACTGTGATAGTCAACTTGGGTTGTGGCTTAGATGCTCGCTACCAGCGCGTAAAGGATAGGCTAAAGTACACGCCGCCTTTCTATCACCTCGACTTGCCGGAAGTGATCACCCTGCGTGAACAATACATTTCGCCAGTGTCAGAAGACATCGCCATTAAAGGCTCCCTGTTTGATAGTGAATGGATGGATACCCTACAACAAACACACCCTGACGCGCGGTTTATGTTCACCATTGAAGGCGTACTCCTCTATTTTGACAAAACAGAAGTACAGCGTGTGATCACCGAACTCGCAACTCGCTTTTCAGGCTGTGAAATTCTCTTCGATGCTTCGAACCAGTGGATGTGCAAGAACTCTCACCGTCACGACACGCTCAAGCACACCGGGGCGAGATTTAAGCTTGCATTAGATGATCCCATGGAAATAGAGCAATGGTGTGAAAAGCTCAAAGTCGTGAATACCACCTACTACAATGATTTTGAAGAATGGAAACAAGCGGGACTCTTTACCTACTATCTAATGAAAATTAGCCGGACGTTAAAAACATCCAGCTATATTGTCCATTGCCGTGCGCTGGCTTAGTACACTCAAGCCTCCTTCAGACGCCGGATTCAGAAACGTTCTCGTGCGTCGAGGGCTATCCGCACTCAGTAAAAGCATCGGCTGGATTGAGATAAAACATCTTTTTCCAGCCTTGTGTTTCTGTCGTGATTCGCCACGGATAAGGAAGCGGTGTCATCACTGAGTAGTGCACGTGGGCGGGTTTACCGGCGGCATTCCCTGTTTTCCCTACCAAACCAATCACTTCGCCTTGGTCAACCCAATCGCCCGGCTTCACCACCATGCCATTTAAATGCGCGTAATAGTGCAGGCGCCACTTAGGGCCAACAATGCCAATCACTAAGCCACTTTTGGCAAACTCTGTCGCAAAGACAACAACCCCATCCGTCGCAGCCAGCAAAGGAGTATTTTCCTTGGCGAAAATATCAATCCCTTTATGTACGCCCGAAGTGCCCCACGGCTCATACCAAAACGTCTTAGGATTCCAGTCATAACACTTTGCGTTCTCAACAGGAATAACAGAGTCAGCAGGAAAGAAAAGGCCCGCAGTGATAATGCCAACAATAACGAACAATGCATGCTTTAACATATTTTTACTCAAACAGCCTTAATATGCGTGTTCAGCGAGCGTTTAAAAGCTTATTAAAGGCACTGCATTGACACCAATGCATCGAATAATCAAGCTGCGACCTTTTCACTAACAATAGGGGCTGAACAATGTCATCAACACTCTATATCGATATCAGAAGCTTGCAAATATCTTAACCCGTTGGAATGCGACCCTATTCACGGATAGACCAGATCCTCCGATTACAGTGTATAATCATTTCTTTCTTCAGGGCGCTCACTGAAATATTCAACAAACTCAAATTCAAGGCCGTGCTTATCGACATAATAAGCACTTTTTCGATGGGGGTGATCACCGCCAAAATGGTCTATCGAGTACCCTGCTTCTTCTAAACGCTGAATCGCTTCGTCAAGATTTTCTACAACGATGCCGAGATGCTTTAGCCCCGTAAGGTGGCTTGTCCATGGTGTCGCTTCACCTTCACCTCCGCCCTGAATAGTCACATAAGTATCTTCCGTGCCGACGTGATACCAAGTCACCGTTTTGCCGAACCAGTTATCCATCACACCACTGCCTCGTACTTGCCAATCTGGCGCGGCTGCGGTCAATAGGTGAATGGTATGCTCTGGGTCTACAACAACGATATTGGCGTGTTCGACGTAACTCTTCATATTGCCTCCTGCAATTTTCTCTTTAAGTGGTACCACCTTAAATCCTCAACTTAACTTTAGGTAAAGCACTTTCTTGAAAATTTTTATCAACTTACCCCCCTCGTCCACGCAAAGCACGCCAAACAACCCCACGCCTTTTTAACTACACTTTATAGAGCGACTCGCTCAAATCCCTTTTAAAAGGACACCGTATGTTTGTTCCCTCTAAGCCGCAGGTTCTCGCTATCGCCTTGGTCGCACTTGTCATTACCAACGGCATCAATCTGCATCGCTGGCACGAAGGTGAGAAAGTGAAAGCGCAATTGCCGCAAATCTATCAAGAGTTGCTCGCAAAAAATGCCGACTTGTCTCGTCTTCCGTTAGCTGAAGAGGCACTGTTGAAAGGACAATATGACCAAGCCATACCTGTCATCAAAACGTTGGCTACGCAAGGAAACCCCAAAGCCCAACACACGTTAGGGTTTGCCTATCGCATTGGTATGGGGGTTGAACAAGATTACCGCCAAGCGCTTCATTGGTTTATGAAAGCGAGCGAGGGCGGGCAACAACAACTGAGCTACTCAGCGGCTTACTACATTGGAGAGATCTACTTCAAAGGACTCGGCGACGTTGATATTGACAAAGATAAAGCGATTCACTGGCTCACTTACGCCCGCGATAATGGTATCGAAGAAGCGGAGGTGTTCTTAAAATAAGGAGATGACATTGCACACAGCCCCACTAAAGACCCTCGAAGTAACGCTAACGTTCCTGCGCGAAATCGAAAAGCTCAAAACCATCACCCGCTACAATCGTACGTTGGATGGCCGCTATGAAAATTCGGCAGAACACTCTTGGCACGCCACGCTGATGAGCTTACTCCTTGTTAACCATAGCGAAGGCAACCCAGACCCGCTGACCGTAGCCAAAATGTTGCTCATTCATGACATTGTCGAAATCGATGCTGGCGATACTTGGTTATTTGACGAGGACCAATCACACAAACACAGCGACGAATCGACTGCAGCAGCTCGCCTTTTTGGACTGCTCCCTGAACCGCAAGCGACAGAATACAAACAACTTTGGGAAGAATTTGAAGCGCGGCAAACACCGGAAGCCCAGTTCGCTGCCGCTATCGATGGTTTACAGCCCTTGCTTAATCACGTGCTAACAGGTCGGCCCGAAGACGGGACGCTGCCCGCCTCCACCATACTTGAGAAGAAAGCCTATATTCGAGCGGCTGCACCACAACTCTGGCAAGCAGTCGAATCTCTGATCTCAGACAGTGTCAATAAAGGGCTATACACGCTTGAGTAACGCCTCAATCGGTTCACCGTGCTCAGGTTGCTCTGCACCAAAGAACGCCGTCACGGTTGCACCGACATCCGACATAGTGGCGCGTTCGCCAATATTGAGACCGGAAAGGCCATGTTGGTAAATCATCAAAGGGACCTGTTCGCGAGTATGTTTGGTATGACCGATAAACGGATCGTTGCCGTGATCGGCCATGACAACCAACAGGTCTTCGGGATCCATCAGTGCGATCACCTCAGCTATACCTTTATCTGACTTTTCAAGAACTTGCCAATAGCGTTTTGGATCTTGCTGATGACCGGATAAGTCAGTTTCCTGAATGTTGGCGCAGAAAAAGCCACGGCTTTGCGATTGAAGATCTTGATGTAGTAGTCGAAAAACTTCATCTGTATCCACCACGGAGGTGTAAGAGATGCCGTGAGGGTTTTGGACAATATCAGCTACTTTGCCATAGAGCCAGGTTTTGATACCCACATCGTGAAGCCGTTTAGGCACTTGCGTATTGGCATCAACACCGTAACCCAAATGCACAACACGGAATCCCTCATCATACGCACCGCTATCAGGGGAATTAACACCGATGTATTGAGGGATCCCGGTTGAATCCGGCTTTAATTCAATCGCATTAAGCACTCTTTGCATCCCATCAATGTTGCCACCAAACGCAATGTTACGCCCGACAGGATTCGCTTGGCGAACGACCGCAGCAATCGCCAGCAGCGTCTCAAACGGCACCACATTAAAATTACAGGTCAAGTTATAGACCTGTCCCAACTCGGCTTCTAAGTTATCACCTATCAATACCCCCTCATTCACGCTGAGCAACGACAACCCTTGCCGCGTGACACGCTCTACTCGATACCCGGCATCTAGTAGCGCAGTTTCCACTGTCTCCATCGCGTGCTGAAAGGGTTGGGTTAATGGCGGCTTTGGCCTTGTGCCCATAATCTCTTGATGCCCCATAAAGGTATCGCCACCTTGATGGGCCAACAATGCGCGGCCAATGTTGGCGCTAGGATTCGTTTGCATGACAGATTCAGCGCACTGCACAATATTCTGTAATCCGAGTTTTTCCAATGTTGGCAGCCGTTTGAGCTGGAAATGGGCTAGCAACTTACTCGCGGTGTTTGCTCCCCTGTCTTGCGGCCTGACTTGGGGCACATCTGGCATTTCACCAACACCGAACCCATCTAAGACAACCACGATAAACCTAGCCATGTTGCACCTCACTGACAGATTGGGTGGCACTTTTAGACATTAGCGCATCATCGATGCGATTCCCCAAAGCATCAAATGTCGCGATTAAGGTTGGCTTGCCAGAGGCAATGCCTTTCACTAAAGCAACATCGCTACGTGTCACAAACACTTGGGTGCGATAAGCCATAATCACCGGGGAGCCAATGGCGTGATGGCCAGGAATACGAAAGTGATAGTCAATACTTTGAGGATCATCATTCAATACAGGCACACGCGATTTGCCCTCAAACGTGGACAACAAACCGTGCTCTAGTTGGCCACGTCGATATAGCCCGCCGCCGAAGCAATAACTGTCTTGTTTATGGTGATGGGAGATTTCGCTCAAGTAGAGCAGCGCAATCTTCTCTTTTTGTTCTAACAAGGCATTCGCAGGCGTCGTGCCTGTTAATGCGTGCCCCGGCTCACCATGGGTGCACCCCATTTCTGCTAGCATGGGGATGATTTCACAACTGGTTGCAGACGGCGCATTCACCTGTTCACAATGTACACCGAGCGCTTCTAAACGGCATTTCGCCTCACCTAAAGTGGCTAAGTTCGGTGTCGCGGCTGTCGTCCCCGTCTTTGTATCAAACAAAAAGCAGGGAAAGTGAGTCACACCATGAATGCGAATACCGGGTAGTGCTCGAATCTCTGCAACCACGTGCTCCAGTTGCTCAAGCGGAAAACCGGATTCCTGATTTACATAAAGGTGATCTGTCGCTTGATAGAACTTCAATAACACAGGCTGCACTCGCCCCGCGCGCTGCGCTGTGTCTGAAATACGTTTGGCTTTTTCTAGGCTATAGACCGTCATCACCTCGGGTTTAACATCACGAACAATGTTTTCAATCATCCCATCCGGCGGCTGCACCAAGTGTCCAACATTGGCTATCGGTATACCCGCTTTTGCCATCAGTCGGGTTTCTTTAAAGTCCACACAAACGATGCCAGCATAACCGCACTCTTCCACCAACATTTTGGCTAAGAGTGGATTGCGACCAATTTGCTTGGTCATCGCATAGAGCGTAATACCCGCTTCATCAGCCGACGCCTTTATTGCCCGCGCGTTTGCGATAAACTGATCCACATCGATCACCGTTGTGTCCGGCAATATCTGCGCTTGGCGATGCAGCATAAGTGCCGCATCAATCAGGCCGGGATTTTGATTTTCCAGCGCTTTTAAAAACATGTATTCCCCTTTTCTAGGCACGAGCTGACCCGGCGCATTACCTCAGTAATACACTACAGAATGTCTCTGAATTATTTGGTCAGCTCGAAATTAACGCGCGTTTAAATCGCGAACAGACCCACAACATGCAGCAAGTTAAGGATGATACCCGTCAGGATCGCAGCCACAGCAGGCGCGGCGATTTTCAGCACTGGTCGGCCCATGACCTCATTGAGATAGAACAGCATGGCAAAGATGGTAAAGCCGGTTGTTGACCCCATTTTCATTACGGCGAGCACACCACCAATCAACAATGCGAACTCCATTAAGGTGTTCATTGAATTACGAATGTTGTCTGATGCATTTCGTATTGAGGGGAATTGCTCTAAGAATCGGCCAATACCGCGCAGTAAGAAAACTTCTGCACAAATGGTTATCGCGCCTAATGCAGCTGCAACAGGGATATTAGGAGACAAATAGCCGACGACGAAGACAAACGTCATCCCCACCACCCCATAAACACCTGTCGCTAAGGCGGTAGTGGCAATTAGCGGAATAAAACCGAGACCACGCATAAACTCCGACAAGGCGACTTGCTTCATCGCAGCATCGTGAGCGGCAGGGTCAGTCAGTTGGTACGCTTCCGCCAACGCATAAATCGAAACTTCTGAGCCAGCAAAGATGCCGCCATTTGATACCGCCGCGATCAGCGCACCAGTCGCCGCCAAAAACGGCAGATGTTTTACAATGCGTTTTGAACGTTCTTCAAACAGAGAGTGCATCCCAGACATGTCTGGCGGGGCAATACCTTGTTGGCGATCCCCAAGATCTTTTCGAACCGCAAAGAACACCAGCATCAGCATGCCCACGAAGATTTGAATGGATTCGGGGTAGATGCCCGTAAACTTCATAATCATAAGTCGGGAAATCAAAATGACGACGGCGGTGATCGCGCCTGCTCGCCAACCAAATTGATAGAAAATCGCAAGCAGTGGGAAAAGCGCAAACGCAGACATCACTGGCGTGCCAAGTTCGCCTAACGCCCCCAAAGCATCAATCGGGAGTCCGGTCAGCACCGCATTAACACCTGCGAGCGAGGTCACCACCAAGATACCCCATAAACCACCCGCAAGGGCTGCTAGCCAACGACTCGCAATCATGACGCCAAGAATGTCAGTCGGCAAGAACAGTAGCCAGGGGTTAAGTAGCCCGGTTGAAAGCGTAAACGAGATCCCCACCGATGCAACAAACCCAATAGAGAGACCAAACGCTACCGACCCCGCGTCACGCCGCGTCATATTACCTTCAAAGAGTTGTGGCAATACCGGGCGAATACCATCGTGGAAGACAGCGGCACTCATGTTTGCGATGAGTGCCGTTAAGGCACAGAGCGCTGCGACTAATCCAATGTGCATAATATCCATAGTAAGTCCTTACTTCTCTGCAAGCTGCTTAATGAGCAGGGGAACGGCATGTTCTACGTGCTCGACAGACAACCCAAAAGCTACCCGCCCTTCTGCAATGAAACCCCGTACCTCATCCTCTTTTGCTTGAATGGCAGGTTTCGCGATAGTGCAGCTTTTATCAAAGCCAATGATGGCAATCGCCATGGCAAGCGCGCCACCAGCTCCGGTATTACAACAGCCGATAAAATAGTCCAGCTCACCCGCTTTCACCTTCATCGCTGCGTCCATATCCGTGAGAATATGGCACTCAAATGCACCGGGTGCAGTGGCATCGATGTGGTCGCGGATTTGCTCCCGCTGCAATCCAGCAATCGCAATTTTTTTCATGTTCTATCCTTCTCTTTTTCTTGTACTGTTTAGTTAGCTGAAGAACTGTGTAGGGTTGGTTCTTAGCATGGTGTCTATGTGTTGCTCACTGAGCCCTTGCGCTCTTAGCAAAGGCACAAATGCTTCAATCAAATAAGTAAAACCTAGCCCGCCGTTAGCCTTAAGATGCGAGCGACGTGTGATATCCATCGACAGCATAATCTGGTTGGCGTACCCTCTTTCGCAAAGGTAATGAAGTGTTTCTGCCCGTTTGCTATCGGGGTAATAACTGTTCTTCCCTATCGTGTCGAACTGCACATAACAGCCACTATCGAGCATCCAAAGAATGTCGTCAGTGTTATCACGCAGGTCACAATGCCCTATCGTGACTCTATCCATGGCAACACCACACTGCTTCAGCAAGGCAATTTGGGCTTTACCCATTGTGCTCATCGATTGATGGGTTGATATCGGACGGCCAGTTTCGAAATGGGCACGTGCCGCAGCTCGAAACACGCGCTGTTCCGTTTCAGAAAAGTGATTCTCACTGCTGCCAATCTCACCAATCACTGTCGCTTTTAGCGACGAGTCATCAATCCCCACTTCAATTTCACGAATCATACCGTCGGCAATCGCCTGTTCTGATTGCTCATAAAGCGCACCTGGAAAAAATCCCTCAATGTAGTAACCCGTTGAAAGCAATACATTGATTCCCGTAGCAGCCATTATATTTTCAATAAAATGAGGATTTCTCCCCATAAAAGCATTCGTTACTTCAACGATATTCTTCACCCCAACCACTTGCAGGGCACGCATCTCATCACACAACAATGCAAACTGATCAAGACGACAATCCTCTGTGCCCTTTTGTGGTGATAAGTCAATGTGAAGGTGCTCATGGCAGTAGGTGAAACCACTCGGATCTATCATGGGGTGAACTCCACTTAATTGACGTTGGATAACTGATAAAGTGCATACACGTTGGCAAGCATAAAGCTCTCTTCTGCTTTCGGTACACTGGTTAATCCCACTTCAACGAGTAAACGTTGATGAAGATTGAGAATCGCCGAGTAGTCCGGATCTTCCTCAATTTCCTGCAAGATCTCTGCATCTAGCCCCTCTTCAATGGGGGTATGTTGCCATACCCTATCTGCGGCGCGGGCAAGATGGGTAATCGCCATTTGATACTGTTCACTCTCTTGTTGCAGAGACAACGCGTCATTAAGGCAAGCCACTGCTTTTAAACACCCTTGCTGTGCCTCTAAAGAGATAACGCCTGCTTGTTGCAGCACCGCGAGTCGTTGTTCCATTTCATTGTCCTTTTCGACTTAATAACTCGGCGTGATCACGCCAGAAACCACATCTGCTTGATGACGTAAAAGCCCATTTACATCGAGCAGTTTCCGCAATAACACGGTGACATGTTCTGAGCGCCCACTCACCAACATCACCGCCTCCGATGCTTGTCTGCACGCGGGCAAATGGCTTAATGATTGCTCTGCTAAACCGTATTTCTCCATATCAATCGCTTCCGGTAACCACACCACGGCATCAATGTCTCCATTCATGAGGTGATGCAAACTTTCTCCATAGTGAATCTCAACGATTTCTACGGCACCCTCGCTGAAGGCTTGGCTGGTCAATATTTTTTGGTCAGGAGAATCAGGGTCAACGCCGACACGGCAAATCGAATCGAACTCGCCTTGCCGATAAATTAAACGATGCTCGTGCGAGTAGGATTGATCACCCAAGTCTATCGCTGTTACTAGCCCGCCAGCTAACTCTTTCGCTGCTAACTTTGACATTATCGCCACATCATAAGTACCATTTCGCAGACACTCAGCTCGAACACTCGCACCACGCATATGCGCAAAGTAGAGAGGCAAATCCCCTATCTGAGCCTTCAGACCACTCGCAAGCCCTTCGTAGTGCCGGGTGTAAGGTAATGGCATCGCGCATACCACCGTATTGAGCCCTGCGCATGTCACCAACTCTCGGTAATTTAATTGGCTAATGAAAGTGCCATTTCGCCCTTGCTTGGAAAGTACCACCGCACCACGTTGTTCAATGGTGCTTAACGCTTTTTGTACAAATCCCACCGAAACCGCAAACTCTTCCGATAAAGAATCGATAGTGCGCAGGCGATCGCCCTCTGCAGTGGTCATCAGGTACTGAGCCACATTCATGATGGCCGTACCCTCTTTACTCATGTACTGAACTGGCATTTTCTATCTACTCAGTTATTATCTTCATTATTTTGAAGATAAGTTATCAGTTAATAATAAAAGCCAAAAGCCGCCTGAGGCGAAAATGTGAGCAAGAGCAAGGAGAATCAAACATCAGCCCCAAGAACAGGGGCTGAAATGAGGAGGTTAAGCGTTATCTTCCACTTCAGCTGGCGCTTCTTTTTTAGTGCCAAGGCTGAAAATAAAGTAGCCAAGCAGGCCTTCGATTGTTTTTCGATATCAACAGATACTTTCACAAATAACAATAAGCCATGTAAGAATCATCAGAAATACGCTTTACGCATTCACCTCAAGCACTTATGTTGGCTTGACCGAGGTTCACGCCTTATCCCACTCAGGAAAGCGTTTCTTCAGCGCACCTCTTGTCCCAAACTCGACCGCTATCAATATGAGAAAATGCAAAGGTAGCGCAATCGCCAAACCGACAAAAAGATACATAACAGGCACTCCCTGCGCAGCCAAGCTCATCCCACCGAGAACAATGCTCACTAGGGCATCACCTAAGATAGCTAAACCGATCAATGACCACTTCTCTTTTTTCTCGATGAGGCGCTTATGTCGAGCGCTATACAAGTAGAAAAGATAGAAAGCTAAACCCATTAGCAAAGGAGAATTCATTGCACTCGCATTGCTCAAACCTAGCGTATCGGCAGCAAAGCCCACCGCAACCATAAGTGCGAGGTACCACAACGTGAATCGCAAAAAGAAACCCAGTTTTGACATATTTTGACTCTAACCACGATTAAGAATAACGAATAGTCGCAAGGTAACACAGCCGCTATTGGCATAAAAGTCTTTGAATTCAAATGCTATTTCAAACACTTTATTTAACGCATTTAGCACCGAGTGACCTCATCATTTCCTGGCTTTGATACTAGTGTGAATCATCACAACACTGAATAGCGTAGAGCCATCACATTCAGCAAGATTTGATAAGATAGAGGTTGGTAATCTAGCGCTACTGGTCAAGGGGCAATGCCCCAAGTCAGTAACAAGTTGCTGTCATGACGTCTTATGACGGTAGGGAAATCATCAGATACATCACTGGAAAGAAACATGAACCAGACAACTCAACGTTATCAAGATCGATTACTTGTCGTTATAGACTACATATACAACAACTTGGACAAGAAGTTAGATCTCTACTCTTTGGCAGATGTGGCCTTCATTTCCCCCTATCACCTTCATCGTATCTATCGAGGCGTGTATGGAGAAACGTTGGCTCAAACGATACAGCGCCTGCGCTTACATATCGCTGCGGATAAGTTGGGATCGACACAGCTAAGCATTGAACAAATAGCCGCTGCCAGTGGCTATAACAGTGTGACTTCCTTTACGCGGCTATTCAAGAAGCACTATGGGCTTCCCCCCGCAACCTATAGACAGGTTGAAAAAGCCCATCGCTTTGAGTTAAGACCGCGAACAATAGAACATGGAGATACCACTATGTATGACGTCAGTTTCAAATCGCTAGATAAAACCTCGGTAGTGGGTGTTAACCATACCGGTAGTTATATGGATGTCGGCAAAGCTTTTGAAAAGCTCATGGCAATTCTTGCCACCAACAATGCGCTGAGTTCGCACACCCTCTCTTATGGCATCTACTACGATGATCCTAAAAGTGTCGAAGTCGAAAAGTTGCGCAGTATGGCATGTGCGACCGTGCCTGAAGGTACACGACTTGAAGGTTTGGAAACCACTACTTTAGGTGGTGGAGAGTTTGCGGTACTGCGCCATGTAGGTCCTTACTCAGACCTCGAAAAAGCCTATGAATGGTTCTATGGCGTTTGGCTTCCACAGTCAGGTCGAGAGCCAGGCGAACAACCCGCCTTTGAGCACTACGTGAACGACCCTCGTGACGCCGCGCCTACGGATCTCATCACAGATATCTACATGGCACTAAAATAGACCTGACTTCTCTCATCAAGTCAGGTCTATACTCAACCCTCCTCAAGGTGAGTTGAGTATAAACACCCAAGTCACAGGGATTGGTGACTTGGGTTACTTCGCTTCAAGTACTGTCGTGACCTGTTTTGTTCCGATGCCAAACACTTGATTCGCGCGTCGATTCAAATCATCAACCGTGATTGAGTCGATAAGGTAGCGTGGCTTAAAACCGACCGCATAACTATCAAAATGCAACCAATATCGCATAATTTGCTGTCTCAGATCTTCGACGGATGCGTTATCAAGCTTAGTGTGAAGATGTGCGCGTGCACGTTGCAGTTCTTTCTCAGTGATGCCTTGGCGCAAACTGGTCAGTATCTCGCCAAACACCACTTCAACTTGCTCTGCATCATTCGGCGTTACTTTTGCGTACAACTGCCAAAGATCAACCCCGCCACTATCAGGGCTCAGCAGCAAAGCATTGGGCGCATAATCAAGCCCTTCTCGATTACGCACTGTATTGAACAGACGCTGTTTTACAACTTGCAGCAATAATTGATCGGCGGCGAGTGTCTGTAGGTCATAGAGTGAACGCTGCGTGGATTGAAAATCCATCATCACTAGTGCGCTGTCTGGGCGGTCACCTTTTACCGATAAATATGATGCAAACTGGTCATTTAACGGTAAATCAAATGCCACTTTTTCCAAAGAAACCATTGGTATGGTCGCGATATAGCGTTTTAGCAGCGACGCCATTTCTTGTTGCGGTAGGTTCGCTTGTATTACCCATTTAAAAGGTGTCGTAAAGAGAGATTGATGCACGCTTTCAATGTCATGCAGTGTGAGTTGCTGATACTCTTCAGCAGCGATCAAGTCATAGAACCCGCCTTCTGAAAACACATTTTTCACCATGGCATGATTCAACTGACCAAATGGGGTTTCAGCATAATCGACGACTTCTTGAGAAAGCTGATTTTTCACCAGAGTAAGTACTGGTTCATCAAGACGGGGAGAAGTCAGCAAATGGTGTGTAATGGCGAGTGCATCAGCGACATTATAGGCATTCGCTTTAATTTCAACACCGTGCTGAGTGTGTTGAATAAAGGGCGTAACCGTGATACCTCGTTGGTGCAGAAAACTGAGCGCATGTGCACCTGCGAGTTTATCTACTCCACTTAGCATCAATACATCCGCAGCAGCATTACCCGCAGCCAATTGTTCATTTGGTAACGCCGCCAATCCACCTAACGCCGCCATTGTCATATGGACGTTCGCTGCCATAGAAGGGTCTTGTATATAAATCGCTTCGACACCATTTCCGAGTTGCCAAAGGGTCATATTATCCGCTAACCACTTGGAAGATACGATCTCACCATAGGTTGCCGGATGGGTCACGTCACTGCTAGCGGTAACTTGCAACGGCATTGGCGATTGCATCTCATAGGCACTACGCCATACCGCCAAGTCTCGCAATCGCGCATCTCGGTTTGCCAGCTCAGACACACTTGTCGATAGCATCATTGGATTGGAAAGATAGAAATTCATCGCGCGATTCACATTACGTTGAATCTGTCGTCGGAAAAATTCGTCTAAATCTGCCTGCCTCTGTTGTGGAGATTGAATAATTTGGTTGTCCCGATGGGCTCTCAGCCATTCGTCAGCTATGTCACTAGGGTGCATGGGCTGGGTTTCGATTGCTTCGCGCACAAACAACAGTGCGGTTTGTAGTTCTGCCTCACTGACCCCGTAATCTCGAAGCTGAGCTAACACCTGCATCGTCATTTGACTCGCGGTCTGCCTATCATCCTCTGTGAAGACCACGTCCACCACGTCCAGCTTTCTTCGAAACAACGCCATGTCAGTGACAGCAACCTCGACATGAGGTATGTCCCGCGCATACCGTTCACTCTCTAGCCTTTGCGCGATCAATCGCCGCAACAGCGCCTCTTGCCATACCCGATAGCGCTGTTCAAACGTCCCTATCGTCGTTTCATCTCGCAACAGTACAACACTAAAGCTTTGCGCCTCGTCGATAGTTATTTGGGCGACAAAATCCGCTAACTCACGTCGTTCCAATGAGACAAAATCGGGCCGAGGCGTTGCCCCTTGACGCCAGTTTCCAAACAAACTTTCTATGCTAGCTTGTACCTGTTCAAGCGTTAAATCTCCGACAAGGGTAATGTCTGTCAGTTGAGGCTGATACCAAGTATGGTAAAACGCTCTCAAAGACGCTGCAGTGAGATTTGAGATACTGGAATGCGTACCTAATGCGTGGGCATTTGAGAATGGCGTCTCATGGATAATCGCTTCATACGCTTGCAGCGAATATGGCTTGGGTTCTGGCATCTTAAGGCGGTGTTCACTGAGTACGATGCCCTTTTCCCTCTCAACAGCATAATGATCAAGGGACAAGCCATCACCGATATCACGAAACCAACGCAAGCCAGATTGCCAATGGTAGTGCTCAGGAAGATCTAATTTGTAAATCGTATAGTGGTAGTCCGTCGAAGCATTCAAGCCTTCTCCAAACAACACACCTTGTTGCGCGAAAAAATCGACAGCTTGATGTCGCTGAAAATGACGGCCACCTTGAAACGCCATGTGCTCGATAAAGTGCGCATAACCTTGCTGACCATCATCCTCTTGTAAACTCCCCACATGGACGCGCATTCGAAGTGATAGCGCTTTCCCTTCAACATGCTTGAAGTGATAACGTAGTCCATTGCTCAGCTGACCACTATGCCATTGATTATCGGGTTCGATGGCACGATCCAGCGAGGTCGTACTACACCCGCTCATCCATAACACCAAAAAAAATAGCAAAGATCCTTTTGCCAACATGATCACTCCCTATAAACCAAGACACCGCGACAACGACAGATTATCAACGCTCCTCATCAGACAGGCGCTATAACTGAAAAATTATCCCGCCAACAGTCGGTTGGGTAAAGTTGGATGCCGACAAAGTGCGTTCAATATCTTATAGAAAGATCGGAAAATCGAGATTCATCTTGTGTAAACACAAAGACAGGACTTACCTCTAACGCAAAAACATAGCTACCACTTATTTGGGCTGATTGAAGTACCGAACCTTATCAGTGACAATGCAATCAACACCTTCTTTTTCCAAGTCCATCGCATTGGTTGCGCAGCACTTGCTAGCTTAGTCGTATTACATATCTGTGCAGCACTACTTCATCAGCTAGTCATCAAGAATAAAATGATCAATCGCATGTGGTGACGGCTCAAAAACGGCAAAAAAAACCCAGCCATTTGGCTGGGTTTGAAGAGATGTAGGAGATGACTTAAGCAGCAAGCGCTTTAGCAATTGCACTGACACTTTCTTTTGCATCACCAAATAGCATCTGGGTATTGTCTTTAAAGAACAGTGGGTTTTGAACACCCGCGTAACCCGTCGCCATTGAGCGCTTAAACACGACAACGTTTTCAGCATTCCAGACTTCAAGTACTGGCATACCCGCAATTGGAGAGCCTGGCTCTTTCGCTGCTGGGTTCACGGTATCATTCGCACCAATAACCAACACTGTCGTTGTATCATCGAAGTCATCATTGATTTCGTCCATTTCAAGCACGATATCATAAGGTACTTTCGCTTCTGCAAGCAGTACGTTCATGTGACCCGGTAGACGACCCGCTACGGGGTGAATACCAAAGCGAACGTTCACACCCATAGCACGTAAGCGCTCGGTGATTTCCTGAACTGGATACTGAGCCTGTGCTACCGCCATGCCGTATCCCGGAGTAATGATCACGTTCTTCGAGTTCTTCAGCATATCTGCGACTTGCTCTGCGTCTGTCACTTGATACTCGCCTTCGACAACCTCGCCTGAAGCCGCGCTCTCATCAGCACCGAAACCACCCGCGATAACAGAAATGAACGAACGGTTCATCGCTTTACACATCACGTAACTTAGGATCGCACCAGAAGAACCAACCAGCGCACCAATGACGATAAGTAGGTCGTTACCAATCAGAAGACCTGTCGCTGCGCCTGCCCAACCAGAATATGAGTTCAGCATGGATACGACAACGGGCATGTCTGCGCCGCCGATAGACATCACCAAGTGAATACCAAACGCCACAGCGATGATAGACATGATAGCTAGCGTCCAACCACTTGCTGCAGGGCCAGCCGCAACAAACTGAATCAACATTGCTGTTACTGCAACCAACGCGACAAGATTCATCTTATGGCGGTGTGGCAAGGTCAAGGCACTAGATTTCACCTTGCCGTTAAGCTTACCCCAAGCCACAAGCGAACCAACAAAGGTCACAAGACCAATGAAGACGCCCAAGTAAACCAATGTAGAGTTAATACCTAGCATCACTGGATCGGTAATACTGTGATCCATAAAGCTGTTGTAGCCGATGAAAACCGCAGCCAAACCACCGAAGCTGTTTAGAATAGCGACCATCTCTGGCATTGCGGTCATCTCAACTTTGTTCGCCCAGCGAACACCTAGCAGACCACCACCTAGCATCGCCGCCAGAATGAAGCCTAAGTTTGAGACATTGTCGCCAAATAGTGTTGCTCCAACGGCAACAACCATACCAGCGATACCGACATAAATACCTTTCTGTGCCGTTTCCTGCTTTGAAAGGCCAGCAAGGCTAAACACAAAAAGAATCGCAGCAATAATGTAGCTCGCTTCCACCATTGCACTACCGCTTTCTGCAGCAGGAGCAGCAGCAACTTGGATTTCGCCTGCGGCTTGTTCAACCAGCGCTGCGCTCTCTTTAATTTGATCTACAGCATTCTGGATTGCTGTTAATGTTTCGTTTGACATAGTGTTAACAATCCTTATTTACGGAACATTTTCAACATGCGTTGCGTTACCGCGAATCCACCCGCGATATTCACGGTTGCAACAAAGGTTGCGAGGAATGCAAGCACAACGACGACGCCACTGGCAGAGCCCATCTGCAGTAACGCACCCAAAATCACAATACCGGAGATTGCGTTTGTTACAGACATCAACGGTGTGTGCAGAGAAGCTGTCACATCCCAGATGAGGTAGTAGCCAATCACACACGCAAGAGCAAAGACCATCAAGTGGTTAAGGAAATCCGCAGGTACAATACCCGCTAGTGAGGTATATGCAGCAACACCAAGAACACCGAGGGCAACTTTAGGCCAGATAGACTTCTTCTTCGGCTCTTCTTCTGCAGGCAACTCAACCGCTTTCGCTTCTGGCTGAGGCGCAGCGGCGACTTGAATTGGTGGCGCTGGCCACGTGATTTCACCTTCTTTGACAACAGTCACACCACGCACAACAACGTCTTCAAAATCGATCACGATTTCGCCGTCTTTCGCAGGTGTTAGCAGTTTTAGAAGGTTAACTAGGTTAGTACCGTATAGCTGAGAGGACTGCGCTGCCAAACGGCCTGCAAGGTCGGTATAACCAAGCACTTTTACGCCGTTATCCGTCGCGAACAACTCATCTTTCACTGTGTATTCACAGTTACCACCCGTGGCCGCAGCAAGGTCAACGATTACGCTGCCAGGTTTCATTGAGTCGACCATCTCTTTAGTAATCAGACGAGGTGCTGGTTTACCCGGAATAAGCGCAGTAGTGATAATGATATCAACGTCTTTCGCTTGCTCAGCAAACAGCTTCATTTCTGCTTCGATGAAAGCCTTACTCATCACCTTGGCATAGCCATCGCCATTACCCGCATCTTCCTCTTCCTCATAATCGAGTTCTAGGAATTCGGCACCCATCGAATTGATCTGTTCTTTCACTTCAGGGCGAGTATCGAAAGCGCGCACAACGGCACCTAAACTGCCCGCCGCACCGATTGCAGCGAGACCCGCAACACCGGCACCAATCACCAATACTTTCGCTGGTGGCACTTTACCCGCTGCAGTAATTTGGCCAGTAAAGAAGCGACCAAACTCGTTTGCTGCTTCAACAACAGCACGGTAACCGGCGATGTTGGCCATCGAACTCAGCGCATCTAAAGACTGTGCACGAGAAATACGTGGCACCGAGTCCATCGCCATGACATTGATGTTCTTTTGCGATAATTTTTCTAGCAGCTCTTCATTTTGAGCAGGCCAAATGAATGAAACAAGTGTTGCGCCATCTTGAAGCAGCGCAATTTCTTCATCACTAGGAGCGTTGACACGGAAAACAATGTCACTTGCCCAAACCATTGCCGTATCACTTAAAACTTCAGCGCCAGCAGATTGAAAAGCTGCATCGGTAAAGCTTGCTTTTTCACCTGCGCCACCCTCTACAACAACGCTAAAGCCAAGCTTCTGTAGCTGTTCAATCGTTGCGGGGGTTGCCGCAACGCGAGTCTCCCCATTAAGACTCTCTCTAGGTATACCTATTTGCATAACTATTCCATTTATTTAAAACAAAAAAGCGTCCCTCTCTGCTTTCTAACGCAAAGAGATGCTGAACTCCCACCAGTTTCAAGTTATTGGCAACGCTGAAGTCTTCTATCTGACTTTGAATATGAACCTACACACATCAAATGTCAGTTAGATGAAACTCAATAAACGTTAAAAATATGTAATTTCACTCTGAGACGCCGCTTCGGTTGTAATTATTATCTAATACATCAGTACTACTCGAATCGGTTGTAACGATTACATTGATAGGTAAAACCTTTTGTACACGACGTAAAAGTCGTGACATCGCCCACAAGATGCAGTCAAAAAATCTGGACTTAGTGGGTAATCGGTCACCAATCTCACAATGTTACTGCCGTCACAGTAAAACAAATTAGTGCAATCGACTAATTTGCGGCATTTGCTCCCCAAAGTAAATACTAAACTGGTAATACCTTATAAGCTTTAATACCAATCAATAAACTTTCGTTTTTATAATTATTTACAAATCATCTTGACAATAACTTTTCGCATAATTCCCATCCACCGAAATTAAACATTTATTTAACAAACGCCGCACTTCCACAACCTGGTTAATCAAAATGCATAACCATGCATTTACTGGGTCATTATGGCAATTTGCACGCCATTTTGTAATCGATTACAGATAGCAAGGCATAACCTATCCGCACCTAGAAACATTTTGTTGCACTTATGCTTGCTATAGCGGGGCCGAAGAGACTGGCGGATATTCAATACGCAAACGATTACGCCCGCCATTTCAACAAAATTGGTAAACGAAGGTGTTTTTACACCGCTCATGGCGCCATAATGTGACAATAATCACAAGTATCTATGACTTCGCTCCATAAACTACACCCAAGTAATCAGTGACTGAGTCACACATAGCAAACACATAGGAAACACAATGAACGAAATCCTGTTAGCGACCTTTGCAGGTCTAATCGTCGGTCTCTTGTTCAGCGCACTTAAACTGCCTCTACCTGCACCCCCTGTTCTTCCGGGCATTATGGGTATCGTAGGCGTTTACCTTGGCGGTATGGCTTATCAAACCATCATCGAACGTTTCTTTTCTTAATGAAGCAACCTTTCTTTAAACATTCGATTTTCATTTAATCAGGAGCGACAAGATGGCTACTCCACACATTAATGCACAACTTGGTGATTTCGCAGAAACAGTACTTATGCCAGGTGACCCACTGCGCGCTAAGTTTATTGCAGAAACCTACCTAGAAGACGTAAAGCAAGTCTGTGACGTCCGAAGCATGCTGGGTTTTACCGGCACCTATAAAGGACAACGTGTTTCCGTGATGGGCCACGGTATGGGCATTCCTTCGGCCTCTATCTATGTACACGAACTGATCGCTGAGTTTGGTGTGAAAAACATCATCCGTATTGGTAGCTGCGGCGCGGTCCACGACGATGTGAAACTGATGGATGTGATCATTGCGATGGGTGCGTCAACAGACTCAAAAGTAAACCGTATTCGTTTCAACAATCATGACTTTGCCGCTATCGCTGACTTCAACTTGCTTGAGAAAGCAGTGAATGCCGCGCGTGCTCAAGAAGTTTCAGTGCGTGTTGGTAATGTTTTCTCTGCTGATTTGTTCTATAGCCCAGAGACCGACCTTTTCGACAAGATGGAAAAGCTTGGCATGTTAGGGGTTGATATGGAAGCTGCCGGTATCTATGGCGTTGCAGCAGAACTTGGCGCTAAAGCCCTTACTATTCTGACTGTATCTGACCACATCAAGCGAGGCGAAAAACTCAGCTCTGAAGACCGCCAGAAGTCATTTGATGAAATGATGCGTGTCGCACTAGAAACCGCCTTGAGTGTTTAATCCACTTACTGCACTGAAATAGCATTTACAGGGGAAGAATCGTGTTCACAGGGAAGCTGCCTTCGCCGGCCGATGGAGTACAACTCAATTTTTGTAAAACATTGGCGTGTCGAAATTTTGGTTTGGAAGACGAGCAACACTATGTGCTGCAACAGTCGAATCCTTCGCGTCCAGCGATGGTATGCCGAGAGTGCGGCGCTTTTCCTCCCCTTCTTTCTAACCAAGAAGTAATCAACGAAGCGCGACGCCAAATTGTCAAACAGCAACTGGTGTGTTGTACAAACCCCGATTGTCATAACAATATGCGGCCAGCGGTGCTTCACCGCGATCAGTATCACCACTTTGGCTACAGTGGGAATAAACAACGTTTTCGCTGCAAAGCCTGCAAAACCACCTTTGTCGATCCATTTTCACAGTCGAACCCACACGCGGAGTTGCATCTCAACTTGTTAAACAAGTTATATGCCCAAGAGCCCGTGCGCGATATCTGTCGTGATTTGGCTCTCAACCCAAAAAGTTTTTACCACCATTTACAGTTAATCGCTGCGCGCTGTAACTACCACAATGCGATTTATCAGCACGCGCTTATTCGTCAGACTCGCCCGAGTGAACTCTCCTGCGTGCTCTCCGAGTTGCAGCCAGGCAGTTATAACGGGGTGGACATTATGACGGTCTGCGATGAGCAAAGTGGGTTCATTCTCTCACAGTCAACCAACTATGCCGCAGCACCGACGCCACCAGATCACGGTACGCACAACGCCTATATCGACGATTGCCACCTACTACCGACTGATAGCGTCTACAGTATGTCGACAACACCTCATCAGTGGCCAGAACAACTACTCGCGCGTGTCGATGACCGATATCGCCAAATCATGGCACGTAAAAATGTGGAGGAACCACTCCATCAAAACGGTTTTAAGCGTTATCCGGCAAATGGCAGCCTCATTCGTAGCCAATACATGGTATACGGCCATTTCCTTCGATTAAAACCGTTACTGAGTCATTGGCCGATTGAACTTTATCTACCACAAGAACCGCTCATTCGCTCTGCGGTTGTCTCCGTTTTCAAAGAAGAAGTCGCCAATCAGCAACTTAATCCTATCTATGTTGACCAATCGGGCACACCACCTAACGAGCACAAGAAGATAGATATTGTGCTGATGGGTTGGTGGCGCGACCGATGGGCCTTTAGTCACGGCGACGATGGCAGCAAGGGAATCTGTCACTTAGGCGGGGCGACGGGCGATGAAGCCCACTTGCTGCAACGAGCAAGGACTGCGGCTAATCACCAATACATTGCCGCTTTCCGAGCGCAATTTTCGGTCTACCTTCAGGAGAGCCGACGTGTCAGACACCCGAGTATGCTTGTGGCTTTGAGCCAAATATTCCGAGCGGGATACAACCTCAGTAAACAAGATAACAACCCTGTCGTGCGCGCAGGACTAGCAAAAACACCGTTAAGCTTCGAAAACTTACTACGCCACACAGACATGCAAAATTAACGATTTACCCCTTTTGGCGCTGAAAGCTAACACCATAAAGTAACATTTTGGCTACACTTATACCCAAAATGAATTTGAAATGGTCGAAATGCAACTTTCACACTTTAATCAGCGCCTTTTTTTTTCTCTTCTCCTGATCGGAGTGGTGCCGCTATGTTTTATCTACTGGGTAGTCACCGTCAAAACAGCTGATGCACTTAACCAACAACGTTATGACACCATTGCGCAGCAATCTGAATCTTTAGGCATTGAGCTCAACAATCAATTCAATCAGATTCTCACCCCTTTTTTTCAAACCGCTATCTCCTCACGACTACTCAATCGCCAAGAAGACCCTGAATACACGAGTCTGTTTTTACAAGAAGAGATGGCGCTCATGCCAACTGTGATGACGTTATCGATACTCCGTATTAAAGATGCACAGATGACACTCACCGCAAGTTCATCACCTCTGATAACCAACAACCCGTATCATTACTTTTCGACTAATCAGCTCACTTTGCTTAGACGTACATTAGACAGTGAAACCACCTTCGCAGCTAGCCCGGTGTTTGAGTTCGAAGGCGTGCCTAACATGCTGATCGCGACGACAATGAATCTCCCCACCTCGACCCACAATGTTGACCACATTCTTATCGCACAAATCGCACTCACTGATGTCGACCAATCCATTCAGCGTTTTTCTCGTCTTCAGAAAGGATTGCTCGGGCTCAGTGTTATTAACATCAATGGCGAACTTATCATCGGTGAACGCTTTCTTCATCGTGAGATCAGCCCAATTAAACAGAGTCGACTTGAAAATATCGTTAGCCAACGTGAGACCATTACTCCGCTCGATTTTGATGATGAACTCGGCGTCTATATACCATTAGATTTTCCGAAAAACAGCGCGATACCTGCTGTAAACCAACGTTGGGTGATAGTCGCCAATTTCCGCGCCTCCGTGCCGAGTCTCGCAACACAACAACTCATGCTCATATTTCTTGCAACACTAACCGCGACGGGCTTGTTTGCTTTCGTCTTCACCCAACTACTCTATCGCCCCTTGGCCCAAGTCACGCGATTTGCTGCTCAAGTCAAATTAGGCGACGTTTCTCACAGTAAAGTTAACCGCTCAACCCACGAATTAGACGTGATTACCAGTGCGTTGCAATACACCACCAACCGTATCAGTAGCGATACGATCGAACTAAAACAGGCTTTAAAGAAAGCAGAGCAATCGGCGCAAGCAAAAAGTGCCTTTTTGGCTAATTTGTCTCACGAAATTCGTACCCCCATGAATGGAATGCTCGGTCTTTCACAGCTTCTGCTCCGCACCGATCTCACCGAGGAGCAAGAAAAACACATTCAAAGCTTGATGGAATCAGGCAAGCATATGATGGCTCTCCTCAACGATATTCTTGACCTCTCTAAAATTGAGAAAGGTAAATTTCGTTTGGATGAAACACACTTCTCAATCGAAGAACTTTTAGGGAGCATTGAAAGCACTTATAAACCGCTAGCAAAAGAGAAAGGCCTCACCTTCACCGTCGACAATGCAATACCGTACGCCTTCTTATTTGCGGACAAAGCCCGCATCAGACAGATTCTTTTTAACTTAATCAGCAATGCGATGAAATTCACGCTCCAAGGTGGCGTGAAGCTTTCCTTTACTGTTGATCGCGCGGATCTTGCTGACCGATTTGCACTCAAGATCACTTGCGAAGATAGCGGGATAGGCATTCCACCAAAGCGCCTCAAAGCCGTTTTACAGCCTTTTACTCAAGCAGAAGAAGGAACAAGTCGGCAGTTTGGTGGAACTGGGCTAGGACTTGCCATTGTGAAACAGCTCGCCGAGCACATGGGAGGCTACCTTAAAATTGAGAGTGAGCAAGACAAAGGCACTAACGTGTATGTTGAGATCTATGTACACAAAGGGCAAGACGTGCTTACTGTCGGTCAAACAAAAGCCCCGAGCAGCGCACCCAACGTCTCAGGGTTGCGTACACTTGTTGTCGAAGATAACACCCTAAACTCTTTGATTCTGTCGACACTCCTTAAAAGCAAATCCATGATCGTTACCTGTGTTGAAAACGGCAAACAAGCGATCGAAATCGTTAAAAAGCAGCCCTTTGACCTGATTTTCATGGATAATCATATGCCTATTATGGATGGTATTACCGCAACCAAACTCATTCGCCAAGATACCAAACTTGGTTACATCCCTATTTTCGCGTTTACTGCTGATGTCTTTGTCGAAACACAACAAAGCATGCTCGATGCCGGGTGTGATTGTGTTCTCACTAAACCGCTTGATGACCAACAGTTAAACGATGCCTTGATACGTTTTCGGCACCTGTTTGTTGCCAATCAACCCCAGGCTCCTCAAAACGACAACAGCATGGTCGTGCAACAACCTCTTGAGTCAAATGCCCCGGTGACATTGCAAGTGTTACGGCACCTCAACGTAGAAAAACTCTTGTCCCACGCCGAGAATGACACCGCACTGGCTGTGCGATTCTTGCAGATGTACTTCTGGCAACATCGCCATGATATCGACAAGATACAAGCTGAGCTCAACAAAGGAGAGCGGCAGTATGCCACCACCTTGACGCACAACTTAGTCGGTGCGACACGCAGTATTTTTGCAGAAACACTGGCTGAGGACCTCCATACTATGGAAGCAGCGCTGCGCGGCGGTAAGACGATCTCAGAAGTGCAGATGCACCGGATAAAATCGCAAATGAACAAACTCATCGACGAAATAACACCGCTATTTCAAGACGGTAATTAACGAGACCGTCTGCAAACACCCCTTCGCGATGAAATTTAACACAGCAGGACTCACTCATAACCTTTTCGCAACAGCCCACCTCAAACCAATCCGTTCAAATGAAAAACTCAGTGAACATTAGAACAAAGTATCGTGATATCAGCACCAGCAAAGAAAAATATATTAAACCTTTAATAATCATACTATTAATAAACAGAAAACGTTTGCTTGTCTGGGAATGCCATTGACATTAGTACGGTAAAATCGTCATATTAAACCTATCAAGAGTTCATCACACGCTCATTAGTGCAACCATTGGCACCAACGCCAATCCGCAAAAATGTTAAGCCAGTGTAAGCGACAATCAGTTGCATGAAGTATGCTAGCTAACGTGACTGAACCAAATTTGAACCTCGCCGTTAATCAACCAAAACAAGGTCGTCAAGGTATGAGCAACAAACTAGAACAACTTCGTCAACTTACTACCGTCGTCGCTGACACTGGCGATATTGAAGCCATTCGTAAATACCAGCCAGAAGATGCAACAACCAATCCATCGCTCATTCTTAAAGCGGCGCAAATCGCTGAGTACGCGCCTCTGATTGATGATGCGGTTGCATGGGCTAAAGCGCAGAGTGATGATCGCACTCAGCAAATTGACGATACCGCTGACATGCTTGCGGTAAACATAGGTAAAGAGATCTTAAACGTTGTTCCAGGCCGCATTTCAACGGAAGTGGATGCCCGCCTCTCTTACAACACCGACGCCAGTGTTGAGAAAGCCCGTAAACTGATCAAGATGTACAATGATGCCGGTATTAGCAACGACCGTATTTTGATCAAATTAGCGTCTACGTGGGAAGGCATCCGTGCTGCAGAAATCCTTGAAAAAGAGGGGATCAACTGTAACTTAACCCTGCTGTTCTCCTTTGCGCAGGCTCGTGCATGTGCGGAAGCGGGTGTCTTTTTGATCTCTCCTTTTGTTGGTCGCATCATGGATTGGTACAAAGCCAAAGAAGGTCGTGATTTCGACGCGGCAGAAGATCCAGGCGTCCTCTCTGTGAGCAAGATTTACAACTACTACAAATCTCGTGGTTACAACACGGTTGTAATGGGGGCAAGCTTCCGTAATACAGGTGAAATCCTTGAACTTGCTGGCTGCGACCGCTTGACTATCAGTCCACAACTGCTTCAAGAGCTCAGTGACGCAGAAGGCGAAGTCGTTCAAAAACTCTCGGCTGACATCACGTCACAAGAGCGCCCAGCGGCAATGACGCACGCAGAGTTCTTGTGGGAACACAACCAAGACGCAATGGCCGTTGAAAAACTGGCGGAAGGTATTCGTAACTTCGCCATTGACCAGGGCAAACTAGAACAGATGATTGCAGACAAGCTGTAATCAACCCATTCAAAGTGCGGCAGTAGCCGCACTTTCTATTTAGAACTACTAATCGGATGTATGACTATGGATCGTAAAGTGTTAGCAAACGCTATTCGCGCACTCAGCATGGATGGCGTACAACAAGCTAATTCTGGCCACCCTGGCGCGCCTATGGGGATGGCAGATATCGCTGAAGTACTGTGGCGTGACCACCTAAACCACAACCCGACTAACCCAGAATGGGCTGACCGTGATCGCTTCGTGCTATCAAATGGTCACGGCTCTATGCTCATCTATTCTCTCCTTCACTTATCGGGTTACGCACTGCCTATCGGAGAACTAAAGAACTTCCGTCAGTTGCATTCCAAAACACCGGGCCACCCAGAGTACGGCTATGCGCCGGGCGTTGAAACAACAACAGGACCACTTGGTCAGGGCATTACCAATGCCGTCGGTATGGCGATCGCTGAAAAGTCGTTAGCGGATCAGTTCAACCGTGAAGGCCATCAAGTCGTGGATCACCACACCTACGCTTTCCTAGGTGATGGCTGCTTAATGGAAGGTATCTCTCACGAGGCATGTTCATTAGCTGGCACTTTAGGGCTTGGCAAGCTAATCGCATTCTGGGATGACAATGGCATCTCCATCGATGGTGAGGTCGACGGTTGGTTTACTGATGACACAGCGAAGCGCTTTGAGTCCTATGGCTGGCATGTCATTGCCAATGTCGACGGTCACGATAGCGACGCGATCAACGCCGCAATTGAAGCAGCGAAAGCGGACACAAAACGACCAACTCTGATATGTTGTAAGACCATCATCGGGTTTGGTTCACCAAACAAGAGTGGCTCACATGACTGCCACGGTGCACCACTTGGTGACGCTGAAATCGCCGCGGCGCGTGAATTCCTCGGTTGGGAACACACGCCATTCGTTATTCCTTCAGACATTTATGCGAAATGGGATGCCAAAGAGACAGGTAAGGCTAAAGAGCAGGCGTGGGACGAAAAATTTGCAGCGTACGCGCAGGCGTATCCAGAACTGGCTGCAGAATTCAAACGCCGGGTAAACAACGAACTACCCGCCAACTGGGAAAAGGCAACCGCAGAGATCATCGCCGATCTGCAAGCTAACCCAGCGAATATTGCTTCACGTAAAGCGTCTCAAAACGCCTTAGAAGCATACGGCGCCCTACTCCCTGAATTCATGGGCGGCTCTGCCGACTTGGCTCCGTCGAACCTCACTATGTGGTCGGGTTCAAAAGCCTTAACAGCCGGTGATGCGTCCGGTAACTACATACATTACGGTGTACGTGAGTTCGGTATGACGGCAATCATCAACGGTATTGCTCTTCACGGCGGCTTTGTTCCCTACGGCGCAACCTTCTTGATGTTCATGGAGTACGCACGTAATGCGATGCGTATGGCAGCCTTAATGAAGGTGCAAAACATACAGGTCTACACTCACGACTCAATTGGTCTTGGTGAAGACGGTCCAACACACCAACCTGTTGAGCAAATGGCATCTCTGCGCCTCACTCCAAACATGAGTACTTGGCGCCCTTGTGACCAAGTTGAATCGGCCGTTGCTTGGAAATATGCGATTGAACGTAAAGATGGCCCAACCTCACTCATATTCTCTCGTCAGAATCTTGCACAACAACCGCGAAATGCAGCGCAAGTTGCTGATATTGCAAAAGGTGGTTATGTACTAAAAGACTGTGATGGTAAGCCGGCGCTTATCCTTATCGCAACTGGCTCTGAAGTCGAGCTTGCGGTAAACGCTGCCGATTCACTCGCGCAGCAAGGTGTGGCTGTTCGAGTCGTCTCTATGCCTGCTACCGATGTCTTTGATGCGCAAGATGCGGACTACCGAGAATCTGTACTGCCTTCTGATGTCACCGCACGCATTGCCATTGAAGCGGGTATTGCCGATTACTGGTACAAGTATGTGGGTCTGAATGGTGATATCGTCGGTATGACAACCTTCGGCGAATCAGCACCGGCTGGCGAACTCTTCAAGATGTTCGGCTTTACTGTCGACAACGTAGTTGAAAAGGCGACAGCCCTACTCGCGAAGTAATCGACCCGCGAAATAACGCAAACTTAAATGACAACACCGGATAGCATCTATTATCCGGTGTTTTTTCAACCACCGTTTCTTATACCTAATCAGAGGCACAATTTGCCACTGGCTTTGAGCATTTAATGATCGCCCGTAAGTTCATCAGCAAAAATATAATGTTCGCGATGATCATTGAGCACTCAAGCTTCACTGAAGTTAATCCCTGTAAACCCACAACTATACCTTCGCTTATGATGAGCCAGAACTGTTTCGTTTCTTCCCGCTCTCAACAAGGGATAAGTCATCAAGTTCAAACCTGGTACTCAATTCTGGATAGCATTACCTTAGCTAGTCTATCGCTCAAACGGACATAAACAAATATAAAAGAGTATTTGCATAAAAACGAAAAAGATTACAGAGTGTATTAATTTACTTATTTACGGCCATGACTAATAAAAAACATTTTAAAGATAGAATACAATGCCGTCATGGTAGCCCAGTCCAAGGTATAAGGTACCTCCATTAACTAAGCAATCGTAGTGCCAAAAGGATATAGTATCAAAATAAACAACAGAAAAAATTACACATGTCTATAGCAGTACACTAAAGCACAGCGCCCTCATCTCAATAACGTTATAACACTTCATCAAAAATATACGCCGCCATCATTCCCCATTTGAAGTAATGCTCACTATCCTTGTCGGCTAAGCTCTCCGATTTTTCGATCTGGCTGTAGGTTGGCATGGCAGGCATATTGGATGCGAGCCAGCCTTCATATCGCTGTTTGGGCGCAATAAAAACACTTACCTCTGTCGCGAAACCTTGCTCCATTTTAATCGCATAGTCCATCGCGCCATAAGGGCTATCGACTCCCTGATTCGAGACAACACGAAATCCAGTTTTTGAAACCGAAATCCCATTTTCCAACACGGCCAGCCCATCAAACCGTGATGGTTGATAAAGTGAAGCCAACTTCTGTTGAGCATCAAACACGACATCGACACTGTCGCTCAGCCCTATGCAAGAACCTTCTAACACCGCCATGCCCACTTCATTGGAATATCGGTCATAAACGCGGCATGCATAACCTTCTTCAGCGTGTTCAATTGTTTTCTGAGTGACAAAAACAAAGCGCCCATCGTCAGAATAGCGCACATCTTCGGGCGAATTCATAACCATATGTGGCACAACATCAGCGCTAATCAGGGGAGAGGTTTGTAGTGAAGGAAACTGCATTGCCATTAACTCTGCGCGACCATCAACGTCCCTTTTTATGAACGCTAACATCGCCCCAACCGCTGGCTCAGAAGTGCTATGCCGCATATATTCTGGATAAAGGGGCCAAATACCATCGTGTTGAGAGCGCATCTCTTTAAGCAAGCGGAGATAGTGCTGCTCTTCTACGACTTCCGCAGACTCACAACCCAGCAAAAAAACGCTTATCACAAGTAACCAGCTCGCTCTGCTCATCGACGTATCCTTTCCGTAGTCAGCTTCACCTCACATAAGCTCACAGCGATCACCTTCTTGCTCTAATTGAGACTTATCTGTTCACGGTACACTGCGTCAATAGAACAAAAAAGACAACAACATTGACTGTTAAAGCAAGCAGTTTCAGGGAGAGTTAACACTTTTTTGGAAAATGAACTTTTCGTCAGGTTATCAAAATGTTAGCGTCTTCAGCTCACGATCAACAAGGACACCTTTCATGGATCTACAAGCATTACAAGATCACATCAAACAGTTTGATTACGCGCCTGATCAAGCCTCGCATTACTTTCTCAAACTGATCGAAGAAGTCGGCGAGCTTTCTGAAGTGATTCGAGCCAACAAATCAGGGCAGCCAGATTTGGAAAACTTAAAGGGAACCATTGCAGAAGAGCTGTATGACGTACTCTATTATGTCGCTGCACTTGCCAATATTTACGATGTCGACCTTGCCAAAACACATGAACTTAAAGAGATTCTCAACAAGGAAAAATGGGGCGGAAGAGAGTAAGACACTCACCATTCTACAATGAGGCAAACAGTGTTTATAACATTGTCACTTATCCCAATAAGGGATAGGTGATAGAGTTCAATTGTTAACTAGCGCTAACCAATAGTTAATTGACATTTTTAATGCCGCATTTTCATGTGATATCAGACTCAAAATAGATCTAGGAAACATTAATTTTATCAACTCCCTTATCCCGAATGTTAATAATCAACACAAATTTAACAACCACAAAACATAAGGGAAGCAAATGTCTACTAAAATCGCCTTTGATCATCTTCAGCCGCAGTTCGAAGTACAGCCATTCCTAGAGCAACACCAACCACTCATCGAGAAACTCGCAACGTTAACGGGCATTCTCGATGAGCTTAGCCCAGAGCGCATTGAGCAAGAAAAAGACAAGCTCAACATCGCAATAGAGAACGCATCGGGATATACAAAAAAGATCATTGAGCATGCGACAATGCTTCACGGCGAGTTTGTCGACATGGTGAGCACCATGGCAGCTGGCAATCAAATATCTAAAAAAGGCCTCTCGTATTACTTCATTCAAGGGTGGTATCACACAAGCTATACCACACGATTTGAACATATGTTTACTGAGAGACTCAACAATGGTGAACTCGATACATTAGACAGCCATCAGAATAAGTTCGCAAAGCTGACTGAACATAATATCGATGAGGAAGAAGGACATGAGTTGTGGGCACTTCAAGATATCGTCTTCCTCGGTGAGTTCGATACCATTGACCCGCTTACACAAGTTTTCCCAGAGACAAAAGCCATTGTAAGCACGCAACATGACCGCTTAACACGACTGCCATTTGTCGGTTTCTTGGGGTACTCATTTTACTTAGAACTGCTGATTGCCACTCAATCTTATGGCTTGCTAGGTGCCATTAACGGAGTGCTAGGCACAAAACCGGAAGATCACAAGTTCATTTACTACCATTACTTGGTAGACCAAGGCCATGCTGTTGATAATATCGAGCTTTTTGATCAAATGGTTACAACAGAGGCGGATTTTGTCGAAGTGATCGACAACATGAACTTAATCCATAATATGTACTTTGGCTTAACGAAGAAGTCCTTTGAAATGGGCAACTAACACAGATGGAAATTATCATTACAGACAGGGGGAAACCCCTGTATAAAGAAGGCAGAGCGTTGGCCGAAGTTATCTATAAAAAGATGTGGCAAACAGACAACTTTATCGATAATAACCATATTGGCATTGTAACCGTTCAAAACGACACGGTTGTAGGCAATATGAATATTTGTCTCCGACGTAACTCACTGCCGTGTGAACGTTTTTTCTCTTTTGAAATCGACAAATCCCCAACAGCAGAAATCTGTGGCTTGGCTATATCTGATACCTTGACGTCGGGTCAACGAGAAAAAGCATTAATCGCATTAACGGCAGCCGCTCATACTTTTGGTTTTCATAATGGGATTGAAAGTTACTATACTGTTCAGAAGAAATCGCTCTTTCATCGATTAACGAGGCGTCTCCAGTATCCATTTAAAATGATCCAAGATGCAGAAATTGCATCCAGTGGTATCCCAAATGATAAATATTGGCAAGGCATTGAACAACCCAAGCTCTACCGACTTAACAACCTTTGTCAGCACTCGATCTCTGCCAGCTTAACGTCTCTGGCAACATTGATGGGTGAGGGCTACATGTGCCATGAACAGTTAGCTGAGGAAAAAATTGATGCGTTCTTTAATGAAGTGGCATGATAAAAAACTGCTGTCAGAGGCAAAAAAACAAAGCAAAGGCCGTTGTTTGGCCTTTATTTGTGTCAGTATCATCTTATCGATAATCACTTTCTTTCTATTCAGTGGGGACAAAGCCGCATTGACCATCAATTTACTCTTAGGCGGTATTATTGGTGCAAACATCGAAAAGCTTGTCACAATCCGACTATACTCGAGCCACCTCAAGACGCAGGGTTCAGAAGCTGACTAGCGCATTGATACGGAGGAGTCTCAATCTCCTCCACCACAGCCACCACCATCACCACCTCCGCAGCTTCCACCGCCACTGTATCCGCCCCCGCCAGATGAGCCACCATCACAATATCCACCACCACCTGATGTATATCCAGAGTAATGCCCGCCCGACCTGCGCCGCTTTATACGTTTAGTGCCAACCCTACAGTAAACGTAAATACTGCCTAGCACGGGTATGCACCAGATGATTAATAATGAAAGGAATTTTTCATAACCTGTTCTTACTGGACATACCACTATCAGTACGGTGACAATAAATCCGAGTGCGACATGCGCTGTCATTACAAGCAACTCAAATAAGCCTATTTCCATAAACATTCTTTGCTCCTTGTTTTTTTACTCAACAATCAGTAAAAGATTATTCAGACATGGTATTCATTTTTCTACCAAAATGTCAAAGCTAAATAACTTTCTCAATCGGAATGTAACCCCCCTCGACGGAACCATAGGTGAAGTGTGAATTGAATCTAAGAAAAGACCGCCTATTAAACATCATCATATCAATTACTCTACAATAAACCATTTAAAGGGATGTAAAGATGAAACCATCAATTATACTTGGTATTCCTATTACTGTGTTTTCAGGTCTATTTATACATCAAGTAAAAACGATCCAGCGTTATATTCTTCATTTGTCGACTTTTAGTTAAACATTTATATATTGTTATTCCAATAGCTATGTTCTTCCTTTTTATTCTGTTAATTTCACCTTATGTATTAGAAAAGTCATTTCGCCGTTGGCTAAAAAGGGGTACGATAAAGAACTAGACTTAGTCAAACAGGAAAATAAGAGTGAATTATTGAAACATTCACCTATCGAAACAAGTTTATCTATAAACTCAAGTGAAAAGACTAATGAAAAACTAAAAGACAAGGAAAAAGATTGATGTGTCCAGCAAGCTGCGTGAAGCCCTTCACGCAGCCGATAGCGACCAAATTTAGATACGGCCACCGCCGTCTTTAATGGCGGCACGATCTTCATCGAGCTTCTGCTGAGTACAAATAAAGTTTGTTGCTTGTAATGCGCTAATAAGTAGCAGCATACTCAAGCCATTGACTGAACCCATAATATCACCAGTTTCAAGGTAACCCGCGACACTGTTAACGACTTCGATAACAATCAGTGCGATGGCTGCCCAAAACTTTCCTTTAAAAAGAAAGACACTACAAATCGCTTGAACACCGAGCAAACCAATTAGCAGCTCAATACTATGAAAGAGTTCCGGTACCTCTACCTCAACCGTGTCATTCAACAACAACAATACCGCACCGGCAATAATGAGGAAAAATAACTGAAAGCAAGCGACAAACTTTGCTACCTTCTGAGCGGCGGGTACTTCTTTTGGCCCCATGATTAATGCGTTAAAAAATCCTTGCGACATTTCCATCTCCTTGACTGATTTGCGAGCATAGCATTATTCATAATTACTGACGCGTTTCAATTAATAATATATAACTCACTAAAATACACACTTATTCGCCTTGTTTATTAGCCACTGTTAGACACTTATATACTCAGAGCCCTAGTTCACTTCTGAATCTTGCCTATATGGATAATACTCGCCAGAGTTTAACTCTAAAAACGTGAACGGACCTCGGTAGTCATCCATCGAAGCAGTATCGATAAATTGGCTGTTTGCGACATGCACAACATGCTCACTGCGCGTATGTCCATGAATCGTCAGGTCAACATTCTCAACAACGCCGGCTGGTTCGCCTTTAATCCGTGTCCTCCCCCATATCCAACGTGGGTTCACTCGCATATCGCCTTGCCATTGCTGCATTTCCGTCCAATCGAGGCTATGCGGCTGCGCGTGACTAATGCCGACCGTGCGACCATCTGAGAGCAAACAGGTCATCGCGCAAGGCATAGATTCCACTACCTCATTCAGTGCCACTAGTTCTTCGTAGCTGTACGCTTTGGTCCAATCGGCACCATTTTTAAACCAAATGTCGATCAAGCGCTGCTGTTCTGGACTGCGGTCGCGCTTCGTCCACACAGACATCGCATTCGACATCATTAATTCATGATTTCCGGCAACCGAAATAAACCACGGATGGGTAGCAAGAAAAGTTAAGGTCTCCGCAGACTGGGGCCCACGGTCGATCAAATCTCCAACCGCAATAACGAGATCTGTTGAAGGATTAAAACCAATCGCTGTTAAAGCAGATTTGAAGCAATCCAACTTGCCATGGATATCTCCGACGACAAACACACGCTGATACCGCGTTGTATCCACAAACTGATGACGAAACTCCATTTACACTCTCTATTCCCTAATGCAGTCACAAAAAACTAGCACAAGCAGAGCATGCGGCAAGCGACACGATGGCAAAGCTTACCTAGGAGTAGCCATGAGCTAAGAAAGTGATGCTTTCGCAGGACACACAACTCGGGTATCAGAATCAGTAGACATCAGACAATACCTTGGCTGGTCATTCGCGCGGTTCAACATCAATCCCCAACTCTTTGCGCTTTTTCTTACTCAAACCCAATGCCACTAAACGGTAAGACTCGGTGATGTAATACTCCAACTCTTCATCCAGTTCCCCATCAGTATCCGTTTGCTGAATCCATTTCATGCCACGTGTTGCAAAATAAGGGGCTGGTTTATAGCCATCTTTATGACTTAGAAATTCGAAGTTTAAATCCGAGGTTTTAAACGTGTATGCAGGCTTATCATCGCCCCACCCTCCAATAGCAAAAACCTTCCCGGCCACTTTCCATACCTGTGCATTCCCCCATTGCACAACATGGGAAGTCGCCGTAAATCTCTCGCAAAACGCATTAAAGGAATCGTAATCCATTATGTGGTTCTCTTGATGCTAAGTGTTGACTCTCTACGCTCTCAAAACCCTGACTGTTTCTCAATCTTTTTGATCACAATTTGCGTTAGGATGTACAAAATCCTGACAGGTAAACTCACGGAATTTAACCGTGCGTTTTCGATCATTTAGCGGCGAGTTAGCGACAGTTTGAGCCCACAGGCAAATTTGTTTGCCTTAGCAAATAACACTTTACATCAGAGGGTTTTGTCCCCCACTATGCAGTCCTGTTAGACTTTTCAGGTGTCCTTCTTTATGGCTTTTGGCAACTTGATAGCAGCACTCTCTTTTGCGCTTTGGGGATTGTTACCACTTTACTACCAATACCTCCCTTCTCCCGATATGAACGAGCTTCTTGCCTTGAGGATTTTGGTCTCTGTGCCTTGTGGCATTTTGATGGTGTTCGCGTTTAAGAAGGCCTTACCCAAGCTGACAACAATATGAAAAGATAAACGATCGCTACTCTTTTGCTTTATCGCCGGATTCATGATGTCAGGATCTTGGTATGCGTTCACTTGGGCGATGACCAATGGGCAGGTGCTCGAAGCAAGCTTAGGTTTTTTCATTAATCCCATCATGGTCATCGCACTCGGTGTGTTTGTCATGAAAGACAAACTGACCTCGATGCAAGTCATGGCCTTACTTTTGGCGATAACCGGTATTGGCTATCAAGTCTGGCATTATGGTGAACTCCCCATCATTGCCCTCTTTATGGCAACTTTTTTTACGCTATATGGTTGGGCAAAAAAGCAAATTCAGTTTGATGCGATGACCTCGCTTTTTCTTGAAGCGTTAACACTTGCCCCTTTTGCGCTGGCGTTCATGATTTGGAAAAGCACCACCAACGGCAGCATTGCATTTAACGCTGACACCATGACAACTTGGCTCTATTTAGGTGCTGCGCCAACAACCTTACTGCCGCTCGTCTTCTATTCTATTGCTGTAAAACGAACGACACTGTCTATGGTTGGCTTCATGCAATACATTGAACCCAGCTTGCAATTTTTGTTGGCGGTTTGGGTATTCGGAGAAGTGTTTGATGAGGAAAAAGCTGTCACATTTGGCTTTATTTGGTTCGGTCTGTTCCTTACGATTATCGAAGGTGCAGTCAGAATGCGGCGTACCGCACTCACACAATAACGCATGTCGTAAGACGTCAACACTATACCCAAGCCAGCTTGGTTGTTAAGGATGGCCAAACAAACGAAAGTTCCAGTTTTCGACATCTCCTGTTTGCAAACGCTTATCCACTTTATCCATCCAACTGCGTGATAGACGTTGCTGCGTTTGCAACTGTTTCAGTCCATCTTGATTCAACGGGTCGCCGAAAAATAGATCACACACCGCTTTTACCGTCATTGCATTGTCTGTGCGCTCAATGAGACTCAAAGGTGCATCAACACTCACCCATCCGGGTTGAATGACACGATAAAGCCAACCACAGCGGCTAATATTCTGCATCTCAACAGAGATAGCTTCGACACCCCAGCGTTTATTCAAGGTCAAGCAAGGCGATCGCGGTTGAGATACTTCAACAATGGCATCTCCCCATTGATAGCGATCACCAATACAGACCGTCTCTTCTGTCATGCCCTCTGTTGACAGGTTTTCACCCATACCAGGCGCTTGCCAACCCGAGATGTCGGGAAAACGCGCCTGCCAATATGCGTAATGCTCCCGGGGATATTGATGCAGCGCCCTGTCAGGGCCACCATGGTGCTTCTTATCTGCGCACTCATCTCCCTCTAAACCCAGTTCGCTTAAGTAAAGCCTCTCTTTAACACCTTGTTTGTTGATCGCGGTCTCCATGCCAAAACTCTGCATAACCTTGCCACGATAAACACCAAAAAGAGTGATAGTGGATGACATCTATATCTCCTGAACAGCGAAAAGAGTACTGAAGAGTAAAAGGCGAGCAGTCAAATAGCAATGTGTCGTAAGCTTTCACAACCCCAATCTTACAAAGGCTAACACACTGGCATCCAACCTAATGAAATAGCACTGATCACCGCGACAACAACGCCAGATAGCAATCCAGCAGCGATAGCAATTCCACGGCCAAGATAGATCCAAGGCTTTGTCATTCCGCTTCTCCTTGACTAGCAATAGATTGGGCATTTTATAAGAATGCGATAGAACTGGTCATCAAGCGCGCAATATTGTCCAAGCCAACCGGTTAAAAGTTGGTTAAAGTAGACGAATAATGCATTGAGTTCGCGATTAGGAATCCGCCATGACGACAATAGACAGCTCCAAAGCAGAAAACCGCTTTCGCTATACGCGCAGTCCGTTTATCGATGGCGTCACTTTTCTGAATGCGCAAATGCACGACTTTAGCTACGACAAACATGCTCATGAAGAGTTTAGTTTTGGGGTTACCCTCTCGGGTCGACAGGACTTTTTCTGTAGCCGAAGTTTCCACAAAAGTGCACCCGGCAACATCATCATCTTCAACCCAGAAGAAGTTCACGATGGCCAGCCCGGTGGCGACGACACGCTAAAATACGGCATGCTTTATATTCACCCCGAGCAGCTTTTTGGTCCGCTTGCCGCGGCGGGCGCAAAGCAACCGAGAGATTTTCGGTTAACCGACACGCTGTTTAACGATGTCCAACTGCGGCATAATCTTTTGGCTTTAATGTCCCAGATTGATCAAGGCAATACACTAGAGCAAGACGCTCACATACATGCGATCGCCGCACGTCTCGCTCAGCTCGAAGGCCAGTATTTGCCTAATCAGACAACCAGAAAAAGTGACCGCCTGATTCAAACCGCGAAATCCTTTGTACAGGCCTCATTTCAACAAGACATTACCATTGAAGATATTGCCCAAACAGCAAACATGTCGAAGTATCACTTCATTCGTCTGTTTCGCACCCAACAAGGCATTACCCCTCATCAATATGTAATCAACTGCCGGGTCAACTACGCCAAACGGCGGCTCGAGAAAGGTGATGATATCAACACTATCGCGCTTGACAGTGGTTTTTCTGATGTCAGTCACCTCAACCGCCGATTCAAACCGTTTTTCGGACTCACGCCAAAGCAATATCAAATGGCGTATTTAGCCACTCGCTAGCACCTCACGCCACCGCGACAACGTGAACCAGTCACCATTCGGTTGCTGCAGACTCGTGCACCCCAAAATTACCACCATAAAAAGAGGTTAAGGAGCCAACATGTTAGAGATATTTTTCTACGCCATCATCATTATGTATTCGCCCGGGCCAGTTAATATGATTGGCCTAAACACGGGAATTCAAGGTTTATTTCGCCAATATATGCCATTTTGTGGCGGTGTTGCATTGGCGATGTACCTACTCTTCAATGGTGTCAGTCTCATCAGCCATCACTTTGTCCCTGACGACTTTCTTCCCTATATCAGTGTTATTGGCAGCAGTTATATCGTCTACCTCTCGTTAAAAGTCTGGCGTTCTGCGAACAACGTAGCAGCCAATAATTCGCCTCAAGCACTCAGCTTTCGGGATGGATTTTTCATGCAGTTGTTGAACCCCAAAGCCTTTGTCGTCATCTTGCCCATCGTCACAATCCAGTTTCCTGCTGCGGGCATTACTGGCTTAAAAGCCTTCCTAATTTGTACGTTAATGGGGCTCCTCGCCTTTGGCGCTCCCGCATCCTATGCCTTTCTCGGCAACTTCATTGGCGATAAACTGCAAAGCCCAACCTTGTTGGCAGGCATCAGTCGCACACTGGCGGGGTTGTTATTTCTTGTTGGTCTCTCCATTGGCTATGAGCACGCGTTTTTGCACTGGTATGCAGGAACATCAGCATAAAAAGGGGAAGCGGCTAAGAAGCAAACCTTCCTCTATAACATCCTGAAAATTCGTGCCTTTTAGCATATCCGTGAATATACTCAATAGGCTTCACAAGCTTACCTTGCCAATAACACACTCACGCTACTTCAGAGATAGCAACAAAGGAAGAACCATGCGTATAGCCATGATAGGACTGGGCGATATTGCTCAGAAAGCGTATCTACAGCCGCTGAGCCAATCAAAGGACATTGAGCTCGTCCTTTGCACACGCAATGCCGACACACTTAACCAACTCGCCAGCCAGTATCGTATTCCTCATACTGTCACTGACTATCAAGACTTATTCAGACTCAACCTTGATGGGGTGATGGTTCATGCCGCGACGTCAGTGCATCCGCAAATTGCGCGCTACTTCTTAGAGGCAGGCATCCCCGTTTTTGTCGACAAACCATTAGCCGACAGCGCAGCCCAATGTGAAGCATTGTATGAGCTAGCCGAAAAAAAACAGACCCCGCTATACGTTGGTTTTAACCGTCGCCATTTACCGCTTTTGAACCAACATGCTCAAGATCTTTGCGATGAACCGAGCAAAGTAAGTCATCTTCGTTGGGAAAAGCATCGCGCAAATCTGCCGGGGGATTTACGCACTTTCATCTTTGATGACTTTATTCACCCACTCGACAGCATTAATCTATTCGCCAAAGCCGACCTCGATGATGTCGCACTGCATTGTCAGTGGCACGGAGAGCAATTACGTCGCATTGATATCCAGTGGCAACACAACAACACTTTACTCAGTGCCTCAATGGATCGCATGCACGGTGCAACCAAAGAGCACATCACAGTCGAAACAGAAAACCGCACGTTGCGACTCGACAACTTCTTATCCGGTACCGTTTACGAGCAAGGTGCAGCGACTCAAGTTCAAACCCCAGATTGGATGCCAATGTTAGAAACCAAAGGCTTTCACGGTATGCTTGATGAATGGAAAGCGGTCATTCAAACCGGCAGCGTAGACAGCCGTCAGATCGCACGAAATCTGGCCTCTCACCAGCTAGCGGAAGCGATTTGTCGTAAACTGGCTCGATAAACGCCAGTTTACGCCCCCTTATCTTAGCTCTAGTACTTAGCTTCAATAAAAATGCACCCGTACAGTGGGTGCATTTTCGTCTTCATACATCTTCATTTTCATACTATAGCGACAAAGCGCGTGCAATCAGGCAGTTATTTCTGGCGCATTGCAAACACCGCCAAACCCGAGCCGATAAAGGCCACGCCTGCACCAATGTTTAATCCTGCCATCATACGCGGTTTCGCTTCTAACCAGCGCTGTAAGTGAGAGGCGCATACGCCCATCAATGCAAACCCTACCCCGGTTAGTAACGCAAACCATCCCCCATAAGTGAGCATCTGCATAGTCACTGAGCCCAGTTCTGGGTTCACAAACTGAGGCACAAACGCAAGCACAAACAGTCCCGGCTTCGGATTCAACGCAGCAGACAAAAAGCCAGTGGAAAAAATCGTCCAAAGCGGTTGGCGTTTAGCAGGCGACAGCGAAAACAAGTTTCGATGGCGTAACACTTTCACACCAAGCCAAATCAAGTACATCGCCCCAACCGCCTTCACCACCATAAACGCAACTGCTGAGGTCTGGATAAGCATCGTCATCCCAAACGTGGCCGCCATGACATGAAAAATAATCCCACAACCTGATGAAGCCCCCGACACTATCGCGGCCAACTTCCCTTGGCTCAATCCACGGCCGATCGCCAACAGGTTATCGGGCCCCGGCGATATCACGAGCAATAAACACGCTAAGGTATACGGCACCACCACTTCTATCGGAAACATCACTACATCCTCTGTATTTTTCGAGACTCTCGTTTTTATCAATAAGTCCAGACTGGCCAAAAAACAACCGCGCCGCGATACAATTGCGACTAAATAAGGCACTTCTAACAAATCTTTACAATGGTAGCCCGCGAGAAGCGTAATCTAACATCGACTGGTGCCATGACCTTACAAGGACATTCAAGTAGTCTCAAAAACCCTGTTCAGCAAGGATTTCTAAGCATTTTAGCGAAGCAGTGTACGAGTGGTGTGATGCTTCAAGTTGGGAGCCTGAAGCCTTGTTTATATTAATTCAATCTCTAGACGATATACTCAAATCCGTTCGAGGTGGTTTCAGTTTACCCCTTACTCTATTGTAAAAAAGGCGTTTCGCTTCTCTTCCAACTGGGTCATACGCCATAGCGACTGCTCAAGATTATAGTGAACTTGAGGGTTATCGCACCCGACACAAATAGCGACTTGTCTATCGACTAGCTTATCAATCGACTCTTCTACATGACGACTGTGCGGGTCATCCTCCCATAACAAAGACTCTGGCATCAGATAACGGAAAAGTTGGCGTTTTGCCTGTTCTAAATGGGTCTCACTCACGCGGTCCTCCTTGGCTGTCACGAGATAAACCAGTCGACATCAACGAACTCGCCTACTCAATAACCACAGTAATTTTATGGTTGGAAGCATTTAAACCCGTTTTTGTCTACTCACGCCATGCGCCAGATAACAGTTTGAGTAACTTCGCTTCGCAAATAATCCCGCTCGTCATCGCACTGAGATACAACGCAAATTATCCCGCAAAGAGAGGGTATCTTGCGGCGAAAACTGAGGGTTAAAACAACGCACATCACTTCGACTTGAGATACTTCACATGCGCTTCCATTTCATCACCAATTTGCTTACGCATCTCAATTAAACGCAACGCGGAATCTCGCAGAGCAATGTCTTCTTCGTTTTTGGGGATCCATTCGGGCACGGGCGTTGGCTTACCTAGCTCGTCAACGGCCACCATGATCACAATACAGTGTGTTGTCAGTCTGCTCTCAAGTAACTTAGGATCAGCGGCTTGCACATCAATCGCAATATGCATTGATGATTTGCCGGTATAAATCACTTTGGCACTGACCTCAACTAAGTTGCCCACTAAAATGGGGGAGACAAATCGAATACCACCTGCATACGCCGTTATACAGTACTTACCACTCCAACCAGCAGCGCAAGCGTAGGCCGCTAAGTCGATCCATTTCATGGCGGCGCCGCCATGGACCTTGCCGCCAAAATTAACATCTGCAGGTTCGGCTAAAAATCGCAAGGTCACTTCACGTTGTTGCTTACTCATCATTACGAGCTCTTATTAAGTAACTAACTTAACAATAGCATCATCTGCATCGAAATATCAGAAATGCACTTAAAGTGCATCAAATTTTCATTTCGCTTGTTAATATAAATGGGAGTCACGCACGAGTAACTATTCGACTCAAATCCATTTTGACACTATTGCGATTGCAAACCAGCTCCCTCCGAGCTGGCTTTTTTTAAACGCCAAAGACAACCATTAACATCGTCGAAATAATGCTAAGTCACCTATTTCTTAACGCTATTATCAACACCCCACTCAAAAACATCAACATTATCACTACTTGTAATCAGCCTAAATAACTCAGCTTTCAAAGCTAGCCATTTGAAATTTATCGTTCATCAATCACTCTGTCTTTGAAATATTGAGTCGCGCACTGTCAGTGCATGGCCAAAATTTTCATTGTGATATTTTTCTTTGGTTCCTATTACTTCCTGTTCCCGGAATCTCAATGATGAATAAAAATCTAATTACACTAGCGACGCTTATTGCACTTTCTCCAGCATTAATTGCAAATGACGATGTGCAAGATATGTCTGATCCTTTAGCCGTCTACACACAAGTGGGCGCTGGCTATACTGACCGTGGTCTAAACCTAAAACTGGGTCAAACCTTTGACACTGGTTCGGATACCACCATGGGCATGAATATTCTTGAACTCAAAGGCGCAATGGGTGATACCTTGGGCTGGCGAGATTATGCCAACGACGGTATTGATAGCGTTCGATTCCGCCGATTTGGTGTCGATTTAACCAATGGCCGTGGCACACAAATTGATACCAGCTATGACTTCAATACCGAAATGGGTTCAATCTCCTACAGCTTTATTCAATCCTTACCTGCACTTGGCGCATTTCAAATGTTTCCACTTGGTGGCGTCGGCGCCGCTTTTGGTAACAACATTGTTGGTGATAACCTAGAAACCCAGAGTGGTTACTCTGTACCAGGCACTTTCGCGGTAGTGGGTACTTACACCAAGCTCACCATCACCGATAACATCTGGTTCAACTATAACCCAATGTGGATGACAACCTTGTCTGGCTCTGAGCTCTACAAAAACCATGCATTTGGTCAAGATAATAGTTCAGCCTTGGCACATGAAGTCGCGGCTTCCTACCAATTCAACCCGCGTTTTAACGTGCGTTATTTTGCGAACTGGACTGAGCACACTAAGTTCAAAGATGGCGAACACCGCATCGAGTTTAACTACCAACTATAAGCTTCTTCCGGAGAGGCATGAACGACTCATGCCTCCCATATCGGCATCTCTACTCTTTCTTGAGAAGCACCACTGCACTTGTATTTTGACCACTATACTCAAACCACCTCAAGGTGCAGGCTGAACAAGCATCTTGAGGTAGTTTGAGTATATCGCGTCACGCCACTTAAAAAGTGGCGTTTTTTATGGCTAAAATCGATAAGAGAAAGACCCGCCTACTTTGCGATTGCTACCAAAGTCATCTTCCGATGAAACGGCATACATGTTAAAAGATGCCTGTTCATTGAGCTTATAACTCACCCCGGCTCCGCCCCAATAGCTACGATACTTTTCTGAACCCAATGCACCACCAGCAAAAGCGAGTACCGTCCAGTTGGAACTGCCGAGTGGACGGAGCCCGAACATGCCCACATAGCCACTGTGAAACTTACTTCTGACCATGGTGTACTCATTCGGTGAATCGAGATCCAGCATTGCCACTTCGCCTTGGTTATAGCCATATCCCGCCATAGGAAATAAGTTCCAACCCGCAGGTGCAATGTCAAAGTAACTCAGCGGTACAAAGGTGCCGACACTGTAATTATTCTTGTAGCCTTCATTATCATAATCCGTGCGGCTAAAATTAAAGTTAAGGATACCCACATCAAACAACCAAGAACCGCCAATCCGCCACTCACCCTCTTCATTCACTCTGGCGGAAACCATTCGAGCATCATCGAGCCCAAGCGATCCAGAAATGGAGGCAACATCGCTGTATCCCACACCAACCTTGGTCACAATACGGGTCGGGTCTTCATGATGTTTTTCATCCGCACTCACGCCAGCACCAATAAATAAAGCGATAAAACTCGCAATTGATAAATATTTCATCTTCACATCCTCTGGTTCAGCTTGGAAACAGGAAAAAGCTGAATAATAGTGCGGTATTCTAATTAGACGAAGATGATTAACATGCACTCACAGTGCATTATCAATATTAAAATTAGTTGCAATGGCGAATATATTAGAGATGTTAGATAACAATCATAATAGGCAACAATAATCGCACCTTGACATTACATAGATATAAGTAAAGTTTAACAACAAGATCTCTTTAACATGATCTTGAATAAAGTTCCGTACTTCTATAATTAAATTACCCTGCCGACGCACTCAGAGTGCATTTCTAATTTATTTCATTCGATACCATGACGCCCTCTATTTATACTGAGTGATGTCATGAAAAAGACCCTTATTTCTCTTGCACTTCTTTCTGCTTTTTCTTCTGTCGCAACGGCGGGAAGTATCGCACTTCACGAAGTCGCGACTTTCGACAGTGTCGCGTCTGCGGGAGCAGCGAATGCAACCAACCGTAAAGATGCCTCAGCGGCGATCACGAGTCCTGCGGGCTTAGCCGCCATCGAGGACCGTAGTTGGTCTATCGGTTTACAGTACATTGATGCCGCTAATGAGCAAGCAGGGACATTGATGAGCAAAAATCAGCCAAGTTTCGCCTTGGTTGGAAAAGGTGAAAACCAAGCGCTCGCACCATCGCTTGCTTATGCTCAGCGTATCAACGATGAATGGGTTGTCGGCGCATCTTTACACGCAGATGGTGGCCTTGGAATGGATTATGACGGCGGCCTCATCGGTGCAGGTCTCGTGGACGCCATGGCACTGGAAGTTGCTAACCTCAATGTTTCTGCGGCCTACCAAGCGACACCTGAGCTTTCTCTTGGTGGCGCGATTGTCGCTCAACATCTCATGGTTTCAGCGGAGGCGTTTCGTGCCGTCTCTGGTGATACCGTCGAGGTCGCAGGTGACACCACATCGACCAAGCTGAGCTTTATCTTATCAGGTATGTACGATCTTTCTGAACGCACTTACCTTGCCGCCAACTATCACCACAAGATTGATCACTCAGGTAAATCGATGGGTCTCGATATTAACGGCCAGCATGTTGCAGATATGGCCATTAACACCGTATGGCCATCACGTTTGAGCTTTGGTCTTCACCATGCTGTGACAGATGCGGTTAACCTTAAACTCGCTACGGGTATCGAGTTTTGGTCGCAATACGACAAAACCTCCCATCCGAACGCCAAAGATGTTTACCACTTTGCTGCAGCGTTTGATTACAGCCACAACAGTTGGACCTATCAAGCAGGGGCACGTCTCGATTCAAAAGTGTTAAACAAAGAAGATTTCACCCCTGATTTTGCAGTGGGGCGTCAGTGGGCGCTAGGGCTTGGAGCAGAAAAAACGTTAACCAATGGGCATCGCGTTGCGCTCGCCTATGAGTTCCGTGACTTTGGCACTCCTGATGTCCATTACCACTATGACCTCAGCGCGTTAGACGCAGGTAAATGGGATTACGTTGGCCAGTTCAACAAAAACCGTCTCCATATTCTCAGCCTAACTTATGCCTACTAACGCAAGTTAGTTGGACCTCGCTGTACGACTCACAGGGAAGTGATGTCACCTCTGTACCTTTAATTTTTACCAAAGGTAATACTATGAAACTGACAAAAAACCTCATTGCTTCGGCAATATTGGGGTGCTTTTCTGTGCAACTACAAGCCAATGTCATTGACCTTGAGTCGCTTTACCAAAAAGCGGTGGAAAATGATGTCTTGGTTTCCACCGTCGCGTTGCGCACTAAAACGGCCGATCATGCTGTCGATGTTCAGCGTGCAAACTTATTGCCGCAAATCAATGCCTACTTTGCCGTTCAAGGATTAAAAGATAGCCGCGAACTGGAAGCTACATTTGGTGGTACAGGCAGTGCCGTTGAACTGGGTGCCAATCTCACCCAGAGCCTTTACAACCCGGCAGTGAAAGTCGGAGTAAACATTGCAGAGCAGAATGCAAAAAGTGCCGCCTTGTTGCTAGACAAAGCAAGGGATGCCCTCATTTTGCGCACCACGCGTGCCTACTTTAACGTACTGCGTGCGGATGAACTCATTCATGCGGAAGAAGCCAATATTCAAGCGCTAGAAGCCTTTCTAGCCCAAACGCAACTGCGCTTGAAACTGGGGGTCGCCTCTGAGGTAGATTACCAAGAAGCGAAAGCGCAGCACGATAATGCGATTGCCCGTCGAATTCGTGCTCAAGCTATGCGAGACAAGCATCTTGACGCGCTGACTACCTTAACGAACCAAACCTTTACCGGAGTTGAACCACTCGACACCGAACGCTTCAGTGCAAGTTTACCCAGCAGCCCGTCATACAGCTCATGGCTAGAGCACGCCATGACAAACAGTATCGATATACAGCTGAGTTTATCAGGTATCGACACTGCCAAACTGCAATTGACGCGAGCTAAATCTGGCCATCTACCGACCGTTAGTCTCATTGCTGGCGTTCAGCAGGGACTGCACGGCAAGGTGAAGGCCAATTTACCGCAAGGCGGGACAACTGAGGTTGCCTTAAATGAGCACTTAACCTCAGCCGATGTCACTGTCGCGGCCAACATGCCGCTCTATCACGGGGGGCGAACCACAGCGCTCGTTGAGATTGCGAAAACAGAATTAGACATCGCTTATCAAGTGCAAGAAGAGACCCGTCGCCAAGTCTCGGAGCAAATTAAAAACAGTGAACGCGGCGCGCGTACGGCCAAAGAGTCATTGCAGGCTTACGGTCAAAGCTTGAACTCCTCTCAGGCGGCCCTGCTTGCGGTCCAAAAGGGCTACGAAGTGGGAGCCCGCACTATGACTGAAGTGCTCACCGCGACTGGCCACGTTTATACCGCTCAGACACAAGTCGCGCATGCCCGCTATGACTTCATCGAGCAGGCATTGCTATTGAAGTTCGTTGCTGGCGAACTTTCTGAAGACGATATCACTAACATCAACGCTGGCTTGCAGTCGACCAACCGTCACTAATTTGAGGTAATCATGAAAAAACACTCTTTCTCCCTTGCAACTGTTGCGATTGTCCTATCGACACAAGCGATGGCGCAAGGCGTCCCTGTAAAAGCGACCATAACAGAGCGTGGCTACTATCAACCTACGCTCGTCGCCACGGCGAAATTCGAAGCACAAGAACACGCGAACCTTACCCCGCGTGTTTCTGGATACCTGACCCATCAACGCTATCTTGATGGTAGCCACGTCGAAAAAGGGGCTGTTCTTTTCGAAATCGATGCCACACCTTATCAGTTGGCCCTCGATGCTGCGCAAGCACAAAAACAACAAGCTGACGCCGCATTGGCACAAGCAACGCTTACCTTCAATCGCGTTAAAGAGCTGCAAGGTGCAGGCGGTGCGACCCAAGCGGACTTAGATGATGCCACCGCGGCTCTCGCCATGACACGTGCAGGTGTCGCCTTGGCCACAGCGGCACTCAACAAAGCCAAAGATGATCTTTCACATACTCAAGTTCGCGCGCCTTATGCTGGCACACTCGGCAAAGCACGCTTCTCAATTGGTGACATGGTGTCGCCAGCAACAGGATCACTGATTGACATTGCTCAACACGATCCGATCAATGCCAACTTCTCAGTAAGCCATGCGGATTTTAATCAATTCCGTATCGACCAAGCGGGTGCTGTCACCATTTCGCTCCAAGAACGCGCTGACGCTGGCGAACTCACGTTTGTTGATAACAAGATCAATGCGAACTCAGGCACCATTGCGCTGGCTGCGACGTTCGACAATGCCGACAACACGCTAAAACCGAACCAAATTACACGCCTCACATTAGAGAGCAGTGATGCACTTGAAGGCGTTTGGATCCCGCAAACAGCGGTAACCCAAGATTTAACCTTGCAATACGTCTACATCATCAACGCCGAGCAGACCGCAGAGCGTCGAGAAGTTAGTATCCGTGCCCAGCAAGGCAACCAAGCGTTTGTGACAGAGGGACTGACTGTCGGCGAGCAACTCATCACGGATGGTCTCATGCGTGTTCGTCCCAACATGCCTGTCAATGTGAAGTAAGGAGAGGCCCAACGTGTTAAGTCGTTTCTTTATTCATCGGCCAAAATTCGCCTTCGTCATTGCCATTGTCATGGCACTGATTGGTGCGATTGCGATAAAAATGATGCCGGTCTCTGACTATCCCGATATCACGCCACCTGTGATCAACGTGATCGCGGTCTATCCGGGTGCAGATGCCGAAACCATTGAAGGGGTTGTTGCTTCTGCCATTGAATCCGAAGTCAACGGTGTCGATGGCATGCTGTATATGGACTCACGCTCTGCCAACGATGGCTCGTATCGATTACAAGTGACCTTTGAGATCGGCACCGATGCTGACATGGCGCAAGTCAATGTGCAGAACCGGATCGCCGCCGCACTGCCTGCTCTTCCTGCCATTGTTAACAATATGGGTGTGCGCGTCTTTCAGGCGTCTTCAGATATCTTGTTAGCGCTTGCGGTCTATTCACCCGAAGAGACCTACACGGAAACACACATCAACAGCTGGGTTGAGCTCAACCTGCTTGATCGCCTTGTTCGAATCCCGGGTGTTGGGGAAGCAACCATTCTGGGTACCAGTTATGGTATGCGAGTGTGGCTCGACATCGACCAGATGCAAGCGCTGAATGTGACCACCAGCGAAGTTCGCCAAGCGCTGCTAGATCAAAACTCGCAAGTCCCTGCTGGCTCACTGGGTGCAACGGTAACCAGCGATCAAATTGCCTTGCAAGTGCCATTGCTGGGTCAAGCTCGCCTCAGTGAAGTGACCGAGTTTGAATCCATCATGGTAAAAACCGCGCCTAATGGTAGCAACATCTACCTTCGTGATATCGCCGACATCGAATTTGGCAACGATCGCTACGAATCCTATGCGCGCCTGAACGGGCAAGAAGCCGCCATCATGACCATCTCCCTCGCACCGGGCGCTAATGCGATTGAGACGGGGGAAGCTGTCAAAGCACTACTGGCTGAGGTAAATTGGCCGCATGACATGGACTACGCGTTCCCATTCGACATTACCGGATTTATCGAAGACTCGATCTCTGATATCACGGAAACCCTGCTGATCGCTGCGATATTGGTCGTACTGGTGACTTACCTCTTTCTTGGCAGTGTTCGCGCGACTCTCGTCCCCTTAGTTGCCATACCTGTATCACTGGTAGGCACGTTCTTTTTCATGGACGTCATTGGATTTACCATCAATACCATCACCTTGTTCGCGTTGATCCTCGCCATCGGTATCGTGGTGGATAACGCCATTCTGGTGATCGAAAATGTTGAACGTATCTTAAATGAAAGGGTAGACCTCACCCCGGCGCAAGCGACACTCGAAGCGATGAATGAAGTCACTGGCCCCATTATCGCATCAACACTGGTGATGCTAGCGGTATTCCTGCCAGTTAGCTTCCTGCCGGGTATTACCGGTGAAATGTTTGCCCAGTTTGGTCTAACAATCTGTATTGCACTGGTGCTTTCAGCCGTCAATGCGCTGACGCTGTCACCGGCACTGTGTGCCTTGATAATGAAACGTATCGACAGTCATCCACGTTGGTTCCTCGTATTCAATAAAGGCTTTGATAAAGTCACCGCTGTCTACGGCAAAGCCGTCACACTAGTGGTGCGCAAAGCTGCTGTTTTAACACTCGTGTTTGTTGGCACCCTCGCGACCATGGTGATGCTTAACCGTGGAATTCCGACGGCGTTCGTCCAAAACGAAGATAAGGGAAGCATGCTCGCCATTGCATCCTTGCCTGATGGCGCATCGCTTCACCGCACCACCGAACTCACCAAACAGTTAGAGGCGATTATTCTGGCTGATCCAGCGGTAGATAATGTCGGCGGAGCGGTCGGTTTTGGCTTATTAACCTTTACACGCAGTGCCAATGCCGCCACTTTCTTCGTTGACCTCAAACCTTGGGAGATGCGCCGTGAACTCGAAGGGGATAACACAGCACCTGCGGTACAACAGCGCTTAAACGCGGCCTTTAGCCAGCTACCCGAAGGTGTCGCGATGGCGATTACACCACCGGCAATCCCTGGTATTGGTAGCGGGTCTAATCTTGAGTTCATGCTCCAAGATACCCTCAGCCGTCCAAAATCTGAGCTCGCGAGCACCATGCAGCAACTCGCTGTCGCTGCCAATGAACAGCCTGAGTTACAAGGCGTTTTCTCGATGTTCCGAGCTAACGTACCGCACTTCTACATCGATATCGATCGTGAAAAAGCGCGTCAATACGGGGTGACTGTTTCCGCCATCAATGATGTCGTCATGAGCAGCATGGCCCAATCGCGAGTGAACGATTTTTCACTGTGGGGTAAGACCTTTTACGTCTATGTGCAAGCTAAGGCGGAACAGCGAGTACAAGTCGAAGATATTGGCCGCTTGCACGTTCGTACCGCATCTGGCGACATGCTGCCACTGTCTGAACTTGCACGAATCAAACCCGTGCTCGTCCCTGACGTGACAAACCGCTACAACATGCTGGCAGCAACCAAGATGTTTGTTGGCACCGCGCCGGGTTACTCATCAGGCCAAACCATAGAAGCGATGGAACGTGTCGCTGCAGAAGTGCTCACTGATGGCTACACCTACGAGTGGACGTCCATGGCACTGCAGGAAAAGATGGCAGGCAACGCCATTGCCTATGCGTTTGTATTGGCATTGATCTTTATCTACCTGTTCTTGGTCGCCCAATATGAGTCTTGGGCCTTGCCCGCAGCGATTATCATCGCCGCCCCTACCGCAGCATTAGGTACCATGGCAGGGCTTGCAATGGCAGGCATGGCTTTGACGCTTTACGCTCAAATTGGTCTTGTTTTGCTGATTGCTATCGCAGCCAAGAATGCCATTTTGATTGTTGAGTTTGCCAAGTTAAAACGCGAAGACGAAGGTCTAGAGATCGAGCAAGCGGCGATTCTTGGCGGCACCATGCGTTTTCGGGCGGTCAACATGACATCATGGTCTTTCGCATTAGGTATCGTGCCGATGATTTTCGCCAACGGCGCAGGCTCTGTGGCACAAAACAACATGGGCGTTGCACTCGTGGGCGGTATCCTTGTCATCATGACGTTGGGTGCCATCATTACTCCTGGGTTCTATGCCGTATTCCAGAAATTACGAGAACGCGTTAAGCAACCTCGTGCAGTGGTTCGCACTTAACCGTTAAAACAACACAGTGGCTCTCATTGAGAGCCGCTGTCCAGACTTGGAGTAACAGACTTGGTTTATTATGATGGTTTACCCTACTGCTTGCGCGCGGCGATCGTGGCAACGATCACCGCAATCGTTGTTTTGTATGCCTGTAAAAAGTACTGGTAATTCAAAGCCTCATTAATACACCGCTTTCAACTCGATTAACTCGTTGCTATCCAAGCAATAAAAGTCACTAAAATCGGTTTTGGTACCTGGCGCATCTAACATTTCCGCCTTTTCGCCCGGTATCAATGTATGGGCAATACCACCGCTCGTGCTGCTGGTACTACTGTGTATGATTTCATAACGGCCAGTCAGCTCGACGGTTTTGCTATCTCGCCCAACACTGACATAGGTACACCCGATAAAGCTTTCAAAATAGACCACATCGCAAGCCTCGCCGCGACAATCCGCCCGGGTGATATCATCCGCCGAACCAAACGCGAATGCAGTATTTACCGCACACACACTCATTAACACACCCAACAAAAGTTGTTTCATAACTCCCCCCTACAACAAACGGGCAACATTATATACACAAACAACGTCAAAAAGCTGGTTTAGCGATAACTTCAATGCTTATACTCAAGGGGATTGAGTATATTCTCATTGATTGGCTATCACACTGGTATTTTTGCCGCTTCGCTTTGCCGTATAGAGCGCGTTATCAGCGCGCTGGTAAATCGACTCAATACCCGTGTCATGCACATCAAACTGACTTGCTCCAATACTGACGGTAATCGACAGCGGCAGTTGTGGATCATTAAAACGCATCGAAGCCACTACTTCGTTGAGACGACGTGATAAAGCCTCGCCTTCAGCGCCTTGCGATGAGCAATGAAGGATGCCGAATTCATCACCCCCCAAGCGCCCAATAATGTCACTTTCTTTCAGAATCGAACGACACGCATCGGCAACACGTTTTAACACTGTGTCTCCAATTTGATGGCCATGCTCATCATTGATCGTCTTAAAGTTATCGACATCGAGCAGCAAGAAAGTGGCATTCACTCTTTCGTGCTGAAAAGCCTTAAAGGTTTCATTTAAACAAGCCAAAAGCTTACGGCGATTAAACACCTCTGAGAGAGGGTCCATTTCCGCTTGATACACCAGCTTTTGCTCTAGTTTACGTCGCTCAGTAATGTTTCTTGCTATCCATACGACAGCCTTTTCGCCGTAGCGACGTGTTTGCAACGGGCTAACTCGACCTTCAAACCACTGCTCACCAACGGGCCCAGAAGAAACGTCAACGGGTTTGACTTCCTCACCTGATAGGGAATACTCAAATACTTGCAGTGTGTTGGCGACTAGCGCCTCATGGATTTTGGACTTAAACCAGTGTGCCTTCCGCTCAGGTAGTACATCAAAAAGAGTCAGCCCCTTAAGTACTGAACCATCGTGATATTTTGACGTTTCATCACCTCCTAATACGCTGGCATACTTTCCTGATTCAGTAATAACGAACACCATATCTGGCAGCGCAGCAATAATTGCTTCAAAGTCATCTGATTTATCTGGATCCATATTAAATCCCAAGCGCGGTATCCTGGCGCAGTCGTTTAAGCAGACGAGTAAGGTATCGATATACTCTTATTAAAGCCCACCGTCTAAGCAAAAACCATTAACGACCTCATAAAATAATCGCAACCTGAACAAACGCTGCGTTTATTTCCACTCAGATTTATCGCCTTGCCACACCCATTTCCTCTGTTGTACTTAAAGCGGTAGTTGCGCAATGATTGCCCTAGACCCGCCATCAGTCTCCGCGCTATACTTCGCGCTCGCGGCTGCACATCACTTTCAATCAAATGACGAAGAGAACACCATGATTGTTGAAAATGTGCTTCCTGAATACTTCGCAGAAATGCTAAATGTTTGGGAAAACTCGGTCCGAGCCACTCACGATTTTATAACAGAAGAAGATATTGCGTTTTTTAAACCCATTATCATTGAGCAAGCGTTTCCCGCTGTCGACTTAAGATGTATAAAGCACGCTAATGGTGCCATTCTTGGATTCATCGGGACTCATGATACGAAAGTTGAAATGTTATTCGTTTCAAATGAGGCGAGAGGGCAAGGTGTCGGAAAAATACTGCTCACTTACGCCATTGAGCAGTTAGGTGTTCGCAACGTTGATGTTAACGAGCAAAACCCACTAGCAGTCGGGTTTTATGAACACATGGGCTTTCGCGTTGCCTCCCGCTCTCCTGTCGATGACATGGGTAAACCCTTTCCTATTCTGCATATGACATTGTAAACCTCGGTTGATTGTCAATCCGCCAGAGAGAAGAAAACCTCAACGCTAAGAACGTTGAGGTTTTCCGTTTCAGCCTACTCAGTCATTTGCATAAACGGGGTCACTTGACCACACACGCGAATAACTTTGATTCCAAGCTATCATCAAGTGTATCTGCGATAAACTCAACTCGGCTCTCTGGGCATGCACCTAACTCAGTTTTGGTCACACCCTCTTTTGTGGCATTGTAACCAACATAACCGTCATCCGTTACAAACACGCCTTTAATGCGCTCTGCGCAGACTTCAGCCAAGAGTGCATCTATCTTAACGCGATCAAAAATGATCTCAGGTTTAAAGCGCCAGCCTACACTTCGATATCCTTCACCTTGATTCATCGCTTTGATAAACCCACTTGCGGGAATCGGCAGGTCTGACGCGAGTAGCTTGTGGCTATGGCTATGGCTATGGCTATGGCTATGGCTAGAATGATGATGGTCGTGGTGATGACAATGCGAAATGCCTGCGGTGGCACCAACCAAATAAGCGGCATCTATGTTGCCATGTTGAGCAAAAACAACCTGTTGTTCTATTCCTTCAACGCCCGCTTTATTACCATGATTGGCGACATAATCCCTCAACGCCTGCCGATCGTTCTCTTCATAAAGGTCGACTTTGTTACCGATGACGCGATCAGCAATCGCAATTTGCTGGTTAAACGTCTCATGATTGGTATAGCGTGGATCAGATAACTTGCGCGCATCGACTAAAGTGAGGGTTTGATTCAGACTTAACACGTCACGATAGTGCTCTGTCGATAACACTTCCAACACTTCTTTTGGATGACCAAGCCCTGTTGGTTCAATCAACAAGCGGTCCGGTTTTGCTTCGTGTAGAAGCTGATTGAGCGCAATTTGCATTGGCAAGCCAGCCGCGCAGCACATGCACCCACCGGGAACTTCACGAATATATACCCCTTCAGCTTGATGGCGATGGCCTTCAAAAAGGCTACCATCGACCCCAATCTCACCAAACTCGTTCACCAACACCGCCCAGCGCTCATTCTCGGGCTTGTTTTTCATTAAATGTAAAATGGCCGACGTCTTCCCTACCCCCAAAAAACCCGTAATGATATTTGTTGGTACGCCCACTATCTTTCCTTTACTTATCATCTGATTAGCGCCTTCTTTCCTTATCAAATTCCAGGCGCATTGACACTATGTCCGCTGATACTGATGTATCATCAGCATATACCTGCTGGCCATTGACCCAAGTACGTTTGATTTTCGACGAAAAGGTGTGACCCGAGTAAGGAGTCCACTGACAGTGATAGAGACTATTTTCATGGGTAACTTCGGTCGAAGCGCTTGGATCAACTAACACTAGATCAGCGAAATAGCCTTCGCGGATAAAACCGCGCTCTTTGATTGCATAACGAATAGCAGGGTTGTGCGCAGTCTTCTCTACGGCCTTTTCAAGAGTCAGACGCCCCGCTTTAACGTGATCCAGTACCGTCAACAAGGCGTGTTGCACTAAAGGTAAACCTGCTGGCGCAACATCATAGTCCACCTGCTTCTCTTCCCATGTATGCGGTGCATGGTCAGTGGCAATAATATCGATTTTGTTGCTGTTTAACGCCGAAAGTAAGGCATCACGGTCGCTCGGGTACTTAATCGCTGGGTTACATTTGATCAAGTTACCCAATTGCGCATAGTCTTGATGACTGAACCATAAATGATGGACACACGCTTCCGCGGTAATCTGTTTATTTTCGATTGGCCCTGCATCGAAGAGTGACAACTCTTTTTCTGTTGTGATATGAAGAACATGCAAATTACTGCCATGCTTTTTCGCAAGTTCTACCGCATAAGAAGACGAGGCGTAACATGCCTCTGCATCACGTAGCCGCGGATGATCCTCAATCGTCAACACGGATTTCTGCTCCAACAACGTGCGACGGTTCTCTGCAATGAGTGGGCTACTTTCGCAATGCGTGACGATCAGTACAGGAGAGTCTCGAAAAATCGCGTCCAACGCTTCTGGGTGCTCAACGAGCAAATCCCCGGTTGAAGCGCCCATAAAAACCTTCACACCGCAATGATATTGGGGATCAAGCCGCTTAATTTCTTCGAGATTGTCCTCGGTTGCACCAAGGTAAAACGAGTAGTTAGCGACTGAATGTTCCGACGCTATCGCAAATTTGGCTTCCAACGCCTCTATCGTTGTTGTCGCTGGGTTGACGTTAGGCATTTCCATATAACTGGTGATCCCCCCGGCAACCGCGGCGCGCGATTCTGTCGCAATGGAGCCTTTATGGGTGAGCCCCGGCTCCCGAAAATGCACTTGATCATCAATCATTCCCGGTAGCAAGTAATGACCTGCGGCATCGATCACCGTCTCTCCCTTATTCGCGGTGAGTTCAGCCGCGATCTTCTCGATCCGTTGTCCGACAATGCGAACATCCGCTTCTATTACTTTCCCTTCATTTACAAGCTTCGCTCGCTTAATCAATGTTGCAGACATGTGCTCCCGTAACCTCGCTGTTTCCATATAATTCGACCAGACGCCAATTGTTATAATATAACATAACGGTTACTGGCGATAAATGGTGCACTTAGAGGCATATATACTCAAGCCACCTCAAGATGCTTGTTCAGCGAGAATTTCTAGGTTTGCCATCGAGGCACTGCTTTGAAGGTCTAGTCAACTACATCAAAAAGCAGTAACAAAGGTGGCGAGCCTAGAAAACTCGCCTTTCGGGAAGCGACTAGCGCCCCGATTTCTGCGTTAAAGGTGTTCGAAAGGGGAAAGCCATTCCTTCGCACCTTTGCCTTGAACTCAACGCGCTAGTCTGCTTCTGAATCCTGCATCTTGAGGTTGCTTGAGTATAAACAATCACTCGAAAACTATTTCACTCCAACGCCGATTAACAAGCCTAATCGAAACTGAACGTTAATCGAAAATAATTAAACAAAATTAAATTATTGAGTAATTGTAAATTAACTTAGAAATTTAATTTCTCCATTAAGGTGTAATTCAGCACAAAAAGAAGATAGTAGATATGTATTAAAAATAAAGGATTAACAATATGAAAAACGTAAATAAAGCGTTGGGCATAATCTCAATCACAACTCTATTAATGTCGCCATCGGTTTTTGCAAATGACTGGTTTATCGGTGCAGGTGTTGGCTATCAAAGCGACACGATAAAAGGTCACAACTATAAAAAAGACAGTGAAGACATGAGTTATCAACTCCGTGGTGGTGTTATTATTGATAACCAACACCGATTTACGGGTAACTGGAGTTATACTGACAACAAGTTTGATGGCACCAAACTTGAACAGCATCTTTTCTACGGCTCTTACGATTACTTATATTCTGTCGGACAGCATTCCTATCTGTTCGGTGGCGTGAGTATGGGTGTATCTGATAACAAAGTCTTTGGAAAGGCGTCGACAGATTTCTTATGGGGTGCACAAGTGGGTGCGGGTATTCGTATCAATGATAATATTTCAACAGAAATTGGCTACCAGTACTTTGACCAAGACTACAGTAGAGGCGGGTACAAAATTGATGATACCCATCAAATCATGGCGAGCATTAATTATCATTTCTAATCTTAACTGCATAAATATTTCTCACTGATGCAATGGAGTTGCTATTTTATTCTCACCGCCGCTATCTCCCTACGTCAACAACGCGGCTGCCGACAAGTGAGACTCTGGCTTCAGGATGAAGCCAGAGGTTTTTTTCATTATTCTCAAAATAAAAAACAACACATCCTTGCTAGTCCAGACCGCTAAGAAATGGTCATCTGTTGTCACATTTACAAAATCACTGATATCTGTTGACTAAATTAATGGTCTCGACCTCGCTGAAAGTCTATTTCGAGTTCTGTCCTTCTTACCCTATACTCAACTCACCTCAAGAGCCGTTTTCATATAGTCGAAATGCTCATTCCCTATGTTTATTTAATTAACCAAACTTAAAGTCGATTGATCAAACTAGGCGGTACTTCTTCCCACAATGTGTTGTTCAGTACCTTGTCATAACCATATTCATAAAGTTGCCACATATAAGACTGGGTATAGATATTGTCTTCTTCTGTATCAAAATCCAGGCCGATATGTGCAAGGTTAAAATCGAAATCATGATGAACTGCAAAATGATAAATATGCTCCACATCTCCAACACCTTGGTTTCGGATAATGGTAGCCATAGACCGTTCTGTAATCGTCGTAAGCCTATCTTCTATCACCCGATATCGAGGAAGTAGATAACCATTTCGAACAATATAAACTTGACTGTCTACTGCATATGACGAATGTTCGGATCGATACCATTGTGGTGCAAATACCACTTGACGTGCTAACCCGCCGTCCACATGCAACTCATCATACACCCTTTCACCATCACTGACAGATATCTTCTTTGCCGGAAAAGCACCTGGAATTGAGCTACTCGCAATAATTAAATCTTGAATCAAGGCTTGAGCTTCTGGCGTACCAACTTGAGCTATCTTGCCCACATCCCAAATCGCGAGTGTTTCATTGTCCAAATTCGTTGTGCCAATCAACAACAAGCGTCCGCTATCGCGTTCAACCGCCAATTTCGTCATTAAGTCTTTCGTAATGGCATCACGAACTTGACTTTCAAACCCACCTGTATTGAGCAAAGCACGATGAGAAAAAAGACGAAAAACACCATTTGCTTTGAACATCTCTTCGAGTGGTGTGCTTGTGTAGTAATTCTTTAATTGTTCATCGTATTCACTGCCAAGATAGGCAAAGACCGACACAATTGCGCCGGTTGAAATCCCAGTGACGACATCAAATTCAGGGCGATCACCGCGCTCCGTCCAACCATTGAGAATCCCCGCAGAGAATGCCCCATTGACTCCTCCACCCGAAAGAGCAAGATGTGTCATTTTATTGATCCCTTTCGTTAGACCACGATCGATCAGGCTTGCCTCTATCGCTTTAACACGTTGTCGATCAGCATCCCTTAAATTTCCATTGTCCCAATAACGCAGCCCCTCCACCGCTAGCGGCGCATAAGCCTCGCTATTCTCATGCGGGTTACGAGGAGACGTTACAGTGCATCCTGATAGTAGAACGCTCATTAACACACTATAAACACAGGGCCAACAGCGCAGATTTCGACCTGATAGCACAGGAAAAACAGACGATACCTTCAACATAAGTTCACCCCTTTAACCTAGTAACCAAGGAATGACCATGGCATTCGCCAAATCGATAAAGAAAGCGCAAACCAAAGGCACAATCACAAAGGCGAGATGAGAATGTCCATATCGCTGTGTTACCGCTGACATGTTTGCCATTGCCGTGGGTGTTGAGCCTAGCGATATACCACCAAAGCCCGCACATACGACGGCTGCATCATAGTTTTTACCCATTAAAGGAAACACAACATAAATGTTCACCAAAATGGCGACAATGAATTGTGTAAATAAAATTGTTAGTAATGGCCACGCGAGCTCAACCAATGTCCACAGCTGCATACTCATCAACGACATCGCCAAAAAAGCACCGAGTGAAATATCTGCAATGAGCGCTACAGCGGGCTTACGAGCTGGCCAAGCGGTTCCTGTCAAAGTGGGCAGGTTTTTAGGAACCAAATTTGTCATCACAATACCTGCGAACAGGCAGGTTACAAACAGCGGTAATTGAAAATCAATGGCTAACAAGGCTTCATTGAAGACGTAACCCAAAACAATCACAATGTGGATAGCCAACATAGCGTCAAGAAATTGAAACGCATCGATCGATGATTGTGTATTGCGCTCTACATCAATGGCGACTTCTTGATTTGTAGGTAAAGTCAGTTGATGCTTTTTAATCAAGAAACTCGCAATTGGCCCTCCCATTAAACTCGCCAGAATTAATCCAAATGTTGCACAAGCCACACCAATTTCCATCGCATTCGAGATGCCAAAATCTGACTCTATGCGTGGCGCCCATGCAATCGCTGTTCCGTGCCCGCCAATAAGGGAAACACTCCCTCCTAGTAGACCAACAGGTTTTGGCAACGTAAATAACTGAGCAATGCTAATACCAATGATGTTTTGCAATACCATGTAACCTATGGTGAGCCCCAGTAATATAGTGAGTGGCATCCCCCCTTTCAGTAGGTCTTTCAAACTGGCATTAATACCGATAGTCGTAAAGAAATAGACTAATAGGACATCCCTAACCGCGAGATCAAAGGTGATTTCATAGCCTGTGAGTAAATATGAAAACGCAACCGCGATTGAAACTAACAAGCCGCCGCTCACCGGCTCAGGAATGCTGTACTGGCGCAAAAACCGAGACCCCAAGGTCATTCTCCGTCCAGCAAATAAAACAATGATGCCGAGATTGAAAGTAGAAAAAGCATCAAGTTGAATAATGGTATCTGATATTGTCACAGTGATTCCTTACACCCCTCAACGATCGCTGAGGGGCTAAACTTATTGACTACTAACTTGCCAGTCACCGCCAAGAGATTTGTACAACCCCACCGCTAATTGCGCGAGTTGCAATTCGGCGTTGAGGGTCTGATCATCTAATGACAGTTGCTGTCGCTGAGCATCAATCAAGGTCAACTGATCAATCAACCCCGCTTCGTATAACGCATTGGCACGGCGCAATGCTTCATTACCAAATTGTTGAGCATCCAGCACCTGGTCATACCGTACTGTCGTGTTGCCATAGGCATTCAGTAAGGTTCTCACCTCCGAGAATGCGATATTCACTGCCTGCTCGTAACTCAATACAGCGGCGTTCACATTGGCTTCCGATACCGCTTTTAATGCCTCACTTCGCCCGCCATCAAAGATGTTCCAGCTTACCGTTGCAGAGCCTAGCCATGCCATAGAGCTTGATTTAAACAAGTCAGAAAAATCAGAGGCTGCCAACCCAGGGGTTCCACTTAAATAGAAACGGGGGTAACCGGCGGCAATGGCTGCCCCCAATTCATGATTGGCTGCCAGCATTTCTAGTTCAGCGACTCGGATATCAGGGCGTCGTTGTAATAGTTCAGAAGGCAGGCCGACAGGTATACCACCTTTAAAGGCAGGAACTGCCTTTACTTCAGCGAGCGACATTAAAAACTCGTCACTGTTATCACTGGTTAGTATTGCAAGTCGCTGCTGATGAATCACTTCCGCACTTTCCAACAGCGGCAAGATAGCTTGTGTACTCGCTAACATCGCCTTAGCTCTAACGAGATCCAGTTCAGCGGCTATGCCGTGGTCAACGAGGCTCTCGATCAAGCGTATCGCTCTCTGTTGGTCTTCAATCGACTCGGCAACGATCACTTGACGCTGCTGCGCACCGCGCATCTGCAGATAATTGTCGATGACATCCCCTGTCATCGCTATAAGCAGACCTTCTTTTAATAAAGCCGCTTGCTCTGCGCGCACCTCAGCGGCAGCGCTGAGGGCATCCATACGACCGAATAGATCCGCTTCCCAAGCAATACCTAACCCAAACAACGTGTTAGTGTGCTGTTCGTCGAGCAGTTGAATACTCCCACCATTAGGCAGAGGTAAAGGTGTCACCGCTATTCCGCCGAGCGACTCATTTTCACTCAACCCCATCCCCGTATAACTCACCCCAACAGATACCGTTGGCACCTTTAGCGATGATACCGCGGCCTGATAAGCCCGTGCGGCTTTGACTCTCTCTGCGGCAACCTGCAAGGTGATATTTTGTGACTGAGCCTGCTCTATAAGTTGGTCAAGCAACGGATCATCGAACTGTTTCCACCAGTTGTCGCCATCCTCTTCCACTACGGGATAATGCTGATTATCCGACAAGTAGTAGCTACCTAAAGCGATGTCGGGGACGACCAACTCAGGGGTGACACTACACGCACTCACCAGCACTGTAAGGCCGATGATCCAAACCTTATAATAACGACTTTGCATGATTAACTTCCTTCTCAGATTCTGTCTTTTCTTTAAAGAAAACCGCGTAAAGAGCAGGCATCACAAACAAAGCCAGCCCTGTCGCCGCGATTAAACCACCAATAATGGTGGCTGCCATCTGATCAAACAGTGCATCACTCATTAACGGAATCATACCGAGGGCTGTGGTAAGCGCACCCATCGATATCGCTAACGTACGGTTCGTCGTCGCTTCGACAATCGCCGCTTTTATTGGCATTCCCTTCTTCCGCTCAATATTGATTTGATCCATAAGCACAATGCCATTTTTAATAATCATGCCACTCAGACAAATCGCCCCGGTTAATGCCATAAATCCAAATGGCTTATCAAAGGCGATCAACGAGAACGTCGATCCTATTGCCGCCAAAGGCACGGTAATTAGGATAATGATTGGCTGTCGCAATCCATTGAATAACGCAACTAAAATAACAACCATCACGATGCCAGCTTTGGGAAGCTGTTCAAACGTGTCCGCAAGCGAGCGTGCTTCATCGTAATACTCTCCACCCCACTCCATTGAATACCCGGCAGGCAGCGGAATGGCTTCAATATCTGCGCGTATATCCTTGTGTACTTCAGAGGGCGTCGTACCGAACACATCTGCCTGAGCAGTCATTACTGGTAGGCGATTGCGACGCCAAATAATGTTTTGCTCCTGCTCAACAGAAATGCTTCTTACAACCTGTCCTAATGGGACGCTATATTTTCCCGTTACAGAGTTCATTGGCACACTGGCTAAACTGTCTAATGACACATCGTTTATCCGAACCTTAATGGGCACTTGGCGATCATGAATGTGCATATTTGCGATGGGTAATCCTTCATCAATAGCCCTCAAGACAGCGGCTATATCTGTTCGACTGATACCCGCTCGTCGCGCGGCTTCTAGATTGATTTCAGGACGCAAGACTTTACTCGTCTGTCGCCAATCATCTCGGATATATTTTGTGTTAGGGTGCGACGCCATAATGGATTTTGCATCTTCGGTTAACGTGCGCAATACCTCTGGATCTGGGCCGATAAAGCGCGCTTCCAAACTAAATTTGTCAGCGGTTGCCATCTTCAATGGTCGAAACCGTGGCTCCGCTTGCGGGTAGTGATTCTTTAACCACTCATCCCCTCGTGCAATTAATGGCGCGATACCTTCAAAGTCATGTGTAGTAATCAAAATCTGCCCATAGGCAGGATCAACAGGCTCTGGTTCTACCGTTACCGAGAAACGCGGCGCGCTCCCACCGACATAAGCTGAAATGTGAGAAACTTCAGGCTGAGCCAACAACCACTGTTCTATGCCTTTCATATCTTCTGACGTGGCAGCAATATCCGCGCCGTTTGGCAGCCAATAATCAAGAAAGACTATCGGGCGCGTTGAGCCTGGCATGAAGTTAACTTTGACATACGGAATTGATAACATCGTGGCAATTAAAAGCGGAACGAGCATTACGAGTACCGTCTTTGGACGTAAAACTGTCCAATTAATTGCTTTTTGAAAATAACGCCAAAAGAGGTTTGATTCTTGCTCCTTTGCAGTCTCTTTCGGGTGAATCCACCATAAACACATTATGGGTGTCACCACCATAGCCACCACCCAAGAAAACAGCAGCGATGCGCACATGACTTGAAACACCGACAATGCAAATTCTGCAGATTCAGTTTTCGACAATAAAACGGGTAATGCTCCACAAATGGCAATAATCGTTGCCCCTAATAAGGGAACGGCCATCTCTTTCACTGCGACCGCAGCGGCTTTATGTCGCTCAATGCCCTGACGGCATTTAACCGAAAACAGATCGACGATCACAATCGCGTTATCTACTAACATACCTAAAGCAAGGATAAAGGTACCCAAGGAAACACGCTGTAGATCCACATCATCAAAGTACATGTAAATCAAAGTAAGCAAGATCGTCAGAAGTAGACTTATCCCGACAATCATTGAGCTTCGCCACCCCATGAAAATGCACAAGACAACGACAACAATGCCAAGACTTTGAAGCAAATTGCTTATGAAGTTATTAATGGCTTGATCGACTTCATCGGGTTGAAACGCAATGGTCTCAATGTCAATTCCTACTGGAAGTTGCTGTTCATAGTTTGCCAACATGCTGTTGATGGTATCGCCTAAAGAAACAACGTTTATTCCATCTGCTGGGCTAACGGCTAGAACAATGGCATCTTTTCCATTAAATCGTGACATTAGTTGGGCGGGTTCTTGATACGCTAAATCAACATCTGCAATATCCCCCAAACGCACCATCCCCGACTCCAACAAACCCACCCCTGACTTTAACATCAAGTTTTCTACATCGGAGACGGAGTGGAGTTCACTCGGGTGATCAACGCGCATACGATACCCGTCAGCGACCATACTGCCTGCATCAAGGCGGGCATCTTGTGCTTGTAGTTGCGTGATAACTTGTAGCGGTGATAAACCTAAATCAACAAGACGGTCATTGGGAATATCAATATTGATAACTGGGCTTTGAACGCCGAGCAGCTCTACCTTTTTTATGCCGTTGATCGTATTCAGCTTACGCTGTAAGGTGTGCGCATAATCACGTAGCTGCCAATTATCAAAACCTTCTCCGGATATCGCAAACAGCATGCCATAGACTTCAGAGAACTCATCCATCACAACGCCAACTTGTGCGTTTAGAGGTAATTGAAGCTTATTGTCATTCACCTTTCGGCGTAGCAAATCCCACTGTTGAGGCAACTCACTTTCAGTCAAATCAGAGGCAAGATCGACAAAAATCATCGACACGCCTGGTCTCGATAAAGAACGTAACCGAAACAAACTCTCCATTGACTGCAGTTCAGCCTCAATCTTATCGGTGACGTGCAGTTCTACTTCTTGTGCTGTTGCCCCTGGATACAGGGTCACCACGAGCGCAGTTTTTACCGTAAATGAAGGGTCTTCAAGCTTGCCCAGCTTGATATAAGAGAGCACACCACCAATCACACATAGCACACAAAAAAACGCAATAAACGTGCGCTGGCGTAGAATGAAGTTCATCATAACGCACCCTCTCGGTTGAGTGTGATGACGTCACCAATGGTGTCACCCGGTTCCAAATATGCCGCCCCCGCAACAACGACATTTTGGCCAAATTCCAACTCGCCTGAAACACAAAGCGCGTTTTCTGTCGCCGAAGCATTCTCAACAAAAACCGGAGACAGGGTGTTACCATTCACCACCAATACAGCGCTACGACCGTCGTACTCCGTTAATGCTGCGTATGGGAGACAATGTTGATGATGGGTTACTGGCATGGGGAGGGTCACATTCACATTTTGCCCAGGCAGCAATGCCAGATCACCTTCGCTGAGGTGCAACACAACACTGAATGTTCCTTTAAACAGGTCCGGACTTGTTGCTACCTCAGCTACCATTGCTGTTCTGTGAGAGGCTGTACCACTTTGTGTGACTCGGGCGGTCATATCCAACGCAAATTGCTGAATCATGTTTTCTGGCACATCAATGGCCACTTGCAAGCGATCAGCTTGGTGTAACTCTATGACTGGCACGCCAGGCAGTGCCTGCTCGTAACGCTCAGCAGATCGAGACGCAACAACACCATCAAAAGGGGCTAACAGTTCCGTGTAGCGCAACGCATCTTGGCTTTTCTTTAAGTTCTGCTCCACCACCTTCACGGCGGCTTGCGCGCGCTCTAAACCACTCCGGGCACGATCGAGATTAACTTTCGCAACTGCAGATGCTTGGTTGGCTTGCGTGACTCTAGCCAGTTCGCTTGCGGCCAGATCTCGCGTCGATTTAGCCTCAGCCAATCGCGCTTCTAACTCAACGATAGTCACTTCATAATCGTGAGGATCGAGTCGTGCCAGTAACTCACCTTTCTTAACTCGCTCCCCCATCGCAACAGGCATTTCCAATAGCGTACCTGGAACACGAAAAGATAACTGAGAAGACAATTGAGACTCAACGACTCCCGCAAAGCGCTGGTCAATTGTCTTTGTACTTTCGCCAAGTTTAATCACCTGCACTGGGCGAGGTAGTTTAGCTATGTGCTGCTTTTCGCCCTTACACCCAGAGATTGCTAGACATAAACAAACAGATATCGAAGAGCAAAGAATTAATCTTTTCATATAAGCCTCCAAGTTTAATTGAGGCAGTATAAATAAGTATAAAAAGAATAATTAGATAGAAATTTTATAGTTCTGCGTCACGGAAATCATGACAATTCCACAGCCTTTGGAATCTCCGCCAATAGATACTCAATTAAAAAACTGGCTCCTAAAGATATAGAGTTTTTTTGAGGATACACAATGTATAATTCGCTTTCCGGCATCGTAAGTGAGGGCAATAAGACCGCTAGCTTACCCTTATCAACATAGGGAGATGAGAACATATCGGGCATAAGACCAAACGCTTGGCCTTCTAATATGACTTGTAGCATCATATCTACACTGTTGGTCGTGATGACAGGTTTAACATTAACAACACCAAAGTTTGAGTCCCACTTATTCTCTAAAGTCCCATCAGGCAATCTATAACAGACACTAGGCATAGTTGATAGCTGAAAAATATCACTAGGTTTACCAAACTGATGAATAAAATCATGGCTAGCGACAATTCGCTTTGAGTATGACATTACCCTACGAGCAATTAGATCCGATGGTGGCATCGTTCCCATATGCAAAGCGATATCAAGGCCTTGTTCGCAGAAGTCTTTGTAGCAATTATGAGTATAGAGCACTTCAATATCGAGATCTGGGTAGTTTTTCAGGAAACGTGTTATCAGCGTCACCGTACTACGCTCAGCAGTTGGAGGTAAGCCAATTTTAATCTTACCTGAAGGTGAGAGGTTCACTTTTTTAAGGTTATTACATGCGGTATTAAACGCTTGAAGAGCCAACTTAACATCATGGTAATAAGCCCTACCAAGCGGGGTTAAACTCAGCTGTCTTGTTGACCGTATAAAGAGAGTCACATCTAGCGCAGCTTCTATATCAGCTATTCGGCGACTGATATTTGCCCTTGGTAAATCCAGCTTTTTTGCTACCGCAGAAAAGCTTCCTAACTCTGCAACATCAACGAATAATTGTAAGCTGTCTATTTTCATGACCCCACCTCATTTCCTTATATACTCAAGTTACCTCAAGGTGCTTGTTCAGCGAGAGTTTCTAGGTTTGCCATCGCGGCACTGCTTTGAAGGTCTAGTCGACTACATCAAAAAGCAGTAACAAAGGTGGCGAGCCTAGAAAACTCGCCCTTCGGGAAGCGACTAGCGCCCCGATTTCTGCGTTAAATGTGTTCGAAAGGGGAAAGCCATTCCTTCACACCTTTGCCTTGAACTCGACGCGCTAGACCGCTTCTGAATCCTGCATCTTGAGGTAACTTGAGTATAGTAATATTAGTAAATATCAAGAGTTGTAACCGAACATTATCACCTCCCTGTCCTGTATATGAGGTAAACGCCATTCTAAAATTCTCAAGTCGATTATCGAATGTCGCATTAGGGTATTTTCAATTTCTTAAATTGCAATAATAATCGAGTTCAACTTCAGCTTTGGAATAAAGAGAAAATTAATGAGAAACAACACACTTGAGACTAACCGCAACGGCCTTACTCATACTTTCTACCCCTGTTTTTGCTTCCAGAGAAGAACGTCATGACGCATGATCCTCAAACACTGCTTGGCATGGCGCAATCGATGCAGACAAAGGAAGGATTAACTTAACCACCCCTTTTCTTCCGCAATACGCACCTGCTCGGTAAAGTACGTCCAGAGCGCAGGTGACAGCGTTTCTAGCTCGCTATTTCTCGCGACGACTTGTGCTTTGGTTACGGCTCGTCTTGACCACGTTCCTCCCTCGTTTGCCATGTTCTGCATCACGGGTAACAAACAATCGATCGCATTGGCATAACGCGCATCCGGCGTCTTCGCTTCTTCAAACTCTATCCAAAGTGATTTCAACTCGTCAAACTGCACGTTTGGCAATAGTCCGAATAGTCGATTTGCCGCATTCAGCTCTTTTTCTGCTTGATGCGCAATAGCTTCTGCATCGGCAAACGCAAACACATCGCCGGCATCAATTTCGACCACATCATGAATCAGCAACATTAAAATCACGCGCTGCAAATTAACGGGCTCAACCACATGTTCAACAAGTACATGTGCCATTAATGCAGCATGCCAACTGTGCTCAGCGCTGTTTTCTCGACGATTGTTTTCTGACTTAATGAATGTCTGACGATAGACGGCTTTTAAACGATCCAGCTCATGAACGAAGCCTAGCTGTTTCTCTAATTTATCCATTAGCGTACCTCTTATGATTGTTATATTCGAACCACATGAGCTCGAGTCAATTCGCTCTCCTTGCGATCAAAAAAGCTCGCTAATTGAATTAGCGAGCTTTATTGGTATTTTACGTGTAATTAACGAATGACGTAGTAAAGTGCTGCGCCTACTCCACCCATCTCTCGAAGTGTCTCTGCCGCTATGCCATGAACGAGTTCTACTTCGACATTTTCCAATACCGCTTCAATCAGCAAAGTATCAAAATCATCGGCGTCCATTGGATAAGGCAGATACAGCTTACGTACTTGCCCGTTTTGCAACGCATCCATCACTTCATCCATGCCTGATGCCGCTCGACCACAGGTTTCACCTCGTAGAATAAGCTCTTGAATCAACGCAAGGTCATGCACGGCTTCATACTCGTCCGCAAGGATTGATACTGTTTCTCGCAACTGCTCATCGGTTGCATCAAACGGAATTGGCTCGATTGAAACAAGCTGCTCGGCAACTGCATGATGTAAGTTATTTTTAACGCCGTGTGCAATCTTTAAGTTACCGCCAAACACAATACGGTCAAACAATGGCTCATCCATGAAATAGTCATTGATTTCACCTGCTGCCTCTCGCAACATGCGACGTTCGGTATCCAAATTACGACGCTCAGATGCCTGAGTACGTGTTTTGTTGCCGCCAGGACGCAAGAAGATTCCCTCGCCCAATGAAGATTGCAATGTCCCTTCAGACACTAACGTCGGCACATCCACGAAGACGGTTCGGTGTTCACGCTCCGAGAATAGAACAACCAAGTACTGGCCGTAGCGGTGTAATTGAGACAGCATATGTTTCACTTGCGGAATACCGTAGTAGACGCCAGTCTTTACCGGTAATGGTAAATCAATCACCACGGTATCTGACAGGTCCGTAAAAACAACAACTGAGCGACCTTTGGCTTCATGTTGCTCCAACGTTGAAATAATCTGCTCTTCAATACCGTTCCATGTTAGCGATGCACCATCAAATGTCATTAATGCGTTTTTTTGCTCTTCCGATAAGTTATCGAAAGTATTCTTTAATTCAATCAACCACGCTGGGCGCTCTTTACGATTAAGCGGATTAGCTTGGTCCAAGTTGGCATAAACCGTCAACATATGACTCTGCTCTGGAGAGTTAACAGAGAGAAAGTCACGTAGTGTTTCAAATACTTCTTGAAGAATGTTTTTCATATCGTTCCCAAATAAACGTCGTATGTTTTCGTTGATGAAGAATATAAAGTCTGGAACAACACTAGAGTCAAAGGTTTTTAAATTATTTTATACCGCCTGACGATCAAAGTCACAAAGCTCAATAAAACAACAATTTAAAACTTACATAAAACAAAAAGCCTGAGCACAAACGTATTCAGGCTTAGTACAGGTCTACTGTTGGTTTCTTATGGTGCTTCTCGGTGAGATAGACTTGGTGGTATTGCCTGCCACAGCTGATCTGCTTTTATTTTTTGAAAACCATAGTCATACAAGTCCCACATATATTCTGGCGTAAAACTGTTCTCTTCTTTGGGATTAAAATCTTCGTTGATGTGTGCCAAATGAAAATCTATTTCATGATGTTGGGCGAAATGATATATGTGCTCTACATCTCCGATGCCTTGATTAAGAATTAACGTAGAGATCGATCGTTCAGAAATATCTGACAGTGACAGTCCGACTTCCTCATACTGAGAAATCAACCGTCCATTGCGAATAACATAAAGATGTTGCGGCGACGAACTGGCACGCTCTTCAATGTTAAACCATTGCGGTGCAAACACGACTTGTCGAGATATCCCACCATCGACATGCAGCTCTTGATAGACGGATTCATTGTCAGTAACAGAGATCAACTTCGCTGGAAAAGCGCCCGGAATAGAGCTACTAGCAATGACTAGATCTTGCACTAGCGTTTGCGCTTCGGGTGTCCCCAACTGTGCAATACGCCCAATATCCCAAAGTGCCAGTTTCTGATTATCTAGGTTAGTCGTTCCAATGATTAAGAGTCGACCTTTAGCGCGCTCTGCTGCTAAAGCTGACATGGTCGCCTCATCAATCGCCATTCTGACTTGATCTTCAAAGCCTTGCGTGTTCAAAAATGCCCGCTGCGACAGTACCTTTAACCAACGATTAGTCCGAAACATCGATTCAAGCGGAGTTTGAGTATAGTAGTTCGTCAATTTCTCATCGTAATCACTACCAAGAAAGGCATAAATCGATACAATTGCGCCCGTCGAGATGCCTGTCACAACATCAAACTCCGGACGATCACCACGCTCTGTCCAGCCATTCAGTATCCCAGCCGAAAAAGCCCCATTGACTCCACCTCCAGACAACGCAAGCGCACTGATACCAGCTTCACCCTGCTGTTCCCGGCGATACTGCAGAGCGGATTTTATCTCCTCGACGTAAACATGTTCACTATCACTTACCATTTTTTCATCCCAAAAACGGATCCCCTCAACGGCCATCGGTGCCATTTGCTCACTGCTTTGATGTGAATGACGCTCTGGCGTCGCACATCCCGTCAAGATCAGTAGCAATAGTGCTGCCCCTATTTCACGACAATTTCTCAACACGTTAATCCTCTCTTTCCACTCATATAAACCCAAACGATATCCGCTTAATGTCTGCATTCGAGCGTCAGGAGAGCGGCATAACCAATGAAACTAATTACATACTATCGTGTATAGCTAAATGGTCACTGAATAGCGCGTGAAGCATTGTGCAAAGATAAGACAACATGACGGGTACTGGAGACCAACGCTATCCTGAAACAACAAAAAAGGGGCATCAGTCTCACTGATACCCCTTTGCGTTCAAGCCCACTAATGATGCTTGGCGATCTATTTTTAACCGCCGTCCCGACAGAATATGCTCTCAATCCTCGTTGGTATATATACTCAAGCCACCTCAAGATGCTTGTACAGCGAGAATTTCTAGGTTTGCCATCGAGGCACTGCTTTGAAGATCGAGTGGGCTAAATCAAAAAGCAGTAACAAAGGTGGCGAGCCTAGAAAGCTCGCCCTTCGGGAAGCAACTAGCACCCCGATTTCTGCGTTAAAGGTGTTCGAAAGGGAAGCCATTCCTTCACACCTTTGCCTTGAACTCAACGCGCTAGTCTGCTTCTGAATCCCGCATATTGAGGTGGTTTGAGTAAATAAAGCGTTCATCACTGCTGACGACAATATTATTGTTCAGGAAGTTACGGCCAAGGATCATGCTGTATTCAAAGTCAGACCGATCACGCAGATTGACATTGATTGATTCAACCACATCCCCCATTCTCACTTTAATCCGAATCACCGGACGTACGGTAGCTTGTTCTCCTGGTCGAGGGCGTACACGCATCTTGTTCACAACCTTCTCCGTGAACACCTTCTCATCACCTTGGGCATTTTGATAGGTGAACGTCACCCAAGTCTTGCCATCCTGCTCAAACAACTCAATATCCGTTGCACTTAAAGAACTGACGTCAGCGCCAGTATCTAACTTGGCAGGAAAAGTGAGATCATCAATCATCACTTTTTCAACGTAGCCCGCTTCAATAGGCGATGTTTTCTTTAACAAACCTTCTGAACGTGTGTTCACGAGCAAAGGCGCATCGATAATCGTTGGCGAAATCAACAAACGCGATACGGCATCTTCGCTTTCTTGCAGCGCCAACCGTCGAACTAACGCATGGCCATCAAACTGAAGCTCAGGCTCAACAGTGACGCGCGCGGTTTCACCAATTTGCAGTCGCGACTCAATCGGTAACGTCAACGCATGTTCGTTATGATCAACATCCGTTAAAGTAAAGGCGACATGACTGTTTGCCACCTCTTCCGCTTTCGCAACCGTCAATACAGACGTCCGCATCATTGTTGTTGGTTCCACCAGCACAGGGATACCTTCAATGTTGATCTGCTCCTTGGGACTAATCACGAAAAGGTCTGCTTCATCTGCCCAGGTTGTGATGGTTTTTAACCCGTCATCGGTCAAATATGACTTCGACAAGTCAATAATGAAGAAGCGATTTAAAGTTTCTATCCCCAAACGGAGCTGAGAAGAACTTGAGGAGCGATCGGTCAAATAGACTTGGATATGATCCACCTCTGCATCAGCGCCAAACTGAACTGGCACATACACCAAGGGTTTACGGCCATCACTGAATGGCACCATACGAACGAGCGGCACAGTAAGTGGTTGATGACTCGCGTCTTCCGCATTTAAGTTGAAACGAACTTGCTGTTTTTCTTCATCAATCTCGATATTTTCAGCGTGCAACGAGCTATATCGATTGGACAATGAAAAACTGACCTCGAGCGTTTCTCCATGAATTTTCGCCCGCTCTTTTCGACCAATCACCCGCGCAGAAGATTGACGTTGCAAATAGTCATAACCTGCATCGACCCATGCATTACCGCGCAAGAAGGTCTTACCGATCAAAATAGGGACGGAGAACCCTGATCGATCGGCCAAGTTGACTTCGGTTTCAACACTCATACCCGCGATGGTCATTGGCATGACAACAACCGGTCGGTAAAGGTGACTATCATCGTCTCGAGACTTGACTAAAGCGACTCGCAATAACGGCGCTCGATAGGTCACTTTTTCTCCAGTATGAGGATGAGGGATATCAAACTCCACTTCGATATCGGTAATGTCTTCACGATCACGCAACTCAGTTTTTCGTACTTTGTTATATTCGTGAATGATCGCTTCAATCAATGCATCACCTTCTAAATCACCGTAGATGTCCTCGCGAGGAATGATGCGGATATTCTCTGCATGAATCGATGTTGAATCTGCGCCCGTGTCGATTTTAGCTGGAAAGCCAACACCTGCGAGTGCCGGTACATCGTTGAACTCCACGAGTTCAGTACGACCCAGCACCAGCCTGTCATCAATTTCGGTTGGGTGTGCAAACAGACGGTCCTCACTCTCCATCTGCTTAGGCGGCTTATCGCTCTTCGAAGTTAAAGCGTTATCTGCTGTCATATCGCTTACTGTTCCTGTCTGCTGCTCAGTGAGTGGGGCTTCATCAGCCATCGTCTGCCCGCCACAGATCAGGCTTAACGATAATGCCAGTGTTCGCCAGTAACCTTTCTCCAAAACCTTCTCCACATCAGAAAAATTTAAATACACTCAAGCCAACCCAAGATGCTTGAGTATAATCGAATTGAACCAAACTATTGGCTTAGCCGAAGGGCGCACATGGTAAGAGTAGCCTTTGACCAAATCAATGATTATCACCCTTGAGATATGCCACTAGCCCTACGAATACATTCAGACAGTTAATGGACAGCACATCACAACTAAAGTTGCAAAAGCGCGCGGAGTGTTGAAAAACTGACTTTATTCGCACTTTACTTAAGTTCAAGCAACCTCAAGATGCTTGAGTGTAGACATAACAATAAGGAAAGTTTGATGCAAAAGCGCACGTTACTCAGCTTGGCCCTGCTAAGTGCCAATGTTTTCGCTCAACAAGCTGCCGATGACATCGCCCCTGAACTCAGTAGTGGCGTCAGCGACAAGCAAGCTGTCAACGCAAGTCAATTTATGGTGGCCTCTGCTAACCCACTTGCTACCGAAGCAGGTTATGCGGTGCTAAAGAAAGGGGGTAGTGCCATTGATGCCATGGTCGCCGTACAAACCATGCTCGGTCTCGTAGAACCTCAGTCTTCCGGTTTAGGCGGTGGGGCTTTTCTCGTCTATTACAACGCAGAGAAGCAGCAACTAACCAGTTACGACGGGCGAGAAACCGCGCCCCTCGCGGCGACTCCCGAACTCTTTCTGGATGACAAAGGGCAGCCTCTGGCCTTTTTTGACGCCGTAGTGGGTGGACGCTCTGTGGGAACACCCGGTACGGTCAAACTCATGGCCGATCTCCATCAACAGTATGGCAATCAACCGTGGGCAGAACTCCTTCAACCTGCTTTGCTAACCGCGCAACAGGGTTTCAAAGTATCACCTCGTCTAGCGGGTGCGATTGCGGCTGACCAAAAACGACTCTCTCGGTATCCCGACACGCGGGCTTACTTCTTTACCGCAGAAGGGCAGCCGTTAGCTGAAGGGCACCGACTTAAAAACCCTGACTATGCCAAGACTCTGACTCAGCTTGCGAAAGAAGGGGCTGACGCGTTTTATCATGGACAGATAGCCAGAGACATTGTGCATCGAGTTCAACATGCGGATGGCAACCCGGGAGTATTAGCGCTACGGGACTTCGCCGCTTACGAGATTAAGCAACGGGACGTCATCTGTGCGCCTTATCAACAATACGAAATCTGCGGAATGGGTCCCCCAAGTTCAGGCGCACTGACAATCGGCCAGATCCTTGGCATCGTCAGTCAGTTTGATCTCAAAACCTTGGGGCCGAATAATCCCATCAGTTGGCAGATCATCGGGGATGCCTCTCGCCTCGCCTTTGCTGACAGAGGGAATTACATGGCAGACACTGACTTTGTGCCTATGCCTGAGGGACTACTCGATCCCGATTACCTCAAGTCTCGTGCTGCCTTGATCAACCAAGGTAAGGCGCTAACCGACGTATCGGCAGGGTCTCCCCCATGGCAAACTCCTGTTGCCCGCCAAACCCTACCAGCGATCGAACTCCCCTCAACCACACACATCGTCATTATCGATGCCAAAGGCAACATTGTTTCGATGACCAGCACGATAGAGAATGGCTTTGGCTCTCGCTTGATGAGCAACGGCTTTTTACTCAACAACGAGCTAACCGACTTTGCCTTTGCACCCGTAAAAACTGGTCACTTAATCGCGAATCGCGTCGAACCGGGTAAGCGTCCGCGTTCATCCATGGCGCCCACCATTGTTATGAAAGATGATCAGCCCTACATGGCGATTGGATCACCGGGCGGCTCACGGATAATCGGCTATGTCACCAATGCGCTGATCCGTCACCTCACATGGGACATGGACATCCAACAAGCGATTTCTGCACCTCATGCCCTAAACCGATTCGGCACCTATGACATTGAAGCCGGCACAGCGGCGGAATATCTCCTCGAACCGTTAGAAACCATGGGATTTAAAGTCAATGTGCGCGATCTCAACTCGGGTTTACAAGCGATTTTGCTTGATGGAAAGGGGCTTGTCGGGGCTGCGGATCCTCGCCGAGAAGGCATCGCAATGGGTGAGTAGTACACTCTGATCATCGTGATAAGAACGTTCTACTCATTGCGATCAAGGGCAGCATATCGTGCTGCCCTTTGTCATTATCACACTTGGAGTAAGATCCACTGAAATCGCGCTATGGGCAACACCGTTTATTCACTATAAACAGATGTCTCATTAGTAAGAAATGAGAAGTTAACGAATTGTATCGGCGAAAACTTTCAGTCATTTACCCCTAAATTCACCCATTTTGTTACCCTGCTCCCAAAAATCGGTCAAAACCGCCCTAAAAAAGCGCATTATTTTGTTGGATAAGTGATAAATTACACTCTCTTACATGTAATCGAAATCATTTGAAGATCAAATAGATTGATCTCGTTGCATTCATACAGCTACCGAATCACCAAGTTCGTATGGGTAGCTTCAATGCGATACGCCAACAGGGAGTCGGCATGACACAAGTATACTTGTTTGACTGGGGAGACACGCTGATGCGTGATTTTGTCGATCAACCAGGAAAGATGTGTCATTGGGATACTGTCGAAGCCATGCCCGGTGCCGAAGCGACATTGCAAGCCCTGTCACAGTCACATTCTCTTTATGTAGCAACCAATGCCGCTGATTCCACTGAGGAAGACATTCGTGCGGCGTTCGCCCGAGTCGGCCTTGATCGATTTATCCGCGGTTATTTTTGCCGCCAAAATTTAGGGTTCGACAAATCTCACCCTGACTTTTTCCCCACCATTCTAGAAAAGCTAAACCTCGATGCGTCTCAAGTCACCATGGTCGGTGATAACGTCGAGAAAGATGTATTGCCTGCACTCAATGCAGGTTTATCCGCCTTCTGGTTGTCCCCAACAGAGACGCCTCCAGCGGACTTTGCGCAAATAAAACAGTTATCGGATTTATTAGGTTCCACGCAGATGCACGTTACTCACCTTACGAAAACGGAAGAAATTGATCCGCTGATCCCGCTCCTTTTGCAATTACGCCCTCAATACAGTGCCGAAGAACTCAAAGCACTGATCGAAGTGCAACGTGAGCTGGGTTATCAACTGGTTTATGTCAAAGATAGCGACAAGGTGATCAGTGTGGCGGGCTTTGCGATTAATCAAAAGCTCTCATGGGGACGCGCTATCTACGTTGATGATTTGATAACGGATGAAGTAGCCCGCAACAGGGGTGCAGGCAAACTACTGATCGATTGGATCAAGTCCTACGCCAAAGACAATCATTGTCAACAAGTGCACTTGGATTCCGGTGTTCAACGCTTTGATGCGCATAAGTTTTATCTGCGCGAAGGCTTTAAAATCGCCTCTCATCACTTCTCTTACGACATCGATGCGTGATTGATATTCAACAAAGATAGCCACTTTGCGTGGCTATTTTCACTTCACTCACCCAAGCATGGGCAACACCGCAATCAATAACAAGGCGGCCATACTGTAGTTGAAGCCTTGAATACGTTTGGGATTCGTTAGTAACAACTGCAACTGTTTACCGGCGACTGTCCAAATCAACACCGAAGGTACATTGACCACAGTAAAGGCCAGTGAGACTAAAAGTACTCCTTGCCAGTTTGCTGTCACGTTATAGACACTGATTGCGGTTATCGCCATTGACCATGCTTTAGGATTCACCCATTGGAAATTTGCCGCAGCGATAAAGCTCATTGGTTTAAAACCATCAAATGATTGCGCCTCTGCACGACTTCGCGCAATTTTCCACGCTAAGTAGACCAAATACGCAATACTGACGAACTGCATCCCTTGATGAAGCATAGGGTAACGGGTAAACATCCCCATCAAACCGACCCCGACCAAAATTACCATCACCGCAAAACCTATTACGATGCCCGCCATGTGCGGTACGGTCTGTTTCACACCCACATTGGCACCAGACGTCATGAGCATAATGTTGTTTGGCCCCGGTGAAGCGGTTGAAACAAAAGCAAAAGTCAGTAGCGCCAAAATGTGTTGATATTCCATTTCTATTTCCTTGAGATACACGATCGCCTTCGCAACCCCACCGCGATTATCAGCAACGCTATGGGTGTCGCATAAGCGATACCATTGAAAAGAAACAGAAAGCAGGGCCCTGTTCTGCCTTAAGTTATCGAGCTATTAATAGTATATTACGTCGATCCCGCATCAATTTTTCACCTATTTTTGTTTAATGATTACAACAGAAGCAACGAAATTTCACTATGGACAGATTTGACGAAAGGATATTGCAAGAATTAAAACAAAACGGCAGACTCTCCAATGTCGACCTCGCCGAAAGAGTGGGTCTCTCCCCTTCTGCCACGCTACGCCGAGTACAAGAAATTGAACGTAAAGGCGTGATCAAAGGATACCGAGCCATTCTGGATCCGACGCAAACGGGTATTGGCTTCATTGCCTATGTGACGGTCGGCCTCAACAATCACAGTAAGCACTCTCAACTCGCTTTCGAAGACAGTATCCTCGATGCTGTCGAAGTGACTGAATGCCACAATATTACCGGCGCAAGTGAATACCTATTGCGTGTCGAAACCAAAGATCTCGTCAGCTACAAACGATTCCATTCCGATATTTTGGGAGAGATTCCCCAAGTCAACGCCATCTCCACGCTGGTTGTGATGGGCTCACCGAAGGATGACAGGCAATAAAAAACCGCCTCAAGTGCATCAACTTGAGGCAGTTTTTTCGACGCTACTGCCTCGTCACAGATAAGACAATACCATCCGATTTCAATTGCTGAAGCTCAGGGATGTCGAGGTAAATCATATCTTCACTGTAGTAGGCATCATCATACGCTTCGCCATTACGAATATCCTCGCGTACACCTGAACGCTTGTTGTAAACGAACTTACTGAGTTCAAGCTCTACTTCATTGGCCGTGACATGTTTAACTCGCATTGCACCATAGTTGTAGCCAGGCTCAATATTGTCCAACAACAGGGTAAAGTCAGAAAGATAAACATCATTCGCAACAGGTTGTTTGAGATAGTCTATTGTGTTGCTATCTTCAACCTTGGCATTAATCGTACCGACACCAATTGCGGTTGCTATCAACATGACCCCAGCATACCGCCACCACAGTTTTTTCCCTGCGCATACCTGCGCTTTCACCTCTTTACGAAGCTCAGTTGGCATTTCTTTGTCCATCACTGATTTCTTACAATGCAAACACTCCATGTCGGTGACAGTACTTGTAGGGAAAGTGGGTATCCAATAGAGGTGAAAGTACCGAGCGACACCAAAGGTCGCAAACTGATCATGGTCGCAGTGAGGGCATTTAACCCCCTCTAGTACTGGGCCATTAATCACCTTGCCCCTTGTTCCAAAAAAGATCATAGATTCCTCTCTTAATGTAATGCTGGGGCGCCATGTAGCACAACAAAACCCCGCAAATACATAAACTTACTTAATTAACTCATCACAAATTAACAAAGCTTGAGGTATTCATCTGATAAATATCATTGGAGTGCGAAGCAGTTGGGATAATTATCGAAAACAGCCCGTAACATCGCCATATTTTCGCCACAATTCATCTCAATTGGTCACTTTCCGCCCTCAGGTTCGCCAGTTTTGTTTGGTCTACTAGACACATCAATTAAATTGGAATGGACGCACACTATGATGACGATACACTCAATCAGCGCCAATCGGCTGCTTCTCAAACTCTCTCGCTGGGTCGGCCCTGTGGTCATTCTGATGGCGATCAGTTTGTCTGCCCTTGCTTCACCTCACGAAGAGCAACGAGGTCTTGTCTACTACGACCAACAAGGCGCACAAACCGCGCCATTACTCAACACCGACGTAAAGATGACGATCAGTGGCTTGATTAATCGTGTGACGGTCAAACAGACCTTTACCAATAGCAGTGATAACTGGATCAACGGCGAATACGTTTTTCCACTACCTGACAACGCAGCGGTCGACCAACTACGTCTATGGATTGGTGATCGCTACATTGAGGGAGAGATCCAGCCAAAAGCACAAGCGAGAGAAACGTTTGAGCAAGCCAAACAAGCAGGAAAGAAAGCAAGTTTGGTTGAGCAACAACGTCCGAATCTCTTCACGACTGCGGTGGCCAATGTCGCGCCAAATGAAACCATCATCGTCGAAATCGAGTATCAGCAAAGCGTTAAATATGAAGCTGGCGAGTTTAGTCTGCGCTTCCCCTCAGTCGTTACCCCTAGATACATGGCAGGCCTTCCCACCACCCCACAACAAAGCGACGATACCCTTTTAATCGCACAACACTCAGAGATGCCACCACTCAGCGGCGGTTGGGGCATTGCAACGCCACCGACAAACAAGGTTAACCCGCGTTATCGTCGCGACACCGATCCTGTGCTACCACTTGCCATCAAGGTTGACCTCTTTGCAGGACTTCCGATTGTTCGTATCGACAGCCCTAACTTCAAAATTAAAACCAAAGAGTTAAACAACTTTCATTACCGCGTAACACTGAATGATTCGTCGGTCGCAGACCGAGATTTTGTATTGCGCTGGCGTCCGGCCGCCAATCAACGCCCAAGTGCCGCTTACTTCCAACAAAATAGCGCCCCAGACGGAAAACGATATGGTCTGCTAATGGCACTGCCACCGCAACAAGAGGTCGGCGATTCAGACAACACTCAAATCGGATTCGAACCAATTAAACAGCACATGACCTTTGTATTGGATATCTCTGGCTCTATGCATGGTGAGTCTATCAAGCAAGCAAAAGCCGCCCTCCTGTATGGTCTTGATCGCCTCTCCACGCATGATTGGTTTAACATCATTTTGTTTAACCATGAAGCAAAGACATACCAGCCGCAGCCATTACAAGCGACGCCAGAGCAAATCCGTCGTGCCAAAGCGTTTGTTAACACACTACAAGCAGATGGTGGTACAGAAATGTCACCCGCGCTTAATCTCGCATTCAATCAGCACGCGTTTCCTGATGCGTTAAATCAAGTTGTCTTCATCACCGATGGGGCTGTCAGTAATGAGCAGGCGTTGTTCGAGCAAATCCAAACACAACGCAATGACCGTCGCCTTTTCACTGTGGGGATAGGCTCAGCACCCAACAGTTACTTTATGCGCCGAGCGGCGACAGAAGGACAAGGCACTTATACCTATATCAGTGTCATTAACGATGTAGACAAGCAAATGCGCTTGCTGTTTGACCAAATCTCAAATCCCGTAATGAAAGACATTACCTTACGTTGGGATGACGGCTCAGACGTCGACTATTGGCCGAACCCCATTAATGATCTTTACCTACAACAACCCCTTCAAGTCACCTTTACGATTCCCGAGCAAGCCAATATTTTGATTGTCGAGGGTAAACAAGCAAACCGAGTATGGCGTCACGATGTGCCTGTTGGCGCGATTCGCCATGAAGGTGCGACGGGGCTCAACGTACTTTGGGCTCGCAATAAAATCGACAGTATTGAGCTTGATCCACACCTTAGCAAAACGGATCAACGTGCGAAGATTACCAACCTAGGCATGACGCATCACATTGTCACCGCACATACCAGTCTTGTTGCGGTAGATAAAACGCCAAGCCGGCCAGCACATGAAGAAGCAAAAGACAGTGCCGTCAAATCCCACCTTCCCAACGGCATGGCAGCACCGGTAATGGCGCAGACGGGCAATGGCAGCCTCCTACTCATGCTAATAGGGGGATTGATCAGTTTGTGTAGCGGCACTTTGTTACAACTCGCTCGTCGCCAACAGCGCAAGGAGGCGAAGTAATGACAGTGCCCAATCCTACATCGGTGTCGCACGGCGTGACACCAACACCAGAAAGTGAGCCAGAGTTTCAACGCCACTATGCAGACACTAAGCAAGATAGCGCAAAAATCAAACAGGATAGACGAGCAAGAAAAATGGCAGAAATGAGTGGATTTGCAGCCCCAATGCGCTGGAACATCACAATTTGGCTTTGTGGAATCGTACTCTGCTTCGCGATTATCATGATGGGTAAAGGCGCCTACATCCAAGCAAAAGCGTGGGCCGCTCAATGGCTCATTACTGACGCTTGGCAGCACCAACAAACGCACGGCGAAACCATTCCACCTTGGCCTTGGGCGGATACCTACCCAGTGGCGGCCCTTAGTCTCTCCGAGAATAACGAGATGATGGTACTTGCGGGCGTCAGCGGTCGAAATCTCGCGTTTGGCCCAACACTGCAATTAAATACAGCACAACTTGGTGAAACGGGTAACGTCGTCATTTATGGCCATAACGATACCCATTTTCGCCACTTAGAACACCTCCGCCAAGGCGATACGCTTTCGTTGACCGATGCAAACAACCAAGTGTACCAATATCGTATAGAACGTACCTTTATCGCCCATGAAAGTGAAACGCATTGGGTAAATCAAACCGATGAAGGGCTGCTCACTTTAGTGACTTGCTATCCTTTCAACACAGTGACGCTGAATAGCGACCTTCGCTTTATCGTCAGAGCAGTGAAACTGGCAAGCTAGGATACAAATCAAGTGATGATAAAGGCGCGATTGCGCCTTTATCACTTTTATTTTCCGCCATCACTTCCAACCTTGAAGCCATTTTGTCGTGTCTTTCAGTTCTTGCCAATCAATCAAGTAGGGCGTTTTTGAGATAATCGCTTCTAGGGAGCAGGACACGACCAAACCCTCTTCATCATATTCAACCTCTGTCACCATAAAGTGCTTTTCTCTGCGCACAGGGGCAACAGCCGTCCACTTACTGTTAGCTAATTTAGCGCGGTTTATACGATTTTTACTCACCAAATTACTCTCTTTAAAAAAGCTCACTTCGTCTACGCAACACATAAAAGAAAAGTTCAATTGCGTGACCGTTCAACCACTAATTAGAGAACTCACTCAGTGCAGCTATCGCCATTTCGGCTTTCTCTTTTTGAACAAAAATGTGATCGTGATAAAAGCCCGCAACCACATTGGCACTTATCCCATTCGATGCCAGTTTGGTCGCAAACGCAGCCGTTAACCCGACCGCTTCCAAGCTAGAATGCACGGTTAACGTTATCAGCTTGAATACACCATCAAACGCCAAGTTGGCTGCCAAGGCTTGTGACTCTTCAACAATGAGCGTTAGCCCCTCAGATTCTTGAAACGTCGCAATGGGGTTAAGCGAGAGAAACGCAGAGAGTTCACCTTGCACAGTACAAAAAACATAGTTGCCCGGCTTTAATTGTGGTGACATAGATTTTAGTAGTACATCGAGATCGGTAATCGCAGCCATATCCTCTTCCTTTATTAGCAATCGTCTGTGCTGATTACGATAAGCTGAGTACAATGAATAAGTAAAATTAATACTATTAATAAATCATTAGTATAACTAACTCACTTGGATATTAGCGTTGGTTGAACCTGACTTAGCACGCTTAAAAAAATGGCGCTAAATCGCGCCATTCTGTCTCTGTTATAAAGCGGTCGCTTCGGGGTTTTCGTCAGGCTCTTCCGACTTCTCTACCAACGAGACGTCAAAGATCTCTTCTTCTCCTTCAACTCGCTCAATACTGAGCTCATAGCCCTCTGGCACTTCTTCATCACTGATTTTAATCACGCGATCTGTCACTTCATTGACCGCTTTCACATAGTGCTCTAATTCGGAATTATGCATTCGGTTCGCCCCCCAAATACAAAAACCACCGACAGACGCAATCGGACCCGGATAGATCTGCAAAAATTGCAGAAAGGTCATGCCGGAAGGACTCACCCGGATTTGGTTCGGGCCAAAAATAATAAAGACAGCCCCTACGAACAGTAAGATGAATCCAATCCATAATAGGGGTGAGCTCGAAGAGGAATCGGGGGCATGAGGAAGTGAGATTCGCACTCTGCCAGGAAGATCGTTGATGGTTATTTCGTCTAAAACTTTCGTCATTTTACTATGCCGTCTGATAAGTATTGAGAGTTCAGCCCACTATGCAACTGAATACATTAAAAATAACGACATAACGTACTAAGGTCTTAATACATTTTGCGAGATGTTTTCAAAAAAAAGCGCTGCTTAAGCAGCGCCAAATACACTAATGCGAATCACGCTAAATCGCCGCCATTGCTAGCGATCACTTTCTTATACCAATAGAAGGACTTCTTGCGAGTGCGCGTCAGCGTACCCTTGCCTTTATCATCACGATCCACATGAATAAACCCGTAGCGCTTACTCATTTCGCCTGTCGATGCTGCCACCAGATCAATACAGCCCCAAGGGGTGTAGCCCATCAATGGAATGCCATCCTCTATCGCCTCCCCCATCACTTCGATGTGTGCGCGTAAGTAGTCGATGCGATAGTCATCATTGATATCCCCATCAGCCTCAATCACATCTTTGGCACCTAAGCCATTTTCGACGATAAATAACGGCTTCTGATAGCGATCGTAAAGGGTGTTCATGGTGATACGCAGACCCAAAGGATCAATCACCCATCCCCAATCACTGGCAGCCAAATGGGGGTTTTTAATCGACTTTACAACGTTCGCTTCACTGGTATTGCCATTGTTCATGTCAGCAGAAGCACAACGAGAGGCGTAGTAACTGAAAGAGATAAAGTCGACGGTATGCTTCAGGATCTCCGCGTCCTCTTCGTGAATATCGAGACAAATGCCTTTCTCTCTAAACACACGCTGCGCATAAGATGGGTAGTATCCACGGGCTTGCACATCGATAAAGAACAGGTTCTCTCGATCTTTTTGCAGCGCCATCATCACATCTTCCGGCTTACAGGAATAAGGATAGAAGTTCCCCCCTGCCAACATGCAACCCACTTGGTTTTCTGGATTCACTTCATGGGCGATCTTAGTCACCAAAGCACTGGCGACCAACTCGTGGTGGGCGGCTTGGTACTTGACCTGCTCTTTATTCTCGCCTTCTTTAAACAGTAACCCCGCCCCTGAGAATGGACTATGAAGCAGAATATTGATCTCATTGAACGTCAGCCAATATTTAACGAGCCCATCAAAGGCTTCAAAACAGGTTCGCGCGTAGTGCTCGAAAAAGCCTATCATCTTGCGGTTGCGCCATGAGCCATATTCGTTCACTAGGTGCATCGGCACATCAAAGTGGCAGAGCGTCACTAGCGGCTCAATGCCATGCTTCTTACACTCTTCGAACATCGATTGATAAAATGCGATCCCTTCCGCATTAGGCTCCAACTCATCCCCTTTCGGAAAGATGCGTGCCCACGCAATGGACGTACGAAATACCTTAAATCCCATCTCTGCTAGCAGGGCGATGTCATCTTTGTAGTGATGATAAAAATCGATAGCATCGTGACTTGGGTAGTATTCGTCTGCATCTAAACTCACCTGCTCACGAAGGCCGAGTTTCACTGGCATACGGTTTTCACCATAGGGAATCATATCAACCGTCGTTAAGCCTTTTCCTCCGGCCAAATGTGCCCCTTCGGCTTGGTTGGCAGCAATGGCGCCACCCCACAAAAAATCTGTTGGAAATACCGACATTTCTTATTCTCCTTCATGCAGAAAGCCACCCCTAAGGATGGCTTAGCTTTCAAACTCTCTATCTACGCCGTTACCGGTTTTTCTGGTACGTCGCTTGCTGATTTCGCGGTTTCCGTTTTCGGTTCAGACATGGGATCTTCTTCATCCTCAGGAATGTCATCAAAGCCCAACGCCAAGGTCAGCACAAACGAAAGCACGACCGACAAGGCCATCAACCCCAATACCCACACCAAGCTCATTGGGTCGTTCACATCAATGAACTGCACACTCGTGAACAGACTTGGCGCCGCCATTGAATGGCTCGCAATGCCCGCCATGCCCGCAAGGCCACCGACAATAAAACCAGTGATAAGCGCGGCAATCAAAGGTCGCTTCAAGCGAACTAACACACCATACAAAGCAGGCTCAGAGATACCGGCCATTAAGGCCGACGCACCCGCCGCTGTCGCCGTTTGCTTTAGCGCGATGTTGCGTGTCTTCCACGCCACGGCTAAACATGCGCCACCCATGCCGATATTGGCACCGATTTCCGACGGCATCACCATCGCTTCGGTACCTGTTTCGGCAATGGTTTGAATGATGGTTGGCGTAAACACACGGTGCATACCCGTTAAAACAAGCAATGGCCACAGTGCACCCATGATAGCAACCGCTAGCCACCCTAATGTGCCGTGAATGGTGTATACCAACGCAGAGATGGCTGTACCAATCCAGATACCCATAGGGCCAACCAGTACAATGCCAATTGGGGCAGCAATCAGCACGATCAACATCGGCTTAAGGAAGTTTTTCGTGACGGGAGGTGTGATGCTATCCACCCAACGCTCAATGTAAGAAAGAATCCACGTCATGATCAGCACGGGAATCACCGTGTAGGTGTATCGCACCGAGGTCACAGGAATACCAAACAGATCAACGTGGCGACCATCAGCCGCTTGCGCCATGAGATCGATAAAGTTTGGGTGCAACAACACACCAGCGATACCGATGGCGAGCGACATGTTTGTCTTGAACTTAATTGATGCCGACGCTGCTACCATAATGGGAAGGAAAAAGAAGGCGCCATCACCAATCGTGTTCAACAGAATGATGGTTGAATCATCCGCTTCATAGATGTTGAACATCAGCAGCAACATTGAAGCAAGCTTCACCATAGAGCCACCGATAATCGCTGGGATCAAGGGTGACATGGTACCGACGAGGGCGTCCAACATTTTGGCACCAATCACTTTGGGAGTCAGCTTCACCTTCGCAGGGGCCGCAGTCTCCTTTTCGCTTGTACCATTCACGTTAATCAACGCCATACACGCTTTGTAGGCATCCGCAACATTGTTGCCGATAATCACCTGACATTGATCACCATTGTGTACTACGCCCATCACACCTTTAATGGCTTTAAGTGCGTTAGCATCGATCTTAGTTTCGTCTTGCAGTACAAAGCGCAACCGAGTCATACAGTGGGTAAGGGCAACGACGTTAGCAGCACCACCTAAGTGCGCAATCACCGAGCGAGATACAGCGCTAAAATCTTTCGACATTTTTAACTCCAATTGACATCAGTGTAAGGTCTGGAAGCATGAGTTCTTTTCCGACTCACTTTTTCAACCCAGAAACAGCTGAGATCCCGTCGCCGTTTGAGTGCGGTGACAATAACTCAGCCAAAATAATCAGTTATTGATTGCACGCACGAGAGCGGCAATTTCATCCCATTTCCCTTCATCCATCAGTGAAGAAGGCACCATCCAAAGCCGTTTTCCACTAACGTTCGCGCTAGCGGCTCTGCGTGTTCGGCATCATTGATCGCCACAACAGGGACAACACCAATGGCAGATAAACGTTGTTCAAGTGTCAGCATGAGCATCCTCAATCATTCACGGAGTGATACAACGCAAGCACGCTATAGAAATACGTTTCAGTGCCCACGCTTGCTTCAATCTCCCTCCTCAACGGGTAAATCGGTTTTTTACTTTTTCCTTGTGTGGTTCTTCACAACATTAAAAGTTACGGGTAACATGTTACCGATAACATCAGTAAAATAAACTCGAATCTGCAGCAGAGTCAAAATATGAGAGTTTGATCAAGTTTTGGCTAAGGAGAGAGAATTTTGGGGAAATGCATCATTGTGATGGGGGTCTCTGGCTCAGGCAAAAGTAGCGTCGGCGCGGGAATTGCTGAAGCACTGCATGCCAAGTTTATCGATGGCGATGACCTTCATCCTAAAGCAAACATAGACAAGATGGCCCTTGGCGAACCACTCAATGACAGTGATCGCTCGCCATGGTTAGAGCGCATTCGTGATGCGGTCTACAGCCTAAATCAAAAGCATGAGCAAGGGGTCATCGTCTGTTCATCACTGAAAAAAAGCTATCGCGATCAAATTCGTAACGGCAACACCAACCTGGTTTTCGTTTATCTCGATGGCGACTTTGACTTGATTCGTCATCGTATGGCAGCGCGCCAAGGTCACTTTATGAAAGAGTCCATGCTGCGCAGTCAATTTGATGCACTGGAGTGCCCAACGTCAGAAAAGGATGTCATCCACATTACGATTGATCAGCCGCTCGAAGATATTGTTCGACATGCGGCGCAAGCCATCACTGATTTTGATCATCACGATCACCCAACACGAGAGGCCACCGGATGATTCACCCAACTGTTAACGCTGTGACACAACGTATTGAAGCGCGCAGTGCCACGCTTCGCCAAGCATTTGAAGCAAAAACAGCCGCGCAAAAAGCGGCTGGCAAAGGTCGGGGGCAACTCTCTTGTGGCAACCTCGCCCATGCTGTCGCCGCAAACTGCCAATCCGACAAAGAGAAAATTCTCGACTTTACCCGCGCCAACGTTGCCATTATCTCTGCCTACAACGACATGCTGAGCGCCCACCAGCTCTATCATGACTACCCTGACAAAATAAAAACAACCTTGGCTGATCTTGGCCATACTGCACAGGTGGCTGGCTGTGTACCGGCAATGTGTGACGGCGTAACGCAGGGGCAAGCAGGGATGGACATGTCGCTGTTCTCCCGTGACCTCATCGCGCAGAGTACCGCTTTCTCACTGAGCCATAACCTCTTTGATGCCACGCTATTACTGGGTATTTGCGATAAAATCGCTCCGGGACAACTCATGGGCGCGTTAAGCTACGCCCATCTTCCAACCGCCTTTGTACCCGCAGGCCCGATGGCAACTGGCATTACCAATGATGAGAAGGTCTCTGTCCGTCAGCAATACGTCGCCGGAAAAGTTGATAAAGATGCCCTGTTGAAGATGGAGTGTCAGGCTTATCATAGCGGTGGCACTTGTACCTTTTACGGTACGGCCAACACCAATCAGCTAGTCTTTGAAGCCATGGGATTAATGCTACCCGGCTCAGCGTTTGTGCCGCCACACTCTGCGTTGCGAGAGGCCCTGACAAACTATGCCGCACGCACAACCGCCAGCATGACCGTCGATACCCCGCAATATCGTCCATTGGTCGACGTTTTTACCGCCAAGAACTTGGTCAACGGACTCATCGCGCTGCTTGCCTCCGGTGGAAGCACTAACCACAGCATTCATATGGTTGCCATTGCGCGTGCGGCGGGTTATCAACTGACATGGCAAGATATTAGCGATCTCTCGGATGTTGTGCCGCTGCTCGTGAAAATGTACCCCAATGGGCCACTGGACATTAACGCCTTTGAAGAGGCTGGTGGTGTACCCGCGTTGATGCGACGCCTCTATGAGCTTGGTTTACTCCACAGCGAAGTAAAAACCGCCTTCGGCGAGTTTGAAGACCAACTTACCACCCCCATCCTCAAAGATGGCCAACTAAACTGGGTAGCCAGCAATGGCTCAACCAATCCGGATGTTATTGCTGCGAGTGGTGAACACTTTCAATCAACGGGTGGGACAAAGGTGTTAAGAGGTAACCTAGGGCAAGCCGTGATCAAAGTGTCTGCCGTTGCAAAAGCACATCAACGAATCGCTGCCCCTGCACGTGTGTTTAATTGTCAACACGCGGTAGAAGCCGCATACAAAGCCGGGGAACTCACCCAAGACTGCGTTATTGTCGTACGCTTCAATGGCCCAGCCGCGAATGGCATGCCAGAGCTTCACAAGTTAATGCCCATCCTTGGCAACATACAAAAAGCAGGGCACAAAGTCGCACTGGTCACGGATGGAAGGTTGTCGGGTGCTTCCGGTAAAATTCCCGCGGCGATTCATGTCTCTCCTGAAGCCTTACGGGGCGGGGCCATTGCCCTGATACAAGATGGGGATATGCTAAGCCTAGATTGTCAAACAGGTGAGCTTCAGGTGCTTAACAGTTTAGAGGGACGCACGCCCGCGACAAAAGAGACAGAAAGAGAACAGCAAACATGGGGACGTGATTTGTTCCGGGTTTTCCGGCAGTCCGTTTCAAGTGCAGAAGACGGTGCCAGCTTTCTGTTTTAACGCACTTCGTGTTCCTTAGGCCATGCTGACTCCCCCCTATTGGTATGGCCAACCAAAAAGCCCTTCGATACGATATCGAAGGGCTTTTTACTCAGGCATTAATCGTAACGATTAATTCAGTTTGTACATCTCAGGTAGTTGAAACTCGCCTTCATAGACTACTGGCTTAGGCTCATAGAGACGCACTTGCAACATGAAATCATCATTCGGCGCAGGTAACCAGTTCGCTAATTGTTTGGCATCTTCTGGCTTTTGATGAGAAATGTAAATCGTCAGCGAACCATCTTGATTGTATTGTAAGGTTTCGTCCATCGAGCCGACTTTGTATCGATTGATTTCATTCTCAACCATAAAACGGTCAGTCGCATCGTACATGGTCAATGACCAGAACCCACCCAGTTCATAGTTTACTGCCATATCCGCTGGGAAAGTAATCTCGTACTGGTTTTCACCGTGCAGTTGGTTACCTTGGTCATCAACATAACGCTTTGGATACATAGCGCGTTCTGGCGAGTTTAGACCGATTGAGTTCATGTTGACCGCGGCACGTTGTAGATAATCTGCCCCATAACGGCCGGCTTCATATTCCCAGTTCCAACCATTAACTGGCGTATCACTGTACATCGCAGCATCGCGAACAATTGCGAAACCATCCGCAAACGCTTGCTCCAATGCGGCTTTACGTACATCACTCAGCGCATCAATACCTTCACTACCAATACCAATGTATTCAAATGGCGCGACAATCTCGTGGTCACGAGCAAGTGGATTCTCGCTCAAGGTTTTATCTAGGCGTTTAAACCACTCCAAACCCGCTGGGAAAACCACTTCAGGCGCTACCGTTGCCACAGCAGGCTCTGGCTGTACGCCGCCATGCGGATAAGCGTCTAATGGCATCATGCGAAACTCAGCTTGCAGCTCACGCGCTATCGCTTCATCAGCGCTGTTCTTCACGCCTAAGCGACCCGCTAGCCAAATGTATCGCGTATCTGAGTAGTAAACCGGTAACCCTTCTGGTAACTCGCCCTCATACCCTGCTTTCGCCAACACAAAATAGCCGCCATCATTACCGACAGTCGCATTGCTCAAGTCCACCACTGACTCGGTATACATATCGACAATTTGCTGCATCCAGTAGCGATCTTTCACTTCTGGTACATAGAGCACTTGAGGCTGCGCTTCAAGATCTGCCCAACCTTGAATGTAAAGTGTGTCATTGTTAGGCGTGGTATAAGAACGATCGCGGTAATCCCACAAGCGCGTAATCGGCCCAAGCTGATTGATAGGCGCTTGACCATTATTCATTGGCTTATCAACGGACGTTTGCAGTTCTAGTGCGACATCCATCATGACTGGCGCCCAACCATAGACGACTGCTTGGACACCTAAAGCATACGCATAATTGAACTCTGCGGTTTCACGGGCATTGCGCTGCTCCACCTGTTGTTCAACGGGCGCGGCTACCGCTGGGGCTATGCTCGTGGTCGCGGTCATTCCAGCTGCAGTCAGTACCGCCGCAATGGTCACTGTGAGTAGACGTTTTTTCATCATTTCCACCTTGATAGTTAATCTTGTCATTGGATGGATTCATTAAACGCCTTTTACCGATAAGAAAAAATACATTGAAATTATAGCTAGCATAAGCATTGATTATGTTTACACTCAAGCCACCTCAAGATGCTTGAGCATAGAAGTGGGTTGGCAACCGTTATGAGAATGCCGCTTTGATTCTCTGCCTTAACGCTTGGTGGTGGGGTTCTTTTTCCATGCGTCGATGGTAAATCATATGAATGGGTACGCGATTATAAGCAAGCGGCAAAGCAAAGACTTTTAAACCCAGACGCGATGCCCACTTATGCGCAAAGGTCTCAAACACCGTACCAAGATAATCGGAATCGGCAGCGGCAAGCGCCATCGCTGCCTGACTCGACACTTCAAAGCGCTCACTGCGGGGAGCGAGAGATTGTTTGGCAAATAAATCGAGAAACTGCCGACCATCACGGCGAGCTTTGTAACCAATGTGCCCTTCTTGATAGAACGCAGCCTCTGTCAGCGGCATATTAGCCAAACGGGGATGATCCTCACGACACACCACACAAATCCTTTCACTCCGCACAAGCTCTATTTCAAACGCACTTTCTCGGCTTGTGGTGGTATCAATAACCAAGTCAACTTGCTGTCGGCGTAGCTCATCAAAAAGCTGCTGTTGATCCACAGGAGGCACCCGCAACTGAATGTCAGTGTCATCACCCAGTAAATGAGATAGCCCCTCAATGCAATAAACGGCATGCTCATCACTACTGACTAAGGCATCCTCGATCATCGCTAAGCCCTGTTGTAGCTTATCGGCCAAGGCAACCGCCCGATTTGTCGGCACGATGGTTCGCCCTTCTTTGACAAACAAACTTGTCCCAATTTCGTTCTCTAACCGACGTACTGCCATGCTCACAGCGGGCTGGCTGACCCCCAGATAATCGGCCGCACGGGTAAAAGACCCCTGTTGATAAACAGCAACAAAGGTACGAATCAGGTTCATATCCATAGCAATTCTCTTGGTTTCAATCGAGCTCACATAATCTTTGCTTATGTATCATATAACGCATAGAGGATAGTTAACTAGACCTACCGCTATTTATAATACGCACGATGCCATCGCATTGAGTCTCTGTTTTAACGTCGGGAGGGAATATGAACATTGCCGCTATTTTGCAAGAAAAGTATACCATTTGCGCTGATTTGGCAGAGTTAATCGCCCAAAAAGCACGCATTAAAATCCTACCTAAATCGGCTTATATCAGTTTTCAAGATAGCCAAGTAGAACAAGTTATCTTGCCGTTGAAAGGCGTGCTGGCATTTAGCCCGACCAATGCAGATTACGCTGGCATCACATATAACCTCATCACCCCCGGCATGATTGTCAACGATACCCCCTATCTGCTAAGTACACCCAGTATCGCTGAAATTCGTGCGACAACTGAATGCACCTTTCTCAGTCTCACCTTTGAAGAGACCGATGCTCTCATCGCTGCATACCCACAATTTTTAAAGACCCTGAGTCGAAGTGTTGCTCAAAAACAATATGTCTTTCACACTTTGTTCCACCTTCGTGCAGAAAAAAATGCGGATTTAAAGGTGAGACGTGCACTCGCAGTACTGGCTGATGTGATGGAAGACCGTATTGTGAGGCTCAATATCCTATCGTTAGCATCGCTACTTGGCATGTCACGAAATCGCGTTGGCGCCAGCATAAAATCGATGATCGCTAACGGTGAGGTGATAAAAGTAAAAGGCGGGTACGAAATCGTGACTTCACTCGCCTTGGCGGCATAAGCAGAAAATAGAACGTACCCTACTGAATGAAGGAGGCACTCCCTCGAATCAATGAAGTGAAATCATTGTTTTTATTGCGACCAAGAATAGCCTTACGCTATCTTACCCGTTGAAACGAAATGCACTGGAACGCATAAAACCAACCAACATCATTCATGGATGAAAAATGATAAAGCACATCAAGATCAACCCAGCAGGTCGGTTAGTGATCGCCTCTGTTGTTTTAACCAATATCGTATATGCCATTATGCTTTGCTACACGATACCAACACTGATGGCATTTTCATCAGGTTTGCCTATTTTTGACATGTCTCCAGCAGGCTACAACGTTGAACAAGCGACACGACTGCTCGATAACTTGGGTGAAACAGGGAGAGCCTTCTATCGATACCAACTTGCGTTGGATTTGATATACCCTGCGCTGTTTGGCTTGTCTTATTTCGCCCTCTTCCAATGGATTTTGAATAAAAATGCCATCACCCGTACAACATGGAGATGGATTTCAATTCTGCCTATTATCGCGGCCTTGTTTGATTATCTTGAAAACATCACAGTTTGGTTGATGCTAAGGTCCTTTCCCAATGTGTCGGAGTTATTGGTAAAAGTCGCGTCGACACTCACTGTTACTAAGAGCACGCTTGTGATGAGCTACTGGTGCAGCTTGCTTGTGCTGCTTTTCATCCTGACGATTCGCAAGTTTAAAAATCGCGATACTAAAGCGCAGCACTAGTGTTTTTCCGGCCATGAACATTTAGCTTTTTCTGCGGCTAACACAGCAAACATGTCATGCCATTGAGTCTGAAAAATAGATTGCAGGTTATACGGAATTTTTCCGCATAATGTGACAAGCTGGCTCTTGATTCTTGTGATAAGACCCTGTTTTTATTTATCAAAATTAGTCATGCCACACTGGCGGTGGTAGGTTATACGGATGTCAGTTTAGGGATATTATGCGGAAATATTCCGTATATAAAGCGTTAGGTGACTAAATGGAACTTACATCAATCGATAAAAGTAGGGTTCACGAGGTCTTGCTGTATTGGCAGAAGCAATGGGATTGGGAATCGCGGATTCTTTTTGGTATTTCGGAAGCTGACTTAAATGAAGTTATTTTGACATGGCCTAATGAACTAGAGCAACGAACTGAACGGATGGCTAGAGCTGTTTTTAAGGGTTTCGGGGAAATTCTCTATGGTGCTTCGAGCTTACCTGAGGCACAGTTTCGAAATGTTCTAGGAGAAAGTCGCAATGAGTTTGAGGTTCTCTTTTCCAGAATCAAAGGTGAACTAAGATACCTCGCCGCGGAGTGATCACCTAACAAGCGCATTAAGCTCAGACGGTTAACAGTTGGCTACCGTTCGTTCCTCACTAATTATAGCCAACTGTTCCCCGCTGCTTATGCGGGCGTTATGTTTTCTCAGGAAGTCATGGATAGAACTCCGAATTTTAGAATCCGATACAGGTTCTACTCACCAAGTGAAAGTGGTCGAAGCAGTCCTCCAAAGCAGGGCTATCGCTCCGACTGGTCATATGAATCGGAAAACATCGATACAGATGGTATTTATATGATATGGCCAAGATTTCTAAACGAGTCCGGAAAAGAGATTGCACAAGGCTCGGATATCCAGGCTGAGGGCGAGGCCAATATGTACATCGTTATGGAAGAAATGATTCCGCAACATGCACCCAAGCTAAGCGTCGGTGTTCGTGGGTTTCTAATGGAGGGCGGTTGGCGTGTAGCGGAAGCCACAGTCATAGAGGTATTATCTCTAGCCCAACCAAAAACATAACAAACCAATTAAGTCTGACCCAGTAAGCGCCGCTGGGTCGGCACGAGGCCGCCACCAGTGTAGCGGCGCTCACTGGGCAGCTTATTGGGGCGTTAGCATCCACAGGAGGACAATTTGAGAGTTAATAAATATGGACTAACCGACACAATTGCTTCTCCAGTAAAAAGAGAAGTGCGCCAGCGTTGCGGTTTCGGTTGCGTAAACTGTGGTAATGCAGTTTATCAATATGAGCATTTAGAGCCTACTTTCGCTGAAGCGAAGGAACACAACCCGGATCACATAGTTTTATTGTGTGGTGGTTGTCACGATAGGGTCTCAAGAAAAATTTTATCAAAAGAAACAATAAAAGTTCGTTCGCAAAACCCAATCTGTAAGCAAAAGGGATTCTCATTCGGTCCATTTGATTTAGGGTTAGTTGAGCCAACAGTGAAAATCGGCACTTTAACCTGTAAAAATGTAGAGTCACTTATTCAAATAGATGACGAGTCAATTTTTTCTATCAAAAAGCCAGAGTGTGAAGGTGCACCATTCCGTATTAATGCTTACCTCGCGGATCGCGATGGTGCTGAGGTTTTAAAAATAACAGATAACGAGTGGGTTACTTCAACATCCAATTGGGATGTTGAAGTTGTAGGCCCCAAAATAACAATTAGAAAAGCTCTTGGTGACATTACCTTAGTTTTACGCACTGAGGCTCCGCATAGCTTAATTGTTGAACGCCTAGAGATGGTTCATCGCGGTGTTAAAATCAGCTGTCGTGAAAACAGTAACCTAGAAGTCGTTACAAGAAGTGGGCAAGTCTTGAAGTCTGCGTCAATGAATATCACAGGCTGCAAAGTTGGCTTTGATATATCAAACAACTCCTTAGCTATAGGTGTTGGTGGTGGTAGTGTTTACATTGGTAATATGACTATCGGGCAACAGCCTACTTTTCCTATCCCGTTTCCCTCAAACCCAAAAGTAATATCAAGGAAAGTCGGTAGGAATGAACCTTGCCCATGCCAAAGTGGGAAAAAATACAAAAAGTGTTGTGGTAGTGTGTGCTAACAAATAAGGATACGTGTCGCGCAGCCGACACTTTATCCGGGTGTTGAACAAGTCCGGACCACTATATAAGGAAATTACTCAGGTAGATTGAAAGGGAGATGAAGCCTGCGCCGAACTTAAAACGAGCGCAACCAAAAGCGACGATAAGCTGGGTCACTTCAATAGGTTACCTTCTGCATCCGTGCTCTCTGTTGACCTCCTATTTGACTGTGCTAATGCCATTCTCCTTATCTTCGCCTTTCGGCTATCTCGGTCGGCTGACTCCAACGCAGATTGGCAGCATGGGCGATTGCAAGCTTCTAGACCTATACGCATAGGCGGCATATTTGCTATGGTTGTGAGTAACTTAGCGCGCGAGACAGACTTGTGAAGAAGCGTGACGCCTCGTTCGTCAACCGCGAGCAAACTAAAATGGCGTTTGGCAAGGTCAACACCGCAATAACAGATGGAATGAGATTGGGTTACCTCCAGTACTCTCACAGCGACCACTTAAGTGTGGCAGATCTTCATGAGGGGGAATCCATGTCATTCGTTATGTACCTATTTGTTCAAAAAAGTTCGCTGTGTGAGCCTATTCTGGCTAGTTGAAGAGTTCTATCGTGGATGCGATAGATTAGAACTAAGTCCGGCTTAATGTGACAGTCTCTAAATCCAGCCCAGTTCCCACTCAATGGATGGTCAACATTTTTAGCGCTAAGTGTTTCGCCACGCTGTAGTTTAGAAATAATGTTGCCTACTTCAAGTACATCAGGGATAGGCAGCTTAGTAACTTTCTTGAAGTCTTTTTTGAATTGCGTTGAGTATTCAAGAAGATACATTGCTTACTTTGTCATCGGTTAGTGTATTGAACAGAGAGTCGACCGAGTCAGCTTTATGGCCTTGGCCAGATACTAATTCTTGCATTGCAGCAATGCTCTCTTGATTCGGCTGTTTTACTTTGAGCTCGAATGGAATTCCACCGTGATTGATCACTGCGTGAGCAAACAGCTTAATGGCTTGTGAGGGGCTCAAACCAACTTCATCACAGATGTTGGTAAAAGCTACTTTGGTATCGTGGTCGATACGTGTACTTAGCATTTCATTTTTCATAGCGCGCACCATTTGTATTGCAATGTAATACATCGTAGCACAAGGCTAGGTCCGGTACATAACAAATAAGGATACGTGTCGCGCAGCCGAGACTTTATCCGGGTGTTGAACAAGCCCGGACCACTATATAAGGAAATTACTCAGGTAGATTGAAAGGGGTGTGAAACCTTGCACCGAATTTAAAGCGAGCGCAACCAGAAGCGACGATAAGCTAGGTCACTTCAATAGGTTACCTTCTATTTGCGTGTTCTCTGTTGACCTCTGTTTCACTGTGCTAATGCCATTCTCCTTATCTTCGCCTTTCGGCTATCTCGGTCGGCTGACTCCAACGCAGATTGGCAGCATGGGCGATTGCAAGCTTCTAACTCTATACGCATAAGCGACATATTTGCTATGGTTGTGAGTAAATTGGCGCGCGAAACAGACTTGTGAAGAAGCGTGACCCCTCATTCGTCAACCGCGTGCAAACTAAAAGGGTGTTTGGCGAGGTCAACACCGCAATAACTGATGGATTGTGACATGGCTACCTCCAGCATTCTCACAGCGATCGCCTAAGTGTGGCAGATCTTCATGAGGGGGAATCCATGTTATTCGTTAGGCTTCAAGGAGGAACCAGTGAATGAATTAGTAAAAGTTAAATTTGAACTAGAGCCTGAGAACACGCTGAACTCCTCTACAGAAACACTGTGGGCTATGCCTCTTGGAAACAACTTATATAGGCTTCAGAACTCGCCGTTTGGTGCATATGGTTATAGTTATGAAGATGTTGTTATCGCGGAAGGGACTGGAATACCAACCGTGGTAGGACTGTATGAAAATTCAGGTCGCTCCACCTACAGGGCTTTGTTGGGAGTGGGAGTGTTAGAAGCCAAGGAATTTAAGAAAGTCTGGGGCAAATTAGAAAGTATAGGTTGCACCTATGAAGGCTTAGAATCCAATTTGCTATCTATCGATGTGCCACCTGATGCTGACATTTTCGAAGCGTATAGTTACTTGGAGGCAGGAGAAAAGGCAGGTTTATGGGATTTTGAAGAAGCAAAGTGTGCACATAACACCGAAGCCTAACAAACGACTATGGCGTCAATAGCTAAGCTTTGGCTATATTTTCATCTCACATGACGCCATCTCGTAGTATTGAATTCAGTATTACAACCATCTTGCGAACGCAGGCAATGATAGCCACTTTCTTAGGTTTCCCTGCATCTAAAAGTCGTGAATAATGGTTTTGAAAACAGGATTACATTGCATGGATGACATCATCGCCATGTATAAAATGGTGTTTGGCAAGGTCAACACCGCAATGACATATGGAATGAGATAGGTTACCTCCAGTACTCTCACAGCGACCACTTAAGTGTGGCAGATCTTCATGAGGGAGAATCCATGTCATTCGTTATATGCCAGTAATCAAAAAGTCGATAGCAGCAATAATTTCGTTTCTAAACGTGGTGAGCTCGTTGACTGGGGTCGTAAGGATTTTAGTTGGTACACTAGCCATTTGTTGTGTAAGAATCACAAAGTCGCCTTCATCAATATTGATCGTAGGGCACAGGTGGCTAGGGGCTTTTTTCTCTAGCAGCTCGATAGGAGTTAAGGGAATAACCAAGCGAGTATTTAGTGAATCTAGCAACTCGCTTTGGACATCAACAAAATAGGGATAAGCGCTTGCGGTGTTCTTATCGTTGTTTTTGTAAAGCGTAAATTGTGACATTAGAATACTCGGTATGAATCGGAAAATAGTCCGTGTTTTGCAGTTAGGTCGTTACAAGCTTCAATAGCTTCGGCATTTTGTTCTAACCATTCGGCTTTCAATTGTTGTTTTACTTCCTTTTCCAAAGCCTTTTCCATTGTTGCTGATAGGTTGATGTTTAGGCGCTTAGCTTCAGCAAGTAACTCACTGTTTAGGCTAAGGTTTGTAGCCTTTTTAGGTGCATTTGTGCTATATGTATTTCTCATAAAGTAATCCTATACGCATTAATGGTGCGCATTTATTATAGGTGACAGCTAGGCATATAACAAATAAGGATACGTGTCGCGCAGCCGACACTTTATCCGGGTGTTGAACAAGCCCGGACCACTATATAAGGAAATTACTCAGGTAGATTGAAATGGGTATGAAGCCTTGCGCCAAATTTAAAGCGAGCGCAACCAGAAGCGACGATAAGCTACGTCACTTCAATAGGCTGCTTTCTGTTTGCGTGTTCTCTGTTGACCTCCTGTTTCACTGTGCTAATGCCATTCTCCTTATCTTCGCTTTTCGGCTATCTCGGTCGGCTGACTCCGATGCAGATTGGCAGCATGGGCGATAGCAAGCTTCTAGCCCTATACGCATAGGCGGCATATTTGCTATGGTTGTGAGTGATGGAATGAGGTAGGGTTACCTCCAGCACTTACTCTCAAAGATCACCTAAGTGTGGCAGATCTTCATGAGGGGAATCCATGTCATTCGTTATGTAACAAGGAGTGCTCAGTGATAGCTGAAGTCGTAGGAAATTTGGTCGGTTTGATTCTTGCACATAGCATCTTTATAGGAAGCGATCTCCAAGAAGATGAATTGATGGTTCCGAGAGTGATCTACTATGAAAATAGCGTCCGAAAAATGGAAGTTTTCGAAGCTGAAACTCAAGTGGATGCAGTGGCAAATGCAGACTTGTTCATTAAAAATTTACCCCAAGAGGTCGATAGTTGGGCTTATGCACAGGATGGTTTAGTTACATTGACGAGCGGAGAGAAGCAAGATGTTTACTACATCAAAGCATGGTCGCGTGGAATGTTGGCCCCCCTTGAACTCTACCAGCCATATACGTTTTCTCCATTTTCATTGGATGGGAACATTAAAGTATTGAACTATAAAGCAAGTGGTTTAGATATGAGAGAGGAAAATACCTTCATTCGTGCAATACAGGAAGGTGCTTTCGCACATCCATCTGCACCTAAAGCTTTACTTGAGCGTTGGTTCGGAAATGTTACATAACAAATAAGGATACGTGTCGCGCAGCCGACACTTTATCCGGTAATTGAGCAAGCCCGTGCCACTCCATAAAGAAATGATTCAGATGAGCTGAAAGGGATCTGAAACACTGCCTCATTCCTACCCAAAACCGACCTACAAGCTTTCACCATCTGTCATTGCAAAGCCCATATCAACCACTTTTTCTTCGTCAGGTCGACCTGAAAGCGAGGCCAGCAGTAGTTCAGCACTGCGTTTGCCAATCTCAAACAGTGGTGTCTCTACACTGGTGAGCTTAGGTGAGATCGCTTGGCCGATGTCGAGTGCATTGTAGCCGACAATACTCAACTGTTCGGGCACCTTAATAGCACGCTGCTGACAAGCGAGTATCGTACCAATCGCGATATCATCGTTCGTACAAAAAACACCGTCTAAGGCGGGCTGCGTGTCTAGGGCTTGCTCAAGCAATTGATGGCCGAGGGTAAAACTGGAATGTGCTTTGGTGAGAACATGCAACGGTGTCAGTCCTGCTTCATTCATCGCATTGTCATAGCCTTGCATTCGCAATCGGGTACGCGTATCAAGCCGCGCGCCAAAGTAGGCGATATGCCGCTTCCCCTTCGCGATCATCGCTTTTACCACGGTATACGCCGCATCGACATGATTGAGCCCGACCGCCATATCGATAGGGCTCTCCGGCAATTCCATCGCTTCGATCACCGGCACATTCGCCGTTTTGATCATTTGCAAGGTGCGCTCGGTATGGGTCGACGCCGTCAACACCAAACCATCAACCTGATAAGAGAGCAAGGCTTCAACTTTGCGCTCTTCAACGTCTTCATCGTAACTAAAATGGGCAATCAAGGTATCGTAACCATTGGCATTCGTCACAGACTCGATACCTTGCGCAAAGCGAGAGAACACTTGGTTAGATAGAGACGGCAATAAAACGCCAATCGCCTTACTGGATGCTTTAGATAACATCGCTGGCGTTCGGTTATGGATATAGCCTAACTCTTCAACAATGGCCGCTATTTTTTCCCGCGTTGCCTTTGCAACAGAATCGGGGTTGCGCATGTACCGACTTACCGTCATTTTTGTAATCCCAACACGATCTGCGATATCTTGCAGGGTTGGTCGGGTTCGTTTGCTATCGTTAGCCATCTCTATCTCTTTCGTCATGTTACAGTAACATTATCCGTTATCATGCCGACAATAGAAACCGCTTAGCACGGTAATCCATGAGGTTTTTCAGGCTTCTATTACGCGTGAGACGATGAATATTGCAAATAGGCATATTGGCGTGCACTTTGTACTCAAACCACCTTAAGTTGCAGGACTCAGCAATCCCAAAGACGTCCTACTTCATGCATTCAAACCGTGCGACTTCTTCATTTATGAATATGTGGAATAGATCGTTTTCGTGCTTTTCGTTGGGCTGCGAGCGGTCAACAGTGATAGTTTACCCGTAAGTTCTTGGTAGATTGATTGGGGAAGTATGGAAGTTACATTTGAGGTATTGGCATTTCTGTTTTTTGTCGCGGGTATCGCAGGCTTTATCGATGCCATGGCTGGCGGCGGCGGATTGTTAGTACTCCCTGCACTGCTTTCTGTCGGCGTACCACCAACACAAGCGCTTGCCACCAATAAGCTACAAGGTACCTTTGGCAGTTTTTCAGCAAGCTGGTATTTCATCCGCAATGGCATTGTCAGCATCAAAGAGCTCAAACTTGCCATCGTGTGCACCTTTATTGGTTCCGCTATCGGTGCGGAACTGGTACAACACATTGATGCGAATGTATTAACCAGCTTAATCCCGATACTGCTTATCGCCATCTCACTATACTTTTTACTGGCCCCGAAAACGGAAGCACAGGACGACAAGCCCGGCATGGCTACCAACCTGTTTGCTTTTTCAGTTGGTACCAGCATTGGCTTTTACGATGGCTTTTTTGGGCCCGGCACTGGGTCGTTGTTCACGGTCTGCTTTGTTGCGCTCGGCGGGTTTACTCTGGTACAAGCCACTGCGCGTACCAAAGTCCTCAACTTCACCTCTAACTTCGCCGCACTGTTGTTCTTTATTTTTGCAGGCTTGCCTGTTTGGGAACTCGGCTTGGTGATGGCCGTTGGTGGCTTCATTGGCGCGCAATTGGGGGCAAAAGCGGTGATCGGCAAAGGGCAGAAGTTCATCCGCCCCATGGTGATTACAATGTCGATGCTAATGGCGTTGAAGTTGCTGTGGGAGCAGCATCAAGAATGGCTTCTATCACTGCTTTAACACGGGCAATGCGATAGTTTGATTGCCGCACACAAATATGGATAGGTCGGTGCAGTGGTGCAAGGTCCTCAAAATAAAACAGATAGCGAGGATCGATCCCTAAGGTTCTTGCGACCATCAAAGGCACAATAGCGGGAGGAGCACCTCTCATCGCTAACTGCGCTGCAGCCACATAGTTACCAATCTCCATCACCGCCTCTATCCCTAAGCGCTGTAACACACTGGCTTGATAGGTATTCGCGGTGTTGGTGAGGTTATTCGTAATTAATCCAGCGGGTAACTCAGTAATTGCTTCACGGCTGACGATATAAAACGGCTCATCAAAGAGGTGAAACGTCATCAGGCCATGCTGCGGAGGAAGGTTGCCCGCGCAAACGCCAACCATGGCGCGGCCTGATTTTACATTCTCGACAATACGCGGCGTATTATTCGTTGTCAGCGTTAGGTGAGGGTCTGTCGCCATATAGGCAGGAATGATGTCATGGAGTAACCCAGCAAGGACCGTTTCAGAGCAGTCAATACGGATCAGGCTGCGCTCCTCTAACGACTGCTGCTCATAGATACGCCCACGCAACTCATTAAAACTCGGACCAATACTGGCAATCAACGCTTGCGCGTCTTCAGTCAGCCTGACGTAACGCCCGTCCGGCTCAATCAGTTTTTTACCGAGCTTTTTTTCTAGGTTGGTGATGCGCTTACTGACAGCCGATTGACTGATATAGAGCTTGCTTCCCGTGCGGCTCATGGTGCGCTCTTTCCCAAGCACTAACAGCGTTTCTATCCCTTCGAGTAACATCTTCTACCCATGAATGATTGGAATAGAGCCAGTATACGCCAATATACGCTCAGTAAGCGCGCCTCAGCTTCAAATCTCATACCGAATGGCTCGCGTATTATCAATCAAATATAAATAACCGCTTTCAAAGGCATTTTTTGAGGCCTTTATCCTTCTCCATCCTAAGCGGTTTGCTAAGCGAATACTCGCTAAATTATGCTCTGCGATAAAGACTTCTACCGTGCTGAAATCCGTACGGTTTGCTAACGCCTCGATTGTCATCTCACACATTCGCGTGGCGTACCCTTTTCCCCAGAACTGTCTTAACAGGAAATAGCCGAAATCTGCTTTGCCGCCTAACATCTTGATACCACAAAACCCGATTAGGTCATTGGTCGAAGCCTCACGAAAGACAAGTCGTGACGGGTTATTCAATGCATCATCAAACCACTGTTGCGCTTCTGCATCGGTTAAAGGGCGTCGAGGCCCCAGATATCGCATCACTTCTGGGTCTTTGAGCAGTGCAAAAACACTCTCTTTATCAGATAACGACAACTCTGATAGATATATCGCGGCCATCCCTTCTCTCTAACAACCTAAAAAACAACAACATACCCTGTTTAATCGCCACTTAAAACACCCTAAAACGTAAGCGAGTAAAGATCAGGTTTCTTCAATCAACATTTTTGCATGTCGCGACAAAAAAACATTGTTGTACTCGGTAAAGCGGAAACGGCATAGTCGCGCCGATCTCATTCAGATCATTTTCAATATTCTTTCAATCTATTTACTTCGAGGTATTGTTCTGTGGAAAGCTCACGTCTCTCCGCGGCGTCGCCGTCTGTTGCTATTCCTGTCGCTGCGCTATCACTTTATGCTGTCGCGTCTGGCTTCTTAATGAGCCTTATTCCGCTCATGGTAGCGCAAGCACACTGGAGCAATACCTTGGCTAGCTGGCTCGCCAGTGCATTCTATGCGGGCTTATTGATCGGAGCACTGTTCATTGAACCCTTGGTGAATAAGTTGGGCCACCGCAAAGCATTTATGGTTAGTTTGTTGGTCTTTATGTTCACCGTGCTACCACTGATGCAGCAGCAGTCACCTGTAGCTTGGTTAGCGGCACGCTTGATTGCCGGTATAGCCGTTGCCAGCATCTTCGTCATCGTTGAAAGCTGGTTATTGTTTGGAGAGCCAAGCCAACGAGCAAAACGCTTAGCCATTTACATGGCAGCGCTTTATGGCGGTGGCGCATTAGGGCAACTGGGCATAGGTTGGGTGGGCATTGAAGGCCTCTTACCATTCACGGTCATATTGATCGCGCTGGCTTCGGCATTATTGGTGCTTTTTCTACCCCTCGTCGAACCGGCTAAACAAACGCACAGCCACCCGCTTTCACTGAAGCGTGTGTTTGCACTGAACCACGCCGCATTGATGGGCTGTGTAGTTTCGGGGCTGCTATTAGGGTCCGTTTATGGCTTGTTGCCACTGGCACTCAAAATGCGAGAGATTTCTTTAGAGAACATCGGCACACTGATGGCGGCGATTGTCATGGGTGGCATGGTCGTTCAACCGTTGATTTCTCGCCTATCAGCCGTGATTGGTCGTACGCTGTTGATGGCACTTTGCTGTGTAGTTGGCATGGCGGCGGTGGGCGCAGCATCAAGCATCGCCAATGGATGGCCTCTTGCTGTGAGTCTTTTCGCCTTAGGGATGGCCGCATTTGCGCTTTACCCAGTGGCGATCAATTTAGGATGCCAAGCATTGCCAGAAGAGGAAATTGTGTCAGCAACCCAAATCATGTTGTTTTGTTACAGCATTGGCTCAGTCACTGGCCCACTGCTTGCAGACCCGTTTTTAGGCAGTGAAGCAGGATTAATGGGTTACCTGTTTGCTATTTTTGCAGCAACAACCGCTTACATGCTGATTGCCGCACTCAAACGCAAACCCGAGCTCTCAATGCCTGAATAATAACTAAACCTGTTGAAGGAGGCGTAAGCCTCCTTATTGAAGCAAACGCAACTAACCACAACATGGCTCACAGCGCATAGAGAGAATGATAGATGTTTACCGTCATTTCAAACTTGCTGCTGTGACGCGTCAACGCCTTCACCACAGTGTTAAACGTCTCTTCATTGCCATAGCGTGTTTGCAGAGCATGATACCGACGCTCGGATGAAAACAGCACATGGGCTAGCTGTTGTGGCGTGATAGAAAACGTAAGTTCGCCTTGTTGAACATGCAAGGTTTTCAGGCTTTCGACATCCGACAAGTTCTCGGCATGGTTGTAAGAAGATCCGCTTGTCCTGGTTTCTGCATCAAGTAATGCCATCATTGGCGCAAGCATCACTTCAAAATCATAAACCAAGATGCGCGCGTCAGTTTTGCATACCCGCTTCAGCTCTTTGATTAAGGTTGCCGATTTTGCATAGTAAAGAGAACCCGCAAACGACACGAGATCAACACGCTTGTCGTTTATCGGCAAGCACTCCCCTGTCCCTTGTCGATACCTAATCTTAGGGCTCTCAATCGCCTTAGCGAGCATGGCTTCACTTGGGTCTATACCCACTATTTCATCACAATAAGGGAGTAATGCGCGCGTCGATACGCCGGTACCACATCCAATATCTAGTGCTGTTGAGTAGGTTTTATTGGCAAGAATCTGCTCAAGCAGCGCATCATGAACCGGAGGACGATAGGCGGCATAATGTTGAGAGACCTCGTCGTTATAATTATCGCTCATATTGCTTCCTCAGACACAATTCGCGCGTTCCAATCACGCGAGCAAGAGTAATAGACTCAAACCATCGACTTACATTGAAACGATCGCCCCATCAGCCGCTCTATCAACTTCTCACCTTCAGGCCACTCACCATACCCCGCTTCCGTATGGAAATGATCTGCCCCCGGCTTAATGATGATTTCACTGCGCCACGCATCGGCAAAAAGGTGCGCTCTTTCTAACGAGACATGGGCATCATTATCGCTGGTCACAACAATGCTTGGAAAAGGTAATGGCTCGAAAGACAAAGGACGTTGTACTTGAATCTCTACGATGGCGGAAGGTGAATCAACATCGGCTGGGGCCACTAAGAGCGCACCAATCACCTTGTCTGATTGAAAGGCTTGCGACCACTGTGTGATGGCGACAGCGCCACAACTGTGCCCCACGAGCACCACTTCCCCTTCAATTGTCGACAATGTTTCATTGACGCGCGTAAGCCATTTTTCCCTGTCTGGCACTTCCCAGTTATCTTGCTGCACTCGTACAACATCTGCATATTTTCGCTCAATAATGGTTTGCCAATGCGCTGGCCCAGCATTGGTATAGCCAGGCACTAATACAACGGTGGTCATCTGGTCACACTCTCCCTTATCCTTGTCAGAGTTCGATGAAAATCACAGATAAACTAGCAATTTAGCACATTCCGGTAAGCACAGTAAAAACTAACACTAGAGTGTGAATGAGGTGTGAGCACAGGTCTAAGCCTATATTCAGGCCGACTTTAAAGATAAAAAAATCGCCCCTTGCGGAGCGATTTGTACTTAACCCATCATACTGCAATGGGGTCTATTCCCGTTGGTTGTGTTTCTTATTCTGTTAAAAACGGTACTGGCCAACAACGTGACGCAATGTAGTCACCTGTTCAGAAAGCGCATTAGCCTTTTCATTGACCAGTTCTGATGCTTGCGCGCTCTGCTGTGAGATGTCTCTTATCTCAACGACGCTGCGATCCATCTCTTGTGTCGCACCTTGCTGCTCTTCCGTCGCCGCGGCAATTTGCAAGTTCATTGCATTAACGTGATCAACTTGATTGGCAACCCGTGCCAAGCGCGACACAGTATTTTCGGCGCTCTCGATCGTTTGCTTCGCCTCATGTTGACTCGTCGCCATTTCAGACATGGCTTGGTGCGCTCGCTTTTGCAACGTCGTAATGATTTCGTTGATCTCCTCGGTCGAGCCGCTGGTCCGTTGGGCGAGGTTACGCACTTCATCGGCAACCACCGCAAATCCGCGCCCACTCTCCCCTGCACGCGCCGCCTCAATGGCTGCGTTTAAAGCAAGTAAGTTGGTCTGCTCAGAGATACCACCAATCACTTCGACCACACTGCCGATACGATCCGCATCCTCACGCAAACTATCGATGAGTTCTGACGTCTGGTTGATTTGTCGAGTCAGTGTTTGAATATCTTGCGAGGTACGCTCGAGAGTCAGTTTGGCATTTTCGACTTCTTGATTTGCTTCCCCTGTTGCCTCAGAGGTCGATGCCGCATTTCCTGCCACTTCAGCAACACTGGTGGCCATTTCTGTCATCGCAGAGGCCACGGTATCGGCATTCTCAAGCTGACGACCAATAATGGTGGAGACATCCGCTGACGTCTCACCCAGTTGCAACGACACCGTTTTGATCAGATCTGAGCTATTGTTGATGGTTTGCAAGTTTTCTCGAAGATGATCAACGGTCACTTGGACTTCACGCGCTAAATCACCCAGTTCATCTTTGCGATTTTGTCCGGAGATAGTCAGTGCCAGCTCCCCTTCAGCTAGCGCTTTCACTTTCTTTTGCAAACTGAGCAATGGGCGGGTGATATTGCCCGAAATTAAGAAGCCAATACCGGCCACCAACAACGCCGTAATCGCACTTACGATTAACGAGGCGCGCTCATTGCTTTCAGCGGCCACAACACTCTGGTTATATACCGCGTTGACCTGACGCTCCATATCCACAAACACCTGATTGACCTGATCACTCAACAACGCATATTGCGCACCTTCACGCTCGACGACATTTAAAAATGCCGCTTCTCGATAACCTTGAGAGACGCGTTCCCGGGTATAGTTCAAGAGGTTTAAGTATGCCGCCCACTCATTGCGAATCGTATTGACGTTTTGTGCCGTGCGATTATCAGATCGCGCTTGCCAGTCTTCAAACGCCCGTCCTAATTGAGCAACCAGCGGCGCCATTTCAGCTTCTACCTGCTGCTTCATCGCATCATCTGGCGCGAGTACCAAAGACAAGGATAGTGCACGTAACTCCCCCAATGGCTGCACAATCGATGAGCTCAACCAAACCAACTGACTACTGCTTACATTGACTGTCTCTAACGCTTCGCTATTTCGATTTGATTGCATGAAATTCATCGATGTCAAAAACACCAAACCCAATACGGCGGTCACAACGAGCCCAATAAGCTTCACACCAATACGGATATCACTTAACCATTTCGCGTTAATCATGATTTTCCCTTTCTACTCGTAATTTAAACTCGCTGGATCTGTAATGGCGCGGTGCGAGATGGCGGCAAGGCCCCTTCACGCACAGACCAGTGATAACGGCTTATTTTCAGTTCCCATAATGGGCTCGTCGCCATCGGATAGGGCACATAATGGACTTCCTTATTCGTCGCTAAGACTTGGTTAGGGGCAGGCACAAAGAGCATATAGCCTTGGTCATAGACGTGTGTCATGATCTGCCTGCTTAATGCTAGATACGCGTCGCTACCGACCGATTCGGCAAACAGCGCATCAATGTAACCATCGAGCCTGGCGTCCGGCATAATAGTGCTCCACACACTCGTAGTACGGTAAGCCACAAATACGCTCCACGGGTGATTGAAGTACCAATCATCCATACTCCAAATGAGCAAATCCCAGTCTTTGGTGTTCTGTTTTTGGTTGGTGGTAAGTAGCTGCGCAAAGATGTCTTTTTCACTGTCTGTGAGCTCAATATCTAACGTCACCCCAACACGTCCCAGTTGATAAGCAATGCCACGCCACAACCACAGAAAGCTTCGCTGGCTATACACCTTGAGGGTAATGCCATCTAATATCTGTTTTAGTGCTGCCTGCTGTTCTGGGTCATAGGGGTTACTGACTTCGGAGTAGGGTTTGAGACTCGTTGACAGTTCCGCGATACGTGGAAAGTTAGGGGAGGCGTTGGTGGCCTTGGCTTGCCCTTCATCCATGTAGACAAAGGACAGTAGATTGGCTTGGTGAATCGCTTTGTTTAAGGCGACGCGCACCGCCTGTTCTTGAAGCCGCGGATGGCCATTGCGCAAATTAAGATGAATCGCAAAGTTGTTGTTGCTTGATGCCGAAACCACCTTACTGTGCGGTGAACGCATCGTCTGCACCTTATCGTGAAACGGGATAGGCGCGATATCTAGTTGCCCTTCTTGTGCTTGCACTTGGTTGATGGCTGCTTGACTATCCAGCTCGGTGTAAATCGTGATCCGTTCTATATTGGGTTCATTTGGTCGCCAGTAATACGGGTTTGCTTTCAACATCACTTCTTTCGTCTGGCGATCCCCTTCAACATACCCTTCGATAAGTTGGTAGGGGCCAAGACCATATGGGCCTGCTTCGGCTAAATTGGGGCATGTCGCTTTGCCGTTCCACCCAAACTTTTCCAGATAGGTATCGGTGTAGAAATGCAGCCACAACAGGTCATTCATGAACTGGCCATAACGTTGCGATAAGTAAATCCTGACTCGCTGCTCATCAAGCGCAGTGGCTGAAAGTAAGGTTTCATGCAATTTTGAAAAAAGAAATGGCGATTGGCGAAAGGCGAGAATATTGCGAACGACAGATTGCGCAGTAAAAGGCGTACCATCTTGAAACTTGATCCCTTCACGCAAAGTCACATCGTAGGCTGTTTCAGAAACTTGGCGAATGTCGGTTGCCAACTCATACTCCCAGCCTTGTTGATTATTGGCTGGCCGGATCAAGCCAACATTAATGGCATGAGAGGTGTAAATGTAAGGAAGATTTGGAATATATATTTTGACATGAGACCCCGCCTGCAAGCGTGGTGCAAAATGTTCGGCGACATCATCCTCTTTTAAGGTCAGAGGCCCTTCAGAAGCGTAGCTTGGCATGGCTGCGCTGCCACTGAGCAATGCCATCCATTTTAGCCATTGCCGCCTAGTCAATTCATTCATTGAGTCATCGTCCTTCTATCATTCTGTTCATGTTAAGCAACGCACAAAAGTGTGAATGCAAATAGAGACAGTACAGATAAGAATGATAGGCAGCGATTATGGCTTTATCAATGAAACATGGCGCATATTAATGCAAATTTACGACTTCAAGTAAAACATCTCAAAGAGAAGACAGTTATGACTAGTTTTTTGCTCTTTATTGACAACTTGAGTTAAACCCAAGCAGTTTATTGCGCTAAGCGGTAAGACATCAAGGCTGACGATAGCCAATCAGCGGATTCAACAATCTCTTGCCCTTCACACTGAATAAGATAAGCCTTTCCAGAGGTGGTGCTCTTGGTAGCGCTAAACTTAATGAAATCTTCCGCGGACTTGATGCGCTTACTGAAATAGCCCTGTTTTACTTGCATATGCTCAACCGCCTCGAGGGTTGTATAAGATTTGCCATTTCTCACAAACACGCACTCTGTCGCCTCAGCGACATACTGGTAAAGGTACTCAATCTCTTTGTCCAACGATGCCGCTGACGTACTCCAAGAGGACAATGCCAAGATAAATAGGCTCAATAGACTCGAATGGCGTTTCACTTCAACCTCCTAACAGATTGTAAAATATACTTAAATCCCCTTTCACTTTACCACAGTAAACTCAATCGACCTCAAGAGTCTGGCTTCAAAAGTGAACTAGCGCATCGACAAGTAAAGCTGTGAGTCAATCGCTTTCCCCTTGCAACTCTGTAGCGCTACAACACGTTGCACTATATATGCACTTTATATACAATCCATATATAAACCACTTATAGAGATACAACGAATGGGTATCGTTAAGATCAGTGAGGATCTCCACGAAGAGATCCGTAAAGCCAGCAACGTAATGTCTCGCTCTATCAATTCTCAAGCTGAGTTTTGGATGAAGATGGGCATGCTCGCTGAGCTCAATCCCAACATGACGTTCAATCAATTGATTCGTCAACAATTAGCACAAGAAAACTTTACTGCGCTTGAACAGGAAGAACGCGATGCATCCTAGTGTCACAATTAAAAACGAAGCAGAACAAGCACTCATGGCGGAATCAGGGCGACTGCTGGCGCAAGTCTTTGCCATGCTTGATGACTTCGTAAAACCGGGCGTTTCCACCATGGCGATCAACAATCGGGTTGATGACTTCATCGTCAATGAACTTCATGCTCGCCCTGCCAGCAAAGGCCAATACGGTTATCAGTTTGTACTGAACTGCTCTATAAACGAAGTCGTTTGCCATGGGATTCCGAGTGATCATCAATTACTCAAATCCTCTGACATCATTAACCTGGATATCACCCTAGAAAAAGACGGCTTTATCACAGATTCGAGCAAGATGTATGTTATGCCTGATGCCCCGTTGCCAGCACGCCGTTTAGTCAACACAACACAAGAAGCCATGTGGGCAGGCATTGCACAGGTAAAACCCGGCGCAAAACTGGGTGATATTGGTGCAGCGATTCAGAAAGTAGCAGAAAAAGCAGGCTACAGTGTCGTGCGAGAATACTGTGGACACGGGATTGGCAGAGAGATGCACGAAGAGCCTAACGTTCTCCACTATGGTACAGCGGGGACAGGGTTAACCTTGAAAGCAGGCATGACGTTTACTATTGAGCCGATGATCAACCAAGGTACTTACAAAACGAAAACCAAAAAAGATGGTTGGACCGTTGTTACTCGCGACAAAAAACTCTCAGCACAGTGCGAACATACCATTCTTGTGACAAACACAGGTTATCAAGTCTTAACCTTGCGAGAAGAAGAAACGCAGTAAAACACATACTCGCATCACCAACCCGCGACTGAAATTCATCTGTCGCGGGTTTCGACGAACATTTATACTCACCTGCCGGTCGATTCAAACACCATCCCATCTATTGGGTTCAAAGCGAAAGTTTGCCGCAATAACGTCCCTTCAACCTTATTCCCTATGTATACTCAAGCCACCTCAAGATGCAGGATTCAGAAGCAGACTAGCGATTCGAGTTCAAGGCAAAGGGGTGAAGGAATGGTTTCCCCTTTCGAGCGCCTTTAACGCAGAAATCGGGGCGCTAGTTGCTTCCCAAAGGGCGAGTTTTCTAGGCTCGCCACCTTTGTTACTGCTTTTTGATTTAGTTCACTAGACCTTCAAAGCAGTGCCTCGATGGCAAACCTAGAAATTCTCGCTGAGCAAGCATCTTGAGGTGGCTTGAGTATAAGCATCACACTTCAATCAGTTCTTCGACTCGATTGTGCTCGTTTGCTTTTGCCAACATCTTGCGGATAACCACTGAAGATAAAAAGGCGACCCCAACCATGACAACCGCTAAGACTGAGAGCAACTGAAAGTACTCGCCATAAACCGTTCGCGCGATTTCTTGCGTAATAACTTGCCCCTTTTCCAACGCAATTGACGTTGAAAAAACAGCGCCGACAATCCCACTCAGGGCGATCGCCACTGAAAACAAGCTTACCGAAAAGTTCTCAATCTGCTTTGGTGCGACGGAGAGAATAAAAGCGACCACCAAACTACCCACAATGACTTCCGCAAATGCTTGGAAGAAATGCACCAGCAAAAACACTTCAGCACGAATCACCACCTCTTCGCCCACACCCATGACCGCCGCCGTTAACAAACCAAAAGCAATCGCCGTTAGAATGAATGCAAAGCCAATCTTGGTCGCTGTTGAAAAATGAATGCCTCGCTTTTCAAGACGAGAAAAAGTCATGGTGATAACAGGGCCCGCAACAATACACCACAACGGATTCATCGCCATAGAGGCTTCAGGGGCAATAGGAATCACACCAAACAAGTCACCACGCATGGTATTGATCGCCACCATGGTCATCGATGTCATCATTTGCCCGTAGTAAACAAAGAAACATGTCGTTATGACAACCATGATCAATATTGTGCCCATTTTCAGCGCTGCTGACTTGTTCGCTTTCACCATCAATGAAACAAAGTAAAGAATGGCAGCAGCCCCGATGGCGTAAACAATGTTTTGCCCTATATCCATGTTGGAGAACATAAAAAACACTAGCCCCACCATGCCTATCGATAAGAACATGAACGAGAGCCAGTTTTTCGCACCCACTGGCGCTTGATCTATCTCTGCGCCTACTTTCACCAAACGTTTGTTAAACAGAATTAAGGTTGCAAAAGCGAGCACGGCTAGCAACGTTGACAGTAAAAAACTGCCGTTGAAGCCAACGGTAAGGACGAACAGCGGGAAAAGATACTGCCCCAACAAGGCCCCGACGTTGTTTACGGAATAGTTAACTGGATAGCCATTTTCGAAGTCTTCTTCCGTTGCAAAAGTACGCTTATATAAACTCGGGTACGAAGGAGACATCAAACCACGGGCATAACTTGCTAACGCAATACCCACCAAGCTCAGTGGCACATTAACCGTTGATGCACCTAACACGAGCAAGAGATAACCTGTCGCAAAAGCGCCGTACGCAATTGTCAACGAGCGATATGCCCCGAGGAACTTATCTGCGATGAATCCGCCCGCAATCGCAAACAATGGACCAATGGACGAAAACGCACCAACGACCATCATGGTGTCCGCTTCGCTATAACCCAGCTCTTCTAGAAAAAAACGTGTCAGTACGACCATTACGCCATAAAAAGAGAGACCAAACATCATTTGGCAGAACATCATTGATTTATTGAGGATATTCCACATAATCACCTTCCTTTTGACCAAAAATACAACTTTATACCCAAAAGAATACAATAATTAGAATGTAATATTCTGAAACATATCGCTCAAAAAACAGCATTCTCTCAATGATAATTTCTAATTCCCAACGCACAAAAACTAATATGTATATACACAATAAGAACAAACAACATCGAAGCGCTGGTAGGTGATTGGTTCATTGCGATGCAGGAGATCATCTGAGAGATAGAAATATTCTCAAAATGCCTATACTCAAGACACGCATTTGAACATCGCGTCGGCTAAATCAGTAAGCAGTCTTTGCTCAATGGCTGTGACGACCTATCGCGTGAGTTCACAAATTCTTTTACACATCATTCATGACGCCTGAGTGCGCACTCTGCTAGAGTCTCCCTTTCTCTGCTTGAAAAGGATGTATGATGCAAGCTTCTTTCATTGATGGTGACTTGATTTACCGCCAACACCAATTCCAACTTCCACTCGATTACAACCAATCCCACGGCGCGAAAATCACTGTCTTTGCCCGCGAAGTGGTTGATTTAGCTAACGACGAAAAAGAGTTGCCATGGTTGGTCTATTTTCAAGGCGGACCAGGCTTTGCATCGCCGCGTCCTGAAGGTCGCTCTGGCTGGTTAAAGCGCGTGTTGCGCGAACATCGTGTTTTACTCCTAGACCAACGCGGCACAGGCAACAGTTCACCTATCCACGCACAAACACTGCAGCACCTAAACGCAACCGAACAAGCAGACTACTTGAGTCATTTTCGTGCCGATAACATCGTGCGTGATGCCGAGGCCATCCGCGAACAGTTCGGGGTCAAACAGTGGGCGATCTTAGGACAGAGTTTTGGTGGCTTTTGCTCGCTAACCTATTTGTCCCTGTTTCCACAGAGCTTGCTGCGTAGCTACATTACGGGCGGCGTGCCATCGCTAGCTCGTCATGCAGACGATGTGTATGAGGCCACTTATCAGCGTGTAGAAGACAAAAACAACGCCTTTTTCGCGCAGTTTCCTCAAGCACAAGTACAATGCCAAAAAATTGCCGACTTCTTGTTAGCGAACGAGGTCTACCTACCCAATGGTCAACGCTTTACCGTTGAACAGTTTCAACTTATCGGCATTAACCTTGGCCGCAGCCATGCTCACTTGCCTATGTTCTATTTACTCGAGAGTGCGTTCGTAGACGAAAACGGGAAACAATCGCTGAGCTACCCATTCCTCAACGCCATGCTGGCCGAGCAAAGCTACCTCACCAACCCCATTTACGCCATTTTGCACGAGTCCATCTACTGCCAGAATGAAGCTTCTCGTTGGTCTGCCCACCGCACTCGCCCGGAAAAATTTAACTATACGCCCGGAAAGCCTTTCCTGTTTACTGGTGAAATGGTTTATCCATGGATGTTTGACCAACTCGAGACCCTAAAACCACTCAAAGCCGCTGCTGAACTGCTCGCAGAAAAATCCGATTGGGGCACACTTTATGATCACGCCGTTTTAGCCCAGAACACCGTCCCGGTCGCCTGTGCTGCTTACGCCGAAGACATGTATGTAGAGCTCGCTTACACTCAGGAATCATTACGCCACATTCCAAACAGTAAAGCGTGGATCACCAACGAGTATGAGCACAACGGTTTACGCGAAGACGGTGAACGTATCCTTGATAAGTTGATTGCCATGGGCAATCGCATTGCTCATCTACCGACGTAAGCCAGCCAGCACCTCCAAGTGAAGAAAACACGCTCACTTGGAGGTTGCTTTCCATCTACGTCTCTCCTCAAAAAAACTCACAGTTTGATATAACGATCAATAACACTCAGATTGTTTGATATATTACTCAACATCAATGACTAATCGCCAAGCATCATGAGTAAGAGACACAAACAGTTTGAACGTTATGTTCTATTTACCGAAGTCGCCAAACAGCTGAGTTTTGCCAAAGCAGCCGAAAAGCTCGACATCTCTCGTAGCTATCTTTCTAGCCAAATCAATGCGCTAGAAAAGGAGCTTGGTGTAGTACTTTTAGCACGATCGACCCGCTCCGTCAGCCTCACCGATAATGGTGCTAAACTGCTCAATCGCATGCAAAAAGTTGACGAGACTTTGCTTGAAGTAGAGCGAGAACTCTCAGAAGATGCCACCCGATTCGAGGGAACAATCCGGATTACCGCACCGGGTATGCTTGGCTCAGCAATCCTGCCAGCAGCCTGTATCGCCTTCAATCAGACATACCCCAAGATCACCTTTGAGATCGAGTTAGATGCAGAACAACGTCATTTGGATAAAAGCTTGTTTGATATCGCGATCCGGTCCACACATACTCCACCGGATAATATGATCGCCAAGCCTCTGACTCATTATCGGCATGTTTGCTGCGCCTCTCCCGATTTTATCCGTCAACACGGTTTGCCCGAAACGCCTTCGCAGATTACTGACTACCCTTGTCTTATGACTTCGTGGGATAAGACTTGGACGTTTTACGATGGCGAAAATGTCATTGAAGTCGCACCTTCAGGCCCTTTTCATTGTGACGAACGCACCTTGTTAACGCGATTCGCTTTGCAAGGCGCAGGCATTGTCAAAGCCCCTGACTACTCTTTAAAAGAACACATTGACGCAGGACGCCTCATTCCATTGCTTGAAGCCTATACCTTAGGACAAAAGCCCATCTATCTCATCTATCCAGAGCGCCACCGCAGCAATGTGAAGATCAATGCGTTCATAGAACAACTCATCCAACAATTTAACGCATAAGTCCAATACTCAGCGATCTTCAGGTGCTGGTGCTGAAATACAGGTGAATCCCTGGGGTTTCGCACGCGTCGACTTTAGGGAAGGAGACCTATCGATGAACATTTATAAGCAAGTACTAAAACTCGCAGCGCCAATTGCGATGCACAGTGTGCTGTTTTCTAGCCTTGGTTTCATCGATGCGTACATGCTGGCGCAATTAGGTGGAGAGAGTGTTGCTGCAGGAAGTGTTGGCGGACGAGTGATGTGGGTATGCTTTAACATCATCATCGGCCTGTCCGGTGCTGTCGCCATTCTTGTCGCACAAGGGGCTGGCGCAAACAGTGATAAAGCCATCGGACAAAATCTCCATCTCGGTATGGGATTCGCCCTGCTCGTCGCAACCATTGTTTCACCATTGCTGTTTTATTTCGCTTCGCCTATCGTGAGCCTCATCTCTTCAGATAGGCAGGTTATCCTGCTCGCCGCTTCATACATTGAAATTACCGCCTTCACGCTTTTCGCTGGCGCGCTCTCAACGCTATGGGGGGCAGGATTGCGCGCGATAGGCAAACCGCAGATCGCGCTCTACCTCTTTCTCATCGAACTTATTCTCAATGTCACTTTCAATTACCTGCTGATCTTCGGCAACGCTGGATTCCCAGCGCTCGGTATCCAAGGCGCAGCTTGGGGGACTTTGTTAGCCAAAAGCCTCTCCACACTGCTACTGGCGGTCTATGTTCACCGCCGCATTCCCCTGCTCAAGCTCAACTATACGGTCATGAAAAGGGCGCTAACGATCGGTAAAATAAAGCAATACTGGGTACTCGCGTTACCGCTGATAGGAGGAGAACTGGTATGGAGCCTTGGGCTGTCAGTTTATCACAGTATTTATGGTCACATAGACAGCACGGTTCTGGCTGCGATGGCCGTACTCGCGCCGATTGAAATTATTGCCGCGTCCTTTAGCTGGGGATGTGCCGCCGCCACTGGGGTATTGATTAGCCAAACGATAGGCGCAAGAAATCACGCCGCACTATCGCGCTATATCCGCGCAGGACTCATTTGTTCACTCGTGGCAGCAACCGTATTAGTGTTGTCGCTTTGGCTATCACAAGGCTGGATCTGGCGGGGCTTAAATCAACTTGAACCCGCGGTCCTTGCTCAGACGGAAAGTCTCTTCCCGCTAATTTTAACCAGTATCCTGTTGCGTGCGATGACAATGACAATGATGTCTGGCGTACTCAAAAGTGGTGGTGATACTACCTTCACTTTTTGGTTGGATTTGATCGCCCAATGGGTGTTGGCCGTTCCACTTTCACTCTGCGCTGCATTTCTGCTTGATTGGCCAATTGAGGGCATCTATGCCGTCGTTCTACTTGAAGAAGTCACCAAATTAGTCCCTATGTTCTACCGAGTAAAAACGGGAAAGTGGATAAAGCAGCTCGCTTAATGACAATGCTATAGCCCATATCGGTATGTAACTAGCAACAGCACCAACAGGCATAAGGCAAAACGGGATGCTATCGCATCCCGTTTCTCTTTCATGACTCTTTGGAGGAAGGATCATCTTCACTGAATTGATCTGCGTATCCCTTAGGCGGCGGTGTCCAACTGCGTTCTGCCATCGAATGACCATCACTGCGATCAAAAGCCATCGCTTGCTTAATCCTCTCTTCCAACGCCATAAACAACTTCACATAATTGTTATCGTAGCGCTCACTGCCCTCTGATTCATCATTCCAAGCCGCATACAATTCGTCAGACTGTGCATCTTCCGCACGTTTAAAGGCATTTTTTTGCTGCTCGACAAGGAATGGATGCTGACCAAACTCACGCATCGCCGCCGCCCCCAACTCTAGCGCTGAATGATACGTTTCTGATTCAATCACATCAGCACCAGCTTGACGTAACTGGTAACCATGACCACGGTCGAACGCGCGGGCCAAGACTTTCACTTTAGGGAAGCTATGTTTAAGGTATTTCACCAATTCGACCGACGCCTCCTGATTATCAATCGCGACCACCACCATTGCAGCCTCTTCTACACCAGCGGTGTGCAAGAGATCCGGCCGAGTCGCATCACCAAAGTACGCCTGCGTATTAATTCGACGTAAGTTATCCACTTGGTCTGCTTGATGATCTAACACTACCGTTTTTACCCCATTTGCCACCAACACACGATTGACGATTTGACCAAAACGCCCGATGCCCGCGATGATGACTGTGCCTTTTTCCTCGATGACATCTTCTTCACGCTGATTCGATTGTCGCTCATATCGCGGCAGAATCACCTTATCAAACAAGATAAACAAGCCCGGAGTGAGGAACATGGATAGCGCAACCACCAAAGATAAGGTCTGCACAATCTCTGCTGGCAAGACATGGTTTTGTGTAGAGAAGCTCAAAAGTACAAAGCCGAACTCACCCGCTTGCGCCAAGCTCAAAGTGAATAGCCATCGGTTACTGCCTTTAATGCGGAAGATCAACGCCAGCACGAACAGCACCGCCGCTTTTAGTGCAATGACTGCCAACGTCAAACCAATAATGGTAAAGAACTCACCAAACAGCACATCAAACCGAATGCCAGCCCCCACAGTGATAAAAAACAGCCCAAGCAACAATCCTTTGAATGGCTCAATATTTGACTCTAGTTCATGCCGAAACTCACTATTGGCAAGCATCACACCCGCGATAAATGTCCCAAGTGCCGGAGAGAGGCCCACCAGACTCATGAGTGCCGCAATACCCACCACCAGCATCAATGCCGTTGCGGTAAAGATTTCGCGTAACCCTGAACCCGCGACAAATTTGAACAGTGGACGACTCAAGAAGTGTCCGCCCACCACGACTGCCGCGATTGATGCCGTGATCACCAAACCATAGGCCCAGCCCGGCAGCCCCGCTACTAGGCTCAACTCTTCATGATGATCTGCCGCAGTGTGCACTGCCTGCTGCGCTTGTGCGATCAACTCAGGTAGCGCTAGGAGCGGAATAAAGGCAAGCATCGGGATAACCGCGATATCTTGGAAAAGCAAAACAGAGAAGGCATTCTGACCACCTTCCGTTTTAGTCAGTCCTTTCTCATTAAATGTCTGCAATACGATGGCGGTAGATGAGAGTGAGAAAATCAATCCTATCGCGAGCGCAATAGACCATGGCTGGTTAAAACCCAACGCTATCCCCATCACTATCGCGGCCGTTAAACCGACTTGCAGCCCCCCTAGCCCGAGTAAGCGGTTTCTCATGCCCCACAACATGCGTGGTTCAAGCTCTAAACCGACTAAGAACAGCATCATAACGACGCCAAACTCAGCAAAATGCTGAATCGTTGTCGTCTCTTCACCCACCAGACCAATCACCGGGCCAATCACTGTGCCCGCAATCAAGTACCCTAATACCGAGCCCAACCCAAATCGCTTCGCTAACGGTACCGCAATAACGGCCGCAACAAGGTAAATAAACGCTTGAATGAAGTAACTAGTCATTAGGCACCATCCTTGATGAAGTTGCGCAGATTGTCGGTCAGTATTGGCAGAGCTTGCGCCGCCTTGATGTCTACCTTGTCATCGACCAAGGCATGTAACAGCTGCCGATATTGTTCAACATGGCCTGCAACTCGCTTATCTTCCACGGCCGTTCGCGATCCAAAAATCGCAAAGGGTGGCAAGTAAACCATACCGGTCAGGTTCGCCATTTGCTCAAGAGGTTGCAAAAGTTCGCCAATCGTAAAGTGGTTATAGCCATCTGCGCGATATGCTTCTGCTTTCCCTCCCGCTGATAGCGCGCACAAAAAGGGTTTACCGTGAAGTTGAGTACCTTCCTGCCCGTAGGCAAAGCCATACTCCAAAATCAAATCTTGCCACTCCTTCAATATCGAAGGCGTGGAGTACCAATAAAGAGGGAATTGAAAAATGACCACATCGTGGGAAAGCAGGCGCTTTTGCTCGCGATCGATGCAAATATCAAAATTCGGATATTCATAATAGAGATCAACAAGGGTTACTCCTTCGACTTCTTGCGCCGCTTGCCGTAATGGAAAATTGACTTCGCTTCGATGCTGCGAAGGATGTGCATACAGGACAAGTACCCTTTTCGTTGCCATAGTAACCGCCTTCCCTTTCAAAAACTCCATTGAATTTCATTATCTAAGCGCAACCAATCATAAATAGCAATGTTGCGACATAACCAACGGTACAATCGCGTCAGCGTCGCAATATCAAGAAGCTTATATACTCAAGTAACCTCAAGATACTGGATTCAGAAGCGAACTAGCGCGTCGAGTTCAAGGCAAAGGTGTGAAGGAATGGGTTCCCCTTTCAAATACCTTTAACGCAGAAATCGGGGCGCTAGGCGCTTCCCCTTGGGCGAGTTTTCTAGGCTCGTCACCGTTGTTACTGCTTTTCGATTTAGTCCACTAGACCTTCAAAGCAGTGCCTTGCTGACAAGCCTAGAAATTCTCGCTGAACAAGCATCTTGAGGTTACTTGAGTATATTCACCCAGTGCACTCTACACTTAAGAGCATTACGTAAAGTGAGGATAAAGCAATGAACATGGTTGGCTGGTTTGAAATTTATGTGAATGATCTAGAGAAAGCGAAAGCCTTTTATCAAACAGTATTAGCAAAAGAACTTTCTCAACTCCCGGCGTTTTCAGACAACATGCCCGAGATGTGGGCTTTTCCTTGGACGGACGGAGAAATGGGTGCGCCCGGCGCTATCTGCAAGATGCAAGGCGTAGACGCTGGAGGAAATTCCACCATGGTCTATTTCAATTGCAAAGATTGCGCAGAGGAGGAGTCGCGTATTGAGGGTGCAGGGGGAAAAGTGGTTTGTTCCAAAATGCAGATTGGCGAGTTTGGTTTCATCGTCGTCGCTTCCGACCCTGACGGTAACATGATTGGTTTTCATTCCGAGCAGTAGATCATTTCCTACCCCGTCTAGCCCCCTCTAGACCGCATGGGGTGCTATCTCATCATAGGCATCGCCGAGAGACCAAGTCATCTCGGCGATGCGCTCAATTAATTAATCACGTACAAATTACGAACAAAGGATAACAGAATCGATTTGCATACCGTCTTATTCTGACCGCTCACTCACAAGGAGACGTCTATGAAAAAGATAGGAATTGCCCTCTCTGCCATATGTGTCGCGATGATCAGCGGATGTGGTAGCAGTAGTGGCGATGGCAAGCTTGAATCGAAAACACCGCCAACGGTTAACGCAGGCGAGGATTTGCGCAGCATGAGCGGCAATACCGTGCGCTTACATGCGATTGGCAAAGACAAAGAAACCAAAAAGTTAGTTTATCATTGGCAACAAACCCTTGGCCCAGAAGTAGCAATTAACAATCCTTCTAACCCTTACCTTTCAATTGCTACCCCTGATAACCTGCCGCAAACCACGACACTAGAGTTCGAAGTCACGGTAGCGGATAGTCATGGCAAGACCGCGAGCGATAGGGTATCGCTGTTTGTTGAACCCTACGTATCACGCATGGATGAGGTGACGTTTGTAGACCCAGAACTTGCACGTTGCATAAACAACTGGCTACCCGAAGGCGATGCGTTAAGTACACTGGAGCGTGTTGAATGTGGTTATGATTATGAAATCACCCGAACCGATGACCTCATTTATCTCCCCAATCTTCGTGTTTTTCGCAGCCAATCAGAAAAACTCGCCAGCATAGATACCCGGACAGTCCCTAACCTGATCGCCCTGATACTGCACTCTTCACAACTTGAACACCTTGATCTCAATGTACTGCCTGAGCTTAACCACTTGAGCATCACACGCGGAGATAAGTTGCAGTCGCTCGACGTCAGTGAAAACGCAACGCTGAATCAATTGTTCATTGAAAACACCGCGATCAGAGAGATTGATCTTTCTCCATTGTCTGAACTTAAACAGCTAACGCTAAACGACAGCCAGCTTAAAACCATCGATCTCAACGCCAACCTAAAGCTCAGTAGTATTGAACTGGTAGGTAATCAACTCACCGAGATTCAACTCGCCCCTCTTGCGGACCTTCGATATGTGAACTTGGCTAACAATCAACTTACGCAAATCGACGTCAGTCAAAATTCGCAGATTCGATCATTGGACGTACATGGCAATCAGCTTGGTCTGCTTGATATAGACAAACTAGACAAAATTTACTCTCTCAATATCAGTGACAATACCCAATTACGTCATCTCGATGTCACCAACAATGGTCAACTGGAAGACTTGTTCGTCAGCAATACGGCAATAGCCCGTTTAGACTTAAGCCAAAACCCCAATATCACCCTGCTGCACCTTGCAGATACCAAGGTCGACGGCTTACAGTTCCATGAAGCAATGCGATTAAGGGATTTGGACATCAGCAATACAAACTTGGTACTAGAGCGAATCACACCGCGCCAATACCTTCGCACCCTAACCGCAAACAACGCGGGGATCACGACCTTCTCGCTGACCGACTACCCTTATTTGGACACCCTTTCATTGCAACACAATCAGCTCGCTACCTTCGATGTCGCGGCCGACCGTTCCCTCTTCTCTATCGATCTCTCACACAATCAACTCAGTCGATTTGAAGGCCATAAACTCAGTAACATTCGACGCCTGTTTTTGAATCAGAATCAACTTGAGCACGTCACCTTACCTGTGAACAAAGACCCCAATAAAGAAGCGCGGTTCTATCTTAATGACAACCAAATCGCCTTTCTTGAAGTCCCTGACACAAAAGTTGAGGTACTCATGATAGCGAGAAACCCACTGACTCAGTTGGTGACAACACCACAAAGCGACATCGCCCTGCTTGATATGTCCGGCACGGAAATCACAGATATCGAACTGGGAAAACTGTTCTGCCTTTTCGCCTATGATCACAATCTAGCGGCGGAAGCGGTGCAGAAAATAAAAGATAAGCATGACAGCCCAGATCCCTTCGTCGCTTTCTTCGACGAACATCTAGACAATCACTTTGAGGTCTGTGATACCGCGCTAAGACCCAAATTCCCAGACGCCTAACCGCCAGTTATCCGCACCTAAAGCAAAGGCTGCCAACACGGCAGCCTTCTATACTCAAAGCACCTCAAGGTGCTTGTTCAGCGAGACTTTCTAGGTTTGCCATCGAGGCACGGTTTTGAAGGTCTAGTGGACTAAATCAACAAGCAGTAACAAAGGTGGCGAGCCTAGAAAACTCGCCCTTTGGGAAGCGATACACTTAGCCCATCAGGCGACTAACAAAGGTATCTATTTGGGTTCGTCCTGTGGCTGGGTTCATAAAGACCGCTTTTTCACCCGGAATATAGGAATATTTGCCATACGGGTTGTACGCTGAGCGAGAAATAAACTCAACCCAATTGGTGTACAAACCAACTTTTCCGCGCTGTTTGAAGATTTGACGGTGCCATTTGCTGTTGCGCGCTAACATCGCCATGTAGGCTTCATTACTCATACACTGCTGCTCGTTGGCAAACTCAGCATTAACATCGTTGACCCACTCAGGGTTGTAAAGACGAAAGCCGACACTTGGCCCCTGATTTTCTGGCACCATCAATTTGACGTTCCCCAACTCAAGTAACTGGCTACGGAAATAGTTTGCGTTCTGTAAACAGTGAGCAAGGATGATTTGATAGCCTTCAATGCCCATGTATTTCATCGCGGCATAAGCACCAAAAACGCCGACAGCACCACGAGAGCACTCAATCGTTGACTGTAAGTGCGTTTGACCTTGCAGATCGTGCTCAAAGTACGAGAAGTTCTCTGGCTCATTTTCTAGCGCTTTCATATCGTCTTTGTTTTTGATCATCACCAAACTCGACGTATAAGGCACATATCCCCATTTATGGAAGTCCACCGTAAAGGAATCGGCATACTTCAGCTCACGAACACGAGCGACGGTGCGCTCAATACCTGCGAGCGTGACTTCATTAATGGCTAACGGGTTACGCTTGAAGTCATAATCGAGGAAGAAGATCATCGACCAACCTACCGCCGCATCCACATGCAAGTGAGGCTTCACGGGGACTTGGTATTCTTCGCACAAACGTTCACGCAAGTCATACACGGGTTTGATTTTGTCTACCGCAAAGGTATCTGTCGTTCCCATGGTGATCATGATGGTGGGAATCAAACACTTCACCGCGAAACAGGCACGCATTTGACGTTCAAGATCATCAAAATCAATGTCGTGGCTATCCGTCACTTTAATGCGAATCGTCTTCTCTTTAATATCAACACCCAGCAGCGACAAGTTGGTCATATTGGAGTAATGACCACCTTGCGAGTTAATGATGCGATAATCCGGTACTGACTGCATACCATGATGAATGGCCGTCGGTAGCGACTTACGCAAACCCAACAAGTAACCATATAAGTTGCAGAAAGTGCCACCTTGGGTAAACAAGCCCGTCGACTGTTCAGGATCATAACCAACATGCGTCGCGATTTGGCGAATCACATGTTTCTCCAACTGATCAGCCATGCCCGCATATTCACTATACGCAAGATTCGGGTTCGCCATTGCTCCCATCATAGAGCCGTAAATCGCGGGGTCGGCAGGCATGGTCACCACATTTTCCACCGAAGACGGGTTTTCCCAATCTTTTGACAAGGCTGCGGCAAACGCCAACATTTCATCCGGCTGACCACTCGGTCGCATGCGGCCTTGTGACAACGACGCATCGCCCACTAACTGCGCATGCAACGCTTCACCATTCGGATACCCAGCAATACGCTCATGAGGCGATAAACGCTGCTGCCTAAAATTGTGAATCGCCGCAAAGCCAGGCTCATTGAACACTGGCCACTTATTGGGGTCTCGCGAAAAGTAATCAGCAAACGCTTCGTTGTAATAACGTTCAAAGGCACTATTGAGTTGGTTTGCTTCTTTATTTTGAAGCAGCGAAAGACAGGAATTAGACATGTATCTACCTAAATGTATTTTATGTAGCGAAGAGATGGCGACCTCTGTTGAGAAAGAAGGCAAGTCACCACCTCAGAAAGAAACGGCAACCTGTGTCACCGTCATAAGGCTGGTTAAAGCGTCTTGAACTTTGAGACCATCGCATTGAGCGCTTCATTTGCTCGCGCGAGATCATCCGTGGCCGCAACGATGTGCTGACCATCGGTAAGCAAATTGTCAGCAATATCGCGAATCGCATGCATGTTCTTATTCACTTCCTGTGTCACGGCATTTTGCTCTTCAGCCGCCGTCGATATTTGCGTGCTCAACTGCTCAATATCCACCACCGCTTGGCTCATTCTATTCAAACTCACATTCACATCAGATGTGTTGGTCGCCGCACTTTGACAACGCTGACGCGTGGTTTCCATGGCATCAACTACGGCATCCTTCCCAGACATGAGCTGATTCAAAATGTCACCAATCTCCGAGGTACTCTGTTGTGTACGCCCCGCAAGCGCGCGCACTTCATCGGCGACAACGGCAAATCCACGACCTTGCTCGCCTGCACGCGCTGCTTCGATCGCCGCATTCAAGGCCAACAAATTCGTTTGGTCTGCAATATCACCAATAACGGATAACACCGCGCTAATCTCACTCGCGTCCTTGTTCATGGTGTCGATGTTGGCAGCCATCACATCAAACTCAGCCAGTAATGAGGTCACACTGCTCACCGCGCTATCAACCACCTGCTGAGATTTTGTCGCTTCTTCACCCGCACATTGAGTGATTTGATTTGCTTCACTGACATTCAGCGCAACAGAGCCTGACGCTTCGCTCATTTGCAGCATCGCAGAGACTATTTGCTCAGTTTCGACCGAGTGATGCGTTAACTTTTGCTCACTCTGTTTTGCAGATTGACTGAGTTGCTCAATACTGGTGGAAATCTCTTGAGTAGATTGAGAGATCTGTTGGATCATGTACTGCACATTCGAGACGAACTGATTAAAGGCTTCACTGATTTGCCCAAGGTCATCATCTCCTTTCACCTCAAGGCGCTGGGTTAAATCACCACTGCCAGAAGCCAAATCTTGTACTGCGCCCTTGAGGTTTAACAAAGGACGATAAATCTTATTCAAGATGGCAATGATGGCGGCAGACACCAAGCACATGAGAATCAAGATGGTTAACACTGCGCGCCACGTTGCTTGCTTGACCCCAGCCATTGCCGTCTCATCATCAATGAACACCATCAGTGTCCAATAACTACCATCATTGAGATCAATACGTTGGAAGTACCCCGACATCATGGTGCCAAGATAATCAATGGCGAGCAGACCTTCCGTTTGGCTCGCGAACGCGTCTTCGATAAATCGCCAAGCGGGTAAGACTTGTGACGGGGTTTTACCGATATCGGTCGGATCGTCACTGGCGATAAAAACATGATTGTGATCAGTCAACGTCGCCGCACCGCCAGCAAAGCGAAAATTACTGATCCCCTCAGTCACCTCAGTGATAGAGATATCGGCCGTTAACACGCCGATAAAGCGCCCCATCGACATCACTGGCGAGCTGATGCTCACCACTGTTTCATTGCTGACCACATCCACATAAGGCGCGCTGATGACCGTAGATTGGCGACGCTTGGCATTTTGATACCACTCGCGATTAATAAAGAAATCGGAGACATCAAACACACCGTTCGTTCCACCATGCGCGGCATAAGTTCGGCCATCTTCATACGCAACCGCCACATTCGACAACTGACCTGAATCTACGAGCAATCGTACGTAGCGTAAGTTGTCCGTTTCGGTCAAACTCAAACTAAAATGTGACGCGCTACGATCGATATGCTCATACCTCTCTTGCATCCATACTTCTGCTTCATCCGCATAAAAACTCAAACGGTCTACTGTAGCTTGCGTCAGCCCAGTCACCATCTGTTCTTTCAAAGTAGAAATATTTACAAGACCAAGGATACTTAATGACGCCGCGACCAATAAAGTCACCGCGACATTGATTCTTGCTTTAAACCCGAGTTTCATGTGCTTCCTTTATGCAATGTCAATTAATATAAACGCAGTGGTAAAACGACCAAAAGTACAGTTAATAAAACAGGTAACTTATAATTTGCTCACACGTGTGAATAAATAAAAATGACTTGCCATAAATTTTTATTAATAGAAATGGCGGGCGATTATAAACAGCTTTACCTTACTAAGTGAAGCATACAAAGCATCAATGTAACGTATTGATTACACGACAATACAGCGTCTTCTGGCTACAAAACCATCACGCGACACGGTTGACTATTAACATAGAGTTAGCATGCTGATTAAAATTCATTAGATATGATCTTTATTCGATCAATTTATCATCCCTTAAAGGAATGAAGATTCAAACTAAGACAGGGATAGATACATTGATAATACAAATAAAATAAAAAATGTGGCGGTTACTCATTCCTAATATTTTTTGTCCACATTCAAATAGTGTGAACCACATGGGGGTTAAATTCATTCTATTTATACCAATGAAAAAATGTCAGACACACACCCTGAAAATAAATTCACAAATAAAGAATAATAAATCACATTTGTCGGAGTCATTTTATTGAATGAAAATGTGCATTTCGTCAAAACACCTATATATTCAAGCCACTTCAAGGTACTTGTTCAGCGAGAGTTTCTAGGTTTGCCATCGAAGCACGGCTTTGAAGATCTAGTGGACTAAATCAAAAAGCAGTATCAAAGGTAGCGAGCCTAGAAAGCTCGCTAGAGGGAAGCGACTAGTGGCTTGAGTATATACCCTGCCTCTCGGCAAAGTAGGGCGCTAAATCAAGATACCGTTTGCGGATATGCTCAATGAGTAGACGGATTTTTAAGGGCGGTTGTCGGGTATAGGGATAGAGCGCATACACGCCAAGACACTTCGCGACTTTGCCTTCAAATAGCTCGACCAGCGCACCAGATTCAATGTCGGGATAAACCAGACACCTTGGTACGTAGATGATTCCAAACCCCGCAAGGGCAGACTGACGAAGTGCGGCTGTATTGTCGGTCGACAAGGAGCCAGAAACGCGAACGACACGCTCACCCTCTTCGTCATTAAAGGCCCACTCTGTCGCGCCAGAAGTGTGATAGTCATAGAGCAGACAGTTGTGATCTTTTAACTGCTCAGGTTCAGTGGGTGCGCCATGGGTGCGAATATAGTGTGGCGCTGCGCATACCACCCAGTAAGAGTCCAATATATGCCGAGCAATCAGGCTGGAATCTTCGAGATAACCTGTGCGGATAACGAGGTCAAATCCCTCTTCAATCACATCAACAAATCGATTATCCATCGACATTTCAACGCTTAACCCAGGATGTTCGGCACAAAACTCCGCCACCGCTTCGGCCAATAACAGCTCACCGGAGATGGTAGGGACTGACAGACGAATACGCCCACTCAGTCGCTCCCCATAACCCGAGACAAGATCGAACGCTTCACTTGTCATCTGGCGAACCAGTTTTGCTTTCTCGTAGAGCGCTTGACCTGCCTCTGTTAAGGTTAAACGGCGTGTGGTGCGATACAGAAGCTGCACACCCAGCTCATCTTCCAATCGACCAATCCGCTTACTGACCACCGAATGGGTGACATTCGCTTCGTCGGCAGCTTTGCTAAATGCCCCCAGCTCGACAACGCGGGAAAATAGGATCAGATCGTCACTTTTAGGCATGTTTTCACCGCTTTGGTTTACTGGGTTAATGGAAAGTCATCTGCACAACAAAAAAGCGTGCCTATATTGAAGGCACGCTTTCCACTATAGATATTATACTCAAGCCACCATATGGATAAGGCTAATTGTTGTCATTCTCTAACTCAGCTAACGGCAACCAATCCACTTTTACCCCTGCTTGCAAGAACATATCTTGGCTAACTTTGATCTTATCCCCCCAACGCGCTAAGAAATCAGCACTTTGCTCAGGACAATGCACATGAGAGATGCCCGTTTGGATGATTTTTGCGGCACAGTTCGGACAAGGAAAATGTGTTACCCAGATCTCGCAGCCATCCAAATCACGCTTTGCAAACAGAATCGCGTTTTCCTCTGCATGCAGCGTTTTTAGGTACTTCATCTCGCGCTCGTCTTTATCAGCGCTATCTGAAATACCATGGGGATAACCGTTAAAACCAACAGACACAATACGGTTATGCTTTGTGATCACTGCCCCGACTTGCGTAGAGGGATCCTTGCTCCAAGAACCGACCAATTCCGCCATTTGGTAGAATCGACGTGCCCATTTCGAGACCATACCTTCTCCTGAAATTCTGATAACTATCACGTTGTAATTTTCCAACATAATAACGTAAATCTGCTTGACTTCAAGAAATTAGCCGAGACCAGTTGTATTTAAACAACAACATAGGCAAGACAAACGCCAAGCGACTGAATGAGAATAGATTTTATCCTTGTGTTAAAAAACTGCTAACATCTAATGCGAACAATAAAAGGGTAGCACTGTGAAACATCGAATTCGCGCGGCAGGCATTTTAGAAAACGACGGTAAGATTTTATTACTCAAAGTGAAGGATCACTCTGGCGAGTACTGGATTCCACCAGGCGGTGGATTAGAAGATGAAGATAAATGTACTCGGGATGCGCTGAAACGCGAGTTTCTAGAAGAGACGGGACTTTCTGTCACTGTGGGCGCTTTCCTATTTGCACGAGAGTTCCTCGAAACTCACAAAGAACGCTATCACGCGGAGTTCTTTTACCGCATCACGGACTGGCAAGGCGAAGTGAGCCATGACAACCTGACAGGGCTAACCGATGAGGAATTTATCCTCGGTGCGGATTGGTTAAGCAGAGATGACATTCAAAAAGTCAAAGTCTATCCCGAAGAGCTCAAACACCAAGTCTGGGATATATTGAGAGAAAACCGCTACAGCCTGCACCTAGGCAGCTTTATTGAAGGCGTCGACTAAACACCGTTCCTTTGCCACGGCTTTTACGCAAACCGTGGCAACACTTCTTCAAATCAGCACCAACGGAGCAGCTTACGGCTAAAAATCCACCGGTTCGAAGCCAAGATCGAGGTACATCTGATTGATCTCCTCCTCAGATGGCATTTCACCATGATCAATCGTTTTAATCACTTTACATGGGTTTCCGACAGCGATAACGCCCTCAGGAATATCCTTCACAACAACACTGCCTGCACCAATTATCGACCGACTACCGATTGTGACACCCGGCATCACGATAGCACCCGCACCAATCCATACATTATCGCCAATATTAATCGGTTCACCGCACCCATAAGGTTTCACTCGCTCAGCCAATGCCACGGGGTGCGTTGCCGCAATAAGCTGCACGTTCGGACCAATCATCACCCATTCGCCGATCGTTATCGGTGCCATATCAAGCGCCACAAGCCCACTGTTTACAAAGCCGCCTCGCGCGAAGCTGAGATTCGACGCCACATCACAATGCAGCGGCGGTTCGATATGTACACCGTTGTAACCGCCTAAAATGTCGCGCAATACGTCTTGGCGTGTTTTGAGGTCTTTCGGACGAGAGTGGTTAAAGTCATACAGTTTTTCTTTCATTTCCAACTGCGCATCGAGAAAATCACGAGTAAGTAAATAGGTGACACTAAAATCTTCCAGTTTTTTCTGCATTGCTTCTGTTCCTTACTCTAGATGTTTTTGCCTTGAAAAACTCACGCCAATATCAAGCGGAGTTTCACTTTATTCGCCTAGCTCAATGTCGGTTTTTAAACCTAACAACCTGTTATTAAATGGGTCAATAGTCCGTCACTGCCCATATCCCAACTTTGAGACACTCTTAACTAACTGTCTAACTCCATAGGCAAAATTGTGGCACTGCCACCCTTTTACATTAACAAACTCTAATGTTTCGAGGTTTTTGTGCAGTAGGTCGCTATTAGGCACACCTGTATATCACTCTGGATGTATTTAGTAACTAATAGGAATAAGATATATCAAACGTTATGCACATAAGGATTCGTGATAATGTCCCCGTTACCAGCAATAGAAGATTTCTTGCATCAGGCTCAACTCAAGTCGCTAAACCGTCAAAAAACGCGTTTCCCCACCACACCCATCAGCGCAAGAGAAACCTTAAGCACGGTGACCAACCGATATGTCCCTGCTTTTACACCCTTTCCGCAAGCAGTGGAGTGCACCGCATCGGGATATTGTTTTAATGTCTCAGTGCGGGTCTATCACCCCAATCCTGAACAAGCGTTACCTGTTGCTGTCTACGCGCATGGTGGCTCGCCAGTCACGGGCAGCGTTGTCGTTTACGATAATATCTGCAGACAGCTCGCCTATTACACTAACCACATCATTATTGCCCCAGAGTTCCGCCTTGCGCCAGAAGCACGTTACCCTGCAGCGCTCGAAGACGTCTATACTGCGGTCAAGCAATCGGAGCAGATCCTCAACCAACTTGAGATCAGCTATCTGCCGCAACTCTCCGTGATCGGTGAGGGTGCTGGCGGTGCGTTAATCGCCACCGTTGTTCAGCAGCTTCAACATGAACGAGACACCCCTCTCTATCGACAAGTTTTGATCTATCCAGCCTTGGATTACACCCTTGCAATGCCTTCTGTCAGTCAGAACAGTGGGTATTTTTGGATGGGTGCTGAAACCATAAAACAGCACTATGATGACTATTTCCATCCTGCGGATAACCGTTACAATGCGTCGCCGCTTTATGGTGTCATTACGCCCGAGGTTCCCGACTCATTAGTCATCACAGCAAGTTATTGCCCTTTCCGCGATGAAGGTATCGCCTATGCTGATCGCTTAACGCTCACCGGTGTCACGACAGAAAAAGTGCAATGCGCCCAGCTCATCCATGGCTTTCTAAACTTGCAATCTTTGGTACCCGACCAGTGCAATAAGGTATATCGCACCATTAGTCGCTTTCTAAATCAGCCATAACGCATCGCCACAAAGCTTGAGGCCAATAATCATTCGCGTTAGACTGATGCCCACAGCGTGACCTACGCTGCCAGCTCGCGGAAAGACAAAAGTCAGGGTATGAGCCATATCACTCTGTTGGTATGGTTGTAAATGTTGTCATCTTGCATCGTATTGCAAAATGACGACCCATAATTCGGTACATTTACCATCTCTTCTGATCAGGCGAGCACAGAAGTCACGAGATAGGTGAATTTATGTCCAACAGTAACGCGTTTTCGCTCAACTTCCCGCTACTCAAATCCCAAGCAAAAAAACGTCTCAAGGCGATCCGAGACGGAGATAAGAAGGCACTTCGCGCTCTTCAACTTCATCATCCCAAAGGTGAAAAACTCACATTAAGCAGTATCCAGCTTGCTGATGTGCAGCTAGTCATCGCCAGAGAACACCATCTAAAGACGTGGCCTGAACTGAAGCGACATGCCGAGTCGTTAATGCAGCAACATCATGCGATGCTCACTCGACACGCCGCGTTAGATGCTGATATGACTACATTACATGTCCGCTGTGGTCATGACATACAAGCCACCCTCGTAAAGGCCGGATTTGAAGGGGACTTCCTGCCTTTCATTGAACCTTTTTGTCTTGGGCCACTCCATCATGATAAGCAAGTGATGGCACAAACTCGCGCACGCTATATCTGCGAACATTTACTCAGTATCATGGGGCAAAGCGAAGTGACGCCGGATACGATCATCCAAGATAACCAGCGAAAACGCGCTCAACTTGCTGACCCTAAGTACAAACGGATCGTTTTCTGGGCAGAGCACGATAATTATGATCAACTCATGCTGATCTCTTTGTTTGCAGAACATCTCCTGTTGCCTGAACAGACTGTTGAGCTCATCGAAATTGACCACTTTCCGGGCAAAAGCAAATTTATTGGTCTTGGACAGTTGCCTGCGGAAGCGATTCGATTACTTTGGCAAAGCCGCCAAACGGTTACATCGGCCCATCTAACCCAAGCCGCGCTGTTGTGGCGCGCATTCAAAGATGATCAACCTCACGCATTGCTCAACTTACACGGCACAGCATCAACACCCTGTTTTTCACACAGCGACAAGGTGATCCACCGCCATTTGCAAGAGCTTCCTCACTACACCACGGGGCTAGGGTTTACTCAGCACCAAAGTTTAAACCACATCGCCTCACACCCCGATGGGGTGACCGTAAAAGCCTTGTTTAGTCACTTTCAACATCACATTGACCCTCTCCCTTTCCTTGGTGATGTCATGTTTTGGTCGATGATCAAACCCATGACTTCAGGCACGACGCCACTACTGGCTCTAGAGACAGCTAACGATCACTGGTTAACACAAACATTGCAGATTACCGAGCAAGGGAAACGTTGTCTCGCTGGCGAAATAGCGCCCGAGCAGCATTACTGGGTTGGTGGTATAGACGTCACACCACAGTCACCTTGGCGTTGGGATCACCAAGATCTTGCGAGTCTACGAAGATAAAGAAACGCCCAGCGATCGCTGGGCGTTGTGACTCTGCTACTGAGGTTGTTAGAACTGGTAAGCCATTGACAACTTCACATTGCGTCCCGGCTCAAAGTCATCAGATGTTCGACCACGAGCAAGACCATCACGGGATGCATGGGCGGTATACGATTCATCGAAGACATTATCGATACCAAAGGTCAGCTGTAAACCATCTGCATTGGTTGGCATCCACTGCACATAGACATTATGCACATCATAGGACGGCTTAGGCGCATTACCTGGCAATACGTTATCTTCTTCCTGCACAAACTGCGCCCCCCAACCGGTGGTCACGCCATAGTCAAACCAGTGGTAATCAAGGTTCACGCTGATGGTATCGCCGATATCAGAAGAGCGACGATTCTTCACCACCGGCAGGCCTGACACAACATCTTTGTTGTCTGTCTGCGAGTAAGAGACACGAGCATTGAGATCTTGATAACCATAGAAGAATGCCGCTTCAAAACCGGTGTATTCTACATCGTTACCATTCTTGTAAAGGTAGCCGCCATTATCCCAACTCTCGGAAATGCGATCTTCAATCTTGGTCTCAAATGCTGTGAACGAGAATGACAAGCTTTGATCTTCGATTGTTCGCTTATAACGCACACCAATCTGATTGTTGTAACCACCCTCTTCTTTAGTGCCTTCTGCGATACGGCTCGTCTCTTGATAGTCGATGAAAGATTCAATCAACTTAGGCGCATTGAACAACGTACGGTGAGAGATAAATGAAGACCAATGATCGGTCACTTGCACGTCTGCCGCTAATCCATAAGTGAAACCACTGTAATCTGTGGTACCTGTTTTCGCTTTGCGATCGAAGTTTTCAAAGCGAATACCGGGGGTAACCGTCACGCGATCACCTACGCGAATCTTGTCTTCAAGATAAAGGGCCGTGCTAATCGCTTCTTCTGTCACACCACGTGTGCCGAAACTATTACGACTGCGCTGCTCGTTGTAATCCAAGCCGTAAGTGAAGGTATGTTCGAGTGAGCCGCTCGCCAACACCGATTGCGCGCGCACAGAACCGCCCAGATTACGGTTTTCAGCCCAGTTAACCGACCAACGATTGCCTGGCCAAACATACACTGGTCTTTGACCAATCACATTGCCTTTATCGTCTTCAATAGGACGAAACGCAGGTTTTCCATCAGGGCCAATCGCTTGCACATTGGTATACACAGACTCATCGCGTTCAAGTTTCATCTCATTGCGATAAATCGACGCATTTAGTAAGATCTTGTCACCGAGATCCAACTTGTAGCTTAACGTCACGGTTTCGCGGTCATAGGTTGTCGGCACCAAGATACCCTGAGTCATCCAACCATTAATCTCACCGTTCATATCTGGACGAGGGCTGTAGTCACCTTCATCACTGTATGTGTCGTAACTGATTTGGAAGCGCGAGTAATCATTCGGCTCCCAACCCAGTTTAAACAGCATGTTCTGCAGATCACCCGCGGCACCCGCGGTCTCAACGCCAGCACCATCTTTAAAGTTCTCACGTTCAATCTGATACAGATAAAGCATCGCATCAATATTGTCCGTTAACATGCCATAGCTGGTTAGCGAAGCCTGCTTAAAGTCGTTGCTCCCTGCTCCAAGGAAAACCCGCGATCCCCAGCGCTCGCCACCAAACAGCATGTCTTGGGCATCTTTAGTTTCAAAGTGCACCGCACCACCCACACCGCCATAAGTGACCGAGTTAGCGCCCACTTGAATATCGACAGCTTTGATGATGTCAGGGTTAAGCGTCAGGTTCCCGACATGGTGGAACATGTAAGCGTACTGAGATGCACCATCAAGGCGAATATCAAGGTCCTTCTCATGTAAACCACGAATAACAATGCGCTGGTTAACAGAGTGCGTCCCGCCAACATCGACACCGGGAATATCACGAAGCAGATCCGACATGTGGTCTGCTTGTCTTACCGAAATATCTTCATCGCTTAGAAACTCAGAACTACTGGATACTTTCGCCCCCCACACCACAACGCCGTCTTCTTGCTCAGCTTCAGCCATGGCTGACGGAGCAACAAGCGCGGCAGAGATTAAAAGGGTTAAGGTGGATAAAGGGAAGGTATTACTACTGCTGTGCGTCATTTTCTTTCCTTGGACTGCTAGGATAGATCCAATCATTGATATTAATGATATTGATTATCATTAATGCTACAATTGAGAAACTCCGTTTTAAAGTGGCTTGATTATGCGAAATCGCCAATGAGTTATGAGCTTGAGTAGGAAATGAACTTATTACACATGGATGAGGTCGAACGCGCGTCGTTGATCACCGAGATGGTCAGTAGCTTTGATCATCAAAAAATTATTAATGCAAAAAGAGAGACCCTTTCTGAGGGATATTTCTTCACGCGACGCTACTCATCTGGACTAGTATTAATGCTAAGTAGTAGCGTCGAAAAGCTACAAACAAAAGTAATTCAGTCTGTTAACCCCTGCCTTCACTTTGTCTTTGTGCTAGAAGGGACCTTAGCATTTAGCTACGATGATCATTTTTACGCTTTAGAGACAGAAAACAAAAAACCGCAAAGCATGGTGATTCACGTTGATAAGCCCTGTACATCTCGTCGCTTCATTGGCTGCAACGACAAACCTTTGCGAAAAATTCATCTCTTCTTAACCGCTGACTGGTTTGAAAAGCAACCAAAACTGTGGGAAGAATGGAAGCAGTACATCGATCTCTCTCATCAGGCCCATCTGCAATCGACCCCCATTGAAGTCAATCACGAAATGCACCTCCTACTAGAGAGCATTTTGGAAAGTAGCAGTGACAGTAATGAGTTCATGCGCCATATGAACTGCGAGCAACTCGCACTGAGGGTGATCATGCTGTGTTATAAGAACGTTCAGCAATCCCAAGCGCACGCTTCAAATCGCGCGCCCGATTATACTCGCTCACCAGCGCTAAATCGCATCATGACCTATATTGAGAAAAATCTGCATAAGCCCATTACACTCAATAGCATTGCAAGAGAGAATGGCTTCAGTGTGAGCGCATTACAGCGTTTATTCAAAAGCCGTACCGGGTTAAGCTTAATGGAATTTATTCGTCACCGTCGTTTGGAAATCGCCCGAGATGCCATGCGCGAAGAGCACCTCTCAGTCAGCCAAGCCGCCTACCTCGCAGGCTATAATCATAGCTCTAACTTCATCACCGCCTTTAAGCGCGCCTTTCACCTTACCCCAAAAGAGTATCTAGAAAGCGTAAGGCACCACTAGGCTCAATACGGCCTTCAACGCAAAATGCGAGTTCAACTTTGGAATCGCATTTTATAACTCAAGTCATCTCAAGATAATTTATACTCAAGCACATATTATTGATAACCACTATAGGTTTGAAGAAAAGTCATCTGAAAAGTAATAAACGTTGCATGTAAACTGCGAGCAAGATTATATTTCTATCCATTTATCTTATCTAGGTTTACTCATGCAGCGCAAACTTTCAATTTCAAAGAGTCTTATTTACTCATTCACATCAATAGGTATTGTGACTCTCCTTTTTATTACCTATATAACCAGTGCCATCCAAAGTATTCAAGATGAGTTAGAGCAATTGGTTGATAACAACGTGCAAGTAATGGGCACAGTATCTGACCTGCGCTTCTATACCGTGACGTATCGTCGTTATGCACTCGATTATGGCTTAACGACCGACCCTAGTGCGCATCGAGAGCTTCAAGTCATTATCGAAGCCAATCGTCAACATGCAGTCAGTGCCTTATCAACACTTCGACAAGATGAAAATAACCAGCACTTTTATTCGGCACTGATTGATATTGAAGGCAAGTTTTCTGACTATCAAGCAATGCAAAACCGGTATCTTTCTTTAATAGACAATCAAGAGATTGAACAAGCGAGGGCGTTAATCCTTGGCCCGATGTTAACACCATTCAATACTATTATTGAAAACCTAACAACATTTCAAAATGATACTCAACGACACGCACTTGAAATAAAAAACGAGCAGACTAACACCATCAATAAGGTAATGCGGAACTCGATGATCATCGGTATTACCTCGATTCTGTTTCTTATTGCTGTCGCAGCATTTATTATTAATAAAGTAAACAGACCATTATCACGCATTGTTAGCCAGCTCAAACAAGTAGAAAAAGGTAACTTGACTCAATCACTCGCCTTAGAAGATTTTAACGATGATGAAATCGGCGAAGTTGCCAACTCGCTCGATCATATGCAACAAGGATTAAAAAGCTTAACACAGCAGATAAAAACCGGTATACAACACCTCGACGGCACAGCGAGTAGCCTAACCAACAATGTTAACCAAACAACCGCCAACCTTACCTCACAACGAAATGATATCTCGGAAGTTGCTTCCGGTACGGCACAACTCCAAGTGGCGTTTGATGAGGTTGCAATGCAAACGCAATTAGCTTCCAGTACCTGTGACAAAGCTCAACAAATTGCCAAGACGAATCAACAATTGATTCAACAAACACAGCAGCAAAACCAAGCGTTAGCCAAGACAATTGCGACATCTTCTGAAATTTTTAGCGAGTTACACTCGCAGAGTGCAGATATTGGCGTGATTTCGGATGTGATCAGCAGTGTTACTGAGCAAACAAATTTGCTTGCGCTCAATGCAGCGATTGAAGCGGCACGCGCTGGAGAGGCCGGTCGCGGTTTCGCCGTCGTTGCCGATGAAGTCCGTCAGCTCGCACAGAAAACCCAAGACTCAATCGGCCAAATTGGCGATATCATTCACACCTTACAACAGCAATCCAACAAAGCCGCTCAAAGTATGCTGTCGAGCCAGCAACAGGTCGAAAGCAGCTTAACGTCGATCAATCACGTTGAGGATGCCTTCAATCAACTGCTTGAAATGACCAACGAAATAACGTCACTTAGCACTCAAATCGCTGTCTCAACGGAAGAGCAAACCCTTGTCGCAAAGTCACTTGTCGAAAACATTGAGAGTATCGATACCGCAGCTGAAGAGATCAACCAGCAAGCAAGGGTTACGCTAGAAAATAGTAAAGATATCCATCATTACAGTGAAACCTTGGGCCAAACCGCGGCGAGATTTCAGGTCTAACTCACTCGATGGTTTTAATTGGCACTGCTGGCGAACCCACACACACGGTATTCGCTGGCAGGTCTTTCACCACGACACTCCCCGCCCCAATCACCACATTGTTGCCGATTGTGACCCCTGGACACACTGTCACATTCGCGCCAAACCACACATCATCACCGATAGTAATCGACTGAGCAAACTCATCCCCTTCCCGGCGCGTGCGTGAATCTAATGGGTGCGCCGCTGTCGAAATAACCACCCCCGGGGCGAGCAAGCAGTTATCCCCAATATTCACTTCCGCACCATCCAAAATGGTGCAACCGTGGTTCGCATAAAAACCTTTACCTAGTTTGATGTTATAGCCATAGTCACAAAAGAAAGGCGACTCTAAATGTGCGTCACTGTCATAACCAAGTAATTGATTCACTATCGCTAATCGCGCATCTTTCTTAGTAGGACAAGTTTGGTTAAGCTGATGGCATAGGCGCTTCGCCATATGTCGCTCAGACGTCAGCTCACTGTCCCACGCTTGGTAAATCTCTCCAGCCAGCATTTTTTCTTTTTCAGTCATCCACTACATCCAATATCGATTTCAACAAAAGGTGGGTTGAATAATCAGTCTTCGCGCATCTTGCGAAAGAAATCGAGCGCCAGCAAACCAGAACCGGAAAAGTGGGATGTGGGGCAACAATTTACTCTGTGTCCTGAACGTCTGCTGAACAAAAAAAAGCCCTGCAAAGCAGGGCCAAACGTTCTGAAAAAGATAAGGGTAAGATTCCCAAAAAGGTAGTGCTCATGTCTCTTAGCATGTTGCTGCGTTAGCCCACAGCCACCACATCGAATATCAGGCCATCCGATGTCATACTAAGAGCACAAAAAAATCGACGATTCACTGGAATAACAACAGCAAAAGTCGAGACTCAAGCAACGTCGAGCTGCTCGAGAAAAAGTGCGTACAAAACAGGTTATGCGGCAACGAAGTCTTTGCGCATAGGGGTAAAGTTGTCTAACAAGATACCCGCTTTCAAGCATTTTGCGCCGTGCATGATTTCAGGCTCTTTGTACATAGTGTCGCCAGCTTTAACCACTTTCGTTTCGTCACCAATAGTGAACTCAAACTCACCTGAAAGCACATAAGTCAGTTGCTCATGCGGGTGGTTATGCATCGCTGCAACTGCACCTTCTTCAAAGTGGACTTCAACGGTCATCATATTGTCGCTGTATGCCAATACTTTGCGGCTAATGCCTTCACCTAGGTCTTCAAGCTGAACATCGTTGTTATATACAAACATGATAATTGCCTTACATTGTCTTCAAACCCTACCCGAGGAGCACGCATGAAACCCAGATACTCACTCGCGTAATCAATGAAGGTAGATTACTTTATTTGTAATACAATATCAATTATTAAATCATACAGGAGAGATCTTCATCACGATCATGGTGCGCAGATTCATCGCGAGCAAACAGGTTTCCAGAAGTACACCCCCCCAAGAACCGACAATGATATTGTTAGCTAGCCAGCACAACGCACCGATAACAAAGAAAAAACGCATTTTTAGTCCTTTAAGACAAAAAAGCGCATAAGTACCTAAGCAGAAACCCGCCATTGGAAAAAGGGCAGTCCAATCCGTTGCAACAAACCAACCCACGAAGAGATTAAGTATGATAAATACCCAAGCTAGTTGGTGAGATCGGTAACGGATCGACAGCCAGGTTCTTGCCCCAGAAAGCAAACTGCTTAGCGCAGCAGGCATGGCGGCAAGAAGCACGTAGTGAATAGCGTGATTGAGGTTAAACACCACCATGATCTGTTTTAGACGCTTATCATCTCGTTGATAAAACGCCGTCATACCTAATCCAAAACTGACAAAACCAAGTAATTGAGCCAACACAAAATCATCATACATACCGATCTCATCCTCTCTATTTTCTCTGCCGAAAACAAAAAATGGCCACCTAAGTGACCATTCCCATGGAGTAACGTGCCAGCCAACATCTTGTCCGAGCAGCCTCCAACCACTTTAGCGAGCTAACCAACCGCCGTCGACCGCAAGCGTATACCCATTGACATACGAGCCCGCATCGGACGCAAGGAATACGACTGGGCCAGCAAGGTCTTGTGGCTCACCCCAACGGTCTGCTGGAATACGCTCTAGAATGGCAGCATTTCGTGCTTCATCTGCACGCAGTGCCGCGGTGTTGTTTGTTGCCATATATCCCGGTGCAATCGCGTTCACATTGATATTGTGTTTCGCCCACTCGTTCGCCATCAAACGTGTAATCCCCATGACACCGCTCTTAGATGCCGTATACGAAGGCACGCGGATACCACCTTGGAAAGAGAGCATTGAAGCGATGTTGACGATCTTACCGCCATTCCCCTGCGCGATGAACTGTTTAGCGACCGCTTGAGACATGAAGAAAACAGACTTCACATTGATGTCCATCACTTCATCCCAATCTTTCTCAGAAAAGTTAATCGCATCTTCACGGCGAATAATGCCCGCGTTGTTCACCAAGATATCCACTTTACCAAACTCGGTCACGGCCTGATCAACGATGCCAGCAATGTCATCTGTCTTCATCAAGTTGGCACGGATATCAAGGAATCGACGCCCGGTCTCTTTGATTTTTTCAATAGTGTCTGTTGGTTCAACAATGTTGACACCCACAATGTCACAACCTGCCTGCGCCAAGCCAAGTGCCATACCTTGACCTAAACCTGTATCACAACCGGTGACAATTGCCACCTTACCTTCTAGATTAAATGCGTTAAGAATCATTCTCTTCCCTCTGAAAACACAGTGGTCTTTGCCACTGTTTTAAAAAGATTACCTCGATTTCGTGAACACATACTAACCATTACAAAAACCAACGCAAGTTTTTGAAAAGTCGTTTTAATTTTATTTATAATGGGACTAGAAAACTGGCAAAGTTGAGTGATGAGCATATTTTGTGAGAAGAGTTAATCTTGAGATCCAGATCGCTGTTTCACCATTGAACATAAAAACAACATTTCAATTTTATTGACTTAAGATGCTAAATTAGAAAAAATTGGTCAACCAATTTTTAAGGGGAAGACATGGTAATGCAAAAAGTCGCAGTGATCGGCGAGTGTATGGTCGAACTACAACGTCGAGACGGCCACCTTGTAGAGGCATTTGGTGGCGATACATTAAACACCGCGCTCTACCTATCCCGATTAACGCACCAGCAAGGGTTAGAAACTTACTACGTGACGGGCTTAGGTAAAGATAGCTTCAGTCGCGATATGCTAGCGGCATGGGAAGCAGAGCAAATCAACACCTCTTTAGTCACCCTTTCTGACACAAAGAAGCCCGGCTTGTATCTGATTGAGACAGATCAAACCGGTGAACGCACATTCCATTACTGGCGAAATGACGCTGCTGCACGCTATTGGCTAGAAGAAGGCGATGTTACGCAGATCTCTGCTTCTCTGAGCGAGTTTTCGGCGATCTATGTCAGTGGTATTAGTCTGGCGATCCTCTCTGAGCAAAATCAGAATCGTCTGTTTAAAATACTTGAACAATGCAAAACAAACGGCGCGAAAGTGCTATTCGATAACAACTATCGCCCCCACTTATGGCAGGCGGTGTCTGACGCCCAAAAGGCCTACGCGCGGATGCTCGCGCTCACTGACATTGCACTGTTGACCTTTGACGACGAAGTGATGCTCTACGGTGACAGTGATGTCGAAACCTGTATTCAGCGTACTCAGCAAGCCGGCGTCACCGAAATCGTCATCAAACGCGGTGCCGATGATTGCCTTATCGTTCAAGGCGAGTCACAAGTCTCGGTACCTGCGACTCGTGTTGACCGCGTTGTCGACACGACGGCTGCAGGGGATTCTTTCAGCGCCGGTTACTTAGCGCAGCGCCTCACTGGTGGCAGCGCTGAAGCATCAGCACAATCTGGCCATCAACTTGCCGGTACTGTTATTCAACACCCTGGTGCGATCATTCCTCGCGATGTCATGCCAGCTATCAAACTCAACCAATAAAGGACAACCCAACTATGTCAACATTGAATGCCCGCATGAGCGAGCTAAAAGTGATTCCAGTTATCGCCATTAAAGACGCGGACAAAGCAGTGAAACTGGCACAAGTGCTGGTTGAGAATGGCCTTCCTTGTGCCGAGGTCACTTTCCGTACCGACGCCGCCGCGGACGCCATCCGCTTGATGCGCGACGCCTACCCTGAGATGTTGATTGGTGCGGGCACTGTTCTGCGTAGCGAACACGTGGACGCAGCCATTGAAGCCGACGTCGACTTTGTTGTCAGCCCCGGCTTTAACCCAACCACAGTCAAATATTGTCAGCAACGTGGCATGCCAATCATTCCGGGCGTCAACAACCCAAGTTTGGTTGAACAAGCGATGGAAATGGGCTTAGAAACCCTGAAGTTTTTCCCAGCGGAGCCATCCGGTGGCGTAGGCATGCTAAAAGCACTAACCGCCGTTTATCCTGTTGCCTTTATGCCAACAGGCGGCGTTAGCCCGAAGAATGTCAACGACTATCTCGCCATTGACGCGGTATTTGCCTGTGGCGGTACTTGGATGGTGCCGGGCAACTTGATTGATGAAGAACGCTGGGATGAACTTGCAGCGCTAGTCAAAGAAGTGAGCAGTATCGTCGCTTAATATTCGTCTACTGCTTAGGTCGCCTGCGTCTGGGCGACCTATTACTCCTCCTTTCCAGCTCTCTGCTATCCCTCAAACTCAGGACAATCAAAACGAGACATCGCGGCCAAAAAACGAAGAGATTCGGTTTTCGCTCAACGATACGTAGAAATAACTTAGTCCAATATACAACCTGCATCTTATAACGCTGCGTGTTATGGTTTACTCCAATATTACTTAGCAAAAAATTCAGGTGACAGTTCAATGAGAACCGAAGTGTTAGTGATCATGGGTTATTTTGCCCTTATGGTCGCGATTAGCATTACATTTAAACGCATGGCAAGTAATTCCGCCAGTGACTACTTCCGTGGTGGCGGTCGCATGCTGTGGTGGATGGTCGGCGCAACCGCTTTTATGACCCAATTTTCTGCGTGGACTTTCACTGGTGCTGCGGGAAAAGGATTCAACGATGGCTTTATGGCCAGCGCGCTTTTTCTCGGAAATACCCTCGCTTATGGTGCCTCTTACCTTTGGTTTGCGGCAAAATTTCGACAAACTCGCGTTGATACGCCAACACAAGCCATCCGACAGCGCTTTGGCACAACCAGCGAGCAGTTTTTTACGTGGGCGATTATTCCGCTCAGTATTTTGAGCGCGGGGATCTGGCTCAACGGCCTTGCCATCTTTGTCGGTGCCGTCTTCCAATGGGAGATGACAACGACCATTTGGGCAACAGGCCTTGCCGTCCTGATGATCTCTTTACTCAGTGGAGCTTGGGGGGTGGTCGCCTCTGATTTCGTTCAAACCCTGATAGTCGCTGTCATCTCTGTCGCCTGTGCTGCCGTTGCACTCTTTAAAGTCGGCGGCATCGATAACATTGTGACGGAGTTCCCGAGTAATTTCTGGATAGGGCCAGACATGAACTACCCCTTAATTGTGGTCAGTGCGTTCTTGTTCTTTGTCGTCAAACAGCTGCAAAGCATTAACAACATGCAAGACTCCTATCGTTTTCTCAACGCACGTGACTCACAACATGCGAGAAAAGCGGCCCTCATGGCGATGGGCTTAATGGCGATAGGCAGCGTTATCTGGTTTATCCCTCCATGGGCATCAGCGATTCTTTACCCTGGCGCTGCAGATGAATATGCGGCTTTGGGCAACAAAGCCTCAGATGCGGTTTATCTTGTGTTCGCCCGCAATGCGATGCCTGCGGGCACGGTCGGCCTTCTCGTCGCGGGTTTGTTTGCTGCAACCATGTCTTCGATGGATTCCGCCTTAAACCGTAACTCCGGTATCTTTGTTCGCAGTTTTTACTCACCTATCCTGCGCAAAGACAAACATACCAGCGAGCAACACCTTCTTCGGGTCGGACAGGCCGTGTGTTTAGTCAATGGTATTCTGGTCATCTTGGTCGCGCAGTTATTTGCCCAACTAAAAGGGATGAGCTTGTTCGATCTCATGATGTCGGTCTCTACACTCGCTTCTGCGCCTATCTTGGTCCCATTGTTCTTTGGGATGTTTATCAAACGCACCCCGATCTGGGCAGCGTGGGTGACAGTACTCTTCGGCGTTGGCGTTTCATGGCTTTGTATCAATACCATCACACCAGTTCGGCTTGGTGAATGGCTCGATATTCAATTCACTCAGCGTGAAATCATTGAACTTCGCAGTATCATTGCCATTATTGCCCACCTGCTGCTTACCGGTGGATTTTTTGTCGCAACGCGCCTGTTCTACAAAGAAGAGACTTTAGATCCTAAACAGAAGATAGCCACTGAGACCTTCTTCAACAATATCGATACGCCTTGTATCGCAGACGATGAACAAGACCAGTTCGACCGCTTGCAACGCGAAAAGCTCGGTGTTATCACGATGATGATGGGCGGTGGCATGCTGTTGATGATGCTACTACCTAACCCGGCATGGGGTAAGGCCCTGTACTTCATCTGTGCCGCGTTAATCTTCGCCATTGGTTTTGCACTCAAGCGGCAGGCGAATAAAAGCGTCATCGCCTCAACCACCGCCTAGAACGGCGGTAGATGATTTTGGCCAAGCAACCTTGGCCATTAACAAAGAGGGTGACCAAATCGGTCACCCTCTCTCTTTCTACTCCGTGACAGAATGTCGTGTGGGCGCCGGACGCCGTAATCCTGCCCCTGCGGTAAAGATCAGTCCACCAATCAGCAAAAAAGCGACACGATCGAAGGGGAGGTTAGGGGCAAAAACCAACAACCCAACGCCAACACCCAATGCTTGCGTTAGCTTACCGAGATACAACCCTTGGCGGCCATCAACAGCAGCTTCTTCATCAAGACTGATCGGCGTAGCTAGATTTGAAACAAAATGCGTTAATGCTTGATGGTGTTGTGTATGACTTTCGCGGTAGAAACGCGAACTCAACAAGAAAAAACCACCCGTAATCACAATGTGCGCCGTCAGTGACGCAATGACCATCAAATCCACCGCTTCACGCCCAGTAAAGCGCTCAGCATTGAACAGAGGAAGCAACCAGTTCACCTCAAACACAAACTGCATAAACGCCGATACCATCAAACCAACAAGCAAGGTTGCCCAGCCTGACCACGCCGGTGTTCGTGTCACCACCACGGCAAGTAGCGCCGGAATCGCAAGCGGCGTTTGCAATAGCGCACCGAAAAGCATCATTAAATCAAAGAAGCTGTACTCTTCCATTGAGGCGAACAGCAGTGCCGCCCAGATAGCCACAACCCCGTTAACCACCGTCACCACTTTACCGACCACAAGCTGTTGCGCATCACGCGCATTCGGATTGATCAGCGATTGGTAGACATTTCGAACAAAAATCCCTGCATTGCGATTCAATGCCGTTGTCATTGGCGAGATCGTCGCTGCAATCATCGCAGCGAGAATCAGTCCTAACACACCATTGGGCATGTGGTGCTCAACAAAGTAAACGTAGGCGGCATTATTGGCATCATTCCCTAACGTCGGATAAATTGCCGCTAAATCAACACCGTGCGTTGCAGAAACCCAAGGTGGCACAAACCACATCACTGGCCCGATAACAAACAAAAGCCCTGTCACAAGTGCCGCTTTACGCGCTTCTCGCTCATTGACGGTAACCAGAAAACGGTAACATGTCATCGCATTGTTGGTGCTAATCGTCTGCTTGGTGAACATGAAGAAGATCCACAATAGGCCGATCTGCCAATATTGAATCGAGTCACCCAGCACTTGTGTCGACGGATAGTCTCGCACTAGCTCAGCTGGACCACCAGCGGCATAAAGCGCATAACCGCCCGCCACCATAGTAATTGCCATCAGTAAGATTAGCTGAATCACATTGGTTGCCGACACGGTCCACGATCCTCCAGCCACCGAAATCAAGGTAACAATCACCCCCACGCCAATAATGGTGACCGAGAGTTCGATACCAAAGACAGCAGAGACAAAGATGGCGAGGCCATTAAGCCAAATCGCAATCGAAAAGGTGGTCAGTGGAAACTGGAGCCAAGTGAAAATTTGCTCTGAGACTTTACCGAAACGTTGCCGAATGACTTCCATCGGCGTATCGACCCGCAGTTGACGAAAACGTCCCGCAAAATACCAAGCGGCGACAAAGAAGCCGATCGCATTACCCCAAAAAATGAATAACACCGTTAAACCGTCTTCATAGGCTTTGGCCGCAGCGCCAGTAAAGGTCCAAGCAGAAAACTGCGTCATGAATGCCGTAGCGCCAGCCATCCACCACATCATGGCCCCACCGCCTTTGATGAAACCACTTGAGTCCTTGGAAAAACGCTTAAAAATTAAGGCGGCTATCAAGATAAAGCCGAAATACCCCCCAACGATCATCAGATCAATTGTATTCATGCTGCTCTCTTAGTGTTTATCAATAACTCAGCCTTATTGATTCATGCAATAAGACAAATAAAAGATATATATCTAGTAATCCTTAGGCTCTACTAACAAGACGAGCGAAGCCTAAACCCGCACTGGGTCAGATGGAGATAAGGATTCAGTGCCACGCAAGCACCTTCATCTCAATGGGAGATGTTTGAGTTTTGCTCGCCCTTTGTTAGAGAATCGCTTCAACAACGCGAGGTAGAGCTCAGCGGTTGATACCGCATCAATCAATGCATTGTGCTCTTGGTAGGGCGGTAGTCCATGACGCGCTCGGCAAGCCCCCAGTCGAAAGTCACCACATTGCTGGCGTTCTTTGTTAAGGCACAGCGCCTTATCTAACGCCAAGGTATCAATCCACAATAGCGGTAAGGGTGGTAACTGGTAACGCTTTTCGATATAACGCGCTAAGAATGCTTTTTCAACTTTGCAACTGTGAACGACGAGCACACGGCCAACCATTTCGGCCAACAACATGTCCATCGCGTCATCCAATGCTTCCCCATCTGCAGCTAGCATTTCCGGTAGTATGTGGTTTATTACCGCTGTCTCTGGCTTGATCGCCTCCGGCGACTGAATATAGTGATGACTCGAGGAACTCAGCCCTATCATGCCCTGCTCAATCACCACCGAGCCATAAGATAAAATGGTATCTTGCGCTGGATTGAGCCCCGTTGTTTCAATATCAAAAACGAGGGTGTCGGCTTTCAGCAGATCATCGTCTAACATCGGCACGGGCGCTGAAAGTAACGCGCGCACAGCATCCGGTATCGCTTTATGTTGCCGCAAGTATTGTTCACGGGCTTTGACCAATTTATTGCGGGGATGAAACCCGGCTAACCATCCTTTCATCGGCCGCCAACTCCAAAACGCAATTTCGCCGCATCTTGTAAATTAGCGATAATACGAAACGCATCTTTCAAGTGCTTTCTCTCAAAGCTACTGAAGTCAGAAGGGTCAATATTGTTATCTGCTATTTCAGCGCTCTTTAATGACTTCAACTGATGGATATAACGCACTTGTGATACAAATCGGTAAGCGCCGATGATATCTTTCAGCATGCTCTCACTCATGGCACCTTTCTCATAAGCGCATTGAAAACGCGCTTCTGTACCGACTTTTTCACTTCCCACCTGAAGACCATAAATACGCGCCAAATCAACAATTAAGGTCAGTGCAAACTTTTTAATGTTTAGCGTGTTGCTGTTCTCGCCCCCTTTCTCAACAACCAAATTGTTAAAAATGCCTAAGGGCGGATTGACGCTCACTGAATCACGCATCATAGAGGCAAGAAACTCACGCCCTTTGCCGATTTCACTGAACAAATGACGCTGTAACTCCGTCGAGAAGGCCGCCTTTCCATAGATAGTGCGAACTTCCAAAAATACTGTCGCATTAAGCAACATTTCGTAGTGTGGGTTAGCCACCCATTTGGAATAGTAGGCTTTCCACACTTTCATCGGCTGGCACCACTTCGGCGTTGCTGCCATGAACTTACCACTGCAAAGCGGATAGCCACAAGCATCCAACCCATTGCAAACCATTGATGCCAAGTGCTGGAAATAGATTCGGTCGGCATCCGTCGCTGCATCATCGAAAACAATGGCATTATCTTGGTCGGACAGCATGTGCACTTCATGTCGAGCTGTTGAGCCGGCCACGACCCAGGCATAATCAACGGGTGGCGGGCCAAGCTTTTCTTCACTTATCTGGATAATACGTCGATTAAACGCATCCATAATCAAGGTCATCACCTGACCGATAATTTCAGCACTGACACGACCTTCAACCAAAGCTTCAAAGATGGCTTGGCGCTCAGAAGCAAGTATCGCCAACTCATCTATAGTGTTAGAAAACTTGATCTTTTCTATCAAGAACAAGGCTTGTACACGGTTCTTTTGCACGAGATGAGTGGTGGTTAATAAGCCGAGTGCCTGATTATCTTTTACCACGGGAAGGCTGCGTACATTGTGCTGCATCATCAATGAAACAGCATTAAGTACCAACTCATTGGGCCCAATCGTCAGCGCTGGGGATGTCATCACTTTACAGACTTGCGTGTCGAGCGGCACTTCACCTGCGATAACCCGCATGGTGAGATCACGATCAGTGATTAGCCCAACAATTTCTTCGTTTTCGTAAACTAACGCCGTAGAGGAACGATTGGCGCGCCGCATCGCTTTGGCAACATCACGAATGGACTCTGTCGACTGCACGGTCGCAATACGACCACTTGCGACATCTTCTACTCGCTTAACAAAAATGCCTTTTTCTTGTTCAGACCACACTACATTCAACGCAGATTGTAAACGCACCTGGGCTTGCGCCGCGAACAAGGTCGCGTACTCTGGCTGCGTCTGCAGCAGCTGCTGGATCTGCACGTGAGGCACTAGATACAACAAGGCGTTTTCTGACGCGGTGACCGTATAGCCATCTTCCGCATTCGCAAGTGGTTCAAGGAAAGTGAAGCCAAACAGATCCTCTTCGCCTAACTTTGCACGCAGGCGTCCGTCCGACTTACGCTGCTCGACTGACCCTTTGCGGATAATATAAAGATAGCGATCTTCACACGTCGCGCTAAAAGCTATCTGCTCTCCTTTCGCTAAGTAAGTAATCTTTATCGACTTAGCAAATTCCTTTTGCACGTCTGCTGGAAGTTGATCAAAGGGATCAATTTGCACAAGAAAATCGAGCACATTGGTCAGCAAGGTATGCGTCATGGCGAGTCACCTGAAACTTTAAAAGGCTATTATAATACAAATGCACAAAAGTGGCAGTGTTGATTATCCTCCATTTCCACACTGACTGCCCAAATTATCAGCAATTCTCCTACCGAGATCACACCAATTAGATACTGCTTTTTTGTATTTTTAAAAAGCCTTTTCATTTTTTGAGTTAGTTCTTATAATAGCTGACAACAAAAACAGGAGAAGTGACCTAATGAAAATTGCATTGATGATGGAGAACAGCCAAGCTGGCAAAAACGCTGCTGTCCTAAATGAGCTAAACGCAGTCGCTGGCGCTAAAGGTTTCCCAGTATTCAACGTAGGCATGTCCGATGAAAACGATCATCACCTGACCTACATTCACCTCGGTATCATGGCGAGTATTCTTATCAACGCGAAAGCGGTTGACTTTGTTGTCACTGGTTGCGGCACTGGCCAAGGCGCGATGATGTCATGCAACATCCACCCAGGTGTTGTCTGCGGTTACTGCCTAGACCCATCAGATGCATTCCTTTTCAACCAAATCAACAACGGTAACGCATTGGCACTTGCGTTTGCAAAAGGCTTTGGTTGGGGTGCAGAACTGAATGTTCGTTACATCTTCGAGAAAGCCTTTGAAGGCGAGCGTGGTCAAGGCTACCCACTAGAGCGTGCTGAACCACAGCAGCGTAATGCGGGCATCTTGAACGAGGTGAAAGCTGCTGTTGTTAAAGAAAACTACCTTGATACGCTGCGTGCGATTGACCCAGAGCTTGTGAAAACCGCGGTTTCTGGTGAGCGTTTCCAGCAGTGCTTTTTCGACAACTGCCAAAACCCTGAAATTGAAGCATTTGTTCGCGAAATCTTGGCTTAACACCCAATACGCAACATCCACTCCCTATGACGTAAAGCCAGCAATTTGCTGGCTTTTTTTCATTGACTCTGCGCTACAACGACGATCTTTACCTATCACTTACCCATAACATTAGTGCAGACTTTGCCCAATTAACCACACCAAAAATTTGCCTCATCTTTGATATACATCTGTTTTTCCAATAGGGAATATAGTGATTAATCACGATAATCTGGTAAGCTATTCGTCATACATAATTAGTAGTTAAGGTTACACATGCAATCCAAATTCGCGACTATTTCCGGCTCCAAACGCAGCCTTCATGTTCAAGTTGCTAGGGAGATAGCACGCGGCATCCTTTCTGGAGAACTTCCGCAAGGCTCTATCATTCCAGGAGAGATGGCTCTTTGTGAGCAGTTTGGCATTAGCCGCACCGCCTTACGTGAAGCCGTGAAGCTTCTCACCTCCAAAGGCCTGCTCGAATCTCGCCCAAAAATCGGGACGAAAGTCGTCGATAAAATCCACTGGAACTTCCTTGATCCTCAGTTGCTTGAATGGATGGAAGGCTTACAAAACTCTGAGATTTTTTATCATCAGTTCTTAGGCTTGCGTAAAGCAATCGAACCTGAAGCGTGTGCGCTTGCCGCCAAGAATGCGACAGCCGAACAACGCATCGAGCTTTCAGAAACCTTCCAAGAGATGGTCGAAATCGCCGAAGATTTTGATCAAAAGCGCTGGGCCGAAGTCGACATGCACTTTCACCGCCTGATTTTCCTTTCTACCGGCAACGACTTTTACTTACCCTTTGGCAATGTGCTCGCCACTATCTTTATGAGCTTTATCAATCACTCATCAAAAGACGGCGGGGTGTGTATTGGTGAGCATCGTGATATTTATGATGCCATCATGGCAGGTAATGAGGATCGTGCACGCGAGGCCTCTCGCTTACTCCTTCGTGAAGAGAAGCACCGTTTGCCCAGCGAAGCGTCCGCGTAATCACACCTTAAGCTTGCAAAAAACCGACCATCTGGTCGGTTTTTTTACTTGTATACTTACCCGCAGCAACGCTTATGCTTTTTGCCGCTTCCACAAGGGCAAGGGGCATTCCGCCCCGCCGCTTGACGGGTTTGCTGAGCGCGTTGCCTATCCGCTTGCGCGACAAGCAACATAATGTCTGCGGCCTGTCTCCCCTGCTCCAACAGCTCCCGCATTTTTGCCATATAGGGCGCAGAGTGCTTGAAGAAATGCTTGTAACCCTGACAGAAATAGTTGTGATTGGGAAAACCAGAAGGGGAAACATCAAAGCGATGTTTTGGGCAGCCGCCATGACAGGCAAAACGAAAATCACAGCGCTGGCAATCTGGCGTCAGCGTATTACGCTTGTCTTGTCCAAACTGATGTGCCGCGTCCCCTTCATTTAACTCTTTAATAGAGATTTGATGAATGTTCCCAAGCAGATATTCAGGGTAAACGTAGTGATCACAGCTATACAGATCCCCGTTAGCCTCAAGGGCGAAAGCGTGCCCGCAAGTTTCGGAAAACACACACACACCCGAGGGCTGACCACACCAAGACGCTAACGTGGTATCAAACATCTGCACGAAAACGCGGCCCACATCTCGACGTACCCAAACATCAAACACCTGATTCAGGAATTCGCCGTATTGCCATGACGGCACGGACCAATCTGTGACCGTTGCCATCGATTCACCCGGTAGCACCAAGCTCAACGCCGATGTATCTTGCTGCTTGGCTTCTCGCTCCACCAGCGGAATAAACTGTAGAAATGTCGACCCAATCTCCGTTAAAAACTGGTACAAGGCTTTTGGGTGCTTCACATTGACGCTATTGATCACTGTAAGCGTATTAAATGCCACGCCATGTTTTTTTAAACACACGATACCCGCCATCACTTTCTCGTGCGTCGGTTTCCCTGAGCGCGTCACCCGATAGTGGTCATGCAGTTCAGCAGGGCCATCAATGGATACACCAATCAAAAAATTGTGCTTGGCAAAAAACTGACACCAATCATCATTGAGTAATATGGCATTGGTTTGAAAGGCATGCTGAATGGTTTTTCCCTTACCGTACTTCTCGCATAAGGCAATCACACGTTCATAAAACGGCAACCCCATTAACGTGGGCTCTCCCCCTTGCCAAGCAAACTCAACATGTGGCCCCGGTTGTGCTTCAATTTGCTGTCGAACATAGGTTTCAAGGGTTTCGTCACTCATACGCCACTGAGCCTGGCGATCGGGGTAGAGCTTCTCTTTCTCGAGATAAAAACAGTAGTGGCAATCGATATTGCAGACAGAGCCACTGGGCTTCGCCATTACGTGGCAGCCCACTTGAGTTGCAGTCGACATGATACTTACGCGTTAAAAAACAATGTAGACCATTATACGCGGTACACAATGAAAAATAATCTCAACAAGCAATAAAATTAAAACATCTTTTCACAAAATGAGATCAATCACGGCTTGCGTCGCTACTCCTTGTGGCTTTTGCCCACTCTCATTAGTGGTTAAATTTACCAAAGAGTGTGTATATTTTATCATCCTCAACGTCAAAACAGATGTAGTTGAAATTAACTTATTGATTTTAAACAACATAAAAGTTGGCACGGTTATCGCTTTGTAGCAATACATTCATGGTGAACGTGATTGAGTCAACCACCCACCGCCACCTATTTCGTAAGATGCTATTAGGGAGAGACACATGCACATTGAAGAACTTGCTTCGAATTTAACCGCCGCTGTCGCGGCTCTGGGTATCAGCACCTTTGTTGTTGCTGATGACCGCACTATTAGCGAGTTTACTGAGTTATCCATCGCCAATGGTATTTCAGCTCATGTCATGTGTGATGACGTACCTCGCCTTACCAGCCCAGACGATCTCACCGACCTTGAAATCGTTGAAAAAAATGGTGAACTGACACTCATCAATCATTCAGAATGGCTTTGGGGTGATCACAAACCGGTCAAGCTGGTCATCTATACCAATCAACATATTGAGGACGTGACTGCAGTCAATGGCACTAAACTCACACTCTCTGAATGTGCCGTCTCACCCGACGCGATGAGAGTCAGAGGCCAGATGGGCACATTACTGCATGTCGCTGGCGAGACCGAGCAGCTTGACTTAGAAATTGGGATGGGCGCCGCCTTCAACGACGACGATGTCATCTTGAAAGCGCAACAAGTCAACCTCAGAGCCGCCATGGGCGCTTATGCCAACCTTTGTCATGCCGAGCAAATCCACGGGTCGTTGAGTGCGGGTGCTAAGCTCGATCACGGTCGCCATACTGACTTAGAGGTGAATGCCGACTTTGGTACCGCCACCAGCAGCCGAGATTGCCTCTAAGTATGACTAAAAAGCAACAGAGTTAAAAAAACAGAGCAAAACATTGAAAGAAGGTAACAAGTTAACTAAAAGTGAGAGTAGAAAGTCAGGTTTTTACCGTTAAGTCAGTTAAACTGGAAGAAAAACGACCGCGATAAACATGCAACGATTTACGCTTACTTTACTCACCTGTTCCCTTCTTGCTGGCTGTTTTGGTGGCGAGAAAGATGCCGATGAACTCTGCAAAGCCATTCCCGGTATGTGTGGCGATCTCAACATCGGCGATACGCACTGTAAAAAGGATCGCGACCCTTTAGTCCGCGCGCGCTACACGGCAATCATTTCTGGTCGCGATCTCGACAAGTTTGAAGAGTTAAAAGCAACCAAAATGTTCACACGTTGTATGGAGCTCTCCTCGGTCATTTCTGCCACTCAACTTTCTGATGCCAATGCGCGGCGCATGGCCGCGCTTGTCCACAGCGCAGCACAAGAAGACAAACTACTGATGGAGCTTTCGACTTCTCAAGCACCGGAGATCATCTACTATCGGTGGACACAAGGTGACGAGTTGGCAAAAGATCAGTTTCTGGCGTTGGAGAGCTCAGAAAGGCTGAATACACCCTACCTCAAGATGGCGCTCGCAGGATATTACACACATTCAGATAAAGCGCATGCTATCAATATACTCCACCAAGGTTTGGAGTTAGTGAACAGCCAAATGCCCCTCGAAAATCAGCTGATCCTTTCGCTAGCCACACTGAACCTACAAATCGACAACATCGAAGAGGCGTATGTCTGGACTATGGTAGCGGCGCAGTTTGAACTCACCAGTGGCACAGACAGGCTAATGCGCATTAAACCCATCGATATGGCAACCCATGAAATGCTACAAAAAAAAGCGATGTTGATTGCAGAAGAGATCGAAATGGGTCGGTATCGACGCCAATAGCGGTTTTTCCCTATACCATCAAAAATATACCTTCAAAAAGGGTCGCGATTTCGCGACCCTTTACTTTGACGATGACAACCGTTTCACTCAGTACAGAAGCGAATGTACCCTGTCACATCATTAACGATACAGACCGGTAGATTTGTCTTCTAAACAGCGGTCTAGGTTGTAATACAGGTTGCTACCTTTGCGGCCTTTAAAGTGTGCATTGAAGACAAAACCCGACTCTAGCAGTGGCAGGAAATCATCACACGCCGCGTGGAATGCCGCATCACGCATGTATTCCCTCTCCCACTCGTACCCCGCTGGCGCATACTCTGTCCAGACAACAAAACCATCATCGGTAATGTATAAGTTGTCGCTAATAATCTCTGCCAACTCGACGCGTACCATCTCCACTTGCTGAGGAGAAACGGTAGGTGTATAAGGGCTTTTTGCCGTCGTGGCACAACCCACTAATCCAGCTAACACCGCCATCACTGATAATAATTTGATTTTCATTGTTATATTCCTTTCTTTCTACTCCCACAGGGAGGGGTAAGCCGAAGCGTAACGAAACGAATTAACAATAGACATCCTCATCCAGCACATCCCAGCATCTAAGACAGTAAGGCTCACTTACTTAGACTCATAACCCTTGTTAAAAGAAATTGAAATAAATACCAAATAAGAATACCAATATTCAAACACGGGTGGCTAGCGTTATTACAAACACCATACAGCTGCTCAGAATTCAATGCTGAACGAAAGTCACAAACAGATTGAAATTAATTTCTTTCTCAAAACTGCTTTAAGAATAACTTTTGTCAGGATCCGGTAATTTTTATTTCATTTTATCATCAACCGAGACACACCTTGTTACACCCCTGAAACACCTCGCCTAATAAAAAGTCAGTAGAAACAAACCAAAAGAATAAATCACAAACCACTAAATACTTTAAAATCAATAATTTAAACGACTTATGGGTATGTTACGCTTTGATAAAGAAAGAGTTAACCATGCCTTAATCAGCACAAAATTAACGCAAACCCTGTCATCTATTTGATAATGTGAGCTTTATCCAAGTAATACAGCTTTTAAGCACTTCTCGAAAGAGTACTATATTTAACGTTACTGATTTATTTATTATTTCGCATATAAACCAAGCATAATCCATTAAGAATGCAGCATATTGACCCACGTTCAATTTATTCATATCTCTTTCTGAACCTAGTCAGTAATGCGACTGTGAGCATCATTAACGCTCTTTTCTTCATGTAGACAACGGATTTTATGTACTTCCCCCTCAAATAATACGAATAAGGAATATAGACCACGTATGAACACTATTCATCGTATTGGTAGTGCGGCCATGATTTTAGGATTAAGTCTGTCGCCTGTTGCCATTGCCGTTGCAAACCAGCTTGTTATCGATATCAACGCCCCTTCTTCCCCAAGTGATTGGTGGAACAACTACAGTATTGCGCTTGCTAACAGTACTTCCGAACCTGTTGAACTGCGTGACGCCATTATTGAGTTCACTTTAGACCACGAGGTATCAAGCTTACAGTGGAGTAGCACTGGGGGGGTAAGCTACCCACAAATGCACATTACGCATTCCCCACAAAATGGTGAAACCTTACACCGCGTTGTTTTGTCCTTCGATGAAGGCGACTGGGTGCGCACCGAACTGACTGCCGGACAATCATTTACCTTGGGATTCGGCCTCAGTGGCAAAATTGATGATCTCACTGCGTTCCAAAACAGCATCCGTTTTACAACTGATGGTGACGGAGGCACGCCTGTACCACCGCCTGAAACCGAAGTAATCATCACCTCGCCTGCGAATGGCGAGCAAAGAGAGCTCGGCGAGATCACGCCGATCGTCGCAGATATTGAGGCACAGACTGGCGAAACCATCACCTTTAGCATCAATGACAATGTCATCAACACGCAAACTGCACTGGATGGCCTCCATACCTATCGCCATGCTTGGACGCCAGACGCCTTGGGGCAGCATACGGTCACCGTATCAGTGCTCAATGAAGCCGGTGACTCCCTCGCTAGCGAAGCGATCAGTTTATTGATCATCGAGGAAGAAGAGCACCCCACCGCCCCGACCGTCTCATTCGCCACGCCAAGTCACAATCAAGAATTTGATATCGCGCAACGCATTGCGATATCCGTCAATGCCGCGGATGCGGATGATGATTTACGCAGTGTGAAGGTCTTTGCCGACAACCAAACCATCTGTGAGTTTGATGCAGAGCAAACCCAAGACTTTCGTTGCGAATACCAGCCGACTACCACGGGCAGCAAAACACTCAAAGCAGAAGCGACCGATGCCACTCACTTAACCGCGACATCACAAATCACCATCAAGGTGACCGAAGATACGGGAGTGGAGCCACCACCGATTGATCCGCCGCCACCGGGGCTTTCCTGTGATATCAAGCAAATTTACCGTGAAGATGGTCGCGAATGTATGGCCGACGACAAACCTCGCCGCATTATCGGTTACTTCACCTCGTGGCGAGATGGCGCAAACGACTTTCCTACGTACTTGGTATCGGATATTCCTTGGGAAAAAATCACCCATATCAACTATGCATTTGCTGGTGTCGATACCGATACCTTAGACCTACTCCTCAGCGAAAGCGCTACCGATATGGAGTGGCCCGAAATTGAAGGTGCCGAGATGGATCCCGAGTTTGACTACACGGGTCACTTTAACCTACTCAACAAATACAAGAAGCAGTATCCAGATGTAAAAACCATCATTGCGTTGGGTGGCTGGGCTGAATCCGGCGGCTTCTTCACTGGTACCACCAACGCTGACTGTAGTGTCAATATGGAAGGCATCCGCACGCTTGCTGGCAACGCCATTGAGGCAATGCGCAAATATGGCTTTGATGGTATCGACTACGACTACGAATACCCAACATCGATGACCAATGCCGGCAACCCGGTTGATTGGCCTCACGCAGACAAGTGTCGTGATGCCCTCTTCCCGAACTATGTCGAGTTGATGCGTGTTACCCGTGACATGCTCACTGAAGCAGAAAAAGAAGATGGTCGTCGCTATCTCTTCACCATCGCTTCCCCATCATCGGGTTATCTATTGCGTGGCATGGAGAACTTCCAAGTTACTGACTACCTCGATTTCATCAACATCATGACCTACGACTTCCACGGCACATGGAACCACTACGTTGCCCACAACGCAGCCTTGTTTGATAACAAAGAAGATCCAGAGTTAAAGGCCGCTGGCATCTACGATCAAGCGCAATGGGGCGGTGTTGGTTACCTCAATGCGGCTTGGGGTGCAGCTTACTTCCGTGGCGCTGTTGATCCATCAAAAATCAATGTCGGTGTCCCTTACTACACTCGAGGTTGGCAAAACGTCTCCGGTGGCGAACATGGCCTGAACGGCACCGCACCATTACCGAATCAGACTCAATGTCCAGAAGGCACAGGGATGAATGATCCTTGTGGTGATGGCGCGCGTGGTATCGATAACCTGTGGCACGATCTTGATGATAACAACCAAGAAATCGCTTCTGGCGTCGTCCCGATGTGGCATGCCAAAAACCTTGAGCATGCGGCATCACTTGGTTTAGCTGGCAGCATGCCTAGCTATGGCGAAGCATGGGGTCTCGACAAAGACAACCCTGATCACCTCATCACGGGCACCTATGAGCGCCACTTCGACGACAAAGCCCGTGTACCTTGGCTATGGAATGCGGAAAAACAGGTCTTCTTATCAACCGAAGATGAAGAGTCTATTCAGCACAAGTTGGATTTCATCAAAGATGGTGGATTTGGTGGTGTGATGATTTGGGAGCTAGCCGGAGACTACGCCTTTAATGCAGAGACAGGCGAATACTACATGGGCGACACACTCACATCATTAATGTATGAAGAGTTACGTACTGCTGACGACATGGATATCGATCATAACGATCTCCCGTTGCCTGTCGGTCACATCGATGTTGATGTCAGCGTCAGCGATTTCCCTATCGGAGACAACAACTATCCAATTAACCCCACCCTGCGCGTGGTGAACAACTCATCGCAAAGCCTACCAACGGGGACCAAGATGCAGTTCCAAATCGCTTCGTCAACTTCTGACACCATCAGCGATTGGAATGGTGCTGGGACAACCGTGGTGAAAAGTGCAGGACATGACAACTTCCACGGTGACAAGCCAAACAGTAATATCGAATACCAACATACCGTTGAAGTCACTCTCAACCCCTACGCAGACATTGCGCCGGGCGGCGAAGTTGACCTCAGCATGGTGTTCTACATCCCTGCCACCATTGGTACGGAAGGTGTACGTCTACTGAGTGCCGATGCCGACGGCAATGTCGTCACTGTCGGCTTGAAAAAACACTTTGCTGACCTGCCAGAACATGAATTTGGTAACAACAGTAACCCGGGAGGCCCAGGTGAGCCGGGTGGCGAATGCGACTTTGATATCAGTGCATTACCCGTCTACGACGGAGCTAACACCCAGTGGCCTCAAACCGACTGGCAAGGCAACCCAAGCCATGCGCTAAAACCGGATCTTCTTCGCCACAATGGGTTTGTCTATCAAGCGCAATGGTGGACTAACTCGGAGCCGGGCAGCGATAGTTCTTGGGAAATGTACTGCGAAATCAAATAGCCCTATCTCTTCACGACAAGGCCGACAACATGCTGTCGGCCTCCAAAACAACAACACATCTCTACAACATTCACATTGAGAGGACATATGCGCTCACTCACCCCAACAGGAAAAATCAATAAAATTACTGGCGCCCTGTTCGCCGCGGGTTTACTGATATCACCCATGGCAGCCCTTGCCTTAAACGTTGATATCGATGTGAACCCTCAAACCGAAGGGCAATACTGGAGCACTTATCAAATCGCTATCCAGAATGCCGATGATCAAGCAATTGATATGCGTGATGCGACGGTCACTTTTGTGCTCGACCACCACGTCAGCGACATCAACTGGTCATCAGCAACCTTGTCATACCCAAATTGGCGCATCGAGCACAGCACCACCAATGACGGTATTCTCCATACCATCACCTTCCTGTTTCCAGACGGAGACTGGGCAAACACCCTATTGCAAACTGCGGATCATTTCACACTGTCGATTAGCATGAGTGGGATGATTAATGATCTCGACGCCTTTAGTCAAAGCATCGCATTCAACGGTGAAGGAGGCACCCTGCCACCACAAGGTGACATCACACTCACCTCGCCGCAATCCGGCGCGCGTCTTGCCGTTAATGAAGAGACAACCATAGTCGCAGATGCTCATGGTGAGGATGCCTATCGCGTTGAGTTTTGGGCAGCAAATGAGAAGCTCGGCGATCAAATCATCGATGTTGACACTGAAAACTATCACCAACCATGGACACCGAGTGCACTAGGCGCAAGTCAAGTCGAAGTCATCCTGTTCAGTGAAGAGGGCAAACGGATCAAAGCCGCCTCGGCAAACGTCGACATCTACAATGACAACCCAGATTTTCAACCACCAGCGATCAACTTCATCACCCCAGCAGAAGGTGATGAGTTTAAGCAAACTGATAGCGTAAGAATTGAAATCAACGCGACGGATGCGGATGATGATTTAGCCCACGTCGCGGTTTCGGCGAACAATCAAACCATCTGTGAGTTTGATGCCAGTGAAGTGACAAATTTCGAATGTGATTGGCAACCCGATGTCATTGGCAGTGTCGAGCTCATTGCCACAGCGACCGACGAGCAAGCGCTCACCAGTACTGCAAACGTGAATATTCGAGTGACGCAAAGCTCGGGAGGCCAATGTGGTGACATCCCTCAGTATGAAGATGGTATGCACTATCAAGTTGGCGACCGTGTATCAAACATCGGCCATCTCTTTAGCTGCACCGTTGCGGGTTGGTGCGGCAATCCCGTGTGGACCCCCGGTACGGGTCATCCTAACTATCCGGACGCCTGGAAAGATGCTTGGCATGAAGAAGGCGAGTGTGACCTCACCCCAGTGCCAGAGATAGATCTCGTCGCACCTGGACAGGGTGAGCGATTCCGCCTCAACGAGCAGATCCCCGTCATTGTCGCCGCCGAGGATAGCGAAGGCACAGTGACTCGGGTAGAGGTTTTGCTCAATGGCCAACACATCGCCAATGCGGATACACCGACCAGCGGCAATCAATACCACTTCACACTACCGCCACAACAAGAAGGCATGTATGAACTCAGTGCGGTTGCACACAATGATCTAGGTGGCGAGAACCAAACCCAAGCCATTAGCATCGCGGTGACCGACATTGACCTTGTCGTTAGTCTCACCTCACCCGCGGATGGTTCTTCATACTATCAGGGCCGTGCTATTCGCATGGCCGCTGAAGCCAACACCTTTGATGGTGTCATCACAGGTGTTGAATTTATTGCCAATGGTGAGCGCCTCACCGAAGTCACGCAACCGCCTTACGAGTATCAATGGAATGGCGCGCAGTTAGGTGAGCACACCATTACCGCGATTGCGCACAACTCCGAAGGCGATAGCCAAACTTCCGTGCCCGCAAGCATTGAAGTGAAAGAACCGCAAGACGATCATGACTTACGCGATAACCCCGATCGTACTATCACGTACCTCACCTCTTGGGGACTACGTGACATTGAACAACTTCTGGACTCGCAAGGTGACGCCTATTTCCTCTCCTTCGGCAAATGGGACGCATCAGGGAATATTGCCGTCTCAGACGATATGATCACTCCGAAATATGATCCTTCGTGGATGGCGCCACAGTATCTCGCATGGACGCATCTCAAACACGCCCATCCTCGCAAAGCCATGATGATTGCGATGGGCGGCGCAACCTACGACAGTATGTGGAACCACATGGGTACCCCAGCGCAACGCGAAGCGATTGTTGATGGTCTCGTCGATCTCTTGAATACGCCCTACCCGGTCTACAAAAAGAATCTGTCACCGGATGAACTTGTCGGCGAATGTCAGGCGTTCGATTGGCAGGGCAATTGTGACTTTAGCGCTTACCAGCTAGCGGGATACGCCACAATTGATGGGGTAGATTTTGACTTCGAGCGCACGACACGCATCACAGAAGAGGACAACCGAAATCTCGAAGCCTTGGTAACACTACTCCGTGAGCGCATTGGTGAAAGTAAACTGCTCTCTCTTACCACCTACCATGTGGGTGCGGACCCCGTCGAGTGTGCAAATCCAGCCGTATTTGACGACTGTTCATTCATTGAACCTGACCGCTCTGCACACCATGGTGAAGTAATTTCGCTGCTAGAAAACACCCGTGATACTTTCGACTTCTTCAATGTCATGGCCTATGACGCAGGTGAAAACTTCCGCTATGAGGTCGCAATGGCGAACTATGCCAAGTATGTTGGTGACAAGGAAAAGGTGGTCTTAGGCAATACCATTAACAGCCAATGGGGACCGAATGGCCGATTTGTCGAAACCCGAGAGAACAACATCAAGCGCACCCAATGGCAAAAGCAAAATGGTTACGGTGGCTTCTTTATCTGGACGCTCGGTTCAAACACCGAAGGCTTAACGATGAAAGAGCAAGTGGCGTACTTCAATGAACTAGACGATAACAACTAAACCGAGCGAACTTGTCGTTTTCGACATGGTTATCGCCTTCAGCCCGGCCATTGCGCCGGGCTTTTTTACATCAGCGTCAAAGCAAGCCTCACAATTGTTACTGTGTCCACATCATAATTACACAATGAAATGCGCTGAAATGATGGGACATAAAAAGTACAGTCATACCAAATAAGCATTACAACACGCTGACCTCACCGCAACAAAGCCCTCAGAAAACCCACCAAGCCAACACAAGTTTTTCATTGTAAAAACACAATAAAAGCATAGTGTTAAGTATAATTCCCACACGCCAAACCAACCCTGAATGCAAAAATGAAAGCGGTAGTTATCTCACTAGAAAGCAAGATTGAGCGATACAAATGGACGCGTTCGCAACTCAAACAAATCCCTTCACTCGCCATCGAAAAGCTCTCTGCGGTGGATGCGCGCGCTGACAACCCACATGCGTTAATGGGGAGATACAATGAACAACGTTTCTTCAATCTCAATGGTCGAACCGCAGCGCCGGGAGAAATTGGTTGCTATGCGAGCCACTATCTTGCTTGGCAACGCTGCGTGGAGCTCAACGAACCCATTGTTGTTTTTGAAGATGACATTCAAATCGATGCACAGCTTTTCAATCACACCATTGAAGCAGCTAAGGCGCACATTGCAGAATGCGGTTATATTCGACTAGAAAACTACTCAAAAAAGCGCGAGCACAACTACACTGTTGCGTCACTGGGTCATCATCAACGTCTTATCCGGCATATTAAGACTCCTTTGTGTATGACTGCCTATGCCATCACACCCAGCGTCGCGAAAGCCTTTATCAAAAAGAGCAACGAGTTCCTTTATCCCGTTGATGTATTCATGCGAAACATATGGATTCATAAAAAGCCGACTTACGGCATCACACCCGCTGGACTCACAGGCGGAAAGTTTGATTCAGCCATTGGCACTCGTAATTTCAAGCACGAAAAAACCGTCAAGACAAAAGCGTTTAAACTGCTCAGCAAATCACGTGATGTGGCATTTAATGGACTTTACAATTTCACATACGCAGTAACGGTAAAAAAGTCTCGCCCAACCTTCCAACGACATCGGTAAAACAGCCAGCCTCGACCGATCGGCATACTCAAACCACCTCAAGGTGCTTGTTCAACGAGAATTTCGAGGTGGCTCGCGCGAAACGTCACTACTTATGAATGGGGATGCGTATATTATATTGGAGGCCGCTATTCGATTTAGCCTGAATACTCCCTTCGAGTCCCCATATCACTGTCATATAAATAATGGTTGCACTAAACCCAATGTGTTTTTCAATTCTCTTGGTCGTAAAGAAGGGTTCGAAGAGTTTCTTTAGATCATTGAACTCCATTCCAATGCCATTATCTCTATAGACTATCGCGATCTCTCTACCTACTTTTTCTAACGTTATATCAATCTTACGCTCTTCTTTATTGTCATCTTCAAACGCATGATCGAGAGAGTTATCAATTAACTTATCGAATAGTTTGACAAGGAGCTTCTTCTTTGCAGGAATAACCAAACCTTCACATTGTAAATTTAACACGACCTTTTTCTGGTCGAGGAAGTGCGTCTTCGCCTCTGCAAGTTCTTGTACCAATTGACCAAGATTCGTCTCCTCGACATCCGCCACATCATGGACCGGCAGTGTCTTGAAGGCAGTAATAAGTTGATCCAACTTATGCAGGTTCTTTGTCACCAACTGAGAGACATTTTCATCTTGATCAATCCAATCACTAATATCATCACGCGTTAGCGTGCTCGCTTCATGTTTCTCACGCATTTTCTTTGCTTGTGATTGCAAGCAGCTATTTGCCGTCACACAAACACCAATAGGCGTATTCATTTCATGTGCAACACCCATGGTGATTTGAATCATCGTCGAAAATAGCTGGGCGCGATATTTCTCATTTTGCGCTTGTAGTATGGATAGCACGCTTTTTACACGAATAAGCACTTCTCTTGCCCGAAAAGGCTTGGTGATGTAATCATACCCCCCTGCAGCAAACGCTTCCTCAATTGATTCCGTATCCGAACTTGCACTGATGAAAATCACCGGAACATCACACAATTCGGGGTCTTGCTTTAGCTTTTTGCACGTCTCAATGCCACTAATGCCGGGCATGTTAATATCCATCAAGATCAAGTCTGGTAGCGAGCTAGCAATGCTTTTTAAGGCCATGTCTCCATTGATAGCGACTCTGATGTGATAGCCTTCGCCACTCAGAATGGACTCAAGCAGCTTGAGGTTAGCCGGTGTATCGTCAACTATCATAATCTCGTTCATTTCAACTCCCTTAAGCGCACGATAACGTGCCAAGCATGTTTCAACTCACTAAGTCATCACTCAATTTCAACTTCACTAATAGTTTTTCTAGTTCGAAGTCATCCAACATGTCTGTGATCCATTGTGACTCATTCGAGAGCTCATCAGGTAAAGTGTGGCACAACTCAACCGCCTGTTTGGTATCGCCGATCTCAATAAGTGCAATCAGTTCGATAAGGATCTCTTCAGGAATGGATTGGAAATTTAACGCCTGAACGTCAATGCCATCACCTTGTGACAAGTGATCAGGTTTTATCTCAACGATTGAATGTTCTAAATACTGTGTTAATGACTGGACAAGGGTTTGTTTTGCCAACGGTTTAGTCAAAATCTCATTACACACTTTGAGCAATTTCTTCTGTTCTTCCACTAATGCAGACGCTGTGACCATGACAAGCGGCATACAATCTGTACCCAGTTCATCTCTTAGCTTAGCGCACAATTCATGACCATCAATGACGGGCATTTTCAGGTCAGTCAGGATCAAATCGGGATTGAACTCATGTACTTTTTCAAGCGCGTCTTGACCATTCTCCGCTTCCAGAATGTCAAAATCCCAGTCGGATAAATAACTTGAGATGAGGTTTCGGTTGTAAGCGATGTCATCGACAACCAGTATTTTGGCGAACTCGAAATACACTTGCTCAGATGTTGCTGTGTGACTCTCGGTGATGGTTTCAATGGCGTCAGCATGACACTTTTCTACATCCGGTATTGCAATGCTGAAACGCGCCCCCTTATTCTCACCTTCGCTGAACACATTGATCGTTCCCCCCATCAGGTGAACAATTTCAAGGGTGATCGCTAATCCTAGACCTGTCCCACCATATTCTGAACTTTTTTGACCTGCCATTTGCTCAAAGGCTTGGAAAATTCTTTCTTGTTGCGATTTGGGGATCCCCTTTCCGGTATCGGTAATATCGATGTAGATATCAACCCGAGCATCAGAGCTAGAGTTCGCGGTTCTCACAGCCACCGTCACGCTACCATCTCGGGTAAACTTCACCGCATTACTGCACAGGTTGATCAATACCTGCTTCATCTTCAGCGTATCTAACAAAACACCATCTTCAAGATCATCACTGATCTGCACATCAAAAAGAATGTCACGTTCACTTGCCTGCTGGTAAAAGAAGCTGTGCAGTTCGTTGACAAGCTGCCTAAGTGATGTAGGACGGTATTCCAACTCCATTTTCCCGGATTCAATCTTGGCAAGATCGAGGACAGAATTAATCAACGCGAGCAAAGTATTACCCGCACTGCTTATCGCCATTAGATAGCTCATGCTTTTACTATCTTGCATCTGCGCTTTGAGCATTTCTGAAAAACCCAACACCGCATTCAACGGCGTTCTCAACTCATGAGACATATTGGACAGAAACTGACTTTTGGCCTGATTTGCCCGCTCCGCTTCATCTTTTGATATTTCAGCTTTCTTGCGGGCTTCCTCAGACTGAATTTGCGCGATTGACAACTCTTCCGTACGTTCTTTAACCCGTTTTTCAAGATCTTGGTTTAATCGCTGGATATCATCTAACATCATCACCCTGAGAACCGCGGTGCTTCCCATTCTAAACAGGGTCGAGATAAACTCGTTACCAATCGAATCATAGTCAAAGCTTTCTGGCTTACCCCTCACATCGAAAACAGCGATGACATTTCCGTCATGAAGCATTGGCATACAACAACGCGCTTCTGTACGACGTTTATCCACCGCCACCTGCTGACTTTCAATGCTCTCGACAAGCAAGGGATCAGCGGGTGCAAGCTCACCGTTCTCTCTGTAAACCTGCTTATCGTTCTCGTCCCGGATAAACACATCGCAAGTTTCTAAATCTAAATACTCAAGAAGCACCCGCTTAACAATCGTGACGATGGAGAGTGTGGACTGTTGACGATTGTTCGATGCGATAATTTCAGAAAGTGCTTCTCCCGTCGTATTCAACGTATCTAAATCTGAGATTTTTTTTCGAATTGAGTCTCGCATGATAACAAAGCTATCTGCCAAGCTACCTATCTCATCCTTACGTCCAATATCAATATCAAATGATAGATTGCCTTTAGCCAACTCATCAGACGACATTTTCAACTTCTGCAATGGATTAATCACCACCATCATAAGAATCATGTAAATGGCGAAGTAGAGTACGGTAAACAGCAATATACTTTCGACAATAGTACTGATGACTAAATCGGTAAGTTTGTCTCTCAGAAATTTCTTTGTTGTATAAACTTTTGCATATCCCATTAACTCGTTGTCATCTGCATTATTCGAGCCTATCGGATTAAAGTATATTTCCACCTCTTTATAATAGAGTTCATCATCGCCATCGATGAGGTCCTTGTTGATATTTCTTAACTGCCAATCATCATTGCGACTTCTGCCATGGGTAACATATGATCCAGATGCATCTTTGATGAGAATGGTGTGCAGCTCTTCATCATTCATCTCAGAAACGATAATCTGATAAACCTGATCGCTGTAGATATTATAAAGTAGCTTTCCCAAGCCTAGAGATAATCGAGACAAAGCCGCATCCATTTTAGCTTCAACTTGTTTCTCTAGTTCCTTTTCAGACTCCGAGTAATTTAAGACACCAAGTATTGAACTCACGATAATAAACACAACAAGTAAGGTAAGACCAAACTTACTACTAATACTATGATATACACTCGCTTCTTTTATCATCGTTATTGCACGCATCTTTTTCAGCATAATGTCGTTCAAAAATCACTAATATCAAGCAACGTATATATATTGTCCTGCCTGTCTAGCGTTGATATCGCTTCAACTACCCCTTGATTTAACACATCAACCGAAGCCCAAATCCCGCCTTCAAAATCCGGGTGCTTTTCTAGAAAAGCGACGACTGACGCCTGTGCATCCGCAGCCGAGCTCGCTGAAATGCTGACATGGTTTCGTCCCTTCAGATCAAGGTTGCCATAGGTTTTAAGCACCGCATCCATAATTCTTGTTCTTCTTCGCGACGCATCGTTTTCATCTGTTGTGACAACCAATAAGTCGGTTTTACTGTCTTTGGTCATCTTATCGAATAGCAGCGGCGTAATGAGTGCTGACAATGTGTAGTCATTCAGCGTTAAGTCATCATTGGTTGTTGCCCCCCAGTTTCCATCCAGTGACGGCCAAACTGACGAGTCCGCATATTGTTGAGAAAACTCACCAGTTTCACTCCACGGGAACTGACCCACTTGAGGCAAATTCTCTTGAGTAACCAAAATGGTGGGCACATACATATTGTAGGGAACCACCTCTCCACAGTAGCGCTTTTCAGAATCCTGATCTTTGTTAAAGATATCGTTCATGCAGTCTGCGACTTGTCTTCCCATCATCTCAAAGTTCTGAGATTCAGTGGCGAGAAAAGGCGGCTTCTGCCTGATCATATCAAAGGTCCATTTGTTGCCATCGATCCCCGTGGTGTAAATCGTGTCTCCTTTTCGCGCATTCAAAATCGCTTGTGTCGCGCCCGCCGCAGGTTCATCCCACGCAGCCCAGACTGCACCATCAAAATCAGGATGGCTGCGTAAATACTCAGACACAAAGTTTCTAGAATCCTGCACCTGACCCGGAATACTGGTGTGATGCATTTTCACCAATGTGATTTCAGGGTACTCAGCCAAGATGGCTTCCATGATATCTGTCCGCTTTCTAATGCCATGGTGATCGAGCCATGTCACGGCAAGTAACTCGTTTTTGTTATCACGGCGCATTTTGTCAAACAGAAACTTGGTGATTCTTGCTGATAGAAAATAATTATTCGATGTAATATTGGTCACTACATCTTGATGGAAACCGGCATCGCCATTGATAACGGGAATTCCCGCCTCTTTTGCTTTAAGCAGGGCAGACTCGATTAATGTCGGGTCTAACATGTCGTTAAAAATCGCGTCGACTTCTAGCTCAACAAAGTTTTCAAAGAAAGCATCGGCCTTACTATAATCACCAAAAATTTCCGCTTTGATAACATTCCAGCCATATTCTTCGGCGCGCAGTGAAAAAGAGTCCCCAAACCTCAGCATGGTGTTCGATTGAAAATCAACCGTAATCACCGCTACCGTCTTCTGTTTTTCATCTGCTAATAAATTTAGCGGCAATAAAACAAATACAGTGAAGACAAACGTGAGTAGTCTAACTCTAGCATTCCGCATTTTTCACCTAGCTCCGTCTTTTACCCAAATACACCTTATTCAAAAACGACACATCCTTACCAAAGAAGAATGCGCTAAATTAGTAATGTTTCCCCCGACTTACTCGCCACCTCTGCATCCAAGTAGATATGGAAAAACACACATATAAAAGGTAGTTTACGTTGGTATGAAACGCCACTTAGCACCACCAACACATGATCTAAAAGGCATCATGAATACCTAATAAGTATCTATAGATTCAAAAAGCCAAACTTGAGAGAAGAGCCCGATAAAACACAACAACTCAGATTCACAAACGCACCCAGCCCAACCGCACCGAGACCATCAATCGCACCACTCCTCATTTGATACTCCGCTGTGCGCCATTTGATATTTTTCTGAGCAACTCATCATTAACATGGCACCCCTATCGTCACTTTGCCGACAAGGAGTAGCTAAATGACCTTGCCCCGTATCCGTTCCGCGTTCAGCCTAATAAGCGGCGCCATGTTCTTCACTCCGCTAGCTCATGCTGAGCAGCCGAGTTCCGAGACGTATATTGTCACGGCCCGCCATTGGCAAGAGCCTACTTTGATGATTCCCGCCAGCATCGACACCGTTAACGTCGAAGACCGCAAAGCGAGCCCAGAAACACTTGAGCAACAAGTGAGCAATGTGCGGGTCGAGCACTCTTCAGTACAAACACAAGTTGCTATTCGAGGCAGCACTGGCTACAACACCAGCTTGCAACAACCCGTCGGATATTACCTTGATGATATCGCGCTTCCCCTTGGTGGTACGCAGCTTCCTCCCTTGTTCAACTTCGAGTCGATAACAGTGATCAAAGGTCCCCAAGGGGATCTCTACGGACGCCACTCTCAAGCCGGGGTCATTAAGTTAACGAGCCAAAGCCCCGACTGGCAACCCCGTGCAACGGCCCAGCTTTCATCAGGTATTACTCAGGGTGCAAAGGACGATCAGCCCTCACATGTATTGGCAGTGCGCGGCAGTAATACGCTAATGGATGACGTGCTCGCAGGGTCGATCGCTATTCGAGCCGAGCACACGTCGGGGCCGCAATACAACCTATTTGATGACAACAAACAAAGTGGGAAGCAAGAAAACGTCGCTGCCAATATCAGTTTCGATGGGATTATAGGCTCGAATACACAATGGCAATGGCGCAGCCATAGTAGCCGTCTGGAGATGGGAAAAGCACAAATGCGCTACTTAACCGGTTTGGCAGCAACACCACGCTTTACCACGAATTACAATAGCAACAGTGTCGAACACCGAGATACCGACATTCACTCATTGCGTATTGACCACGATTGGCAAGGGCTTACCTTGACATCGATCTCAGGCGGAACCGTGTTTAGACGCGACTTTACCACTGATTTAGATCTCACACCGGCACCGATGCCACCAACGGTAATGACGTTGAAAGACAACATGTTATCGCAAGAACTGCGCCTGACCAACGCGCCTTCCAGTGAGACATTTCGCTGGCTCGTTGGCGCCTATCTCTTCCAGCAAGATAGCGATATCGATTTTACCATTGGCGGCAGTCAAATGATGCCGCGCACTCAACGTATCACTGCAATAGCGCAATCTGGCATTGCAGCGTTCGGGCAAGTCGAGTGGCAACTTCAGCCTGATTGGGCACTCACATTAGGCTTACGCGCTGAGCGAATCAACAAACAAGGCCACCAGCGCTTTTACAGCATCGCCGCCAACCAGTACCAGGCAGATCTTGATCATACGATTTGGCTACCGAAGACAAGCTTGCGCTATCAATTCTCGCCGACAAGCCAAGTTTATCTCTCAGCGGCACAAGGGTATTTACCCGCGGGCTTTAACTACGCATCAGCACAAAACTTGGCTTCTTTTACTTATGATGAAGAGACAAGCACCAACATTGAACTCGGTTATAAAGCCTTGCTACTCAAAGATAGACTGCAATTTTCCGGCGCTATCTTCCACATTACGACCCAAGATAAGCAGATTACAGATCTACAACCGGGGTTTGTTCAGACCATCTCAAACGCCGCAAAGACCACCAGTTACGGCGCGGAGCTCTCGGCCGATTATCGATGGTACAATGCCATCAGCAGCTTCGCACGTCTCGGCGCTATGACAGCCGAAGCAGACCAGTACATTGTTCATACCTTTAACGGCTCCGGCTTTGTTTCCCAAGATTTAGCAGGCAATGACCTCCCCTTGGCACCGGCATTGACGTACGCTGTGGGGATTGAATATCGTCCACAGCAAGGTTGGTTCGCTCGTCTGGTTGGCTCAGGCAGTAGTAAATACTACTTCGATTCAGCAAATACCTTATCGCATCCAAGCTACTTCACTCTTGATGCTGAACTTGGCTATCAGTTCAGCCATGCTTCACTTGCCTTGAATATTGACAATGCTTTTGATGAATTGCGCTATAGCCGCTCTGTCAGCACCCCACAAGGTGTCGTCGTCGAAGATAGCCACGAACGTTACTTTGGTCTCACCGTCAAAATGGATTGGTAAAGATGCGACAAACTCGACCACTACTTCTTGCATTGATTGCCAACGGCGCAGGCCATGCCTATTTCGCTATCAGCTTGCCCGCCCTTGGCAGAGCCCAAATGATGGCTGATTTACATGTTGGCCTGATAATGAGTTTATCCGCCCTACTATTAATCATAACTGGGCCTATTTGGGGTTGGGCTTGCGATAGGTTCGGTCGAAAGCAGATCCTTGCCATTGGCTTGATTTCAAGCGCTGTTACCACCTTTTTATTGGCCCTATTAATCAAAAACGCTGCACTCTTACCCGGTCTATTCGCCAACATGCTGTTGGGTATTCGAGTATTACAAGCTGCCCTGAGCGCCGGACTCAAACCGGCAACTCAAGCCACAGTCAGTGACATCACAGCGCCGAACAATCGAATGCAAGCCATGGGGGTAATGGGGGCAACGTTCGGTGCGGGCACCCTATTGGGTGGACTGTTAGCGATAATGAGCGGGCAAAACGGGCTTGTCGAAGGCTTTATTGCTCTGAGTGTATTAATGACGCTCTCCTCACTGTGGGTTTGCTTTAAGCTACCCGAAACACACAACGCAACGACAAAGGTGACCGCATCGACCTTCACGCTCACTGCGCCGATGATTTACCTTGTTTCAACGGTGATTTGCTTGACCATCTATAGCGCTTTACAACCCATTACCGGTTGGCGACTACAAGATGCATTCGCGCTTAATGGCGATCAAACCATCAAAACGACTGGCGGCATTATGATGAGTAGCATGCTTGCCATGATCGTCGCTCAAATCGGATTAAGTTGTCTCAAACACGCCAGTTTAACGGCCCAGCATCGCGTCAGAATGATGGGTAGCGTGTTCGCGGCAGTGGCGCTTCTACTCTGTGCTTTGAGTTCCAGTCCAATGGTGCTAGCACTTGGGATGGGTTTACTGGGCATGGGATTCGGGCTTTTCTTGCCTGCCAACTTGGCGTTGATGACAAGCCGAGTTGCTGATCACCAACAAGGTAAACTGGCAGGTTTAAATGGTTTAAGCCAAGGAGTTGGGCTGACACTTGGCCCAGCATTAGGATCCTTGATTTATCAATACCACCCACAGTTGCCCTTCTACGTGGCCGCTGCAGCAATGGTGTTTTTGGTGCTGCTTGCCATTCAAACACCCAAATTCAAACCACCTCAAGAGGCTTGATCAGCCAGAATGTCTAGGCTGGTCAACAAGACACTGTTTTGAAGATCGAGTGGGCAGGGACACAGTGCCTTAGCGTTACTCATGAAAATCACACAGTTTATGAGCCACTACTTATCAAAGTACTTAGCCATCTTCTGAAGGGTACGCAAGGTGATATCCAACTCTTCTCGTGTCAACGCTGCTGCGGCTTCTGTCGCCCATGTCCCTTGTATGCTATCAAGCAAGTCATATATGCGTTTGCCTTCGGACGTGAGTGTAATGTGCTTTGCTCGCTTATGGCTGGGATTATCGATAAATGCGACTAAGCCATCTTTTGCCATCACATCAACAATTCTTTGGCTGGCTTGCCGGCTTTGACCCATGGCTCGGCCAATCTCGGGGACCGTAAGCCGCACATCCGACTTTTCGATTGCACCCATAATTTTCCAGCGTGCACTGCTTAAGCCGAACTCCTCACTCATCCGGTCGCCTTCTGTGTTGAGTTGGCCACTGACTTTAAATATTCCCAGCACGATCTTTGTGAACATTTCACCATCTGAATCCATACAACCCTCCTGAGTTTGACAACATATTGTCAAACGATCTATATTGACAACATGTTGTCATAATACTGATTAGGTAAGCAATTTGAAACAGATAATCCATCGATCCGCGGCAATAACAGCAACCTTATGTGTCGCTACCTTTTTTAGCAGTACCTTGTTGGTAGAACTGTTTGGTTCAATTGAAGCGATGCGGAAAGTGAAGGCCCTGATCGTTTTTCCGGGGCTGTTTATCTTAGTTACTGCGATTGCCCTAACGGGAGCAACAGGGTTTTCATTGGCAAAACAGCGCTCTGGGCGAGTCATCAATCGTAAGAAAAAACGCATGCCCTTCATTGCCATAAATGGTGTTTTTGTCCTGATTCCTGCGGCGATCTTTCTTAATCAATGGGCGATTGAAGGGCGTTTAGATACGCAATTCTACTTGCTTCAAGCCGCTGAGGTGATCGCTGGTGCCGTTAATCTGGTCCTCATCACAATGAGCATCACTGACGGAAAAAAGTTTACGCAAAAGAGAAAGTAAGAGGCAGCGTGAAGAATGTGCTGAATAATGACTACAGTATCATCGCGTAGCAACCCCAGTTGGCTTGACATACTTCTTCTCATGCCTAAATCTCTCGGTATGTCGCCACCCTTACTCATCCACTACCATTAGGAACTATTCTACATGCGCAAATCCGATAAGAAGGTCGAGAACCTGATTAGGAATGTATTGACCGACGTTTGTGAAGATACGCTAAAAGGTTACGACGGCTTTCTTTGGGTCACTCACACGGTTAACTTCTCATCCTTTCCACAAAGCCTAAAAATTATCTGTGTATTTGAAACACAAGAAGATAGAGCAAGCTTTATAGCGAAAGAAGGCCAGCAGCATGTCGCCTCTACCATCCAAAAAGCCTTCAATAAGGTTGGGGTACAACTCAAGAACGTCAGTAAGCAAATCAGTTACGAAATACAATAAAAGCTCAGGTGCCGCGAAAAGGCGATGGGCCGGTTTAGAGTAGTGCAGAGTGCTCAAGAGTGAATCAAAGTATGACGTGCTAAGCCCTACTCAGTGACTCTCTATTCAGATTACATTTTCAAATTATTGTGCGCTCTTCCATTCGAATTAAAACTAACTCATCGCTGGCTGCTTTCAGCTTTCCATTTTTAAAATAATTTGCGTAGCCTTCAGCCTCATTAGTCGCGAATGAGGCTCCACGATGAACTATGTCAATGAATCCATAAGAGATCTTATCAGCAGTCAATACCCCAACGTCGCTGGACTGATTGCGACCCGGCGAGGCAAGGTAGCACTTGAATATTTCGCCCCCGGCATTTCAAGCCAAACCCCAATACATCTCTCCTCAGTCACAAAAAGTATCTTCTCGATGCTAATTGGGGTTGCGCTTAAACAAGGAGAGATACAAAGCATTGAACAGCGAGTTTTGGAGTTCTTCCCTGACTACGCATTAAAACGCGGCGAAAAAACACTCCCTCACCTTCGGATTAAGGAGCTACTAAGTATGACCGCCCCTTACAAGTTTAAGAGTGAGCCGTATACACGTATCTACTCGAGCCACGATTGGACAATGGCGTCGCTGGATCTTCTCGGGGGAAAAGGCGAAGTTGGGCAGTTTAAGTACACGACTCCCGCGTTGCATGTCTTATCTGGGCTGCTGAGCAAGGCGACTGGACAATGTGTGGCCGACTACGCAAATAAGGCGTTGTTTGCGCCGCTTGGCATTGCGCACGTGAAAAGCATTACCTTGAATGGTCGACAGCAGCACCTCGATTTTACTCGCTCTGCCCGTGATCGCGGCTGGGTTGCCGATCCTCGCGGCGACAACACGCCAGGCTGGGGGCTGGTGTTAAGTACATCTGACCTCATTAGGTTGGCGCACCTTTACCTTGCTAACGGGATTTGGGAAGGCCAACGCCTACTGCCAAGCACATGGATACACCAGAGTACTTCAGAGCAGAGCCGCTGGGGCGAGCGTCGATACGGCTATCTGTGGTGGCTAATGCCTGATATCAATAACGGCTATTGTGCTCTAGGTGATGGCGGGAACGCCCTGTTGATATCGCCAAATGATGAGGTAGTGGTCGCAATCACATCGTACTTCGTACCGCGCCCCAAAGACAGGGTCACGCTGTTCACTGAGCACCTATTGCCGTTACTCGTCTCTGAGTTCTAACCGTTTGGTAAGTAAACACTGACTATCAACGGGGATAAGGCAAGCGTTACATTCAGTCACAACCAACATCCTAAACGCCAGCACCGGATAGACGTCACCACTAAATAGTCAGCGCATTTTCACCAAACAAAAAAACGCCACCCAAAGCTGAGTGGCGTGAACAAAATTGGTTCCAATGGTTTATCGAATTTAAATGCTTATTTCCATGGCTTAGCAAATCGAACAAAGCATTCTAGGTGCTTCTTTACGCTAAGTAACCTCTTTGTTGCCAAAGGCATCTTCCTGCCTTTGGTACATCAATTCTATTGGAGCAACTTAACTAGCAAGTCGACCGACACACACATTCACATCACTGGCGGTGCCGCATTGGCGGGTCTCTTCAAGGCTTAGCGCTCCTGCAAATACCCCGTCTGACACGTCACCATTTTGAAGGCGCTGTGCGTGTACTCGCTGATGAAAATCACCTGAGGTCGCGAACGTGCGTACTTCTTCTGCGCTGTAAAGGCTCACTGCGTCAGCACTGTGGACGTTTTCACCTTGCAATGCACGGTGGTTTTGCACCTGAGCATGGAAGTTATCTGAACCCGCGAACATCTGCGTCTCTTCAAGTGTATAGCTTGCTTGTGCGCCTGCTGCGAAGAGACCCAAAGCCATAACTGTAGTAGCGATTACTTTTTTCATATTCAATTCTCCGACTAAACCGTTTTTGAGAGTGCGAGTTTTTCTCGCTTATTGAGATGATGGCTCGCGGCGTTTTGCCTTGGCCTCATCTCTCTTTGATGGGTTTAGAATACCAGCCCGAACTGAACATAAATTGAACAAATGTGACGATAGTCACTCATTACCACAATGAGTGCATATGAGGTCATATGGGGAGAGTGTCGTTGTTAATGTCACCGCTACCGTTCTTACTGCATCGCCTCACCTTCCATCTTGATTTAACTGGGATAGCATTGTCGACAGTATTATCCAACGTCTTCTGATGCGTCGATGGTCACCCGTTCAATCATAACTGTCTCTGCTGGCACATCATCATGCCCCATCCGTGATAACGTATGTACCTCAGCAATCTTATTGACAACCTCCATCCCTAAAGTCACTTTGCCAAACACAGCATAGCCCCAACCGTTGTTGGTTTTCGCTGTGTGATCGAGGAAGTCATTGTCATCAAGATTAATAAAAAACTGCGCAGTTGCAGAGTGTGGAGCATCCGTTCGAGCCATTGCGATGGTACCGGTGATATTCTTTAGGCCGCGATTTGCCTCATTGGTGATAGGCGCACGCGTTTCCTTTTCGTCCATCAATTCTGTCAGGCCACCACCTTGGATCATGAAGCCTTTAATCACGCGGTGGAAAATAGTGCCGTTATAGAAACCATCTTCACAGTATTTTCTGAAGTTACGTGAAGATACAGGTGCTTTGTCTTTGTTGAGTTCGATTTGGATGTCACCAAAATTGGTGTGAAGGGTAATCATTGTCTATTGCAATCTCAAATGAGTGATGCGCGCAATTATAGGGAGTAGTCACGACAAATAACAAGTTTCTGCCCCAAAGCCTTACGGATACCCACTTCTCATTTTCAGTTATCGCAGAGTTCTGCAAACTCAAACTACATTCCCTCAAAAGCATAATCGCCAAGATCAAAAAAAGACGCTCGCGCGTCTTTTTTGTGTTGAATGCTGTTCGTACTGTTAACTAGCAAGTCGACCTAAACACACGTTCACATCACTGGCGGTGCCGCATTGACGGGTCTCTTCAAGGCTTAGCGCCCCTGCAAATACCCCGTCTGGCACCTCACCATTTTGAAGGCGTTGTGCGTGTACTCGCTGATGAAAATCACCTGAGGTCGCGAACGTGCGTACTTCTTCTGCGCTGTAAAGGCTCACTGCGTCAGTACTAGTAACGTTTTCACCTTGCAATGCACGGTGGTTTTGCACCTGTGCGTGGAAGTTATCTGAGCCCGCGAACATTTGCGTCTCTTCAAGTGTATAGCTTGCTTGTGCGCCAGCTGCGAAAAGACCCAAAGCCATAACTGTAGTAGCGATTACTTTTTTCATATTCAATTCTCCGACTAAACCGTTTTTGATAGTGCGAGTTTTTCTCGCTTATTGAGATAATGGCTCGCGGCGTTTTGCCTTGGCCTCATCTCTCTTTGATGGGTTTAGAATACCAATCCGAGCTGAACATAAATTGAACGAATGTGACGATCGTCACGCATACATGAATGTAATAGTCACTAGCGACAAACTCGTTAAAAGAAGTTCTTCATTTGCGCACGACGCGTGTTAGATATTCTAAGCCATCGATGGTTTGGCGCACTGCGTTGAAGCAATGAGAGAACAACGCAACTTCTCTAGCACGAATAGAACTGGGTGGGCTGTCGAATGTAGCTAGATGATTTATGCCCCTTTTTCATTTAGAGTTGTTGCTCATAACAATTCTAATCCTGCTCGTTTGACCAAATTTATCTAATACCCTTAATATGCGCATATCTATATGCCATTAGTGGCATCCAATCAACCTTTTGACCTATCTTCGCTATTACTGCTAAAAAGATAAGTCGTGAGAGATAGGTAGGGTGAAGTGAGTATGTGGCACTATAAAGAGTAGTAATTTAAGTACGGTAAACTCGAAGTGAACTTTGGGGTCATACCAATTTAACTTATAACAATGCCTGCAAACCCAAAGGTAGCAAGATGATACAAGATTTCAATACATTGTCCTCAGACTTTAGGCTTTATGATTTGTTTGGAGATGCTAGCAACTCTAGTGTTTCCCAAATTTGGGTTTTAGAGATCGAACGCGAAAATGCTAGCGAGCTTCGGTTTCTTTACGGCAGAACATTGCCCGGAACCTTCCAGTCAAATGAATGGAACGGCAAGAATACCAAGAGAACACCATTGTATGAAAAATGTTCTGTCAGAATTCATACGTTGACATTGCATACATCAGCCGAAAAGCTCAAGGTATTCCTCCAAAGCTTCATCGACGGCTTCTCTCTTCATGAGGCGAGTCAACATGCAGCTCTCACACTAAGCGATAAGCTGAACGCCAAGATCGGTTCAGTCATCTTCGGCACCAACCCTTGCGTGCGCCCAGTAATGCATCTGCCAACACGAGATGACTTTCCTTTGCAAACCAAACGCCTAAGCCCTACCAGCTATGCGAGCGTCGACAGCTGTGCTGTTTTTCCAGAAGAAAAAACCAGCATTTTCACTGTCCCCGAAGGAAAAGATCGTCAGATTGCTGAGACAGTTTGCAATGCACTGGATGCTGACACTGGGATGGCTTTCGCAACGATAGATGCTTGGCGCTTGGGTGATTTAGAATTTATCTGCGCCCCAGGCCTGACCAATTCTGAACGCCGCAAATTTGAGATCATACTAAAAGGCAAACACTCCTCTCTTAAACTCTTCGAGTCGCTCACACAAGAACCAGCCGACCTAATGGTTATATTGAATGCATATAGCAATGATAGCGTGCAAGCTTCATACGTTTCTCGCCTTGATAAGAGTATGTCTTATCCGCTAGAGCACAAATTCATCATCGAAGACTTCAAGAACCAAGTGACCACAGCATTCACTCTAGAGATCTATGCATTAGGTAAAGCTGGCGAGGAATCATACCTGCTTTTAAAGACAGGGAAATACTTCGCCCGTGGTGTCAATCTGAACATGCAGATGGTTGAGCCGATTAGCTCAACTGATCGTATGGGTTGGCTAGAGAAGCAAGTGCCAGCCCGAGAGAAGGCAAAACTTGACGCTACTGGACGTGTTGCGCGGGCGGTTCGGAATTCGCATTCGGTCATTGGTGGACACTTCAATGATCCATGGGTTAGTCAAAGTTGTCTGATTGAAAGTAATGTGAATAATTTACTTCCGAAGGCATCGACCGGACGTTTCTTTCTAACACTCTCTAGTAGTGGTGGTACAAGTCGTTTGCACTTGGTCGATTGGCTACGCCGTATATTCGAGCGACATCATGATGCTCAAATAGCTTGGTTCGATCCGTTCATGGAAGATGTCGGAATAAATCTTCTAAATAGGCTCGGCACTGAAAAGGGAGACTACCTCATAATCACCACCGAGAAGCAGGTAAATAAGGACAGCGAGCTGTCGCCTAAACAGCCAACTCGCATCCAACGATTGCTTGCGAGTTGTGATGGATGGGGCAATGGTTACTTCGGCAATGTTCAGCTAAAGGTGCTGGCTGTGCCTGATAGCAAGATACATGATCGAATGATCTTGATTCGATCAGCCGATGGTAAACCACTCGCAGGCTACCACTTATCCAACTCGATACAGCGAGCCAATGACAACTTCCCATTGCTCGCAACTCCAATCCCACTTGATATATTGCCCAGCGTATTCGAGTTCGCTGATGGAATAATCCAGAGCACTTTGCATGGGAGTAGGAAGCAATCCCCTACCGCAAAGCTCATTTTCGACTCGAATACTTATAGCCCTGAAAATAAAACATGTGGAGTAGGACTAAACCATCAATCCTCCTTTATTGACGCCTGTCGGTCAGGTGAAGTTTTTGCGTGGTGGCTGAACGACCAGGAGTTAGCAGGGCTCTCTGGCTCTGCTCTGCTCGATATGATGCATTCTAAGAAGTACATGAAAGATGGAGAGCTTGCTCCAGAGCGCTTCGAAGAGCTTCCGTCGAAATTCTGGAATGAAGGTTTTCCACTCCAAGATTTTCACTCTGCTTGGGATGCACTTGGTTATGTTCTGGCTTACTCACATGCAGGTAGTTTATCCATAGAAGATAACTCCCCTTTATCTGGTGAGCTGAAACAGAAGCTTCTGGAACATTTGAACCCGTTAAGAGTCGATGCTCTACCGGCAAAAATCAAAAAGAGTTATCTCGATATAGAACATTACCGAGCGAAGAGCCTCCGCGAGCTTCTCCTGTCTAACGAAGAACCAAGTAGAGTGCTCCGCGGCTCGGGTTTTGAAACTGCATGGAGTGACTATTACGCCCTCAATATCCTATGGTCAAGAGCTCCTCAAGACCTCATCGACTGGTTGAGTGTTGCATGTTCTAACACTGTTGGAGAACATCACCGAAAACGTGCTCTGGTTGAGCAAGCACTCTATATTATTTATTTGGGATTAGAATTTGATAAAAATTCCGAAAAGATCGAAGCGCTTCTTAAAAGCGATGCGAGCGTAGCAACTTGGTTAGGGCTTCATGCCTTAAAGAATGCAATCAACTACGGTAATTTCAGTACCGATGCACTATCTAAACTCAGCCTTGTCAAGTCAACCTGTGAACAGAAAGCTGTCTTATGTTGGCTTATCAACGAGGCAAATAACGATAATTCTGATGCCAAATCACAATTGATCATCAAACTCCTTCAGTTGTTTGAAACCCCATTGACTGACAAACAACTACAAGACACCCTTCAACCTCTACGTGACAGACTGGGTAAACTTCATCACTCCACGCCGTGGATTCTAGAATCTTTGCTGATACCTATGATCGAAATGAAGGTGATTGATATAGCACAAGTGTCAAGGACATGGCTGGGAGAACTGAAAGCCCAGTGGCTATCGATACTTGATGGTGGTGACAACCTGTATTTCAAAATTGAAGGTGATGGTGCATTCACCGATGAGCTAGCCATTTTGGTGGCACATATTAACACAACAGACCAAGCACATGTCATCAGTGAACTCTGGAAAATATTCAACTCGCTTGCTCGAACAATCAGGAAACCATTGAGCGCTCAGATCAGTTGGTCATCCTACATCAACGCGTACAATGTTAACCTTTGGCTCTATGCTCTATCTTGTCGAATTTCATTTTTCGTTGATTGCGATGAAAGCCAGCAATTAAAGGGGCTTTTAGAGCAAAGCGAATCGTTGATCGAACGCCTATCGGATTCTGATAGGGAAAACTTTACGAATCAAGACCTGTTGAAATACTTCAGGCGCGAACCTGATCAGATCAAGTGCAATAACATCTTAAATACCGTTGATACTGCAATCAACTCCTGTCAGTGATTCTCGAAGAGACTGTGTTCTCAGCGCAGTCTCTTATGTTACTTACTTATCTAAGTGGATAAGAAATGCTGGCCAGTTAAGTGTGAGTTTTCGATACGAAAAGTAATCTGTAATTTACTAATTTAGCAAAACCTATAAAACGTTCATGTCCAAAAACAATCTACAACTAGCCCCCATAGCCCATAGCCCATAGCCCATAGCCCATAGCCAGTCAGCGCATTTTCACCAAACAAAAAAACGCCACCCAAAATTGGGTGGCGTAAACAAAATCGGTTCCAATGGTTTATCGAATTTAAATTCTTATTTCCATGGCTTAGCAAATCGAACAAAGCATTCTGGGTGCTTCTTTACGCTAAGTAACCTCTTTGTTGCCAAAGGCATTTTGCTGCCTTTGGTACATCAATTCTGTTGGGATAGCTTAACTCGCAAGTCGACCTAAACACACGTTCACATCACTGGCGGTGCCGCATTGGCGGGTTTCTTCAAGGCTTAGCGCCCCTGCAAATACCCCTTCTGGTACCTCTCCATTTTGAAGGCGTTGTGCGTGTACTCGCTGATGAAAATCACCTGAGGTCGCGAAAGCACTTACTTCTTCTGCGCTGTAAAGGCTCATCGCGTCAGTGCCTACCTGGTTTTCACCTTGCAATGCACGGTGGTTTTGCACCTGCGCGTGGAAGTTATCTGAGCCCGCGAACATTTGCGTCTCTTCAAGTGTATAGCTTGCTTGTGCGCCAGCTGCGAAAAGACCCAAAGCCATAACTGTAGTAGCGATTACTTTTTTCATATTCAATTCTCCGACTAAACCGTTTTTGAGAGTGCGAGTTTTTCTCGCTTATTGAGATGATGGCTCTCGGCGTTTTGCCTTGGCCTCATCTCTCTTTGATGGGTTTATAATATCAATCCGAACTGAACATAAATTGAACGAATGTGACGATCGCCACGAAAGCTCTTATCAATATAAAAAGCCAAAATACAAACCTGTTGATATCAAGGTGACAACCAATCAGTTACGAACCTGTCACTCGGGTGTCCAACCAATTCTCAAAGTGGCTACCTAGCACTAATGGGTGATCAAGCGTTTTCGGATCGGCGTGTTCACCCACTTTCTCGGTATAAAGTAGTAGATCAACCGCATCTAATAGCGTGTCGTCCTGAGTATCCTTTGCGTAGCTGATGGCTTCTTCATTACTCATGTGGAAGCGCTGATAGCCCATATGTTCGGCATATTTATCGGCAGCCTCATTGATGGTCATTTTTTCTGGGCCAAAGAGGGTAAGGCGGCGATTAAACAAGCTTGGCTGCTGGTAACTGTCTACTACCGCATTGGCAAAACTCTCTGCACTGACCCAATGCAATGGCTGTGTTGCGTCACACATGGTGGTCACCGTATTGGTGTCCACAAGGAGTTCTAGCGTTTCGTAAAACCAACTCGGGAGATAGGTCATGTAATGAGTCCCTGACTCCTTGAGTAACTGCTCGGCCGCAAGTTTTGCTTTGGTATCCACGCGAAAGTCATTCTGCGGATAGGCGGTCGCGGTGGAGATCATCGTGATCAATTGGGTGTGCGTTGGCTTCGCTCGCAGCACGGCTTCAGTACCTTGAATGTGATTCTTTTCATAGGTTGCCGGAGAGTTGCCACTCAAGTTGATGTGAATCGCATCCGCATCATGCAAAGCCTGTTCGAGCTGGGCGGGATGAAACATATCCGCTTCTCTTACTGTGATATCAAGTTGCGGGTTAAATACGGCGGCGGCCTTAGACGCATTTCGTGACACCACAACAACCCGATATCCTGCACGCGCAAATGCTTCACTCACGGGTTTACCTAGCATGCCTGTTCCACCAATCACTGCGACAGTTTTAATCATTGTGCTGTTCCTTCTGTTAGCTCTTCTCATCGAATAGAAACAGTCTACCGCTAGCCAATTCACTTAATAATGGGTTAAATTGACTATCAGTTTCTCAAATATGGTGAAATTAATCAGAGGTAGATATGGATATTCAAGCGAGCTTTTGGTTTGTCACCGTGGCTAAGCTGGGCTCTTTTAGCAAAGCGGCAGAAGAGCTCGATCAACCCGCCAGCACCGTCAGTCGACGAATTGCCCATCTTGAAAAAGCGATTGGTCGCCAACTGTTAGTGCGAAATACACGCAACATGCGTTTAACCGAGTCTGGGAAGGAGCTGTTGGCACTGATGACCAACCTCGACCGCGACTATCTCACCGTTTTAGATTGGGTCAACAGCCATGGCGCCATCTCTGGCAGGTTTCGCGTCACCGCCCCAAACCAGTTTGTAGAATATCCGCTGAGTGATTGGTTAATTGAGTTTAAACAAAGGCACCCAGACCTTGTGATTGAAGTGGTAGGTAGTAATGAATACTTAGACTTTTATCAGCATCGTATTGATCTGGCGTTTCGGCAGGGGCCATTACCTGACTCAGGCTTACATCAACGGCGCATCTTCAGCTTTGAGTATGGGTTGTATGCCGCCCCTTCATACCTAGAGCAGAGAGAGAAGAAAGACAAGCAGCTGCAAGAGGATAGCTTGGCATGGCTGAAGCAGCAGCAAACCGTGGGCGTTGGCGCACAAGGGCGGCGCTTTCCGTGGTCTTTGAATGATGGCGGTAAGCTCACACACTATACCCCAACCACGAACATTCTGCTGGAGTCTCCCGCTCAGGGCGTCCGTGCCGCAGTCGCTGGATTGGGCATACTCTACACCAATGCCTACGACGCACATCAAGCGGTAGAGTCCGGCAGTTTAGTCCCGGTATGCCGCTCCCTCTGGCCCGAGGCGATCGGTTTTTACATGGTCTTTGATGAAGCAAGGGTGAAATCTCAAACACTGCAGACATTTATGGCCTTTGCGAGCGAAAAAGCCCGACAGCTTCATCAACTGCCGGGCATATCCGAATAATTGCAAATACAAACGCTTGTTTGGTTTTCACCTTGAGAGACTTAGCCCATTTTGTGATCTAACCGCAAGATATGTTTCGTTCGGCGAGCTTTCTCGCTGAGTCAGTCTGTTGAGATAATAGCCGAATGCGAGTCGTCACAACGCGCGGATCTACTCAGTTTGTGCCACCAGCTTCCTCGCCAACTCAAAATCAAACACGGCGAGGGCATCTTTTATCGCTGCTTGTTGCGCGCTATCCCAGCGACCGAACTGCTCCAACTGATCAAAATATCGCACAGCCGCCACATCATTCCCGTCAACGGCGGCAAGAAATGCGTCGAGTTGTACTTGAACTTCTTCATCATTCACTGCCATATCACTCTTCCTACTCTCGCTAGGCTGCTGTTTTGCGTCGAGCAAACGCTGCAACGCCTCCATGATGGTGAGACTGATCTCTCGAACATCCGCCTCTTCAACCGCTTCACCTTGCTCTAACTTTTGCTCTGCCATCGCGGCGGCTTGTTCAATCGCGACTGCGCCTAAATTTGCTGCGGTTCCTTTAAGCGTATGCGCAAGATCCCGCGCTTTTTCCATTTTTTGGTGATTGTCCGGATGTTGAGAAAGACGACACAGCAACTCGAAATCGTCTTCATGCCGCTGCAAGAAGATGGTTAACAGTGATAAATAACGGGCGTAATCCCCTGAGCAAAACTGGCTTACTCTGTCGATGCTATCTACTTTAAGAATGGCTAACGCTTGCTGCTCTGGCTCACTCAGTACGGCATTGTCCGACCACGCCTCTTCCGGTGTTTTTACATGGCTAAACTCAGCTAAGAACTGATTCAAAATTCGATAGAGCTGTAGCATGACGATGGGTTTACTAAGGTGATCGTCCATACCCGCCTCATGGCAGGTATCAATGTCTCCTTTCATGGCATTCGCCGTCAACGCCACAATGGGCAATGCCTGCCAGCGGACACTTTCTCTCAATATTTTAGTCGCCTTGATCCCATCCATGACAGGCATTTGCATATCCATAAAGACGAGGTCAACATCGTGATCCTGAAGATAATCAATCGCCTCTTGTCCATCACTTGCGAGCGCTACTCGAATCCCAAGGTTCTCTAAAATGCCAGCAATGACTTCTTGGTTTATCTCGTTATCTTCTACAACCAATACGTCAGCGCCTTGATAGCTGATACCTGTTAAGGTTTCTTCAGGCGCATCAGGCGGGCACGCCAACGCCATGCCGTAGCAGTTCACAACCGCATCGACGAGGTTTGAAGGTGTAACCGGTTTCAATAACAACGCATCCACAAGATCATTGTTCTCTTCTCGAAGCGCAACTTCCCGGCCATAACCTGTGACCAAGAAGCGTTTCATCGGTTGCGCTTTCTGTGCTGGCTCTATCGCTTTCAACAGCTCAAAGCCATTCATATCCGGCATGTTCCAATCAACAAAGATCATGTCGAACTGGTTATGCTGTAACACATTTAACGCTTCACGACCCGACAACACCGTTGCGGCGCGAATCCCCATCCCTTCCAGTAAGCCAGCCAAAATAGTGCAGGCGTTACTGTTATCATCAACCACCAGTGCCGTCTTGCCGACGAAATGCGTTTTTTGAAACGCTTTGCTGCGCATCTTTTCCGCTTGTAGGCCAAATTCTAGAGTAAATGAAAACGTTGAACCCTCTCCCACCACGCTTTCAACCTCGATGGTCCCGCCCATCAACGCAACCAACTGCTGGCTAATTGTCAGACCCAAACCGGTTCCGCCGTACTCTCGGGTCGTGCTACCGTCAGCTTGCGTAAACGAGTCAAACAGATCATCAATCTTGGCTTGCTCTATCCCAATGCCATTGTCGATAACCCTAAATCGCAGACTGATAGTCTTCTCCGTTTGCGCCGCGATAGTCACGGCGACCACAACCTCTCCTTCGTCAGTAAACTTCACTGCATTGCTGCTTAAATTAACCAGCACTTGTCCCAAACGCAGCGGATCGCCCACCAAGTTAACAGGAATATGTGGGTCAATATCGAGAATAAACTCAACCTCCTTCTCGGCGGCTTTAATCGAAATCATCGAGGTCATACCATCCAGGACGTCATCTAAGGCGAAGTTAGTCTCTTCAACCGATAACTTTCCCGCTTCAATTTTCGAGAAGTCGAGGATGTCATTAATGATGCCAAGTAAAGTGGCGGCAGATTCATTGATCCGTGAAACATAACGGGCCTGCGTATCATCCAATTCAGTATTTAGGGCAAGATGGGCCATCCCCAAAATCGCGTTCATTGGCGTGCGAATCTCGTGACTCATATTGGCGAGGAACTCCCCTTTTGCCCGACTCGCAGAATCGGCCACTTCAATCGCTTCACGCAGTGCAATTTCCATCTGCTTGCGTTCAGTAAGATCGAGCAACATGCCGACAATGCCCGAGACATTGTTCTCATCGTCTTGAAACGCCGCTTCGAACACCACCATTTCATAGGCGTGATCACCTTCGGTTTCCAAGCGGATTTCATACTCTTTCTGTGCTTCCGTACCAAGCAACTCACCATGCACCTTGCTCATCGCTTCGGCCACATCCGGGGCAAACAGATCCCCCGGTCGGGCGCCGATAATGGCCTCCGCTGGGTGGCCGATCAAGTCAATGAACTTGGCATTGATGCGTTGATATTGGCGCGTGTTAGACAGGAAATACATCGGGTTTGGTGACGCATTGAGAATACTTTGATTGAGCTGCGATTGCTGACGGACGCGCATTTCGGCTTCGCGTTGTTGCTCATTATTGAGGTTAACTTGAATACTCAATGCCAGATCATTGAGGACTTTATCTAACCAGTCAAAGCTCCCTTTGGCGGGCGTATTGGCAGCACCCAGTTCAAGCAAAGCCACTGCCTCGTTGTTGACGTGCAAAGGAAAAAAGATCAACTCTTCTAATTGCAATATCCCGCCGTTAAGGTCAACGGAATATTTTCCTTTCAAATCTGCCATATGATACTTCTTACAAGACAACAGAATTTCGAGTTGAGTCAGCGTGTAACCTTGATGGGGGCTCTCGATTTGATCGTCATACCCCACACCGGCAAGACGGGTTAGTTTGCCCTCTTGATAGATATACATACCCACCATCTCGACAGGCAGGCTCCGCACCAAAAAGTGGGTCACTTCACGGCTCAAGCTCTGTACATCTCGGCTACGGCGCAAAATGATATTGAAATCTTTCACCAGCGTATTTTGAGTTAATTGACTGGCAACATGTTCAAAAACCACGTTTAAGCTATCCACAAATTGCTTTAGGTCACCACGCACTCGCTGATCTAACGTGAATGCAAAGTCTTTCTGCTGCACATGACTCACCACTTTTTTCAGCAACTTACTCAACGGGAAGATGTAAAACACCCAAAGCAACATAAACGCCAGTGCCACCACAAAGACCAAGGTGCTCATTAAAGCGAGGTTAAGGGATTCATAACGCTCTGCTGCTTTGTCTCGAGTCAGCACTTCGGCCTTCATACGCTGCACAATCACATTATGTGCATTGCCGATTGCCGTCATGATCTTGGTTTTTTCTTCGAAGTAACGCTCGCTAAACAGCAAGGCTTTTGCCAATGGCGGGTTGGGTTTTCCAGTGTCAATCACCTGCCCGAGCGGCCCTTTTTCTTTTCCAGCCATCGCCAAAAACGCCTGCTTTTCAATAAGAACAAGATCATCTGACAGTGCCAAAGCGGCTTGCAACTCGACAAACTCCACGGGCTGTATCCCGGATAGACGAATGCGAGTAAGCAGAGGTTGCATCCTACCTACGGGCTTTGTGAATACAAATGCATCAGGATGACTAACAACGCCACTCCAGAACTGATATTCCTCTCCTTCAGGGATCACCAACTCTCCACTTCTAACTGCCAACACCTGTTCATACAACTGCAACCACCGTGCTTCCCCTGTCGACACATACGCGCGCGCAAATCGACTCAATAGCTCAGAGCTCTCCTGTAATTCATGAGAAAGCAAATAGAAAGTCTGTAGCTGTCGGTTATAAAAGCTATTTTCATCTCGCAACTCAGAAATATTCATCGTCACGTTAAACATTGCAGCGGAACAAAATGAAATAACAACAAACAGCATTATCAATAAGGATTTAACCGACCCCATTGAATCACCTAACGATAAAATCGCCCACGTAATAAAAATCACTCTATACTTATTAATAATAATATTAGTAAAAGAAGTTATTTAGTCAAATTTTGAAGGAGTTAGGCAATGCTATTATCTAACCTCAGTGACTGTACGGTCTTGATCGTCGATGATTCCCCAGAAAACATCACATGGATGTCTGAGGCTCTATCAAGTTTTTATCAAATAAAAGTCACCACCTCAGGCAAAGAAGCACTTAAACTATTAAAAAACAACCAGATAGAACTTGTTTTACTCGACATAATTATGCCGGGTTTAACTGGGTATGATGTCATAAAAGAGATACGACGAGATCCCAAAACCCATGATATCCCTGTCATTTTTCTTACCGCAAAAGACACCAAAGAAGATGAGAAAATAGGGCTAAAATTAGGTGCTTCAGATTATATACACAAGCCTATTAATGTCTCAATTTTGAAATCAAGAGTAAAAACCCACCTCCAAAACAAGCGCTCTAGAGATATTTTATCCAACCAGAATGATTATTTAGAAAAGGAGATTAAAAATCGATATGAAGAATTAAATCAGATGCAAGATGCCATTGTCTATTCCTTAGCCGGACTGGCTGAAACACGCGATCCAGAGACGGGAGATCACATACTTAGAACGCAATATTACGTAAGAGCATTGGCGGAGGAGCTCTCTCAGAAATCCAAGTACCATGAAAAGTTATGCGATAACGTCATCGACGCTTACTTTAAAGCGGCCCCACTGCATGATATTGGCAAAGTGGGGATCACCGACAATATCCTTTTAAAACCGGGAAAATTGACCTTTGAAGAGTTCGAAGAGATGAAGAAGCACCCCATGCTAGGGCTGCAAACACTGCTCAAGGCTGAAAAGCGGTTAGGGAAGCCCAATATGCTGCTAAACGCAGCAAAAGAGATTGCGTATGGTCACCATGAAAAATGGGATGGTAGTGGTTATCCAGAAGGTTTGAGTGGTGAAAATATTCCATTGAGTGCGCGCCTAATGGCATTGGCCGATGTCTATGATGCATTGATTAGCCGACGTGTGTATAAAGACCCAATGAGCCATGATGCAGCCAAGTCCATTATTGTCAAAGGCAGAGCAAACCATTTTGACCCGGAAGTTGTCGATGCATTCCTCGCTATCGAAGACAAGTTTATCGACATCGCTGAGACGTATAGCGGGTGAGCTCATCGCAGTATTGCCAATATCTCATTCCCACGGCATAGCACATGAGCTAACGTTCAGGGTTCAAAGCTCGCGAGAGGCATTGAACAAGATCTTGTTTGAAAACGGATCGACAACAGTAAAGCAGTGTCCTCCCCAAGGGGCTTCCTCGATCTCAGGCTTGCAATAAGGGTAGGCTTTCGCGCTAATTTCCTTAAACAACGCATCGAGATCGCTGACGTTAACAAATAGCTTGCTGCCCGGCGTGCAATCGCCTGAATGCTCACTGAGATGCAGCACAAAATCACCTTTTGACACTTGCATATACAATGGAAAATCATCCCCAAATCGATGCTCCCAATCCAGCGTCATTCCGAGAAATCCAAGATAAAAGTCTTTCGCTTTTTGCTCGTCAAAAATACGGGTGATAGGGATAGTCTGCGATTTCATCGCCTCTGCCTGTATGGTTCTATTCAGATGATTGAGGCTACACCCTTCAACATCAGTATTCATCCACAAATATCTTGGCAGTAATTTAACGCATAAAACATCACACCCTACAAATGCAGGGCGTGATATATCGCTCTAACCTCGAAACTACGCTTTTTCCCCAAGATGCAGCCATGTCTCTAGAACTGTATCTGGGTTAAGGGAAACAGAGCTGATCCCTTGTGCCATGAGCCAGTCAGCAAGATCATCGTGATCAGAAGGACCTTGACCACAAATACCCACGTATTTGCCAGCTTTATGTGCGGCTTGGATTGCCATGGTTAACATGGCTTTCACCGCCTCATCTCGCTCATCAAAGAGATGGGCGATATCGCCAGAATCACGATCTAATCCCAGTGTCAGTTGGGTCATGTCGTTCGAACCAATCGAGAAGCCATCAAAGTACTTCAAGAACTTGTCCGCCAGCACCGCATTGGAAGGCAGCTCGCACATCATGATCACCTTTAAACCCTGATCACCACGACGAAGATCGTGCTGCGCCAATAAATCAATCACCGACGCCGCTTCGCTCACAGTACGGACGAACGGGATCATGATCTCGACATTTTTCAGCCCTTTCAGCCCTCGAACTCGCTTGATCGCTTCACATTCCAGTGCAAAGCAGTCTTGGAACTGGTCCGAGATATAACGAGATGCGCCACGATACCCGAGCATTGGGTTTTCTTCTGTCGGTTCATAGCGCTCACCCCCCAATAGGTTTCGGTACTCGTTTGATTTAAAATCCGACATCCGCACAATCACACGCTTCGGCCAGAATGCCGCCGCAAGCGTTGAAATTCCTTCCGTCAGCTTTTCAATGTAAAACTCTACCGGGTCCGCATAACCCGCAATACGCTTGTCAATGTCCGCTTGAATCTCTGCGGTTTGATCATCGTAATTGAGTAAGGCTTTAGGGTGAATGCCGATCATTTTGTTGATAATGAACTCTAGACGAGCCAGACCAACCCCTTCATTCGGGATCGTCGCAAAATCAAAAGCGCGATCTGGATTACCAACGTTCATCATGACTTTTAACGGTAAATCAGGCAGGTCGTTCACCGAAGAGCGGCGAATTTCAAAATCTAGCTCACCTTGATAAACATACCCCGTTTCACCTTGGGCACAAGAGACAGTCACTTGCATGCCGTTCGTCAATTGCGCTGTCGCCTGACCACAACCAACAACGGCTGGAATACCCAACTCGCGAGCGATAATCGCTGCATGACAGGTACGACCGCCGCGGTTTGTGACAATCGCCGCGGCTTTTTTCATCACTGGCTCCCAATCTGGGTCAGTCATATCCGCTACGAGCACATCGCCCTCTTGGACCTGATCCATCTCATCTAAGGAGTTCACGACACGCACCACCCCAGCACCAATGCGCTGACCAATCGCACGGCCTTCTGTGAGTACCTCAGCTTGTTGGTTTAGATGAAAACGCTCCATCACATTCTTATCATCACGCGAGCGCACCGTCTCTGGCCTCGCCTGCACGATAAGTAACTCTCCCGTAACACCGTCTTTTGCCCACTCGATATCCATCGGCCGGCCGTAATGCCTTTCAATGATCAAAGCTTGCTGCGCCAACGCTTGGATCTCTTCATCGTTAAGCGAGAACTGACCGCGTTCTGCCTCTGTGGTATCCACAACGTCAACTTGCGTGCCCAACGCTTCGCCTTCGGCATAAACCATTTTGATCAATTTAGAACCAATGGTACGGCGTACTACAGCTTGATGGCCAAATTGCAAACTTGGCTTATGAACATAAAACTCATCAGGGTTCACACTGCCCTGTACCACCATTTCTCCAAGACCCCAAGATGAAGTGATAAACACCACTTGGTCAAAGCCAGATTCGGTATCCAAGGTAAACATCACCCCTGACGCCGCCTTGTCTGAACGCACCATACGTTGAATACCCGCAGAGAGTGCAACGCCTTTATGATCAAAACCTTGGTGAACGCGATAAGAAATCGCTCGATCATTGAACAATGAGGCAAACACATGCTTCACCGCTTCAATCACCGCATCAATCCCGCGTACATTCAAGAAGGTCTCTTGCTGACCAGCAAAAGATGCATTGGGAAGATCTTCTGCCGTCGCAGAGGAACGCACTGCGACAGACAAGCGATCATCGCCTTCCCCAAGCTCGGCATAGCAGCGGCGAATGTCTGCCTCTAGCTCAGGCGTAAAAGGATGCGCAAGCACCCAATTGCGAATCGTCTCTCCTGTCGATTTCAACGCCTGTACATCGTCCACATCCAGCTTGTCGAGCAACGCATAGATGCGGTCATTCAAGCCTCCATACTCAAGAAACTGATTAAACGCAAACGATGTGGTTGCATAGCCATTGGGCACTTTCACGCCTGCATTAGCGAGGTTTGCCACCATCTCTCCGAGGGATGCGTTTTTACCACCCACTTTATCCACGTCATTCATTGATAAAGCGTCGTACCAAACAACATTCTGTTGCATGGGTTTGTCTCCTTGTGATTGGGTCTGTAGAGTTTTATTAGGGTTTCCTGTTACGCAAACGATTGGCTGGCAAATTAAAAAAAATGCTTCAGCGTCACATTTACTCAGTTTAAACCCTTGTAAGGTAAGTACACCGTAAAAACCACACTACAAATAAATTTTAAGGGTTCAACTTTTTATGCAAGCCAAAACTAGTTTTCGTGATGTGTTTTATGTTTCCGATGGTACGGCAATCACTTCTGAGACAATGGGACACGCTGTTTTAGGTCAATTTTCCATCGAAACTAAACAGACCACCGTCCCTTTTGTGGAGAATATTGAGCGCGCAGAAGAAGTTAAGCTATTGATAAACAATGCTTTTGAAAAGAGAGGAACGAAACCGTTAGTCTTCTATTCCATTGTAGTGCCAGAAGTGCGAGAAATTATTGAGCAAGCCAATGGCCAATTCTATGACGTGCTAAAGACCCTTGTGGAACCGCTAAGCCGTGATCTGGGTCTCACTCCAACCCCTAAGCTACAACGTTCACATAGTATTAACCGAGATGCCCGAAGTTACATGGACAGGATCGCGGCAATTGAATACACATTGGCGCACGATGACGGCATATCCCTTAATAATCTTGAAGAATCCGACATCATTTTATTAGGCGTTTCGCGCTGCGGAAAGACCCCTACAAGCCTCTATTTGGCCATGCAATTTGGCATTCGCGCCGTGAATTATCCTTTCATTCAAGAGGACATGGACAGCCTAAAATTGCCGTCAGCCATTGAACCCTACCGCTATAAAACCTTCGGCCTAACCATTACTCCAGAGCGCTTACATGCCATTCGAGAAGGAAGAATGGCGAATAGCGAATATGCCAGCCAAGACCAATGTGAGAAAGAACTCGGTAAGGTAGAAGCGCTCTTTAGAAAAGAAGCTATCCCCTATCTCAATACCACGTCGTTATCTGTTGAAGAGATTTCAACACGCTTACTGGATATGAGCGGCTTACAACGCAGAATGTGCTGACAAATCGAGAGCATAAAAAAGCCCCGGAGAATGATAACCAGCCATCATCGTGACGAGAAAATTAATTCGTTGTTCTTTTAGTCAGTCCGGATTTATTTTCTGGTGTATTCCACAAGCCATGAGATTCAACAATGGAAGAGATTCAATTTCGGATGGGCAACCGACGCTTTTATGATGACAAAGCCTTTCCTCGCGGATTTGCAAAATCCGGTAACTTTACTCGTCAAGAAGAAGAGTTGTTAGTCGCCTACGGCGGCACCATGTCTGATCTGGAATCTGGCCGTATCGCCCCAGAGAACGACGATGAGTACCATTTCTTGTTTGTCTTACATGATCCTAGCAAAGCAAAAAGTAAGCTAGAAAAAGTGTGGCTGAAATACGTCAAACTTGCTCGTGAACGCAAGCCGTACTACACCCTAAACGTCAAGCGTGCCGCTTTTGGCTGGCCAAATCGTGATTTTGAAGCCACCACTGGGGAAGAGTATTACGAGGAAGACTAACCCTGCTGTTCAAGTCATCACTCATTGGACTCTCGCGACGATAAGCAAAATTCATCGTCAGCAGAAAAATTGTTCGCTTTCCACACCGCGATACTCAGATTATCTTTCGCACCTCATCGCTGAATGAGGTGCTTTCACTTCTTCAGTCTATTATTCGTATCCGGATTCTCCGGCTTTTTATTTGGAATCGACCATTATGCGCATTGCTATTCTTTCGGTTGAAAAAAACTGCTACTCCACCCAAAGACTAAAAGAAGCTGGAGAAGCCAAAGGGCATCAAGTCGATATCATCGACACCACGCAATGTTACATGGATATCACCAGCAGCTCTCCGACTGTTCATTACAAGGGTGAGGTGCTGCCATATTACGATGCGGTCATTCCGCGCATTGGTGCTTCTATCACCTTTTACGGAACGGCAGTGGTTCGCCAATTCGAAATGATGGGCACATTTGTGGTCAATGGCTCGCTCGCGATCAGCCGCTCGCGCGACAAACTGCGTTCGTTGCAGCTATTGTCACGCAAAGGCATCGGCTTACCTCGTACGGGATTTGCCTGTAAATCCGATGACGTCAAAGATGTGATCCAAAATGTCGGCGGCGCGCCTGTGGTGATTAAGCTACTCGAAGGTACACAAGGGATTGGCGTGGTATTAGCAGAGACTAACAAAGCCGCAGAAAGCGTAATCGAAGCCTTTATGGGATTGAAAGCGAACATCTTGGTGCAAGAGTTCATTAAAGAAGCCAATGGTGCCGATATTCGCTGCTTTGTGGTTGGCAACCGCGTTATCGCTGCCATGAAGCGCCAAGCGCAAGATGGCGAGTTTCGTTCTAATTTACACCGTGGTGGCTCTGCTACCTTGGTAAAACTGAGCAAAGAGGAGCGACAAACCGCGATTAACGCTGCAAAAGCGATGGGGCTAACACTGTGCGGCGTTGATATCTTGCAATCCGCGCGCGGCCCGGTGGTGATGGAGGTGAACTCTTCCCCAGGCTTAAAAGGCATTGAAGCAGCAACAGAAAAGGATGTGGCAGGCTTGATCTACGAGTACATCGAAAAGAACGCCAAGCCAATGGCATTAAAAAGGCCCGCTTAAAACGCTCACCATCAGCATTCTTGGTAAGGGATGCTGATGGTGACAAACTCAAGCTACACCAAAAAGCGTGAATCGCTGCGCCTTTAGAAACGGTAAAGCAATGACACGTTACCCGCCAAAATCTCCGTATCATAAAACGCAATATCGGACTCAGCTTTCGTCCACGCTAACCCAATTAACACGTCCCACTGCGAGTGATTCAACACATTCCGTAGCAATAAAGAGCCTGCTAGCCCGACACCTTGGGTATTCGCCTTACGCTCAAACACCGGATTTTCAGCGTCGTAACGAATATCCGACAACATCGCACTTAAGGCCAATGTGTAGTTTGGGGTAAATTTCAGATAAGAGAGTTGCCCCACATACACATCCATCGAACTGGCTGCGCCAATACGGTCATGTCGCGCATAAGAGGCTTCTGGAATGAGAACTTTTCCAGCGCCAAGGTCTATGGTCGAAATAAGATCTATTTTGTGAATATCACCATCACGCTTTAGCATCGCGGCTTGCTCAACGGTCAAGATACCTTCATTGACCAATGTCTCGCCGCTGCGGTCATGCTCCACTTCCACATTGCGGTAACTGTAGCTGACACCAACAGGCTGCCCGAACATGCTGTCCCAGCCAAAACGCACCCCTCGCGCATCCCTTTCTACACGTGTACGTTCAACCCCGTGTTTAAACGGGTCTTGCCACACCTCAGCCGGTAAGGATGAAAAGAGATACCCCGCCGAAAACACCCCGAGATCGTCGCGCTTATGTCGAATACCAAGTTGCTGAGAAAAATCGAGGCGAACCAAATCCGCTAAGGCATTACCCAACATGATTTCTGTCTTGCTGCCTTCAAAGGTATAGCGAACATCAATTTGGATATCAGGAGAAGTTGCACGCGCTTGCGATGGTGACGAAAACAAAGAGTCCGTATTGCTGTTATCAAGATCAGCAAAGCGGTTACCGCCAAGAAAGTTAGATTTCACATCAAAAATTGCAATACCTGCACCCACTGCACCTGAAAAACCACTATCCTCAGAGAACTCTGTCGTGGTCGCAAATGCAGCAGAATGTAACACTGCCATTGTCCCTAAAATCACATTTGCGTACTGTTTCACATCCACCACCCTATTCGATTTTGAAGTCATAAAGGCGGAGTTTTACGTGCAAATTTTCACCGCATCAATCACTCAAAGATGCGATGATTTAAAGCTGAAAGTTTAAACAATGATTGATGGGAAAAAGTAGATAGAATTTCTTTTCGTCCTTTAAGCGTGTTCAACTCTCCTCCATTATGTCGATAAAGTGCTCGACAACCATCCAATGACACTATTGACATATCAACCGATTACATTTTCATAGAAATCAACCTAGGCTTGCAAATTTTCACTCCCGCAAACAAAAATAATGGACGAATAGTCCACGCCTTTAATATTGCACTAACCTAGATAAGTGAAATAAAGAAGTGAAAAATTCTCTAATTAAGTGAGAGCTTAACATAAAACCTCGAATGTTAATGTCAAAAAATTTTATTGAAAAATTAATATATAAGTGAGGCTACAAACAATGAAGCATCATCATGCGTGTGTCAGAGTTCAGAATAGTAAAGACAATACTCGTACTATTGCAACTGTATCTGTGTACCACAAATATAATCATGATCGAGAGAGACAGACATGGAAAGGATTTCTAAAGCCCGGATCAAGTACAGAACCCACTCTGGAAGTAAGTTACGAGACTGGCTTTGGTGGTACATCCAAAGATTGGTGGTATGTCACATGGCAGTATCAGGGTCAGGGCGGGATCGCACTTTGATAGCTAATGTGATCTAATTGCGCCAAACCCTCTGAAATATAGCAATTGTGAACCTTATTGAACACTTATCTGTTGTAGAAGATACTCGGTCGAACATCAACCAGAAGCACGATATCATCGACGTGATGTTCCTTGTGATTAGTGCCATTGCATCAGGATGCGAAGGCTGGCAAGACATTGAATTTTATGGAGAAGAAAAGCTCGACTGGCTAAGAAAATACAGACCATTCGAACATGGTATCCCTCGCAGACACACGATAGCTCGTATCTTGCGTTCCGTTGTTGCCGAATCTTTGCTTGAGGCTTTAGCTCTTTGGATAAACGAACAACGAACTGGTCAGGACAGCAGCCCCATTATCGCCTTTGACGGAAAAGTACTTCGAGGCTCCTATCGTAACGATAGAAAAACAGCATTGCAGTTGGTCACGGCGTACGACACCGAGCGTGGTCTCGTTCTGAGTCAAAAGCCGACTGAGACTAAAAATGGTGAGATAAGCATTGTCCGCCAAATGCTTGATGTTATTAATGTAAAGGGTAGCGTTGTCACGGTTGATGCACTGCATTGTCAGCGTGAAACATTAGAGAAAATCAAAGAAAAGCAAGCCCATGTTGTTGTCCAGGTTAAGAATAATCAGCCTAAGCTTAGAGCGGCTGTTGTGGCGCAGTTCCAAGCAGTTTTTGATGCAGGCAAGGAGAAAATAGTCACTGAAATCAAAGAGAAAAAACATGGACGCAGCGAGGAGCGATACGTGTTTCAGCTAAAGGCCAAATTGCCTGCCGACCTGTCGGAGAAGTGGCCGACGGTAAGAAGCATTATAGCAGTGGAACGCCATCGTGTGATCAACGGTAAAGGCACTGTAGATACCTCATACTACATAAGTTCTTTATCGCCGAATCACAAACTACTGGGCCACTATATTCGCCAGCATTGGCGGATAGAGAACAGTCAACACTATGTTTTAGATGTTGTTTTTAAAGAAGATAGCTCTCGTATCACTTTAGATGGTGCGGTTGAAAACATTGCGTTATTCAGACGTTTTGTGATGAATATGCTCAAGCAATGCGACTGTGGTGCACCGAGTCAAAAAGTGAAGCTGAAAAAAGCGGGTTGGAACGACGATTATAGGGCAAGAGTTTTCTTTGGGTTATAAATCCATCAAAGTATGCTCCTGCCCTGTAAAATATATAGAGTTGCTCTCTAGGTCGAGTCTTTATCACGAATGACTTCATCTATGGAGTGCTCTTTACATTCCTTCACACTCTATCGCTGTTGTAGACGCATTGGCTATCCTTAACCAGAGAAAGTATTGCGACATCCAAACACTCCATCCAAAGTGCATCAATAATATGCTATAAATTAAACAACCAATCTAATAAAAGTGTCCAAAGCAATATTGTTTATTCTCTACCTTTTAATGATTAGAAAAAGGTAATTCTCTCTAAAAATCACAAAAACACTTGCAAATTTTATCTCTACGCTTGAACTTACCTCCATAATAAAAACATCACTGTACATTGAAACAACAATTGATTATTATTCCATTTTAAATTATTCGATATGTTTAGTAAGTTAAATTTTAAAAACAATATCGCGTTTATATCATTATTTAAGCCATAATGAAAAATATGAATTTAACCCGAATTAGTATTATTTTATTTTTTATTCTTTCTTTACTGTGGATAGCTTCAAGTAAACTCTTTGAGGCAGATTTGGGTTCAGAATGGAAGGTGAGTGGCACGCAATATGTGTTAAGTGGAGATTGGATCTTTAACTGTAGCAATGGTCACATAATAAATCGAAAGATTTTGGAAATTCCCGAAGACATTTCTCGTTATAATGTCAAAGATGCGCTTGGTTTACTGAATCGTTTTGAAAGCGACAAAGAGCAGGTTAATTCAGCAATTAGGTCATTATTTTTATCGCAACCTTGGACAGACGGCTTCCAATACAGCCATTCACAGCTTCTTGGCTATAAGCGCGGAGTTCATTTCGATACGTGGGTAAAGTCTCATCCGTTTGAAGGCAAAACATACCTTTTATCGCTGGTTAGAAGAACGGTCAATGATGAGTATGTTTGGACCTTAAGAGTGGACACAGACACTAACCATTCACAGTTTGGCTATGACTATGAGATTCGCTCTGCGATCAAGAGTTGTCCTTTAGAGCAGCCTTTGTTTTTTAACGAACCGCTTTAAGGCACTTTATATATGCCAACGCTCCATCCACAGGGCATCGATGGCGCGTTGTTGGCTAGGGAAATAACCCAGCAGCACAGGAATGCCATCCGCCATATCATTTACACCGCACTGTATTTATAAAATTAACGATTAACCGCAACATAGATAATGACACCCTGTAGAATTTGCAACTAATTTTAGATTTCACTCTCATTAAAATTCAAACCCCTTTGAATTCTATTGATTAGATGTTTAACCTAACATGAGATTTCATATCAACTATCTTAAAAATAAAGACTAATTTCACACCTTACCAATCTCCAGGTAAATACATGAATTCAAAAATATTTATAATCATACCATTTGTTGTTATTTTTATACTGTGGATAGCTTCAAGTAAACTCTTTGAGGCGGATTTGGGTTTAGAATGGAAAGTGAGTGGCACTCAATATGTGTTAAGTGGAGATTGGATTTTTAACTGCAGTAATGGTTACATAATAAGTCGAGAGATTTTGGAAATTCCCGAAGACATTTCTCGTTATAATGTCAAAGAAGCGCTTGGTTTACTTAATCGTTTTCAAAGAGATAAAGAGCCGGTTAATTCAGCAATTAGATCATTATTTTTATCGCAACCTTGGACAGACGGCTTCCAATACAGCCATTCACAGCTTCTTGGCTATAAGCGCGGAGTTCATTTCGATACGTGGGTAAAGTCTCTTCCGTTTGAAGGTAAAACGTACCTTTTATCACTGGTCAGAGACACGGTCAATAATGAGTATGTTTGGGCTTTAAGAGTGGACGCAGACAATAACCATTCACAGTTTGGCTATGACTATGAAGTTCGCTCTGCAATCAAGAGTTGTCCTTTAGAACAGCCTTTGTTTTTTAACGAACCGCTTTAAGGCACCTTATATATGCCAACGCTCCATCCACAAGGCATCGATGGCGCGTTGTTGGCTAGGGAAATAACCGAGCAGCACAGGAACGCCATCAGTTACGATTGAGACTTTCCACAAACCGTCGTGCTCTCCGCCTTCAACACGTTCGCCTTTGCCTAGGCAGTGATGTTGCGGTGCATCTCGTCGACAAAGCGTGACATTCGCCTGATTAAACGGCGCGTTATCACGCAGGGAGATAAAGTAGTCACTGTCTTCCCTGACAGGCGCTGGCTCGATTTCGGTCATTTTGACGACAAAATTCTCACCCTGCCGGGTTTGTAAGGTCACAATGCCATCAGCCATATAAACCGCTCGGCCGCGACGTTTTTCTGCTTTGTCTTGATAAGCTGCATTGCGCTCGACGTGATAACTTAGCATGCCCGACTTCCAACAACGTATATACACTAAAGATTAACTCATTGTATAGAAAGGACAAGTCCAGTTGGTCAGAGTTTGAACAAGGCAACATTATTGACGAAAAAGCACGACACGATGAGAGTCAGTTCGTTACTTCGGTTGACGGTCTTTTCGTGTAACTGACCACGCCAAAGGCGACACTGCCAATCAGAATTAACACTGCTGAAAGATAAAAACTCGTTTGTCGCGTGCCAGTCACATCCGACAACCATCCCGTTAAGGCTGGCGCGACAATCGCTGAGCTCATCCCGAAGAAATTCAACAAACTCAGCGCCCTTGCCATCCTCGCTTTTGGGGCGAGCTGCGACACATACGCAATCAATAACGGGTCTATGGCTAACTTCCCCAGCAACCCATACAAACCTAAGCTCAAGAAAAGGACTGACGTACTCTCTGCATACACCATCAGAGTTAGCATAGCGGCCGCGGCGATTTGTAACACGAGGATAAGAGCAACTTTCTTGTCTCGATACTTATCCGCAAACTGGCTGAAGAAAAGCGCCCCCGGGATCCCTGCAAACGCGACGATGGCGGCAGTCATCCCGATGGCAGCCCCTTCAAATCCTCGCTCGTTCTGTAAGTAACTGGGCAACCAAGTCACGATCAAGTAGTAACCATAACAAGTACAAAAATAGAGAAAATAAGCACTCGCGAGCGCGTAGCTAAACAATGGCTCAGTTGGCGATTCGATTGCTTGTGTTGGCGCAGGGCTAGCCTTGGTCGATAGGCTAGGAATAGTTCGGGCAAAAACCCCCATCATCACCACAGATAATGCGGCAATCCCAAACAGTAACCATTGCCAAGGGAGAGCGAAGGTGGTGACTAGCACACTGGCAGCGACGAGTCCTAGCCCCATCCCTAGAGCCGAGCCACTGTTGATCATTGCATTGGCAAGAGCACGACGAGCCAGCGGCACGTAAAGTGATGACAATGAGTACGCAGAGCTAAAGAAGGACGCACAGCCCGCCCCGGCGAGCAGTGAGGCGATATAGAGCCCTGTCAGGCTAGAGGTAAGGGCAACCCCCAACGTGGCAAGAAAGAAAAGCCCAAAGCCTAGCAGTAACATCGCTTTTTGGCCGAACTTATCGGCAAGCATGCCGCACGGGACTTGTAACACACAGTAGCTTAGAAAATAGAAACTGGCGATAGCGCCTACCTCGGCGTCACTAATCCCATTAAACGAGGCTTGGATTTGCGGATAAATAGGGGTGAGCGCAGTCCGATAGATCCAAATAACGACCCAACCCGCACACAATACCGCCACTAGCGTTTGCCAGCGTATCCCCTCTGCGTTTGCCGCCTCTGCTTTCATACACGTCCGCCCTGTGGTGATGACGTTTTCACCATAGCTAGCAGCAAAACTGACATCAAACCCAGCGAGGATTTTTGCTAAGGGTGACGTGTGTAATAAGTGAATTCGGGATCTTGGTTAAATTTCCCACACTGTGTCCCATTGCGCTTTTAGTTTGCTGTTGAGCTTGCGTCGTGTTGTCAGTAAGTAGGTGAATCCACCCTCTTTCTGCAAGGTTAGCATGGCTTGCTGTAGTGGGTTGTCTCGGTCAACACCCGCGCGATCAACCATTAGCAAACCCGGTTTTTTTAGCAATGCGCGCGCAATCAAGATACGTTGCGTCAGCCCAGAAGAAAGGTTACTCCCTAACTCTGTCACTGTCTGATTGAGGTCTTCAAGTTCTAATACCTGACAAATACGCTCAAACCACGCGGTATCAATGTGACGATTGCCGTAAAGTAGATTGCTTTCAATACTGCCACGCATCAACTGGGCATCATCATTAACCAGCTGTACCGCACGATGTAAACTCGCCGCGGTAAGCCACTCCAAGCGCCGACCTCCCAACACAATACGCCCTGACGCAGGTAATGCCTGCCGGCACAGCATTAACGTGAGTAAACTCTTTCCACTACATTGCAATCCACTCAGTATGATTCTGTCGCCCGCCGCTGCACTCAACTTAAGTAATGGTGAATCAGGGATTAACGCGAGATCTCGAAGCTTAATACTCAAGGGCTGGTTAGTCAGTTTGGTGGATTTTTCCGCTGGTATCGGCTGCACCTTACGCATCGCAAACTCTAGCCTTTGCTTGGCGGCATAGTAGGTCACACCGTGCTCCCATGCCTGCATTATGCGTGTCAGCGATACAAACATCAGTCCTAGTACCAACAGTAACATCGCCTGATGATCACCATCACCTAGTGCGCTCACCGCCAACACCAACAACGCCAACTGTTGCAACAGCATGGGATTCACCGCGAGCAAACTGCGCAATCTGGCATAATTCACTGCGCTATCTGCCAGTAGATCACTGTGACGGCCGAGCCGTTTCGCTTCTCGGTTTACTCGCCCCGCTTGTTGTACCGACAAATTGGCAATGATCATTTCACCGATATGCCCGCTCAACCGCCCCCGATCACGGCGCAACGTTAACGCCGTGCGCATCATCGGTGCCGTTAGCAAAGCCGTTGCCATCAATGCAAAGGCCATCAATGCCAAAAGCAGCCATCCTACATGCGGCCATTGCACCAGAATCAAGATGCAGTAGCCAACGAGAGAGAGTCCATGGGTGATAAAAACGGGGGCACCCAAACTTGCCCAGTTTTTAATGTTATTGGCGTCAGTAATTAAACGCGTCATCGCCACTCCCACCCGTTGAGGCGACTGCTGCTGTGGCGCTGACATTAAGGTGGCATACAACTGCTGACGTACCGCTTTAACGTAATCTAAACCCAACTTTTCCGCCAATACCGCTTCGGCATAATAAAGGCTGCCCATCACTGCGACTAAAACCACAAACAGGGCAATCGATAGCGGCAAATTCTCGGATGCATCATGACCTTGCCAAAGGTGCTGAATCAAGAGCACGCCACCCACATTCAATGCGGTGAGTACCAAACCCAGCGCCACCAAATAGGTAATTAATCGGCGGCGCTTACCCGCTTGCAAGGCAACAAGCGTGATTGTTGAACTCATTATTCACGCTCTTGTTAGGCTATCGCGCGGGTATTGTGTGTCAGCGGTAAGTGCAGTACGGACGCTGCTGTCCCCGAGGCAATCAAGTTGTCGAGATCTAAGATAGGCATCGCAACTTGATGCTCGGTCTCACGCAAGGCGAGTGGCGAGGCACACAGCTGTCCACTGATCGCCGGAACGTGATAGCCACGTGATTTCAACCACTCTACACCCGACGTTGCGCCCATGGCTTCGCGTGCAGTGAATATCACGTTATGGAACATGGCTTTAAACTCAGGGTTTTCCAACAAGGCTTTGGTTTCTCGCTGATACAGGCCATCGGCAATTTCAATCACAATGGCGTTACAGCCCGCCTCGATCAAAGCATTACCCAAACTGCGTACAATCGGCATCAGTTCCTTCAAATCGATTTTAAATGACGTAGGAAAGCCTGCGTCGGTAAAGTCGATAGCCAGATGCGCACCCGCGTCTTCCATATACCAAAGGTCGCCGCCAGCCCCTGTCCCGGTGACTTTCATCGCTCCCACTTTGTATCCGTCCTTTTGCAAACCATGAATAAGGTGCGCTGCGGTTGTGGTTTTTCCGGCATTCATCGAGGTGCCGACCACCACAATGTTCGGAACGTTGACAGGCAATGACGAGGTCGCCACCGCAAAGTCACGTAAGTTAAGGACTTGGCCATTTTGATCGCCAATTAATCCAATGGGTGTTATCTCGGTTGGAAATTGAATACGGGCATGCCAGCTCAAGGCTTTCGAGGCAATGCCGCCCGCCGCGGCCATGTGACAAGGAGAGAGGTCCTCCGGTACTTCCGATTCAATTTGATCCGGTGCGTATCGGTTGCCATAAGCCAAAATCACCTCATCACCTTCAAACAAGCGAGCACGGCGTCCATCAACACGTTCAGAACGCTTGTGATGACCGAGACGATCGATTCGCGCTAACACTAAGTCACCGGATTGAGGCTTGTGTGCACCAGTCAGCAAGGTACACATTGCTGCTTGAGGAACGCGGCGTGTCACGAAAGATTGCTTAGCTTGGTTAAAACGTTGTTGCTGATGAAAAGTAATCATTTTTTTGCTCCATGCAGGTGTTCGTTGAATGTGGAGCCATGTTAAGCAGCACTGACTGACGTTTATCTGATAACCCCTGTAAGCTTGATGTAAGGTTGCAAAAAATCGCGATAAGCAACTGATTATGAACATAAATATTTTTCATAATTTTCTTTATAAACCACTTTATAACCGCTGTCCTATTTTCTTCTGTAAGCTTGTTGTAAGGTTGCGGCACGTAAAGTGAACGGTGAAAAAATCGCTCTAAACGAGCGCTTTAGTAGGAAGGTAAATTGAGTCAACACATTCGTCAGATAGGCGTCGCTATTTTTTGCATCATACTGCTATGGGGAAGTTTACCCTCCGTAGCCGTTGCGCGTTGCGAAACCAAACCATCGGCCAATGTCTTCTTTACCTTTATGAAAGCCGTCAAAGAGGAAACGGCAGACAGTGGTGAAACCCTGTTGAAGGCCTCTTCTGGCAACCATGACTGTACACCCACCTTTGAACTCAAAATCCTCGACGAAGATGGCCATGTCGTCACTCGCATTTATGACGCGGAGAGCTTTGCATTGCTATTCGAAAAGAAACCGCCTCGGATTCGTTTTAATGAAGACAGCGGCGACGATCGTCACCGTGATCGCCATGATAACGACGACGATGATGATGACGACGATGACGACGATGATGACGATGATGACGATGATAGCGGCGATGATGACGATGGCGATGATGGTGGTGATGACGACGGCGGCGATGATGATGACTAACCGTTGTTAGTATCGGTTTCCCTCAAGGATTAGATAGAAACAAGGCAGAAGAGTAATGAGAGCGCTGGTAGTAGAAGACAACATCCAAGCCGCAGAGCAGATTACGCAGGCATTAATCGGACACGGCTTCGCAGTGGATACCGTTCACGACGGCAACGACGCTTGGTTTCAAGGCGATACAGAAGAGTACGACATCGCGATACTCGATCTCGGACTACCGGGGCGAGATGGTTTAAGCGTGCTGACTGACTGGCGACGTGGTGGCAATAAAATGCCCGTGATTATTTTAACTGCCCGTGACACATGGCGTGAAAAAGTCACAGGCTTACGTGCTGGTGCTGATGACTACTTAGTGAAACCCTTCGAAATGGAAGAGTTATTGGCCCGGGTTGAAGCCTTGGTGCGCCGCGCATGCGGCCATGCCAGTTCTATCTTACGTTGTGGCGAGTTAGAAATTGATACCGCGACTCAGCGCGCCACACTCAAAGGGGCTCACCTTGATTTGAGCTCACTCGAATATCGCTTGCTCGCTTATATGATGAACCATGCGGGCGAAGTCGTTTCCAAGGCCACGCTGACAGAGCATCTCTACCAGATGGACTTCGAACACAACTCAAACGTCATTGAAGTATTAGTAAATCGCGTCCGTAAAAAAATAGGGACGCAACACATTCAAACTCGGCGCGGCATGGGATATCAGCTGAATGAAAAAGGCTAATCACTCCGAGTCGCTCACCCGCATTGTTTTAAAGTCCGGGTTGATTTGGTATCTCAGTGCGATTCTCGCCACCGGCGCGGGATTACTGTTGATATTCGAACACTTCATCGAAAAGCGTTTTGATCAATCCATTCGCAATCAACTTTATGATCTGGTTGCCGCCGCAGAGATCACCCCCAATGGCAATGTCACCTTGGCATGGCGTCCCTCTGCACCTCATTTTAATCAACCGCTTTCCGGCTGGTACTGGCAAATCATCTCGCCCAATGGCGAGGTGATAGAGCAATCGCTATCGCTCTACAGTGATGAACCTCTCCCCCTGCTGCGTCCTGATTTTATCGGTCAGTATCACTGGCAAGAGATCAATGGCCCACTCCAAGAGCTGCGGGTCGGTCTACAAAGCATTCGTTTTGCGGGCAGCGACCAACCTTGGCAATTTCTTGTCGCGGGGCCAAGCGCGGATATCGATAACGATGTTGCCGGGTTCGCCAAACTAGTCGCCGGCATGCTCTGTGTGTTGGGGATATTTATGCTCGCCTCACTGTGGTTTCAGGTGCGCCAAGTCCTCAAGCCCATTCATGCCATGGGTGATGAAATAGGTCGGATCCGCCGCGGTCAACAAAGCCGTTTCGAACAAACCTTACCTCGAGAGCTTCAATCCGTCGGAGACGAACTCAATACATTGCTTGAGCACAATAGCGCCATTTTAGAGCGTTCTCGATTACAAGCGGCGAATCTAGCCCATGCATTAAAAAACCCCATCTCAGTGATCCAAAATGAGCTCAATCACCTTGATGCAGACTCAGCAAAAGTGATGACTGAACAACTAGACAAACTTAACCAGAATGCGCAGACACATTTATCACGGGCCCGCCTCTCGGGAGCAATAAACCAACTTGCTTCGCAAACAAATGTATCAGAAAGTCTCAGTGATATTCTTTTTTCGATGGAATTGCTATATAAACAGCGCGGATTATCACTTGGTTTTCGCTGCCCACCCGACTTTTATTTCGGTGGCGACCAGCATGACTTGGAAGAAGTACTGGGGAACCTGATAGACAACGCGTGTAAATGGGCGGATAGCCACATCTACGTCAACGTGGAGGAAGGAGACCATCAAGTTGTTCTCCACATCGATGATGATGGGCCGGGGATCCCAGAAAGCGCGCGCGACACCATCTTTAAAGCAGGAAAGCGACTCGACGAAACCACCGAAGGCAGTGGCCTTGGCATGGCGATCGTCACCGATATTGTTACCCTTTATGGTGGCGATATCAGCATAGAACACTCGCCATTAGGCGGAACAAGAATTCGTCTGGCTTTGCCGGGCGGTCGACAAGGGGAATCATCACCACTATGAAAAAACTGTGTGCCTTGCTCATCACGTTACCGATGGTAGGTTGTCAACTCACCTCACAAACGACCGACGTTGCGAAAGTTTCTCAAACCCGCAAAGCGGAGCACGCAACGGGTGTATCGACATTAAGCGATCACCTTGATCAATACTTTACCCAATCCGGTAGAGAATCCATGTTGAGCGCTTCCGTGAGACTGCTTGAATCAGCGAATACCACCACGCGAAAAGGACGCGATCGTCAAACCAACGCGCGCTGGGAGCTCACTGTGGGGGGAACGGATTGGCAAGCCGTCGAGGTAAAACGCCCCACCGTTGAGCAAGTTGAACCAAACCAGAATTTTGTATTCATGGACATGCCCTATCGAGCTAACACTCGCGTTAATTTACGTTCAGGCCCCAGCACAAAGCACACACGTTTACGCCAACTTAAAAAAGGTGAGGTGTTTAATGTAATGGCACAGGTGATCAGCCAACCTTGGGTACTGGTCGAGCAAGGCGGCACGGTACAAGGCTATGTCCATCAAAACTATGTCACCGCCAACGTGACAAAGCGTGATTTACTCAGTACCCAGCCAAACCCTATCGTCTCACCAGTTGGTAATCCGCTCGCCCTGCCGGAGCTGGGTTATGTCGGTATTCTGACTTGCCGTCCGCTTGCTTACAAATTTTCCAATGACACCAGTGTCGAAGAAGGTAAGTTCCTCGCCTGTCAAAAACAAACCGGTGTCTGGTATATCGATAGCTGGTTACCGCTTGAGGCAAAGGGGTAAATATCCCTTTATAGATCAAGACACGCGGTAGTAAGTGACCGCGTGTCTCGACACCGTTTAATTGACCGATAGTGCCAGTGTATAGATATGATCAGCGTACCGTTCACCACCAATTTCATAGGCATTCGGTACAACCTCATTGAGAATAAAACCACTCTTGGTCAATACTTTTTCAGAGCCAACATTGCCTTGCGTCACGATCGCCTTAAACGACTTTATGTCTTGCTCTGCATACGCCCACTGAATAAGCGCTTTTAACGACTCCGTACCAAAGCCCAAACCATGGTATTGAGGCAAAAGCAGATACCCCACTTCGGCAATTCCGTCAACAAGGCGAAAGCCTGTTACCCCGATTTTCTCACCACTATTACGCTCTCGTAGGGTCAAGCATAACCAGTGCGTAGAGCGCTTATCCCAGGCGGGAAGCCGTGATTCAAAGCTCGCTTTAATTTGTTCCGGCGATGGCTCATCAAAACACAATCGAATATACTCAAGCCACCTCAAGATACGTGTTCAGCGAGAGTTTCTAGGTTTGCCATCGAGGCACTGCTTTGAAGATCTAGTGGGCTAAATCAAAAAGCAGTAACAAAGGTGGCGAGCCTAGAAAACTCGCCCTTCGGGAAGCGACTAGCGCCCCGATTTCTGCGTTAAATGTGTTTGAAAGGGGAAAGCCATTCCTTCACACCTTTGCCTTGAACTCGACGCGCTAGTCTGCTTCTGAACCTCGCATCTTGAGGTGGCTTGAGTATAACATCAGGATGGCGGTTTAAGGCTTCAAACAACGCCCAATCTTGCGCCTGAATACGGGTCATTTCGAGTCTATGGGTAGTTATCATTTTGCTATAGTTAATTATCATTTGGCTATGGTTACTCAGTATTAAACGAAGGCCGTGCAGTGACTACAGTCAAAATATTCACGCCCCCAAAAACCGCAACTGTAAAAAAACAGCATAATACAAAGGCACTGAAACAACATGAGCAAGGATACATCCTAACCACAGCGCACGCTTACCTACTGTATGCTTTACATGCTTCATTTTGGGTGAAATAAAAGGACTAAACATGGCATAAGCGAAGAAGAGAACTAACCAAGTCATCCATACTGTTTGGTTGAAGTAGAACTCTGCTTTAACTTGCCCATACACAGCTAACAGTCCAACGAAATAAAGCGCATTGCTAACGATTTCCTCTAATTTAACCCCCAAAGTGCTCACCTCTTTACCAGACCAGTAGTGGTATATCTTAAGTGGAATTGCACCTAGAAAGTAAAACGTATAAACAAATAAAAACAGCTTCCAGAACACCGAATATTACCTTTCATTAATGGGTTATTGAGCTGGAACTCGGTTTAAGCCAACTCCCCTTTGACACTAACATCTTTAATACCCAGATACGCTTCAATTTCTTGCTGTAAGAAAAGGGCTTGCTCACTGCTCTCAAAACCGGAAACCAATCCAATATGACGTTGGTCTTTCAATACAACACGCACCTCATAAGAGACATGCTTGCGATTCCTTCCCTCTGTGGTGACTTCCTTACAATAAACCTGCTCGATTGACTTAGAAGTAATCGATTTCTTAAATCCAAATGGAATAGGTGTAATGCGAGATTCAACCACGCTAGGGCTCACCGTCACCGTGGTTTTATTGAAATAACTTGCAATGACGTAGTAGGTCAAACTTATCCCCACTGAAACATGTATCAACGGAAATAAGGCGGCCATCATATTTTCAGCGTTGATTGGCCAGATGTTAGGGATATTAGTATACCAGTTAAGCAAAAAGCCATACCAAGCAATGGTAAACACCGTAAGAAAAAGTGTATTACTCGAAAACCACTTCCGTTCAATGATTAAACCTACAGGGGTTGTGGATATATTCATTCCGTTAGAAATACCTATCGCTATTCTTTCTTTTTCCAATGTAAGTATTCCTTTCGCCTTTGAGCATAGAGATAATGAAATGTATAACTCAACTACTCTATACTCAAGCCACCTCAAGATGCTTGTTCAGCGAGAGTTTCTAGGTTTGCCATCGAGGCACTGCTTTGAAGGTCTAGTAGACTAAATCAAAAAGCAGTAACAAAGGGGGCGAGCCTAGAAAACTCGCCCTTCGGGAAGCGACTAGCGCCCCGATTTCTGCGTTAAAGGCGCTCGAAAGGGGAAAGCCATTCCTTCACACCTTTGCCTTGAACTCAATGCGCTAGTCTGCTTCTGAATCCTGCATCTTGAGGTGGCTTGAGTATAAACCTGCTCGTTCACTGAAGTAACGCCAACCTTACCACAAGCTTACCGCTACGCTCAGGTTTGCGTCATTGCCAGTAAGGTAACGTTATCGCCATCAACGAACAAGCTGCGCCATTGCAGCGCAAGGGAATGGAGGCGACCATGAACACCCCCTTTTTTAAAACATCACTACTTAGCCTAAGTATGCTCGGCATGCCAGCGCTAGCAAACATTGCGCTTATCGACACCGATACCACCGACATCGACCTGTATGGCCAAGCGAAAACCATCGTTCGCTATCACAGTGAGCCCGCTGCGAATACCGATGCATGGCAATGGCAAGACAACAGCAGCCGTATCGGCATTCGTGCTCGCTATAAACTAGGCGACTTCGCGAACATCAGTCAATGGCGGCTTCGTGCGCAGTATGAACACGGCTCAAAGCTGCATGCTGATGAGAGTAGCGATCGCTTTTTCACCCGCCAAGCATGGGTAGGGATCAGTAACGAGTATGGCCGCATTTATTATGGCCAACAAAATAGCCTCTACAAACAACTCGAGGGCTACGAATTCAGCCACAAACTGGGCGGGAATGCGTTCAATGACCGCGAAGAGCTCAGCAATAAACGTCCTGAAAACACATTGTATATGCGCACCCAGCTCGGCGACGTACGCTTGGAAGGGCAATACTTCCTCAGTCGCGATCTGGAACGTAGACCCCGAATTCGCGTCGGCGGTCATGACGTATCGCTTAAAGAGACAGAAGTCGATTATGGCTATGGGATCGCGGCACGACTGAAACCCATAACAGGAATGCAGCTGCGGGCTGTTTATCAAACCACAGAATATGCGTTAGGTGGTATCGCAACGTCCACAGGCACCACGCTCATTTATGAAGAGCCCAAAGACAAACGTTGGCGCATCGGGACACACATTGGCCACGTTGGGTTAGAAAACACCACTCGCCAAGGCAGCGCATTGGGTGTCGGCATTGCGGGACGCTATGCACTAACTGATGATTGGCGCGCTTATACAGGTGCGGATTGGTTGAATGGCAGTGACGATATCGAGCAAGGCAGTGAATTTTCTTGGACTGCGGGCAGTGATTACCAAGTGATAGATGATCTGACTGTCTATGCCGAATACAAACAGTCCCAGTTCGACGACTTAAAAAAGGACGCCCACGAATTTGCGGTTGGCGCAAGCTACCGATTCTAAGTGTCATTATTTACGACATATACTCGAGCCACTTCAAGATGCGCTATTCAGAAGCGGTTTGAGTATACCCATTTCGACACCTTCACAGGTCGCCACTACCAGGGTGTCAGGCAGCCTAATCATGTTTTATAGGCTGCCTTTTTTCTCATTATTGCCTGTTTAAAACAGCACAGGGTAAAGATAGCCTGCCCCAACAGCCATACCCAAAATCACCACCAAAAACGCAATGATCATCGGCGTTTTAAAGAGTGATTTCAACAAGATCACTTCGGTTAAACTTGCTCCTGCACTGCCAATGATCAATGCCATCACCGACCCCAACGCCATGCCTTTTTGCACCAAGGCCGCACTGAGCGGAATCACCGCTTCTGCGCGCAAATAGAGCGGGATACCAATCACGGCCGCCAATGGCACTGCATACCACTTGCTCGCATCCGCATGCGCGGCAATGAAATCGGCAGGAATGAATCCATAGATCATCGAGCCTATGAACACACCCAGCATTAAGTACGGCAGCACCTGCTTGAAATCTTTCCACGTTGACTGCCAGATGGTTAACCAAAATGACGGTGTCGCTGGGGCAACGGCGCAACACCCCGAGACATCAGGCAACAGTTCGCTCTGTGCTACAGATACGCTCTCTGTAGCAGACTGACTGCCACAGCGTGCCATCACTTCACTCGCGGAGTGACCAAGATTAGCGTTCTTGTCCTCGCTGCATGATGACGACATCGTGCAACCTCCCGCTACGCTGTTGTTTTGATACGCTTCCGCTTTGACGTAACGTTCAAAACCGAGCTTTTCCAATGTGAAGCCCGCAGTGACAGCAACACTCATCGCAATGCCAAAATAGAACAGCGCCACTTGCCAACCAAACGTCACCACAAACAGCCCAATAATCACTGGATTGAGCAGTGGGCTCGCAAACAAAAAGACCATCATGGGACCAAACCCGGCTCTTGCTCGCAATAAACCTTTCAAGAAGGGAATGGTTGAGCAGGAGCAAAATGGCGTCACTGAGCCCAACAACGCGGCAATGACGTAACCTCGACCCTGTCGAGCGCTGAGAATGGCCTGCATTTTCTGCGGTGTCAGGTAGTGCTGAAGTAGCCCAACCAAATAGCTAATCACCAAAAATAGCGCAATAAGCTCAACAGCGAGAAACGCAAACATGCCTAGTGCCTCATGTGCCATCTCTGTCCAACTCATTTTCATTTGATACCTCGTCTATTCACACTGCCATCCCACGTTAGGGATTGGCATCTCTATAATTCGATATTTCTCGAATTATAGAATCAAATACGAACAGATCAAGAGAATATTTCCATATATATGGAAATAATAGATAAGCGATTGAATTGATTAGATGCCGTCGCGAAGGGGTTTTCTTTTATCGACGCAAGGCTTATATTTCGAGAAAAGCAGAACTGAGTGAACAGAATGAATATCGAGCAAGTTGCTAAAGCATTGAAAGAGCTAGGACACCCAACACGTCTCGCCATCTTCAAAAGCGTGGTAAAAGCGGGCTTTCAAGGAATAGCCGTGGGCAATATTCAAGCGCAACTGGCAATACCCGGGTCGACCCTATCTCACCATATCTCTAGCTTGGCATCCGCTGGCCTGCTTTCGCAACGTCGCGAAGGTCGAACCCTTTATTGTGTCGCCGAATATGCCCAACTAGAAACCGTGATTCAGTTTCTTCAAGATGAATGCTGCGCTGACGAGCAATGAGTCAACAAAAAGGCCGAGCTTCTCAGCTCGGCACTCTCTTCAACTTTCGACGTTATTGTATTGACTAGACCTTCATCATTACAGCTAAGTTTCAATGGCCTGCTGCTTCTTTTTCATTTTCAATGTCGAGTAAACAGAGAACACGGCGAGCAAGATAAAGCCTAGTGCAATGGGTCGCTCGTACAAGAAAGACCAACTGTTGTTGTACATGAGTAAGGCTTTTCTCAGGTTGGTTTCTGCCATCGGGCCTAGGATGATCGCCAATAATATCGGAGAAGAAGGGATATCTAACTTACTCAAGATAAACCCGAACACACCAAAGCCAATCGCGATACCTACATCAAACATCGAGTTGTTTATCGCGTAAGCACCAATGATAGATAGAAAGACAATCACGGGGATCATCATCACTTTCGGTACTTCGATGATACGGCAGAAAAAACGAATCCCCACCAAGCCTATGACTAGCATGACAAAGTTTGCCACTAGCATGGAGCTAAATACCCCGTAAACCACATCGGGATTTTGCGCGAACAGCAGTGGCCCCGGCGTTAACCCTTGTACAATCAACGCCCCCAGTAATACCGCAGCAACCGCATCGCCGGGAACGCCCAATGTCAATAAGGGGACTAACGATCCCCCTGTGACACCATTATTGCCCGCTTCTGCCGATGCCAATCCACGCACTGAACCTTGACCAAATTCCTCAGGGTTTTTCGCAGAGCGCTTGGCTTCGTTGTAGCAAACAAAGGCTGAGATATCCGCGCCAGCACCGGGAACAGAGCCGATCGCCGTCCCCATTAGGCCGCTTTTCACTGCCGTTGGCATCATCTCTTTTAGATCATCTTTACTCATCAAGCTGCGGTCAAATGTCGGACGGGCCGCTTTCTTCTCTGAGAGCACTTTTTCCATTTGGCTCAGTGCTTCAGAAAGTGCAAATAGACCAATCAGTACTGGAATCACATTGATACCGCTATACAAGTCCATCACTCCAAAGGTGAATCGCGGTACGCTGCTGATCGGGTCTAAACCGACAGTAGAAATCAGCAAACCGATCGCGCCGGCTAGCAAGCCCTTGAAGATATTTTTTCCAGAAACACTCGCGATGATCGTCAGGCCGAACACGGCCAAGGCAAAATACTCAGGCGCATTAAAGCGTAAGGCGAAATCCGCTAGCAACGGCGCGACCGCAATTAAAATCACTGTACTGATTAAGCCACCAGTGAACGACGCAACCGCAGAAATACTGAGTGCACGGGCTGCCTGCCCTTTGGCTGCCAATGTATGGCCATCCAACACTGTCGCCGCAGAAGCCGGTGTGCCGGGTGTTTTCAATAAAATCGCGGCTATTGAGCCACCATAAATGCCGCCAATGTAGACGCCGATTAGCATCACAAGTGCGGCAGTAGGCTCCATACCAAAGGTAAATGGCAACAGAATCGCCACCCCCATGGTCGCGGTTAAACCTGGCAGCGCACCTAAAATAATGCCACCGAGGACACCGAAAACCAATACAGGCAAAACGGATAAACTGAAGGTTGTCGCCAACCCTTGGATGAGATGTTCAAACATAAGCGCCTCCTAAAACCAGATACCTTGAGGCAAAGCAATCACAAACACTTCCCCAAACAGATAGTAAATTGCCGCTACAAATGTCCATGCCGTCAGATAGTAAGTTGGCTTTCTGATTTTGCAGGCCAGTAAATAGATCGTGAATGCCGTTAGGGTTGCTAATAAATAACCAGCGAAATGAATGGCAATGGCGTAGCCAAACAGGAAACCCATCCCCATCAGGGCGCGTTTGGAGAAGATGGGTTGAGAGTGATTTGCTGCTTTCAGTTTGTCTTGAATCACAATCGCTACAGACAAACCTATGATGGCGATGGCAATGACCGTTGGAAAGAAGCTCGCGTCGACGCTGGCATCTTGAAACATCGGCGCATCAAACTGCCTAATTAAAACGAGGGCGAGAATACCGAGTCCCGCCATACAGGAAGAGAAGATGAGATTTCGTCTATCCATAGTGTTACCTCTCTGAAACTAAAAGGCGAAGGTCTTCAACCACCTTCGCCTCGTTCAGAATTTATTGAATCAATTGACCTAGCGCTTGCGTATCTTCTTCAACAAATGCGGTAAATTCTTCCGCATTAAGGTTGTGAATCGTCATCGCACCTTGCTCCATAAAGCTAATGAACTCAGGTGAAGCCATTGCCTTATCAAACGCTTCACCGAGTGTTTCGATAACGTGGTCAGGCGTATCTTTTGGCGCACCAATACCACGCCATGTGCCGGTCACCACATCAACACCTTGCTCTTTTAGGGTCGGCACATCAGGAATAAAGCTAATACGCTCTTCAGACATCACGCCTAATGCTTTTAGCTGGCCTGAGCGAAGCTGTGCAATCGCTTCACCCGGTGTCACCATGGTGACATCGGTATGCTTGCCCAGTACCGCTGGGATTGCCTCAGACGCACCATTGTAAGGAATGGCATTCATCTTAATGTTCTGATCTTGCTCTAATGCCATCAGGTAGAAGTTTGGCGCCGCTGTTGAAGCAAAACGTAGTCCACCTTCTTGTTTCTTCGCCTCTTCAATCAAATCATTAATGGTGTTGAATGGGCTATCTGCAGATACCAACACCACAGCAGGATCTAAATTCACCATCCGGATAAGGCGAAAATCATCGACATTGTGCTGCATCAACCCCATCTGCGGTAACGACGCAATCTCACGTGTTACTACCGTTAAGGTATAGCCATCTGGACGCTGCTGGGCGCCAAAGCTCATGCCTACCGCACCCGCACCGCCCGTGCGGTTCATGATGGAGATATTCTTACCCAACTCATCTTTTGCAGAATTGGCCAGTGTACGGCCAACAGCATCGGTACCACCGCCTGCGCCAAAGGGCACCACCAAGCGAATATTTTTTGTCGGATAATCTGCCGCTATCGCCGTTGTCGACAGTAAAATGCCTGCTGTCACTAAGATTTTCTTCAGTAAGTTGCTCATAGTCAGTCCTTTATCTTCAATTGTTATCTTCAACAAATACCTAATATCGCCAGTGGTTAGCGGTACTGCTGGGTCGGGTTTTCGAGTTTATTGGTTTGATATTCATGAACGGTAAGCTGCTCAATGGCAGTCGCAATCCAACTGCTGATCAGCATGTCGAACCATTGCTGTACGCCACTGCAGGCAACGACGATGTCGCCATACACAAAGGAGCCATAAAACAGTACATCACCTTCGCGTAGTGAAGCAGGATGCACAGATTGCTGCATGAGGTTAGCTTGTTGGTGACGCCACGCCTGGTGCGCCTTTTTACGTGCTAGTTGGTCAAAGGCAATCGTCCATTTTTCGGGCGAGCCGATACTTTGCTCAACCAAAATGGCGTCTTCGAATGTCGATTCCCAAGGTTTGAGTTGTGGATTCATCACCACAATGTGTAGTTCCTGACGATTGGTACTTTCAAACAATCGCTCAATGGCGGGTTTAACAAGTTCAATCGCGTCTAATGCAATGGCTTTCTGATCTTTCATGATCACCTCCCTTTGCACTTACTATATTGTAAGACAAAATTATTGTTCACCCCGCAATTATTCAGAGTGATAAACAGGTCACACCACTAAACCAACCATTGAGATTTTGATCAAAAATGCCAATAAATAAGGGGATTTTTACGTGATCCTGTCGCGATTTATCAACATTCATAAATCGTGATCAATACATCATTTTGTATTAAAAATTACTAATAAACTATCATTTCGACACCATTCATTCACCACGCAAATACTTACCCTTATCAGAATGGGAAACGGGCTTTTTGGCGTTGTGAGAAATTTATGAGAATTGTGAGAAGTTCTTGCTAACTCTGTTTGCCAACCTAGATGGTGACAATTCACAACAAGGACTTGAACGATGAAATACGTTACCTCCATTGCAGCCCTCACACTTCTTTCTGCCTCTGTCGCACAGGCCGCAGAAATCGACGTCACCATCACCAACTTAACCAAAGGGATTCACTTCACCCCATTCATTTTGGCCGCGCATGATAGCAACGCTCACCTTTTCCAAACTGGGGAACCGGCATCCGCCGAAATTGAAGCGATGGCTGAAGGTGGCGACATCAGCGGTCTGGCGACACAAGCCGGCAACCTTGGCGCCGTTGTTGTCGAAAATCCAGCGAACGGGATTCTCAACCCGGGCGCGAGCACGACCACATCGATGAGTACTGGGTCTTTGGATCGGTTGACCATTGCTTCCATGCTACTGCCCACCAATGATGGCTTTGTTGGTATAGACAGCTGGCATATTCCTGCAGAAGCCGGGACTTACACCGTCTACCTCAATGGCTACGATGCAGGTACCGAAGCCAATGATGAACTCGCAACCAGCATGCCTAATCCACCCTTTATTACCTTTGGTAATGGCGGTACTGGCGTTGAAGCGACGGTCACCAACGCGGATATTCATATCCATCCGGGCAATCTTGGCGACACCAATGCCACAGGTGGGATAAGTGATCTTGATAGCAGTGCGCACCGCTGGTTAAACCCTGTTGCCATGCTAACAGTCACCGTGAAGTAAGGAGACGAGCATGAAACTCAAAGCACTCTCAATACTCGCCGCCACAGCGCTGCTCGCGGGCTGTCCTGATGACGATGAAACCGTGGCTAAGCCGATTTATACCTTTGATGTGAAAGTAGAAAATCTCACCGCAAATCAACCATTATCGCCGCTGGCGGTGTTGGTACACGATGCTGACTTTACAATGTTTACCGCTGGCAATGCGGCATCACAAGCCATAGAACACATGGCAGAAGCGGGCGACAACAGCCAACTCTTGGCACTCAGTGGCAGTAATGCCCATGTCAGTGCAAGCTATGGCGGTACGGGCATCATCGCGCCCGGCAACAGCGAAACGGTCAGCTTTACGCTCAAAGTGAAAGGGGATACCCGTGTCTCACTGAGCAGCATGTTGGTCAACACCAATGACGCTTTTATCGGCTACAACCATGCGAAGCTGAATACGCTAGGGGCAAATGAGTCTCTGACCTTGATGCTACCCGTGTGGGACGCAGGCACGGAAGCCAATAGCGAAACGGCTGCCACTGTCCCCGGCCCTGCGGGTGGCGGTGAAGGCTTCAATGCCGCAAGAAATGATGATGACATGATCGCCCTTCACAGCGGTGTTATCACTGCCGACGATGGTCTAGCCACCTCGGCGCTCAATGCCAGTCATCGTTTTCTCAATCCTGCGGCAAAAGTCATCATTACGCGAACCAAGTAACGTGATGTGAAAGATTCCGGGCTGAATCTGGGTCATCTGTAGCTGAGTTGTTGTTAGTCGCGGTTTAATCCGTCTCCTTAACGGCTAACAACAACGCAGAATTCGGTGCTCAGTCTTCAGTAGGGATCTCTCAATGACCTTCAATAACGCAGTGCAAGCCGCCAATATTTTATTGGTGGAAGACGATAAAGACCTCAGTGAGCTCATTGCTATGCAACTGACTTTTCAAGGCCATAAGGTCACTAAAACGCAGTGTCTTAAGGATGCTGATCAACAGCTCGCTGAGACCGCCTTTGATCTTGTAGTGTTAGACCGTGGGCTTGCCGATGGTGATGGCGCTGACCTTTGCCAACAATGGCGTCAACGAGGTGTGACGCTACCCATTCTTATCTTAACGGCCCGTGATGGTGAAATGGATAAAGTGGCCGGGTTGGAATCCGGTGCAGACGATTACATGACAAAGCCCTTTAGCGTCCTAGAGTTTCAAGCTCGGGTCAGAACCCTACTCCGTCGTCTCAAGTCCGAACCCTCCACGTCGCCCCCGCCAACAGATAACAGTCCTGACTTGCAATTTTCTGGGCTCACCATCTACCCCGAGCTGCATAAAGTTGAAATCGACCAACAGAGTGTCACGTTAACTGCGAACGAATTTGCATTACTCATGCTGCTAGCCAATCGACCAGGGCGGGTATTCAGTAAAGAAGAGATCCTCAATCAAGTGTGGGAAACCAACTTCAGTGGTTATCACCACACGGTATGTAGCACCATCAATAGGCTTCGCAACAAACTGACTTCGCCTGAGTACAAGTATGTACACACGGTATGGGGCGTTGGTTACAAGTTTGAAGTCGCAGCCCTATAAACGAGTGACCCAATGAATTTCAAACTCCGCTTGGCGACCCTGACAATTGGCTGGCTGCTCTTTTCCAGTATCTTACTCGGCAACTTGTACTTTACACAGCAGCAAAAGGTCGCGGATAAAACCCGCCAAACACTGCACCGCGAACTCGCTTTACATATGCGCGACGACAACCCTTTGATGGAAGGGGCGGACTACAGTTCAACCGCGTTAAAGTCTATCTTTCATACATTAATGTTGCTTGGCCCTGATTTTGAGATCTACTTTCTTGATCGTGAAGGCAATATCACCACCCATGCAGCCCCCAAAGAGAAGATCCAACAGCATCAGATCGATATCCGCCCCATTCAGGCTTTTCTTGATAGCCAGCCGTTTCCGATTATGGGCGATGACCCCAGAAACCCCAGTGAAAAAACCGTTTTTTCTGTCGCGCCCATACTTGATAACCGGGAAACCGTAGGCTATCTCTACGTGGTCATTGGCAGTGAAAAACATGCGTTACTCAGCGAGCAAGAGAGCCAACAGCCCTTTTATTTTACCCTCGCGATGGCGTTGTTACTCATGATTGGGCTCGCGTTGGCAGCCTACTTATTGATCAAAGACACACTGCTTAAACCGATAGAAAGCGTGACTCGAAATCTACGCAGCCAATCGGAAGACAACTTTCGATTGAAGCCGGATTTCGTGCGTCAAGTGCCTGAACTACAACCTATCGCGAAGCAGCTTTATCTTATGTCTCAGCACATCCAGCACCAATTTTTACATCTACAACAACAAGAGACAGAGCGACGAGAACTCTTAATGCAGCTCAGCCACGATCTTAAAACCCCGTTGTCGAGTGTCCTGGGTTACTTAGAAACATGGCGATTGCAGCACCCCGACAATTCAGATCCTCTCATCGACACAGCCTTTCGCAATGCGCAGCGTCTATCGGAGCAACTCCAACAGCAATTGGCGTTAGCTAAGAATACCTTGCCGCGTCCAGAGCCAGAATTCCAGCCCCTCAACTTACGGCTATTAGTGTTGGATGTGGCAGAGTCATTGGCTGTCTCAGCTCAGAAAAAACAGCTGTCATTGCAGATAGATATCGATGCTAGCCATCATGTCAATGGTGATGAACAGCTGCTTCACCGACTGTTTTCGAACTTACTTGAAAACGCGATTCGCCATGCAGGCAAGCAAGCAACCGTGGTGGTTGAAGCGCATCCAGAACAAGATGGCCGATTACTCGTCACGCAATCCAATCCGATTGATCAACATGCGCCGAAAGGGAGTTTAGGGCTTGGCAATAAAATCATTGAATCCATCTTACTGCTGCACAATAGCCAAGTAGAAAGACAGGAAAGCACTAGTGAGTACTCACAGCGGTTCACACTGCCTTTAATTGAGCGCAGTGACACCTAGTACACTCAAACCTTATTCAGTTGGAGTGCAGATAACCTTTCTGCGCCTCAACTGCTGAAATGAAAAATGTGTCGAAATCACCGCCAACACCAAGCCGCTTGTTAACCCGCCCCTTCTCCTCTGTAATAATCCTTGTTGCGAAAAACAGATTTTCAGTATAAAAACCCACAATTAATAAACATCACAAATAACAATGCTACAAACGAAAAGATTTATTACATATTAATCCAAGTAAAATGAATGTAATAGTATAACATCACTGCCAATTTAATTGATGTTATACCATAACAGTAGTGGAGTATCCCTTGAAGAAGTCTGTGATCAGTCTGTTTGTCTGTAGCGCCTTGGCAGCCCCAGCGGCATTCTCAAGCCCAATTTCAAATCCTGAAATCGGCGTTGTACTAGACGGTTATTACCAGAGCGGTGAGCGTCAACTGTCTGAGCGTGAAGAAGGCTTTGGCCTAGGGCACACGGAAATCAATATGTCTGCCAATATTGATGACAAGTTCCGCGGCTCACTGACAACCGTACTCGAAAGTCATGGTGACCATGCTGACCTACTGATTGAAGAGGCTTTTATTGAGACAACGTCTCTCCCACATGGACTCAACATCAAAGGTGGCCGATTCTTGTCAAGCTTTGGTTCCCTCAACAATCAACATCTGCACGAAGACGCTTTTGCAGAACGTCCCGTTGCTTACCGAAACTATCTTGGCGGCCACTTTTATGATGACGGCGTATCGGCAAGCGTCGTCCTTCCTACTGATTTATATATTCGCTTGGGTGTTGAAGCATTGAGCGGCCAACAGATGTCGGCGATTGACGATCCTTCTACCGTCGGTATCTACAGCGCAACGGCAACCTTTGGCGGCGACATCTCCACGGCTTCTAGCTGGCAGCTCGGCTTCAGCTATCTGCGCAACGACAATGGTCGCGTAGATAGTTTTGGTGATCATGACCATGACCATGACCACGATCATCCTCATCGCTTTGGACATGACCATGATCATAGCCACAGTGCTTCAGTGACAGGTAAACACCTTTACGGCATGGACTTTGTTTGGAAGTGGGCGCCTAACGGCAACTACAAGTATCAAAACCTCACCGTAAGTGCAGAGTGGTTACGACTGAATGATGCGACCAGCCGAGATTACAAGTTCGAGCATGACTACCCCGGCACCCTAGATGCATTCTATCTTTCTGGCGTTTATCGCTTAAGCCCAAGTTGGTCAGTTGGCGCTCGCTACAGTGAAGCCGAAGACTTTGATGTAAAAATGTATGGCCATTACCCGTACTTCAAACGTGAAACGGAAAGAGAGTTCGATCTCATGCTGGCGTGGAACTCATCGCACTTTGGCACTATCCGTGGCCAATACACGCGCGCAGAAAATCAACGCCATGACCGCGAGGACAACATTTTCACGCTGCAGTATGTCATGAGTTTTGGAGCTCACGGTGCCCATGCTTTCTAAATGGCTTAAGCCAGCGACACACAACCAACAATCACGCTTTGCGCCGAAAACGTTAGCGCTACTGGCAATCTTTGCTGCCAGTTACGCCTTACCGAGCCATGCGTTGAATGTCTTTGTTTGTGAACCTGAATGGGGCGCACTTGTGCGCGCCCATGCACCGCATGCAAACATCTATGCGGCGACAACGTCGCGCCAAGATCCGCATTATGTGCAAGCTCGCCCATCGCTGATTTCTCAAATGCGCCGTGCAGATCTGGCAGTGTGTTCAGGGGCAGAATTAGAGATTGGTTGGTTACCGATGCTACAAGCGCGCAGTAACAATGCCAAGGTACAAGATGGGCAATCAGGCATGTTTTATGCCTCTGAGTATGTCGCCATGCTCGATACCCACGACCACGTGGATCGCAGTATGGGAGATATTCACGCTCACGGTAATCCGCATGTTCAATTTGCAGTCAAAGACATGCCTCGTATTTCTACCGCACTGACAGCCCGACTTGTCGACATAGACCCGGATAACGCCCGCCAATACCAAGCAAACGGCATTCGTTTTCGAGGCCACTGGCACAGGCAGATCACGCAATGGGAAGAGGTCGCGGAACCACTTCAAGGGCTAAATGTCGTCGGCTATCACGGCACCTATCGCTATCTATTCGATTGGCTCGGTATCGCGCAAGTGGGTGATTTGGAGCCGAAACCGGGATTATCCCCGACCAATGCCCATATACACTCGCTTGCTCAACTGGGTGCGGATGCGGTCGACCTCATTGTTTATTCATCGCACCAAGACAGCCGCCCAGCAAGCTGGCTTCAGCAGCGAATAGATAAACCCGTGTTGGAACTCCCTCTGACTGTCGAAGGTGACCAAAGCCTCACCGAGATGATCGATATCGTCATTGGCGATCTCCTCAAACAGACAGGGAAACAGACTCACCTTCCTGTGCAGTAGGCATAGGACAGGGCAACCCATTGTTTAAAAATGACAACAAGAATTTGAGACACATTATGAAAAACGTAAAACTAACGCTCGTTGGCGCAGTGGCCGCAGGCCTACTTACTGGCTGTCAGTATCAAGATCAAGAACGTCTCTTGATTTCAGACCTCACCGTAGAAGATCAACAACTACAAGCGTGTATCGACTACAACGTACAGTTCCACCCTGCTAATGCAGGCGCAAAATATGCTGACGAAATCAAGCTAATTGAATGTAATGATGTACGCACGCTGAATGGCATCCACCGCATGCCAAATCTAGAGTTCCTCGGCTTCAACTCAGGTCCACACCTTGCGTCCGCAGAAGACTCTGCACGTCGTGATGCGGCACGCGAGTTATTCCAAGAAAAAACGCTGGGTTATACCTTTGCTCTGCCAGATACATTACATCCTGACCACGATGGTGAGAAGCTAGAAGACCTTGCCCCTCTGGCTACCTTGAAAAACTTGAAATCACTCTGGTTTGAAGAGCAAACCTTGACGGATTTCAGTCCTCTTGCAGAGTTGAACAGCCTTGAACATTTCATGAACCATCGCAGCTTCGAATTTGAAGATCTTTCTTTTGTTTCCCAGCATCCAAATTTAAAGCTGTTGATGGTTATAGAAACGGGGGTTACTGACATCACGCCATTGCAACACAGCGATCAATTAGAAATATTGGCACTTTGGGAGAACAATATTGATACAGATATTAGCCTTTCACATATGGATAAGTTAGTTGAAGCTAATTTTGCTGGCGCATTTCGAAATGCTTCAAACATGCCAACGTTAATCGAGAGCGTCACAAAGTTACCCATCACCGATTATCTTGAAATTAGCTACACTAATCTTACTGATTTACCTGTGTTTGAAACTCACAATCTGCAAAAGCTGAATCTGGACAATAACAACTTGCAGAATACCCAAATGCTGAGTGAGCTAGAGTCAATGAGTCATGTTTGGATGAGTGGTAACAATATCAACGACATTTATGAGCTGTCAAAGCTAAAAGGCCTGCAAGATGTTGAGCTAGCCAGAAATAATCTGACAAGCATTCCAAGTAATATTATCGACAATTTTGTCTCTAATTCTCCGGATATCCGAAGAATCAATCTTTACTGCAATCCAATTCCAGAGACGGACATTGAGGCGCTGAAAGAAGCGCTACCAGATGCGAACATCAACTTCCCTAACTGTGTGCACTAAAAACTGCACACTCAGCACCTAACCGCGCTTCAAGGTTTACCCGTCGACACCCTCTTACTTCAAGAGGGTGTTTTTTCTCGCCACAGCAACCCCTTATCATTAGATAGCGCAATCGACGCCTGTGACTATACTCAAGTCACCTCAAGATGTTTAAGCAAAAGGCTAGGCACGATTTGTTTACCCATCAGCCACGCGATTCAAGGAGTTGAAAAAACCAATGAGAGTAAAAACATTCGCTGCCCTTACCCTGTCTCACCTCGGCATGGCTGCCGCAGGTTTCGCCCTCGGTATTTACCTGCTACCTATCCTCATTGCCCCGCCTGCGCCCACTCAGTCCGAAGTCTCAACCATCGCCAGCCAAGCGCAATTCACTGCTCAGTTCAGGCGTGACCTAGAAGACAGTGACGCATTTCACTGGGGCGAAGGCGAGGTGGCCATTACACCCACGTTTATTACCTTAATGGGCGAGCTCGCACCGGGGCCTGACTACAAGCTCTATTTGTCGCCACAGTTTGTTGAGACAGAAGCCGCATTCAATCAGCTTAAATCCAGCATGGTCCTCGTCGGCGATGTGAAGACCTTCGAGAACTTTGTGGTTCAAGTCCCTCAACACATTGATGTATCGAAATACAGCACGGTCGTCGTTTGGTGCGAAACCTTCGGTGAGTTCATCACTGCAGCAAACTATCAAACTCGACAATAAAACCACCTTGAGGCAAAGTATGGATATGCAACCAAGGAGGTTAAGATGTTTAGTCATATCATGATCGGTTCGAACAATATCCAGCAGTCAAAGCAATTTTATGACGCCATCATGGCGGTGCTCGGCTATTCAGAAGGCATTATTGATGCCAGAGGACGCTGCCTCTATTTAAGCCAAGAAGGGGTGTTAGGCATTACTGCGCCAGTCAACGGTGAGCCTTCTACTGTCGGCAATGGCATGACGGTGGGTTTTAAAGCCAGTAGTCCAGCGCTCGTTGATGCTTGGCACGCCGCTGGGGTGGCAAATGGTGGCACGACATGTGAAGAGCCACCGGGAGTCCGCTCTAGCCCTGAGAGAAAACTCTATCTTGCGTACCTACGAGACCCTTTCGGTAACAAAGTCTGTGCAACGCACTTTATGACAACGACAAAGTAAACGACGCAGGGAAAGATAGTTATACTCAAACCACCTCAAGATGCAGGATTCAGAAGCGGCCTAGCGCGTCGAGTTCAAGGCAAAGGTGTGAAGGAATGGCCTTCCCTTTCAAACACCTTTAACGCAGAAATCGGAGCGCTAATCGCTTCCAAACAACCCACAATGTTCGACGTTACTTCAACAGCAAATTTGCCGAGCAATGTCAGTTCGATAACGCGTTTTTGCATTTATTCATTTATGCATAGGATAAAAAACGCGCTCGGATTGACGATGAAAGAGATACAGAGGAGTGGCGTTAACGTCAAAAATCAACGCAGTCTCAAGGAGCAGAGAGATGATATATTCAGAAATTCAAACAGCGCTACATCGTGAAACGGAAAATACATCCCCTCATCAAACCCTCTCTGCTGGCTTAGATTCGCCAATGCAAGGTGTGAACGAGCTTGCGACGTCATCGGTACGTGCCGCGGTAGCATCTACACAAATGTTCATCAAAGAGTATTTTGGCACCTCTCCACAAGCCAATGTAAACCGTTCATTGGTCGACCAGTGGTGTATGAGCAGTGTTATGCCTCAAGGATGGTCTCTGCCTTCCGAGTGGGACGCCTTTGCCCGCGACTATCAAACCCGAGATGGTTGGATTCGTCTCCACACCAATGCCCAACACCATAGAGAGCGGGCGATTGCGGTACTCGGAGGCGTCACTGCGCCTGAGGAAGCACAAGAGGCGGTTGCGCAATGGCAAAGCCAAGCGCTTGAAACGGCCATTGTTGACGCGGGAGGCTGTGCCGCTAGCTTACGCACCCGGAGCGAATGGCAATCTCACCCGCAAGGTATCGCGATTGCCAAAGCGCCTATTGTAGATTGGCAGCTTGCACCACATGCCAGCCCTGAATGGCAATTGCGATCTCCTCAGCGACCACTACAAGGCCTACGTGTGCTTGACCTCACACGCGTGATCGCAGGGCCTGTGGCAACACGCTTTCTTGCCAGTTTGGGCGCGAACGTGTTACGTATCGACCCGCCTCACTGGGATGAAGGCGGCAACTCCATTGATATCGGGGTTGGCAAAAACTGTGCTGAACTCAACTTTCATCAGCCAGAAGATTACGCCCAATTGATTGCCCTCATTCAATCAGCGCATGTCTTAGTGCACGGCTATCGAAAAGATGCCCTGCCTCGTCTCGGCCTCACCACAGCCCGCCTATCAGAACTGAACCCCGCGCTCATTTCTGTCAGCATCAACGCCTACGGCGCCACGGGGCCATGGGCGCATCGCCGTGGATTCGACAGTTTAGTCCAACGCAGCAGTGGTTTGGCCGTGCAACATGAAGGGGCGATCACCGCCTTGCCCTATCAAGCGCTCGATCATGCAACGGGCTATCTTGCCGCGGCGACGGTCATGCAAGCACTGCGCATACAACACGCTGGAGGAGGTGTCGCAACAGCGCATTTGTCATTGGCTCGTCAAGCACAGCTGATGCTGGACGCCGAGGTCATTGAAGCGCACGAGATGGATAAACCGTCCGCGACAAGCAAAGACTCTTATGCGGCAACCAGTATCGCTGAAAAAACCGATTGGGGCCCCATATTGCGCTTACCGTTACCTTATCAACTAGAAGGTGTTGACGTCGGTTGGGCGACACCGGCTCGAAAACTGCGTTCATCTCCGCCATCATGGTAGGTATACTTAGGCTCCTGTTCAGAAGCGAACAAGCGCATCAAGTGAAAGCAAAAAGGAAACAACCTTGCTAGACGTTAAAACCATTGGACTCTTTTTTATCACTGCTATCGCAGAAATCTTAGGCTGTTATCTGCCCTATCTTTGGTTAAAGGAGGGAAAAACAGTTTGGCTGTTGCTCCCAGCGGCCTGTTTTCTCGCACTCTTTGCTTGGCTACTGTCGCTTCATCCTACCGCTGCAGGACGCGTCTATGCCGCCTACGGTGGTGTGTATATTTTTGTCGCCATCCTTTGGTTATGGCTCGTCGATGGCATTCGGCCAACGGTTTGGGATATCGTCGGTGTTTCTGTCGCTATCTCAGGTATGGCGATTATCATATTTGCCCCACGCGGCGCTTAACGGAAAACTCATCCGCCAAGCGCCTTATGGATCCATGGGCTCAAGCGACTTCAGGGTGCTTGAGCCAACCCTCTATGCCTCTCTGTTAACCAATGATGGTGCCGATTCCGACGCTTTGTAGCGCCTTAAGAAAATCGCCTTTAATGCTGTAAGGTGCGGGAACTCAATCAGCATGCCGATGGTAATCGTCGCATAGATCAATGGCTGATCAGGCATCGCGACCGTGGTCAGTCCGAGCATCAAAGGGGCGTTTCTCGCACCCGTCGTAAATGTCAGCAAGCAATGCTCTGGAAAGGCAAGCTTTGCTACTTTGGCAACCAGTTCACCCACAGCGAATGTCACAATAAAGAAGACAAAAATAGCAAAGAGTAACAGTGGCACAATCGATAAATGAGCTGCCAGTTCATTGATATTTGCTGCAAAAATTTGACCAACTAACAGCATCAAGACAAGTGGAATTAATGCACTACACAAGGGAAGTATTCTATCAATGAATCGATGTAGGCAGAATCGTAATACAGCCGCAGCGATAAGGGGCTGAATAAACCAATCCATGAGTACCGAGAGATCAATTTTATATTCAATCACCGTATTAAAGGCGAGTAGGTACACAGGAAATAACACCAGCTGGCTGATCATATTAATGGGTAATAATGTCGCCCCTAGCTCCACGTTGCCTTTTGCCAAACGGGTAAAACCTAAATACCAATCCGTACAAGGCGCCATAAAATAGATCACAAGGCCCGTATAAAACAGTGGTTTTCCTGATAAGAACAGTGAGGCGATTCCAAAACCAATCAAGGGAATCACCATAAAGTTGAGTATCCAAGCCAGACTAATAAATCGTATATTAGCGCCACCTTTAAAGATCCCTTTTATCGGCACTTCAAATAGCAACAACACCACCAAAGCTAAGATGGTTGGGTCAATATAATTGCCGGCCACACTTCCCATCTTGGGTGACATCAATCCAACTATCGAACCGACAATAATGGCCGCCAGCAGCAAACTGGTTGAGTGAGTAAACAAGCTAACCGTTTTAGCAACACGATTTTTCAACATACATTCCCTCGTCTTTTATCGTTAACAGAAACACTCTTGTGCTTCACAACAGGTGAAATCATCAAGCAACATGCCCGCTTGTTGATAATGACGTAAGATCGACGTGTCTAATTCAAGCTCTGCGCCAATCACACTGCATGGAGTAGCAAATCTGCCGCGAAACTTGTAGATAAAGCACAGCAAGTTGTTGCCATGTACCAGTTTCGGGCCTGCTAAGAAAAGGTTACGGTGCAGGGTCGATTCATCAAAGGTATTAACCTGAGGAAAGCCTTCAGCGTTAACGTCAAACAGCTCAGACGCCGGCCCCAAATACGTATCAAACCCAGTGCAGTTGATTGGTTGCCCGCTACTCGTGAGTAGATCACCCGTCTCAGAGATCAACTCAAAGTGATCACCCGAATTACGCACCTCAATCACCTTGAAGCCTTGCTCAAGATCGACAAGGTCCATATTGGCCATTGAGGCAAGTCGTTCAGAGGTATATGGGCTCAATACACGACTAGGATCATAGGTTGCCTGCTCATCATCGCCTGCTTCAATCAAGGTGACACGTTTGCCACGAATCGCGAGGTTGTACGCGGCATCCACACCGCTCTCGTAAGTCCCAATCACCGCATAATGGTCATCATTGAAATTGTCCCACGAGTCGACACGGCCGTTATGTATACATAGTTCACTGCCTTTAAAGGTGTTCAATCGAGGCGCTGCGTATTCACCGGTTGCCCAGATCAAATACTGGCAATGAAAAGCGTCTCCAGTGGCCGTTTTTAGCCAAAAGCCTTCATCACTATGGGGTGCCACATCGACAATACGCGTCTGCTCATCCACATTGATGTCATAGTGGCGAACGACATTGCGCAAGTATTGGGCATATTCAACGCCACTTGGGTGCTCTTTATGCAAACTAAAGGCGGGGGAAGTATCTGGCGTGATCGCATTTAAATCAGTTTGATGATAACCATTGCTGGGAAATGACGGGGTGATCATGCGCATCTCTTTGGGCCAAGCTTCGAAGCTGCTGCCAATCGTGCTCGCCTCAAAAACCCGCATGTCTTTGTCTTGAATACCCATCTGTTTGAGTAAAGCCGCGCAGCCCAATCCAGCTGGCCCTGCACCGACGATAACAACACTTGTCTCTTTCACCTTCTCTCTCACCTAGTGCAAATTATTGTTATGTTATAACATAATTTAACACTAGGTGATAACGATTATCATTTGATATTCAAGAGGGAGAGATTTGCCTGATCAACACCACTCTCACTCTCGTTGGTTAAAGCAACTTAGGCTTCATTTCGGTTTGCTTAGCGGTAGGCATCGCCGTCGGTTTAGCGGACACGAGATAGACGGCGATCGCAGACAATACAAAACCGATGCCACCTTGCCAACTCATGGTTTCACCAAATGCAATCCACGCTTGCAATGCCGTGACGGGTGGAACCAAATAGAAGGTTGCGGCAACTTTCGATGCTTCACCAAGCCGCACCATGACGAGCAATAGCAATATGGCGGTAAACGACAAACCAAACACCAACCATGCGAGCGCTGCCATAAACGTTGGCGTCCACTCAATTTGATTCGTTTCAAAGATCAGCGCGAAAGGTGTCAGTAGTAGCGCCGCGGCAAAATATTGAATCAAGCCACCCGCAATAAGATCCACATTTGCACAAAAACGTTTTTGATAGAGCGTCCCCAGTGTCATTCCCAATAATGCCAGCGTGACAAAACCCGCCGCAGGCCACCAACCAGCATCCGACTCCCAGCTCAACTTCCCGCCGAGAACAAGACTAATCCCGATGAGGCCAAGCAATAGTCCAAACCATTGAGAAGACGCTAACCGTGCACGACCATTACTGACCAGTATCACCGCCGTAAGCAGCGGCTGTAAACCCACCAGCAAAGAGACTAAACCTGCAGGCATGCCTAAAGAAATCGCCGTAAAACACCCCGCAAGGTACGCGGCATGAATCAACACACCGACCACCATAGAGTGCCCAATCAGCGCCAAAGATGGCAAACGGCGGCGCAACACGATAAGCAAGCCAGAAAAGAGCACAACATTGGCAGCAAATCGCAAACTCAACAGCGTTAATGGCTCTGAATGTTGCAGACCAAATTTGGCACCAATAAAACCTGATGCCCATAAGATCACGAAAACAAACGGCACGATTCTAATCATCATTCTTCCTTTCTATGCCAAGCCACTTAAGTGCCCTCTTGATGACATCTCATTATTGTCTCGCTTGGCGACACTGACCTTTTCATTTACTCTATGCAGGTACAGTTATGGAAAAAAGTGACAGATTACTTCTTTTTATTGGGTACAGATAGAAAGGAGTCTGATCTACGCTATTGGGTAACCACCGCCGAAGGAATTGCAGATGCTCAACGCCGCCAAATATCATCAAGTGAAAGACTACATCGAGGCCGCCATTCAAACGGGTCGATTAGTGGCGGATGAAAAATTGCCTTCCATTCGGGCACTGAGCCAATCGCTCGCCGTGAGTAAAAATACCGTTATCCGTGCTTATCAAGAACTCGAAGCAAGCGATATCATTTATGCCTTACCACGCTCGGGATACCGCGTTAAATCTCAGCAGCCGACATTACCGCCAATTCCCATTTCCCCTGCAGACGTCGATTTACACGCCTTCTCTCATCATATTCTCAAGCACGATCCGACAGAGTTCACTATGCCCGCTGGCTCAGCACACCCGAATATCGATACGCCAGCAATCAAAAGTTTGTATGCGGAGATAGGCCGCCAGAGTCGCCATCAATCCTACTCGCCAAGTCATTACCAACTACCTCCGGGGGATGATGACTTACGCAAAGGACTGGCAAAAGTGAATGAAGAACTTGGGGTGCTTGCGCCTGCATCTGCTATTACAGTGACATATGGCGCACAGCAAGCGGTCAGTTTGGTCTTGCGCGTGTTGACCAAACCCGGTGACATCGTGTTAGTTGAGTCACCGTGCTATTTCGGCATTTTACTTTTGATGGAATCGTTACAACTTCAAGTAGTTGAAGTCCCTAGCCATCCTGCAACAGGCATCGATTTGGACGCGATGCAACAGGCGCTAGATGCTTGGCCGGTGAGCCTCATGGTGCTGACGCCAAATTTTAGTAATCCCACGGGATCTCAGATACCCCTCGCCCACCGCCAGCAGATTTTAGCCATGAGCGGTCATATTCCGATTATTGAAGACGACGTATTTGGTGCCTTACACTTTGATGCAACGCTTCCTCCCCTCTATGCTCTCGATACAGAAGACCGTGTTATCTATTGCAACTCCATGTCAAAAACCCTCGATTCACGGCTACGATTAGGCTGGATCATCGCGGGTAAACACCAGCAAGCACTCGAAAAAATGATGATGGGCGACCACATGGGCAGCATCAACCTCGTCCAAACCGCTGTGGCAAGTTTTCTCAAGACAGGCAAGTATCGCCAACAGCTCCACCGCGTACGCAGACTCTATCAACAAAACCAAAAGTGCTTTCATCAACACTTGTGCGAAGCACTCGACGCCCACGAAAACGTAAAAGGCCGGTATCAACTCACTCGTCCGAAAGGCGGGTTTATTAGTTGGCTTATTTTGCCTGAAGGGGTCGATGGCAATGCCATTTACGATCAGTGCGTCAACGAGAAAATTGGCGTATTGCCAGGATCCCTATTTGGCACAGCGGGCCAGTTTAATCACTGCGTACGCTTTAACAGCGCCTGTTATCGCGATACACCCCAATGGCAAACTGGCATTAGCACCTTCGCTCGCATCGTCTCACACACTGTCTCCCAGCAGTGCTAATCGCAATGAAACACGGCACGATTTCGACCTGCGTCTTTCGCCTGGTAAAGACACTGATCCGCCTCGACAAACGCCGTTGCGTTAGTGCGTAATGAAGCGGCTGGGTAAACGGCACTGACTCCCACAGAAACGGAAACATCCATCATGCCATGCGCGGTCGTCATAGGCTTACCATTGACAGCAGCCAGTAGTGAAGTTACCCGTGCAGACAACCTCGCATCATCTCGCATTAAGCAGAGGAACTCTTCGCCTCCCCAGCGCACCAACATTTCATCTTGGTTGAGCACACTTTGCAAAGCGCGCGCGGTTTGGACGAGGACTTGGTCGCCGACTTCATGGCCATACTGATCGTTAATACGTTTAAACCAATCGATATCGGCTAACACAACACGATAGCTCGCATGTTTGTTCAGTACTTCGAACTGCTCCACTTCTTGTTGATAAAATCGTCGATTGTGGACATTTGTCAATTGGTCCCTAAACGAGATGTCCTGAAGTTCTAAGTTTTTGTGGCGCATGATCTGCGCGCGGCGCAACATGACCAACGCAATCATCACTGCCAACACCGCCCACACCAAAAGCACGCGAAAACGCAGTTTTTCTTTACTTAACTGCACCACTTTCAAATCATTTTGCGTGTTCAATAAATCACGTTCTTGCTGAATTTTCTGCGTTTCTAAAGCAAACTCCAACGCATACACTTCACTGAGTAACTGAGCGCGTTGTCGCTCATGATAGGTTTTGTATAGCGGCAATGCTTCATCACTGCGGCCCACTTTTTCGAGCACCTCAGCCTTTTCGAGATGCGCTTGAATTTGCCAACGCTTGTGATCAAGCAGGAGGAAAATGGCAATCGCGCGATCAATGTCCGCCAACGCCCTTTCAGGATCTTCTAACGCCATTGCACTTCTCGCCGCGATCAGCAAGCAGATACCCAATTGTTTCGGAAAGCTGGTTGCGTATGGGTGCTCATGACAGGCAGTGGCAAGCTGCAACCCTTTCTCATGTTCGCCCAATAGGTTCTGAAGACGTGCTGCCCCTTTTAAGTCAAGAATTTGATAGAAAGGTGGCGACGCATCGGAGAGATACTTCACCGAACTCAGGTAGGCCTGTTTGGCTTTTTCGCCATCGCCCAGCTTGATATAGACAAAGGCTTCATTGAGTAATATCACTTGCATCAAGGAAGGTTTATCCAACCCTTGTTGTTCAAAGATCTCTCGGGCACTTTGTAAGTGTGTCAGGGCTTTTTCCCACTGCTCCAAATGCACATAAAGCAACCCCAAATTATTATAAAATCGTGCATTAAACTCATTGTCTGGGTACTTCTCACCCAGAACTAAACCTTGGGTAAAATAAAGCTGAGAGAGTTTCAGTTGATTAGTCGAGTTGTAGAGAATGCCACCGATGTTATAGGCGTTAAGTAGCAACAGCTCGGCGTTATGCGTTTTTGCTTGCCTCACCGCCATGTCAATGAACTCCAGCCCCGTTTGATAATCACCACGACGCAGATAGAGCTCCGCAAGTTCAATATTGAACTTGATTTCAAACCAAGTCAGCCCGTGCTCCTCAATAAATGCAGTCAGCTTGGCGGCCGTCTCTTTTTGCTCACTTGGTTGGTTTAAGGCTAAATGGCAATGCCACTTGATCCAATGAAGGTATGCCCACTCGCGTTCAGTATACGTCGCAAGTTGTGCTGCATTGATCGCGCTAATCTGTGCCAACACCGCCGCAGGGTCAGATTCACTTAGGCCACGCCACTCAAGCAGACGTTGGCCTCTCGCCGTGTTTTGAAAAGCCACTTCTGGCGAGTCAAGCACCGTTGTTTCATCAGAAAATGAAATAGGATGGAAGTAAAGCACATCCAACATAGCCGCGATAAGCAAGACTAAGCCACAAGCACCGATGACCATGGGATTTCTTTTGATTATCGTCACTTCCTCTTACTACCCCAAGTGCTGTTGTAACACTGTGTGAGAAATGTACAGGTATTTCATCATTCGCTCTTCCCTCGCATGTAAGGGCGCATATCATACCTATTTCGACATAGGATTAATAACTTAGATAAATATATACCCTATAAGCCAATACACACCACTTAAAGGATGAAGATGACAGACTCGCACCACTTCTCTATCAATACGCAGAAAGCGCAAAACAAAAAAAGCGCCAGCACATCACCGTGCTGGCGCTTTCTCTCTTTGCTGGACTTATGCTCAAGACGCGCCCCACTCTGCAAGTATTTTACGTCCGCTATCGCTGTGTCTTATGATTTAGCTGGCTAAACCCTTAAAACAACCTCTCGATGGCAAACGGAATCATTATCTACTCGCAAAACAGGTGGCTTGAGCATCAAGCGATTATTTTAAGTAAGCATCAATGCTCAACAGTGGATACTTCATGCGATAGTTGGTTGCTTCACTTTTCGCACTATCCCACACTAAAGGCTGAACATAGACTCCCGTGATCGCTTGATTGGCCGCAAGTTCACCTTTCATCACTGCGATCTCCTGATTGATTTGCTCAATCGTTAACAAACCAACATGCTCAGTACCCGTTTTCACTGATAACACACGGTGACTTTTACTACGATCTTTCCCCTCGGTTTTCACTTTGGCCACTACCGTGAACTCGTAGTAAAAATCGGCTTGGTTATCACCATCTTTTGTGACATCAACTTGAATCAAGGTTGGCTTCGGCTGAGTAATGTTGACATCTCGAGCAGTAGTCGGCGCTGATTTATTATGGTCAAAATAGCTGTAGCTCGTAAAAGTGCCACCCTGCGTGTCGTAGAACTGGTATCTGAACAACGTCGGTACATCCGTTAATTCCACCGTATCGTCGCGGAAATAACCATCAAGATATGGCGCATCTTGTCCGGTAAGCAGTTGGTACCATTTACTCAAGCTCTCGTCTTCAAGCTCGTAGTAATCCCCAACCTTAGACAGGCCTTCTTTGTCGTTCCACATGATCGCATCTTTGGTGATGCCCATGTCGTAAGCGCCTGTTTTCTCATTCCACGCTTCAATTTTTACCGTTTGCAGCACAGGCTCCAAAGGTTGGTCGCCAACCACAGGTTTTGTCACATTTTGCACATTAAATTGCAGGACAAAGCTAGAGTGAACCGTTTGTTTTTCAGCCTCTTGCTTCACAATCACATTGTGCATGGTGCGCTCAAACGTACCTTGTAGAGAGGTATTGGCTTTTTCAAAACCAAAGTCATAGATATGCTGGATATAATTGACTGACTCAATATCATCGCCGTCAGATTCATAAATCGACACTCGAGCCACACTAGCAGGATCGATCTCTTCAGGTAACCACAGTTTATTGCGTCCTAAACGTGGTGATTTGTAGTAGACAACGTCGCCATCGGTGTTGAGAAGATCAAGGGAGTAGTAACGATCTGATCTAAATACAGGAAACGAGAAGAACACTTCACCCTCATCAGTCCCCCAGTAAAGGGTGCCATCTGTGACAACATCTTGGTCATAGAGTGTGCCGCCCAGATCTTGATAAGCTTGTGAAGCCAACACGAACGGCTTTCCACCCTCTTTATTGATTTGGATTCGGTAGACTTGCTCTGTTAAAACGATATCACTATTCGATAAGTCAGCAACCAGCTTGACCTGACCATCATCAATACCGAAGTCTTTTTCGACAAAGGTGTAGATGACATCATTGCTTTCATCCAACAGAGTCACCTCGTAGTCAGCCAGGAAGTCAGTTTGATCGGTAGCAAACGCCACTTCGGCTTCGTAGCTCACATCTCCCTCAAGATTGATCACTTTCACAACGCCAGCTGATTTCAACGCGGGGTACTGCTTTTCCGCATCGATAGTATCTTGGCGATCTTGCAGATCAATGCCTTGTGCCTCTGCTTGCCACTCTTTCTCTTTTAGCGCTAAAACCACATCAGGATCATCATAAACTTGTGCAATTTGCTTCAGTTCCTCAAGGTTACTCACTGCGTCATCAGCGGCAACAGCAAGCTGGCTTTTTGCATCCGCGTTATCATCCAAATTTGCTAAAGTGACACCAAGTTTACGCGCAACAAGTTGAGCAGTTGCATGCACAGCTTGATAGTCTTCATCCCCTGCGCGTCCCTTTTCAACAAAGTCTGCAAACAAATCTACATCTTCATCTAAACCCATTTTTTCGCGAAGCAACACCTCTGCAGCTTCAATACTCTCCTGTGAGTAATCTTTCGCGTTGGCTGCCAATAAGGTTGTCATTGGACTGACAAAAGCATGACGGCCAGGCGGCGCTACCAGCGTATAAGGGTTAACAACGGTTTCTTTTGTGTCGTCATCAATGACTGAGCGATCAACGATAGCAATGATGGGATGGCGATTCGCTTGATCTAGATTTTCTATTTCAATGCTATATTGGCCATTCTCATCACTATGACCTTGCGGCTCTTCTGCATCGCAAAGCATATTATTATTTATATCTAGGCAAACAGTTGCACCTTGCAAATAACCGTCAGCGACCTTACCTGACAAACTTTCTTTTTTTCCGCTAACCGGTGACGAAGTTTCAGAAGAACCTCCATTACAACCTGATAAAACGGCCAAAGCTAATATCGATAGAGATATTCTCTTCATGTTCTGTCCTTAATGATTTTTATGGGTTCAAGCTATTCCAGCACGTTCTCTGCGTGCCAATCGGCATATTTGTAACACATAAAAACTATCGATAATAACCTCTCGACTTTGACAAACTGAGCTAACGCCAGCAAGGCTATAAAAGGGCCAAAAAAGCATAAAAGGTAATAGAAACCCTCAATAAACAGCTGAAGATCACCACAAATGAAACCTAAAAGGAATTCAAAACAAATGAATTATTCCCAAGTAAAAATCCGACCTTGTACTCTACGAGTCCAGTTAGGCGCTGCGCCACCGTTATGTAAACGATTACTTAAATAAACGCTATCTGCGAATAAATAATCGTACAGCACGCCGATTGAATAGCACAACGTTTTGACAAACAGTTATTCACAACACTTTATCGATCCACCTTACGAATTAATAATTTCACCATAACCATTTATTATATCAAGAGATAAAGATCCCGACGTCATCACTACAATCATACGTACCAAATAATATAACCTTTAAGGCAATGATTTTTCTTCCACACAATACTGAGTACTTTTTTAGATTATCTTTAACATCCGTTAATTTTTATTTTGATCAAGTTCTCATTTATTGATATTTGTGAGTGACGATGGATATTAGTTGGCAAAATACAACCTTAAACCAAGCAGATTCAAACTTTTTTAAAATGCAACAGAATTCCTATTCGAGGACGTCGCATAGGCAAGTATACGCAAACCACTTCAAATGCATGCACGGCGAGGCACTGCTTTCAGAGGCGCGTGGCCAATGCAAAAAAACGCCAGCCCATGACGATGCTGACGCTTTCTCACTTTTTTACACTTTGCGGCTAAGTGCAGAGTTTAATCGCAGATGAGTATGTCGCGCTCAAAGCGACTGACGTTACAACGACGCCACTTTCTGAGGCCATGGGTCGTCAAACGGCTCGCCATTTTGCCAAGCCACCAGCTCATCGTCCGTTAAGAAGCATCGGTTCAAGGCGATGACAAATTGATCAACTTCCTCATTCTGACCAATCACAGTGAGGCGGCACCGACGGTCACCAAAACGACTCTCCGTGCTATCAACTCGCGCCTTAAGCATCTCATACTGCTCAGACGTAAACTTCTGACTTTCATCATCAAGTATTGGCGCGCGCCAAAACCCCACCACTTCTAAGCCCACACTGCCATTGGTTTGGCTCCAGAGCAGAGAGACATCATCACGGGTCGGCATCCAAAAGAAACCTTTGCTTCGAAACACCCCTTGGGTGAGATAACGATGGCACGTATCCCAGAGCCGTTGGGGGTGAAAAGGACGATCATCATGAATCACCTTGGAAACCAGTCGTTGGCCGTGTTTGCCTGAGATGGTCAAGGGGTCATTCACGCTATCTCGCAGCTCATTTGCTAACTGCTCAATCAGGAAGAAATTATAACTCTCAATATCGCGTAGCTGCTCGAAACCAATGTTGCCCCAAGAGGTTTGCACAATCGCGGCATAAGGGTTTATCGGATGAATTGCTTCAGCGATAGCTTTAATCTCACTGCTTTTAAGCCGATCCGATTTGGTCAGAAGAATACGATTTGAAAACATGAGCTGTTCGACTAATAGATTCTCTATTCCGCGCACATTGGCTTGCAGATTTGCCTGCCACTTCGGAATGAGAGATTGCCCTTGCTGATAGTCATCTCTTAGCCAAACTGCATCCACCAGCGTCACCACCCCTTGCAACGACAATAGCGAGTGGCCTTTAAAGTACTCAATCAAGGGCAAGGGATGACTACTACCCGAGGTTTCAATCAACAACCAAGGCGGGTTTTCCGATTGTAATAACGCACTTAACGCTGTATCTAGCTGAGCAATGCCATTGGGGCTGCTGATACTGTCGCCACTGATCGTGATGAAGCGCTTATCGTCTCGCTCAATCACTTCGGTATTGGCAATGAGCACACCGTCGACATCCAGCTCACTCATGTCATTAACGACAATCGCTGGCACCGCATCTGCTTGCTGGGATTGAGTAAGCAGATTGCGCAATAACGTTGTTTTTCCAGAACCCAGAAAACCGTGCAAAATAGTGACAGGGATAGTGGCCACGAGTTAGTTCCTTAACCGCATTGAAGTAGGCGGACTGTTATAACATAACGATGATTTTGTTAAAAGTTAGCTTCTCTATGCCCTCGCCTGCTCGATAAGCCTATTCACATCGCATTTCAAGCGAGTAATCCTGTTGTTCAACGTCGAGATTCGGTAAAATTTTCAAAACCCCAGAAATTAAGTAATACAATATGACTAAAATATATCAAGCTGCCGCGACTGAGCTATTGAATCGCCGCGTACCTGGCACGAAAGCGCCACGCTTAAATGAAGCCCATCGTCCAACCTCTCTCGACGACGCCCTAAACATTCAAGCCTCAATGATCGACCTGCGTGCCGACAAGGTCGGCGGCTGGAAATGTCTGCTCCCGCTAGCTGACGATAAGTTTGTTGTTGCCCCTATTTTTGCTGACACCGTTCAACAGGGCGACGACTGCAAATTGTTTGCCGATAACAATGCAGCACGCGTAGAGCCTGAGATTGCGTTTATCCTTGGCAAAGACCTACCTGCAAGCCCTGAAGGTTATAGTGAAGAAGCGATCAACGCCGCCATTGGTCGTTGTCATATGGCGCTTGAATTGATGCAAGCGCGCTTTGCGAATGACAGCGGTGCTGAATTTTATGAAAAGCTGGCTGATTGCTTAGTGAACCAAGGCATGTTCATCGGCCCTGAAATTGCGCGAGAAAAAGCATTCAACGCCGGTAAGATCGCCATCACTGTGACACAAGGTGATGAGGTCCAAACGTTTGAGGGTGAGCACCCAAATGGGTTAGCACAAACCCCTATTTACTGGCTCATTAATTACATGACACGTCGTGGCGTGGACTTTAAGGCAGGTGAAGCGATCATCACTGGTTCTTACTGCGGTATTGTAGAAGTGGCATTCAACACCACAACCACGATCGACTACGCCGGCATTGGTCAGTTTGACGTGACATTCATCGAGCAACAATAGATTCATCAAGATATACTCAAGCCATCTCAAGATGCTTGAGTATAACCACATCGCAGCTTTCTTTGCCGCGATATACCCTGTATCTCACTCTACAATTTCGCTTTCACAATGGCTTGAGTCTAAATAGAACAATCGTGTATGTTCTATCGAAGTGAGCCCATTCATGACGACGAAAAACCATTGAGAACGTATTGTAGGAGAGACCCATGCGTCAGCAGTATCACTTCCGCACATCAGAACAAGGCCTGTTAGCTTGGAATGTTTTTCGGCTTATTGAAGCCGCAAAGGGATTAGCCGTGATTGACGTACCCCTGTCAGCGATTAAAGAGCTCGATGAGGCCTTTTGGTATGATCTTGGCGGCGCGAAACCCACTTGCCGCAATGTATTAGAACATGCCACCTTGATACAACAAGCCGATTTAACCTATCCCATTTTACTTTGCCATCAAGGTCGCGTGATGGATGGGATGCACCGAGTCTGTAAGGCTTTGATGCTCGGGCAGACCAGTATCAAAGCGGTACAATTTTCCGACTACCTCGCCCCTGACTATATTGATGTGAGTGCCGATGCGCTTCCCTATTAGAGACGCGCATCGTTCAGTCAATCATAGTCAGCGCTAAGTACGGTTACTTACACAACCACACACGAAATTTGCGGCCTTTTAAGTTGCCACGTTCAAGTTTGTTCAGGGCCGCACGCGATACTGATTTCTCAACCGCAACATAGGCACAGAAATCAAACAGATTAATCTTGCCTACCTGCTTGCCTTGAATACCATTTTTACCCGTTAAGGCACCGAGAATGTCACCAGCACGTACTTTTTGCTTCTTACCACCATCAATACGCAGTGTGACCATTGATGGCTTAACTGGGCGGGCATCGGCATCCACGCTTGGCAAGGTTTCAGGCTCGTACTGCGCGTTGGTGTAATCTTCTAGCGCAATTAGCTTATGGGCATCTTTGGCGGTAAATAAGCTACAGGCCACCCCTTGATTGCCTGCACGGCCCGTGCGCCCAACACGGTGAACGTGGACTTCAGGATCGTGAGAGAGTTGATAGTTCACGACCATATCCAGTTCATCGATATCCAAACCGCGAGCCGCGACATCGGTCGCAACCAGCACGGAAACGCTCTTGTTCGCGAATCGCACCAGTGTCTGATCTCGCTCACGTTGTTCTAAATCGCCATTAATTTCAATCGCGCTGAAACCATCAAAATGCAGTGCATCGGCGATATCGACTGTTTCGGCTTTGGTATTACAGAACACGACACATGAACGCGGTTGATGTTTTAGCAATAAGGTTTTTAGGGCTTCAATACGCTCAGCATGGCTATCAACTTGATAGAAGTGCTGTGAAATAGAGCGATCATCGTGTTGCTCTTCCGCTTCCACTTTTTCAGGCTTGCGCATCACTTTCGCCGCCATTTCATCAATCTCTCGCGGAAACGTCGCACTGTAGAGTAAGGTTTGACGATCTTGCGGGGCATAGTCCAACACTGCATCAATGGCTGATTGGAAACCCATCTCAAGCATGCGATCCGCTTCATCAAGGACTAACGTATTAAGCTCACTAAGGTCGATACGCCCTTTGACTAAGTGGTCTTCTATCCGACCGGGGGTGCCGACAAGAATATGCGCGCCATGCTCTAGTGAGCCAATTTGTGGCCCAAAGGGTACGCCGCCACATAGGGTCAAGATCTTAATATTATGAATTTGACGCGCTAGCTTTCGCAATTCCTTCGCGACTTGATCAGCAAGCTCACGCGTCGGGCAAAGTACCATGGCTTGAATACGAAAACGCTTCACATCAAGGTTGTGCAAAATCCCTAAACCGAATGCCGCTGTCTTCCCTGACCCCGTGCGCGCTTTAGCAATCACGTCTTTCCCCGATAAAACCAAAGGTAAAGACTGAGCCTGAATCGGTGTCATGGTGCTAAAGTTCAAAGATGCGAGGTTATCAAGCAACTCACCACGCAGCGGCAGTGAAGAAAAGTTCGTGTTCAAAGGGATTTTCCTGTTAAAGAAGAGAAAGGCGTAGCCTCAGATTCAGGGGTAATTATACCTAACTCCATCCAAGATGCTTTAATTATCACCGAGTAGTAAGGAAAGCCCCCACATCGTGCATGTGTTACTCATGGTGTCATTTCAGTGTTATATTGTAACAACATCATTATTATCAATAAGTTTGTCATCATCATCTAAGCGATAGGTAACGATGAGTAACGGTACAACTGCCTGTCAAACGGGGAAGGAACATGCTTCAAGGAAGGCGACAAATGCTTAACAAACAGAATAATCGCTATTTCAATGTCGTGCTTTTGCTCGCATCTCTTACGCTGCTTACCCTATTTAGCAGCAACACATTTGCCCACGCGGTTGCAGAGGGCGACAAAGGCTACATTCAAGAAATCACAGGGGTGCACCTCATCCCTTTTGCCTACCTTGGCGCGAAACACATGGTGACTGGGTTTGACCATATTCTGTTTCTTCTCGGGGTCATTTTCTTTCTCTATCGCCTTAAAGATATCGCTCTGTACGTCAGCCTTTTTGCGATTGGCCACTCCTCAACCATGTTGTTAGGTGTCTATTTCAATATCGGTATCAACAGCTACCTGATTGATGCCATCATCGGGTTGTCAGTCGTTTACAAAGCACTGGATAACCTTGGCGCTTACCAACGTTGGTTTAATGTTCAGCCCAACACGCAACTCGCCACGCTCTTCTTTGGTTTCTGCCACGGATTTGGCTTGTCGTCGAAAATTATCGACTACGACATCTCACCGCAAGGATTACTCCCCAACTTAGTGGCATTCAATGTCGGTGTTGAACTCGGTCAGCTCATTGCATTGGGTGCAATACTGATTGTGATGGGCTATTGGCGCAAGAAGACGCACTTTTTCCGCCAAGCCTATACCGTTAACGTCATGATGATGTGTGCTGGCTTTGTCTTAATCGGCTATCAACTCACTGGCTACTTTGTCGCCTAATTAGAAAGGACCCCGCATGTTTAATGCTGAGATGCCCCCAAAAAATGCCCTGCCGAGCAGTAAACAGTTACTTCGCTCTACCCTCATTGCATTGATCAGTGCCGCCGTGCTGCTTGTCACTGTCATCCTTCCCGCAGAATATGGCATCGACCCGACGGGAGTCGGCCGTACGCTAGGGCTTACCGAGATGGGAGAAATCAAAACACAGCTTGCTGCTGAAGCAGAAAATGATCGCGTCTCACAACAACCCACTTCCACGTCACTGACACACTCAGCCGAAACAGCAAAGGTGCTGACCCACTTTGCGCATCAAGAAACGATTGAGTGGCAAGATCGCGTGCTACTCACGCTCTCACCGGGAGAAGGTGCTGAAGTCAAATTCGCCTTACAATCGGGCGAAACCATGCAGTTCAGCTGGGAAGCGAAAGGCGGCGCGGTGAACGTTGACGCCCATGGCGATAATGCAGAGAAGATGCTCAGCTACGAGAAAGGCCGAGGAAAAATGGCAGACAGTGGTGAGTTAACCGCGCCGTTTAGCGGCCATCATGGCTGGTTCTTTCGAAATCGCAACGACGAGCTAGTGATGGTGATCATCAAAGCGCGTGGCGAGTATTCGGCAATCAAGCGGTATTAACCCTAAGGCCTCGCCTCAATAGTGAGACCTAGAGAGATTCACATCACTATCCCAACAAAACTCTCCCATACTGTGCCATTAAGCGAATAGAAAATAAGGGCACATGATGAACAAGTACATTGCAGAATGCTTTGGCACCTTTTGGTTGGTACTCGGAGGGTGTGGTAGCGCGGTCTTAGCGGCTGGGTTTCCCGACGTAGGCATTGGTTTACTCGGCGTCTCGCTTGCGTTTGGCCTGACCGTTGTCACAATGGCTTATGCGATCGGACATATTTCAGGCTGTCACCTGAACCCTGCGGTCTCGGTTGGACTCTGGCTTGGCGGCCGTTTCCCCGCCTCACAATTACTGCCTTATATTGTCGCTCAGGTACTTGGCGGGATTGTTGCTGGTGGCGTCTTATATGTCATTGCCACAGGGCAAGCGGGATTCGATGTCGCTGCTTCTGGCTTCGCCTCGAATGGATTTGGCGAGCACTCACCCGGTGGCTACTCATTTATAGCTGCATTAGTAACAGAGATCGTGATGACAATGATGTTTTTAATTGTCATTTTGGGCGCAACTGATAGCCGAGCGCCGCAAGGGTTTGCCCCGATTGCTATTGGCCTTTGTCTCACCTTGATTCACCTTATCTCTATTCCAGTCACCAACACTTCAGTTAACCCAGCAAGGAGTACAGGTGTGGCGCTCTTCGTCGGGGAGTGGGCAACGGCGCAACTGTGGTTATTTTGGGTCGCCCCTTTAATCGGGGCTGCATTAGGCGCAATTGCCTACAAGCTTTTTGCGGAAAGTCCCAATAGCGCAGAGTGAAACTTAGCCAAACTCAACATACCCATTCCCATCCTTTCATCAGGTACCATCGCTCTTCCCGTTCGGGATGGCGATGGCAGGCTTAATCTAAATACTGCCATGTCTTTGCGCCATCAAAAGTACGAACCGTAATTTGCTCCAGCACCTCAGAAGGAAACATACGATAGTTTACTGCTAGTCGAGTCTTAGGCGTTGGGGTTGTATGCGTATAGTGTGTCACACAACCGCATTGTTGACAGCGATTGAAATTAATCAGCTTATCGCCATGACAATAGCAACTGATACCAAACTCACCAATACTCACCACAACATCTGCTTCAGTAAAGTACCCCCATATTGCCGCGTAACGCGCACAAATAGAGCAAGTACACTGTGTCCCTGTGGCCGTTAGCTGTTGTACCCTGAGCTTAACGTTGCCACAATGGCATTGACCTTCATACATCAGCCTTCTCCTTATCGCTAAGACCGACAAGCGTCGTTACTTCACGCGCACAAAACTGTGTTCGACCTCAGCGATGCGAAAAGTAATCGATTCAGAGCGACGCAGAGCATCCAGTTGTTCGATCTGCTGTTGATCGTAGCAACCTTTATCCACCATCCACCCCATGGGTTTTGTAAAGCCATCTTCATTGAGCAAAAAGCACTCATTCTTTATCGCGCTTTCGCGGATATTCACGACCCACATCCGCTGCTGGAAATCCAAATTCTCTTTCACTGCGTCCACAAACTTGGACGCCATACCTTTCAAAAACATATATTTACTCAGTTATATACTCAAGCAGTAAAACCATCACCGCACCATTGCCACAATTCATCACGATTTCGCCAGCCTGACGCCATATCAAGGTGGTTCAATGTTTGACCATTGAAATGACCCAACGAACAGGGAAGCACATGCTCAAGAAAATCTTCCTCATCTTAACACTGACTGGCATCTGCGTTGGAGGGACGACAATGCATATCATAAAAGAAGCGAGAAATTATACTGAAGATGTGATTTTAACAGACCTTGCAAAAGGCCATTGGCGTGGATTCGACAAAAAACCAATGCCAATAATCACTGAATTTTCAGAACTGCCCGACAGGTGGCAAGAATGGCTCATCCAAATCGAAGATCCAGGATTCTATCGCCATACTGGCGTTGACCTTGATACCCCCGGGGCAGGACTCACCACCATTACCCAATCACTGGTAAAACGTCTCTACTTTGCAGAGTTCACTCCCGGGCTGAAAAACAAAATCATCCAATCGATCATTGCTAAGCACGTCGTCAACGACATGATCTCAAAACCCGCGCAGCTTTCTCTGTTTCTCAATGCCGCTTATCTGGGTCATCTTGACGGACACGCCGTGATCGGTTTCGAAGACGCGGCTTTTGCCTACTTTGAAATGCCACTCGCAGCGCTCAGTGATGAACAGTATCTCGCATTGGTTGCCATGCTCATTGCTCCCAACCATTTTAGTATTACTAAACATCCGCAAGAGAACCATGAAAGAGTCACCCGAATTAAACGCGTGCTCAACGGCGAATACTCACCACAGGGGTTAACCGACCTTTACTATGATATCTGCAATCCCATCATCACTGACTGTGAGGCACATGAAGGTTAACAATAAAAAACCGCGCCTTCGGAAGTTAGCGCGGTTTATTCATACTCTCATATGCGATTAAATCAACTTAACGCTCTGCTGAATAAGGGTCTTCAGCCAGTAAGTAAGCGCGCAAATCCGCTTTTTGCGGATGCGTAGCAAGCCATTCACGAATATCACGTAACTTGCTGTAATCGTCTTGCCCAAACTTCGCATGGTAGATATCAGAGAAGCTTTCTTGTGCCGATGTCTCGCGCAGTTTTTGCTGCCAACTGTTGGTCACAATCGCATTCAAACGCCCCGCCACACCCTCTTTTTTTAACAGCTCCCATTCGCCGTTATCAAGCCAAATGCCGCCCACAGCCGAGCTATAATCTAAGCGATGACCTGATTGTGCGGTAATGCGAAACTTGCGCATAAACGTCCCCGTCGCCGGACACATCATCGCTTTGGTTGTGTCATCGATCTCATCTTCTTCGACATTAAACATTGGGGCAAATTCGTAGTCTGGATTATGCTCACGCCATGTCACGAAGTCTTCAATCAAAATCCAGTCACCACGACATGAATCACACTGGTGCGCTCGGAACTGTGCATCGATGAAGTTCGGCATCAACTGGCCTTCACGGCACTGTGGACATTTCATTTTCAAGTCTCTCCTTATTCGATTGCGCGTAGTGCACCATGTTCGTTATAAAAAGTTAATTAGTGATGCATTCAATAGGTTAAGTTTGTGAAATAGCACACAAAATGCAATTGATACTTGACTGGAATAAGGGAACAGCGACAATTCAATCATTGTTGTTTTTTGCCTTCTGGAACCCTCAATGAAAATCGTTGCTGTGACTGCTTGTCCTACGGGGATTGCCCACACCTATATGGCGGCTGATGTGTTGCGCAAGACCGCGCAACAAAACGGCATCAGTATCCAAGTTGAAACCCAAGGGGCGATGGGCATTGAAAACCCACTCACACCACAAGATATCAACAACGCGGATGTCGTGCTGATTGCTTCCGACATTGAGATAGCCCACCGAGCACGTTTCACTGGCAGTAAAATTCACTGTGTCACTATCGAGGAAGTGTTAACCGATGCGCAAAGCGTATTAGTGCGCTGCCAACGGCTATGATTGAGCGTCGCATTGCCTTCGTCACCGACCATGAAGGTTTGCCAAGTTGGGTGCTGAGTAAACTGAAAAGCCTCGCGGGTTACTTTAAATCTTGTATTGTCATTCACAATATTAGCCAAGATCAGCAAGCCGATATCTCCCAGCTCTTTCATTTATTGAGTATGGGGACGCAAAATGAAGATCTCTGCCAACTGTGTATTGAGGGAATAGACGCTGAGCTCGCCGCCATGGTGCTCACGGATGTTATCGCAGAACATTTTACCTTGATTTGTACGGACCCGCGTCAATCTGCCAAGGGCGCGATCTTGATCGACAACCACCCCGCGTTTTCTTTACCATTTGAATGCCATATTGATGTCGTTACTGGACTTGCTGTCGCCAACAAAGCAGAAATGCTTGGCAAACAAGCGACCCTGCTCGCGGCCTGTTTTCCAGATCGCCACAACAATGAGATCACAACGCAGCTCTTTGACCAGTTCCATGAACGCGAGGCGATTTCCTCAACCGGGATGGGCAAAGGCATCGCGCTACCCCACATCATGGCAGATATCGCACCACGCCCCGCCATCTCAATCATCAGTTGCCTCGATCCCATTGACTGGTACTCAGCGCAAGGCGATATCGGCTTGAGCATTGCTATGCTCCTTCCTGAGCCAGCACAGCGTGCACACATTGTGGCTTTTGCAGGGCTTTCCAAAGCGCTGTTGTCGCCGCGGTTTTCACAATCTCTTCTAGCCAATGCCGAGCCGGATGCCCTGAAAGCCATTATTCTCAATACTATGAGCCAAGCGATTAAACGTCACGACACTTAACGCCCTAAAATACGGAATAACGAGCCATCTCTATCTACAAGCTGGTGTTTAATTGCACCACCTACGTGAAGTAACAGCGCGAACATCACCACCTTCACCGAACCATCGTGAATACCGCGCCCGAACCAACTCAGCCATTCAATACTGTTGCCGGCCGCAAGCAACTCAAATCCAAACAGTTCGGTTGGTCGCCCCCCGCCGATATTCATCATCAATCCTGACAGTGGGAACGTCAGCGTTGAAATCAGCAAACCAAGGTGAACCAGTTTTACAATCCTAGCCTGCCATGCGGGTAACGATGATAAGGGTTCAAGAAACCCTTCTCTTAATCGCCACAGCAATCTCAATACCGCTAAAATCAGAATGAGTAACCCGAACGATTTATGATAGTGAAGCAGCGCCCACTTTTCTGGGCTTCTTGGCAAGTCTGCGATATATAAGCCAAATCCAAACACGGCTAAAAAAGCGAGTCCCGTGACCCAATGGAATAGAACGGTTGTCTTTGATAGTGAACTACGCTGGCGCATTTATACTTCCCCCCTACGCACTTATCTCACGCCACATAGAGTGTCTAAAAATAGAGTCGCTATCGACTCATTTTTGGGGTTATTACGTAAAGAACGGGTTATTTCACAATTATCAAAACAGCATACATTCACCCGAGTGATGTCGGACTCGAGCAGCCCGAAAATGCTTACTTAGCGAGCCTTTATAGACGTGTTAGCAAAGCGCTACCGAAGCATAGCTCACCGTAGCATTAAACTGCCGCGTTGCTCGCGCGGTACTCACTTGGCGTCATGCCTGTTTTATTTTTGAACACCCGAAAAAAGTAGTTCACATCTTGATAGCCACAACGCATCGAGACTTCATTCAAACGAAAGTCATAGCGTTTTAGCATGAATTTAGCGCGGTCGATTCGCACCCAAGTAATGTAATCAGCCAGTCGCATGTGCCCTTGCTGACGAAACAGGCGCGATAGATGGTTAGGGGAAATACTGAATCGTCGTGCGATCGACTCTCGATTGATGTCGCGGTGAAAGTTCTCTTGAATATAGATGCAGATACCTTGATACAAGTTTTCGCTGCGCTTTTTAACTGACTCTCCTGGTGCGGCGAGCATAGAGTGGGCATAACTTAACAGTGCCAATAAAAGGTGTTCATCCATTGGCTTCTGTTTTGGTTCTTTTGCAAGGGCATTGAGCGCTTCGAGAATATGATCGATCGCATGTCCCGTTCGCGTCTGCACACTGTGCTTCTGAACATCGTAAAAACCGGATTGGTCTTTCGCTTTGCTGACAAGACTAAAACCGAGCTGGCGTCGACCAAACAACAAACTCAGCACAGAGCAATCCGTCTCCCATCTGGGTTTATTCCAACAGTTAGGCGGGATGTACAATGCATCACCGCCTAACACGCGAACCTCATTGATCTCACCGTGCTCTTCTAACGCGTTAACATACTCGCCACTGACCACCAGCTCCAAGCGCGGAAAGTTAACCTGATAACTAAACTCCGGCGGGGTCAGTTCATCATTGGCAAACCAAATGCGATTAAAGCTATCGCGTTCAGCCACTAAGGTTTCAAGTAAAGCGTGAAAAACAGATGCCATATCATCACTGTCAACAAAATAAACCGTTGTCACCCTAAGCCATAGGATTGCAGAATCCATGAAAAAGCAACTGAAACGTGATCAACATCACTCCAAAATGTGCATTCACCCTATAAATATGTGGTGTTTTTTTCTAGCCACAATTCTTACTGTTCAAAAACAAACCATTAAAACCAGACAGAAAATAGACAATAAACTATTGTTATATCGATTAATTTTTGCGAATTAGCAGACTTTATCATTAAAATACTAATTGAGAGTTCTATCACACGCCAATACATAGGTTACAAAAATCCAGTAATTGTCTCTCTCGTCCTCTATCTGAACTTGAAATTCTGTTCAAAAATAACCCTATCAGCACAGACGTACACTGACCCACGTCCTGTGCTACCACCAAAATAAAAAAGGGGAAACCTCATGATCACTGATTTGATTAATGAGTCGTTGATTTGCCTAGACCTAAAGGCAACGACCAAGAATGGCGTATTTGAAGAGTTAATTGAAAGCCTTTACCAAAATGGCCGAATTAATGATAAAGCTGCATTCCTAGCCGATATCCAAGCACGTGAAGCACTGGGCAACACAGGTTTTGAATCTGGTGTTGCGCTACCTCACGCGAAAAGCAATGCGGTCGTCAAACCCGCTGTTGCTATTGGTATCAGCCGCACAGGGATCGATTATGGCGCTGAAGATGGCGAAGCCTCTAAGCTCTTCTTTATGATTGCTTCACCTGATGGCGGCGCTAACCACCATATCGAAGTCTTGGCAGAGCTTTCCTCAAAGTTGATTGAAGATGGCTTTATTGAACGCTTTCTCGCAGTAGACTCAGAAAAATCAGCCGTCAACCTTCTCCTCGAAGCCCGCCAAACGGTGCCAACAGGGTCAACTGAAAATGGCTTGATAATTGGCGTCACGGGTTGTCCAGCCGGGGTTGCCCATACCTATCTCGCTGCTGAAGCGATAGAAAAAGCCGCCGCTGAACTTGGCTACGAAGCCAAAGTGGAAACCAATGGTTCTATCGGGGTAAAAAACAGTCCGACAGCAGAAGAAATCGAGCGTGCGAGTGCCATTGTTGTTGCCTGCGACAAACAGGTCGATCTCAACCGCTTCTCCGGTAAAAAGCTGATCAAAACTGGGGTTAAAGCACCGATTAAGGATGGGAAAGGCGTTATCGAGCAAGCGCTCAATGCTGCCCCTTATCAAGGCAGTGAGACACCCGCAGACAGCAGTGAAAGCAAAGTATCTCAAGCGCGGTCTGACCTCTACCGCTACTTAATGAATGGTGTCTCGCACATGATTCCATTTGTGGTCACTGGGGGTCTATTGATCGCACTAGCGCTCGCATTAGGCGGTGAGCCCTCTGAAGCGGGTATGGCAATTCCTGATGGCAGTATGTGGAACAAAGTCCTTGATGTGGGTGTGATTGCATTCACCTTGATGATCCCTGTTCTTGCTGGCTATATTGCTTACGCAATCGCTGACCGACCAGCACTTGCACCGGGCTTAATCGGCGGCTGGATTGCCAACAATGGCTCCTTCTATGGCGCAGATGCGGGCACGGGTTTCATTGGTGCAATCGTTGCGGGCTTACTGGTTGGTTACTTCGTGAAGTTCATTACCACACGCGAATATCACAAGTTCATTCAACCTCTAGTGCCGATCATGATTGCGCCAATCACAGGTAGCTTGTTCATCTCAGCCTTGTTCATCTTTGTCATTGGTGCGCCAATCGCTAACTTGATGAATGGCCTTGAAGCCATGCTTGTATCAATGTCTGGTGGCAGCGTGATTTTACTCGGCATTGTCTTGGGCGGCATGGCAGGGTTTGACATGGGTGGCCCATTCAACAAAGTGGCCTTCCTTTTCTCTGTCGGCATGATCGCCAGTGGCCAAACCCAGTTTATGGGCGCAATGGCGTGTGCCATTCCGGTCGCGCCACTGGGTATGGGTCTGGCAACAGTGCTGGGTCGTAAGTTAAACCTCTTTGAAGATTCTGAGCTGGAAGCGGGTAAAGCCGCTGGCGCTATGGGCCTCGTCGGTATCTCAGAAGGTGCGATTCCTTTTGCGGCACAAGATCCAATCTCAGTCATCCCAGCAAACGTTATTGGTTCTGCCGTCGCCGCTGTTCTTGCCTTCTCTTTCGGTATCACGAACAGCGTTGCACACGGTGGCCCAGTTGTCGCCCTGCTTGGCGCAATGAACTCTCCACTGATGGCACTACTTTGTATGGCCGCAGGTACAGTCACAACAGCGATGGTGTGCTTGTCACTGAAGAAAATGCGTCAAGCAAAAGCACTTGCAGCGACGGCGTAATAACCTAAGTAACATCCGGTAAGATTAATTTTGCACTCGCCTGATAATGTTATTACTTTGTTATCAGGCATCAATCTCGAAGCCAAAGAGCGGCTAAAAGGCGACACCTCCCGTAACCTTCAAGCCCCCTAACCTATTTAGTGCAACGCCTCTCTGTAATCAGTGAGGCGTTTATTTTATCCACGACGATAAAGTACGCTCGACGAATATTACAACTCTCAAGATTCGAGTATTTACCCTTTAAAATCATTTACTTTTCAAAGTATAGCCCTCTCTCATTGCACTTTCTCTCAGCAAGTAACATTTATATTAATAATTGTTCGCACTAAGGTGCGTTTCAAAAACTGAAGTCAAAATATTAGTGGCATAAGTGACACATTCTTATTTAAATGGGAAATTTTATTGATCAAAATCCAAATTAAATAACAGATGACTATTATTTCATCGCCGAACTATCAATATTCCAGATGATTTAACGCATAATTCACTTTCTCAGGATATTAATCATAGGCATATACTATGTTCAGCTTTAAAACACGGAGTGTTGGGTTTCAACTCCAAGCGATAATTTCTCTTTGTCTCTTACTCGCATTTGTTGCTATTGGCGCAACCGTCTACAAAACCGCCTCTAACATCTTGCTCGAAAAAACCATGTTTGAGCACCAGCGCCGAATTGATGCTGTCGGTGCCATGCTGGAAGGTGAATTTCAAATCCTGCTCGACAGTACGCAAAAGCTGGAATCCGCGTTCCGCCAAGGCTACGCCTCTGGGCTACGTGTCGAACCTCGCTATGTCGAGTTCAACAACCACAACGTCCGCGACATTACCCTACTGGGCAAATCCTTGGTTAACTACAACCGTATGGTTGACGCATACACCCGAGATACGGGCGCTGTGGCGACAATCTTCTCAGCAACTGAACATAATGACTTTTTACGCATTTCAACATCTCTCGAAGATCAAGATGGACAACGGGTCATTGGTACACTGATGGGGCAGCAGCACCCAGGCTATAACAACATCATTAACAACAAGCCTTTCTATGCGGCAGTTGAACTCTTTGGCTCCCGCTACCTGACCTATTACAACCCACTCACTGACCGCGACAACCAAGTTGTCGGTATCTTATTTATTGGATTACCGGTTGAAGACGCCTCGCAGCGCATGTTTGATATTCTTGAAAAAATGCAGTGGGGTGAAACAGGCTATACCTTTATTCTTGATAATGATGATCGCAATCTCGGCCAGTTTATTTTGCACCCAACACAGACGAAAAATGATCCACCGTTGATCGAGCAAACTGACTACGACGGCAAACGTGTTTTTCACGAGATGTTTGAAAATGAGCAGGGCATCATCACCTACCGTTACCAACATGGCGATGTTGTTGGCAACAAATATGCGGTCTTTACCCATGTACCTGGATGGGACTGGAAGTTGGTTGGCGGCACTTTCATTAATGAAGTGACCAAAGAGAGTCAAAAGCTGCTTACCTTTATTGCGTTGATCTCTGTCATCGTCGCGCTGCTTACTGCTCTCGCCATGTATTTCGCTTTACGCCGAATCTCTCGTCCTCTGACAGAGCTCACCGGGTATATGCACCGTGTCGGCGAAGGTGAAGTCAGCATTCAAATCGATTGCCAACGCACTGAATCTAACAACGAAGTCGACCGACTAACCAACAGCCTGCATAGTATGGCGTTACGCCTCAACCAACTTGTCACAGAAATTCGCACCACCAGCGATGATGTCTACCAGCAAGCACAGAGTGTCTCTAACAACGCGCATGACAGCCTCACGCAATCCGATACCCAACTTGATAAAGCAGAGCATATGGCAACCTCTATCGAAGAGATGGCTGTTTCCGCGAAAGACATCGCCGTGCAAGTCGAACACATTGTCAGTAATGTCCGCCAAGCTGACCACGATAGCCAAAACGGATTACACGTTGTGGAAAACGTCAGTACCGACGTTGCAGAACTGAATCAACTCCTCAACCAAAGTGCCCTTGCCATCGAGAAGGTCGCCACTGAAAGCGATAGTATTCAGGACGTTACCCGCATGATTGACGAAATTGCCGAGCAAACAAACTTGCTCGCATTGAACGCTGCCATCGAAGCGGCACGCGCTGGAGAACAAGGGCGTGGGTTTGCGGTGGTTGCAGATGAAGTCCGTACCCTCGCCCATCGCACGCAAACATCGGTGCAAGATGTTGTCAGCATCATCAATCAACTGCGCAGCTCAACATCTGATGCAGTGACCTTGATGAAGACAAGTCAAAGCCATGCAAACCACGTGTTGACGAAAGCCGGCGAAGCAGGTTTATCACTAGAGTCGATTGTTGAGCAAACGCGTGCCATTGCCGAGCAAGCAGAGTCCATCGCCGCCACGTCAGAGCAACAGGCGCAAGTCTCGCAACAAATTGCCGCTAGTGTCAGCGATGTGACGAAGCTCAGTGGCGAAACCAAAACCGTTGCCGAACAATCCGTCTCGTCCGCTGAATCCCTAAAACAGCAATCAAATGCATTGAAAGCGCAAGTGGACTTTTTCAAGTAACCCTCGTCCTCTTCAAAACGCTCCCCTGCAAAGGGAGCGTTTTCTAGGCTTGGCCCCTTAATGAAGGTTTTCGATTTAGCCCACGAGATCTTCAAAACAGTGTATTGTTGATAAGCTCAGAAATTCTCGCTGAACAAGCTTCTTGAGGGAGATTGAGTAGATTATTTGCACTTTTATTTCTCCTCAGGCTATACTCGCCACCAGGCTGACAGGAAGCCTTCCTCGCAAAAGCGACCGCACCTGCATAGTTATCGCAAGCCTACAGCTTGTATATCATCTCTGACCAGAAGCGAGGCGGTCAAATTTATGGAGGCGATATGCAAATAACCCATACCCAAGCCATCTCTATCTTACGTCGAGAAGCGAAGAGGCTGCATAAGTTAACTCAGTCAGAATCCCATTCTCACGCGCTACCCGTGTTACGCCGTTTAATCGCTGCGCAAGCAATACGTGGATTCACCCTGCCCGATCTCAGGCGTCAATGTGATATCATTCAACGTAAGCACTTACTCACTCTTCTCGCTAAAGAAAAAGGACACCAGGACTGGGCAAGCTACAAGGCATCTCTCGAAGCGATGTCCGACGATGAGCTCGTTCAGCACACGGTATTGATGCACAAAATTGGCTACCCCAACTTGTGGTTTTCAACCTTAGAAGAGGCGGCCGATTACAGCCAAATCCATGGCGGCATTGCGGTCGAAGTTGGTGAACAAGCCATGGTTGTCGTCGATGAGATGTTGCACCCATCGACCTAAACTAAACAGCCTGAGCTAATCACTCAACGCTAAACACCATGAATCAAGTGGTCCAAAAAATGCTTCAACGCTTGATTCATGGCACTAAAATCCAGTTGGCGGAGCGCTGCTGGCGACATCACGAAAGGCTGGTTCGCTTTGCTTGCAAGTTCAGTTTCACTTGCCGCAATCAGCCCTTCAATAAGTGCAGGCGTGAACTCTAAGTGGCATTGAAACCCGAACACCCTGTCGGAATAAGCCACCAACTGTCGAGGACAACCTTGACTGTGTGCCAGAATCTCCGCTTGTTCTGTCAGCCCTGGCATATCATTATGCCAATGACCCACCGTCGCCAACGCGGCAAAATGTGCGACAAACTCATTACTCAAACCACTCTCAGTCAAAGAAAGTGGAAACGCACCAATCTCCGTATGTGGGCTCTGTGCGTATCGCGCCCCCAACGCTTCACCAATGAGTTGCGCCCCTAAGCAGATCCCTAACACCGCTCTCTTCGCGGCGATCGCCGCCAGAATAAAGGCTTTTTCCGCTTCCGCATCGAAGTAGTGGCATTCCTGTCGCGTTGTGGACGGGGACTGAGGCCCACCTAAAACCACAACAAGATCAATATCGTTGAGGTGCTTTGGAAGTTGCTCACCATTGTAGAGGTGCGTGTCGCTGGATTGATAACCTCGCTCTGTGACCCAATCGGCTATCGCACCCGGCCCCTCAAACGCTTCATGAATAACAAAATGAATATGCGGTGTTTTCATCTTAATTCGCTCCGTTGTGAATTCACAGGTATGCTAAATCACGCGATAGCGTCTTTTTGTCGATACTAAGACAAATAACATAGATAAACCGCCACATCTCACGGCGGTAATAAAGCAAAGAGAGTATCTCGATGGCGAAACAACGAGGGGATTATCAGGCAGTATCAGCGAATCGATGGATAGAGATGTATCCCCAGCGTCACGTGCATATTCGCGAAATATCGATGCCAAATGGCCATATTGATCATTGGCATCGGCATCCTTGGCATCAAATCATCTTCCCTCAGCGCGGTATGCTGAGCAATCAATCCGGGGACGATTACTTCTTTTTACCCGAAAGTCATGGGATATTGGTCCCTGCGGGTGTGCCGCATGAATCGACCGCCCTTGCGAACACGGAATTTGTTGGCATTTACTTAAACCCTAACGCGCCATGCTGCCAAACGGTGACCTCGACACGTTGTACGCGTTTGACACCAAGCGCCTTTTTAAGCCACTTAGTACCACACCTCATAGACTCACTTTGCATGGCTGAACAGCATTGTTTTCAATCTCAACGTCGCACGATGAAAACACACCAAGAAGAGCCTGCGGCACTCCATCACCTCATCACCGTGTTGCTCGATCAACAGGCGAAATATGATAACTCTTCTTTGACACTGTCTCTCCCGGACGATCCATTACTGCGTCGGTTGACCCATGCATTAATACAATCGCCCCACTGCGCACTCCCCCTAACGGCATGGGCAAGCGATCTCGGCTGCTCACCAAGAACACTTTCTCGCCGCTTCCAACAGCAGCTCGGCACAACCTTTCCACGCTGGCGTCAACAAGTCCGTCTGTTACTGTCATTGTCCTTACTCAGTGACGGGCTACCGATACAAGTCATTGCTCACCGAATGAGTTACCAGTCAGATTCCGCCTTTATCCATGCGTTTCATGCCTATTTTGGCTGTTCACCGCAGCAATTTAGGCAGCGTCATATACTCAAGCCAGATCAAGATGCAGCACCAGAGTAAGGGAACCATTTCATTTCAACGCAAGGTTTGTTCGCATCATTCAATAGCGCGATGTGATCGTCTGCCGTTGCAAATGCCATCTGCTGCGGTAATAGAAGCGGTCGTTTAAACTCAACATGCAGTTCAGTACACTGTGCACTTTGAGTCACGTTAGCGCACAGCGCCCCAACCAACTCCATGCCATGAGCAATGGGGTGGCGGAAACCAAACAGTCTCGCAAACGCAGTATGAAGGTGAATGGGGTTGTAATCACCAGAAAGTCGCGCATATCGACGGCTTCGAGAGACATCGAATGTCCATGAAGAGGCATCTTGAATTACCGATGAATAGACACTCAGGTCTGTTGGTGTCTTCGATGTTGTCACTTTCCCTTGCGCCTTTTGTTTACCTTTCACCAAATAACGACTCCGGTAGCGTGCCACTTCACCACTTGTCGGAGACGAAAAAACACCCACCAGCTCAAACACACAACCCCGCTCAGTTTGCTGCTGTTCGCCTAACTGCAACGTGAACACGTAAGGAGTATCGGCCAACAACTTAGTTCGCTTCTCAAAACTAACCCCAACATGCACCATGCCTAGAGGTTGAATCGGCATTTCAGGATGGGTGAAAAGGTAGAGTTGCATCGGTTGCGTCGCCACAAATAGATAGGGAATCGGCACTTCCTCATGCGAGAAACCAAAATAGTCGCAATAATCAACCAAATCCGTTGATTTGAACTGAAAATGACGCTTTTCCAATAAAATAGGTGGCAAAACACCGCCATGGCTCCGCTTCCACAACGCACGCCACAGGAGACGACCATAGGAAGGGATAACCGGGTTATCAAGTTGTAAGAAAGCACTGGTCATAAATGGTTTCCGAACATCAAAACTCACTGCATGGTATGGCTAATAATCTGATTTACCAATTCTTTTTTCAACATAGCGGTTCAACATCGTCAAAAGACGTAATCGCCCCTCAACCTCATAACAAAGCGATAATCAATCGCTTAACCCACTAACAAAAGCGTAATCATCTGGCCAAGCAATGTTAAAAAGTGTGTTATCGCGCAATTATTTTTCCTCACGCAAAAAGAAAAGCGGTGATACATTTCCGCCACATAAAAACAACAAAAATGATAACAACAATACGTTCTCAAGGACGATAACAGAATAACTACAACGATTCGGCAACCTGCAATGCCGTGCTGTGAAAATGCAAAGCGCTAACTCACAACAGCCTGTCAGCCCTACTCTTAACGTGAAAGGTTTTAAAAAGGATGAATCAACAACATCAACTCGACTGGCAAACCAGTCAGAGCCACACTGAAATTGCTATTCCTCTTATTGCACAGCTTTACCGCTTAAAAGGCGTTGAGATCCGAATGTTCGGAAAATCACTTATCAATGCGTCTACCATTGATATTTTAAAAGCGCATCGTATTGCCCGTCGTTACAGCGACACGCCCATCGATACCGAGAAAACCCTGCAAATTATCGAGCAACTGCATCAGTTCCCCCTTTCACGTTGTTGCATCGATATTGGTCGTTTGGCTCAAGCGTATTGGGAAAAATACGATAACGCTGACAACCTCTCTGACTACCTGCAAACGGTTCTCAACGCCTCTCTTCACAATGCGGATGTCAATGTTGAACCGCGCGACGTCGTCCTCTACGGCTTTGGTCGAATCGGTCGCCTATTGGCGCGCTTGTTGGTCGAAAAAAGTGGCCCCAATTACCCGCTACGTCTTCGTGCCATAGTGGTGCGCGGCAAAGAGACCGACTTGGAGAAACGAGCCAGTTTGCTCCGACGTGATTCGGTACACGGTCCTTTCAACGGCAGTATCATCGTCGATCACGAGCAAAAAGCGATCATTGCTAACGGTAACTTCATCCAAATTATCTATGCCAACCAGCCAGATCAGGTTGATTACCCAGCCTACGGTATCAACAATGCGCTGATCGTCGATAACACTGGCGTTTGGCGTGACAGCGAAGGGCTAGGCCGCCACCTCGCTGCCAACGGGGCTGAAAAAGTCTTACTCACTGCACCAGGTAAAGGGGATATTAAAAACGTCGTTTTCGGTGTTAATGACGCCGTGATCAACGAAGATGACACCATTATCTCCGCAGCAAGCTGTACCACCAATGCGATTACCCCCGTATTGAAGGCCCTCAACGATAAATATGGCATTCACTCAGGCCATATTGAAACCGTACACTCCTTTACTAACGACCAAAACCTGATTGATAACTTTCACTCTGGCGATCGTCGCGGCCGCTCGGCATCGCTCAATATGGTGTTAACGTCAACAGGTGCCGCGAAAGCCGTTTCCAAAGCCTTACCTGAGCTCGCGGGCAAGTTAACTGGGAATGCGATTCGTGTACCAACACCGAATGTGTCGATGGCAGTTGCAAACCTCAACCTCAATGCCAGCGTCGATAAAGAGACATTGAATAGATATCTTCGCGACATCGCCCTTCACTCCTCAATGTCAGGGCAAGTGGATTACACCGAATCCACAGAGTTGGTCTCAAGTGATATCGTTGGCTCACGTCATGCGGGCGTGGTCGATGGGACCGCGACGATTGCCCAAGACAACCGTTGTGTCCTCTATATCTGGTATGACAACGAGTTTGGTTATAGCTGCCAAGTACTGCACTGCATGGAGCAGATGTTAGGGGTCAAATACCCTGTTTATCCCCCAGCCTAAATGCCATAGAAAACGTAGTTAACTCTCCACAACATGTAATTAACTCTCCACAACATAATAACGATATGCATCCCGATCTTACCGCCTCTATGAGGCGGTTTTTTTGCCTGTCTATCTATGATGTTCTTGCCTAGATTAAAAAGCCACATTGAGAAAATAGAGTAAAAGCACTTTCAAAATGCAAATTTTGACTCACGCTATTCTACTTCTCACTTCCCTATTTATCCCTCGCTACCTCAAGATAATTATTCAGCGCGAGTAACAAAACGTGTCAACCAGGCACTGCTTTGAAGGTCTCGTGGGCCAATCAAGAAGTAGTCATGAAGGCGACGAATAGACAAAGCGTTAATAGCCTTCGCTGCTGTGCCAATTGATCGGCACGGAAATTGATTGAGGTGGGTAACGTATTGCATAACGATGAGAAAGGAACGATCATGTGCCGAAGACTTTACCAGCAAGTAGCGAACTCAACAGGGCAGCCAAGAAAAACGGGTTTCTCATTCATGAAGTACCCGCTTGCAACAACATTACTCACCTTCATCATTGCAGGCTGCGGAGGTGGGGGCGGCGCATCAGAAGGGAGCTCTCCCGCACCAGCGCCTGCGCCAGCAGTCAAAGACACGTTTAGCTCACTCGTAGTGAGTAATGATTTCAACTGGGAAACGACCGAAAGTATCAACCGCCCACTGCAACTCACCAGCAGCATCACTCAAGCTCAAGGTGAAAATGCCTTTCTGGCAGGTCATCACATCGTGCAAGTTTATTCAGTACAAAGCGAAGGACAAACACCATTGCTCATCGGCACAGTAAGAAGTGACCAGTTTGGGCAGTTCACTCCCAATTTACTCATACCGAGTAGCCTAAGCAGCCTCACCTTTAGAGTACAAATTCAAGATATAGCTTGTGAGATACAGATCGAGCAAAACGATATCGCCACGCTCACTGAAATACCCTGTCCCATTGCTGTCGCTTTCGACTGAGGAGTTCATCATGGTTTTATCTCGCAATCACATCGCGCCCCTTGCCTTCACCGTGATCTTCTCTGGCTCCGCCATCACAGCACCAACGAGTGAATCAACCGTCGACAATGGTGATGGTACCTTCACTTACACACAACGCATTAGTGCCGCCAGTACACCACCGCATTATACTGCCCCCAATGGCTATGGTTTCGATCAATATTCTTGGTTCGACGAAGACTATACTTGGCAACATAGCTTTGCTGGCTTTGCGGTTCCCAACGTGCAATTCATTGAAGCGACGCTCTTCATTCGAGGCTGGGACGTAGATTCTGAACCTTTCCATGGGACCAATGGCGAATATGATGGCATCAGCGTCGATGGCACCGCCCTCTCTCCCGGCCTACTCCAAGGTCAACACGCCACGTGGAGTGAAACCAGTTTTACCTTACCCATCAGTTCGGTCACTGACGATGGTTTAATTAATGTGGCTCTCGATATCGACATGAACCACACACAACGGACATGGGCGACCACTTTAGATTACAGTGAACTCACCCTCACTTACTCCATTATCGAGAATGAACCACCAGCAGCACCTCTCCTCTCAGCGGTGCCTAACGGCATGGTGAGCGTTGATGAAGATCTCTCCGTCACTGTCATAGGGCCTAACCCATCAGATCCGGATGGCGATAGCGTGACCTATCGTTATCGCTGGTTTGTCGATGTCGGACAAGGCTTTTATGTCGATGATGAATTTGCAGGAAAGCCAGAAAATACAACCGCAATCCTACCTGCTGCCAATACCGCTCTCGGTGAAAAATGGCAGGTCGAAGTCGTTGCTGTAGACAGCAATGGCTTAATAAGCTCACCAACTTATATTACGTGGCATCGCATTGGGGATAGTGATGGTGACGGCGTTGAAGATAGCTTAGATGCATTTCCACTGGACCCTAATAGAGCTTTCTCAACTCGAACACCAACAAATGGTTTCTACACTTTGGCTTTTGAAGACACCTGGCCAAGTAAAGGCGATTATGATCTCAATGACTTTGTGATCCACTATGCTTTCACCCAAATAGCAAACGCCAACAACGATATTGTCGAAATCCAATTCGAAGGTGACGTGATCGCCAGAGGGGCAATAAAGGCCAATAGCTTCGCAATTAGTTTTCCTAACACTACACAAAGCAACCTCTCTACTAGTTCACTCTTCATCGAGGGCGAGCCCCAGTCAGGCTTCATTGAGGAAGGGCATGATAACGCCATAGTCGCTGTGTTGATGGACAACGCGAATGAATACCTGCGCAGCGATGAGCAGTTTACCTTTTACAATACCGAGACTGGCGATGCGCGTTTGCCCGTATCGATTCAAGCGACGTTGGTTTTTAACACCCCCGTCGCCTCAAATCTACTCGGCTCAGCACCATACAACCCTTTCATTTTTAACACCTTTCAGCGGGGTATTGAAATACACTTACCGAACCATTTACCGACCCAAAAAGCGAATTCAGCGCTGTTTGGCAGTGCAGACGACAACTCCAACATTGATGCCGGACGCTATTACTCTACCGTCGGCAATCTGCCTTGGGGGTTAAACATTGCTGAAGAATGGCTGCACCCTTATGAGCGCGTCGACGTGCTAGCCGCATACCCAAGCTTAAAAACGTGGGCAGAGTCGGCCGGGTTGGCATCGCAGACATGGTACTTAAACGCCGAAAACGGTAAACACTGGTCAAGTAACTAATCGGTTACGTTATCAAGAGTTCAGCGAGCACGTAGAGATTAACTCGTGCTCGTTGGACACCATTCTCGCCCTCAACAAATATTTAAGTCGATACCTTTGTTTGCGAATCTCTCGCATTTGGACATTGACAGTGGTTAAAGTTAATGCAATCCTACTTTTATGAATACGCATGCAATCCTTCACCGAATTATTATCATCATTTCATAGGAAATGGTGGGAATGTTTGCGCAACGAACACATTGAACCCGCCTAAGAGGCGGGTTTTTCATAACTGGCCTCTTAGGACACAACTCAGAGGCAGGTATGGCAACAGATCAACAACAGACATCCAGCAGTTTCTCCTTTGTCAATGCAGAACACGATGTCCTGCAATTTTGGCAAGACCATCAAATCTTCCAGCAATCGCTGGCACAGTCAAAAGGCAAACCCGAGTTTGTCTTCTATGATGGGCCTCCTTTTGCAACGGGCCTACCGCATCACGGCCACCTTGTCGCCTCCACCATTAAAGACATTGTGCCCCGCTACCAAACCATGCTGGGGCATCATGTCGAGCGCCGTTTCGGTTGGGACTGTCATGGCTTACCGATCGAACATGAGATCGATAAAAGCCTCGGCATGTCGGCCAAAGAAGCCGTTGAGAAGTTTGGTATCGCTAAATACAACAATGAATGCCGTGGCATCGTACAGCGCTATACCCAAGAGTGGGAGAAAACCATCACGCGTATCGGTCGCTGGGTCGACTTCGACAACGATTACCGCACCATGGAACCTTGGTACATGGAATCTGTCTGGTGGGTGTTCAAACAGTTGTGGGACAAAGGCTTGGTGTATCAAGGGGAAAAAGTGGTTGCCTACTCCACCGAACTTGAAACCGTCCTCTCGAACTTTGAGGCTTCTTCAAACTATAAAGACGTTCAAGACCCTGCTGTGACTGTCCTGTTTAAACTGGCTGATGACGATGCCTACCTAGCGGCATGGACGACCACACCATGGACACTGCCCTCTAACCTCGCACTTTGTGTCAACGCAGGCATTGATTACGTCAAAGTACAAGACAGTACGATCGGCAAAGCGGTTTGGGTTGCCGAAGCCCTACTGGAGAATGTCACCAAAGGTCATGACGTTGCAGTGCTTGCGAAAGCAAAAGGTGCAGATCTCGCTGGCCGCACATACCAGCCTCTGTTCCCTTACTTTGCTGACCAGCAGGAAAATGGCGCATTTAAAGTGCTTGCTGATAACTTTGTCTCTGTCGACAGCGGAACGGGTATCGTTCACATGGCGCCCGCTTTTGGTGAAGATGACCAACGTGTTTGCCGTGATCACGGTATCACAGTCAGTGTCTGTCCACTCGACAGTCGCGGCCGATTCACAGCACAAGTGACTGATTTCGCAGAGTGCTACGTGAAAGACGCGGATAGGCAGATCATCGCCACATTGAAAGGGAATGGCCAACTTTATCGCCAAGAAACCTTAGTGCACAGTTATCCTTTCTGCCCACGCTCTGACACTCCCATCATCTATCGAACCGTCCCCTCTTGGTATGTGCAAGTCACGGCAATTCGCGACAAGTTGGTAGAAAACAACCAACAGATCCAGTGGGTACCTGAGCATATTCGCGATGGCCGTATGGGTAAGTGGCTAGAAAACGCCATTGATTGGGCGGTGTCACGTAACCGCTATTGGGGCACCCCCTTACCCATTTGGATTAATGACGTTACTGGCAATCACCACTGTATTGGCTCAATGGAAGAACTCGCCTCGCTAACGGGCGAAACCGTTACCGACCTGCACCGTGACCATATTGATGATTTAACTTTCTCGCTTGATGGCGAAGAAGGCACTTACCATCGCATCTCTGAAGTCTTCGATTGCTGGTTTGAATCAGGGGCGATGCCTTATGCGCAGCAACACTACCCCTTTGAAAATAAGGCGCACTTCGAAGCCAATTTCCCCGCCTCGTTCATTGCTGAAGGCGTTGACCAAACCCGTGGCTGGTTCTACACCCTGCAAGTGCTGAGTGAATGCTTGTTTGGCAAGCCCGCATTCAAAAATGTCATCGTTAACGGCATCGTGATGGCCGAAGACGGCAAAAAGATGTCGAAGCGCCTCAAGAACTACACCGCACCCGATAGCCTCATGGAGCAATACGGTGCGGATGCGCTGCGCCTATACCTCATCAATTCAGGGTTAGTCAAAGCGGAGGAACAGCGCTTTGCCGATGCGGGTGTGCAAGAAATGGTACGCCAAGTGCTGCTACCTTGGTACAACGGGTTCAAGTTCTTTAAAACCTATGCTGATATCGATGGCTGGAAAGCCTCAGAAGACACGGGTAAAACCAACATTCTCGACCAATGGATCGTCTCTCGCTTAGAGAGCTTGAAAGAGAAAGTGAATGCAGAAATGCAAGCCTATCGTCTCTATGAAGTCGTGCCGCCACTGTTCGAGTTCTTGGAAGATCTTACCAATTGGTACATTCGCCTTAACCGTTCGCGTTTCTGGCAAACCGAAATGAATGACGACAAGGCGCAAGCTTACGCCACGCTTTACTACTGTTTGAACACCTTCTCGACCTTGATGGCGCCCTTTGCACCTTTCTTATCAGAGCATATTTACCAAGCGCTCAAAGCCTTCCAAGATCAAACGACGCTGCCGCTGTCCGTCCATCTGTGCGACTACCCTCAACCGAGTAAAGCGCGCAAGCGCCCATCCCTTGAGCAAAGTGTCCAGCGCTTCCAACATTTAGTTGTGATGGGACGCCAGCAACGCAACGAACTGAAAATTAAACTGAAAACACCACTCAGCCGTGCGACCATCCTCCATCGAGATGCCGCGGTGTTGGATGATGTTAAACAGCTATCAAACTACATCGAATCTGAGCTCAATATTAAAGCGCTGTCGTTCAGTACCGAGGAAAACCAGTTTATCGACCTCTATGCCAAGGCGAACTTCCCAATACTCGGAAAGCGCTTGGGCAAACAGATGAAACACTTCGCTAACTTGATTGCGAACTTAAACGCTGACCAAATCGACCAACTCCAAAACCAAGGCACGATAACCCTTGATGGGGAAACTTTCGGAAGCGATGAAATTGCCATTTATCGGAAAGCCAAAGAGGGAGTCAATGCGGTATCGAACCGCTACATTTCGATGGAGTTCGATCCAGAGTTAACAGAAACCTTGATTGCTGAGGGAATGGTGCGTGAAGTGATCAGCCGCATCCAAAAGCAACGTAAATCACTCGATTTTGGCATCACCGATAAAATTACACTATCAGTGCGAACATCAGAAACCGTACAAGGGTGGATCGCCGCTCATCAAGACTACTTGATGAACGAAACACTCGCCGTTGCGCTCGACTTTGACCTCTCAGACCAAGCAGGAGAAGACTACCAGCTTGAATTTGGCAATATTGCCATTCAAATCACTAAAGCCTAAGTGCTATCGAGATGCGCCGTAAGGTGCATCTCCACTTCTCTCATGCTGGTGTCATGCCAGTAAAAATGCATTCATTAATGCCAGCACCAAGCTCGCATCATTGCGAAAACGGGTGCTGTTTTTTGCCGCATTTAGCAACTCGGCAGAGAATCGATCTTGGCGCGTCTGCAAGTAATCATGAAAGAAATCATTGGAAAATTCAGGGTGTCCCTGCACAGTGAGAAACTGATCGCCACGGCCAGTAAAGTAGTTCGGACACCAATCTGCACCTGCGATGACCTTAAACCCTTCCGCCGCTTCACTGACTTGTTCTTTATAAGCAGAAATCAGTGACAGGGGACGGCCACTCGTTGGTAACGCTGCCGCATAATTTCCCATTAGCCAACCTTGGTCATTCGGCTCGACTTTACCCCCTAACGCATAGTGAACAAGGTGATGACCGAAACAGATCCCCGCGACACGTTTCATCTCATGTTGAGCGCGGCGGACAAATTCAGCTAAGCCTTCTATCCAACCTTCGCCCTCATTGACGCTCGTAGGATGCCCTGCAATTAAAAAACTGTCATAGCCAGTGATATCGTCAGGCAATTCACCTCTGTCGGCATGCCAAGTGATACATTCCGCGTGTTGGTCAATACGCATTGTCTCTTTTAAGATAGAGGCGTAATCACCATGCTTTGCGACAAGGGAGGATGGCAAGTCGCCACCTAATATAATGCCAATTTTTTTCATCTCTAAACCACAGCAAGTAGAGTACGGTGACCGTTGCACCGCAAGGCTGCGACATTGAAAGGCAATCGGGATGAAAGGAAAGCGACATCAGCTGATACTACCGAATACTCTCGGCATCAGTCCTTTTCCTATTCCTTGGGAAGCTAAAATCGACTCTGGTGAATACCAGAGTAGGCAATGCGCGGTAAACATGTTGCTTACTCGCATCCTCGGTTCATTTTCAAACCATACTGCAGAGAATACGCCGCAGATGACATTGGCATTTCAACTGATTTCATAATTTAAGGCGAGTACGAAACGTAACGTATTATGAATGCGTCGGCATGGTGTTATGCCTGCCAATCACTCCCCACACCTGTCATGACCAAACGTCCCCACAACCTGCATCGGAAAACGTGATTCATCATTGCTTACACTTAGGCGAATCTTTGCAGTAAACAGTTAATATAAAAGGCAAATAATTTAACACCCAGCTTCATCGTTGTAATAAACAACGGCCGAAAAGCGGGTAACAACATCGTGCTTGACCATCACATTTGCCAACTGACGTATTTGTACAATGCCGTTACCCAGAAGCGACTACGACAATAGAAAGGCCCGCATTTTAGCCAGTACTTCACGAGCATCGTTGCTCATGTGGATACTCGCTTTCGCACGGTTAAACAGATCCGGATTAAATCGTCCTTTTCGAACATCTAAAAAGTCATCAAAGAACGCCGCCGAAAACTCTGGATGACCTTGAACAGTCAAAAACTGATCGCCATAGCCAGTACAGTAGTTAGGGCAACAGTCGGCACTAGCATAGACTTCAAAGCCTTCCGCCGCTTCAATCACTTGGTCTTGATGCATGGCAATCAACGCAAGCGACTCCCCACTATCGAGATGTTGCGTCGTGTAGTTACCAAGAAGCCAGCCATGGGCATTTCGGGCGACCTTGCCCCCAAGGGCATAGTGAATTACTTGATGTCCAAAACAGATCCCCGCCACTCGCTTCATTTCACGTTGCGCGCGGCGCACAAATTCTGCCAATCCTTCAACCCAGCTCAAACCATCGTTCACGCCAGAGGGACTCCCACCAATCAGAAAGGCATCGTAACTGGAGAGATCCTGGGGTAGCTCGCCGAGTGTTGCATCATAGGTAACGCATTGTGCCTGCCGATGTATTTCGGTTTTCTCAATCAACATCGACGCATAATCGCCATGTTTATCGGTGAGTACAGAGGGGACATCGCCCCCCAAAATAATGCCAATTTTTTTCATAGCCCAACCACTGAAAAGACAACACCACCGGTAATCGCTATCACCACCACTGACACCACAAAAGCAACCACCGCTTTCGGGCGCAGAATGGAAGAGATAATCGCAATCTCAGGCAAGCTTGCCCCGGTACCACCAATCAATACCGCCATTGCCGCTCCCATGCCCATCCCTTTAGAAATCAACACTTGCAACAAAGGTATCGCCATCTCAATACGCAGATACAGGGGAATACCAATCACAGCAGCAATCGGAATCGCAAACCAGTTATCGCCACCGACATACTTTTCAACCAATTCTGCGGGTAAGAATGCCGCTGACAAGGCGCTGATGAAGGCACCAACAAGCACGTACGGCATAATTTTCTTAAACAAGGCGAAGGCAAAGCCAAGCGCATTTTGCATACGTGAGTTTGTTGCTTTCCCACCACACGTAACGGGCGCGGCACCACAACTCGGTGCTTCAGTCGCCACCTCATTCGCAGCAGCGAACGCCATATCACAACTATTCACCGCAGGTGTCATAGTGACGGCGGTTTCACAGTGAGCGGCGATCGGCGCGTCGCAAGAGCTTGCAACTGGCTCGGCACAACCCTTCGAGGTCACTGGCGTTTCGCCACATGTTTGTGTTGCTTGAGTACTTGGCTCTTCGCAACTCCCTGCACTCGGCGTTTCTCCGTTAAAAAGCTCACGCTTCACGCCGGTATGACGCAATGGCGATAAGCCAATCAAGTAACCCGAGAGCATGGCGCCTCCCAAGGTCAAAAGCAGATAAATAGCGGCAACTTTAAAGCCAAATACGGTAAAGATGACGCCAACAACGACGAAATTACACAAAGGTGCAGAGATCAAGAATCCAAAAATGGTACCAATTGAAGCCCCCATCGACACCATGCTCATAACAACAGGCACCATTGACGCACTACAAAACGGTGTCAGTGTGCCTAACAAAGAGCCAACTAACGGTCCGTGTTTTTCATGTTTGGCTAACTTCTTTTGTAGCTTACCCTGCGGCACATACTCTTTCACAACCCCTGTTAGTAGCGCAACAAAGGCAATAATGAGGAACAACGCGCCCCCCACATAAATAAACTCGTTTAGGGCAATTTCCCAACTCGACAATTCGCTCGTTTCCATTATTCATCCAATTAAATGTGATAACCGAACTACAAAATACGCATACTTGCACAATCATGCAAGTATGCGTATTTTTAAAACGAGAAAATACAGCGTAAAAGTAGGGCATTAGAGAACACGATCACAAAATCGTGGTGAGAGTAGAGAAACAAACATCTTCCTCTAGCGGTATCAAATGACGTGTTCAACGAGGTTTCTAAACTGCTCAGCGAGGTACTGCTTGTGAGGGATAGTAAGCAACATCAAAAGGGACCGCGTACAACTTAACCGCGGCTGTTGAAGGCAACAAAAGGAAGTCCTTTCGAGTCAAAGTGATATAACCTAGCTGGTTATATTTTACTCACCAATGTATGCAGTGTGCCTGAACGCTTCAGTAAAGAACACTGGCCCATTGTCCAGTTGTGAACTTGGTTGGATAAATATTTAAAATTTCATACTTTTAACGCATCAAAACTCACATAAAAGGCTGCCCTTACCGCGCTCAGTATACCTAAAGGTACTTATACGACGTCATGGCTCAAGAGCAAATCTGCACTACAAGGCCAATTTCGTTCAATACTTCTGTCAACAGCGCCACTACTCTGATAACAAACTCACTAAATAGACATGAATCATGAACACGCTTTATCTTTCTATGATGGCCTTTGTACTTGTTGGCGCAGCAACACCCGGCCCTGTTAACATCGTCGCCACCGCAACGGGCGCACACTATGGCTTTGTTCGTACCTTGCCACACATCATAGGTGCAAGTGTTGCCTATGCGGCGGTAGTGTTGAGCTGTGGGGTAGCGATGATGTTGCTTGAAAGCTGGCTTCCTAACGTCGTCAGCTTATTGAAGCCCCTTGGTAGCCTGTTTTTACTCTACGTAGCGTTAAAGATAGCTACCACCGCTAACGAAGTCACAGCCCACCAATCAGCACCGGCACCACACTGGATACAAGGCGCGTTGATGCAACTCCTTAACCCCAAAGCTTGGATAGTCGCTTCTGCTGGGATTAGCCTGTATGTGATTGAACAGCCTTCCCAATGGTTACAAGTTGGCTTATTTACGCTAATCTCATTAGTTCTCTGTCTTGTTGGCATTTCACTTTGGGCAATCGCAGGCAGTTTTATTCGTTCTTGGCTATCCACACCGCGTCGACAAATGGGCTTTAATCTAATGATGAGCAGTCTGTTAGTCGCTGCTGTCGCGAGTATGTGGCTTGGAGGAGATACCTTGATATGAAGCAAGACCCGACCGCATCCTTAATGCTCTGTCCTTCCCTGCCATTTGTTGAGATGCGACAGGCCAATCAGTCCGCCGCTTGCTATCATGCGCACTCTCACGACGAGTTTTCATTTGGCGTTATCGATCACGGTAGCGCGACCTACCAGAATTTGAAGCGTCGCCATGCCATACAGATCCGCGATACCGTCACCATAAACCCAGGTGACGTCCATGCGTGTAACCCCAATACGGGTAAATGGTCATACCGAATGTTGTTCGTCGATACCCAGTGGCTAAGTCGGCGTCAACAAGAGTGGCGTGAAGAGATAAAGCACTATCGCGGAACCAGTGCGGAGGATTGGCACCCATTCCGAGCCCCATTTGAGCGTGACTTGCCCTGCTACGATCGCTTTCATCACCTATACGGTGCTCTGCAGCAGGAGCCCAACCCTCTGGTGACCGAAACCCTGCTTATCACCACGATGCAGCCCTATTTTTGTCCTCCAGAGCAGCTAGGTTTGCAACCCAAACCGCGCCGAAAACTCGAACGTGTTCGTGAGCAGATGCTCGATCAAATCCATCTTAACTTATCGTTGGAGGCCTTATCTGACGAGGCAGGGATGAGTCGATATGGGCTGATCAAAGCCTTCAATCAACAATACGGGGTTTCCCCTCACGCGATGCAACTGGATGAGCGGATTAAACGCGCTAAACAGCTATTAAAATCAGGCCTGTCGTTAACAGACACTGCCGCCAATCTCGGTTTTTCAGACCAAGCTCACTTTCAGCGCCATTTCAAAAAGCGCCTTGCTATCACGCCGAAGCAGTATCAAATAGCCTTTTATACTCAATGACCTCAATAAAAATAGGCAAAGTACTTCTCGAGTAACACCGCCTTCAGTTTCTGTTGATTGGCGCTAAGCGAAGAAGCGCTTTCGATAAAACGCACACTCGACTTCAACTTTGGACTTTCAAAGTCACTCAGCCGTATTTTGATATCGATGAACTGCAAGTTTAAGTCCGTCGAGATCGGATACTGCTCTAACATCGTATCGATATGCTCATCAGCTTGGCGCAGATCCGTTTTCTTCAATGCATCAAGACGTCCCAGATCAATCCGCAGCATTTTCACTCGGCCCCAAAATTGGGTCTGGCCTTGCAGATAGCTGATCCGCTCTTTACATGCCGGGCTGTAATCCACCTCTTTGATCATCCGCAGTACATAGGTTGCCAGCTCTAAATCGCCGAAAAGCAGCAAGGGTTTAATCAGGTTAACGAGCACATTGGTTGGAATCTTTTTTAAGGCACGCCAGTCACTCGGCATCGTCGTGTACAGTTGCTGCTTGGCATCAAAATCGTCGGAATCATGAACGGTTAAAGCAACAACAAAGACGTGATAAAGGAAGTCAATCTTGTAGTGTTGTGAAGGTCTCACTCGGTTCTTTGCCCGTTGATAAGTCACATCAACATCATGAAGCAGTTGTTTCTGGATAAGATCGTCGGCGTCATCATAGAAGCGCACAACACGATCAAGGTATTGGCAATAGAGATCTATGCACTGCTTGGTCACTATCGGCAGGTGTTGAGACAGCATATGCCCAGCATAAACAAACTCATCGACATCTTTGGTGTGCAGTGCGGCTTCCGCTAATTGCAGGGCGCGTTGCGATGAAACCGGTGTCAATCGCAACGCACTGTGGCAATGAAACTGCGCTTCTTCCCATTTCTCTTGTTCTGTAAGCAGATCAATCAGTAAATCATAAGCTTCAATGACATTGGGGTTATTGCCCAACACGCTCAATCCAAGATCTAACGCCTCCTCGATCTCTCCTTGCTGCGCCAATATGCGTGCCTTCGCAATGTCCAGTTGATGGCTATCAATACTTTTAGCTAACTCTTCAAGTGTGAACAGAACGTCTTGCTCATCTTTATACTCGATCAAAATATCGATATAGAGACGCAACAGCCCTTCATCCCAGTCTGAGCTCAATAAGTGCTCCTCACAGATCGACATGGCGTCCTCGACGTCTAAACGATTTAAACAGCGATAGACTAAACCTCGACACTGACTTCGCTTCCAAGCGACATCCATGGCTTGCTTGAACAGATCAACCGAGTAAGGCTTGGGTAAAAAATAATCGGCGCCCATATCCATACAGGTCACCTGCACCGCTTCATCATCATCACAAGAAGAAAAGACAATGGTTGCCTTGGGGGAAATCAGTTCTCGCTCTCTCAAGACGTGAAGCAACTGTGCGCCATTAAGAGAAGAATTGAGGTGATAATCCAAGAGCAGTATGTCAAAGGGGTTTTCAGAACAACGCACAATGGCTTCGTAAGGATCCGTCACATGAATCACATCGCAAACTGCGACCTTGGTCAGCATCGACTTGACCAAGATGCCCTCAGTACGCACATCATCCACCACCAGTACCGAGCGGCCAAACCAGTCAGGCATCGTATCGAGAGTCGCCATATCCGTCATTCTACTGCTTCCGTTATTGTGATTTGCTATGCATTCATGCTCACAATAAGTGTAGTCAACATTGACCGTGAGAGACGAGGAAGTCGTAACGACGTGACTGATTTAAAAGCCATTTAAGACTACTTAGATTTACACCTCAACGTATATCAGGGAACAACTGCGGCAGAATCTGTAATTGATGCCAAGGATCATCAATGCGTTCCAACTCCTTTGCCAACAACAAAAGCAAATGCGCTTCCGGTGCATGAGTTGGATCGAAGGGTAAGTTTCGTTGCTGATAGGGATCAAGACTATCGTCAAAGAACAGGATCTCTTGCAACTCACCGTGTTGATCGATTTCAATCGCGAGTGTGTGTTGCGCTGTTCGAATCCCGCGACTCTGCGCAAAATACCCTATCACCTGACCTTGTTGATTGAGTTCTCCATCAAGATTACGCAGATAGAGTGTTCCTTCTGGTGTTGTTTGCATCGATAACGGATCAGCAAGTTGGACATCTCGGCCATGACGACCACGGGGCATTGCGTCAGAAAGCCCCAAGGCACCTAGCACCGTTGGCATAATATCCGCGCTATTCAACGGGGTAGCATTAATGGCATGGGTGTGTTGATTGGGCAGCTTACACAAAAACGGCACCGCGTAAGCCTCGTGAAAAATCACATTTTTTGCATCTTCAATCCCTTGGCTACACAAGGTTTCACCATGATCGGATGTGAAGACAACCAGCGTGTTATCCCACTCTCCGCTCGCTTTCAATGCTTCGACAATACGACCAAATTCCGTATCGACGCCGCTGACATTGGCAAAGTAGTATCTCGCCGCCTCTGCTTTTGCGAGCTGACGATCGGCGTTGTCTCTAACGAGTAGCGCATCGTCATCTAAGTGGGCATATTTAGCGACATCCTCTTTTCGACAATCGGCTTCAGACCAATACGGTGAATGCGGCGGATTCATCGAAACAAACAGTGCAAACGGCTTATCTGCATCACGCTCATCATGGTTGTTCTCGATATAGGCGATCGCTTTGTCGGCTTCATGCTCTGCTGACCACTGCTGCGGTTCATGTCGGCGACCTTGCGCATCGTAGTAATGTGGCGCGTTGTGGACATCAAAGGTGCCATAGCCATACCAATAATCAATACCGTGGCGTCGACTTGGTTCCGTGTAGGAATCCCAAGCAGGACGACGATGATCAACGAACTCACCCGGTTTCACAGGGTCGTTCTTGGTCGGCAAATCCAAATGCCATTTGCCAATATAACCAATGTGATAGCCTTGCTCGGAAAGCACATCGGTAAAACAGTGTTCATCCGCAGGCAAATCACTGCATACTCTCTCTGAGTGGCAGTTGAGCGGCACGCCACTTTTATTGGGGAAATTGGCGGTCATCAGACTGCCTCGGTGTGGACTGCATACCGGGCAATTACTCACCGCACGAGTGAGGATAGTCGCTTGCTCAGCAAAGCGATTTAAATGAGGGGTAAAAACAGGATCTGACTGACCTTGATGGTAAGATTCGAAATCAGATTGTTGCCACAAGCCAAGTGAAGCTAAACGAAATTGGTCCGGAAAAACATACAGCAAATTAGGGCGTTGCGACTTGTTATTCATTCACTCTCCATTGAATAAAGAAAACATACACCCCTATTATACAAAACATTAAACCGATAAAATAGAAATGGTATTTTATTAAATGTCTGAATAACTCCGAATGGCACGCTTAGCAAGTGACATATCGTTACCGCCATTATAGTCATGCTGCACCGCAATCACTTTACATCCCGCCCGCTTAGCCGCTGAAATACCGTCCCTTGAGTCTTCAAACGCTAAACTTCGACTGGCATCAACGCGCAATTTCGCTAGCGCAACCTGATAGGGCATCGGATCGGGTTTGGACAAATTAACGCTTTCTTTGCTGACAACCACATTAAAGTGATCGCGTAAAGAAAAACGATCCAATACTTGCTCAACCATTCCGCGAGAACCAGAACTGACAATCGCACACTTTTTCCCTTGCTCACGAAGCTGCACGAGGAAAGACTGTACCCCGGGAATCAACTGCGCTTTTGACATCATCAGAGATTGGTAGTGTGACTGGAATTTTTCGTTAAATGCATTGAGATTAGGAGAAATAGCACCTTCTATAAAAAAGTGAATCAACACATCTTGCCAAGACTGCCCCATCACTGCTTTATACAAATCGCTATTGAGTGGCGCGCCAAAATCGGCACAGGCCATCGCAAGCGCTTGTCCCGTCAATGGCTCTGAATCAACCACCGCCCCATCCATGTTAAACAGATATCCGTAGTATTTTTTTGCTGTCATCGTCAGTTACCTTCATTCAAACCCAAGCATTAAAAAAGCCGGGTACGCAACCCGGCTTCTTCGAACAAAGCAATCACTTAAAGCATTGCAACGTTACCCGTCCAAGAGAACGTTTCGCCGTTAAAGCTTACGTTGTGCTCGCCATCTTGCGCGCCGCCAGTTTGGTTAGATACACCCAGCGTGTGGACCTTACCGTCAGTGCGATGCAGACGTACGACTGAAGCTGTGTCATTCATACCCACAACTTCTACACGCTCAATCAAGCCACGTGCTTCCGTAGAGGCTTCAATCGCTTCGTTAAAGTAACCGTGCGTCTCAAGTACGTTCGCGAATAAATGCGTCTTGCCTTGCTGACGCAGTACAAATGCTGGCTCACTGCGTAGATTGAAATCTGGATCATTCGCACCCAAGCGCGCAAAGATAACTTCACTGCCTGCAGGTGCGCTACTCACCATGGAGTAGTAGCTTTCACCGTGCAGCCAGCTAACAAGCGTGCTGCCTTCTACTTCACCTTGCGCAACTTGCCATAAGTGCTGATAACCATTGTCTTCACCCATAGGGGCAAGTGTGTTGTTCGCTTGGTAATCAAAGTCGGTTCGGATCAATTGACCAATGTGGTGCACCGGATAGTCGTAGCTATGCGTCTCTTCAGAAATCAAACGGAACAGATCAACAACCACTGGGCGCGCAATGCCTTCAAGCTCAGCAACTAGCACGGTACGTTGCATATCAACACCGTCGTAGTAGCCGCGAATAATGCCGCTCATTGACTGCAACGCTTTGTTATCTTTATTAAAGAAGTGCAACTCACCCCACTTCGACTCTGCGGTGGCAGTATCAAAGTTGTTTTGAGTCTTCTTATCAACGACTACGGTGTTGTGCGCAATAGTCTGCTTACAGTAGCTCTTGTTTTCTGGAATGTAACGACCACCAAACTTAGGCTCGATGTTGACCCAACGACCGAAGCCGTAGTCTTGCGTTACTTCTTGGCCACGGTTAAAGATACTGAGGTGCAAGCCATCGTAATGACCATGATCCAATGCAGAGTGATACTGGTGATCACTACCATGCTGACCAAACCAAAGTAGTGCCATGGTGTCTTCTTCATTCGCATCGCGATGACGCAGAATTGTCAGGCCACCTTTATCCCCTTCAGGACCATCAGTCACATAGAGGCTACCCCAATCAAAAGCTGGGATGCTCTCTGTCGCTGCAACCGCATCAGACAGTTTCTTACCAGCAATGTGCACCCAAACATCTTGTTGGTGATTTGCCATTGCAAGTAGGTTCGCATCTTCCTCGTAACGCTCAAAGCAGACGCTCGTCCCGATCAGGATACCTTCGTCATTGATGTCCATGGTTTTGGAAGAGTCGTTCAGTGCGGGTAATGTGCCGTCAGGGAACGCCGTCGACATTACTGCATAGGTGGTAGTTTGAATCACGCCGTCTTTGTGGGCAAAAATACCCACTTCTGGCTGACGGCGCTCAATTACTTCGGCAAACAGATGAATCGGACGCAGTGAGAAACGGTGATAGTATGGGCCTTCCATGTAGTAGCCATCTGGCGAGAACAACTGAGAAAGCTGAGCTAGGAAGCCGCCGCTCACGCTATCACCTTTAAGGCCATATAGCGCTTTGCCTACCGTGTCTTGGCATTGAATAGCGTAACCACAGATACCTACTGCCGCCACAGCCCATAGACCGTGGTTGTGGATGATATCGAAATCGTGCGCGTAAGTATCAACGAACATCTCAACCATGATGCGGAACAGATCGTTTTCGATCAAAGTACGTTCATCAGCAGACAGCGTGTGGTGAATGCAGCTATACGCACAAGAAGAGTACAGCATCCACATATTTTCGTTCAGTGTTTGGTGGAACAAACGACCTGGGTGGTTGGTATCACGGCTGATGTTCAACTCTAGCGATGGATAGACTTCTGCGTACGCCACCAGTAGATCACGAATATAATCACGGTATTGCGCCTCTTCAGTGATCAAGAACAAGCGGCCAGCGATGTCCATGTGGATGTAGTTTTGCTTATGGCGGTTGTGCTCATACCCCCCCGCTTCACCGTGCCCCGGCACTTCAATGCCCACAGTGGCGATATAGTCTTGCACTTTTGCAATATCACGCGCGAGGGCTTTGCCCATTAGCGTCTCTTTACCCAAATCTTCACGAAGCGCTGCGGCTTCGTCCATGGTCATCAATAAAGGCTGATAATCTGTCATTATTTGTTCTCCTGCTGCACAGCAAGAAATCCTTTCCAGCTATAAGTTGTGTTATTAAATTCAATCTTGTGTTCGGTCGCATCGGTGACATCAGGACGGTTGCTGATCATGACGGTCAATTCAACGTCTTGACCTTTCAATGACACAACCGTACCCATCGCGTTGTGACCAATCACGGAAATATGTTCAAACTGACCGCGCGCATCGGTTGATGCTTCAATCGCTTCATTAAAATAGCCATGTGTTTCCAGCACGGATGCAAACACATGATTGCGGCCTTTCGAGCGCAGCATAAAACCAGGTTCGCTGCGTAAGTTAAACTGTGGATCATTCGCCCCGGTACGGGTAAAAATCAGAGACTGACTCTCACTATCGGCCGTCCCCAGCCAGCTGTAGTAGCTGTTATTTTGCACCCAGCTCAAGAGCGTGGTGCCAGACACGTCAGCGCGTGCTATTTCCCACACGTGTTGGTAGCCGTTTTCATTACCCAGCGTATTCAAGGTTGGATGCGAGGTGTAGTCGAAATTAGTACGAATAATCTGACCCATATATTGATGAGAGTAATCATACTGACGCTCAGCATCACTTTGAATACGGTAAACGTCAAGCAATACTGGGTGAGAAAGGGTGTCATGATTGATCAATGCGACCGTGCGCTGCATTTTTGCATGAGGGTAATGATCATTCGCAAAAGCACTCATCGCTTGGAGATGTTCATCATTCCCCATGAAGAAATGCGGTATACCATGTTTAGCATCGGCTTGCTCTATGCTGAAGCCGTTTTGACACCCTTCATCAATGGTGACGCCATTGTGCGCAATCGTTTGGCGCGCATAGCTCTTGTTCTCAGGCAGGTAGCGCCCCCCAAATTTAGGCTCAACGTTGACCCAACGGCCAAAGCCGTATTCACGTAGCACTTCTTGGCCGCGACTAAAGAAAGCGATGCCAAGTGTATCAAAGTGACCATGATCCATCCCGTGCTGACCATAGTTCATCACGAGTTGGCAAATATCGTTATCGCGGCTTTTCATACGTAAAAAGCCTTGTGCGCCTCGATCACCCTGTGGACCTTCATTCAGCTCAACACTTGGCCAAAATGGCGCATCAATTTCACGCGTATCTGATGCTTGTTCATAAGCGGCTGAAAGCGCTGCACCGCAACCGCTGAGCCAAACGCCCTCTTGGATTTTTGCCATACCTAAGATGTTGTCATCCAGCGTGTAGTGCTTGGCATACAGGCTAACCGCGACTTGCACGCCCATATCCGTAATTCCCATAGTGCGAGATGCATCATTCAGTGCAGGAAACTCACCATTTGGATAGGCGGTGGCCAATAAAGCCTGCACCGTATTACCAATCACCTGATCTTTGTAGTGATAGATGTCAATTTCCGGCATGTGACGATGAATCACTTCCGCAAAGACACACAAAGGGCGAATCGCATAGCGATGATAATAAGGGCCTTCCATATAGTAGCCGGATGGCGCAAACAGTTGAGAGATCTGCGCGAGGAAGCCCCCCGTGCCATTGTTCTCCATGCCATAAACAGCCATTTCAAGGTATTCGCGTTTCCCGACCACTAAACCACAAATGCCCACAGCAGCAACAGCCCAGATACCGTGGTTATGAATACGATCAAAATCATGGCCATATTTAACGGTAAACATCTCCAGCATTGGTTCGAAAATACCTTCGATCACCGCCGCACGCTCTGTCTCTGTCATGGTCGAAGCCACGCATGAGTAGGCAAGGCTAGTGAACATTAACCAACAGTGTTCATTGAGAATTTGATGGAAAAGGCGACCTGTGGGATTGGTGTTCTTCTGCACATGAAAATCGAACGTGAGGTACTTCTCAGCATAGAGAGCAAGAAGGTCTTTAACGAACTGGGCGTATTTCTCTTCTTGTGTCACGAGAAATAGACGACCCGCCATGTTCATGAAGGTGTAATTCTGCTTATGGCGATTGTGTTCATATCCGCCCGCTTCACCATGACCCGGTACATCTAGAGGCAATAGCATAAATGCATCAACGTCTTTGCGATACGCATCGATAGTGTTACCCATCAATGAACTGCGGCTCACTTCTTGTTGCAGTTGAACAATTTCTTCTGGAGTAAAAAGTACCGGCTGGGGCGTCGTCGACATCAATACCTCTGAAGTGATAGATAAACAGAAATTCGTTAAGCTATAAAATAATACAAAAACACATTTCGATCACCTCTATTTAAACAAATGTTGATCCGGCTCACAATTCACCACAGTGATGTTTTAGTGAGCAAGAAGGTAGTCATATCGTTGTTTTTAATATCAAAAGCCTATTTTAAGCCCCTTTAGAACCATTGATCAAATTGATTTAAATCACACTAAATAAGATATTGTATTACAATAGCGCTAGAGCAGTGGTAATATGCTCGCAGTTCAAATCACCAAGAAAAGAAGATCGATTATGACTATTGATATCTTTGTTGTATTAGCGTACTTCTGCTTCCTCATTGCGATAGGCTGGATGTTCCGCAAATTCACTACCTCGACTAGCGACTACTTCCGCGGGGGCGGTAAAATGTTGTGGTGGATGGTTGGTGCAACCGCCTTTATGACACAATTCTCTGCATGGACGTTTACTGGCGCTGCTGGACGCGCATTTTCCGACGGTTTCACCATCGTCATCCTTTTCCTAGCAAACGCATTTGGTTACTTCCTTAACTACTTGTACTTTGCGCCTAAGTTCCGTCAACTGCGAGTCGTCACTGCAATCGAAGCCATCCGTATGCGCTTTGGTAAGACAACAGAGCAGTTCTTTACTTGGGGTGGTATGCCTGACAGCCTTATCTCTGCAGGTGTCTGGTTGAACGGTCTTGCTATTTTTGTTGCGGCTGTTTTCAATATCCCAATGGAAACCACCATCATCTTTACGGGTGCGGCGCTGACCTTAATGGCAGTAACCGGTGGTTCATGGGCTGTTATCGCTTCTGACTTCATGCAAATGCTCGTCATCATGGCGGTGACCATTACCTGTGCCATTGCAGCCTACTTCCACGGTGGCGGCTTGGGCAACATTGTTGCTAACTTCCAAGGCGACTTCATGGTCGGTAACAACCTTAACTACATCAGCATCTTCGTGCTTTGGGTTGTATTTATCTTCGTGAAGCAGTTCGGTGTGATGAACAACAGCATCAATGCTTACCGTTACCTAGCAGCAAAAGACTCTGAGAACGCGCGTAAAGCAGCAGGTCTTGCTTGTATCCTCATGGTAATTGGTCCACTCATTTGGTTCTTACCACCTTGGTACGTCAATGCCTTCATGCCTGAGTTTGCGACTGAGTACGCCGCAATGGGTGGAGACGCAGCCTACCTCGCATTCGTTCAAAATGTCATGCCAGCAGGTATGGTAGGTCTACTGATGTCAGCGATGTTCGCAGCGACCATGTCTTCAATGGACTCTGGCCTAAACCGTAACGCAGGTATCTTCATCGTTAACTTCTACCAGCCAATTCTGCGCAAGAACGCAAGCCAGAATGAGCTTGTATTGGTGAGTAAAATTACCTCAGTATTCATGGGTCTGATTATTATCTCAATCGGTCTCTTCATTAACTCACTGCGTCATCTGAGCCTATTCGATATCGTACTCAACATCGGTTCTTTGATTGGCTTCCCAATGTTAATTCCTGTACTACTCGGTATGTGGATTCGTAAGACGCCTGACTGGTCAGGTTGGTCAACGCTGGTTGTTGGTGGTTTCGTCTCTTACATCTTCGGTATTGCACTAGCACCGCATCATGTAGAAGGCTTGTTAGGCCTAAGCCAAGAGCTAACGTCTCGTGAGTGGAGTGACCTCGTGGTTGGCCTAAGCCTAGCCGCACATGTTATCTTTACCGGTGGTTGGTTCGTCATGACGCGTCTGTTCTACAAGCCTCTGCCAGCAGAGCGTGAAGCTGAAGTTGAACAGCTATTTACAAACTGGAACACACCGCTCATCGCAGAAGGTGAAGACCAAGACAATCTAGATACAGCACAACGCTCTATGCTAGGTAACCTTATCAGCGTAGCGGGCTTCGGTATCATCGCAATGGCACTGATTCCAAATGACCCATCAGGTCGCGGTCTGTTCGTACTGTGTGGAACCATTGTATTGTGTGTTGGCATTATGCTTGTTCAAGCGGCACGTAAGCCTGTCGCTAAGAAAGTAAAAGTTTCAGCATAAAACACAACCCAAAGGTGCGCGTTTTCGCGCACCTTGTCTCGTTCCGACAGACTAACCTATCATCTACCCTTTGATTCCATGGCGATGACGCCAAAGAGAGAACCATTATGGCAGACTTCAAAATTGCAATTCTTGGCGAATGCATGATCGAACTTCAGCAAAAAGGCGATCAAATTACGCGCTCTTTCGGTGGTGATACCCTTAACACCGCTGTTTATTTTGCACGTTTAACACAAGAAAAAACCATCACAACGTCTTACATCACCGCACTAGGCAACGATACCTTCAGCAATGAAATGCGCGCAAAGTGGGATGCAGAAGGCGTTGATACACAACACATCGTCACCATTGAAAACAAAAACCCTGGTCTTTATATGATAGAGACCGACGACACGGGTGAGCGTAGTTTCCACTACTGGCGCAATGACGCAGCAGCAAAATACATCTTTGAACAGCCACAAACCCCAGCACTACTCGAAACGCTCATGGGTTACGATGCGCTATACCTAAGTGGGATTAGCCTTGCAATCCTCACTGACACAGGCCGAGATGTGTTGATGAGCTTCCTCGCTCAATTTAAAGCGAAGGGCGGCAAAGTGATGTTTGATAACAATTATCGCCCTCGTCTCTGGGAGAGCAAAGAAGACGCCATGGCGGCGTACAAAGCTGTTCTTGCTCACACTGACATCGCTCTGCTGACCTTTGATGACGAAGAAATGCTATACGGCGACACCGATGTTGAGCAGTGCATTGCCCGCACTCAAGATCTTGGTGTAAAAGAGATCGCAATCAAACGTGGCGCAGACGATTGCCTCGTCGTTGAAGGCGAAGCACGCACTTCTGTACCAGCATTAAAAGCAGATTCGATTGTAGATACCACGGCTGCTGGCGACTCATTTAGCGGCGGCTATCTCGCTAAGCGCCTAACCGGTGGCGATGCACCTCAATCTGCCCATATGGGTCACATTGTTGCTTCTACTGTGATTCAGCACCGTGGTGCCATCATCCCTACTTCTGCAATGCCAGCTAACGCAACTGTTTAAGGAACACCTAATGACAACGCTAAATGATCAACTAAAAGCACTGAAAGTTATCCCAGTTATCGCAATCAACAATGCAGAAGATGCCGTAGAACTCGGCCGCGTACTGGTTGAAAACGGCATGCCGTGTGCAGAAATTACATTCCGTACCCCTGCTGCTGCGCAAGCTATCAAAAACATGCGTGAAGCGTTCCCTGAAATGCTCATTGGCGCGGGTACTATCCTGAACTCGAAGCAAGTCGATGAAGCGATCGACGCAGGTGTTGATTTTGTCGTTAGTCCAGGCTTCAACCCAACCACAGTGAAGTACTGTCAGCAGCGCAACATGCCAATCATCCCAGGTGTGAACAACCCAAGCCTTGTAGAGCAAGCAATGGAGATGGGTTTAGATACATTGAAATTCTTCCCTGCAGAACCTTCTGGCGGCGTAAACATGCTTAAAGCCCTAACGGCCGTTTATCCAGCGAAGTTCATGCCAACGGGCGGCGTTTCACTTTCAAACATCGATAACTACCTATCAATCCCTGCAGTCCTTGCTTGTGGTGGTACGTGGATGGTCCCAGGCGATCTTATCGACAACCAAAAGTGGGATGAGCTAGCAGTATTGGTTAAAGACGCTGTTGAAAAAACCCGCTAATCAATACAAATCGCCAAGAAAACAGATAATAGTCTGTCAGAGGTGCTATCACCTTTGGCCCTACACAAAAGCCGCAGAGACGGCGACCATAAATCGAAGATCTTGAAATCTGCCTCGCTCTGCGGGGCTTTTTTTTGTCCATATATGACTATAAAAAGGCGCTAAGTAAGCACTTAGCGCCTTTTTCTCTACTCAAGCAGCTGCAATATACCTGAGGATATCAATAGCTATTTGAAATCGATAGCGACTTGAAATCCGCCGCTCGGGTAAGTGATTTGCTTACTTGGCTGAGACCCACTTATTAAGAATGTTTGCAGCAAGTTCACCATTTTGCGTCATGAATGAGAAGACGTCTTCAGTGTGCTCATGGTTACGTACAATGGTTAAACTGCCGTTAGTCGCTGCAAAGCTGACAATCAAAGGTGTGTCACCCTCTTCCTCATCAAACTCAACACGCAAACTGCCATCTGCGATTGACCATGTCGTTTGGTAATTTTCGCCATCTTCAACGAGCGTCACGTCGCCAGTGTTGTTATCAACATCAAAAGTACCAAAGCGGAACTCTGCAAATGTCGGCACGGATTCTTCAGTCTGACCATCATCCAGTACCATAAACCAAGTCTGCTCAGCAAAGTATGAGTTATCAAATACGGTGTTTGCACCGAGAAGATCTTCCGTCGTCCAAAGGGTCAAGTCACCTTGTTCTGGCACAGCAAAAGCGATGCTCGATGAGGTGTAGATGAACTCATCGTGCTCTATCTCTTCACCTTCTCCCTTACTTAACACATTGCCGGTTACGCTGTACGTCATCGACGCTGGAACACCCTCTTCTAAAGCATACAACGCATCTTCCGTTAACCATACGTCAAAGACGCCTTCTCTCTTCGCCCAAAAGGTGCTGAAGTTAGCGATGCTCCACACGGTTTGCGGATCTTCCGCGCTTTCATTTCCGCCCACTAAGTAGGTTTTCAAATCGTTAATGACATCAACAACCTCAAAATCACCGCTTTCTGAACGAACAAAATCAATGTTATCTAGGTTCTCCGAACCGACGTTGTTGACGTGATCATCAATCGCATCTTTGATATCACCAGCGGTTTTCACCAGCGCGTCGCCATCCAAATCATTGGCATTTTCAGGTAGCTCTGCAACGAGACTGCGCGCAAGTGCATGCACAGCAGCTGCCGCTTCAGCACTCTCTTCATCGCCTTTTGCCGCAACGTAATCACCACTAACAAGATCGGCCTCGAGCCCTAACTCAGCGGCTAGTGCTTCAACCGTCTGGTTTGAAGCCATCGCAACCGTTGTAAATGGCGTCACTACCGCAGAGTCTGCTTCTGCCGCCATGGTGTACGTTTCGGTGACATAGCCAATACGATCTTGGTCAATGGAAGAGCCCGCTACAACACGCACTAAGACAGGATAGTTAGCATTCGCCTTTGACACGGTGAATTTGCCTTGGCTATTCGTCGTCCCGAGAAACTCACCTTCATCACAAACCGCATTTTCATTGCGATCCACACACACTTCTGCATTGGCTAAATACCCATCGATCACTGTGATAACACGATCCGAACCTTCACCTCCGCCATCGCCACCCACATCACTGCTTGAACCACTGTTACAACCCGCAAGAATTAATGCCATCGCACTGGCACAAAGCGACATTTTAAAATTCATTTCCATTGCCTTAATGTATAGATAAATGCACAAATGCGTAACAACAATAACAATAGGCTCACTCTCTTAGACCTAAATGACGAAAGGGAAATGTTTCTAATTATGTCAGAAAATTTCAAAAAGTTTAGACAATCTAGCTGAGCTTGTTTTTTTACGTACTTTACGTTATATATTTTCTCTTTGCGTGACTTTAGTTCAATCGATTACATGCAACACCGCAATAAATAAAACAAATACTCTTTCAAGATCTAATTACTCATCTCAATGTATAAATTAGTTACAACTTGCTCAATAAACAACCTCGATTATTATTAGGCAAACTTATCTATTTACACCAAACGATTAACTGCAACAGTGAAACAAAAACACAAGCACTTTCACAAAGATATTTATCACACCAATAAATTCATCTGAAGAGATGGTATTTATATATTTTATGGAATGTAAACTAATGTAAATAGATTGAGAACACGAGTAAACAATTGATCCAAGTCAATAGAAAACAACGTCTATTAGATAATTCTGTCTTTAATAAAAATAATTATTCTCAGTAACACTAATCTAACGCTGTCTTTTTAACGGACGAATAACTGGAGCAATAAACTATGCACGGAAAGTCAACGGGTAAATGTCCTGTCATGCACGGTGGAAATACACGTGTAGGCGGGAAAGCGACCAAAAACCTAGACTGGTGGCCCAACCAGCTCAACCTAAAAATTCTCCATCAAAATGATACTAAGGCGGCACCATTGAAGGCCGACTTTGATTACAAGTCGGCATTTAACGCCCTTAATCTCAAAGAAGTTAAACAAGACATTGAAGCCATACTCAAAACGTCCCAAGCGTGGTGGCCAGCTGATTATGGTCATTACGGACCACTGATGATCCGAATGGCTTGGCATGCCGCGGGGACTTATCGTACTGCCGATGGTCGAGGGGGCGGTAACACAGGCAACCAACGTTTCGCGCCGCTCAATAGTTGGCCTGATAACGGTAATCTAGATAAAGCGCGCCGACTCATATGGCCCATTAAGAAAAAATATGGCAAAAGCCTCTCTTGGGCTGACTTGTTCATCTTGACGGGGAATGTCGCAATCGAATCGATGGGTTTAAAAACTTTTGGTTTTGCTGGCGGACGTGAAGATATCTGGGAACCTGAAGAAGACATCTATTGGGGTATGGAACGCGAATGGCTCGCTGACCAAAGATACTCAGGTGACCATGAGCTTGAGGCTCCACTCGCGGCGGTACAAATGGGTTTGATCTACGTTAACCCTGAAGGGCCGAATGGCCAGCCAAGTGTACTGGCATCTGGGCGCGATATTCGCGATACATTCGCTCGAATGGGCATGAATGATGAAGAGACAGTGGCACTGGTTGCCGGTGGACATACGTTTGGTAAAGCACATGGTGCAGGAGATCCAGACCTTGTTGGCCCAGAACCTGAGGCGGCTGCTCTTGAAGAAATGGGCTTTGGGTGGAAAAACGACCACGGCTCTGGGATCGGTGATGATACAACAACCAGTGGTATCGAGGGTGCATGGACACCAAACCCAATTCAATGGGATAACGGCTACTTTGACATGTTATTCGGCTATGACTGGGACTTAGAGAAGAGTCCAGCCGGTGCATGGCAATGGGTGCCCGTCGGTGTGAGTGAAGAGCATAAAGCGCCTCAAGCCCATGACGCATCGAAGCGTGTCACGACCATAATGACCACAGCCGACATGGCCATGCGGATGGATCCTATCTACGGCGAGATATCTAAACGATTCCACCAAAATCCGGACGAGTTCGCTGACGCCTTTGCAAGAGCTTGGTTCAAACTCACGCATCGTGATATGGGCCCTAAAGCACGTTATCTCGGTGAGGAAGTACCGAACGAAGATCTTCTTTGGCAAGACCCACTTCCTTCATCAGCGACAGAAACGCTTAATGAAGACGACATAGCCAAACTCAAAGCAGATATCATTGCATCAGGGTTATCTGTATCAGAACTTGTTTATACAGCGTGGTCTTCCGCTTCCACTTTTCGTGGCTCAGACTATCGTGGCGGCGCGAATGGGGCTCGTATTCGCCTTTCGCCACAATGCAATTGGGAGGCAAACCAGCCAGAACAATTACAACGTGTACTCAGCGTCTACGCGGACATCCAAGTTAGCTTTAATCAAACCGTCACCACTCGACAGGTTTCTATCGCTGATCTCATTGTGCTAGGCGGTAATACCGCGATTGAACTCGCAGCCCAAAAATACAATGTCACTGTGCCATTTACCGCAGGACGTGTCGATGCGCTCGAAGAGCACACCGATGCGGATGCTTTTTCTGTCTTAGAGCCCATCGCCGATGGATTTAGAAACTACCAAAAGAACGAATATTCAGTGCGCGCTGAAGAGTTACTTCTCGACAAAGCGCAACTCCTCACGCTCACTGCGCCAGAAATGACGGTACTTATTGGTGGTATGCGTGTACTTGGTGCTAACTTTGCCAACTCATCACTGGGTGTACTCACAGACAATGTTGGCACGTTGAGCAACGACTTCTTTGTCAATCTGACCGATATGAACATTGAATGGAAGCCTATATCAAAATCTCGTTATCAAGGTATTGAACGCAACACGGGGCAAGAAAAATGGCAGGCAAGCCGAGTGGATTTAGTCTTTGGGTCAAATTCGCAGCTACGCGCCCTGACCGAAGTGTACGCTTGCGATGATGCAGAGGAGCAGTTTATACAAGACTTCATTGCAGCCTGGAATAAAGTGATGAACGCTGACAGGTTTGACATCAAATAGCGCCTGATAAAAGGTTCACAGTCGCTTAACTAACGTCGATAACGCAGCAGCGACAGGCCTCAAGAATAAACACTTTAACTTGAGGCCTGATCGTTTTGATCTATCTAACTCACTTGCAGTATCCGCAATTTGCAGCCCAAGTATGCCGAGATACTGCGAATACTCTTGCGAAAAAAACATATACAAAAAAAGGCGCATAACGCCCTTTTTTGACACCTTCAAGCGCCCTATTTACTCGGATAATGTGTAGATAGGAACTGTATGACATGTGATACATACTTGTTAGTATCAAACACCGGAGCGCTATGCCCTACCCCTTCTTCAATGAAAAGCAAGTTCTCTACTTGATACTGATCGAGTTGTTGCTTTAACGCTTCACTTTGAGAGAGTGGTACGCGTTTATCAAGTGTCCCGTGAAACTGTATATAAGGCGGTGTATTTGCGTTGATATAAGAAGTCGTTGACGCCTGTTTCGCAACCTCCGGGATATCACTAGGGATACCACCTAAAAACCTTGCGACCGAAGACCGTTCACTCACCACTTGATTGCCTTTAAAACCCAATGCCAGTAAATCGGTCGGACCAAAGAAACTCACTACCGCCGCAACTTTATATTGTGGTGTCGCGTAGAAGTTAACATCGGTATAAGCTGAGTTTGTTGCGCCGACTAAGCCTGCCAAGTGACCGCCCGCAGAGCGTCCCATCATGACTAAAGTTTCGGCTTGAAGATGATAACTCTCAGCATGCTCATTCAAGAAATTCAACGCATCATTAATATCTTGTACAGGTGCAGGAAAATTCGCTTCACCACTTAACCGATAATCAATTGACGCCAGTGCATAGCCTTCATTCAAGACCGACTCTAATAGTCGTGGGTTCTTCTCCGGTATCGCCCCTTTACTTCCCCGCTTCCATGCCCCGCCATGTACCCAGACAAGCAACGGATAGGGGGCGTCACTGACTGCCAGTGGCGTGTATAGATCAAGTTTAATTTCTCGTTCTCCAACCGTTTTAAAAACAATGTCTTTCTCAACGTGATAGCGCTGATTCGCATTGGCCGAAGACAAAGAAAGTAGTGTTACGCATAAACCCAAAGTCGCTTTTTTTATCACCTGATTCATCTTAGAATGCCGCCTCAATCGCGAGCCAATAGCGTCGCCCATCTTCGATATAACCAAACTCTTCTTCTGACGTTTGCTTATCAAATAGATTGTATATACCACCCATAATTTTAACATCGTCGGTAATACGCCAGTTCGCGCCTAAATCAACGTATGTGACCGCTGGAGATAATGTGCGGGAACTAGTGCTTGTGATGTTATCTTTCTCTTTACCTTGATAGTTCACTCGGGCCCATGAGTTCACTGTTTCTGTCATCGCCCAGTTACCATTCAAGGATGCAACATACTGCGGCGCCTGTACTAATGGCAAACCGTTATCATCATCATCGGTGTTTTTCTCGCTGCGCGTATAAGAATATGTCGCACTCAATGTGACGTTTTCGCTCAGGCTCTTAGAGACGGCACTTTCAACCCCGTATACCGTTGCATCACTGATGTTGACATAAGTACGGTCACATTTTCGTCTATCGGTACACGCTGGATCGGCAAACTCATTCTCTATCTTATCTTTAAAATCACTATAAAAAACGGTCACATTGGCAGATAAGTCATGAACGTCTGCATAATAAAGTCCCATCTCAGTGTTAACTGAAGACTCTGGTTTAAGGTCGGGGTTACCGTATACACCGCAGCGTCCTCGGCAGCTCTCTTGCACCCACTCTTTATCCATCTCTGTCAGACTGGGCGCGCGGTATCCTGTTGACACGCCGCCCTTTAATGTCCAGTCATTGTCTATCATCCACACACCATAAACACGCGGACTCAAGTGGCCATTAAAGGTGTCATTTCGGTCATATCGCAAGCCTGCTGTTAGTGTAAAGGCATCTGAAAGGGACCACTCATCTTCAATAAACAGTGACCATTGATCATTTTTCGAAGTGAGGTTCAACTTATCATCATCAAGCTGTTTGCTATCAAACGAGGCTCCAAAAGTCACAAAGTGTCCCTCAACTGGCAGAGTCCATTGCGTATTTACCAATAAGTTCTCAACCTCTTTCTTCGCACCAAGGTTCTGCACTGTTTCAGTTGAAACGAAAGAGGTTCCTGTCCCCCAATTGTAATGCCCTGAATGTGAAAGGCTCATTGATGTGCGATCGTAACGGCGCTCCCCGGCCTGAGACTCGCGAGAGACAGTACTTCCCATTGTTGTTTCACGTTCTTGCTCGTGCTGGGTAAATTCGAAGGAGAACGTATCATCAATTGTTGGGGTTAAATGGATAGCAGCGCGATAATTTTCTAAGGTTTTACCCGCGTAACCACCATCTATCTCATCTTCTTTTCGTTCCTGATATAACCCCGATAACGAAGCACTCAATAGACCATCAACAATTGGCCCCGCCAGCATAACTTGCCCCTGATGACTATTCCCTGAGTCTGAGTTCTCTTGGAGTATTGTTTCAGCGCGGACACTACTATGCCACTCTTGAAAATCTTTACGGGTAATAATGTTAATCACACCGCCCAACGCATCAGAGCCGTACAATGTCGACATTGGCCCTCTTACAATTTCGATGCGTTCAATGTTTTTAAGTGGTGGAAGCCAGTCTTGCTCTGTAAAGGTGCTGCCATTTGTCTGCAACTCCCTTCCTGATTGCTTTCGACCATCCACAAGTATTGCCGTGTACTTTGCAGGCATGCCACGAATTGATATATCTCTACTATCGCCGCCACCCGTTACCGTAACACCCGGTATATCTCTTAACGCATCGGTCAGATCTTTGTAAGAGCGATTCTCGAGGGTTTCACGTGTGATCACGCTGATCGTCGCAGGCGCTTCTGTCACGATGTGTTCATAACCTGAAGCAGTCACAACAATGGTTTCTGAATCATTTGTGTTCGCTGTACCTTCATTAGCGAATCCATAACCTGGAATCGCGGCAAAAACGGCGGAAACAATCAAAGAGAGCGGAGAGCGTACTAAGTGTGTAATGGTGTTCATAACGGTTCAGTTTAGCATTCAATTGCAGATGATAATTATTCGCAATTAAACCTGTTTCCACCGATGTTGACAAGAAAATCACTATCGCTGTTGTAGAAAATGACTATTCGATAAATGCATAGTTAGAGTGATACTATCCAAAACGTGCAATTACGCTAATGTGTCTTCTCCGACATAAAGCTGCTTAAACAAAGCTCTAACCCACTCACACATGGGGTCATCATGAAAGCGTTTATGCCAGTACAGGTAGACTTCTTGAAAGTCCAAACGAAGTGCTTGCGGCACTTCTCTTGTTATCAAGCGGGGATCTTGGCAAGCAGATTCAGCAAATGGCGTCGGTAAATGAAAAACAATTTCTGTTTCCGCAGCGATACTCGCAGCTGAACTAAAATTGTTTAGCTGTACCGGGGCCGACAAGCATTGCTTTTTCGTCGCTAAACCAAGCTCTTGGTACTTATGCTCGAAGGAGAGGCGTTTTTCACCCTGCAAAGACACTTGCCCAAAATCATAATCAACCAATATTTCTGGGGTAAGTTCTTTATCTGCTAGCGGGTGCTCGCGACTCATTAACAGGCGGAAACTACGCTTAGCGATAGCCATGCGATAGATACTTTGCTCTGAGCTTGGAGGCTGATGAGAAGAGAGAGCAAAGTGCACATCGCCATCAACCAATGCATCAAAATGGCGTTTCGGGGTAGAATCAATACTCACGATCAGGTTGGGTGCTTGTCTTCTAATCTCTGCAATCACCTTTGGCATTAACGTATTTATTTGGGGGACAAGACCATAAAATTTGACAGTACTACTCACGGTTTCGGGCTCAAAAGATTGCTTATGTGCCAATGCTTCTAAACTGGTAATAACCGTATTGATATCATGTTTCACTGATTCAGCTTTCGGTGTTAGTTCATAGCCATACTTCTTTCTCACTAATAATTCATCATCAAAAAATAACCGCATTTTTTGCAGTGCTCTGCTGACGGCTGACTGACTCATATTCAAGGCCATCGCGGTATTCGAGACATGTTTCTCTTCTAACAAATGCTTCAATACAAACAGCAAATTTAGATCAATTTGTGAAAGGTTCATCAAGGGGTAGGTTCCTCATAGACTAACCACGCTGATAATACACAACAGTCTTACATCAGCACACCCTATTCCCCTATCATTTGCTAGCAACACGCGTGGTGCTTTTTTTACGACAAAAAAGCCGCTCGATACTCAGAGCGGCTTAAGTGCAAATCATACTTACCATTTAACGACATCCACCCTTTAAATCTTATGGATATTAGTAATATGAGGTTGGCCTTCTAAAGGTTTAAAGATCTCTACCACCGCTTCCCACTCCATGATCTCAGGACCTGGCAGAGAGGCGTTACATTTGTAGCGATAGTTAATACCCGCAACGACTTGGCTAGAGACTTCAGTAGGTTGATAGTTTACACCAACAAACCCCTTAAGGGCGGTATCAAACACAGCATGATCTTCAGGTGTCAATGGACGATACTGCGTCCATCCACCCACGATTGTCACATCAGACATATTTTTCTCCTTTTAGTGATCAGCATATCTAAACACCAATATGCACTTCATTTTATATGATAAGTGTATTTTTGAACCAAAAACCCTGACGCAACGCACAAAACACATCTATTAACTTGTGAAAAAAGAATCCTTTTAAACCAAAGTCAATAGTTGATGTAAGTCAGCAAGCCCCACCCTCACAATACAGATCAAGATCACATTTGTTCATTTTATGTTCAGCTCGCTTTGATAAGCTACATCTATCAAACAGAGATGAAGCCAACGCAACTGCTGGACGCCAATCATCCTACAGCGAGAAAAACTCGCAAATTCAAAAAACGGTATAGTCGGAGAAATGATGATGAAAAAAGTGATCGCTACTACATTGATGACACTCGGTCTCTTCGCAGCAGGCGCGCACGCAAGCTACACACTTGAAGAGACACAGATGTTCGCAGGCTCAGATAATTTCCATGCGCAAGTAGAAAACCACCAAGCACTGCAGAGTGATGACAATCAGGGTGTCGCGTCTACCAGCCTATTTAGTGCCGAAGAAGTACGGCAGTTTGCCACCGCTAGTAATTTCCACCAACGGGTTGCGGAAAACCGCGCAGATGAAGACGAGAGTGAGTCCCTTTACGCAGGCGCATTTACCAGCGAAGAGACCCGTTTATGCGCCACCGCAAGCGATGTTAATCAGTGCGTAGCGAAAATTCACAGCTAACCCGCGCACATCAAACAACCCAAAGGCGCTTTCGCGCCTTTTATACATTCACCAATCACATAATAAGCCACCAATCATTCATTCAGCTATCATTAAGCTTTAATTGATAACATAGGCACATCAAAGAGATAGAGGCAAACAGTTAGGTGAATAACACCGACGAAAAAGATTGCCACTGCCTCTCGTCCTTGCCAAAATACGCAGCAGTCTTGCTTGCCCTGTGGCAAAAAGGATGACAATCGCATTCAAAGAAACCGCAAACGCGTTTTCTATCCCGTATTGATCAGCGACACGCTGAGAAATCGATGAAGATCGTTCTTTGACTAAACCGTTTTGATTTTCATCGTTCACGCCATCCCTCTTGGATGGCGTTTTTTTATCTGCGATTTAAGCCACCCTGAGTTAAGTAGAAAAAAAATTTCACTTACATATTCGAATACTGAAAGCAGCTCTCATACTTTCCAGTAATTAATATAATAGATAGCATCAATCAATCAGCACTATACATTAATAAAAACAACCGGCAAGTAACAAAATATGAATACTCCCAACAGCTAAACCTCTTATATAGACTAGCTTAACCTCTAAAATATATAGATAAATCTCACTTTTACTATTTGATAGTGCTTAAATGAAAACAATTACAGCAAGCAGCGACCGTGATTTAGATACTGGTCAGCATAAACTCTGCTCAATTCAGGATTAGTTTGATGAACTGGAACAAGATTATAAGCCAATGCCTCCGAAACTACGCGCTTGGTTCGACGAAGGTGGTGAATCTAAGGAAGCTCCAATACATCTCAATAAACTAGCGTCGCTATGATCATTAACCTACAGATATGTAAACTCATAGAAGGACGCTGAAGAAGCCAATCATACTGATACTCTAACGACATGATTGGCTTATCTGCTTCTAAAACCCTGAAACGATCATGTCGTTGTAATGCTGTTCAACCGAAATAGATGAACATACTGTTCGCCCTCGTGCTCGACAAAGGCTATCGAAAGCCCAGCATGACCTTTTTCAAAATGACATTGTGCTGAAAAGATAACGGTGTCTACTTTTCTGGCGTCAGTACTGAAGTGAACCTCCGCCCTAACAAAATTCGGCTCCTCACATGCTTCGAGCTTACCTAACCGATCGCTAAGAGCTGTTAGCAAGGTGCTGTTATCTTCATGCTCCAAGCTAGCGATGAGGTCATCGGTCAAAATATGTCTAAAGCTATCAAGGTGCCATGTACCGATCATTTCAGCATATTCTATAAAATAAGACTTGAGGAACATGTTTTTTTGAGTCTCTCTGTATATCAATGCAGTCACCATTGCATAGAATAAAATCAAAAGCAGACTTAACATCCCAACAAATTTTAAAAGTTTAATCGTTTTCACATCAATAGTTTAAAGAGTTCCATTGATGAGCATTATAACTATCAACAAAAAGGAATTTAACGATAAACGTTGGGGGCATGTACTCAATCCACCTCAATGGCTCATTCAGCTAACCCTGTAAACTCTCCCGAAAAGAAGCGACTAGCGCTCTTCCCTTGGTTAACGTATAAAAGATAGACAATCACCCACAAGGAGCTTGTGATGAGAACACTCTCTACTGCTGCTATCACGTTGACGCTTTCCCTTACTAGCTATTCATCGCACGCACTCGACGTAGAACCCGTCGCCTCAGGGCTTGTTGTACCATGGGGTATGGCCTTCATCGATGCGCATCAACTACTCGTCACCGAACGAAATGGCACCGTTAAATGGCTAAACATTGCTCGCAACCAACAGCAATCCTTGACTAAACCCGATGATGTCGCCGCTTCCGGCCAAGGGGGATTGCTCGATATTGCTATCGACCCGAATGCGACCAACACCGTCTACTTAACCTACAGCAAGCAAACCTCAAAAGGCGCGGTCACTGCTTTGGCAACCAGTCAACTTCAGCAAGGTTCGCTGAGCCCTTGGCAGGATATCCTCGTTTCTGTCTCCGCTACGGGCACGAGTCGACACTATGGCAGTCGCATCACTTTTGATGGCGAAGGTAGCGTTTACCTCAGTATTGGTGATCGCGGCGAACGTGATAATGGTCAGGACCTTAGCACACACGCCGGGGCCATTTTACGCCTCAATAAAGATGGCAGTGCCGTTGAATCCAACCCCTTTAACAAGCAAGAAAATGCCCTACCAGAAATCTTCAGTTATGGTCACCGTAACCCACAAGGCCTCTATTTCGATAACCATACCCAATCACTCTGGTCGATCGAGCATGGCCCTCGTGGCGGTGATGAAATCAACTTAATTGAGCAAGGCCAGAACTATGGTTGGGCGACCGTTTCGCACGGTAAAGAGTATTGGGGCCCTATCTCAGTGGGCGAAGCCAAAAGCTTGCCCGGCATGGAGGATCCTAAACTGGTTTATATTCCCTCCATCGCCCCCTCTGGCTTAGTCCTGTATCGCGGTGAACGGTACCCAAGCTTAGATGGCAAACTCCTTGCGGGTGCATTAAAGCTTACCCATATCAATGTGGTTGGGATTCACAACGGTGAACTCAAAGAAGAAGCGCGACTTTTTGAAGATTTAGGTGAGCGGATTCGCGATATTGAAGTCAGCCCAGATGGGTTAATTTACTTCTCAACCGACAGCGGGACCATTTACAGAATAAAACCAGAGCTATGAATGATGCACAAGCCACGCCCGAGTTATCATCGGGCGTGAGATGAATTAATGCAGCAGCGTCAGCGCTAAGCTGATACTGATGATGACTAATGTAAACAGATAAATCTGACTATCAGAGAGCTTTTTCAATAATCGCACGGCAATCGGCACGCCAATAAATGCGCCCAGAGACATCACAATCGCCGCTAACATGTCACTCTGTCCGCCGCGGCCATAGTTCAAGGCTGTCAACGCAGAAAGCACTAATGCCATCACTACAGAAGAACCGATCGACTTTTTAATGTCTACGCCCATCACGGTATTAAAGGCGGGTAACAGCATCACACCGCCTCCCACACCAGTCGACCCCAAAATCGATCCGCATGCCATGCCTGACATCACCGCCGTCGAGGTTGAGCGCGATACTTCCGTCTGTGGCTTCGTTGCGGTTCGGTACTTTCTAAAAATCGAAATCAATGCAAACACCATCACGCCCACAATGGTCGCCTCAACAGCCAACGCCACACGAGGCCCCCAGACCTGGTGCTGATTTAACAACAAAATCCCTGAAGTAGTCGCGAGTGTCATCGGAATCGCGCCCAATAACATCCAACGTAATGGCCGCCAAGCTACATTCCCAGCTTTAATGTGCGCAAACCCAGCATTCACTTTCACAATAGAGGAGATCAAGCTTGCCGTTCCGACGGCCATAATGGTTTGCATGCCAAAAAAGACGGTCAATACTGGTATTATCAGCACTCCGCCGCCAACACCCGTCAGCCCCAAACACAGACCGATCAAAGTGCCAAAACCCAGTTTCAATAGCGTATCGAGAGAAAAAAGCAGAGAAAAAATGTCCATCAGACGCCTTAGTCAGTAAGAATTTCGTTAAGCAACAACGATAGGCTTAACCATGTAGCTAGCTTACTGATAACCCCAAAATTGACTTATGTTGGAGGACATAAACTGCTGCACGACATTTATGTCCCAGAACATAAACTTAAAGTGGAATGGCGGTTCATTTTCAGTTATGGTCGCCCTAATTGAAGTCACCGGACCTGCTATGATCCCCGATGCATTGCATTGCCACCCTATGAACGTGGCCAAAAAACAAGTCATCTATCGCGCGACACAACATGCGAATGGTTTCTACTATTTAGAAGAGGGCTTAGTCGGGCTGTATCGCATCACAGAAACCGGGAAAGAAAGCTTGCTGCGTGTCTATGGCCGAGGCGATTACTTCGGCTATCGAAGCCTCTTTAGTCAGCAACGCTATCATTTGACTACCCGTACGTTGTTACCGACATCGCTACAACACATTCATTTGAAAAGCATCGATGAACTACAACAACATGCCCCCGATTTACTCAAGTTCCTGATGACATCGGTCTGTCAAGAACTCGGGGAAGCCGAGCAACGTATGGCGGATATCGCAGGCCACTCTGCCGCGGTGCGCATTGTCGATGCGATCTTGTACCTGTTTAAACAGTTTGATTACTACCCTTGGACGAGCCGAGAGATCGCTGAATTCAGCGGGACCGAAACCCAAACGGTGATTCGTGTTTGCCGTCAGTTAAAACAACGTGAGTTGCTTGACCCCAACAGCCGCAAGATCTCACCTTTAGATTTCAATCGCTTACAAAGCTATCGCGTTGCGCTCATCGGTGAAACTCGTTAAGAATTCGATATGGATTCCAAGAAATTCAGGTAAACCCACATAAAACATCGTCAAAATGACGCAATCTTGCGGAGAATATCGCAAAATTGCGCCGTTCTGACTTTCTTTACCTAATTTGACATAGCCCTTACTTTGCCTGACACCCTACATGATAACCTTCGCGCCAGAAATTTAGGCAGGGCGTGTATGCCCTCACATTCGTAGGAAACTCTTTATGCGCAAGCTTATCACTCTTCTCTCTCTTCTCGCGGCAAGTGCAACCCATGCCAATGGCCTTTATGGCACCGGAGATTCAGGGCTCTATGTCGGTTATGCCTATGGCAACTACAAACAAGAACTGGCCGCTGATACAAACTATGGCCTCGCTCGTTTTAAAGCCGATGAGTGGAGTAACAAGTTCTATGGCGGTTTCCAGTTGAACGAAAACTTAGCGGTTGAAGCCTTTTACACTGACTTCGGCCGTTTAAACTTTAATGACACCACGGCGACAGACACAACCGCAACTGGTGGCGCGTTAGTGGCGTCGTTTCCTCTTGGCTTAGACTTTAATGCTTACGGTAAAGTCGGTATGCACAAATGGCGCCAAACGTTGGACGTCAATACAAATCACCACCGCCGTTCAGGGAATGACATCGTTTACGGCGCAGGCGTATCTATGGATGTAGCCAACTTCAATCTGCGTTTTGAGTACGAACGTTATGATATGGACAGTGACCACGCAGGTGTCACGAGTGTTGGCATTGCTTACCGCTTTTAATTTTTATGATGTATAGCAAAGCGGAATAAAGAAGACTCGGTCATCATGGCGACAGCCACCCATGCAAGAGAGAGTAGCTATGTTACGCCTAATGACCGAGCAAGATATCCCTGCCGTTGCAGAGATCCACGCGATTAACTTTCCCCGTCAGCACCATTCAGAACGCTGGATTCAATGTGCTTATCAAGCCAAACCCCGTGCGATCCCCATGGTGTTTGAGCGCGATCATCAAGTGCTAGGGTTTGCTATTTGGATGCAAAAAGCGGGCTTTCGTAAAGAAGCGGTTGTAGAGCTAGAACTGTTTGCGGTGACACCAACGGCGCAAGGACAAGGGATAGGCAGAAGTATGCTCAAAGAGGCGTTGCCATTACTTCGCCACGCCCTTGCGGAAATGGGTGCCAGTTTGAAACACATTCTCATCACAACGCGAAACGATAATCACGCAAAGGCACTGTATCAGTCTGCTCTCGGTGCGGAAGAGGAAGCCATCATTACCAACCTCTATTCTGCTGATGAAGTGCTCCTGATAGCTCGAAATCTATAACCATATCAACCACGCTACACCACCAGCGAGTCGAGGCTATCCCGGAACAAAGCGCTATATACTCATCGATTCGCTGTTTTTGCGACACTTATTGCCCCAACCTGGTGCATATGCAATCAAATTTGGGAGCCCTTCCACGGCCTTATTGTGACAATTGTGATTTAATGAACCGGTATCACATCCGACGCACCCGCTCGGTACTGTTTTAAGGAAGTTCATGGCCACAATTAAAGACGTTGCAAAAGCAGCTAACGTATCTATCGCCACCGTATCCCGCGTCATTAATCAATCCCCTAAAGCCAGTGCCGCCGCTATTACCGCCGTCGAGAGCGCAATGAAACGCCTAGATTATCGGCCCAATGCAAATGCACGCGCACTCGTTAATCAGTCCACGCACACCTTAGGAATAATGGTGGGGGATATCGCTGATCCTTTTTTTGGCACCATGGTCAAAACTATCGATGACCTCGCTCATCAACACGGAAAACACCTGCTGCTTGGCAATGGTTACCATGATGAAGAAAGAGAAAGACAGGTGATTGAGTGGCTGATTGATAGCCGTTGTGATGCGCTACTCTTACACAGCAAAGCGCTCAGCGATGAGACACTCATTCACTACGCTAACTCTCTCTCTAGCATGGTGATAATCAATCGCCACATACCCGAAATCGCCGATCGCTGTATCTCTTTTGATGTCGAAAGTGGCGCTTTCTTAGCCACCGAGTATTTGATTAAACACGGCCACAAGAACATTGGCTTTTTGAGCTCAAACCAAGACATTGAAGATACGCGCTTAAGGCTCTCCGGCTACCGCGCGGCACTACAAGCGCACCAGCTTCCTTATGACGAACGGTTTATCGAGTATTGCACGCCCAATGAAGCGGGTGGTGAGAAAGCGATGACCTATCTACTCTCTAAAGGGCTTCCAATCACTGCCATTGCCGCCTTCAATGACTACATGGCAGCAGGGGCGCTATCCGTGTTAGAAGACAATGCCTACGATGTGCCACACCAGCTCTCTTTGATTGGCTTTGGTGACAGTCTCATTGCAAGCTATCTCACCCCAAAACTTACCACTGTTCGCTACCCCATTCACATGATGGCAGAACGCGCCACGCAACTTGCACTCAACCTTTCTGGTTGCAATGTCGGCAACCTAGACACCCGCCAATTTGTGCCAACCTTAGTGCGCAGACAATCGGTTCAACGATTAACAAGTTAATCCTAATTGCTTGCCACTACGTAACTACAGTCAAACCACCGCAAGGTGCTTGATTGTTTTTATTTAGAGGCGCTCATGTTTTCATTTCTCAAACGCGATCCAGTCAAAAAGCTGCTCAAACAGCACGCACTATTGCTTGAACAAGCGATGCAAGCACAACGACGAGGGGATATCCGCTCATACTCGCAGCTCACAGCCGACGCAGAGGCAGTCTATGAAGAGATTCAACTGATTAAAGCCTCTCAGACATAATGAATGGCGAGCACCACAATGGCTAAGACACTGTCATATCGAGGAAACAAGCACTCTTTACCACATAAAGTGTGTAAGACCTGTGGCCTAATCTTCTTATACTCAAAGCTGCTGGCCAATACGAATAAGTACACCACTCGGGTCAACGACAAAAAACTCTAACATTCCCCAACGCTGCTCAGATAAATCAGTCACTTTTGCAGAAAACTCGTGTTCTAGATTTAAGCCACTGACCTTATCAAACCAAGCTTGCGCATCTTCGACAAGGAGATGCAATGTCGTGTTGATCGCATGCTCTTCAAGGTAGAAGTTCTGCAACATAAACGCACAGCTTTGACATCGGAGGGAAGCCGCATTTCCCATATCCGCCAGCACATCAAATCCAAGTGCATGGTAAAAACGTATCGACTGCTCATAATCCTTCGCTGGAACAAACGCCTTAATTTCTACGAGATTCAAGTTCATCTTACTCATCCTTGTGGCACAGACATTCTCCACGATAAACGATAACAATTATCATTTAAAGGAAATCAACGTAAGATATCACGCTTCACTGCGAGTCACTGCCTAAACCCGCGCCATCAGCACACCCACAGAGACAGATACCCTTGTCTTTAATAAGGGTAGCGATATCATTAGCGTAAATTTCTCAAATTCACATCCCATAGGCATTCTCATGAACTTGACTGACATTGCGCTAAACCGTTACTCGACCAAAGCATTTGATCCTGACAAAAAGATCCCTTCAGAGCAGTTTGACCAGATTAAATCACTGCTGCGTTTCAGCCCATCCAGCGTCAACTCGCAGCCTTGGCATTTCATCATTGCTCACAGTGACGAAGGCAAAGCACGCTTCATGGCTGGCGCGCAAGGCCGTTATGAGTTTAATGGTCAGAAAATACACAATGCATCACATGTTATTCTGTTCTGTGCAAAAACCGATATTGATGACAACTACCTCGAAGCGCTGCTCGCACTCGAAGATCAAGATGGTCGATTTACCGACCCCTCATTTAAAGACATGGTGCACGCGGGTCGCTCTTTCTTCGTCAACATGCACCGTTTCGATCTAAAAGATGCACAGCACTGGATGGAGAAGCAGGTCTACCTCAACATGGGGACAGTGTTGCTTGGTGCGGGTGCGATGGGTATTGATGCCGTGCCAATTGAAGGCATGGATATGTCAGCACTGAACCAAGAGTTTGGTCTCACCGCAAAAGGTTACACAGCTGTTGCCGCCGTCGCACTGGGCTATCGCGATGAGAACGACTTTAACGCTGCGTTGCCAAAATCACGTCGCAGCGAAGATGACATCTTCACCGAGCTTGCTTAACCCTCGAACCCGGTTTCCCCCAGCCTCTTCAGGCTGGGGATGAAAAAACTAGCCCTCTCCTCAACCTACAAGCACCCAATACTTTCTCGAGTGGCTTCAAACAATGATCAACTCAACTTCGAATTGAGTGAAGATCACACAAAGCCTAACAATTTATTGATGAGTTCCATGTTAACGTCTGGCGAAAAAGGCAGCAGCGCACAGCACAGGATCAAATCATGCAGCACGAGAAGCCAGATGCACAATGGGTTGAGGACAACTTTTGGAAATGGTTAAGTCATGCCGTCACACTGACCTACAACTTAGATAAGAAGCAGCCCAGTGATGCGGCTGATGTAACGGCGTTTATCAGTTTTATCAGTGATCTGATTTTAAGACCCATGGCCGAGACACATGCAGCGCGTGATCAGCTCACCTTAATCGAAAAGGTCAATCAGCACCTCTATGAAAACGCTACTCAAGACTGCTTCTTGGAATCCTGTGCGCAATGCGCCACTATTTACCTCCAGCTTCGGGAAGAGAACAGGCTTACCATTAATTATTCGGCACAAGACCAAGCATTAAACTATCTTCAAGACATTTGGCGAGAGCAATTTTCCGCTGTAAACAGTTAATCACAACGTAAGGATGACCATGAGCAAATCCTACCATGGCAGTTGCCTGTGTGGCGCAGTAACGTTTAAGGTTTCAGGCTTTAGTAAAAAGGCCGCACATTGCCACTGCACCATGTGTCGAAAATTCCACGGCGCAGCGTTCGGCACTTTGGTCGAAGTGCATGGCCTAACATGGCTTAGCGGTAAAGCGCAGCTAAAAGAGTTCACCGCGCCCAGTAATGGTGCCATTCGCTCCTTTTGCCAACACTGTGGCAGCAGTATTGGTTTTCGTTGCAAAGGACAACCACTTGAGGAGATGGAGCTGGCTATCGCCACCTTTGATGAGCCTATACCTGTCACAATAGATGCTAATATCTACACTCAATACAAGGCAAATTGGCACGAAATATTAGAGGATGTTCCTCAGCATCCTGAAGGAAGGGACAGTTAACATACTGTCCCCATCACTATCTTCCTACCCCATCGGCGATAGCGCCTAGATGGATGATGAGCGAGTCTGCACTCATTTCAGGATCGGAAAAGAAACGATAGAGTTCGCTCGAAACCGCATTTTGCACGATCGGACTCAAGGCCATTGAGTTGCTCAAACTCGGTGTACTGGCATCACTCTTCATCGCCGTTTGAAAATCTTTTGCCGCTTGCTGCTGGCAATGCGTCATCCCTTCTAATGAGACATTAGCCTGCGCAGGAATCGAGCCTTTCACTTTATTAAAGTTGTAGAGAAAGTCCGTATCCGCCAACACCGACGACGCTGTATCCACCGCTTTTGCGGATGTACTCAAGGTATTGAAGAAGGTGAAGCTGTCCATGTTGTAGATAAAGCCACGCTCAGTGGTAGGGAAAGGCACGCACTCAATGTGCTCTGGATAGCCATTATTCAGTGCCAACAATTCGCCTAATGCCCAATCACCCGTGAATTGAAAAGCATGCTCGCCCTGATATAAGCGCTCTGTTGCCTCTTCCCAACGGCTGGGTGATAGTGTCGCTTGGGCTATACGGCTGATTTCACGAAAACGTGCCAATGTCTGTTTAGTTTCATCACTGTTAAGCGCTTCAGGATCTAGCTCAATAAAGGCTTTGTGGTAGTACTCACTGCCGCCGACGCCAAAAGCGATATTTTCAAAGATCTGCACCACCTGCCATTGGTCATCGCCGATCGCGATGGGATCAAGACCTTTGGCTTGCAAACGACGCAGCACATCGATCAGTGTCGGCCAATCCCGCGGCACCGGTAAGTTATAGCGCGCTAGCACCTGCGTATTCACCCACATCCAGTTAAGGCGATGAATGGTCACTGGCGCTGCGACATAGTGCCCTTGATATTGATGAATCTCGCGTACCAAGGGAAACAGTTGACTATCCCATTCCCGATTTAACGCCTGATCGTCAATATCGTGGAGAAAACCGAGTTTCGCCCACGCTTGAATGGCTGGCCCTTCCATTTGCGCCATATGGGGCAAGTTACCTGCGATAGCGCGCGCCTGCAAAATCGACTTGGCGGCGGCACCACCACCACCAATCACCGGATCACTAATCAGCTTGATGGGCGAATCTGCAAACGCTTCAAGCATCACTTCAAGCGCCGCTGCCTCACCCTTCGATGTCCACCAATGCAGCAACTCAACGCTATCTTGTGCGTCAACGGGAACATGTTTGCTTTCTCCACCATTGCCTGCCTGAACGGAGAGCGGCAGTGCCAATATGGCTGCTAAAATTTGTTTCTTCATACAATACTCATCATCACTACATCCACTACCAAACCACCGTCGGGATGATTAGATAACTTAATATCGCCGCCATGGCTGCGGGCAATACTTCGTGAGATGGATAAACCCATCCCAGTGCCTTCCACACTGCTACCTTCTGCGCGAAAGTAAGGTTCAAACACCTTCTCTAGCAGTGCATTGTCGATGCCCGGCCCACCATCACGTAGGATGATGCCAACCGCGTCGTCGCTTTCCAGCACATCAATTTCCACACGATCGCCATATTTAATCGCATTATCGACCAAGTTAAACACCAGCCGTTTAATCGCCAATGGTTTACCAAATACTCCAGCCGATGGCTCACAGCGCAACGTCACACATGGCTTTTCACGGTTATAATAATCAGCACACTGGGTAAACATTTCGTGCATGTTCACCCACTCAGGCTCTTCATGAATATCCGTATCTCGGATACACTGCAACGCGCCTTTCAGCATCATTTCAACTTCGCCTAGAAGCTTCTCAAAACGTGCCTTAGTTTGCTCATCATCCAACATTTCAGTACGCAGCTTGAGGCAAGCGAGTGGGGTTTTCAAATCATGCGATATAGCGCTAAACAGCATTTCTCGATCGAGAAGATAAGCCTTAATCCGCCGATTCATCTTGTTAAACGCATGGATAGCCGCGCGCGTTTCAACACTGCCTTCCTCTTCAATCTCTTCGACACGCATTTGTGCCCCCATTAACGTCGCGGAACGCGCAAGAGATTTGAAGGGCCGGATCTCTTTTTGCAGCACGACGTAAGAACAGAGCATCAACATGGCGGTGACAATAAACAAAAACAAGACCTGCCGCTGGCTAATAAACTCATCGGTCAGAGCACTAAAAGAGAGGGGTAACACCGTCGCTAAATAGAACCACTCTTTTTCAGACATCTGGATTTGAATGACGACAATCGGCAAGTCGAGCTCCCCCAGCACAAGACTGTACTTGGTCCAAAGCTCAGGTAATTCCGCTAGCTTGATCCCCGCATTAAAGAGTTTCACTTCATCACGTCGGGTGATACTGACTCGCATCCCTTCCATCTGCTGTACGTCTTTTTGCAACTGTAACTCAGCGGCGGTGAGCAGTTCGGCCGTCAAAGAAAGATGATCAAGCGTTGGAATATCCAGTGGTTGATTATTAATTGAAATGAAAAAGCGCGTACCACCGACATCCCGTAGCTGGTTTAAGACCAAGTGACGGTAATTCACTGGCAATTGATGGAAATAGTTGTAGGTATCCGCAGCCGCTGTTGTTACCGCGGTTAACGCACTGTGCGCCGACTCTCGCTTAGTCAACGCGGTATTTTTGTACCATATAAATCCGGCTAAAAGCTCTGCTAACAAAATCACCGTCAGCATGGCAATTGACACCCGGAAGATCATGGAGTTGAAAATACGTGAAGAGAGCAATGCCATAACAAATCACACTTCTGTCAGTGATTCAATCACCATCATGTAGCCCTTGTTTCGTACTGTCATGATCAATGAACGGTCATCATCACGCAGATGCTTGCGTAGCCGGCTGATTTGCACATCAATGCCTCGTTCAAACGGGTCTGCTTCACGCCCCCACAAGGCCATGGAAATATCATCGCGGCTGAGTAGCTTATTCGGATTGTGAACCATCAAGGTGAGTAAAGAGAAATCAGCACCAGAAAGCGCGATACGGTATCCGTCATCATGAATCAACTGCCGCTTCAGAGAATCAAACGTCCACGCCTCAAAACGCAATTTGCGCTGCGGCCCGCCTTCACTGCCATACTGGCTGCGGCGCAGCAAGGCTTTAATGCGCGCCAATAGCTCTCGCGGATTAAACGATTTGGTGATGTAATCATCCGCACCAATCTCTAAACCCGCAATACGATCCGCATCGTCAGTCACGGCCGTCAGCATTATAATGGGGACATGGGAGATATGACGTAACTTGCGGCACAGCGTCAAGCCATCATCGCCGGGTAGCATGATATCGAGAATCACTAAAGCCGGTGTGCAGTTTTGCAGTTGCTGCCACATTTCATCGCCATTTCTTGCCGTCATGACGTCAAACCCCGACTTGCCTAGGTATTCACTGAGTGCATCGAGGATCTCCTGATTATCATCGACCACCAACAGCGTTTTGTTCTCTTGCGTCATCTGCCTCAATCCCCCATCCAGACACTGACTTGGTATAATCTCCCTATTATCTATTTAACTCGATTATCAGAAAACCACCGCTTATCACTGTTTTGTAAGTGTTCTCTTACAAAACCAACGATTTATGAGGTGTGCCACGCTATTCATGCGCAACAAGAACATAACAAAGCCTTACAAACTCCTCCATCACAAACCGTTACACTGCCTGCACTCCCCCAGAGAGAAGTGATCATTAACTTATGCGTCAATACCAATGCCGCACAGATAACAACATTAACTTCACTGCAGTCATGCAAAACGTCAGTCAGGCTAAAGAAGGGAAAGGAATGGCTAAACATACCGCTTTCAAAAGGCGCGAGTTGAAAGAGACCAAGTCTTTTATTTACGGTCGATTCGTCAACACCCCGACCTACCCGCAAAATAAAAACAATCATAGCGATAATCGGTCGCGCGTGTTCTTAGGATAATAAAAAAGCCGTAACCCCATGGTTACGGCTTTTTATCAACTTAACGACGCTCACTAGATCGCAACGAGCTGCATCGTTGTAATGCACGTCCTGCTATCTCCCTTAGTACTGAGTACCTCAGACGCAACACGATCTCCTTGTCGAAGCGTAAATTCATATTCGCCGTCCCTTGGCATCCAGATGTCGATAAAGCCATCTTTCTGCGTTGTCACTGTCTCTTCGCGAATGACCTTACCGGTTGTCTGATCAACAATAGATAACTGCATGGTTTCAGCGACCATCTCACCTTGGCAACCCGTCGGCACGTGGTAGGTACAAGGGTGTGTTTGAGTCACAAATGGGGCGATCGACAGCAAAAACGCATCGTCGAGCGGGATTGAAACTTGCTCACCATTCGGCAATTGCGCTTCCAACACATTCGGCAGTACCTTTACGCTGGCTTCACCTGTTCTATGCCATTGATGAGATTGCTTTAATGCCGCTTGTGGCGATAATTGGCTGAACGCTTCCGCCGTCATCGCCGATGCCTGAACGGCAGCAAATAGCGGCACAACCACGGTTAACATTGCTAGCGATTTCACTAAATTTTTCATATCTCTGCGTCTCTTTTCTTAATTCAATATCTCATGTCTATAAACGACTAAACGTCACAATTTGAGTGATTAACCAAGTTGAATAGGAGGGCGATAAAACCCAGAGACATTGGGAGAAAGATACAGAAAGACCCATTCCAGCACAGCATGTGCATCGAGCTCATAGTGCGGAACGCCGAACTGTTGTGTAAGAATACCCATAGGAACAGCGCAAGAGACCGTTAAGCAGCAAGCCGTTTGTCTATCATGCTGACACGACGGCGTTAAAGAACCCACAGAGACAAGATGCTCGCTTTGATGATCTTCACCCCGATTCGAATGGCAATTTTCTTTGCTCATCGCTAGCGGCATTTCTGTCAGCGCTGAAAACCTCGGCAAACTCCCAAGTGACAAAGCCAGTAGCAAAAACCAAAGTGTAAGGCGAGGTATTCGATCCATCAATGCGCGGCAGTCCTATGCATGGTAACAATCTCTCTAAAGTCAACAGAGTGTAAACCTTCCCCTTGGGGTAAGGTCAATATTCATTGTCCATTGAGACGCATTTGGCGTGCGGTAACGACATCGACATTCATTTTACACCTCCTCGCTGAAGTGCAATCATGGTATCCATTGTTACCTATCACGATCACTTCCTATGGATATGAAAACCTTCAGCGAGCGTACAGGCCTGTCTCCTCACACGTTACGCTATTACGAGAAAATTGGTCTTCTCAAGCAGATTCAGCGCGACCAAAGTGGTCGACGAATTTACACTGTAAAAGCGCTCTCTTGGGTCACTTTCATCTTGCGCCTCAAAAATACCGGTATGCCACTTGCTGATATCCAGCTCTACGCTCAAATGCGTGAAAAAGGTGATAGTACCTTGCGTGAGCGACAAACTTTACTGCAAGCGCATCAACACAAGCTCATTCAACAAATCGCGGAACAACAGACACATCTCACTGCATTAAATGAGAAGATCGCGCTCTACGATGATCTCATCCAAAGTGACTCAAACCACCTTACCAGCACTGAAAAATAATCCTTGCGTTAGAGTTCACTCTAACAGGTAGCCTAGGTCTTCCATCGAACCAAATGAATAGGATGACTTATGCAAAATACACGATATACCCGGGGACTTAAGGCTCTGAAAGAGATTGATGGTGACGCCGGGCAACGCGTCATCGATAGCCTCGCCGATATCTGCCCAGATCTCGCCCAATACACCATCGAATATCCTTTTGGAGATATCTATTCCCGCTCAGGTTTAGACCTAAAATCTCGCGAGATTGCCACTGTCGCCGCACTCACGTCATTGGGTAACTGTCAGCCTCAACTCAAGGTTCACCTGCATGCTGCACTCAATGTCGGATGCACCGAAGACGAGCTTAAAGAAGTGATTTTACAAATGTCGGTCTATGCAGGTTTTCCCGCGGCATTAAATGGCATGTTTGCGCTAAAAGAGGTGTTGTCGGAACATAAAAGCCAATAAGTCTTTGCTTTAGCAATCTATGCTCCAGCCTCCTCACATTGTCGGGGTCACAGTAAGTCTGTTACGCTATTGAAAACAAAAGGATAGAACCACAGGGTAACAAGCATGCTGTTGACCACCGCCCAGCGAAACGCCATTCACTATGTTGAAAATTATGCCCAGTCATTGATGCAAAAAGCGCAGAGTGAGGTGAATCATATCCTTGCGATGAGCGATGTATCCCCGCAAGCATTGCAAGCCTCGCTCTCCAACATTGCCGCGCATGCGCGGGTATGCGCTCACTTTCACCCAGATCGGCTGACTACCACAGCAGACAACCAGACGGTCAACGTCGTGCAATCACTCCTTCAATCAGGCCGCTATGTCAGCCAGTTTGAATCCCGGATATCCAACGGCAAACTTGACCCCAGCGCCAAAGGCGAGCGCGCTGATTGGGAGAATCACCTTTTCGGAGATCATTTTACCCAGGCTTCACTGCCTGAGCGGCCTAAATACGGCGCATTAAACATCGCCCAACATGCAGATGGTCCTTGCCCTCGGTTTGGGAGCTGTTTCTTCGTTTTTGCCCCCGATGTTACCCAACGCAGTACTTTCAGCTTTGGCGATTCTCATCTTGCGCCACCAATACGGGGCACCATCAACCACTTTTTGCCATTACTCGCCGCGATGCTCAATGAGAGCTTTGAACGTGAGACCTGTCTAGGGCTCAGTGACATCAGGCCAAAATCCATCATCAATGACGTGCTTACAACACTAGGCAAGTGCGAAACCGAAGTTCAAAATGCTGGAAATCTGGATCACTACATCGAAGCACAAATACATGGTGACTTGCGCTTGGCGGATGATGTCACCCACCTCGTTGCCGATAGTAGCTATCGAGGCACCCCGATTGAGCGCGATTTACAGACCTTATGCGAACGCTACGACATCGTTCTGCAGTGGCGACAAGGGTATCAGCTCACCCTGTCGGAGGTGCCAACGGATTTTCGAGGCCCAAGCATGCCCGAGATCGCGAAACAAATCGCTGAATTTACTCAGCAACCGACATTAAACGCGCATGCTCTTGGCCAATACGTCAATCATCGCTATCAAGCTGTGGGCACAGCAAGTGCAATGGATATTGCTGCCGCGCTGCAACCCTACAAACTGCTCTGGCATGTGTTAGTGAGATATGGATCTATGTACCCTCTGTGTACAATTCCTCACGGCTTTGTTTTTGATCTTCAACCTTAAACAAGGTAGCGTGATGGCAAATTGCTAGCGAAGAGCGCGCTTATGACGTCATCTAAAATTAAGTTTATCGCCACCGATATGGACGGCACCTTGCTGGACAACAGCAAAGTCTTATCACCCGACTTTCACACGTTATTTCCTCGTCTTGAACAGGCCGGGATTCTGTTTGCTGCGGCATCTGGCCGCCAATACTACAGCTTACTAGAGACCTTCTCGGCGCAACAAAATGAGATGGTATTCATTGCTGAAAATGGCACCCTCGTGATGTACAAAGGTGAAGAGCTCTACAGCGCCACCATTGACCGCGACGAAATCACCCAAGTCATTGAAACAACCCGCGCCATTGATGATGCGTTTATTGTTTTGTGTGGCAAAAAATCAGCGTATATCGAGACCCAAGACCCGACAGCATGTGAAGAGATTGCGCGCTATTACCATAGATGCGAGTACGTCGATGACTTACTCAGCGTAGAAGACGAGTTCATCAAAGTAGCAATCCTCCATTTCGGCGGAACAGAAGCCTTGGTTTACCCGAGCATCCATGCCGCATTCGGAGACAGTCATCAAGTCGTTGTGAGTGCCGCGATCTGGTTAGATGTCATGAATGCTCGCGCCTCAAAAGGCGATGCCATTCGGCACCTTCAAGAGACCATGGGATTCACCTATGAAGAAACCATGAGCTTTGGCGACTACTTTAACGATGTTGAAATGCTGGAGGCGAGTTACCACGCATACGCAATGGAAAACGCCCATGAGAAAGTCAAAGCGTATGCCCGCTTTATCGCACCCAGCAATGAAGACAAAGGCGTGTATGTCGTTTTAGAGCGGCTTCTCGAACAAAGGCAGTAACCGCTTTATTGAATATACTCAAGCCACCTCAAGATGCGAGATTCAGAAGCAGACTAGCGCGTCGAGTTCAAGGCAAATGTGTGAAGGAATGGCTTTCCCCTTTCAAACACATTTAACGCAGAAATCGGGGCGCTAGTCGCTTCCCGAAGGGCGAGTTTTCTAGGCTCGCCACCTTTGTTACTGCTTTTTGATTTAGCCCACTAGATCTTCAAAGCAGTGCCTCGATGGCAAACCTAGAAACTCTCGCTGAACACGCATCTTGAGGTGGCTTGAGTATACAGTAAAACCGCAATGGGTGGATTACGTCGGCAGAAAGACCTCTGTACGATTCCGCCCGTTCTTTTTCGCGCGATATAATGCTTCATCAGCTTGATTGATCACCCATTCTGGCAGTTTATTACCGCAACTGATCGATAGCCCTATACTGATAGTTATCGCAAGTTGATGTTGGCTATGGCGGGTTGTCTCTACCCGTGCACGAATAGACTCGGCAAGATTGAATGCATCATTTAGGCTGATATTCGGAATGAAGACTAAAAACTCTTCCCCACCCCATCGGCTACACACTGCACCTTCACGATCCATTGAGCTGATTATTTCAGCCATAGAACGAATAACCTCGTCACCCACACTGTGTCCATAGTTATCATTGACCGCTTTAAACTTATCAATATCCAGCAATAAAAAAGCGCCTGTTTCCTCGCTATCTATCAAGCTATCATAAATAGGAGAAACGATATTTTTAAAACCTCGTCGATTATACAGTCGAGTAAGCGGGTCGAGTCGCATCAGTTTCTTATGCTTGATAGACACCCGATACATGTAATAAGCAAAGCCGCCCAACAAATAACCAATAATTAAAAACAACCACGTGGTTAACGACGCTTTGATTGAACTTGTCATTAATTCTGACTTCGATAACTCATGTACAAAAAACAGCTGTCCCTCTTCAATAGGTGTCGCATAAACCCAACGATCAGCATATTCTTGCCACTGTTGCTTACTGTCCAGAGTGGTAGTTTGAAACACTTGGCCAACATGAATCTCTTCCGCTTTTGCAGCTAAAAGCCCTTCTTCATCAACTAACACCGATTCTCCCACTGCGTCACCAATGGTCAGTACTGAACGCATGTACGCAATCCCCACGTCGACACAGATCACCCCTAAGAACGTATCGTCTGAATACACCGGACTAGCAATTGTCACCATTAAGCCTTCTCCACCCGCGTCTTCGTAAAGTGGGGTGATTATCTGTTTCCTTGCGGGATTAACTTCAGGGATGACTTGGGTCCAAAACGGTTTCTCATAAAGGCTTGGCGTAATCTGAAAATCACGCACTCGCAATTTTGGCAGTAAGTAAAGAAAACGATGCTGAGAAAGATAGTACGTCCAAATAGCGAGTTCAGCGTCGCCCACGTAAGCCGCCAACTGTTCATCAAGCGTAATCACAGCGGTCATTTCATGTTGGATATGAGGAGCAGAAATATCAACATCAGCCAATGCGGTTAGTGTACCCAGTAGCTGAGACGCATACTGGGGGGAGTCGAACGCAGATAACCCGTAGACATTCTGTTGAGGAAAAAAGGTTATCCCTTCCACAACCTCACTGTATAGATACCCTTTTTTCGCTAATTGATAGTGGCTCTGCATAGAGTCATGCATTGAGAGGTTGTTGACTGCCATCATATGCAAATACTGATTAAAACTATCCACACGAAATGACAGCGTTTCTTTGGTAGAGCGTTTAATTTCCTGATATGAAGAGAGATAGCTCAGAAAGCCGATGATAAGAAAAACAGCGCCCCCAATAAACACAATAGCTCTTCCGAATTTCATCTACATACCTATACTCAAGGGGCCTCAAGATGCTTGAATCTGTACTCAAACCACCTCAAGGTGCTTGTTCATCGAGAGTTTCTAGGCTTGTCATCAAGGCACTGCATGAAGGCTTGGGCTAAATCGAAAAGCAGTCACAACGATAGCGAGCCGGAAGCGACGAGTGCCCCGATTTCTGCATTAAAGGTACTTGCAAGGGGAAACCATTCCTTCATGCCTAGCCTTGAACTCGACACGCTAAGCCGCTTTTGAATCCTACTTATTGAGGTGGTTTGAGTATATTGATAAGTATGTATAAAAACGCCAGTTTCGCCAGTATCTTGAAGGTTTATCTGAACTATCTGATGGCAACAAGAAGGTATGAGCAAAGGAGGGAAACCACCTCGATAAGAAAACTTGAGGTGGTTTGAGTATAACGGTCTATTTTTGGAGTTTCTCTTTCGCCGCTTCTACCTTGGCAAAATCTAAACCTAATTCTTCAACCGCCTCTTTAATCAGCCCAGGATTTTGCATCACTTGCGTCATAAGGAGTTGCAGCTTATCTTGTGGCAAACCAAGCTGACCAACGGTCGCCATCGCTGCCAGCGGGTTTTCTGTCAACGCTTGAAACACAGCGTTAATTTGCTCATCACTGATATTGTTTTCTTTTAATATCGCTAAAATTGGGTTCATCACTTTACCTTTACGTGACCAAATGAATCATGGAAAGAGTCTATCACTTGCAAACGCAACGGCAAGTCGCTTCGCATTCGTATCAACGGCAGCAAGACGAGTGACATTGTTCTGCTAGCCGTTTTCCATTCACGTTTATTTACACAGTTATTGCGAAATTCAATGTGTTGTTTTTGTTTTCCCCCACAGAGCTGAATAGAATAACGCCTCGCCACTCTCTTCCCCTCCATGCTTTCACTAAGGTTGCTCGTTCATGCCTAAGCCGTTTCATAAACGCCCCATTCTACTCGCTTGTTTGATCATCAGTATTGGTCAGCTCAGCATGGGGCTTATCTTCCCTGCGCTGCCCGGCATTGCCCATGATTTCAATGTCAGCTTGGATGAGGCTCAACTCTTGGTCGCCATCTATCTATTAGGTTTTGGGCCATCTCAATTTATCTATGGCCCGATATCTGATGCACTAGGACGTAAGAAAGTATTGCTTACCGGTTTGCTGCTCGCACTGGCTGGTCTCTGCCTCGTGATAGCGTCGAAAGAGAGTCTGTATGGCATGGTCGCTGGACGCTTCATCCAAGGTTTAGGCACCGGCTGTTGCGCCGTACTCGCGCGTGCGTCTACCCGCGATAGTTATTCAGGAGAGCAGTTGCCTACTGCGCTCTCCTATCTCGCCATGGTTGCCTCCATCACCCCCATGTTTGCTCCGGTAATAGGTGGTTTGATCAATCACCATCTCGGTTGGCCTATGGTCTTTGTTACCCTACTGAGCTATGTCGCCTTAGCTTGGTGTGCAATTTCAATGCTGTTTAAAGAGACGATGACCAAGCGCAGTCGCGTACCTAATCCAAAGAAAATCGTCAGCCAATATGGCCAACTGCTGCGCTCACGCTACTTTGTCAGCTTCGCGAGTATCAGTTGGCTAAACTTCAGTTTGGTGGTCACCCTTATCTCAGTCATGCCGTTTATCATGCAAAACCAGATTGGCATGACCTCGGATGAATATGCCTTGTGGGCGATTATTCCTGCGCTTGGCATGTTCCTCGGCACCGCTTTAACCAGCCGTTTACGCCCGATGATTGGTATAAAGAAAATGCTGTTGTGTACCCCGATGCTGCACGCGTTAGCTGCCATCTGGTTATGTTTAGCGCCATTAGAGCCCTTAGCCATGATGTTTGGCCAACTGATCATGGTGATAGGTAATGGCATTGCCTTACCCTGCTCGCAAGCCATGGTGATGCAGCCTTTTCAGCATCAAGCGGGTGCTGCTGCCGCATTGGCTGGCGGCGGGCAGATGATCATCTCTTCATTCGTCAGTATGGCTTTAGTGCAACTTGGCATTAGCCAGTCTTGGCATCTCGGTTTGGTCATCGGTGTTTTTGCTTGCATCACGCTAACCAACATCTTACGCGGATTTAATGCCCCTAAGCCTGAGTTTTCCTAATCAGCATGTCAGCTCGTCAAGCACCGACCGCGAGCTGACAGCACCTTTTCGCAGTTAATTAGACATTGAGTGACCACACTCGCACCTCTACTCACTGCGCGGTGAAGGTATCAACCAAAATATTGAAGTAAGGCGAAGAAGCGAATCTTACATCTTTGAGAGCAGACGGATTTCCATACAGTAGCTGCTTTTGACGTCAACGGATGTTCGCTATGCTTTCACTGATTCTCTCTCCTGGACAATTCATCCAAAACAAAGTCGCCGCACGCGCAGATTATCGCCCTGTACGTATGTGGGTAAGCTTGGTGACTGTCGTTTCAACATTTGTCACGCTATTTGTCTTCGGCGAGTACTCTCGCTATTTAGGCGAGCTACTTATTGGCTTACTCGTGACCTATTTCATCACGATTGGCTTCATTAAGTTGTATACCAAAGTGACCTTCCAAATCGCCAACTCACGGTTCAACATTGTGTATCCTCACTTCGCCTTATGCGTTAGCTACGGAGTGCTCGCCAGTATCGTGATCAGTGTCATTTTGACCCCGGTGAGTTTGTCGTTAAACAACATGGTATCCATGGCGCTGTGGCAACTCGTGATGATGCTATTACCAGTGAGCTATATCGCGATCATGATTGCCGAAACCAGTGTGGCCACGTTCTGGCAAGCGTTTTGGCGTTTGGTTGTCGGTATGCTGCTTACCTGTGTGATCATCACTGTTGTACTATTCGTGCCTATTACTTATGTCGTTGAGACGTATTTCTAAGCACCCCATACTCAAACCATGATGATTCAAACCAAGATAACTCAAACCAAGATGACTCAAGCCACAATACTTACGTGGCTTAGTTTTAAAATAGTTAAAATTTTTTAACCCCTTTTTCAGTTTCATCCGTTTATACCCCTACAACACCAATGAACGGGACAGAAACATGAATAAAACATGCCGCTACACCAGCATCGCCATTGCACTCACTTTGCTATTTGGTTGCAGCGCCGACAATGAACAAGCCCGCCTTGTTCAGCAGCAAGAAGCGATGGAAGCGCAAAGAAAAGCGCAGGAACTGACCAAGCAACGTCAGGCAGACGAGGCATATCAACAGCGCCACCAAACAGAACAAGTGTTGAAAACCCAACGAGAAAGCACGCTTGCTGAGATGGGCACCGTATTGCAACTCAGCAGTCCCTCTCTATCTCGAGTACAAACCATGGCTATCATGCCAATCCCCTCACAACCGCTGTTCGAAAACCATGACAACTATCTTGATACCCCCTCTAATGGCGTGCATCAAACCATAACAACACCACTGTCTACCTTTTCAATCGATGTTGATACGGGCAGTTACGCCAATGTCCGCAGCTTGCTTAACTCAGGGCAAAGGCCTCCTGCGGATGCGGTGCGTGAAGAGGCATTCATTAACTACTTTCCCTATGATTACCATGAGCCAGAGAACCGTCAGCAGCCATTCGCAGTGCATACTGAAATCGCCCCATCACCTTGGAACGTTGAGCGTCAACTTCTGCGCATCGCCTTAAAAGGCTACGAGATCCCCGCAGATCAGCGTCAAGCATCTAACCTCGTCTTCTTAATTGATGTATCTGGCTCAATGCATGACAGAAGTAAACTGCCACTGTTGGTCAATAGCCTCACCATGCTCACCAAACAACTGAACGAGAACGACAGTGTCAGCATTGTGACTTATGCCGGCAATGCGGGCGTTGTGTTACCCGCGACCAGAGGCGACGAAACAGCGACGATTCTCAATGCGTTGCAATCCCTTCAAACAGGAGGCGGGACAAACGGAGAAGGCGGCATTCTTGCAGCCTATCAACAAGCGCAACAACACTTCATTGACGGTGGCGTCAATCGTGTCATTTTAGCAACCGATGGGGATTTCAATGTCGGTATGGCCGACATTGATGACCTGATCACGCTGATTGAAGAAAAGCGACAACATGGCATCTCTTTGACCACATTAGGGTTTGGCCGAGGAAACTATAACGACGGTTTAATGGAACAGTTAGCCAACAAAGGGAATGGCAATCATGCGTATATTGACTCACTCCATGAAGCGCAAAAAGTCTTGGTGAGACAGATGAGTGGTACATTGCAGAGCATTGCTAACGATGTCAAAATCCAAGTGGAATTCAATCCCGTAACAGTCAAAGAGTATCGCCTGATCGGTTACCAAAATCGTCAACTACGCGATGAAGACTTTAACAACGATCACGTCGATGCGGGTGAAATTGGTGTAGGTCATACCGTCACTGCACTTTACGAGCTCACGCTCGCTGGCGACAGAGGGCAGATTGATGCGCTTCGCTATCAACATGGCCACGCCTCAGAAACGTCCGTGCCCACACCGCATGCCAACGAAGTGGCGCAGATTAAAGTGCGCTATAAATTACCCGATGAAAAGCACAGCCAATTAATCAGCAAGCAAGTTGAACTTAGCGACTTACATACGCGGTTTGAACAGGCGAGCACGGATTTTCAATTCGCCACCGCCGCGGCCGCCTTCGCACAAAAGCTGAAGACCGAACGCTATGTGAATGCGCTGACCTTCCAAGAAATTGCCGACATCGCTCGCAAAAATCGTGGTGAAGACCCCTTCAACTATCGCGGTGAGTTTGTACAATTAGTGGAACTAGCACAGAACCTCTAACCAATGCGCCTGTTAAACCAAGCCGAATGCACATCAAGACCGATGACAGAAACCAGTGATGAAGTCCTGATGACCCAATACTGTGAAGGCGACCATGCTGCCTTCACAACTTTGTATCATCGGCATAAAGGGCCGCTTTATCGCTATTTCTGCCGCCAACTGGGCTTATCTCAACAGAGTAGAGCCGAAGAGCTATTCCATGAAACATGGGCGCGTTTAATCGAAAAGCGACACACTTATACGCCGACAGCCAAGCTCACTACCTTGCTTTATCGGATTGCGCATAACCTAGTCATCGATGAATCACGTAAAACTGCCCACGCCGATCACTACCTCGAATCGGCAGAACCCGAGCATCAAGGCATGGATACAGACATTGCGGCGCGCAAGTCAGAGGCAATTCGATCCTGTATGGCCCTGCTACCTGACAAGCAACGTGAAGCGTTCCTGCTCCGCCATGAAGCAGGTCTCAATAGCGACGATATCTGCTCAATCGTATCCATCAAAGCAGAGGCATTGAAAACTCGCCTTCGCTACGCGATGTCCCAACTACGAGAGTGCCTGACGCGTAAACTAGGAGATCGGCAATGAAGACACCATTTACCGATGAAGAGGTGCTCACTCAATACCGCAAGGATGCAACAGAATCTCCCTCGGCTGACCTTGATAACCGCGTCCTTCAAACCGCAAAAGCGGCATTAGAGAACGCATCCAATGTCACCTCTTTACCCAAAAAGCGCCGTTGGCCGCATCGCGCTATCGGCATCGCTGCTGGCATCATACTCGTCACCTTACTCGCGCCATGGCGTTGGCTAGACGATAACCCCAGCATGGAGTTGCAAGGACTACCACCAGAAAATCAGCGTGGGTTAAGCGAGGAAACTGAGCTACAACAAGCGCCTTTGTTTCTAAAAAAGCGCAGCTTATCCGACTCAGAAACACCTGAAGCAGCGCTGTCTGCCCCCGCCTTATCGGTAGGTACTCAGATGCAAAGTGGCGATGTCCTTCAAATGGGAGAAGTCCAAGAACAACACGGCACAACACCTTTTTCTTACGGTACTGAGGAGGGTCGAGTCCCAACACTGTTAGCTGTAGAGGCTGGCGAGTATTTTATCGCGCAGGAGAAACTCAGACGCTTGCTCATCAAGTTAGACAATCACCCAGAAAGTGATGCGCTCGAGGAAATCAACGCGCTTTTAAGCACGTACCCAGAACTCGAAGACGCCATCCCCGAAGAGGTACGAGCGCAGTTAACATCGCAATAGCGTGCGCGTCATAAGGCTCATGTTGAGCTCTGCTCTGCAATTAGGACAAGACACTGCCCATTGTGCCTGCCAGTGTCTTGCCCTTGTCAATCAATAGGTGGAAAGAGAGTCACAACGCAACAACGCATCACTCCAAACCTATCCAAACGTATGCACTCAAGCCCACCCGCTAAAACCCACCCAAACCCGCACAACATATAAAAAATGATAACGTTTACATATAGACGCTACCTTTATGACAAAATAGCAAACATTCTCTTTCATATAGTCAATATCACCAGTAACATCAACAAGTTCCAGTTTCATAATCGAAACAAATAAGCGTACTTGATATTTTTTATTGGAGGGGTTGTGTTTAAGGATTCAATCATCAAACGAACCATGGTTATCGTCGCGCTGATACTGTTATGTAATGCCGCGGTGATCAGTTTCTATTCGGTCAATATGGTGACAAAATCGACGCGTGTCGGCATCAACAACGCGCTCGCCTCAGAAGTCACAGAAAAAGCGACCTTTACTGAAGGCTTCTTCAGTAAATACAACGCTTACGTCGAGTCACTCATTGCCAGTCCAGAACTGCGAGCGCTCGTCACCGCGAAACGAAATGGTACTGCCACGGACGCAGACGACCAAGCCATGATGGCACTTATCGCTGACCTTAACCGCCGCGATGACAATATCGAGACCTTGTTCTTCGCGCTGCCAGATCGCGATGAATACTTCAACAAAGAAGGGAGCTATCAATCACCCGACTACGTCATTGCCAACCGGGGTTGGTATCAGGAAACAGAGCGACTTAGAAAACCCTTTGCCATCACCTTGATGGACATTTTGACTGGCGCTTTTGGCACCTCCATCTACTCTCCGGTGATCATTGATAATCGCATCGATCATGTGGTTGGTATCGACATCAACAGTGAAGAAGTGCAGCAGCTCGTGCTCAACAACATGAAGTATCAAGGGCAAGGGATCGCCTTCATCTACGATGACAATGGCAATGTCATGTTATTTAGTGGCAAAACGGGTAAAGAAGTCGAAAATCTCACCCTGGCACAACTTGATCGACAACATAATGGCTTTAACACATTGCCACGACAAGCGGGCCGCAGTGTCGCGTTCCATGACGTCAACTGGCAGGGTGAACCACAAACTGTTGCTATTCATCCTATTCACTCCGAACAACCACACCTACGTTGGCATCTCGCCTTAATGGTACCGACATCAGTGCTAGAAGATGCCGTTACATCAGCAGCCATGGGTGAACTCACCATTATCCTCGGCGCGGCCATCGTGCTGATTCTCTTGATTGCTTTCTTGCTCTCCAAAATGTTGGCGCCGATCATCACAACCCGTGATGCCATTTCACGCGCAGCAAGCAGCGAGGGTGACTTAACGGGTAGACTCGACGAGAGCCGAGCCGATGAGCTAGGACAACTGGCTGTCTCCTACAACGCATTTGTTGCAAAGATAGGGCAATCGATCAACGAAACCCGTTCTGTCAACAACGCGCTGAATCACTCTTACCAAGGATCGCAATCTGCCATTCATGCGGCACAAAGTGCATTAACTGAACAGCGCACGGGCATTGAGCAGGTCAGTGTTGCGGTAGAGCAGATCAGCAATGCCGTTGAAGGGATTTCTGACAATGCGGAACAGACAAAACGCATGGCAACGGAAACGGATAAGCTCGTCGGAGAGGGCGTCAGTCACCTTCAACAAACGTTAGCCGGTGTCAGTACGTTAAGTGAAGAAGTTCGCCAATCTGAGCTACTCATCAACCAGCTTCAATCTGATGCCGATAGCATTGGCGGTGTGTTACAAATCATTCGCGAAATCGCTGACCAAACCAACTTGCTGGCGCTAAATGCCGCGATTGAAGCCGCACGTGCCGGCGACGCTGGGCGAGGCTTTGCTGTGGTTGCCGATGAAGTTCGCCAACTTGCAACCAAGACCAGTGAATCAACCGACAGTATCGAAACCTTAATCGCTAACCTACAACAGAAAACGGGTGCTACCGCTGAAGCGATGGTGAACACTTTAAGTAACGCGCAAGCCATGGATCAAGATGCCAATAAGGTACAGGGATTACTCGGCGATATCGCGGCCTCCGTCTCTGAAGTGCAAGCCCAAGCAGAACTCATCGCCGTCTCCACCCATCAGCAAAATACCGCGATAGACGATGTGAACAAGAACACGCATCAAATTCATACTCTTGCCCAACAAACGGCAGAATCCATGGCGGCACTCGAAAACGCGAATGATGCCCTAAGCAGCCACATTCACGCGCTCACCACCGTCGCCAACTCGTTTAAAACACTCGACTAATCGCCCTGCTAGCAGCAACCCCAGCGTTGCTGCTTCTTCCACTGTCTCTGCACTGAGAGCGCGAGGCAAACGAGTCAACTCACCAGTTGTCACCTTGGCCTAAAAAATGCAACTATATGCATTCTTTTTATTTTCAAGAAGCATAGCCTTGCCATGATCAAACAAGAGTTTATCGCAACACAACACGGTGATCTTGAATGCCTCAGCTTGTGTCCGCCGGAAACGGTGGCCTCGGCGTCACCCGTCATTCTCGTTCATGGCATTTTTACCGGTGCATCGCTGTTTTCTCATCACTTTATGCCAGCCATCGCGCATGCGGGTTACCCTTGCTACGCACTTAGCTTACGCAGCCATGGCAATAGCCACAATAATGCCAGTGACAGCCCGTTGGAAAGCTATGTCGAAGACTTACGCTCGCTCTTCGACCTCGTGTTACAACGACATAAGCAGCCACCCATTATTGTCGGATACTCTATGGGAGGACTGGTCGCGCAACATTTTGCTTCAAAACTCAGTACCAAATACCCTGTCATGCCGCTCTCCGGCCTCTGTCTGCTCGCGTCAGTGCCGCCACACGGTTTTAATCATCTCAATAATCACTTGGTGTGCTCACAGCCTTTTGAGGCCAGTGTGCTCAGCCAGTTTATGCTCATGCCAGAACTCTTGGTTCAAAACGCCTATGTGCGTCGTTCTCTGCTCAATGCCCTGTTCCATGACGGAGCAACAAAGGCCCAAGCGGAGAAAATTTTGGCCGGCTTCTGTCCTGAAGACCTGAATTTATTCTCCTCGGCGCAGCCCGTCGCCTTAGACTTTGCACAGAAGCTCCCAGTCTTGGTCATAGGGGCGCAAAACGACAAGATTGTTCCGGTTAAAATTGTCAACGATACCGCCAACGCTTATGGTGTGAAGGCGGAAATCATTCCGCTATGTGGTCATGCGATACCACTGGAAAATCAGTGGCCCAACGCGATGGAACGTCTGATTACATGGGTTCATGAGCGTCATCCAAGCCACCAGCTGATAAAGGCATCTTAACGATAGGTTGTCCGCTAAGGTATCACGACAACACATGTTGTCATTTACAAACAACAAACCCGTCTGCTTAAGTCGCGAAGTCAAGAAAGCGTTGCAATAATTAGTCAGAGGAATCGGTCTTGTTGGTGTGCGAATGACGTCGCACGCGTCAAGCCCGATGCATCCTGAGGTCGTTAGAGAATAAATTAAGCAACAAAATAGGCTAGGTACACTATGCAAACGGAACAAAGAGCACATCTGACTACCATCGTCGTGCATTACATCATCGCAGCGACTGTTTTTGGTTTTTATGGCGCGCGCGTTTGTCCCATGCTCGACTCATTATCCGCATGGCAAACTTTTCAATATGTCGCTGTCACCTTTGGCATTATGTTACCGCTGCGATTAGTGACACTCATCAAAGACAAACAAGACTGTTTTAGTTTGCGTAATGACCTTTTCATCTTCACTACATCAGGCATTCTCTTGGCCCTCGTCTTTAATCACAGTTACCTCTTTCCGCTCGATTCAAATCTCAAAACGGTTTTTGGTATGGCGGCATTGGGACTCCTTGCGGGGCTAGATATCCGCTGGCGTCAGCAACATCGTAACTATGTGTCCAACGTCGAATCTTGCTCAAGCAGCGAATTGGCGCAGAAGCAGCACTCTATTGCGACGCGGCTTGGATGGGCTTTTTCAGGGCTCATTGTGCTGCTGACCGTCATCTTAGGCATGATCGTCGTGAAAGACTTAGAGTGGTTAGCTCGCAATCCTTCCGCCATCCATGACGGCAGTGGCGGCCTCAGTATCATCAAAGAATTTTTTTATGTCGCTGCGGTACTCTTAGCTTATACCTCAACGATTCTCTACCAATGGCTGGCTTTTTTACGTGAGCTTATGCGTTCACAACAAGAAGTGCTCTCTGCCACCTCCTCAGGCGATTTCTCTAAGCGGGTCCCAGTCTTCTATCGTGATGAAATTGGTCATATTGCGACATTGACCAACCACATGGTGGAACAGTTGATCGCTCAAAAACAAGAAGTCGAAGACACGCGCGATGTGGCGATTGTCGGACTCTCCGCACTGGCCGAGTCGCGAGACAATGAGACAGGGGCGCACATCGTGCGTACCCAAGAGTACGTCAAAGCCATGGCGCTCAAACTGCAGCAACACCCGGACTTCAAAACTCAACTTGATGACGAAACGATCGAACTGCTTTATAAGTCCGCTCCCTTGCACGATATCGGTAAAGTCGGCATTCCAGACGCCATTTTGCTTAAGCCGGGTAAATTGACCGACGATGAGTTCGAAATAATGAAACAACACCCCTACATCGGTGCGCAAGCGCTCGAAACTGCGCAAGCGCGCGGTGGCAATAATGGCTTCCTCCACTTTGCGAAAGAAATTGCCCTTACTCACCATGAAAAGTGGAATGGCTCAGGGTATCCGGCGGGGTTAAGTGGCGATAACATCCCACTCTCAGGGCGTTTAATGGCAATAGCGGATGTCTACGACGCCTTGATTTCGAAGCGTGTTTACAAGCCGGCGTTTTCACACGAAAAAGCGATGGGCATCATTGAGGAAGGACGTGGCAGCCACTTTGATCCACGTATTGTCGATGCCATGTTTGAAATTGAGGAGCAAATCAAAGCCATCGCCGCCCAGCACAAAGATCAAGAGACGCTAGCGGCGTAGCCATCGGATAAATAGGGGGATCGCCACAAGGTTTTAATCCCCCAAGTTGAGAGGGTTAAGTGAGGTCTATTCCGCTATAGCGAATGCCAGCAAGGTGGGCCATCTCTCGCTGCCATGTCGCCAAATCATTCTGATCAAAATCCTTAAGGGCTCGATGACCACACGCTCTCGCCAACACCTGCATTAACTCCACGGAGGCATTAAAAAAATTCGCCAGTTGCTGTGCAGACTTATCGACATTCAAACGCTGACGCAAGTCCGCTTTTTGCGTTGCGATCCCTGCTGGGCAGTTATTGGTGTTGCACATCCTTGCTGCGACACACCCTATCGATTGCATCGCTGAATTTGAGACGGCGACCCCATCAGCACCTAACGCCATCGCTTTCACAAAATCAGTGGGGACACGTAGCCCACCTGTGATGATCAAGGTGACATCACCAGAGACGCCTTTCTCGTCGAGATAGCGCCGCGCCCTCGCCAGTGCAGGAATCGTGGGCACACTGATATGATCCCGGAAGATAACAGGTGCTGCCCCTGTCCCACCGCCACGACCATCCAAAATGATGTAATCTGCGCTGGCATCGAGTGCAAACTGAATATCCTCTTCAATGTGATTTGCGCTGAGCTTAAAGCCTATCGGAATGCCGCCAGACACCTCGCGTACTCTATCGGCAAAACGCTTAAAATCATCACAACTGTGCAAATCTCGAAAGGTGGGAGGAGAGATGGCGGATTCCCCCGCTTCTATACCCCGCACCTGCGCAATCTTACCAATGTTTTTACTGCCGGGAAGGTGCCCCCCCGTTCCCGTTTTTGCCCCTTGCCCTCCTTTAAAATGAAACGCCTGCACGCGCGTTAATAGTGATTCCTCATAACCAAACTGCGCGCTGGCAAGCTCATAGAGATATCGGCTGTTCGCTGCTTGCTCCTCGGGTAGCATGCCGCCCTCACCGGAGCAGATACCGGTCCCGGCAAGCTCTGCACCTTTCGCCAGTGCTGTTTTTGCTTCTTCGGACAGGGCGCCAAAGCTCATGTCAGAAACAAACAACGGAATGTCCAACCGCAACGGCTTATCCGCTCTAGGACCAATGATCAAAGAGGTATCGACCGTTTCTTCTTCCAGCAGCGGCTTGGTTGCCATCTGCGCGACCATCAACTGAATATCATCCCAATGTGGCAACAGATGACGAGGAACCCCCATGGATGTCATTGGGCCATGATGACCTAAACTTGACAGTCCTTCGCGAGCCAGTTGGTGGATTAACTCAACGGTTGGCTCCTCTTGCGTCGCTTGCGCAATCGGGGCTGCATCACTCGACGGGGCAACACCAGGCCCCTCTTGACCAACTTGCTCGGTAGTAAACTGCTTATGTGTCCCATCGCAATAAGGCAAGTTACGACTGTGTTTACAGCGACACAAATAGGCATCACCACTTTCCGTTGCCTTAAAGGCTTGTGGTGAGAACCCTGTGCCTTTATGTGAACCGTCACAAAAAGGTTGCTTAGCCGAACGGCCGCACGCGCAGAAGTAATAGTCCTCACCTTGATTCAATTGCACTTTAATCGGTTTGTTGTCAGCGATTATTGGATTGCTCATCATTGCGTCTCTTTATTGTTGTTGACATTGATTGCTCCAGTTAAGCGTAGGTCAAACCGACCTCAGACCAATAAAGCCCATGTCTCTTTATTAGAACATGCACAACATGCATGACTTACTTGCAAATAAGTCACTATTCGCATAGCAATGAAATTACTACACTCCGTGACTTAAATCACACTGGAGTCACCCCATGTTTCAGCAAACGCTTAGCGCCCAATTGGCGCGGATGGCCGCCTTGCTGTTGATGAGCTTGGTTGCTGTACACCATTGCCAACCTCTCCTCCATGCGCTCGCTGAACAAGCGATGGCAAGCGGCTGTCACGCGATGGAAGCAACAGAGCATCACGGTTTACATCACAGCATGCATCACGACATGTCGTCACCCGTACATCATTCACCTATTGAGTAACAACAACATTATGAGTATTTTCCGATTTCCATTGATGGTATGGCTAGGGATAGGCACGCTAATCATCAGCTTAGGGATTCGACAGTCATTCGGCATTTTTATGATGCCCATTTCCGACTTTTTTATGACCGGGCGAGAGTTCTTTAGCCTCACCATTGCGATGCAAAACTTGCTATTCGGTCTGTTCCAACCTTTTGTGGGCATGGCCGCCGATCACTACGGCGCACGCCGGGTGATCAGTTTAGGCGCCATCGCTTATGCGTTGGGGCTTTACCTTACCTCGATCACCACCACCTCATCGGTTCTTTACCTCTCTTTGGGTGTCTTGGTTGGCCTAGGGCTTAGTGCAACCAGCTATGTCATCGTGCTTGGTGCGATATCAAAAGTCGTTCCGCCGCAACATACCGCAAAAGCCTTTGGCTTGACGACGGCAGCAGGCTCCTTTGGCATGTTTGCCGTGATCCCCGGCGCTCAGTCTTTGCTGACACATTTTGAATGGCAAACCGCCATGCAAGTCTTCGCTATGGGCTGTTTTGTCATGTTGGCCTTTTCGGTATTTATGAAAAACAGCCATGGTGGTAGCGATACGACACAACAGAGCCAACCCGAACAGACACTAAAGCAAGCCTTAGCTCAAGCATTTCGTCATAAGGGCTACTGGTTGATCCACGCGGGCTTCTTCGTCTGCGGTTTCCATGTCATGTTCATTGCGACCCATTTACCCAGTTATCTCGGTGACAAAGGTCTCCCTGCCAATACCGCAGCCATGGCTCTTGCCTATGTCGGCATCTTTAATATCTTTGGGTCGTACTTTTGGGGCTTGATGGGTGACAACTTCAGCAAACGTCACGTTATGTCCGTACTCTACCTGGTCAGAACCGCTGTCATTGCAGGATTTGTTACCTTGCCCATTACCGAAACGACGGCAGCGCTTTTTGGGGGAGCCATTGGCTTTTGTTGGTTAGGCACCGTTCCGCTCACCTCTGGGCTTGTCAGACAAATTTTCGGGGCTCGCTACATGTCGACACTGTATGGATTGGTGTTCTTTACTCACCAAGTCGGTAGTTTCTTGGGCGCTTGGATGGGAGGGCGTATTTACGATTACTATGGCAGTTACGATCCTATCTGGTGGTCGACCGTCGTTCTCGCTTTTGCCGCCGCACTCATTCATTTACCGATCAATGACGCGCCTATCAATGACGCACCGCACAAGGCGCCAGCAAAAGCCTAATCGCGGCAAGCCATCAAATGAAAAACCCTCAGCATCACACTGAGGGTTTTTCATTCTCGTTACCGCATACTCAGTCTGGCTTTTTGCTCAGCACCTCATCAATATCAGCAGCGCTGTGCCTTGACGGCAACTGCTCCCACTCTTCGCCCCAAGTACGATTCACGATACGGCCACGTTGCACTGCTGGACGCATCTCAATCATACGTGCCCATCGCAACACGTTGGCATACTGCTCAACATCTAAGAACTCAGCCGCATCATAAATTTTACCGAGCACCAAGTTGCCATACCAAGGCCAAGTCACAATGTCTGCGATTGAGTAGGTCTCTCCGCCGAGATAGGTGTTTTTACTTAACTGCTTATCGAGTAGGTCAAGCTGGCGCTTGGCTTCCATGGTAAAGCGATTAATGGGGTACTCGAACTTTTCTGGTGCGTAGGCGTAAAAATGCCCAAAACCGCCACCTAAATAAGGTGCAGCGCCTTGTAACCAGAATAACCAGTTCATCACTCGGGCTCGCGCCGCTGCATCTTCAGGTAAGAAGTGCCCAAACTTCTCCGCCAGATACAGCACGATGGCACCAGATTCGAACACATTGATCGCCTCATTGCCGCTGCAATCAACCAGTGCCGGGATTTTCGAGTTGGGATTCACTGCCACAAAGCCGGTCGAAAACTGATCGCCATCACCGATATTGATCAGGTGTGCATCATATTCTGCTGCTTTCACCCCAGCGGCGAGTAACTCTTCGAGCATGATAGTGACCTTTTGACCATTTGGTGTCGCCAAAGAGTAAAGCTGAAGAGGGTGATCACCCGCCGGGAGTTTTTGATCGTGGCGCGCCCCTGCCTCAGGCCGATTAATGCTGCCCCAAGTGCCGCCATTTTCGCTTTCCATTTGCCAAACTTTCGGTGGAACGTATTCGTTCGTCATAGTGATTCCTTTTGAGACTGAGTGCGGTATCGCCGCGAAGAATCGATGCACGATGCATCGAGTGCCCTGCCTATCCCCGATGATGTGGGTTGCCATCTCGGAAGAAAATTATCGTTTACGCATAATTAGCATTGATGGTTCATTGGGTATTTTTCAAGTCAGGTACATCAAAAAATGGAGACCGCACTAGATGATTTTTGCTTTCACGCACGAAGAAAAAAGCCTCCTTGAAGCTTCAAACGCCGCCATTTCGGCTCGAAAGCCTTTAAAAGGAAGTGTCATCTCTTCACGCCTTGCGCGCGATCGGCGAGTCTGCCTCTGATTCCAGCAGCTTGAACTGGATATATTGATGATTCACACAGGTATTGATTGATGTTCCTCACCAAACCCTTCAGAATGTCGCCTCTTTTGCTCACCCGGCGGGAATAACGAGCAATACCTGTCCACTACTAAATGAGAACTTACACTATGGGTTTTAACTCCCTCGGCCTCTCTGCTCCTATTCTTAAAGCGATCGAAGAGCAAGGCTATGAAACGCCCTCTCCAATTCAAGCACAATCGATTCCAGCCGTACTTGAAGGCAAAGATGTGATGGCGGCGGCACAAACAGGGACAGGTAAAACAGCCGGCTTTACGTTGCCTATTTTGGAGCAATTAAGCCAACGACAAGGGGTAAAAGGCAATCACGTTCGCGCACTGATCCTAACGCCGACGCGTGAGCTAGCGGCGCAAATCAACGACAACGTCGTCAATTACAGTCGCCACCTTCGTCTTCGCTCCCACGTAGTATTTGGTGGGGTGAAGATCAATCCTCAAATGCTGACCCTGCGCAAGGGCGTGGACGTGCTGGTAGCCACACCGGGGCGCCTCCTTGATCTCCACAGCCAAAACGCGGTGAAGTTCTCGCAACTCGAAGTCTTAGTCCTTGATGAAGCCGATCGCATGCTTGATATGGGCTTTATTCGCGACATCAAGAAGATCCTTGCGCTATTGCCAGCCAAACGCCAAAACCTGCTTTTTTCAGCCACTTTCTCAGACGAGATCCGTGAACTGGCTAAAGGCTTGGTGAACAACCCCGTTGAGATCTCTGTCGCCCCTGCTAACTCAACAGCGCGCACGGTAGAGCAAAGTATCTATCCTGCAGATAAGAAAAAGAAAGCACCGATGCTTGCCAAACTCATTGATGAAGGTAACTGGCAGCAAGTGTTGGTATTTAGTCGTACCAAACACGGCGCCAACCGTTTAGCGCGCTTTCTCAATGAAAACAAGATTACGGCTGCGCCTATTCACGGCAATAAAAGCCAAGGCGCACGCACCAAAGCACTTGCTGATTTTAAATCTGGCGCAGTACGCGTGTTGGTTGCGACCGATATCGCCGCTCGTGGTATCGATATTCCGCAGTTGCCTCAAGTGGTTAACTTCGACCTTCCCCATGTTTCAGAAGACTACGTTCACCGTATCGGCCGCACAGGCCGTGCTGGCGAGACAGGCATGGCCATTTCTCTGGTTTGCGCCGACGAGTTGAGTGAACTAAAAGGCATTGAGCGTCTGACTAAGCAAGTGTTAACCCGTAAGGTCTTAGCCGGGTTTGAGCCGACTAACGCCCTACCGGAGACAACACTCGATACGCGTCCAATCAAACCTAAGAAGCCAAAGAAAGCCAAAAAGCCGCGCACTGAGCACCAAGATGGGCAACGCTCAGGTGAAAATGCACGTGGTCACAAACCGCAGGGCAAGAATCGTCGCCATCAAGGAAAGCAAAGTCAGGGGACAGAGCAAGGCAATCGCGGCAGAGCGCAAACACAGTCAGCGGCGTCGAATGGTAAGCCGAGAAACGCTAATTCTGCAAATAAGCCTCAATCGGAAAACCAGAAACCACGCCGCAGAAACAACGATAGTCGCAATCAAAGTGACGCGGGTAATACCGCACCTCGTCGTCCACGCAGGCCGAACAATCAATCTGGCAATCGACGTCCAAACAACAAGCAAAACCCGACATCGTAAAGACAACAAAGCCGCGGTCAATACCGCGGCTTTCTTCTATCCAGAGACCCCACACCAACACATGACAGCGATGCACCGTAGGCTTTGCTCAATCGGGTGAGGTCATTCGATACTTGTTCGTTTAGAACGCTTTAGGTGCGTAGCCTGTCATCACTTCCAAACGTAACTCTTTGCCCAACTTCGTCATCGGGTGAACAATCACTAAGCCACGCACTGATTTCTTCAGCTTACCGAGATCGGCTTGCTCTGCTTTGGTAATTTCACGTGAGAAAGCCATATCCATCAAGCTTTTACGCTCTTTGTTTAGGTCAAAGCTCTGCTTATGGTTCATTTGCGCTAACCGTTTTTCGATCTTAGCAATCTCTTCCACAAACTGCGTCACAATCGGTTGATCACCACGAGCGCGCGCTGCTGCGAGCTTGCGCTTGCAGTTCTCTAGGCGATTACGCTGTTTCTGCATTTCATTTTTCATACTCATGGTGATTTAACTCTCAGCAATAAAAAGGGCGCGAATTGTAGCACAATCGCACCCCTATTACCTACGCTGTTTTTCGACTAGCCAACGAGTAACTGTTGGAACTGACGCAGCCATTCGGGATGAGCTGGCCAAGCGGGTGCTGTCACCAAATGGCCATCCGTCACGGCGCCATCAATGGCGATATCGGCATAATCACCGCCTGCCAAAGTCACTTCTGGTGCACATGCCGGATAGGCTGAAATATGCTTACCAGAAACAATGCCTGCCGCAGTCAGTAACTGAGCACCGTGGCAGATCGCCGCAATCGGTTTTTTACCCGCATCGAACGCTTTAATGAGCTCAAGCACTGTTGGATTTAAACGAAGGTACTCCGGCGCACGCCCACCCGGCAGTAATAAAGCATCAAACTGGGATTCTGAAACATCAGAAAAATCGCCGTTCAGGGCAAATAGGTGGCCCGGTTTTTCGGTGTAGGTTTGATCACCTTCGAAATCATGAATGGCGGTTTTCACTGTGTCACCTGCCGCCTTGTCAGGACAAACCACAGTCACGTCATGACCAAGTACTTGCAGCGCTTGAAATGGCACCATTAACTCGTAATCTTCAACAAAATCGCCTGCAACAATTAATATCTTACTCATTGCTTCCTCTCTTTATTTAATGTCGGCAGTATCCTTGCCGTAGATGGAAACTCGTCGAAAACCGAATTTCCTAACCAAAATATCAAGAGTTATCCTAATGGCTATTGACTACTATATCGTTCACAAATGAAAACTTATCGAGACAGATCGCCCCCTTACTCAACAAGTTGAAATAGCTTGACCATCAATGTGGTACAAGTCGCATATCAGCGATGTCGCGCCGACTTCGTCGCTCGTACCACCAAAGTTGCGTGTTTCGCGCTTTGCGCTGAGGTTAACAGCACTGCCCCTAACAGGCACGATAACGACGATCCTATTAATACCGGAATTTGATAAGGAATCTGGACACTGTCTAAACTCAACTCGCCAATGAAACAGCTCATCGTAAAGCCAATGCCACACATGCAGCAGGTACCAACAAACTGGCTACGTGATGCGTCGGGCCTTACCGCAAACCCCAATCCAACCAGCAACATCGTCGTTAAAATAATGCCTAGCGGTTTTCCTATCACCAAGCCAAACACAACCCCCAAAGAGAAATCATTCAGCAAATCAGCTTGGCTGACGCCACCAAGGTAGATCCCCGCATTAACAAAGGCAAAAAGCGGTAATATAAAAAGTTCGACATAGAGTTTTAGTGCTTTAAAAATCAGCCTGCCATCTAATGCTGTGGCGATATTTTCGGTTCTTGTCGCCAATGGAAAAGTAAACGCCAGCATGCAACCGGCTAAAGTGGGATGTACACCACCATAGATAAGCAAAGACCAGATACAGATACCACCAGCAGCATAAACAGTGCCAGAAAACCGTTGATAATGATAAACCAGTCTCGTTTTGCTGAACTCCCTCAGAATAAAAAGCAAGATTAAAGAAAATAGTATTGCCAAAGCGTGCACACTACTGGAATAAAACAGGGCAATGATGATTAGCACATAGATATCGTCAAAAATGGCGATCGACAGAAGAAATATTTTCATCGATTTAGGCACTGTTTTTATGAAAGCCAGCATACTGACAGCAATCGCAATATCCGTGGCAGCAGGAATCGCCCAGCCTTGCTCCGTCGGGGTATCGGCATTAAAAAAATAGTAAATGGCTGCGGGTACGACAACGCCGCCGAGAGCCGCCAAAGCGGGAAGGGCAACGGCTTTACGCTGTTTAAACTCCCCTTCAATGAACTCCAACCTCAGTTCCAGTCCGACGATTAAAAAGAACAGAGAAAGGGCAATATCGTTGACGACAAATTTGATATCAAATGGCGCTAGTGCGTCAAAAAAGGGAACAGAAAGCGGCGTGTGAATGAATGATTCATATAAGAAATAGAAATAGCTATACTCATATATGGTCTTCCCTCTATTGGCAAGATACCAATGTCGATAAAAGGGACAGGTTGCTTTCATATATCCGGCCTATGCGTGAAGCTCGTGTGGCTTCTGGCCTTGATGACACTTCGCGCATATAGCCCTTATCAAATTAACGGTTTTGGTAAACCTTTGAGTATATCAGGGTCCCTATATGCTGGTCTTACCTGTTTTTCATCTAAACTGCTATCTACGCAATATCTGGTGTGTGACGCTTTAGTTAAATCTTTCTGTTAAACCGCCGCTGGCGCTTTATAGCTTTCTCCTCGACAGATAATGACCCACGCGATACGGATTATCTTATTCGCCAGCGCCACCACAGCCTTGTTAAAACCTCGCCTTTCAACCAGCCGCAATATCCATTGACTAAGCCTGTCTGTTTTGCCATCGGCTCGACTCACAACCGCTCTTGCACCATGAACCACGAATGACCTTAACTGCTGATTCCCTCGCTTTGTAATGCCAAGCAATACCTCTCGACCTCCCGTGCTAAATTGCTTGGGCACTAAACCTAAGGCTGCTGACGCATCACGCCCTCGTTTAAATTGCTCACCACTTCCCATCCAGGCTCTTAAGGAAAAACTCACCACGGGACCAATACCTGGCACTTTTATCAAACGCTGACAAACGTCTTTTTGCTTCACTTTTTCGGCCAACCTTTCGTCGTACCACTGTAGCTCTTCGTCAAGCCTTTCGAGTTGTGTGTATTGCCTGAATAAAAGCGCTCGAAATTCGTCGGTTAAGCCGTTCTCAACATCTTCTAGAATAAAAGGCAGCGATTTACGCAATACCTGACTTCCTCTCGCCAGCACTACCCCATACTCCGCCAGCAACCCTCTCACATGATTGATTAAGCGCTTTCTGTCACTACTCACGTGTTGACGCATGAGCAAAAAAGTTTGGTCGTCTTGCTGCGCTAGGGATTTGACCGCAACGGGGCGAATCGCACCGTGCTGACACGCTTCTGCGATGGCCTTTGCATCGTTATAGTCATTCTTTTGGCCTCGTAAATAGCCTTTCACATGCTGAGCGGGAAGTAATACAACAGAGTGCCCTAGCTGGCCTATTTTTCGTCCCCAGTAATGCGCTGTACCGCATGCTTCCATCGCAATGACACAAGTCTCTAGCTTCGAGAGATAGCCAATGAGCTGTTGTCGATTTAATTTCTTTCTCTCAACTTGCTTACCCTGTTTGTCCAACATGATGAAGTAAAAAGTATTCTTTGCTAAATCGATACCAATGGTTTTACACTTATTCATGGTCTTCCCTCGTTTTTAGATAGGCGATTTATCAACGCTATCTTGGCACATTGCGATGCCGATTAGTGCGAGGGAAGACCATTACATCAAACCACCTCAAGATGCAGGATTCAGAAGCGGCCTAGCGCGTCGAGTTCAAGGCAAAGGTGTGAAGGAATGGCTTTCCCTTTTAAACACCTTTAACGCAGAAATCGGGGCGCTAGTCGCTTCCCGAAGGGCGAGTTTTCTAGGCTCGCCACCGTCGTTACTGTTTTTTGATTTAGTCCACTAGATCTTCAAAACAGTGCCTTGTTGACAAGCCTAGAAACTCTCGCTGAACAAGCATCTTGAGGTGGTTTGAGTATATTATTATTTGAAAGAAGAATCGCGAATAACATTGAAAATATAAGAAGGATACCCGCTGTCGCTTCATGATGAAAAATATGTCGAGAGGTATGGATAGAATCTATTCATCACAGTAACCATATTGAAAGAATAAAAGAGGAGCTACATTATTTAATACGCCTAAAATCGAGAAATAGAAAGTTAGAAAAATTATCGATAGAAATGAAAAAATAGTCATCGCCCCATAATACGCGGTATGCAGGAATAACTATCAATTTCGAGAACTATGTTTTCTAAAAGTATCAAGTGCCCTCAAGAAACAACCTGACATTTGAAGAGCTTAAAACCGAAAAAAGCAGTGCCTCGCTGGCAAACCTAGAAATTCTGGCTGAATAAGCATCTGGAGGTGACTTGAGTATATGCGTGACGATTCACAAAATTTAGTCAATACGTGTATGAACGCATAACAATCTTTGTTATTGTCGAGTGATAGTAATCTGTTGATCTATAAGCATTCTCGCCAATCGTCATGGAGACTAACGTCCATCGCGATGGCGGTAGCGTGCGGTTTTATAGCTTTTCCCTGCCAAACCTTTTTCGCAAGGTAGTCATAGTCGATGTCTGCATACCTTAAACGGAGGCATTCCATCAGGCGTAAACCCGAGCCATACATTAGCTGAGCGATAAGTAAAAACACTTCGACCTCGGCACCTCCAAGGTCTTTAGGGTGGCGTTTATTGTGATAATAGATGAAGTGTTTAATCCAGTATATGTATGAGTCAACAGTGCTTTTAGCATAGTGGCGAGCGTACATATAAGTTTCAATTTTCCGTAAAAATGGAGAACGTTGAATCATGTTAGTTACCTGTTGTTATATACAGTAGAAGTGTAGACTAATAGATCGCAGGTTATGTGGATTTTTTCCGCATAATGTGACGAGCATGATTGTTATAATTAGTGGTAAATCCTTGTTTTTCATGGGTTAATGTTAATTATTCCACACTGAAGATGGCATGTTATACGGAAATAAATTTTGGGATATTATGCGGAAAAATTCCGTATATAAAGCGTTATAACTCCCACAATGACATCGTATATTCAATCAGTTAGAATTCACAAAAAATGAAATGAGTTAAGAAAAATGAAAATCACATCAGGCAACCTAGAAGTTTTTGAGTCTGGTTTGGCTCGTACCGGCTTCACGAATAACATTAAGTTTGATTTTCAGTCAATTTGGTTAGAGTTTACCTTTATTCTTGAGGGACAAGGGGATTATCGTGCTGACTATGTACCGGCTGAAGATAGTAAAGGGCTAAGAGTTAACATTTATAACAATGATAGTATCCATGGTGCTGGCATAGTAAAACCACTAAAAGTTGGCTCCTTGGATGGTCGAGAGTTGTGGCTGAGCTATCGCTCTTTTCGAGTGTCAATGGATCATGACGCTTGGTCTCTTGAGTATGTTTTTTATAAAGGGAACGAGGTCGATGAGTAAGATTAGTATTGAATCGATAAGAGATACTGAAGAGCCTCAACCTCGACGCAAGAAAAGTAATATCTCCGGAGATGTCCCAGGCTCTGTAAGCTATAGCATCGGCACTGGCAAGCATGCACAAGATTCCGTAGTTTGGCTTACTATCAGGTGGTCATTTATTTTAGGAATAACTCTTTCACTAGTATTAATTATCTTCATGTGGCCATCATCTCCTGATGGTATTCACCCTCCTTTAGACGCTGAATTTCCGATTGAGCAACTTAAAACCATATGGTCTATATTCGTTCCTATCGTAACTCTTGCTCTAGGGTATATGTTTGGCAAGGGAAAGTAGAGTTATAACAAACTATTTAAGAGTGATTCGCAACGTGTGGCATTTTTACTATGCGTTGCGTTTAGTGTTTAAGGTGGTATGCGGCAGCTTCAGTATTGCGTTGCTCACACCTTAACAGGGCGTTGCTATGATTCCCCCTGTCAACAGTGACGCAAGTATCCCTGCCGAGCAGAGTGCTCAGCATGATAACTTTAGCGAGAGAGCCATCGGCAAGTAAGTGTCGGCGGTTGACCTAGCTGCTACTCGCGGGTTTGGTTATCCGCATTACTTGATTACGCCGTTGAAGCCTTGCCTCACTCTATGCGCGTGGATTTAAAACACCTAACGCCCTCGAGGGTTGCTTGCACCGCTGCTTCAGGCTCTGCACGTCAAAGCTAATTCTGTCAGGTTTTAGTGGTGTCTAGTTCATCTCTTTCACTGGCGTACTTTGTGGGTTAAACGGCAATGCAATGTCCATATGTAGCCAACAAGTTCACGTGCGATCGCAACGACGATTTTGTTTTTCTCTTTGCCTCTGGCTCGCAGTTTGGCATCGCGTTTACACAGCCGCTGCTGTATCTCCCAAGACAGATTTTGCAGCTTAGCACTGTGCCCTTGAAGACGTTTTTGCATCTCTTCAGAGACCTTGGGTGAGAACCGGTAAGACCACGCAGCTTCAACTAAGATACGCCGAGCATGTGTGTTGCCTGTTTTGGTAATAGCGCCAAGTCGTTGCCGAGTGCCGGAAGAGTACTCTGACGGAGTTAACCCAACGAAGTTCATGAGTGAGCGAGGGTGATTAAAACGGCGTAAATCGCCCAGCTCCGCGACGAGAGTGACGGCAGAGAGAAAACGTATCCCACGCAATACACAAAGTCGCTGTACCAGTGGATACCATCGCCATGATTGTGCCAGTGTTTCCAACTCAATATTGAGGTGTTGTAAACGTTCGAACTGCTCAGTAACAATGTTGATGTAGTGCTGGTAAGCGATCTTCTGAGCGGGTTCGAGGAAATGAATTGCGCCAAGATGACGACGATATGCTTCGGTCCAGTTTTGTCGTCCTGTACATGGATGGCCATGGCGCAATAGAAACGACTTAAGGCGCATTTTGGCTTGCCGATAATCGAGCATCGCATCTTCTCGGCAGCGGATGAGGTCACGGATCGCTTCATCACAGCTATCAGGGATATAAATAGAATTGATATCACCTGTTCTGGCAAGACGCGCTAAGGTCATGGCATCACGCTTATCAGTTTTGACGCGATCGCCAGGCGCTTTAGGGGTTAGTGATGGCGCAACCACCCAGCATTCAATACCGTGACTATTGAGGTGGCGATAGAGCCAATAGCCGCAAGGTCCCGCTTGATAAGTAACACAGAGCTTGTTTGCTTTTGCTTTGAAGTAGCGCAGTAACTTGTTGAAAGCGCGTAGATTAGTATTAATGGTGCCGTGGTATTGCACACGGTCATCGAGTTTATCGGAGACATAGGCGACATCGGTTGTCTCCTTGTGCACATCTAAGCCGATAAAAAGTGTGTTAGATTTAGACATGTTAGCCTCCTGTTCTGTTATTGGCTTGTCACCTAACAGTGTGGCACTGGCTTAGCTAACCCACGATAAACGCAGGAGGCTAACACATGCTCAGGGAATCATTATGTCTAGATTTTTTATGTACTCAGAGAAAGAAGCTAGAGAAAAGTTCTTAGCCTATATAAATAGAGATATAGGCGGAACAGAAAGCGAATTCGAGATTAAGAGAATCCAACTTTCAGAGAGAGAGGATTTTTGGATCATCGGAGCAAACGCAATTTCGCCATTGCATCAAGCTGGCGGGGTATACGGCTACTTACTAGATGCCGATACTGGAGAAGTATTAGTAATGGGTTTTAATGGCCCATACGCTTATTTACAAGACAAATATGATGATGAAGAAGCGAATGGCTGCTCGTATGTCTTGAGTTGTGGCTTTGAGTCCTCAGACAAAGAGCAGATCGTTAACTTAAGAAAGAAGTTAGAAACGAGCTATTCGTTAGCGATCAAGTGTGTTAAAAGTCAAAATCAATGGTTTTGCGGTAAAAAAAGGGAGTTACTTCAACTTAAAAAACACTTCGATGATCAGGATATTCCCACTAAAATTGAGTTGGTTGAGATTTCAAGCGCGATGTTTCATCTTGATGACTGTAATGGCTTGTATTGGTGGAGCGAAGTAGTTGAGTTATTTGCAAGTAAGAAAATCTAACAAAGTGCAGCAACGGACTGTCAAACCATTATGGAATTGATGATATCGACCAAATTAGGCTGTCATTTGCTCAAAAAGTAAAGTTGCTTCCCGATAAAGGAAGTGCCGTTTCATATATTAAAAAAGGCATCGAAAGAGTTAACAAAATACGCAATCGCTTTGGGCACGAGTTAGACGCAACAATCTGTAACGGAGAGATAAATGAACTTGATGATGTCTTAAAAGCCATGAGACCTGAGGTTTGTTCCGAAACACCAATCAATAGAATAGAAAACTTCACTGCGATCGCTTGTACATTTTTAAATGTAGCACCGAAAGAAATCGAAGAAATCTTCTCGCAAACTTTCAAGAATGTGCAGGTGTGAAAATACCTATAACACATATGAGCCCCTTCGCTGTCAATAGAAAACACGCCTCCCTTGGCAGCGAAAGCCACTAAATTAGTCGAACAACGAAGCTGTCTACTTCGTTAGGTCACTTTGGCCATTAAGTCATTGCTTACGGCAAACACATATAGAAGGTCTCTTACTGTGGTCTCACCACTGCCTGTCGATCTAGCGACAGGGCCATTAGACATACATCGGTTAACCCAATCTGGCACTATTCAAAGAAGATGGCTGCTATCGCGCTAGTTAGTAAAAGGCTCAGTATGGGTGTAAGCAACTTTGTTGTTCGTACAATGCGCAACAATGGGATGACTAATCAAAGCAAAGGGGCTTGAACCGCGATTGCACAGCAGACCCAACATAGGCTCGTAGCCAAGAGTCATTAGGGCTCAGCAACGTGCTATCTCTCAGCACCAGTTAGACTAACAGTTCATCCCATTGTGCGACTTATTCGGGTAAAAAGCGTTTGTCATCAAACACGGTCTTGTTCCTCAGCATAAAATAGATACAGCGCCCTAGTTTGTGAGCCAACACCGATAACGCTTTGGCTTTACTCATTCGTTTTTGTAGATTGTTGAGGTACTTTCTGGCTTTGTCATTTCCTCGCAAGTACAGCACCGCCGCTTCTGAGAAGTGTGGCAGATCTTCATGGGGGGGAATCCATGTCATTCGTTATGGCGCAGAGCAAAATCCAGCTAAGGGGACTAGATGAGTGATAAAGTGAAAGTGGCCCTGAAATGGCTCAAAGATCTCTCAGAGGCAGAGGGTGTTGACTACCAAATTGTTGGTGGGTTAGCGGCAACTATTCATGGTGGAAGTCGTGAAATCGCTGATATCGATCTTTATATTCGCAATTCTGACGCAAATAAGGTCTTGGCTCGCGTATCGCAGTTCATATCTAAACCGTTAACTCATTACACTGAGTACGGTTGGGATCTAGAGTACTTCCAGCTGGTTTACCAAAATCAAAAAATTGAAATCGGCTTATCTCAAAACACGAAGATACAATCAGCTCTCGATGGTTCTTGGTATGAGCTTGAAATCTACTTTTCAGAGTCAGTGGTAAAACTCTATCAAGGTATCGAATTACTAGTGATTCCAGTCCATCGTCTCGTTGAGTACAAGCGAATACTGGGTAGGGAAGTCGACCTAATAGACATACAAGAACTAACGTTGAGTTCAGCGCCATAAAAAATTGTTCAACAGCGACTCAAAGCGCGTGCCATTTTCGCTTCGCTCAATAGTATGGCACACTAGTTTTTCTCTCGTTAACAAGGCCTGCCAGAGGGACCACAAAACCGCCGCTCCGCTCTGGTTTTGCGGCCTCTGCTGGCGGCGTTAGGCTTCTAAGTTAAAAGGATACTTCATTGATAGAAATTGAATTTAGTATTTGGTTAGCCAGCAAGTTAAATTGGGTGCACTTAGTAAAGAAAATTCATATGCCTTGTGTTCCTCGAGTCGGTGAATATATGAAATTTCGCAATAAGGAGGAAGGGGATTACTTTGGCTGGAAAGTTACTGAAGTGACATATCGAGAAAGCGGTAGTATCGAAGTTTGGACGGAGCTCTTGGATAATATAGATGATCGAATGTACTCTTTTGAAGAGGACGAAGAATTTCAAGAGTGTTACAAGTCGTACCTTGCTGAAGGTTGGACGTCTCCTCACGGTATAAAGGTTAATACACGATATCAAAACCGAACATCAGGTTGACTTTTAATCGGTCAAGAACAAGCTCTCTTTGATTGCTAGTTCATCGTAGGGCTGTCACACGTGAAAAAGCCTAACAAACGACTATGGCGTCAATAGCTAAATTTTGGCTATATTTTCATCCCACATGACGCCATCTCGTAACATTGAATTCAGTATTACAACCATCTTGCGAGCGTGATGGCCAAGTTTATTAAACTCTCTCGCCCAAAAGTGCGCGCCACTACAAGCTTCGAGCCCTATACGCATAGGCGGCATATTTGCTATGGTTGTAAGTAACTTAGCGCGAGAAACAGACTTGTGAAGAAGCGTAACGCCTCGTTCGTCAACCGCGTGCAAGCTAAAATGGTGCTTGGCAAGGTCAACACCGCAATAACAGATGGAATGTGACAGGATTACCTCCAGTACTCTCACAGCGATCACTTAAGTGTGGCAGATCTTCAGAGGGGGAATCCATGTCATTCGTTAAGCGGAAAAGGAATCAGACATCATGAGTGCTAGTAGAGCATTAGAAGAAGCAAGGCCAATGTTAGAGGATCTACTTCCCCAAATTGGAATTATTCCAAACGGTGCGCCATTGGATACCTCATCTTGCATCTCTTTCTTTAGTAAGTGGGTAGGTGAGCAGCAAGTAGGCCAAGAGGACATGGCATTTTTTCAAGGGCTAATTGGCGCGTTCATAACTATCTATCTAATCGACAATAAAGACGCAAAAGCCTATGTCAAAGACAATCGTATTTGCGTGGCAATTCCGTTCCAGCAAGGAATAATGCGAGAATTTGAGCCCTATGCAGTTGCACATGGCATCGCTAAGGGAAACGAAGGTGATCTTGAGTCATTCTTAACAAGTGTCGCCGCTTAACAAGCGCAGGAAATCGGACAGTCTAAAGTGTCACGCCTTTTGTTCCAAAAAAGCCGCCAACTTCACCATGCCGGTGTTTGAGGCGTTATGTGAACGGAGGATAAGTAAGCTTGAGAGTAGTTCCTGAGTTGTATTGTAACGACATTGATGTAAGTAAAGCTTTCTTTGTTGATGTCCTCAATTTTCAGATAAAGTACGAACGTCCAGAAGAGCAATTTGCCTACCTCACGTTAGACGGCGTCGATCTCATGCTCGAAGGCCTCAACAGCGGTGGTCGAAAATGGTTAACGGGCAACATGGATTTGCCATTTGGTCGCGGTATCAACTTACAGTGGGACGTTAGCGATATTGATAGGTTGTTTGAGCGAGTGTCTAGATTGGCTCCGAACTCAGTTTATATGCAGCTCGAATCTAAGGTTTACGAATGTGGCAGCCGCCAAGTGGAACAGAAGCAGTTTATCGTACAAAGCCCAGACGGATACTTGTTTAGGTTTTGCCAAGACACAGAATAAGATAGTTCTCATAACAAACGACTATGGCGTCAATAGCTAAATTTTCATCCCACATGACGCCATCTCGTAACATTGAATTCAGTATTACAACCATCTTGCGAACGCAGGCAACGATAGCCACTTTCTTAGGTTTCCCAGCTTCTAAAAGTCGTGAATACGTGGTTTTGAAAACAGGGTTACATTGCATGGCTGACATCATCGCCATGTATAAAACGGTTCGTACTTGCGCTCGACCGCCTTGGATTACGCGCTTACCTTTGTAGCGTCCACTTTCACGTGTGATTGGAGCGACACCTATCAGTGACGCCGCTTGTTTATTCGTGATGTAAGCAAGTTCCGGTACGTTGCTAATGTTCGATACGGAGCGACATACTTAGCCGCCATTATGCGAGCGTGATGGCCAAGTTTATTAAACTCGCTCGCCCAAAAGTGCGCGCCACTACACGCTTCTAGTCCTATACCTATAGACGGCATATTTGCTAATGTAGTGAGTAACTTAGCGCGCGAGACCGACTTGTGAAGAAGCATGACGCCTCGTTCGTCCACCGCGCGCAAACTAAAATGGTTTTTGGCAAGGTCAACACCGCAATAATAGATGGAATGTGACATGGTTACCTCAAGTACTCTCACAGCGATCACCTAAGTGTGGCAGATCTTCATGAGGGGAAATCCATGTCATTCGTTATGTGCTCCAAAAGGTATTTAGCTTTGGAAGAAAAAATAATAAAAAAGTTGTCAGAAACTCTGATAAGCCTCGAAGAAAAAGGTGAAATTGTAATTACTTCTACTAATGTTGACGGTATTTCCAGTGCTATTTTTGAATCAGTTTTAGAAGAGTATTTAAAAGAAACGGAGGAGCCAATAGAGATGAGCATACCATATCTTTTGGAAAAAATTGTTGTTGAATTATCACAAAGGTTTGACGTTGAGGTTGGGCGAGCCAGTGAAATTGTAAATACCTATTATAACGAATGGCTCAAATATAAAAGTGTACAAGAAATAGCTGATGCATACTGGCATGAAACACCTCAAGAAATAGCAAGAAGAGCGTATTATCATATAGAGTTAAAAACCTGACAATAGAGATCTTGAATATATTGAGTGGCGTAAAGATTGGTAACGCACATAACAAAGCCAGTCAAAGCGGACACATACGCACTGTCTCGTTTTTTGCAAAAAAAACGCAAAAACCAAGCCAGTAAGCATGTGCCGTTGCTGGCGGCGTTAGATGAAATCGGAGTTCAAAATCGAGCATGAAAAAAGTAATTGAATTATTCAAGAAAAAGAGCAGATACAGTGATTCAGTAAATTCTCCCAAAGACAGAGTCACACAGTATATTTCTCACTGGTATGAGCAATGGTCAAAAGCTCAAAAGGAAATGGGAAATGGGAAATGATGTGGATTTTAACTACTGGGCCGAGCTTATATCTAAAGTTGATGATGCTCACTTTATTTCCGGTAGTAGTTCAGGCTCTAGAAACTCATTTGGTTCAAAAGCCGATTATAATCCAAATGTAGAAAAAATTACTGAATGTGATATCAAAGAAGATTCTGCACAAGTATTTACAAAAATTTGTGAAGAGACTCTTAAGTCTACAAAGTATCGCGTTTACGACCTGAAACTTGTTCCCGAGAAAGGATGGTTGATTTCAGGACTATTTACTCTCTTCCATCCTCCCAAAGGCCCTGTTATCGACATAGATAAACAGGCTAACATTCTTGCAATGTGTAAACCTGATTCTTCATTTATGGAACGAGAGGAACATATTGATCTCAATGAAAATGTTCTTTTTCAAAACGACCGCAATATAAAGATTCCACATTTAGATGAAGGCTTAGCAAGGCTAGATGAAATTGGAAAGCTAAACACTAGCTCAGGCATCCTAGGAATTTTAGATTTCGGTTATGATATTGATGATTTTGAGCCTTTAGAAAGACAAGTTAAGCCAGGAAAGTATCCAGTCGAAACCGTTACAATACACAACAGGGTAGCGGGTATTCGAGTAAGATTTAGTGAAAGTGAGAAGCCTGTAAAATGGCACGCAGCGAATACACCAAGCGGTAATGGTGTCTATGGAGTTGATGCGGGAAATTTAGCGATTTTCGATGTTAGCAGTCTCTTTGGGCTAAGCAGAATAAAGAAAGATAGGATCTTTAATGACTGGTGTCTTTCTGATAAACCAGATTTACTTACAATGACAGAGTCAAATGATTGCGTTATAACATCAAGCGGATTTGGAGATGGGGCTTATCCTGCTTTCTGGGGCGTGAATGAACAGGATGAAGTAATTTCACTATATATCGACTTCATGATTCTTGTGCAGGAAACAGAAGAAGGTCAATTTGAGTCTGTATAGCATGTGCACATACCCAAAATCACCTAACAAGGCAATTAACTTCGCGCCTTTCGGCACCGGACAGCCTACGCTGCGCTCCGATTGCCGGTTATGGCGGCGTTAGGTACTAATTGAGTTCGGTAAGTAATGGCAAAAGATACGCCTTCAATGGCAAAAAATAAAATTAAGCGTTCACTTGGAGCGATTATCGATCCACATCCGACAGAACGTGACAAGACGATGTTGTGGGACTATTTCAATAATTCCTGCGCATATTGTGGTCTTACTATGGAAAGGAAATCGAGAGTCGGTCATCTTGATCATGTAGTCCCGACTTCTGAAGGTGGGAACAACTCTATATTTAACCATGTCTTATCATGTTCTATTTGCAATGGTGATGAAAAGAGAGAAATGGATTGGTTGGAGTTTCTAACCATTAAAGTAGATTGTACTGAAACATTAATCAACCGTAGGTCTCTTATCGAGACGTGGTTAGCTAAAAATACAATAAAGCCAATTGACGGTGCTGCTCAGAATCAAATTGATAGCATTGTTGAAAGGGCATTATCGCAGTTTGATGAGTCAGTAAGACTAATGAGAGAACTACGAGGAAAAATCACCTAATAAATAAGGATAAGTGCCGCGCAGCCGACACTTTATCTAGGTGTTGAACAAGCCCAATAAACTCATTTACTCAAGCCACCTCAAGTTGCTGGATTGACCTGCCACTCAATCATGTCAGTTTTAAGAAACCGAGATTCTTGACATCAAAATTCGGCAAGTTAGGGAACACAGTGTTAAGCATCGCTTCATTCGTCACCCCCATCCAACGGGCGATAGTCGCCCCAATTTGCTCGACAGAGGTTGTTGGTATCATCCGCCCTTTATTAAAGTCATTGTCACCATCTAGGATTAACGAAGGCCATTCCCCATAAAGCTGACCGCCATTCAATGCGCCTCCCATGATAAGGTGGTTACTGGCCCAGCCATGGTCGGTGCCCGTGCCATTGCTGGCTAAGCGACGCCCAAAGTCTGACATCGTCATGGTAGTTACCTGCGACTCAAGCCCAGCCGCATCCAGTGACTGCTGAAACGCAGCCAACGATTGACTCAATGCGGTCATGAGCGTTTGATGGTCGTTCAATTGGTTAGCATGAGTGTCGAAGCCCCCCATGCCAACAAAGTAGATCTGCCGCTGATGTTGAAGACGATCGCTAGACTTAATTAAACGCGCAACGGTATGCAGCTGATTGGCTAGAGAAAAATCGGGATAATGATCTTCTTCTGGCGATGATTCTAACGCCGCTGCGAGTTGATCTCGTGTGGTCAGCGACTCGCGCTTCACGCGGTCAAACTCTCGACCAAACTTGGTATCAGGGGTCAGGCTCATCACTTGGTCAAAGCTCTTGCGACGCAAAGTGTTATGGATGGCGTACATCGATGGCAAAGAAGAGGCATTGAGCAGGTTTGCGGTATAGGTACTGCCATTGAGCAACTGAGTATAGCCGTTCAAGCTAAAGGTTGGGCTCACCGCCGCTTTCTCTGATGACAAGACATCCATCAAACGCCCAGCCCAACCAAGGGTTGTCGTGTTCCCAGCCCATCCTCGCTGCCACTCTGTTTGCTGCGAGTTATGAGAGAACAGAAAAGGCGGCATTGCTTTCGTACCCGCGGATAGCTCAGCCTTGGTCGCCGGCTCAATCAACACGCCACTGTTTGCGACTGCCACCATTTTCCCGCTATCGAATAACGTCTTTAGCTCTGGCATGGCTGGATGAAGCCCAAGCTGCAAATCAGACCCGGTATTGGCGTTGATCGGCAATAGCGACGCTTGAGGTAACGCAATATCTGGCCGTGCATTGGCATATTCATCGTAATGAAGGTTATCGGTAGGGATGAGCATGTTGAACCCATCATTGCCGCCAAACAAAAAGACGCAAACAAGGGCTTTGTACTCTGTGCCCGGCGCTGCCGTCGCTCCGCCTGTGCCCATCATTGAGATCATCGGGGTCGCTGCCATGGCAGCCAACAATTCTCGGCGGGTGATCATTGTGCTATCTCCTCAATATGGAACTCCTGACTGGTCAACACGATATAGAGTGCATGACGGACTTTCAGCGCTTGCTGTGTATCGCGCAGATCCCCTAGTGCTTCTTCGATAATGGCTTTCAATGGGTCGCTCATGCGTTGCGATAGAAGGCGACGATCTATCTCTGCGATTAACGCCGCATGATCGTTTGCAATCGCTTCTAAGGGCGCTGCATTTATCACAATGCGTTTAGGATTTTCTTCATTGTCATAGTTTGTTCTGCCCGTCGCGCTCCAAAACTGGTTGTTAGTCAGAATAAAGTTGTTCCAATTGAGAATTTCAAACTCTGGTGCGACCTCTCCCGCCTGATTAATTTCACCATTTGGCGCATAATCGGGGGAAAAGAAGTTAAACACACTGGGCGATGACAGGGGCGCTTGTCCATAGGCCCAAAAAGTGCCGTTTGAGTTATGAAAGCGTCCAGACGGATCGGCTGATTTGGCTTCCATTGCCCGTAAAAAGTTCGCCATCGCTATCAAGGGCTCTTTCATTTTGACGGGCGCTTTTGTCGCGCCCGTCAAGGCTTCCTCATCCAGCAATACGGCTTTCACGACCGCTTTCAAATCACCGCGTACCCCGGCGCCGTTATCAGCAAAAACTGAACTCACTCTCTCAACATAAGCTGGCGACGGATTTGAGGTCACGAGTCGCTGAATTAAATGTTTACTTATGAATGGCGCGGTATTGGCGTGATCAAGCAACATATCCATTGCTTGTGCCATATCTTGCTCGGCCGTTTGCCCCGCAGGAAACACTTCACCCATCACCACTTTTTGACCGTCATCATGCTGCTCAGCATACGCCACCATCGGCAAGAACCAGTTGCCCTCTTTTGACCCCCACCAAGGTTTCGCCTTTTCAGCGACATGCCATCCTGTAAAGACACGTGCAAGATTCTCGATATCATCTTGCGTATACGTCGGTATTAACTGGCCTTGGTTATCCCGCTGTTCGGTACCGTCCATATTGAGGTGATAGAGCCCTATACTGAACAGTTGCATCACTTCCCGCGCATAGTTCTCATCTGGATAACGGTTTTTACTGGGATCGGCCTTCTGATTAGCCATCATCGACAGATAATCACCCATCGCTGCATGACGGGTTACGTCTTCGATCAAATCACGGTAGTTTCCGAATGCATGGTTAGCCAGCATGTCGTAGTAATGCATCATTTCTAATGGACGACTGCCAAGGTTGGCGCCGTAACGTGAGATGACAAACACTTCACTCAACGCAAAGGCGACTCGCTGGCGCAACTGATCTGGCGCGTTGATCACTAAATCCCACCACACTGCTGCGCGATCTGACTGGTTATAGGTTTCAGCATCCCCCAGCAATGGATATTCGTTCACACGGGCATAGTGTGAGCTGGTTGGTAGTGAAAATTGCTGCTCTAACCATGCCTCGTAACCTTGTTCCGCTAACTGCTGATAGGAATCAGGTCGAGGGCCAAAGGTGGCGCGATAAAGCAAATCATAACGTTGGTTCTGGCTCAACACTGTGGGCTGTACAGGTTCACCGCCGATACTACCGCCACCGCCATTATCGCCGCTGCCACTCCCACTACCGCCACTGTCTGAACCCCCTCCTCCACAGGCAATCAGGAGCGACAAACTGACGGCATAAACGCTTTTCCTTAACACTGGCATCCCTAGCATCTTATTCTACTCAACCCCAGACCCGACCATTGCAATGGGTCAAAAATCACTCACATATCACTGCACGCTAACTAAGTTTGCACTCAACAGCAAGTGACTCGGGTAAAAGCTGTGCTACGGATTCAGACTGCACAATGTCAAGGGAGGCTAACGCGCTTTCTGTCAATGTTCTGACAAAGCGCTGACAGTCATGTCTAGCCCAGTAGGTTCGACATAGTTGGACACATTTCATTCACCCAGCTTTACGCTGCCTTGACGGCACTATACATCCAGCGCGCTACGATGCCATCATCAATCAATGGGAGAGGCATTATGAAAAAACTTACCGCCATCGCACTCACCGCTTTTATCTCTTTTTCGACAGCAATGTCACTACCTGCTGAAGCGAGAGGCAAGGATGATCGACCGGGTTGGAGTCACAGCAAACCCGGCCACAATAAACCGGGACACAACAAGCCCGGACACAATAAGCCCAACAGACCGGGGCATCACCGTCCAGGGTACAATCGCCCAGGGTATGGCAAGCCGCCAGTCATCGTGGTTAAACCTCGTAAAGGTCAACGATATCGACCTTCTCCCACATATCGACCTCGCCACCACTACTATCACTATCGTAGCCTGCCACGCCATGCCACTTACATTCAGATTGGCGGGATCCGATTTGCACTTGTAGATGGCCACTACTATCGACGCCAAGGTGACAGATATATCAACGTCATTATTAACCGATAAGCGCTAAGGCGACTTGTGAGTTTCGATCCAATATGAGCACATTTCTGTCGACATAAGCTGCTGCAATAGTAAAAACAGCGTAAAGTGGCACTATTCGATAATGCCACTTGCGCATATAAGGCAGAGGTAAGCTATGGAACTGATTTTTCCGTCCATTCACAGACTGGTAGAGCAATCATTTAAACTCGCAGAGTGCCCTCGTTGGGATTGGCGGACTGAATCATGGCTATGGGTAGATATACCCTCTGGCACTCTCTATCGATATCGCAATAATCACATCGAACAGCAATCTTGGTCTGAACCATTAGGTTGTGTTGCCATGCAGGGGGATACGGGGTTCATCCTCGCATTTAAAAGTGGCATCTACTTTCTTGAAACATTCAACGCCGAACGCCAGTGTATAGCCCCTCTTCAATCCTCAGCGCCCAGAATGCGCTTTAATGATGGTAGAGCAACACCAGGCAGTCGCTTTATGGCTGGTACCCGCAACGGCGAAAAGCAAGGAGACAAGGGACAGTTTTACCTACTCCATCATGACGCAACCATGGAGCCTCTTCCCTTCTTTGCTTGGACTTGCAACGGCCTCGCTTTTTCACCCTGTGGCACGAACGTGTATTGGGCCGATACTAGCGAAAGTAAGATATACAAGGCCAATTACCATGTACAAAATGGCATTATGGGCGAGTCAGCACTCTTTGCTGATCTCTCAGAACATCGAGGTCGCCCTGATGGCGCTGCTGTCGATAACAAGGGCGGCTACTGGGTCGCCATGTACGCGGGCAGCCAAATTTTACGCCTCTCACCACAAGGCCGAGTTACTCATCAGATCGCTATTCCTGCAACGAACCCAACGATGATTGCATTTGGTGGCGAGCATTATGACGAGATGCTCGTCACGACCGCTGCAGACCAATATGCTGATGGGCAAGTGCTTAAACTCACGGAACTGGGCTGGCAAGGCATCAGCGAACCGCTGGTGGATGTGAATGATTTCTAAGTAAAGCGCCGTTTTCTTTCAACCTACTCCGGCACTTATACTCAAACCGTTTAAAATCAGCGCCAGCAACAAAGGCTGGCGCTGATAAAAAACAGTTCCAATACAACTTACAAACCCAGAATACCCCACCACGTCAATCCGACGGTCATAAAGAGGATGGCGCCAACGACTGAAATGACTAAGCCAATGCGCATCCACTCGCCATCAGTATGATATCCGTAACCCAACAGCAGTGGATTTCGAGCGTGGCTGTAGGTACTTAAGTTACAACCCAAGTTTGTAATACCCGCCACCGCCAGTACTGCAATTAAAGGCGAGACACCTAGCGTCATCAAAGCGCCAATAATGACTGGCCCTAACGCAACCACTTTTGCGGTCCCTGAGGCAAAGAAGTACGCGGTAAAGAGATAAAACGTCATCATAAATAGCAAAAAGACCATCGCACTGGCGCCATCTAAGCTAACCAGGAGCAAGTCAGAAACGTTGGTCCCTACCCACTCAGTAAAGCCCTGCTTTTTCATTTGGTTGGCTAAACCCATGAGTGCAGAGAACCACACTAACGTATCCCAAGCCCCTTTCTCCGACTTTATATCTTCCCACGTCAACACACCCATCAGCAGTAATGCAGATAAACCGACAAAGGCGGCGGTTGCTGAGTGTATGCCGAACGTTCTACCTCCGACCCAGAGCACGATCAAACCGACAAACACACCTATCAGTTTCCACTCACTCGACGCTACACTCCCCATTTTGTTTAACTCTTGGCGCGCAAATTGAGGCGCTTCTGGTGTTTTTTGTGTCTCTGGACGAATGACTTTGTATAGTACAAACGGCATCACCATCAGCAAGACAAGCGCAGGAAGTAGTAAATACGTCAGCCAATCCGTAAAGCTCAACGTAATCCCAGTGACTGTCGTCGCAATACCCACCAACGCCAAGTTACCTGCAAAGCCTGTTTGAAAGCCAATTGCAGAGGCATCATTCATCGCGCTCGCACTGGAGATAAAATACTGCCCCAGTTTTTTATCTTTCTCATTCGTCACTTTCGCTAGCGAGTCAGCAATGGGGGATACGATCGCAGAGCGCGCGGTATTACTTGGTGTCGCTGGCGCAATCAAAAAGTCTGCAACCCCTAAGCAATAGGCAATCCGCAGCGAAGATTGACCAAAACGGCTTAGCAGTAGCAATGCAATTCGTCGACCTAATCCTGTTTTGGTAAAGGCCCGTGCAATCATAAAGGCAATGACGATAAGCCAAATTAATGCATTATCGAAATCACTTAGTGCTGTCACTATCGCTTGTTTACCACTTGTCTCACCTCCTGCTTTTAATACGGCATATGCTGCAACACCCATGACGGCAACGGCGCCCGTAGGCAACACATTCGCTACAATGCCAGCAATCGTGGCAATAAACACGATCGCAGTATGATACGCGGTGATCTCTAGCCCTTCAGGGGGAGTGAGATGCCAACATATCGTCGCGATTACTAAAATAATGGACAGTGGGATAACTTTGGCGGCAATCAACGGCTCCTTTGCCGTCAAGGTTGCGCGAGGGGAAACACTCTCACTCATGCTGAACTCCTTAATCAGTGACATGGCTCAATGACAATCCATGTCACATTGCATGCACGGATTCACTGGGCTTCAGCAAAATTATGTTTCGAACACAACCAATAGAAATTAACAATGATCAATAAACAGGAGAAGATTTGGTTCGGCAAGCAGAGGATTTTTAACAATTGTTAGCTTAAGCCGTTACTGAAAGTAAGGTTTTACGAATATGACTATATTTTCAGGCTCTATCCGACGCACCTAAAAAACAAAAAAAACCAGACAATGAAACCATATAATTCAAAAATACCAACACAATGTGCGATTGTTACAAAAGAGAGCAACACAGACATGGATGGCGCTGACCTAGAATTAGGTGCGTGAGAGTGGTTAAAAAACGTCATTAAGACGGCAACAGCGTGCTGGCTCAATATTTACAAACAAAAACGCTGCCCTATGGCAGCATTTTCGCCAGCGCTAAACTGAATGGATGCTTCCGACAGGTGTCAAAGCATATCGGTTTAACGCTAAAGGAAGAAAGGTGCTTACTTAGCGGCCTTCTTTAGCGCTTTCTTCAGCTTTTTCACTTTCGCTTCTTGTTTACTGATTTTAGCCTTACGCGCTTTGATCTCTTTCTTCAGTTCTTTTGCTTTCTTAGCCATCATTAACTCCTTAAATTGTAATGGATGCGCTTATAAAACGCATATACAAAGTATATGCACTTACTGACCATGAATAGAGAAAAGGCTTAAATCTGTGAACTGTTACGAATCGATGAAACTTCCAGAAGAAAAAATGGGATATTGCGCCAAATTTTGAACTAACAGTTCATCAAAAGTTGCAGTGAACGCGAGATAGTTCGCATCCAAATAGTAGTGTGTCGAGATTTTATGGTACTGGCCCACCACCTGACATGTCGGGCGAAAAACAAACTGCCAATGTGTGTCTGTTTCTCGGATCCCAAACTCATCTAACCAGAGATCCGCTCGATACTCATCCAGCGCAGCCTCATAGAAGCTGAGCAACTCATGTGCTGACGGCGAATGAAATGTTTCCTGCGCCAGCGACACACCACAAGGATGAGAAATCATCACCTGAAAAGGATTCACACTGTATTTCATGATGCTAAAGATACGTTGCCGTTGCGCTGGTGTAGGCATTTTGACCAAATGCAACCGCCCTTTTGCTTCGTAGCGGATAATGCCCGTGGCCGCCATCACATGAATAATGGACACCTCATCCGCGACACTCAGCATCGCCTCTGGCAATAATTCAGCGATCGCTCGATGAAATTGCTTCTGTTCTGCTTTTGAACGCTTGAGGTCGAGTAAGCGCCCGTCGGGTAAGATGTACCCACCACTGCTAATCCACTCAGTTGTCCCAAAATGGCACTCTATCTTTGCCAATAGGTCATCACAACACACTGAACCCATACACGGCACTCCATAACGTTGTTGCGTCACTCTGCCGCTGACAGCCGCGAGAAGAAAAGTGACTCAAACATGAGACATGGCTTAAGTTTGAAAAAAGTATGAGTTTCCGTCTTTGAGATACCTCTCAAGCCTATAAAATTAAGGAAATGAAATAGTTAAAACCCGCTTTGACTCACGAATTAGTCAGTTTCGTATTGCAGGGTAGTCATGATAAACGTTAGGTTGGAAGGGATATGCAGTATAGAAATAGTCAGAAATTACGGATGATGTTTACGAAAGGAAGACGTTTCAACACGCTATATTCAGATAACCTCATGATGCAGGGCATGGTGCTCAAGCGATAGACATGTTCACCGCTTAAGCACCACATTGTTAGCGCTACTTACTTGTCTTCTTGTTTTCTACTGAACGCATTTCATCTTCCATCTCTTCAATGCTGCCAGCATAGCTAAAGACGTAAGACCAATTTTCATTCGCCTCTTCAACACTCTGGTGATAAGTCGGAAAATCACTGACGGAGACCGACCTCTCTTTGAGCGTTAGATGATACATAAGCTCAAAAGCGTTGTACTCTTTACGCACTTTTTCAAGTAACGTTGGCTCTACGGGACTAATTTGGAATCGATAATCCATTTGGTTATTCGTGATTTCGACCTGCTCTTTATTGTACGGCCATGGCATCGGCATGGTCAGATTGATCGCCTGATTGAGCTCAACTGGGCCGCCCACCCAATAAGGAGAGTCACGTTTTACGCGTTTAGGGGCAACCAAATAGCCATCAATCAGCTCACCATAAACAGAGAGCACAAGCTCTTCATCACCCGGCTCCCAAATCTCATCGATTTGATACCGCTCAACAACTGTCACGACATTCGCCGCGCGATCATCCTCAAACTCCAGCTCATCACGGGCATAGAGCTCTTCGTAGTACTCTTGATAGTACTCCTCGTAGTCTTCAGAAATTTGCTCTATACCATTGTTTGCAAATCGTCGACGTAAACGTTCTGCGCTGCGCCCTTCATAGACGGTCGTCACCGTCATCTGTCCACCGTCCTCCGCTTGTACAACCAAATCTGTGTTCACATTGATGGCATTACGTCGGGTCGAGTCCATCGCAGTTAGCGATTGCTCATCATCACGAATAATCAAACCAAATCCATAGTTGGCCTGAAACAGCGTATCAATATCCGTTGACTGTAAGTAGTTAGTCGGGTCGACCCAATAGGGTTTTCCTTCGTACTCAAAATAGGCGATTACGTGATTAAAAATGGCGTGCCCAGGCTCTTGTTCATCCATTTTGTCACTGAACGTAGTGCTAACCAACGCGGGGTAAGCCTCAATACCCAAGCCTTGTAACAACGAAACCAAAAGCAATGTTTTATCTTTGCAATCGCCATAACCTTGCCTCAGTATCTGCTCAGGCTGTCTTGGCGCATGCGAGCCGATGCCATTTTCCATCCCAAAGTAACGAATCTCATCTTGGACAAAATTGATCGCCTGCGCGATTTGGGTCGTTTTCCCCCTAACCGCTTTGAGTTCTGCCAGCTTGGTTTTATAGCGCGTCCCTTTCTGCGATGGCTGGTAGTAAGGCAAAGCCCACTGCACAACATCGCCCCAGTTATGATAAGAGGACGCGTAGATGTAAGGGTAAGGGTCATACCAACTCGGCTGATCTTCCTCATAATAACGATATCGACGTCGATCATCTTTAAACACATACTCTTGATGTGTTTCATGACTATGGTGGGTTAACTCCCCATGTGCATTGTCTCCGAGGCGCTTCACCACTAGCGCGTCATCATTGTCAAACAGTACTCGGGCATGCGTTGAAATGACGGGCACTCCCCATCCCACCGAAAGATAGCTATCAACTTCCTCACCAAACACCGGGTTTCGGCCTGCGACAGTGAAGCTATAAATGACAATATCATCCACTTGCACATCATTGGCGATGATGTGGAAACTCTCTTCTCCACTGTAAAGAAGGCGTTCAAGATCCTCCTCCCGCTGCAAACGCTTGACCTCCATGGTTGGCATAAGGTCAATGCGCTCACCGCCTCGCAAAACATACAACTCATGCAAAGCAACGGACTGATAGTGCGGATCAAAATCGATGGTAATCTGCGAAATACGCTCAACGCCCGCTGGACTTACCGCCTTTTTCGCATAGCGGTAATAGCTCGCCTCTTGATCGTTACGCAAGTTCTCTTGCTCATCGACAAGAAGGTATACCACACCATCCGCGCGGTCTTTACGGGTAAAATCAGTGGGAATTGCTTGCTGCGATACCCAATTGGGTACCTGTGCTTGAGGAATAACATCGGCTGCCAATACTGCACCTGACATGGCCATATGTAGCGCTAGTGTCTGCGCGATAGGTTTCATGCGTCTCATCATCATGACTGGAAATCACCATTATATGTTGCCTCGAGTACGGTAAGCGCTTCTCGCACAAGGCGTTATCAAAATGTTATCCATTAGTTTTGCGTTATAAGACAGTGAAATGCAACCCGTTAGGTAAACACTTTGAGAGCATTTCTCATTCTGATACTAAAGAGCTCACAAAAGTGTCAAAAAAAGGCATGATAGGGACATCACTTTTAACGATGTCTTGGTTATGTATTGGAAACTAGCGCCCTATCCGCTGCCCGACATGTCCCCTTTCGTGTCCCGATCCTTTCATGTTGTGACGCCAGATGAGAACCTACACATCTACGGCATTCATTATGATGCTAGTCACTACCATCACGGTCTGTTTGATCGCTATGGCATCACGGCACCCAACTTCCTCAATCAGGCAGTGGCAAAACGGAATAGTGAATACCTCGCGGGAAGGCTCGTCGCTCGACAAGCAATGGCAAGCGGCAGTCATTGCGAGATGCACCAAATGCCCCAAATCACCACGGGTCAACATCGAGAGCCACGTTGGCCACAACACCTGCTAGGTGCCATTACGCACAGTGACAACATTGCATTGGCGGTTGTGGCCGCTAAAGCGCGTTTTCGTTTTATCGGCATCGATTACGAAGAGATACTCTGCGAAAAAACCGCCACAAGCATTGCTTCTCAAATCGTGGATGAAGAGGAAAAAGCCATCCTAACAGCAAGCTCAATCCCCTTCGAACACGCATTAACCCTCGCTTTTTCGGCCAAAGAGAGCGTATACAAAGCGATTTTTGGTGAGGTTCAACAGGTTTTATCGTTTCAGGATGCCAAAATCGTCCACCTTGAAGAAGGACGATTAACGCTTCAACTCGGCAACGCTGTGATAAAAAGACTACGAGATAAAACGTGTTTATTCGTTTATTTTACTTTTAAATTCAATGGGGTAATAACACTTGTGGCGTCTGATTGACTTCAGCAATCGCATAACGGTCATCATTGCCGTCACTTTTCCGCCGACAAAAGTCAAACAATTGACTCACCGATCAACTTAACGTATTGATAATTTTGCCATTCTGTCTACGCATGAACTCAGACAGAATATAAAGTATTGGATATACTTTAATGAGCAACTATTTTAAGTAGTAATATAAACTAAGGCTCTGAAAATTAAGATGATGATTACGAGACTATGCTTCGCGTTTATTTTGGGGTTGTGTGCCGTTGTTCCCGCCAAAGCGGCCAGCAGCCTCGAGGATAAGATTCTTTCTATCGGTGTATTAAGTACTAAGCCGCAAAAGCATATTCGCTTTACGCAACCCTTAGGTGATTACCTTGCGGACAACCTGCGCGAATTTGGCTACACCCGTGCGGAAATAAAAGTGAGTAGCAACGTTGAGCAACTGAGCCAATGGTTTGATCAAGGCGAGGTCGACTTAATGTCTGAAACCTTGTTTACCAGCCTTGATCTTGCCAACAATCACAACGCGGAAATCATCTTGCGTCGCTGGAAAAAAGGGGTGGCAGAATACCGCTCTCTCTTCTTTACTCGTGCAGACTCTGGTATCACAAGCTTTGACGATCTGGTTGGCAAGCACCTCGCATTAGAAGATGTCGATTCTACCTCTGGCTATTACATCCCCCTCTCAACCTTGCTACAACGCGGCTATGCTGTTACCAAGCTGGCGAGTTCGCATACTCCCGTTCCAGAAGGGCATATTGGCTACGTCATTACCGCAGACACCTTAAGTGAAGCGGACGAACTCAGTCTATCCGCCTGGGTATTTCGCAAAAAAGTCGACGCGGCCGCTTTTAACGATGGTAACTGGAACAGCCCGAGCGACATGCCGAAAAGTATGCGAGACCATATGCACATTCTTTATGAATCGCCCGCTTTTCCACGCAGTGTGCAACTGATACGTGCAGACATGCCAGACAACATTAAAACCCAAATTCGCGGCCTTTTGCTCAATGCACACTTAAGTACAGCTGGACAAAAAGCGCTTGAAGCCTTTCAAGACACAAAGAAATTTGACAATTTTTCTGAGGAGAATCAAGAAGCCATGGCTTATGCCGATAAGTTGTTGTTGTTAGTAAAAAAGCATTTGTAGCCTATGAGATTAAACCTTCGCCTGAAAACACAATACCTCAGTGTCACGCTGACCCTTATCTTATTAGTGACGGGTTTGAGTGCCAGCACCTATTTGTACTTCTCTCACCATCAGGCGATGGATCTCAAGCAGAGCTTGATAGAACAAAACCAGATCACCTTTCAACGAGAAATTAAAAAGCGTGGCGAGCAGATAGCCAGTTATTTAAGCACCGCACTCTTTGACCCGCTTTACCACGTGAACCTCGAAGAAGTGAAATCGCATCTCACCCCTATCATCACATTGGGTGAAGTCGACAGCGTGATCGTTTTTGACTCCGAAGGGTACATTTTCCATGATGGCACCGATGATCTTGCTCTGTTCGGTCAACCATTCGCCGATCAAGCGTTAGCGAAACGTGTGCTAGCTAGCTTAGAGGCCGAGCAACGCTTTACCGCTAGCCATTTGATTATCACCACCCCCATTGTCAGTTATCGCAGTGTTTTAGGTGGCTTGCACCTTGAACTGTCCCTCGACAAGATGCAATCAGAAATTGCCGAAGTAAGAAGCATCGTCAATCGGTTAAACGACGAAAGTAATCAGGCACTATTTTGGAGTGTTTGTATCGCCGCCTCTACCTTATTTGCCATCGCGACGTTACTGGCTTTCGGCATTTCAACGTCACTGACTCGCCCATTGCAAAACCTTGCCCGCCATGCCGAAAGACTGGGTAGCGGTCGATACACAGCCAGCGAGACACTCGCTGAAGTTAAACGGCAAGACGAAATAGGCGAACTCGCCACCGCCTTAAACGCGATGGCAGAAAAAATTGAACTCCGAACCAACGAAATCAGTTTTTTGGCCTACCACGATACGCTAACTGAGCTCCCAAATCGGATTAAGTTTACTGAACATATACAAGCAATTAGCCAGCAATATCCACCGCCGTCATTTGCGGTACTCTTCATCGATCTCGACGAGTTTAAGCGTGTTAATGACAATCATGGTCATGAGCTTGGTGATCGTCTGCTCTGCCGTGTTGCAAGACGCCTCAGCGACTATTGCGAAACCTATGCCGCTGGCATGCCCGAAGAGGCAATGGTAGCGAGAATTGGTGGCGATGAGTTTTTGATGTTACTTCCGCTTCCTGAAGGCGCGATCTCAATCACGCAAGCAGCGGAAGATCTCTTTAAAGTCATCCGAGAGCCCATTCAGATAAAACACGACGAATTTATCATTGGTGGAAGTATCGGTATCGCCATTGCACCGGATGCGGGCCAAAATGCTGATGAGCTGATTAAAAACGCCGATATCGCGATGTACTGCGCCAAGGCGGCGGGTAAGAACACCTTCCGATTCTTTACTCAAGAGATGAATGAAGCCGTTGTCAAACGGGCTTTTATCGAAAAAGAGTTACGCCGAGCATTGAATGACCCCACACAGTTTGAACTCTGGTATCAGCCCCTCATCGATTTAAGCAGTGGACACATGATTGGTGCAGAAGCGCTGGTTCGTTGGCGTCATCCCGATATGGGACTCATCCCACCTATCGATTTTATCGATGTGGCGGAAGATACCGGCATGATCGTTCCCATCGGTGAGTGGCTGATCACGCACCTCTGCCAACAGTTAGCGCAATGGCAGCCCTATATTGAGGGAGACTTCCATGTTGCGCTCAACTTATCTTGCAAACAGCTTTATCACCCTAATCTGTCACATTACTTTTTGTCAGAGCTGGAGCACTACCAAATTCCAACGGCCTTAGTCCACCTAGAGATCACGGAAAGTATGCTATTTCGTGACGAAGGCGAAGCAGAGAAAACCCTGATGACCTTTCATGAGGCAGGAGTTCAGGTCTGGCTGGATGACTTTGGGACGGGTTACTCCTCACTCAGCTACTTACGCCGTTTTCAGGTTAGTGGATTTAAGATTGACCGCAGCTTCATTATGAATCTAGAAAACGACAAAAAAGATCAAAATCTCGTTCAAGCCATGGTTGCAATGGCTAAAAATCTTGACTTAAAAATTGTTGCAGAAGGCATTGAAAGCAAACCTCAAATTACCCTCCTTAAGGCTTGGAAGTGCGACTTTGGCCAAGGTTATTACTATGCGAAGCCGCTCCCCGCTAATCAGTTCACGCGTCAACTCCTCACTCGCGATGATTCACCGATTTATCATTCCTAATCCGTATTCCTTACTCAAGTCACCTCACCCAATAACCCAACCATTGGTGGGTTTTATTTCCGCCCTAGCAGGCTATACTCGCTGCTCTACATCGCGTTTGTTCTCATCAGGATAAACCGCAATTCAATCTGTTATGTGAGTTGATACAAGGAGTGTGCAATGGCAAACCATGGTGCAACAATTCGTTGGCAACGCAAGGCATCTGAACCGTTCAGCGATAATCAATATAGTCGAGGCCATACATGGGAGTTTGATGGTGGCGTCAGCATACCGGCCTCCTCATCGCCGCATGTTGTCCCACTGCCTTTCTCTGTAGAAGAAAATGTCGACCCAGAAGAGGCCTTTATTGCGTCTCTCTCTAGCTGCCACATGCTTGTTTTTCTCTCTATCGCAGCGAAAAGAAAGTATGTCATCGATAGCTATGTCGATGAGGCTATCGGGGTGCTGGAAGCGAACCAGGAGGGAAAAGAGTGGATATCAAGGGTAACACTTCGCCCCCAGATTCTCTTTAGTGGCGACATGCAACCAACCCGAGAGCAACTTGAAAAAATGCATCATCTGGCCCACGAACACTGCTTTATTGCCAACTCGGTCAAAACCGAGGTGGTCACTGAGATCATCGACTAGGCCTTCCCCCCATGGCTCAATGGGGGTGGTGTCACATTAACCATCATACCAATACATAAAATCAGTGCGGTGTTTCGCATATTTTGAACACACCGCATTCGCTGCACAGTATTCTTCCCCCGAATTATCTTACTCTACGGCACTGAGCTTAAAGCCCCAAAAAACATTTGGATTTCACTATCAATCAAGGAGTCGCGCTATGCCTTTCCAAACCGGCTTTGCTATGTCTCGTCTCTCGGTATTATTTCGCACCCTGACGATATTCAGTCTTTGCTGCGCACTTGCCGGCTGCAATACCACTCAGCAAACCGACGTCACATCAAAAGACTGGCAGCCTAACGTTGCCACAGACTGGCCCGTTGATACCGCAGATAGAGTCGGCTTTGACCCTGCTCAGCTCGACACCTTAGTCCAAGATATCGCTAATAACCGCTATGGGAACACCCATGCTGTATTGATTGCACACAAGGGCAAACTGGTTTTTGAGCGCTATTTTTCTGGCTCAGATCAACGCTGGGGGCGTGATATAGGCCAACGCTACTTTGACTTAAATAGCCTTCACGATGTGCGATCCATTTCCAAGAGTGTAACCAGTTTACTGGTTGGACAGGCATTCCAAGATGAGATAACTCAACATGGTGTTGATCACTTTGTTGCGACACCGCTTAACACTTTTTTGCCTTGGATCCAGTTTGACAACGATAAACTCGATATTACGTTAGAGCACACCTTAACCATGACTACAGGCTTGCAATGGTATGAGATGACAGAGCCTTATACCAGCGGCAAAAACGATGAAATTCGCCTTTATCGCCAACGTGACCCAGCCCAATTTGTCGTCTCTCGCCCGGTCGTCTATTTTCCCGGTAGAATGTGGTATTACAGCGGTGGCACCACACAAGTTTTAGCCAGCATCATCTCAGAAAAAACCGGAAAAACGATCGATGAGTACGCAGAAGAAGTCCTTTTTGGTCCCTTAGGTATCACGAACTATGAATGGCTTGGGAGCAACACATGGAAACCAAACAATCCCGCGGCGGCATCAGGATTACGTCTCACGGCGCGCGACTTAACCAAGTTGGGTCAACTGTTTCTCGATGATGGTCAATGGTTAGGACAACAGGTTATTGATCCAGAATGGTTGGCTGCATCGAGTCAACGCACCGTTTCTCATGTCGGCGATTGGAGCGACAATGGTATGTGGGGTTACGGCTACCAATGGTGGATTGGCGATACCGACTTAGCGCAAACACCGCAAAAACAGCGCATTATTGCTGGCGTAGGCAATGGCAATCAACGCCTCTATATTCTTCCCGATCATGAACTTGTAGTCACTATCTATGCGGGTGACTACAACGCTTTTTCTCAACATAGCCAAGATATCCTTTTTAAGATCTTAGCCGCCAAATCTTCACCAGAATAATCACCTCGGCAGGTTTGCAGTTTGCAGTCCTGCCGTTTTATACTCGTCCCATTCCCCTATCAATCGACAGGCAAAGATGAAACGCATTCATTGACGAGCTTCATTCCTCATACCAACGCGTTCGCCACTATTGGCGAGGAATGTTTATTTTCACACGACCAAACTAGTCATCTAGATTGCCTAGTTGTTTTGTTGTGTAAAATCAGAGATCAATGATATGCAAACTCATACTTTTGATAGCAATGGCTATCTGCTTCACTGTGTCATCGACGGCACAGGCCCTGCGCTGGTCGTGATTGGCAGCGCTACCTACTATCAACGCGTGATCCCAGCAAAATTGCGCGCGCACTTCACCTGTTACTTTATCGACCACCGCGGTTTCGCCCCCAAGCTCCCCATCGAAACTGATCCTGACGATGTGCATAGCACTGTGCAAGTAGCAGAGGCGATAACCCTCGCAGCGATCAGCGCCGATTTACTTGGTTTTTTCGACCAACTTGCCTTAGATCGCCCCACACTATTGGGGCATTCAGGGCACGGTTATATGGCTATCGATTTTGCTCATCGTTATCCAAATCGCGTTAGCCATCTTTTGCTTTGCGGTCTATCACCCCATCTTGGCGCGAGTATGCAAGCTAAAATGATGGCGCGATGGCAACAAGAAGCCGATCATCACCGCAAAGCCCATTTTGAACAGCAATATGCGTTGCTGGAGGCAGACATACTTCAACAGCCAGAGCGCAAGTTTGCCCATTTGTGTCGACGGCTAGGCGCAATGCGATGGCGAGATTATCAGTTTGACGAAATTTCACTTTGGACAGGCGTCATTACCCATACGGGCTTGTTTGATCAGTTATGGGGAGAGGTATTTGCAGATTTTGAGATAAAGGAATACGCGACAGCGTTTACCGTTCCAACGTTACTGATGTTGGGTAAACATGATTACAGTATTGCGCCACCAGCAAGCTGGAGACCCTACTTAACCCATTTTTCATCAATACAAACCCACTTATTCCTACACAGTGGCCATACGCCAAGCTACGAAGAGCCTGACGCATTCACTGAGATGGTTAAACAGTTCATTCACCAACATTCTCGCTGAAAAAGCACCATAAGGTGACTTAAGTCTAGTTAGCCGTGCTCTCTGCCAACGTGCGCAGAGAGCACTGACTCAATAACTTGCTGCGAGGTGATAAACCGCTAAAGAAGCCTGCAAAGCTTCCGCACTTTCTGGGCCATGATAGGTGAGTACTTTGGGTTCATTGGGAAGTAAGGTGACACTGTTGTCGCTGAAGCGACCGGTATACTCTGATTCAAGCGTAACAAAAAATGCGGGACTGTCTGCGGTCAGCGTAACCTCAACCCCCTGCTCCGTCTCGCGCACGGTTGCGAAAACCTCTGTCTTTACCAGCGGCAGCTGCTTAAAGAGCGAATCAAACCAGGTGTTTTCAATATGCTCATCGTCACACTGCAATGTGACATGATAAAAGCCTTGTCCCAGATTTGCTTCTCGTTGCGCGGTATCACACTGCCACACGGTTTCATTGCCATCCGCAGCCACGTCAACGTCAACTCGCCACTCTTTGCGACACACACCATGCCAATCAATATGGCGCACCACACCATGACAAGATACGGCCTCCTTCGCATCGTTAACGAGTTGCACTCGCACCCCTTGCTCATCACTCACAAAGGTGGCGAGTTGCGGCGCAAAGAAACGTTTAGCATGGTAGTGAAGCTGCTTCCATCGCCCAGTATATTCAATGCTCGACCAAGAACTGACTGGCCAACAATCATTTAGCTGCCAATAGAGAATACCCCGACAAATTGGCTTATTGGCTCGCCAATACTCACTGGCCGTTTTGATCGCCAACGCCTGTTGCACCTGACTTAAATAGAGCATTTGGGCAAAGCTTGCTGGGAATCGGAAGTATCGCGTGAACATTTCAGTAATAATGCTGTTTCCACGGCCATTTTTCTGGTGCTGCTCGAATGTTGGCGAGGTGACATTCCAATCTTCTTGTTCAGCGAACGTTTTCACCGTCGGTAGCGATGGCCATGATTGATAACCAAACTCACTGCAAAAGCGGGGTTTAATGGAATGGTACGCATCCAACGACTTCCCAGAATGCCATACATCCCAAAAGTGCATATCACCCTTGTTGTCATCATGCCATGCATCACCAAAATCAAGCTCACCATTACAAGGGGAACTCGCCCAAAAGCGGCGACTTGGATCTTCTCGCCTTACGGCTTGTTCAAGCACGCGATTTAATCGATCATAGTTCACGACATACTTTTCGCGGTTTTGTCGCGATTCAGGATACCAGCCGATCGCGCCAATCACTTCATTGTCCCCACACCAAAGTGCAAGCGAGGCGTGATCCCGCAAACGCCGAACCTGATCAACCACTTCAAGCTCAACATCATCAAGAAACGCGTCTGTCGAAGGATACAGCGCACAAGCAAACATCAAGTCTTGCCATACCAGCAAACCTAACTCATCACAAAGCTGATAGAAGCAGTCTCTTTCATACATACCGCCCCCCCAAACTCGGATCATGTTCATGTTTGCGTCTACCGCATCTTCGAGAAGCTGGCGGTATCGTTCAGGCGAGTGTGTGCCAGGCATTGCATCCAATGGAATCCAGTTCGCGCCTTTTGCCATAATGGGAACGCCGTTAACAACAAACGTCATCGACTGCCCCACCTCATCATCCAGCGTCTCTAACACGAGCTCACGCAAGCCAATGCGCTTTTCAATCTGTTGTCCATCCGCTGAAACACACAAGGTATAGAGGGGTTGTTCGCCATAACCAGCAGGCCACCATCGACAAGGTGAATCGATATCCAAACTCACGCGAAGGGTCTCACCCGTGAGCGTCCCCGTCGTGATAATTCGTTCCCCTGCTGGTGATGTCAACGACACTTCCACCGCTACCGGGCTCTCTGCCAGCAAGGTAGCTTCAATGGCGATATCGAGCCGACAAGCATCCTCTGTCCAAGTTTGTGTCGTCGTCGTGTTTTGCAATCGACACTGTTGACGAGGTATCAACGCAATCGACTCATAAATGCCAGCAGCAATTAAGCAAATGCCCCAATCCCACCCCGCATGACATTGGGTTTTTCGCAAGGTGTTCATATGAGGGACTTGGTTATTGCCTACGGCCCAAGGGACGGGAAAAGGAAGCGCAGAGGCACGTTCTGCCGCTTCCAAATCTGCACGCTTAAAGACGATACGAATGTGATTTTTACCCGCCACCAACATCGAACGAACATCCTGTTGGTATAGGCGAAACATATTGCGGCAAGCCAATACTGGCGTATTGTTAATGTAAACGTCAGCGACGGTATCGACCATCTGCAAACACAGGTCTATCGCCGAAGCCGTCAGCAGATCTTCACTAACCTCAAACTCACGACTGACCTGCCAATCATGTTCAGAAACCCATTGAACGTCACGCTCATTGCATCCCCAATAAGGGTGCGGGATCAAAGCTGCATCAAGTAACGCAGAATGTACATCGCCCGGTAAGGTAATCGGAGCTGTCAGTGTTGGATCGGACAGGGATTGCAGCTGCCAACCGCCATCCAAAGTAAAGGCTTTTTTCATTGGATTTCCGCTTATGATTCTCTGAAAAAAACATACTAAGCCACACTTCAAGCATGCAGAAGTAACCTAAATCAAACTTCAATCACTCGATAGGGAATCATCAATGAAAAGCAGAGATTGATCATACTTTTATCAACACAATGAATCTGCCAGAAAGCGGGGGGCAATACAAAAAGAGCACCTCGTAGGTGCTCTTCACAATAATTTATTGGAGGGTTAACGCGTCCAAATTTCGCGTTTGTCTAAACCAAACCGAACGCTGGATACGCCCTCGGGTACCGCCACATCAATTTCAAATGAGGGACGCCCATCCACACCGTCACTGATTTGCGCTTTTATGATTAAGGCATCCGCTTCTTGGGTTACCTCATGTTCAACAAGAACGAAACCACTGTCCATCACAATACCGGTGATACGTACAGTCGTCTGTGTTTGATTGGGCACCTCGTGTGCAGACAAGCCCCCGATAGACGAGCTGTGGATAGGAAGCTGTTTACTCAAGCACCCCGTTATCAACAACAAACAGATCGATAACACCCAGAACCGTTTCATTTTCACTCCAACTCAGCATGCTTTTTGTTAATAATGGCGCTACACGATGCCTAGGTACACTTTTTCGCCATCATCTGCGAAACACCTCTCAAAGCATCATGCCATTGTGTCTGTACCAACAAATTTCCACGATCAGCACGACAAAAACATCAAATTGTTAAGCGACTAAGATCAATAAATCATTACCTTGGCCTTATTCATGCTAACCATGTATTGGCGCTCACTTACATCGCTATTTTCGCTATCTTTCGACCCAAGGTTAAGATTCAACACTGTCTTGGTCGTTCTATCGCTCTTAACTCCCCCTATTAGAAAATCGTAATTTACAGTGTAAAAATGCGGCACATCGCAACCAGATTAAGTTCTGCCAATAGGGAACTGTGTTAGTATTTTTGCGAATTTAAACAATGGAATGACGTTATGCTCCGCCTCGACAGTAAACCCCGCTCACATTGGAAAACCCTTGCTGCGGAATATGGGTTTGGCTTCCACTCCATGTACGAAGAGCCTTACTGGGACGAAAGCGCTTATTATCAGTTCACCTTGGCGCAAATCGAACAGGACATTGAAGAACCCACCGCTGAAATACATGAAATGTGTTTAGATGTAGTGGATAAAGTAGTGAGAGATGAGCAGTTGATGCGCAAGTTCTGCATACCTGAAGCCATGTGGCAGCCGATCTTGGATTCATGGCAGCGTAAGGACCCATCTCTCTATGCCCGACTTGATTTTGCCTACAATGGTTCAGGGCCTGCAAAGCTCTACGAGAACAATGCCGACACGCCAACATCGCTATACGAAACGGGCTTTTGGCAGTGGCTCTGGCTCGAAGACTGCGTTCAAAATGGCCAACTGCGTCGTGATAGCGATCAGTTCAACTTACTACAAGATTTACTCATCGCTCGCTTTGCTGAGCTAGCTAAACACCAACCCGGACAAACCCTCCATTTTGCTTGCTGTAAAGACACGGAAGAAGACAGAGGCACAGTGCAATACATGCAAGACTGCGCCGATGATGCGGGGCTTGATACCGCTTTTGTCTTTATCGAAGATATTGGTATCAATACCTTAGGCGAATTTACTGACCTCAGGGACAGACCCATTCGCTGGCTCTTCAAACTTTACCCTTGGGAATTCATGTTTGAAGAGAAATTCTCGACTCACATTGCTTCGAGCAAGGTCAACTGGTTAGAACCTCTTTGGAAATCGGTTATTTCCAATAAAGCACTCTTACCTATGCTTTGGAAATTGTTTCCTAACCACCCTAACCTGCTTCCCGCCTATTTTGCGGATGACCCACAAGCAAAAACGCTCTCTGACTATGTCGTTAAACCTCTCTTTGCTCGCGAAGGCGCGAATATTGAGATAGTGCGAGGAGGCCAGTCGATGATGAAAACCGAAGGCCCCTATGGCCAAGAAGGGGCGATTATCCAACAGTTCCACCCGCTGCCAAAATTTGGCAATAACTACGCATTGATTGGGAGTTGGTTGGTCAATGACGAACCTGCAGGTATGTCAATACGTGAAGACTGTACCTTAGTGACGCAAGACTACTCTCGCTATCTGCCGCACATTATCATTGATTAGCCAAGTGTAAGAAGATATGTCACCCGTATCAAAATAAACGCCCTAACCCATTGATCTTATATAAACATAACGCCTAATTGTAACAGTGTTCAATTAGGCGTTTTCTTTGACTTCAATCTAGTATTGAACACTGTTCACTAAAAGGGTACATTTGCTTCATCTCAACTATGAACAGGTTATCGCGACATGAAAAAGAACATCGTTTTATTAGCAACCCTTCTACTCGCAGGATGCGCGTATAACCAAGCCCCTATCGTTGGTCCCCATGACAAGTCAGCTGAAGAATTTCAGCAAGATATGGAAGAGTGTCATTTCTATGCAGAACAAGTAGACAAAGGTGAAGCTGCACGTGTCGGAGCTGTAAATGCCGGTATTACTGGCGCGGCATTGGGTGCCGTCCAAGGTCTCTTTATTGCCGACAATGCCGCTGAAGGCGCACTCGTTGGCGCGGTTGCCGGCGGCACACTCGGTGCGGCGTCTGGCGCAGGTGCTGGTGCAATGGCAGCCACGCACGACCAAAGCTATGTATTACGCCGCTGTCTAGCAAGCAAAGGTTACGACGTCTTTGATCTGCGCGACTAACGCGCAGTATCAACCTAAACACGTAATTTCAGCGTTATTTTTCCTTTTTATTGAACATTGTTTTATAGAGAATTTGTAATGAAAAAGTTTCTCCTTGCCTCTTTAATCGCTGCTGTGGCTGCCCCTTCTTTTGCCTCTGACGTATTCATTGGCGGCCAGATCGCACGCTCGGCCTCAGACTATAAAGTCGGTTGGATTTCGGGAGTGCCTGATGACTCTCTCATGACGCAGTTTCGATTTGGTAGCTATTTTGGCCAACAACACCGTATCACCGGAACGTTAGAGTGGAGCGGGGCTGATACCGATGAGTTCGGTATGATCGCGCATTATGACTACATGATTCCTTTGAATGCGCAATGGTCGGCGAACGTGGGTGCACACCTGGGTATGCGTTGGATTGAAATGTATGACGACTACTATAACCGCATCGACTATGACTTTTCTGCGCTACAGTACGGCATTCAATTTGGTGCTGTCTATCACATGGCCCCGCAGCTCGATTTTGGTATTAACATGCGCCTTAGTAGCTATGACGGCAGCCAAACGGTTGACTTTGTAAAATTAGAAAAAGAAAACGACGCGACCTTTGGTCTTTCGATCGACTACCGCTTCTAATCAAAACAGGCAGCCCTCGGGCTGCCGTTTGCGAAACGACTCAGTTTAAAAAGACGCCTTGTCAAACTGCTGCCAAAAAACCCCTCGAATATCATCTGTCTCAAACAAAATTTCATGCCCGCTGTTAGGGAGCTCAACAAGCCTGACTTGTGCACTCTTCTCAGCAAACTGCCGGTAGCGATTCGGGTTAACAATCTTGTCTTCTCCAGCCGTAAACAAAACAACTGGCGTGTCAATGTACGCAATCTCTTCCCAAAGCAGATCCATACTTGCTGTGGCTTCCTGTAACCACTGCCAGCTAGGCCCAAACATGCGAAATGCCGGAATCTTGGTTGCCAATGTAAACCAAGCTGAAAAACGAGCGCGATCATGACAGAGCTTGTTATACAGTCGATCCACCTGCTGGCCATCTCGGTCATCCATTGGCCCCTCTCCCCACGCATAACCATCGCCCTTTCCACGCCCAATATACCCTTGTGCGACAACCGAAATAAGCCAGTTTGGGAGGGGCAGTGCCACCATAGGGGCTAGGCAATAGGCGATATCAAAATGGCCGCTGTAGCGTGAAAGATACCGCAGTGCCATGTGTCCGCCCATCGAATGGGCGATAAGGCACTTCTTACCGCTATAGTCAGCAAAATAGGCCGCATAAATATGAGCAAGATCAGCCAACTGCGCGGCAAACGTAATTCCGAATCCGCGATGTGGGTCATCATGAAAACGTGTCGAAAGTCCTTGCCCTCGCCAGTCAAACGTCACTACCTCCCATCCTCGCTCCAGCAAATCATTCAATGTCTCTGTGTACTTCTCTATAAACTCTGTAAAGCCATTAAGAAGAAGTACGCGCCCACGAATCACCTTTGGCGTCGCTATGGCGACTCGAAGAGTCACATCATCAGACACGGTGAGCGCTTCAAATCGAACATCAATACCGTTGAAACACGCTGGAGCTGGGGAAAGGTCAGAATTTACACTGTAAAGTGTCACGTTAAGTCCTTACTTAGAAGACGGTTTGCTCTGCGAATAGCAATAAACTACCCCGATGAACATAGCAAGACAAACAGCAAAGGAGTGGGAGACACGTTTAAATCGCAAAAAAAAAAGCGAGCCGGGGTAGGCTCGCCAATAAAACCATCACTGAACAAAAGGCTTACCGGGGGAAGTAAGCACTCTTTTGAATTGCTTATTCAGGACAAAGCCAATATATGCAACTCAGCACACTCATTTGTTAACACTATGTCAAAAATGCGTTCCAAGATAAAAATACATTGATGAGACGCCATTCTCGGCCTGCCCATAGCCTAAATATACCGGACCAAGTAAAGAGTCCGCCCCCAAGAAGACACTGCCAGCCGCAATCGCATTGTCCCAGCTTATCTGGCTGCTCTGATTCCAAGTGTTGCCTCGCTCCAGCGAGCCCCCAATGTACAGCGCAGATTGAACGAAGCCGTAGTCAATTTCAGCAAGGCGGTACTTATACTTCACAACACCGAGGGCACGGTAGCGACCATTGAGTTCATAACGACTATAGCCAGACAGGTTAAACAAACCACCGAGGTCTTTCACATGCACAGGTAGCGGTTCATCAGACTCCGAGCCTCCAAAGGTGAGTCCAGCAACCCATGAGTGACGACCAGCAGTAAAGGGTTTAATCCATTCAGTGTCGTAATAAAAGGCATAGTGCTTGCTCTTAGCGTCACCGATATCAGAATGGATCTGGCTTCGCCCTAACTTCACCGCAGCATAAACCCCTTCTTTTGGGAAAAAGCGATTGTCTAAAGTATCCGCCAAAAACGTGGCGTACCCTCCCCAGTGGGAGACATCCTGACTAAACGCAACATTCAACACGTCGTAGTTACCGGTGTTCCCTTCCACACCGAGCGTCATTTGAATACTCGGACTAAAGTTCCATCCTAACTCTGCAAAACTGCGCCATTCACTGTACTCGGTATCATAAATGAGTGCGGACGAAGGGATATCGATTGCCAATTGGGTCGGATCAACTTGTCCAAAGCGACGAAATTCATTATGCCAACTGAGCCCCGCAGCGGTGAAATATCGCTGCTCATAATCTAAAGGTAAATACACTTCGGTTGAAAAGCGCTTCCAACTACCAAGGTCAGCCTCGGTTAACCACTCACCGCCTTTGTCAGTAAGATTTGTGTAGAGATATTGAGCGCCAATCGAAAACTCAGAGCGACTGGCATAATCGTCCTCAATGGCGAGCTTAAAGTTTAAATAGCCCGGTCCCCAATGTTTTTCATTCACATCAACGACTAGACGATTCTCGCCTTCATTCTGCTCGATTGTATAGGTGATCCGATCAAAAATTTCTTGGGCATAAAGACGATCGAGTGCGGCTTCAATAGCGTCAGTTGACAGCACATCGCCACCTTGAAGATCGAGCAAAGACGCGATGGCTTGATCAGAACGGCTGGTGTTGTTCACGATCTCGATCTTGTCGATATAAAAAGCACTATTCGCGAAAAGCTGGCTACGACGATCGAGTTTATTCTTCTGGTATGCGGTGTAATCCTCTTCAGAGAGTTGCCATGCTAAGAGCCGAGGCAACATCGCTTCAGTGGCTTCGCGACCTGCAGCATACGCTGATGTCATCTGATCAAAATCCACCGCCGTCATATGGCTGACATCCGGCTTTATATAAACATCAGACGGCGACATCAAGGCGACCTGAGTATCACTCCCCATATTGGTCATGTGAGTAATCAATTGACCCGCAATGTTGAAACCAGATTGCAACTCTTCGCGATTATAAAGGGCATCCCGCAAGTCGACGGCAACGATATGTTCAGCGCCGAGCAACTGGGCTTGATCGACGGGCATGTTATTGACGATACCACCATCTACCAGCACGCGGTTTTCCAGTTCAACAGGCTTTAACGCGCCCGGCACCGTCATCGATGCTTGCATTGCTAATGCCAAATTCCCTTCTTTAAGCACGAAAGGAGTCACGGATTCGATATCGGTCGCCACACTGCGATAAGGAATCGCGAGCTGATCAAAACTCGATAAGGCAGGTAGATTTTGCGTCATTTCGCGTAAAATGCGTGCCATTGCATGGCCTTGAAACGCACTCGAAGGAATTTTGTGTTCACCATTGAGATCAATGCCAATCTCGGTACGAAGCTGATAACGATCACTTTGTGACTTTCTGCGCAAAGAGATCGCTTCCCTCCCAACTTGATCGTTGTAACCTTGGGTCCAATTGATCGAGAAAGTGCGACGCTTCACCTCTTCGGCAGATAACCCCATCGCATACATCCCAGCCACGTACGCGCCCATACTTGTGCCTGTAATCACGTCGACGGGAATGCGATTTTCTTCAAGCACCTCAAGCACGCCAATATGCGCTGCGCCTTTCGCCCCTCCCCCACTGAGTACCAATCCAACAGAGTCACGAGCCCATCCCGGAAACGTGATCAAGGCGCCTAGAACGATGATCATGGCGCGTGAATGCTTCTTTTCCCTGTACATCAAGAGATCAATCCTTTAGCGATTGTATTGAACTCACATTAGCTTAACGTGTTCATCAATAAAAAGCATACTCATACACAACACAAACGATGAAACTGCGGCAATAAAAAAACCCCACGCCAACGCATGGGGTTTTCCTTGATCATCGTTTCGTGATCAGGTGGCGATCTCATCAAGGGCATTCATCACTTGCTGATTGTAATGCCCTTCCAAGATCAACTTAGAGACCTTGCGCCTTACCGCTAAACCGGAGATCAGACGTTCTATCGACAAATGCCGTTGTTCGCTTTGCTTGTTATAGGTTTCGACAACCTGACTTAATAACTCGTAGCTAAGTTTGGTTTCCCCTACGCGTAGCCAATCGAGCTTCTCTAAATAGCCCTGACACTCTTCAGTGATTGCTGCTACCCCATGCCCAGTTAAAGCCGCTAACGCGGTTATAGAGCGTTTGAGGGCCTCTTCAGAGGTATATTTAGAGAGCACTATCGTCAACTCGTCAGCGTTGATCTCGACAAGGTGTTTACGGAGCTTCACACGACGCCCAAGTCGGCCCGGTGTTCGCTTCGCTTTGCGTTGAATTGGCTCGAACTCACCATCAATGATCTCGGAAAGTTGATCAAGCTGCTGCTTTGGCAATATTTCGTTGCGAAGCGGGTTTGGTAGCGTAGGGGCAAGGGTGCGTTTCCCTTGATTGGTCGTTTTTGCTCGGCAATAGCGAATCACCTCATCAGGATCGCACTTGATATCAATCCGAAAATCTGGGTACTTCTTATCGTCTTCATCAGGCAATATGGTTAAGTGATACCCCCAAAGGTTCACGGTAAAGACACCCTCTTTGACTTGGTGCTCCGCGAGCTTTCTTAACTCACGTACCATATCCACACTGAAGCGCCGCCACTCAATATTCCTCGCAAGCTTTTGATTTAGCTCACTTAAAAGCATGGAATCATTCAGTCGACGAGACATACGACTCCGGAAAAAGGTATAGAGTTGGAAGATCATGGTATGTTGACGCAGAATTTCTGGCGGGAACAAAAAGAAATAATCGCGCGTCAGAAGCTCTTCGAAAAAAGAAGGCTCCCAGACCAGAATGTAGAGATTTGGCTTGATCTTTATGGATCCATCTTCGCCTTCTCTCGGGGCTTCCTCAGAAGCCGTGATGGTTCTCGCAACAAATCGAAATCGATCCGACTTAAATCCTTCCGGCATGTTTTCACTTAGCCAACGCCCCGTCAATTCATGCAATTGGAAATCCGTAAACTCGATACGATCGATACTTTCACGTATTGAATCTCGTGCTGGACCGCTGTCTTTTTTGCCTCGTAATGCTAAAACATCCGTAATGTAAACGGGCGTTTTATTGTCTAACCTTTTGTTCTGTAACTCATATTCTGAAATATGATGCTCATGATATTGAACGGTTAGGGTAAACAGTGCAAAGAGCGTCATAAGATCATCGACCGTCATGATCGACTTTGACGATCGTGTTTCGATGATCGCCTTGGTTCCGGAGATAGCGACCATCGATTTTTGATAGCTCTTACGTGTTCTCGGTGGCGCGAGCGCTTGATCAATGATCCCAGCCCAGCTTGTCGGTGACACCACGAATTGATCAGCTTCATCAGGCATTGTCGGCGGTATACCTAGGCCGTGCTCGTTAAGCAGACGGCGATTAACCTGCGTTTGTGCTAACGCCTTTGATTTTTTTTGTTTTTGCTTTTGCTGATGTTGTTCGGAATTGAGTACATGAGAACCAAGCTGCGAGACCAACTGCGTTGGATTAACAAAGTGATGCAGCATGGTTTTGCCTGCTAATCCTTCTTCAAATTTCACACCTTGTTGTTTGAAGAGACCGATATTGACGGCTGCTCGCAAGCGTTGTTGAATGGCTGCTCGCGTGAGCTGTCCTTCGGTCGCTTCAACGAGTTCTGTTGTGGAAACAATGCCGTCTGGTGACGACAAACCTCGCAAAGAAATGAGGTTCAGTAGCTCGATAATGCTTTTCGTCACGCCTTTAAAATGCTGATACTGCGGAAGCCAATCAATCAATGCTGGTGGAATTTGGAAAAGGTGCCCATCTTTGTGTGTACGTGGAAGGGGTATAAGAATTTTAGTATCGAGTGGGCTTTCCATTTGCAAATCTTCGTAATTCCGCCATATTTCCGAAGATTAATAGATCAATTAAAAAGAAAAGATCTTTTGCTGTTTTTATCTAACTGATCTTATTGTTTAATTTTGATCTTAATGTTTAAAGTGATCAATTGATCTGGCAGTGGATAAGTCTCTATGTGTTTGTTTTTACGAACTTAAAATATGCACGTTTTCGAAAGCATGATCAAAAACCTTTCGAAAGTGTGATCATGAGATACAGGGAAAGATGATCATTACGCTCTCGAAACAATGATCATTGTCGTTTCGAACAAGTGATCAAGTGTGTTTAGGAAGTATGATCAAGCTGTATTCAACACTCATTCACATGCTTATCCACAGGGTGCCGCTTTTGAGTGTATAAATTGCGTGAAAAATAGCACCGAAAGCATGATCAAGTTGATAGTAGTGGTATCGCAACGCTTCCTTGATCATTTTTCCATGATTTCCCTTCGGTAGTAGGAACGATGATCAAGTTATAGTCACGAAAGGATGATCAAGGCTTACCACAGAATCACGCCATAACGTCTCAGATCATAGCCATGGCTCAAAAAACGCAGTGTCAGACCTCAAACAACACATTTCAGTAAAATTGAATATGCATTCTCCGTAAGTGGTGAATACTTTTTCATGCTTCCGGTCACATTCATCTTGGATGACGCTTGATGAATTTCTCTTCTTTGTTTCCGTACAACGCAAAATCCATTAGTAGCGAATAAGATTGCAGCGATCAGTCTGCTGAACTCGAATTTAATTGGAATGACATTGGCCGTAGTTTCAGTGCTATTTTTCATGCTTCCGATGAAATATGATTTACATTGTAAAAAAGTGACGTTGTACTATTTTAAATCTAATGAGTTCATCTTTGTGATGATAAGTAAAATGTATCGCAGCGTTGTTACTTGATTGGTGAATATTTGTACACCCAATTGGAAATGTGATGCTTGTTGGTTATTTGAACGGAATTTAATAAGTGTACAGCAAAACATTGTATGAGGCTTAGTATGCTGTACAATGAGGGTAACATTGTTTGAGGTGAGTTATTC